>CAVWIN010000010.1:0-316459 GCA_963755085.1 uncultured Thermoleophilia bacterium | reverse complement strand
GCTGACGCGAACGCGGGCGATGACGCCGAGGTTGGCGCCGCCGCAGCGGGCGGTGATGGTGTAGCTGCCGGGCGCCTTCGAGCTCGGCACGACGTACGTCCGCGAGAAGCGGCCGTTCGCGCCCGTCGTCGCCGTGAGCGTCCCGATGCCGTACGCGTGGCCGGGGAAGAGCTTCGAGAGCAGGATCGCTTGGCTGTTCGCAGTGCAGATGCCGCCCTTTATCGTGATCGTGCCGCCGCGGTGCACGACCGCCGGCGCCGCGGTCAGCGTGACGAACACGCCGCCCCGCACCCGAACGTGCGCGACGACGCCGAGGTTGCCGCCGCCGCAGCGGGCGGTGACGCTGTAGTTCCCGTCCGCGACGGTGGTCGGAACGGCGAAGGCCTGCGAGAAGCGTCCGTTCGACCCAACCTTTGCGTTGAGCGCGCCGACGCCGTAGGCGTGGCCGGGGAACAGCTTCGAGAGCAGGATCGCCGTCGAGCCGGCCGAGCACGTGCCGCCCCTGAACGTCACCTTCGCGCCGCGCTGCACCGTGGACGGGCTCGCCGTCAGCGTCCCGTGCGCTGCGGCGACGGCCGAGGCGGCGACGAGCGCCGCCGACGCCGCGATCACACCGAGAAGCGCGCGCCTGTGCATATCCACACAAAAGATATCGCGTTCGCGCGATGTCGCGCCAACCGATGTTCAGGAACGGTTCAGGCGCGGCGGAGCGGTCAGGATCGCCCGCGCAAACCAGGAGCCGCGACGAGCGCGATGACGTGCGCGATGTCGCCGAGCTGGAGGATGACGTCGGTGACGAAGAAGACGGGCAGCAGGGCGACCGCGCCGCGCGGGACGGCGCGCGACCGCCAGAGCGCCACCGTCGTGAGCAGCAGCCCGAAGAACAGGCCGGGGATGAAGAGCACGAACAGCGCGATCGCCGGCGCGGTCGAGATGTTGTCGGCGACGTCCGCGAGCGCCGCGATCCGGAAGCGCCCGTCCTGGGCGAGCGCGAACTCGAGCACCTCGGTGCCGTTCACCATCGCGAGCCCGACGAGCCCGCAGCCGAGCAGGATCCCGCCCGCGTAGGCGAGCCGCGGCGAGCGGCGCCGGGAGAGCAGCACGTAGACGAGCACGCCGCCGAGCAGGAACGGCATCGCGAGCACGTCGAAGGTCTTCGACAGGTTCGCCTGCGCCTCGTTGTCGGCGATCCACTGGAGGCGGTCGGTCGTCGAGGCGAACTGGGGGATCGCGAGAAATGCGACCACCTGGCAGGCGGCGCCGATGACCAGCGTCGCCGCGGCGGCGATGCGCCCCCACGGTGTGAAGCCGGCCGCTGGGCTCTCCTCGCGGTCCGGCACCTCGAACACTGCGGCGAAGCTGCTGATGGGCGAGCTTCGCATGCCGCGCCCGGCCTGACAACGCACTCGCCGCCTCGGTGGGACACCGCTCAGTAGTTTCGAGCGGCGGGTCTAGGTGCTCTTCGCATGACCCTAACGAAGAAAGCAGTAGGATCTTCGCCGGGTCCAGCCCCGCCACCAGACCGGGATCCCCCCCGGTCGCAACGTTTCAGGAGGGTCACATGAAGCGAATCTTGGTCCCGCTAGTCATCCTTGGGGCCGTTCTCGCCGTCGTCGCGGCCAGTGCGTCCGCGCGGAGTGAGAAGACCAAGGCCGGGCCGATTGTCGCGCTGCTCTGGCCGGAGAACGTCACGCCGCGCTGGGAAGGCAACGACAGGCCGATCGTCACCGCTCAGCTGAAGAAGCTGATCCCCAACGTTCAGGTCGACAGCCTCAACGCGCTCAACAAGCCGACGACGCAGACGAGCCAGGCCGAGGCCGAGCTCGCGAAGGGCGCGAAGGTGCTCATCGTCGCGTCGATCGACGGCAAGGCGTTCGGCGCCGTCGCGAAGAAGGCGCACGCGCAGGGCGTGAAGATCATCGCGTACGACCGCCTGATCAACGGCTGGATGGACGCCTATCCGTCATTCAACAGCGTCACGGTCGGCCAGGTCGAGGCAGGCTGGATGAAAAGCCACACGAAGAAGGGCGACCGGCTCGCGATCATCAACGGCGCGACGACCGACGCGAATGGCCACTTCGTGAACCAGGGCATCCACAAGGTGCTCGACCCGCTGTTCAAGTCGGGCGCGAGGGTCAAGGTGGCGGAGCAGTGGACGCCCGGCTGGGATCCGCCGACCGCTCAGCGTGAGGCGGAGCAGATCCTCACCAAGGCAAACAACAACGTCCAGGGCTTCGTCTCTGCGAACGACGGCATGTCCGGCGGCATCATCGCCGCCCTCAAGGCGCAGAACCTCCAGGGCAAGGTGCCGACCACCGGCCAGGACGCGTCGCTCGAGGGTATCCAGAACGTGATCCTCGGCTACCAGGGCGTGACCGCGTTCAAGGACATCCGCCTGCAGGCGACGGAAGCCGCGGCGCTGGCGGCCCAGATGCTCCAGGGGAGGACGAAGCACCTCGCGGGCATCAACGGGACGATCAAGGCCGCCGGCCGAAGCGTGCCGGCCTGGTACGGCCCCGTCGTGCCGATCGACAAGGCGAACGTCTCGCGCCTCGTGGCGAACGGCTGGATCAAGAGCCAGTACGGCAGCGTCGCGAAGGTCTGCAAGGGCCTGCCGAAGATCAGCATCTGCAAGTAGGGAGCAGACGCTGGCGGTAGACGCCACACGCGTAGGGGGCGGCGACACGGTCGCCGCCCCCTCGCCTCCTCGCACTCCGATCCTCGAGCTGAAGGGGGTCTCGAAGAGCTTCGGCGCCGTGCAGGCGCTGACGGACGTCGACTTCGAGGTCTACCCGGCCGAGGTCGTCGCGCTCGTCGGCGACAACGGCGCCGGCAAGTCGACGCTGATCAAGTGCATCTCGGGGGCACACCTCCGCCGACCAGGGCACGATCTTCATCGACGGCCAGGAAGTGAAGATCCACACCCCGGGCGACGCAACCCGGCTCGGGATCGCGACCGTCTACCAGGATCTCGCGCTCTGCGACAACCTCGACGTCGTCGCGAACATGTTCCTCGGGCGCGAGGAGGCGCACCCTCGCGGGATCGGGCCGCTCCAGGAGCTCGAGATGGAGAAGCGCTCGCTCGACGTGCTGAGCGACCTCCAGGTGACCACCGTCAGGAGCGTGCGCCAAACGGTTGCCACGCTCTCGGGGGGCCAACGGCAGTCGGTCGCGATCTCCCGGGCCGTCATGTGGAGTGCGAAGGTCGTCATCCTGGACGAGCCGACAGCGGCGCTCGGCGTTGCCCAGACGGCCCAGGTGCTGACCCTGGTCAAGCGCCTGCGCGAGCAGGGTCTGGGCGTCGTCGTGATCACGCACAACCTGCACGAGGTGTTCGAGGTGTCGGACCGGATCATCGTCCTCCGCCTCGGGCGGCGGGCGGCGACCTTCAGGCACGCCGAGACGACGCCCGAGGAGGTCGTGGCGGCGATCACGGGCGCCCGAGCCGAGGCAGCGTCCGCATGAAGCCGGCGCAGGCCCCCCAGGAGAGTGCACTGGACGCCGCGGCCGAGGCGGCGAAGGCGGGTGGCCTACGACAGGCGGGGCACGCGTTCGTCGACTACACGTGGACCCGGGTCAGGCAGGGTGAGCTCGGATCGTTGCCGGCGATCGTGGGCCTGCTTGCGATCTGGACGTACTTCGAGGTCAAGGAGCCCACGTACCTGTCGGCGCGCAATCTCTCGAACCTCGTCCTCCAGATCGGGGTCACGGGCACGCTCGCGATCGGCATCGTCCTCGTGCTGCTGCTCAGCGAGATCGACCTTTCGGTCGGCGCTGTCTCCATCCTCTGCTCGGCCATCCTGGCGGACTTCCTCGTGAACCACAGCTGGTCCTGGTACTGGGCTCTCCTGCTGATGCTCGTCGTGGGTGCGGCGATCGGCGTCTTCCAGGGTTTCTGGTTCGCGGTCATCGGCGTGCCGTCGTTCGTCGTCACGCTCGCCGGCCTCCTCCTGTGGCAGGGCGTCGAGCAGTACGTTCTCGGCACGACCGGCACCATCAACGTCTACAACAGTCAGATCGATTCGATCGCCACCTCGACCCTCCCCGCCGCCTGGGGGTGGATCCTCGCGATCGCCGCTGCGGCGATCTACGCGCTCACCCACTTCCAGAAGCAAATTCGCCGCCGCCGAGCCGGGCTTCCCGCTGAGCCGCTCGTCGTCGTCGGTGTCCGGACCGGCCTCGTCGCGGCGTTCGCGCTGTTCGCGGTGGCCGTCCTCAACGGCAACCTGAACTCGTTCTGGGTGTTCGGCAAGAGCATCTACACGAACCCCGGCGTCCCGCTCGTCGGCGTGATCCTGCTCGGCCTCGTCGTGTTCTTCTCGTGGTTGACCACCCGGACGCGCTTCGGGCGCTACATCTACGCGATCGGCGGAAGCCCGGAGGCCGCGCGGCGGGCCGGCATCAACGTCACCCAGATCCGGATCGCGGTCTTCATGCTGTGCTCGCTCCTGGCCGCGGTCGCCGGCCTGTTGCAGACCTCGCGCCTGCAGGCCGCGAGCCTGGCGATCGATCCCGGGCCGGTGACGCTTGAGGCGATCGCGGCCGCGGTCATCGGCGGCACGAGCCTCTTCGGTGGTCGCGGCACCGTCTGGTCGGCGCTGCTCGGCGCGCTCGTGATCGGCAGCGTCGCCAACGGGCTCGACCTGACCGGCCAGCCGCCGTACACGAAGCTCATCGTCGAGGCCGCGATCCTGCTCCTGTTCGTGACGATCGACGCGGTCGCGCGCCGGGGCTCGCAGCCGCCGGACGCGGTGCGATGAAGACGAGTCTCGGCATCTGGGCGTTCGGGCCGATGGTCACGCGCTTCGTGCCCGGGCGGCTACCAGCCCGAGCACGCAGGCGAGACGACGGCCCAGCGGGTGCGACGCGCGGTCGAGGGCCTCGGCGACCTGATCGACGGCTACGAGTTCCACTACCCGCAGGAGCTCTCGCGAGGAGAACCTCGACGAGGTGCGCGAGGCGCTCGGCGGTCACGGCATCTACTGCCTCGCCGGCGGCCTGCACCTCGACCCGCGCTTCGGGCGCGGCGGCCTCGCTCAACCCGGATCGCGGCGACGCGCGCCGAGGCGCTGCGGCATCGCCGTCGACGCGCCGACTTCGCCGGCCGCGCTCGGCGCGCACTTCATCGTCTGGCCGGGGATCGAGGGCTACAACTACCCGTTCCAGACGCCGTACCGCGAGAGCTGGGCGTGGTTCATCGACGGCATCGGCCAGGCCGCGGCGCAGTGCGAGGAGCACGGCGTGCTCGCTCTTCCTCGAGCACAAGAACTCCGAGCCGGCGATGAAGATCCTCATGCGCAACATCGGCATGACGCTGCACGTGATCCACAAGCTGCGCGCCCAGGGCGTCGACAACGTCAAGGTCAACATGGACTGGCAGCACCTGATCATGAACGGCGAGAACCTCGCCGAGTACGCGGCGCTGCTCGACGCCGAGG
The DNA here is from genome assembly GCA_963755085.1 of uncultured Thermoleophilia bacterium. Taxonomy (GTDB): domain Bacteria; phylum Actinomycetota; class Thermoleophilia; order Gaiellales; family Gaiellaceae; genus JACVRM01. The sequence continues at coordinate 311,021 of CAVWIN010000010.1, read as the reverse complement.
GGCTGCTCGGCCACCAGCACGCCAACTCCGGCTGGGGCACCTTCGACGACGACAACATGGTCGGCGCCACGGCGTTCATGGAGACGCTCGAGCTCGCCGTCGAGCTGCGCCGCGCCGGCTACGGCGACGACGGCGAGCGCCTCGGCTTCGATCTCTACCCGTACACCGAGGACGCGGTCGCGGCCGTGCGCCGGAGCGTGCTCCAGTGGCGCTTCATCGACTCGGTGGCGGCGAGGATCGACGACCAGGCGCTCCGCGAGGCGCAGCATGCGCAAGGACGCCGTGCGCGCGTACGAGATCGTCTACGCCGCCCTCGGCGGCGAGTACGTGGAGCACCTCGTCGGGCTCGACGTCGGGACGACCGGCGTCAAGGCGCTCGCGATCACGCCGACGGGCGACGTGGTCGCCACGGCCGAGGAGAGCTACCCGCTCTCGACGCCGCAGCCGGGCTGGGCGGAGCAGGATCCCGAGGACTGGTGGCGGGCGAGCGAGAAGGCGCTGGCGGCGCTCGGCGTCGAGCCGGCCGGCGTCGGGCTCTCGGGCCAGATGCACGGCCTCGTCTGCCTCGACGAAGGCGGATCGCGTGCTTCGGCCGGCGATCCTCTGGAACGACCAGCGCACGGCGCCGAGTGCGCCGAGATCGAGGAGCTCGTCGGGCTCGAGCGGCTGATCGCGCTGACGGGCAACCGTGCGCTTCCGGGCTTCACCGCGCCGAAGCTGCTGTGGCTGCGCCGGCACGAGCCGGACGTCTACGCCCGGATCCGCCACATCCTGCTGCCCAAGGACTACGTCCGGCTGCGCCTCACCGGCGAGCACGCGACCGACGTCGCCGACGCGTCGGGCACGCTGCTCTTCGACGTCGCCGGCCGGCGCTGGTCGCGAGGAGGTCTGCAGACGCGCTCGACGATCCCGGGCGAATGGCTCCCGCCCGTGCACGAGTCGCCGGAGATCGCGGGCGCGGGAGACCAGCAGGCGGCGGCGCTCGGCGTGGGCGCGGTGGAGCCGGGCACGCTCTCGGTCGTGCTCGGCACGTCGGGCGTCGTCTTCGCCGCGCTCGCCGAGTTCCGCGCCGATCCCGCAGGCCCGCGTGCACGCGTTCTGCCACGCCGTCCCCGGTCTCTGGGAGGCGATGGGCGTGATGCTGAACGCGGCCGGCGCGCTGCGGTGGTTCCGCGACGCGTTCGCGCCCGGCGCCGGGTACGACGCCCTCGTCGCGGAGGCGGAGCCTGGGAGCCCGGCGCGGAAGGGCTCCTCTTTCTCCCGTACCTCCAGGGCGAGCGGACGCCGCACGCGGACCCGGACGCCCGCGGGGCGTTCGCAGGCCTCTCGCTCCGCCACGACCGCGGCGCGCTCGTCCGCTCCGTGCTCGAGGGCGTCGCCTACGGCCTGCGCGACTCGCTCGAGCTGCTGCGCGCGCTCGGCGTCGAGCCCGCGCGCGGCGCGGGTCGTCCGGAGGCGGAGCCCGCAGCCGCACGTGGCTCCGGATCGTCGCGTCAGTGCTCGGGATCCCGCTCGAGCTGACACGCGTCGAGGAAGGCTCGGCCTACGGCGCCGCGCTGCTCGCGGGGTGCGCGGCCGGCGTCTTCGCCGACCCGCAGGCGGCCGTCACCGCGTCCGTGCGGGTGCGCGAGACGATCGAGCCGGAGCCCGCGTGGGCGCCTGCCTACGACGAGGGTTACGCTCGATTTCGAGCTCTGTACCCGGCCCTACGAGCGTTGGAGGGGACATGACGGCGAGTCTCAAGGGAAAGGTGGCGTTCATCACGGGCGCCAGCAGCGGCATCGGTGCGGCGACCGCGCGCGCCCTGTCGGCCGAAGGAGTCAAGCTCGGCCTCGTGTCGCGCCGCGGGGACGAGCTCGGGCTGCCGGACGCGCTCGGCCTCGCGTGCGACGTCCGCGAGCTGCCGCGGGTCGAGGACGCGGTCACGCGAGACGGTGGAGCGCTTCGGCCGGCTGGACATCGTCGTCGCCAACGCGGGCGTCGGCTCGTACCACTCGCTCGTGGAGACATCGCTCGAGCACATCGACGAGATGATCGACGTGAACCTGAAGGGGACGATCTACACGATCAGGGCGGCGCTTCCCCATCTGCTCGAGTCCGGGGAAGCCGACATCGTCACGCTTGCGTCAGAGGCCGGCCGGCGCGGACTGCCCGGCGAGGCGGTCTACTGCGCGTCGAAGTTCGGACAGGTCGGGCTGACCCGCGCCCTGGATCACGAGCTGCGCGAGCGCGGCGTGCGCTGCACGAATGTCTGCCCGGGCGGAGTGGCCACGGAGTTCGCCCTCGCCGACGGGTACGGGCGTCGGCCCGAAGTGCTGGCCGGGATGATGACGGCCGAGGACGTCGCCGAGCTCGTGGTCTTCGTCGTCACCCGGCCGCGCAGGCTCCGCATCCTCGAGACGGCCCTGCGGCCGATGACCGAGCCGTCCTGGGGCTAGCGGTCGCCGATGCCCGTCCGCTGGGGGATCATCTCGACCGCCGACATCAACCGGAAGGTCATCCCCGGTGCCCACGCGTCGGACAAGGTCGAGCTGGTCGCCGTCGCCAGCCGCGACCCGAGCCGCGCCCAGCGGTACGCACGGGAGTGGGGGATCGAGCGCGCCTACGGCTCCTACGAGGCGCTGCTCGGCGACGCGGACGTGGAGGCGGTCTACATCTCGCTGCCGAACACGATGCACGTCGACTGGTCGATCTGCTCGGTCGAGGCCGGCAAGCACGTGCTCTGCGAGAAGCCGCTCGACCGCCGGCCGGACGAGGTCGAGCGGGCCTTCGATGCCGCCGCTCGCACGGGGCGCCTGCTCATGGAAGCGTTCATGTACCGCCACAACCCGCAGACACGCCGGCTCGCGGAGCTCGTCGCGGGCGGCGCGGTCGGAGAGCTGCGCGTGATCCGCTCGGCTTTCAGCTACTCCCTGTACGACCCGGACGACATCCGGCTCCGCACCGATGTCGACGGCGGGAGCCTGATGGACGTCGGCTGCTACTGCGTCAGTGGCTCGCGTCTCCTGGCCGGTGAGCCGACCACCGTCTTCGGCCGGCAGGTCGTCGGCCCGACGGGAACCGACTGGGTCTTCGCCGGAGCGCTGAGCTTCCCGGGCGACGTCGCCGCGCTCTTCGACTGCGGCACGTCCCTTCCCGAGCGCGACGAGCTCGAGGTGATCGGGACGGAGGGCTCGCTCTTCCTCGACGATCCGTGGCATTGCCTCCGGCCGGTCATCGAGCTGCGCCGGGAGGGCGCGGTCGAGCAGATCGAGATCGACCCTGCCGACTCCTACCGGCTCGAGCTCGAGAACCTCAGCGACGCCATCCGCGGCGAGGCCGCCCCCCTGCTGGGGCGGGACGACGCGGTTGCGCAAGCACGGGTCATCGACGCGCTCTTACGTTCGGCCGAGACCGGCGGGTCCGTGACTCTCGGCTGACGGCGCCTAGCTGCGCCGCGCGCCGATGTACGTCCAGCAGCAGCGGAAGCTCGGCCGGCCGCCGAAGATGACGTCGAGCGCGCGCCGGAGCAGCGCGAGGCGATCGGCGGCCGCCTCCTCGCTCGCCGGCGTTCCGTCCACCTTGGCGGAGCCACCGACCCAGCCGAGCACCGCGTCGGCGTACGCCGAGAGGAACTCGAACCAGTCCTCGACTCCCGCCTCGATCGTCCGCTCCGTGATGTCGTCGACGGCGAACCCGGCAGCGCGCAAGGCGTCGAGGTAGTAGTCGAGCGGACGCGGCGCGAGGAACACGCGATCGCGCCAGTCGAGGTACGGCTGCAGGCGCTCGGGATTCTCGAGCACGGAACGGTACGCCGCGAAGCGGGGATCCGTGCGAACCAGCCCGGCCGCTACCTCGTGGACGACGTACACGGTCTCGTCGATGATCCACTCGTTCTCGCGTGCGCGCGGGTTGCGGAGGTTGCCGGAGTTGATCCGGACGAGCCCGCCCGGCCGAAGCACGCGCGCCCAGGCGCGCAGCGTCCCGTCGAGGTCGTCGTACAGGTGGATCGCGTTCGTCGAGGTGAGGACGTCGGCGGGCCGCTCCTCGAACGCGCTGCCGAGGACCTCGTCGACGTACTGGAGCCGCCGCTCGTCCTTCAGGTAGCGGAGGCGGCGGAAGGCGACGCGCTCGTCGTCGCGGAACTTGTCCAGCGCGACGCGAAGGAACTTCGGCGAGCTGTCGACGATCACGACGCCGACCTGCCGGTCGAAGATTCGCAGCTGGAGGCGGTCGAGGAGGATGCCGGTGCCGCCGGAGTAGTCGATCAGCACGTGGGATTCGTGGAGGTCGCCGGCCAGCTGCTCGACGGTGTAATCGAGGTTGCGGTACCAGCCGTGGTTCTCGACCGTGTCGTAGTGGAGGCCGAACGTGTCGACCGGCGCGCCCACCCACTCCTCGTCGGGGACCCGCTCGAATCCCGAGGGCCAGCTGAAGACGTAGCCGGGCCGCGCGTCGGGGTCGCTGACGGGGCGGCTGAGGTCCGCGTGGGCGGCGACCAGCTCCGAGACCAGCTCGCGCGGAAGCCGACCCCACCCGCACGGCGTGGCGAGCCCGAAATCGCCGGCCGTGGAGTGGGCGACCTCGATCCGCCGTCGCGTCTCCTCGGGGGTGTCGCCCGGGTGGAGCGCGCCGAGATACAGCTCCGTCTGCGCGTGGAGACGAAGCTCGGCGAGCGGCTCGACGAACGCCGCGTCGGTCCGGTCGCGCGGGAGCGGCATGTGGATCCAGTTGGCCGGGCGGCCGAGGCCGCTGGCGAGCGCGTTCGCAACCTCCACCATCCGGCTCATGTCGGCGGGGATCCGCCGCTCGGCGTCCTCGTCGTGGCCGTGGCAGAAGTGGAAGCCGAGCTCGACGTCCGGCGGGATTGGCTCGCTGATGCGGAGCAGGCGCTCGACGACTCCTGCCTCCACGTGTGGGAACCAGGCGGGGAAGTGGCCTTCGAGCAGGCCGAACTCGAAGTTCGTGTCCCACTGCAGGGCGAGCTGGTCGTGCGGGATCGCCGCGAGGACGTGCTCGAGCTCGTCGGCCATGGCGCGCTCGTACGCCGGCTCGACGGCGGCCTGCGAGTCGTGCGCGACGAACGCACAGACGGGCGCGAGCGGCGTGGGCAGCGAGGCCTGGAAGCGGCACCCGCGGGGAACGACGCCGTCCCGCTTCAGCCTGGCGAACGTCGCGTAGGAGGCGAGCGCCGCCTCCGCGTAGCCGAGCGACTCGAAGCGCAGGTCGGCCCCGTCGTCACCCGGCCGCAGCATCAGCCGGGGCAGCGCGCGGTATGCATCCGGTGACGGCGGAGCGACCTCGAACCGGGTGCGTGAGCTCAGCACCGGGTACTGCCAGACGATCCAGTCTGCACGCGGCCCCGTCTCGCCGTCCGGCACCCGTCGAAGCCTGTCGCCGAGGCCGTCGCATATCGTCCGGAAGACCGCCTCGGCGCTCTCCAGCGGGACGCTGCCGACGAGGTGCGTACCGAGCGGCAGGTAGGCAGCACCCCTCGACGCGGGCTCGACGCTCGTGGCGGTCACGGTCTAGGCGGGTCGCGTCATCGCGGGCCACCGAGAGACTACGCCTGTGGCGGGGGACCGGGCGGGCCGCGGGTGAGACGCCGGCGCAGCCACCCGGCTACACTGAGCCCCGCCAGGGCGGTTAGCTCAGTTGGGAGAGCACCAGCTCGACAAGCTGGGGGTCACTGGTTCGAGCCCAGTACCGCCCACTCAAAGACCCGCCGGAAACGGCGGGTTTTTTCGTGCTGCTGTGCGACCAAGCAAGCGCTCAGGCTTGTCACACGTTTATCGCGTCATCGTTGTCTGGCACGGGATCTCGGCGGTGAGTTGTGTGCCTTGCCCCGGCGGGCTTTCGATGTGCAGCCGACCGCCGAGCGCTTCAACGCGATCCGCGAGACCGACGAGTCCAGATCCGGGAACAGGCTGCGCGCCCCCGATTCCGTCGTCGCGCACGACCACCGTCGCAAAGCCGTTTGACTGTTTGACGGCAACGCTCGCGCATGTCGCTTGCGCGTACTTCGCGACGTTCGTGATTGCCTCGGCGACGAGGTAGTAGATCGCCGCTTCGACGGAGTTCGGCAGCCGGTCTTCCGGAAGCCTGGCGAGCTCGACCGGGATCGGCGCGCGCTCGGCGAGTGCGCGGACCGCAACCTCGAGACCTCGATCCGTGAGAATGGCCGGGTGAATCCCGCGCGCGAGCTCCCGGAGCTCCTCGAGCGCCTGATCGAGCTCGCTCTCCGCCTCGGCGAGACGCGCCTCCGCGGATTCGGGGTCATTCCGCAAGCCTGCCTTGATCATTCGGAGCCGGAGTGCCAGGGAAACAAGTCGTTGCTGCGCGCCGTCGTGCAGGTTTCGCTCGAGACGTCGGCGCTCGGTGTCACCTGCCTCGACGATCCGGATGCGTGACGCGGCGAGCTTCCTGTATGCATCGGCGTTCGCCAGCGCTTGCGCGACGAGCTCGGCGAAGTCGGCGAGACGGCGCTCTGATCCCGGTGCAAGTGGTTCGTCGCGTGGTGCCGCCACCACGAGAGCGCCCCAGACCTTGCCGCCAACCCGGATCGGCGCGGCGCCGGCCGAGCCGTAGCCGAAGCTGCTCAGCCGTTTCACGATCTCCGGCGCCCGGCCCGTGTAATCGTCGATTCGCTCGGGTCGGCCTGTCTTTCGGATCTCCGCAAGTACTCCCGTCTCCTCGACCGGCACGCGTGAACTGACCGGGAACGCGAGCGGCCCGGTGTCACTCCAGCCGCCGACGAACGTGACCATGCCGTCGTCGTCGAAGCGTGCGAGGCTGGCCGCGGACGCTCCGAGCGTCTGGGCCGCCTCGACCGTCACCTGCTCGAAGACGCGGTCCGATGCTGCCTCACCCGCGACGAGCGTGGCGATCCGTCGCAACGCAGCCTGCTCGTCGGTGAGCGACTGCTGCGCGCGCTCGCTCGCGGCCCGCTCCGCCGTGACGGCCGCGAGGACGAGCGACGTCAACGCGGCGACCGCCACGAACAGCTGAGTCGCGAGCACGCTGTGCGTGATCGACGCCCGCACGAATGGTCCCGAGCCCTGCGCGGTGTTCCACACCGTCAAGCACGAGGTGATCGCGAGCGCGGTGGCAGCGCCGAACGGCCCGAAGCGAAGCGCCGCCCAGATCAACACGGGAAAGACGACGTACGGCACGTCGCGCTGTGACGGCACCTCGATCAGCACGAGCAGGACGGTGAGGAGAAGCAGGGCCTCGCCGAGCTGCATCCGCGACATGCGCCACGTTCTGTGCACCGCCCAGACGAGGATGAGCGGCGTGAACACCAGCGCGCCGCAAAAGTCGCCGAGCCACCAGGTGCGGAAGACACTGCCGAACTCGTCCGCCTTGATTACGTCGCCGAGTCTGAGCGAGACGACGCCGAAGACGGCGCTGATCAGCGTTCCGACGGCGGCGCACGCGACGAGGGCAAGGACGTCCCAGACCCGCTCGAGCTCGATTCGCTTCTGCGTCAGTCGGCGGAACAGCAACGCCGCCACCACGACTTCGAGCGTGTTCCCGACCGTCTGACCGGCGATCGTCCCCCACGACGTCGAGAAGTCGGCGAGCAGCAGATCGCCGATGAGGATTCCAGGCCAGACCCCGGGACCGAGGATGACCAGCGCGGCGATGCCCACGCCGACCGGCGGCCACAGCGCCGTGACCGTGCCGTGCAGGTAGGCAAGGTGGAGCCCGGCGCGGCCGGCTCCGTAATACAGCCCTGCGACGGCGCCGACCATGATCCCGTAGAGCGCGAGTCGTCCAATGCCCGTGCGCTTCCAGGCGTCGAACCACTCGATCAGCGAGCGATCATCCGGAGCAGAAGCGGCGATTGTCGGGCTCAGGCCTTCGAGAATAGACCGTGCGAACCGGAAAGACGAAGGGTTCTCCGGCAGGAAGTGGGGACGCGGCATCAGACGGCACGCTCCCAGGGCAAGATGGGACTTGGTTTGTCAGCAAACGTGTCAGCATGTTGCGTCCAAACCGGACCCATCGAGCCGTCTCGGAGCGGCCGGATCACGCTAAAGCCAGTCGTTTGTCGCCTCTAGGCGCTTCGAGTCCAAACCCAGGGCGGACTCGACAAGTTGGGGGTCACTGGTTCGAGCCCAGTACCGCCCACCTCGGAAAGCCCCGCAAAAGCGGGGTTTTTCTTCACGTAGACAAGTCCGCTCGGCTTTGCGCGCGAGCGTGGGAAGACGTGTTCGGCGTCCAGAGGTTTGTCGCAATCGATTCGAGCGCGGAGTAGTGTGCTTTGCTGAGTCGTCGGTTGTTGCGGGCTCGTGCGTGCCAGCCGGCTGCACAACCTGGTCGGGGATCAGAGCCATCTGACCGATCCGGAGGTTCCCGATGAAGCGTCTCATCGTCCTGCTCGCCGTCGCGGTGCTCGTGGCGGTTGCGGTGTCGTCCGCGGTTGCGCGAACTGCCGGTCCTGGAGCGACCGCCAAGTGCGCCAAAGGAGCGGTTGCCGCCAAGGTCGGCGGGAAGGCCGTGTGCCTCCACGTCGGGCTGGCGTGTAAGGCTGCGCTCGACAGCGCGTACAAGCGTCACGGCTTTACGTGCGTTGCACGGCACCTGCGCAAGACGCGAGCGAAGGGCGGCTCCCCCGTGCCCACTACTACCACGACTACTCCTCCGCCAGCCTCCTTCACGCTCACGAGCACAGCCTTCGCCGACGGCGCCGCGATTCCAGCCATGTACACCTGTGACGGTGCGGACGTCTCGCCGCCGCTGTCCTGGATGGGAGCGCCTGCGGGGACGAAATCATTCGCGCTCATGCTCGACGAGCCGAACGCGCCGGGCGGGACCGTCACGGACTGGATCACGTACAACATCGCCGCTCGAGCCGCAGGGCTTGGCGAGGGGGAGAGCGGCGCCAAGACGGGCATCAATGACGCGGGCGGCCAGAAGTACCTTGGCCCCTGTCCACCGCGGGCCGACGGCGCACACCACTACGTCTTCCACCTGTACGCCCTCAGCGCCGATACGGTCGCGTTCGAAAACGACGCTCCGGGGCGGCCCCTTTTCCTCTACCAGATCGCGGGGCTGAAACTTGGGGAAGCGACCCTGACCGGCGCGTTCGACCACTAGGTTCACCGCATCGGCACGCGGACGGATCGCGCCGCGGCGCCGGCAAAAGACACTCGATGTTGGCCAGTCCGGCAACGAGCAGCGGTGCTCGTCACAGGGGCGCTCGAGCCCGGGCGCGCCACGACCCGGCTACCTGCGCCACCAGGTCGCGAAGCGTTTCCAGGCGCACCGGCCCGGTACCCCGTGCGGCGTCGAGGTCGTCGACCCACGTGAACAGCCGTTCCTCTGGCGGTAGTCGAGGATCGTCTAGCGCCGATGGCTCGACCGCCATCGGCGCTCACTTCCTCCCGAGACTTTCTACGCCAGCTCGTCAGCAGCCGCCTCCGTCAGGCCACGCGGACAGAAAGCGAAGGCGCGCCCCATCGGGGACGGCGCGCCTTCGCATCAACATCAGGGTGTGGGAGGGGCGCCGTTGATCCGGAACGGCACGGTGACGATGTTGGACGCGACTCCCAGGAGCTCGAGGTCCTGGGCGTCGATGCGCCCGTCGTTGTTCAGATCGGGGACCACGTTCGGCGCATCGTTGAAGGCGCCGTCGTGATTGAGGTCGTCGACGACGGCGACCGTAAGCGTGGTATCGACATCCTTGCCGGCGATGGCCGCACCCACGATCCAGGTGTCCCACAGCTCGGTCTCTTTGTTGTCCCGATTGGTAATGCCGGTGAGATTGAACAGGTTGGCCAGGTTGGTCCCCGGGCCGGAGAAGCCCGGAAGCACGTCATTGGTCGTGGACGTGAGCACGACCAGGCCGGGCAGACGGTCGTCCCGGCCGGTCGAGAACAAGCCGGGGAACGGCGGAACGTTGTTGTGCACTCCCGGCCCGGTGAGTTGCAGACCGCTGAATCCGGCCTGTTGGAGGTTCATGCCTAGGAAGTCGACTTCCATGTCGACGAACCAGCCGAATCCGTTGGCGCCGGCGTTGGCGCCCCGCTCGGGCGCGAAAACCTCGATCCTTACCGGCTTGGCACGGTTCGAAGCGCCGCTTGTCGAAACGTATGCCGCTGCGGCCGATACGCAGATGGCGACAAGCACCGCGGCGACGGCGAACTTGCCCTTGCTCATCGTGCCTCCTCTCTCCCGATGGAACTCAATGATGACACCCTTCCCGCGCGCATCGTCGAGGAGCGGACGCGCGGGCGAGCGGCTGCTTAGGCCCTGCCGTGTCAGCGTCGGTGTCAGCAACACGGGCGACCGAGTCGACCGAACCGTCTGGCCGGGCCGCGTTCGCGCGCGCGTTCGACGGGCATTCAACGAGTTGGGCGTGCAGCGGCTTGAGCTGACAACAGCACCAGAAAACGTCGCGTCGCAGCGTGTCGCTCAACGCGCCGGCTTCACCCGCGAGGGCGTCCTTCGCGGGTTGGTGGCGACGAAGAAGAACGGGCGCCGGGACAGCGTGACGCTCTCGCTTCTGCCAGCCGATCTCGGCTAGAGCCGCAGCCGAGAGGGCCCGCACCGATCGCGACTGCGCGTAACTCCGGATCGATTTGTGCGCGCGGCGACTTGTGACTGACCTTCTTCGCTTACGTGTCAGCAAACGTGTCAGCGTCTCGAGTCCAAACCACGCGAACTGAGTCGCTCGACGAATCGTCCGATCGCGCTAAGCAAGGGCGTTTGTCCTACGTCGGCGATTCCTGTCCAGCCGTCAGGCGAACTCGACAAGCTGGGGGTCATTGGTTCGAGCCCAATACCGCCGACCTCAGAAAAGCCCTCCAAACGACGGCTTTTCTCTTCTCGGAGCCAGGGCGAGCGGACGCCGAAAACAGGCCGGTCGGCACACGGTGGGCACACTCGCCGGCGTGCCCACCCCGCCGGGCCTGGGCTTCGGCAACATCACCGGCTGAGGTCGACAGATCGGGGCGGGCTCGACCCGTCCCCGCTGCGCCGCCTCCGTATATCCGGTCGCGGCAGCGTCGTTCGGGCTAGGCCAGGAGGGTGAGGATCAAGGCGAGCGCGCAGAACGCAGCCATGTAGACCGTGAGCCTGAGCCCGGTAATCGCGAGGGCGTAGAGTGCATACGCGGCGAGTGCCAGGACGAAGGGCGGCCGCGCAAGTTCGATAGCTCCGACGATGTTGGAGCGTTCCTCGCCGCAGCTGGTGCTCGTGACAGGTGCCGGCACGTTGGCGGCATCGCACTGATAGCGCGCGAGGTGGGCCTCATGCTCCGTCGCGAGGATCGGCAGCGCCTCGCGGCGCACGTCCGGGCAGACGACCGCAAGCTCGGAGTGGATCTCGTACTCGAGGACAGTCATAGGAAACGGAGGAACATCTTCGGTTGCCGGATGATCGCTAATCCCGTCGTCAGGCTGGCGCTGGCCGCCGTCAGCTACATCGGCCGGCGGTCGAGCCAGCCTTAGCCCTCCAGCCCCGGACGTTTCGCCGCCTCTTCGCGGGTCTGCGGATCTCCGAGGTGCTCGGCCTGCGCCGATCGGCGGTCGACTTCGACGCCAAGACGATCGACGTGTGCCGCCATCTGGACGGTGCGCGAGCAGACGAAGTCCCCTGCATCGACGGCGCCGGTGCCGCTGCTGCCGGCGCTCGCCCGGGAGCTGCGGGCACACCGCTCCCGGCAGGCGTCACGTGACCTGCGCGCCCTGCACGCGGCCGGCACGAGCGCGGGGCTGAACCCGGAGGGCGCCGAGCCCGTCGGCCTGCACGACCTGCGCCACTCGTTCGTCGCGCTCGCCCTCGACGGTGGGCTGACGCTGGCCGAGGCGGCGGTGCTCGCCCGGCACACGAACGCGAAATGACCGCCGCGGTCTACGCGGGTGTGAGCGAGAAGGCCGGCGGGCACCTGGCCGACAAGCTCGTCAAGGGCGGGCTCGGCGGCTGACCGTCTCAGTGTTCTGCCAACCACAACGCAGGACGGAACCATGAACACGTGCACATCGTGTGGCGCCGCCGACGGCTCATACCGCTCGGCGGTTCAGCCCCGGAGACCGACTGCGATCACGAGGACGACGAGAAGAGCCGCCGTTGCGGTCGCTACCGCCCAATCAAAAGAACCCGCCAGGTGCGGCTGGACGGCGGGAGCGGATCGCTCTATGCTCGTGGCCGTGCGGGGAGGAGCGACGCTTCCCGGTGTGCTGCTCGCGCTTGCGGCAGGGGCGCTCGTGCTGCTGCCCACATCGACGGCGTCGAACACCCCCAACCCGACCTCGGTCACGATCGCGGGCGACCTCCAGACGGCGCTCGGGTGCGCCGGCGACTGGGACCCGACCTGCGCGAACACGCATCTGACGTACGACGCGGGCGACGACGTCTGGCAAGGGAATTTCGCGCTCCCGGCTGGGAACTACCAGTACAAGGCGGCGCTCAACAACTCCTGGGACGAGAACTACGGCCTGCACGCGATGGCCGGCGGCGACAACATCCCGCTTGCCGCCCCCGGCGGGCCGGTGAAGTTCTACTACGACCACAAGACGCACTGGCTCACCGACAACGTGGGCACGCCGATTCCGGTTGCGGTGGGCAGCTTCCAGCAACAGCTCGGCTGCCCGGGCGACTGGCAGCCGGACTGCCTGCGCTCCTGGCTGGAGGATCCGGACGGAAACGGCACCGCGACGTTCGAGACGACGGCGCTACTCGCCGGCTCGTATGAGGCCAAGGTCGCGCTCAACGAGAGCTGGGACGTGAACTACGGCGCGGGCGGCACACCAAACGGCGCGAACATCGCGTTCACGGTTCCGTACGACCATGCGCCGGTCACGTTCAGCTACGAGGCGACGACGCACGTGCTCACGGTGAACGCGCCGATCTCGCACGGCGACCTCTCGCACTTCGATCTCGCGCGCAAGGACTGCCTGGGCACCGCGCGCAACACGACGTCGAAGGTCTGGTACACGGTCGCGAACGGCGTGCTGAGCGACACGTACTACCCGACCGTCGACAACACGAACGTCGAGACGCTGCAGTACGTCGTGAGCGACGGGTCGACCTTCACAGACCTGCAGACGCGAGACATGACGTACACGGCCGAGCCTCTGCACGATTCCGGCGGGATGGCGTGTCGGATCACGGCGGCGGCGAAGAGCGGCAAGTACGAGATCTCGACCGACTACATCACCGACCCGAGCCGGAGCACCGTGCTCATGCGCGTGACGTTTAGTCCGAAGGATCCGAGCGACCAGCTGTACGTGCGCTTCGACGCCACGGTGAACGGCAACGGCGGTGGCGGCCAGGGAAACGGCGGCGGCGACTCCGCGACCGTCGACACGTCAACCGGACATCCGGTGCTCGTCTCGTACGACACCAGCACGGCGACCAACGCCGTGAACCGCGACTACGCGCAGCCGGTCTACGCGGCGCTGGACGGGCCGCTCGCCGATGGGTCGAGCGGCCTCGTGGGCTCCGCGGGCGACTCGATCCACAGCACGAACACGGACGTCACGAACGGCAACGTCGTCCAGCACGCGCGCGTCCTCGTCGCCGGCGACGGCACGGCGACGCTCGTGCTCGGCTTCGGCGCTTCGCAGAACGAGGCCGTGGGCGCGGCCGAGGCCTCGCTCGGCACGAGGTTCGACACGGCGCTCAAGGAGTACGAGAAGGGCTGGAAGCACTACGACGACTCGCTGGACAAGCCGCCGAAGACGCTCGAAGGCCTCGGCGGCAAGAGCGTCGACGCGCTCGCCGACGAGTACTACGTGAGCGCGAACGTGATCAAGGCGTCCGAGGACAAGACTTTCCCAGGCGCGATCGTCGCGAGCCTCGCGTCGCCGTGGGGCCAGGCGGTCTCGGCCGGCGATCCGCAGAACACGTACTTCGGCTCCTACCGCGAGGTGTTCGCGCGCGACCTCTACGAGGCGTGGACGGGCCTGATGGCCGACGGCGACCGGGAGACGGCGCGCGACGCGACGCTGTTCCTGCTCGAGCGCCAGCAGCTTCCCGACGGCTCGATGCCCCGCAACAGCCTCGTCAACGGCAAGACGGCGCCCGACTCGTTCAACACGCAGCTCGACGAGTGCGCGTATCCGATCCTGATGGCCTACCAGCTCGGCCTCGACGACGCGTCTCTGTACGAGAATCACATCAAGCCGGCGGCCAACTTCGTCGCCTCGCACGGCCCGTCGTTCGGCCCCGAGCGGTGGGAAGAGCAGAGCGGGTACTCGCCGTCCACGATCGCGGCGGAGATCGCGGGCCTCGTCGCGGCGGCGCACATCGCAATGCACAACCACGACGACGCGTCGGCACACCTCTGGCTCGGCGTCGCCGACGACTACCAGCGCTCGATCAAGGGCTGGACGGTCACGACGAACGGGCCACTCGGCAACGGCCGCTACTTCATCCGGCTCTCCAAGACCGGCGACCCCAACGCGGCGATCTCCTACAACGTGGGCAACGGCGGGCCGACCCTCGACCAGCGGCAGGTGATCGACGCCGGCTTCCTCGAGCTCGTCCGGCTCGGCGAGCTCTCAGCCAAGGACCCGGACGTCCTCGCGTCGCTTCCGGTCGTCGACTCGACGATCGAGACCGACACGCCGAGCGGGCCCGGGTGGCATCGGTACAACGGCGACGGCTACGGCGACGGCAAGGACGACGGCCACCCGTGGGCGCCGTCGAACAAGGGCACCGGCCACCTTTGGCCCGCGCTGTCGGCCGAGCGCGGCGAGCAGGAACTCGCGACCGGCGACAAGCAGACCGCAGCCTCGCGTCTCCTCGAGATGCAGGTGTTCGCGTCGGGCGTCGGCCTCATCCCCGAGCAGGACTGGGAGCTGCCCGACCTGGCGGCGTCTCCGTTCGGAACGGATCCGACGATCGCGTCGATCGGCTTCCAGAACGGCCGCCCGGCCGGCTCCGCTGCGCCGCTGACGTGGTCGGCGGCGTCGTTCGTGCGGCTCGCAGCCGATCTCGACACCGGCAAGAACATCGCCCTGCCGAAGGTGACGTACGACCGCTACGTCAAGCACACGCAAGGCGCGACGACGCTGAAGGTGACGAGCCCGGCGGACAGGAGCGCCGTGTCCGGGTCGCCGGTGACCGTTACCGGGACGACCGCTCCCGGCAACGCCGTCTACGTCGCCGCGACGAACACCGACCAGAGCCTCGCGACGGCGACGGCATCGACGACCGCGGCCGCGGACGGCTCGTTCAGCGTGGACGTCGCGATCACCGGCGGCACGACCGTGCTCAACGTCGTCGCCGTCAGCGGCAATGGCGCGACCGCGCACGCGATGCGCACGGTCGTCTGGGACCTGGTGCCGGGCACGCTGCTCCTCGACGTGACGGATCCGAGCGGCGACGACAACGGCCCGGGCACGTACGCCTACCCGACGTCGGACAACTTCCACGCGGGTGCCTACGACCTCCAGGATTTCCAGGTCTACGACTCGGGGTCGGACGTCGTCTTCCGTGTCAAGACGCGCGATCTGTCGCCGACGTTCGGGAGCCCGCTCGGCGCACAGCTCGTCGACGTCTATGTGCACGAGCCCGGAGGGGCGCCGACCTCGACGGCCGCGTCCTTCCCGCAGCGCAACTACTCGATCGCGGCATCGGACGGCTGGACCCGCCTGCTCGAGGTGCAGGGCTTCGGCCAACGCTACGTCGACGGGACCAACACCAACACCGTCGGCACGATCGCCATCTCGGCGAACGAGATCTCTCGCTACGTCACGTTCCGCGTCTCCAAGGCTTCTCTCGGTGGGACGCCGGCGGCAGGGTGGTCGTTCACCGTCGTGCTCACCGGCCAGGACGGCTTCAGCGCCGACCAGGCGCGCGGCTTCCAGGCGACGCCCGAGGAGTTCCAGTTCGGCGTCTGCGCACCCGGCGGCACGGACCCGCTGTGCGGCTTCTCTCCGAACCAGGTGCCGAAGGCGCTCGACGTCATTCCGCCACCGGGGGTGAACCAGGCGACTGAGCTCAACCCCTTGCTCGGCCCGGTCGTGCTGCAGGGCGTCACGATGCCCTAGCGCTCGCTGCCCGACAAGCTGGAGGGTCACTGGTTGGAGTCCAGTACCGCCCATTAGAAAGTCCTCCAAACCGGCATCAGTAGTTGCTCACGCGGTCGACGAGCGGCGTAGCGTGGCAAGGAACGACCGTGCAATTGCGTTCGCTCGAGCCAGGAACGGCCATGACCAGACACGAGGCTCAGCAACCAGCGGCCTGATCCTGCGGCTGCGCCGCCGACGGGTCGACCGCCAGCCGCATTGATTGGGGGTCAGTCGTCGCGGGGTCAATGCGCCGCACTCTTGTGGCACAACGTCGCGTCGGGCGAGGTCGGCTGTTACGGGGTGGGGTTCTGCCGGGGCGCCCACGCTGCGGTTCGATGGGTGGTCGGCTCCTCCTCGACGGTCAACTCTTCCCAGGGCAGCCCCCGCCGAGGCAGCCGCGAGACGGCCTCGGTGGGGGCGTTGCGAGAACGGACTTAGCTGGTCGTGATCGTGCCGAAGAGCCCGTCCGACTCGTCGTTGGGCCCGGCCGTGAAGAAGAGCGTGTTCGGATCGCCGTTCGAGCCGGCGTTGCCGAACTCAAGCGCCCACAGCCGGTCGATCACGAGCTTGCCGCCGTCGGGCGAGCGCAGCGTGCCGTCGTGGTGCCAGCCGCCATTACCGTTCACGTAGGCGTTGATCTGGCCGTCGCCGAAGTTGCCGACGAGCAGGTCGCCCGCGTAGCGTCCGAATGACGCCGGCGCCATCGCCAGGCCCCACGGCCCGTTCAGCTGCCCGCGCTGCGCCACCCGCGCGACCAGGTTCCCCTGCAGGTCGTACTTGTCGACGAAGCCGAGGCTCTGGCCGTCGACCTCGTCGTGCGCGTCGGCGTCCTGCTTCCCGTACGTGACGAAGATGCCGGATCCGATCGTCTGGATCCCGAACGGGGCGTAGCCGTCCGGCACGTTCGGGTCGACGAACGCGCCGGGCGGCGTGACGTTCTGCCAGGCGCCATTGAAGATGTCGACCTGAGCGTTGTGGAAGTCCGTCGCGTAGATCAGCGGGTTGCCCGGCGTCGGCTGCGCGATCGCGAGCCCCTTGAAGACCGCGCCGGGGGCGATGCCCGTCGTGGGAGCGACGAGCGCGCTCGTCGAGCTGCCACGCCACCCTCTGATGTCACCGGCCTCGGTCGCGAAGATGAAGCTCGCGGGCGCGAGCGTCGTGCTCGCCGTAGACGCGATCAGGAAGTTGCTCGCGACCCCGGCGAAGACGGCGCCGGTCGGACCGCCCAGGACGTTGACAGTGAGCGCCTGCTTCGCGCCTGCTTGGTTGTAGAGCGTCGACTTGCTCGTGCTCGGGTTTGGACCGTTGTCGGCGACCCACCACGGGCTCGTCGCGCTGCGCGCGAGGCCCCAGCCGTTGACGAGGTCCGGGTCCGTGACAGGGGCGGCACCGGGGATGTTCGATGCGAGCTTCGTGACCTTGTAGTCGCCGCCGGGCGGGCCGGCCGTCGCCTGCAGCGCCGCGACGAGCGCGAGAGAGAGGACCGCAGCCACGAGCGCGAAGCGCCTGAGGACTCCGTGCATGAGTACTCCTTCCTCTAGGGTCTAGCGGGTGTTACGGAGCGCCGCGCCAGTCGGATTGCGACCCGAGCTGGCCGGCCGCCACACCCGGCCATGAGCGCGCGGCTGCCGGCGGTGCTGGCAACGGCGTCGGCGTCGTCCCGCCGATCCTGATCGGCGCGGCTCGCGGCGTACGCCGACGCGGCACGACGTGGCTCGTCCTCACCACGATCGGCGATGACTGGCACGCCCAGTGGGAGCTGATCGCCGAAGCCGCCGCGCTGCTCGAATGAACCGCCGCGATGTTGCGGGCTCGTATCTGGAACACCTAACCGGTCATCGGCTCGAGCGCACGCACAGCCGCGAGTGCAAGGTCTTCGCTCGATGCCTCGGCCCGGGCGCGACCGACCTCGTCATCCCGGCGGCGAAGGCGCTCACCGCAGCCAACGGCTGATCAACCGAATCGCTTGTGGCAGCGAGCTGCGGGATGGGCATGACCTCTTCAGTCGGGGCCGGACACAGCCGGTATCGGACCCTCCGACCCCAAGAAGCGCTTTCCGACGGGCCGCGTGTCAGCAGACGTGTCAGCATCTTGCGTCCAAACGGGGCCAACTGAGTCGTTCGCCGAAAGCCGGATCGCGCGAAAGCCAGCCGTTTGTCGCTTCTCGGCGCTTCGAGTCCAAACCCAGGGCGAACTCGACAAGCTGGGGGTCACTGGTTCGAGCCCGGTACCGCCCGTTCAAAGAAGCCCTGCTAACGCGGGGCTTTTTCATGTACCACCACGGATCAGACGGACGTAGATGGGCGCAGCCTCGAAAGCGCTGCGGGCGCGCGCGTGATCGCGCGACACGGCTCGTAGTGACTGCCGACGGCGCCCCCGGCCCCAACACCCAACGCCCGCGCATACGCTTCGAGGGGACTCGCCAGCCGCCCGAACGGCTCAGCTTGCGCCGATGTAGTCGTGCAGGAATTTGATCTGGAAGCTCTGCTGCTTCGACTTGAACTTGACGACGTCGCCGATCGAGACGATTCCTACCACCTCGTCGCCGTCGATCACAGGGACGTGGCGGATCCGCCTATCGGTCATCAGCGCCATGCACTCATCGACTGTCGTCTGCGGCGTGGCGACGATAAGCGGCGCCGACATGATCTCCCGAACGGCGGTCTCCTTGTCCGTGCGCCCCTCGAGCGCCACGCGGCGGAGGTAGTCTCGCTCTGTCACGATCCCCGCGATCTCGCCGCCTTCGGTCACAAGCAGCGACGCGACGTTCGCCTCGACCATCAGCTTCACCGCCTCGAACACCGAGGCTTCTGCCTGGATCCGGAGTACGTCATGGCCCTTCTCGTCGAGGATCTCCGACAGCTTGTTCATCGCGCGCCTCCTTCCCTGATGCCGTGAGCCGGGCGCTTGGCCGACGCGCCAACCACTCCGAAAAGTAGCGCAGCGCTTCGCAAATCGCGGTCGCCCCGTCGTGAGCCAAGCGCGAGCGGGAGGCTGATGCGGAGCTCGACGCGCTCACGCTGAGCGCCCGGCCGCAGCGGCGAGCTGTCGAGACGCACCCGGTCGGGCAGACCGGGGCCGTCTACAAGGTCGCTGGGAAGATGTTCGCACTCGTCCTGCAGGGCCACCCGCCGAGCGTCAACCACCCAGGGAACGGCTCTCGTGTGTTCGGGGAAGGGTGCGGAACGGCCGGACGGGCTCTGCTCCAACCGATGAGATCGGCGCCGCGGTCCGGTCGAATCGAACGATTCAGGTCTACCGGCCCACCGGGCGCCCGCAGTATGCAACCGCCACCGCCGACTGAAGCAAGGGAAATAGGTGCCGCCGATCGCTGATCGTCAGGATCTGACACAAACGGGGCTGCTGGTTTGAGCCCAGTAGCGCCCATTCAAGACCCGCCGAAAACGGCGGGTTTCCCGCTCCGCTTGCGCTAGCTCGACGGAGCCGGCCGGTCGCGCTCGTGTGGGACGACGACGACCGCACAGGCGGCGTGGTGGACGAGCTGCTGACTGACTGAGCCGAGAAGCAGGCTTGCGAAGCCGCCGCGGCCGCGGTTGCCAACGACGATCAGCGTTGCGTCCTTCACTTCCTCGAGAAGGGATTCGGCGGGCTGGCCTTGCGGTGTCGCGCTTTCGACTTGAAGGCTCGGGTGGAGCCGATTGACGGTGGCCACCGCCTCGCGCACGACACGCTCTGCGTGCTCGCGGAAGCCCTCGAGTGTCGGTTCGTCCGGGGCGGGCGCAAAGCCGCCGGCGTAGACCGCAGACGAGATGTTCCAGACACTCACGACGCGGAGGCGTGCACCGCGGAGCTCGGCCTCCCGAGCGGCAAACTCGAGCGCCCGCTGGGCGCCTGCCGAGCCGTCGACGCCGACTGCGATCGTTTCCATCTCTACTGGAGTGTCGACGGTGAAGGCACTGTGCGAATCCGCAGCGGCGCGCAGACTCGGCGCGGAAACCACCGAATCTGCGCCGATGGCGCTCGCCCGCTCGTGCCCCGCACGCTCGGGGTCGGTCAGTCGTCCGAGGGGGTCGAGCCGTTGGTTGCGCCGTCGGCGTCGAAATCACGCAGTCGCTCGGCGTAGCGCGCGAGGCGCTCCTGGACGAGCCCGTGCACCGAGTCCGCCGGGTAGAGGCCGTCCGCGTCACGTTCCCCCGCAGGATGTCCCGTCAGCAGCTCGATCCCCTCGTCGATCGAGCGCACGGCCCAGACGTGGAATCGGCCTTCGCGCACGGCCGCGACGACCTCGTCGTCGAGCATCAGGTTGCGAACGTTGGCGGCAGGCAGGGCCACACCTTGCGTCCCGGTGAGCCCCGTCGCCTTGCAGGCTGCGCAGAAGCCCTCGATCTTGCGGGTGACGCCGCCCACGGCCTGGACGCTGCCGTGCTGGTCGACCGAGCCGGTAACGGCGATGCCCTGGTCGAGCGGGAGGCCGGATAATGCGGAGAGGAGGGCGTAGAGCTCCGTCGAGGAGGCAGAGTCCCCTTCGACCTCCTCATACGATTGTTCGAAGGTGAGGGTCGCGGAGAGCGCCAGCGGGAGGTCGTCCGTGTAGGTGGCGGAGAGATAGCCGGCGAGGATCATCACTCCCTTCGAGTGGATCGGCCCTGACAGCTCGATCTCACGTTCGATGCTCGCGACGCCGCCGCGACCGAGTGCGACACGTGCGCTCACGCGGACCGGGCGCCCGAACGCATAGTCGCCGAGGTCGAGGATCGAAAGGCCGTTCACCTCCCCGACGCGTGCGCCGCCGGTCTCGATCACGATCGTCCCGCGCGCCACCAGCTCCTGCAGCCGTTCCTCCAGCAGGCTCGAGCGGTACTCCTTCTTGCGGATCGCGACCTCGACGTCTCCCGCCTGGACCACGTCGTGGCCGGCGCGGCCGGCCCAGAAGCTCGCCTCCGAGACGACATCGGAGATCTCGATGAGCCGGGCGGAGAGCTTGCCCTGGTCTTCGCGGAGCCGCGAGCCGTATTCGATCGTGCGGGCGAGGGCGGCGCGGTCGAAGTGGCGGAGGCCGTTGTCGCGCACCCAGCGGCTGACGAACGCTGCGTAGTTCGACTGGTGCTCGGGCGTCCAGTCGAGCTCCGGCGCGAAGTCGGCCTTGATCTTGAACAACTCGCGAAAGTCGTCGTCGAGCTGGTACAGGGCGTGGTAGATGAGCGGCGGCCCGATCAGGATCACCTTCAGCCCGAGCGGGATCGGCGACGGCCGCAGCGACGCGCTGGGAACGGCGCTGAACTCTTCGCCGAGGTTCTCCACGCGCACCTCCCGAACCTTGAGCGCCCGCTTGAGCGTCTCCCACGAGAACGCGTGGCGCAGGAGCTCGAGCGCGTCGATGACGAGGAAACCGCCGTTGGCACGGTGCAGTGCCCCGGCCTTGATCTCGCGAAAGTCGGTGATCATCGAGCCGAATGCGGCCCGGTACTGGAGTCGGCCGAGCAGGTTGTAGTAGGTCGGGTTCGACTCGACGACCACGGGCGCTCCGCTCGCCGGCTCGTTGGCGACGAGGACGTTGACGCGGAAGCGCGCGGTGGGGTCGCGGTGTGGCACGGGCAGCAACCCGAGCGTCTCCTGGTCGCTGTCGCGGAAGTCGTCGATGTTGTCGAGCACGTCGTGTCTCAGGTCGGCGAGGTGAGCCAGCACGTCGGGCTCCCCGCGAAAGCGCTCGTCGAGGTCACGGAACAGCGGGCCGGTGACGAAGCGGGCGACATCGTGCTGGAGCTCGAGGAGCCGCCTTGCGGCTTCCTTCTCCAGCTCGTGGAGCTGATGGGCATAGGCGGCGGTGCGCTCCTCGATCTCCTTTCTCCTCTGCTGGATGGCGGCACGTTCCTGCTCCGGCAGGGCGTCGAACTTCTCGACCGAGAGCGGCTTGCCGTCGACCAAGGGCATCGTCACGACCCCCGTGACCGTCGTCTTCAGCGCGTAGCCACGCTCCGCCGCGAACTGCTCCAGCTCGCTGTCGAGCACGTGCCGTCGCTCCTGGATGTCCGCGAGCCCCTCCCGCTGACGCCGCTCGTACTCCTCGCTCTCGAACGCGCGCCGCAGCTCGCGCCGGGCCGCCTCGAGAAACTCGTCGAGGGCCTGCGCGAGCTCTGCGCCGCGGCCTGCCGGGAGGCGGAGCGCCTTCGGGCGGTCCGGGTTGCCGAAGTCATGGACGTAGACCCAGTCGTCGGGCGCCGGGCGCTCGGCCGCGACGCCCCGGATCACGTCGAGCACGGTCGTACGGCGACCCGAGCCGGCCGGTCCCGCAACGAACAGGTTGAACCCTGCCGTACTCATCGCCAGGCCCGACTCGATCGCGTCGAGCGCCCGTGGCTGCCCGATCGTGCCGACGAGCGGTTCCACCTCGGCTGTCGTCTCGAACCCGAGCGTCTCCGGGTCGAGATGGCGTGTGAGCTCCTCCGAGTGCAGCTCTCGTGCCCCTGGCGAGACCTGGGCCGGCGAATGCTCGCTGCGCTTCTCGGCGGCCATGGGCCAACGGTGCGCCTGGCCGTCGCCAGCGGCATCGGTGCCCGTACCGAGGGTCGGCTGTGGGTTGGCCGTAGCGCGTTTCTTCGCGGCGCCGGCGCTCTATCAGAGCAGGATCCGCATCGCAGTCTCCACGGGACAGCCCTTCTTGAGTAGCCCGACCGCCATGTGGAGATCGACGTCCGGCCGCAGGCTCAACAGGAGCGCGTCCCACGGCTTGTACCCGGCGCGAGCCAGTTCCTGGAGCCGCCAGCTCCGAACCGGGTCGCGCGCAGCGACGGATGTCGCGAGCGCCGTTTGCGTCATGGAGAACTGCTTTCTGACCCGTTTAGGTTCTGACCACCGGACCCCGCCACAACTCGATCGCGCACCGCACCGGCGCCGCCTTCCACGAGCGCGGCTCCCACGAAGAGCTCAGTCCCGGCAGAGATCGGCGACGAACGCGCGGTCTTGCGCGATCAGGTCGGCCGATTTGATCCGCAGCGACTGCTCGTGCGTGCCTGCCTCGAGGACCACGTACTCGTTCGCACAGACCCCGAGGTCCACGAGCACGCGATCGCCGTGCGCGCCGGTCGGGGGAACCGCGCCGAGCTCGAACTCGGGGTACGCGCCGGCGAGGCTCACTTCGCTCGCAAGCTCCACGTCCTTCGTGTCGAGGAAGGCGCGGACCTTGTGCAGGTCGAGCCGCTCCGACGCGGGCAGTACGGCGAGGACGAAGCCTGCCGGGGTCGTGAGAACCAGCGTCTTCGCTACGTGCGACGGCTCGATGCCGAGCGCGTCGGCTTCCGCCACGGCAGTCACTGTCCGGCGGTGGGGGAGCAGTTCGTAGGCGATGCCTGCGTCGTCGAGTTGGTCGAGCAGTGTCTTCGGTGCGGCGTGGCCGGTCATCTCTTCTCCTTGCGTGCTCTCGTCTTGTGCCGGATGACCGCGTCGTTACCCGGGGAGAAGATGCTCTCGCGGCCGTCTTCCCAACGGACGCGGTAGCGCTGGTGGACGGCATCGCCGAGCAGTTCGACGATCTCACCGATCCGCTCGCGGTCCCCGACGTGGTGGCCTGCGACGACGACGAGGTCACCGGGCTTGGTGCGTTGGCGTGTGGTTTCAGGCGACATATGCGGGCTCCTGTTGGCGATAGATGGATAGGCCCCTGGCATGGGCCTGGTTCGTGTACGGGTACGTGATCACGGTGTGCAGCTGCCGTTCGGCGCCGGCCCTTCGCTCGTTGTCGATCGCGTGTTCGACGCAAATGAACCGGCATGTGTCGTCCGCGCGGAAGAGGACGGCGCCCTCGGCGTCATCGAAGTCGTAGAGGAAGACCTCGTAGGCGGCGAGGTTCGGGCACCCGTCGACCGAGCAGCGATGCGTTTCTCTGGACATCGGTTCCCCTTCCCCGCGTGAACCGGGAGCGGGGCATCGCGCGCCCCGCTCCCGTTCGGCGCGTTGTTCAGGTAATCGCGACCTTCTTCGCCTTCGCCTTCTGCAGCTTCGGCGCATGCACCTCGAGCACGCCCTTGACGAACGTTGCCTTCAGGTGCTCGGTGTCTACCTCGGCCGGAAGGACGAACCGACGCTCGAACTCGCGCTCGAACCGCTCGTGGAGTGCGAACTCCTTCGTCTTCTCCTCTTTGACCTGCTCGCGCTCGCCCTTGACGGCCAGGGTGTGGTCGGAGACCTCGATCGAGACCTCTTTCGCCTCGTAGCCCGGAAGATCGAGCACGACGACGTACTCGTCGTCGGTCCGGTAGACGTCGGCTGCCGGGGGAAGAGTGGGAGCGAACCCGAACTCTTCCAACCAGCGCCGCATGCGGCGCTCCATCGAGTCGAGCTCCGTGAAGGGTGCCGACTTGACGATGGCCATGGCGCACCTCCCTTCTACCGCCATGCTCGCGCCGCGCACCGCAGGCGGCATTGGGGGAACTACCGAGCCAAGATCGTGGAGCACCCGCGCGGTTTCAGCTTCCTCGTCGGCGGCGCGACCTGACTGTGCGCAAACAAGCGCCGCGGCTGCGGTTCGAGCCCAGGACGACCGCCCACCTCGGAAAGCCTCGCTCAGGCGGGGTTTTCTCGTTCAGGAGGGGCGCACGGCAATCGGCCGCACGGACCGCCGGGATAGGATCCCCGTGTGCCCGCGCCGACCATCGAGCTGATCCGAGGTGTCCCGCTCTTCGCCGAGGCCGACGATCGCTTCCTCGAGCAACTGGCGGGCGAGTTCATGGAGCGCACCTACGCCGCCGGGGAGACGATCGCCGAAGAGGGCGAGGCCGGCCGGACGTTCGTCGTGATCGAGCGGGGCGAGGTGACCGTGACGGTTCGCGGCCAGGAGGTCGGCCGGCTCGGCCCCGGCGCGGCGTTCGGTGAGATGGCTCTGATCGCCAAG
Organism: uncultured Thermoleophilia bacterium; assembly: GCA_963755085.1. GTDB lineage: Bacteria > Actinomycetota > Thermoleophilia > Gaiellales > Gaiellaceae > JACVRM01. Next base: position 286,169 of record CAVWIN010000010.1, on the reverse strand, counting down.
TCGGCGCGCAGCGCGACCGTGAAGGCGGACACCGAGGTCCACGGCTACCAACTGCCTGTCTGGAGCTTCCGTCCCTTCGTCGAGAGTCATCCCGAGATGGCGTGGGCGCTCCTCGAGGCGCTCGCGGAGCGCGTCCGCGAAGCCGAGTCGCGCACCATCCCCGCCGAGTCGTAAGGGGCCAGCGCCCAGAAATCCCTGGCTCGGCTTCCGGCTCGGCGTCATCGGAACTCCCAAGTAGTCGCCCGCCCACGGTGTCCCGACCAGGTGACGCCGTCTCGAGCGGCTGCGCTGTCAGCATGACCGGCATGGGAACCGTCGAGGTGGACACGCCGTCCGGACCGGCGCGCGCCTACCTGCGTCCTACTCGCCGGCCGAAGGCGGCACTCGTTCTCGGTCACGGCGCCGGGGGCGGTGTGGGGGCACCCGACCTGGTTGCCGCGACCGACGCCGCGGGCGGGGAGGGTGTGAGCGTCGCCCTTGTCGAGCAGCCCTATCGCGTCGCGGGCCGGCGCTCGCCCGCCCCGGCGGGCCAGCTCGACGCGGCCTGGGTCGCGGTCGTCTCCGCGCTGCAGAAAAGTGAGCTGCGGGGACTGCCGCTCGTCGTCGGCGGCCGCTCCCTTGGCGCACGGGTCGCCTGTCGAACGGTGGGGCTCACCGGCGCTGTGGCGGTGCTCTGTCTGGCGTTTCCGTTGCGGCCGCCCCGCCGTGCCGGCGCGGCTCCGCCGCCGAGCCGTCTTCCCGAGCTAGACGCGGTGGCTGTTCCGACGCTCGTCGTGCAGGGGACACGCGACCCGTTCGGCATCCCGCCCGCCGGCGCGCACCGCACAGTGGTCGAAGTGCCTGGCGATCACGGCCTGAAGGCGGACCTGCCGGCGCTCTCCGCTGCTGTTACGGCCTGGCTCGCAGACCTCTTCGCGGGCTGATCAGCGGAGCGCCGGCTGCACGCCGGAGCGCGCAGGGACGAGTTCGAACCCGGCAACGCCGCCGACGGCGAGCCGCACGCGCAGGATCGCCGTCCGCGTAGCGGCCGCGCCTGCCGGCCGGGCCGCGGCGATCAGCGCAAGCGGGCCGCGCATCGAAGGCCGACGGTAGCCGGATCGCTGGTTCTGCGCGAACTGCGCGAAAAGTACGCATCGTCCGCCATTCGCGTTGCGCGCTGTCCTGACCGACCAGAGCGCGGTTGCAAGCTTGCGGTCACAAGCATCTGCGGGCCATCTCAGGCTCGCAGAAGAGCGAAGGGAGGGATCCATGAGATGGGCATGGGGGCCTGGTGTCCGCGACCCCGGCTGGCCAGGTGCTGCTCGTCGCGGCTGCAGCGCAGGGGGCCGCCCCGGGAGTGCAGGTGAGCCTGCTGTCGGCATTCCCGGCAGGCGGCGGCCCGGCTGCGGCTGCCGCGACCAACACGGGTGACGTCGTCGTCCCGGCCGCGCCCGGGAAGATCGTCAGCGTCGGTCCGAACGGCCAGCAGAAGGCATTCTCGGTGACGCTTCCCGGCGGGGCTTTCGGCATCGGCCCGATCGGGATCGCGTACGACCTGCATCACCAGCTCTACACGGCGCTTCCCGCCGCGTTCGGACCGCCCGCGAGCGGCACGCCCGGGATTCTGAAGATCAGTTCGAACGGCAAGAGCTTCACACCGGTCCCGGGCTCGGAGGGCATGGTGGCGGCCGACGGCATGGGGCTCGATTCGGCCACCGGCTACCTCTACGTGACCGACATCTTCGGCGGCGCCATCTGGCGCGTTACGCCCGGTGGCGGTTCCGCCCAGCTCTGGACGTCGAACGCGACGAACCCGATCCTGGGCGACCCGGACGGCGTCAAGGTCTTCAACAACGCCGTCTACGCGTCCAGCGGCGACAGGATCCTGCGGATTCCGCTCAACCCCAACGGAACTGCGGGAACGGCGACCATCTGGGCTCAGGTTCCCGGCGCGTTCTTCGACGACATGGTAATCGACGACCGCACCGGCGACGCCTACGTGGCGCGGCTCGACCAGGATCAGTTGCTGCAGATCACGCCCGGCGGCGTCGTCACGCCGATCGCTACGAACGCAGACGGCCTCCTGGGCGCGGCGAACATGACCCTGATCCATGCCGGCAAGAGCACGGTCATCTACATCGCAAACACCGGCTCGCCGCGCTTCAGCACGAACACGACCGGCTTCGGGCCGGCGCTGCTCAAGATCACGATCAACTGACCCAATGGTTGGTGTCGGGGCGGCCGGCAGTCGGCCGCCCGGCCCCTCGACGCGTCTCGTCAACCCTCCCTGGCCGCGTCCGCCAGGCCTCGAATCCAACGACGAGCGCGATCGCGGCCACGACGGTGCCGAAGGTCTCGAACGTGGAGGTGAGGCCGATGTGGGTGACGGCGATGCCCGCGAGGACGGCGGGGATCGAAAGCGACGCGTAGGCGACGATGTAGAAGGCCGAGAGCACGGCCGCGCGCTCGTGCGGCGGGATCGACCCTACGAGGGAGCGGAGCCCCCCGAGGAAGGCGATGCCGAAGCCGACCCCGCCGATGACCGCGCCCGCGAGGTACAGCGTGCTCGAGTCGACCGCAGCCGACGAGACGATCAACGCGGTGCCGGCGGCGAGTGCCACGGAGCCGGCGCTCGCACCGATCCACGGCGCGGTGCGGCCGAACACGAGCTGGCCGGCAGCCGCTGACCCGGCGAGCACGACGATCCCGATGCCGGCGAGGACCGCGTTGGTCGTGTCGAACAGCCGGACGCCCAGCCCCGGGCCGAGCGAGAAGAACAGGCCGCCGATCGACCACGAGGCCAGAACGGCGAGCGCGGCCAGCAGGAAGGGGTGCCGCGCGCTCGCGGGCACGCTGGGCCGCGCGACGGTCAGCCGGAGGCGGCGGCGCCCCTCGACGGGCTCCGGCATGAAGTACGCGCCGGCGAACGCGATCGCGAAGAGCATCAAGAGAACGACGTACGGCAGGGTGCTCGGCGCGTCGCCGAGTTGCACGAGCGCTGACGAGACGAGGAACCCGAGCGCGAGGCCTGCCGCACTCGCCACGCCGTTGGCGAGGCCGGCCGCCGCCGGGTTGCGGCGTGGATGGAGGTCGAGGAGAGCCGCGCTGGCGGCACTGATCGCCGCGCCGGTGGCGAGCCCCTGGATCCCGCGGGCGGCGAACAGCCAGGCCGTCGAGGACGCGACGATGAAGGTCACGCTCGACAGCGCGAGCGTCGCGAGCGAGAAGAGGAGGACGGGGCGCCGTCCGACGTCGTCGGAGACGCGGCCCGCGAGCAGCAGCGCGGCGAGCACGCCGAACGCGTAGGTGGCGTAGATCACGGTCAGCGTCAGCGGCCCGAAGTGCCAGCGGGTGGCGTAGAGGTGGTACAGGGGCGACGGGGTGACGGACGCGAAGAGCCCCAGGCCGATGATGCCCGCGGCGAGCGCGTAGGCCACGCGGTTCGGCAGTGTCGGGCGGCGCGCGGCGCTGTCAGCGGCGCGCACGAAGGCGAGCCGCTCGGCGATCGATGTCGCGGTCATTGCAGGCCTCCCGTCCGAATCAGTTGCATGAAGGAACTGACCCTAGCAAAGTAAGTTGCTTGACGCAACTCACGCTGCTACCCTCAGGCCATGCTCAAGCGCGACTACGACGGACAGAACTGCTCAATCGCCCGGACGCTTGCGATCGTGGGCGAGCGCTGGACGCTCCTGATCGTTCGCGACGCGTACCTCGGACGGCGCCGCTTCGAGGAGTTCCACGAGAGCCTCGGCATCTCGCGCAACGTGCTGACGGAACGTCTTACCCGTCTGGTCGACGAGGGGATCCTGGAGCGCGTGCCCTACCAGGAGCATCCCACACGCTACGAGTATCTGCTCACGCAGAAGGGGCGTGATCTGCGCGTTGCGCTCACGGCGCTGCGCCAGTGGGGCGATACGTACATCAGCGAGAAGCCGCCGACGCTGCTGCGCTCGATGGCCGACAAGCGGCCCGTCATCGCCGCGCTGATCCCAGCAGATCAGCCGCACCTGCGCGTCGATGACGTCGAGGTCGTTCCCGGCCCCGGCCGGTGATCCGGGAGAGTCTGCGGGCACTCTGCGCCGCGAAGCCCGGCGCGGTCGAGACCCACCCGTTCGGCCCGGGCGTCGCCGTCTACAAGGTGGGCGGGAAGATGTTCGCGCTCGTCCCGCACGAGGCCGAGCCGGCGACGGTCAACCTCAAATGCGATCCAGAGTGGTCCGAGCTCCTCCGTAAGGCGTACGACGCGGTTCAGCCCGGCTACCACCAGAACAAGAAGCACTGGAACACCGTCGTGCTCGATGGCTCCGTCCCCGATGACGAGCTAGAGGAGCTGCTCGCGCACTCGTACGAGCTCGTCGTGGCCTCGCTGCCGCGGCACCTGCGCGAGGAGCTCTAGCCCTGCACTAGACGGGCGGCCCGTCGGCCAGGGTGACCGTCGCGGTGCCGGGATTGCCGGCCGCGTCGGTGTAGGCGATCGTGATCGAGTCGCCGGGATGGTGGCCGAAGAGGACGGTGCGAAGACTCGCAGAGTCGGTCAGCGTGGTGCCGTCGATCGAGGTGATGACGTCGCCCGCCGCGAGGCCTGCGGTCTCGGCGGGCGAGCCGGGGAAGACTCCGCCGACGAGGACGCCCTTCGGGCCGTCCTGTGCCTCGATCCCGATGAAGGCGGTGGCGCCGATGTGGACGAGCTGGGAGGCGCGCGAGGTCGCGATCTGCTTCGTGATCGTCAGCGCCTTGTTGATCGCGACGGCGAACCCGACCCCGCTGTCCCCGCTTGCAGAGCCGGCGGCGTCGACGCCGATCACGTGGCCCGATGCGTCGAGGAGCGGCCCCCCGGAGTCGCCGGGCACGAGCTTCGCGGTCGACGCGACCAGGTTGGCCAGCTTCGAGAAGCTGCCGTCCTCCTGCTGGACGCTGATCGTGCGGTTGATGCCGACCACCTTTCCCTTGGTGACGATGAGCTTGCCGGCGCCGTTGGCGTTCCCGACGGCGCGCGCGGTCTGGCCGATCTTCAGCTTGGCCGAGTTCCCCGTCGTCGCCGTCGCCAGGTTCGACGCGCCCTCGAGCTTCAGCAGCGCGATGTCGTCGGCGGGGTCGTACCCCATCACGTCGGCCGTATAGGTCTTGTGGGTCGCGGGGACGGTGACCCTGATCGTCGTCGCGCCTGCGATGACGTGGTTGTTCGTGAGGATCTGGCCGTCCTTCGTCAGGACGATGCCGGTGCCGGCCGCGCTGGCCTGCTCGAGCGCGAGGTCGGTCTTGACGATCACGACGCCCTTCGTGGGCGACGGCGTCGTCGGCGTCGCGGCAACGGCGTTCCCCGTGACGGCGAACGCGGCGACGACGGCGGCGGCGAGTGGGAGGTGGCGGCGCATCGGCACAGTAAAGCCGCCGATTCTGAGAACCGGGTAAGGGTTTTCTGAGGGGCCGCCGTCGGCGGCAGCGCGCCGTTGTCCGAGGCGCACACCTCCGGCCGCCCTACGCACCCGGCACTGAGGCAACGGCCTGCAGGTGCCACTCGCCCGGCACGCCCTTCAAGTCATGGCTCCCACGGTCGTCGAAGTCGATCTCCCTCGGCCGCCCGCTCGGTCGAGCCGACGATGTCGGTGAAGAGCACGGTCGCCAGGACCCGGTCGGGCTCGCGCCCGCGCCGGGCGCCCGTGACGAACTCCTCGATCTCGTCGATGTAATCCTGTGAGCCGCCGGAGAACGGGTAGTGGTCGGAGCCCGGCAGCTCCACGAGTTTCGCCTCCGGGATATGGGCCGCGAGGTAGCGCCCGGCCTCCAAGGGCACGACCGCGTCGTGGGTGCGATGCAGGACGAGCGTGGGGACGCGAATGGTGGGGAGGACGTCCCGGATGTCGATCTCCATCGTCATGTCGAACCACGCGCGCGCCGACCCGGGCGTCCCCGCGAACCGGCAGGCGTGCGCATGCCACCGGCGGATGTGCGGGTCGGCCGCGAGCGTCGGCGCCATTCGCTGGACGCCGAAGGCCTCGGTGCCCCAGCCTGTCTCGTAGGCGTCGAGCCCCGAGGATCAGCGAGGTCGTCCGCTCGGGGAACGTCGCTGCGAAGAGCGCGCACGTCGGGCCGCCCTCGGCGCCGCCGAAGAGCACGGCGCGCTCCGAGCCGTCGGTGTCGAGCACGGCGCGGATGTCGTCGAGCATCTCCTCGAACGACCCGAGCGAGAGGGTGCGGTCGGAGAGGCCCGTGCCGCGGCGGTCGAAGCTGATCAGCCGCGAGAACGATGCGAGCCGCTCGAGCAGTGCGGCGTAGCTCGGCCAGGTCAAGTTCCGGCGAAAGTCTCCCGCAGAAGCTAGTGCGCCAGGATCTGAACCGTGACCCGACCCTTGCCGGCCAGGGTCGCGTCGCGCTCGCCATCTTCCTGAACCTCATCACCGGCCTGCTCTACGGCTTCCTCGACCCGCGCGTCCGCCTGGCCTAAGCCGCGAGAACCCGGCGGGCCGCGGCGTAGGCGAACGGGTGCTCGTAGAGGTCGAGCGGGTCGTCGCCGGGCTCGATGAGCAGCTCGAAGTGCTCGCCGGTGGCCTGGTCGTCGACTGCGACGGCGGCCCGATGCCTGCGGCGGCTCCACAGGAGCGCCACATCCGCGGTCCCCGACCGCCGCAGCGCCAGCAGCTTTGGCGTGTGGTCGAAGGTGAGCCTTCTGGTCATGACATGCCTCCTCGGGTTGCCATGAAGTGTCGTCTGGCTCCGTTCTACTCCTGCGCGACCCAAGGCCGAGCCAGCGGCCCGCAACGAATCTCCAACGAATCGCAAAGAGTTGACAGACGCATCGCATAGATATATCGTCACGATATATGAAGCCGAACGCCGTGACCTGGGCCGTCCTCGGGCTGATCGCGTCGAAGCCGCGCAGCGGCTACGACATCAAGCGGATCGTCGACAGGACGATCCGCCACTTCTGGGCGGCGAGCTACGGGCAGATCTACCCGGAGCTGAAGCGCCTGGAGGAGGAGGGGTGGATCGCCGGCGACGACGTGCCGAACGGCGGCCGCGCCCGCCGCGTCTTCCGCATCACCGACGCGGGGCGCGACGCGCTGAACGGCTGGTTCGGCGGGATGGAGACGCGGATCGAGCTGCGCGACGAGTCGCTGCTGCGCCTGTTCTTCGCCGACCAGCTGCCGCCCGACTACGCGCTCGGGCTGCTTGCAGGGGCGCCGCGAGGGCTACCGGCAGATGCTCGAGTACCTGCGCGGCCTCGACGACGGCAGCGGCGTCCCGGACCCGCCGTACGTCGACCTCGTCTACCAGTGGGGCGCTCGAGTACTGCGAATGGGGGATCGAATGGTGCGACCGACACCTGAGCCGGCTGCAGCGGGCAGCAGCCTGACCGACCTGCCCGACCCGACCTGGCGCCTGCTGCTCGGGCGTGGGCTGCCGAACTTCGCGCTCGAGGGCTTCGTGCCCGTGCTCGTCTTCTATGCCGCCTGGCGGGCCGCCGGCCTCGGCCCCGGCGTCATCGCCTCGGCGGTTGCCGCCGGGCTCATCGTTCTGCTCCAGCTGCGGCGGGGCCTCGACGTGGCGCTCGCCGGCGCTGCGCTCCTCTTCATCGTCATCCAGGCCGTCGTCGCCCTTGCGGCGCACAGCGCCACCGTCTACCTCGCGCAGCCGGTCGTCGTCAGCGCGTGCTGGGGGATCGCGTACCTCGTGTCGGTCGCGATCGGGCGGCCGCTGGTCGGCGCCTTCGCGCGCGGGCTTCTACCCATTCCCAGCGGAGTTCCGTGCGAGCGAGCCCTACCGGCGCGAGTTCGGCATGCAGTCCGTCGTCTGGGGCATCTACTGCCTCGCGCGCTCGGCGCTCCGGCTCGTCGTACTGCTCGCGAGCGGCGTGGGCGGCATGGTCGTCGTCTCGTTCCTGACCGGCACGCCGATCCTGATCGCGCTCGTGCTCTGGGGCTTCTGGCACGCGCGCCACGCGTTCGCGCGGCTTGACCTCGTAACGGCCTAGCCGCGCGGATCGTTCTCGGCGGCGATCGCCCGCTCGCCGGGGTGCTTCTCGACGATCCAGAAGCCGTCGCCCTCGAAGACCGTCCGCTCGATCTCCGGCAGCTCATGGCCTGCGGCGACGATGAACTGCGCCGGGCCGGCACGGGCGAGCTCGTAGTCGGCCCGCCGCACGAGGACGTGCGCCGTGCAGTCGACGCTCGCGCACTCGCAGACGCACTCGAGCACGTCCGGCATGTCGATCACGCCGTCGAAGGCGAGCTCCTCGGTGACGTCCTTCGCCCGCTCGTTGAGTGCGCGGAACGCCACCTCGTTGCGCGCCAGCCGCTGTTTCCGCTCGTCCATCAGCCACCGCCCCGATTCTTGTGTACCACCATGTAGCGCCCGTCCGGGTCCGCGCCCGTGTCATCGACGGTCTCCACGGCGACGTCCTCGTGGCCCGGGATCAGCATGAAGGCCTCGGGGTCGGCCCGGAGCGCCTCGTACTCTGACATCCGGATCCGGATCGCCTCCCGGCACGCGGCGTCGCCACACTCACAGAGGAAGAGCGCCTCGGCGGCCGGCTCGATGCCCAGGCGGCCCCAGTCCTCGTGGAGGCGTTCGTTCGCGCGGCGAAACACCTCCTCGTTGTGGACGAACCGCTGCCCCCGCTCCGCCTCCATGCTCCGGCGACGTACCCAGGTGGCCGCTTGTCAATCGTCCGTTTGAAGCGGAACGACGCCGGGAATGCCGCCCGCAACGACGAAGGAGGGCTTCACTTGGGCATTCTCTGGATCATCCTCATCGTGATTCTGATCCTCGCGCTGCTGGGCTTCTTCACGCGCGGCCGCTGGTAACTAGGACTCCAGACACGACTGAATAGGCCGCCCGGCACTTGCCGGGCGGCTGTGTTTTGGCGACTCTAGGGGCATGGCCGATCTCGCCGCCCTGCTCGCGCGCGCGGACGCGCACGGGTCGCTTCCCCGCCTCGGCGGCATGGCGCGCGCCGACGGCGTCGTCATCGCCAGTGACCGCTTCTGGGCCTTCGCGCGCACGGACGGGACCGTCCGTGAGGGCGTCATGCCGCAGCCGCCCGAGCGGCTCTCGCGGCTGCCGCTCCTGCGCGGGCTCGCCCGCCTGTTCTCGGCGATGGCGCCGCTGTTCGGCGGCACCGGTGTCGCGCGGCGGTACGAGCGCCCGCTGCTCGCGGCGGCGATGCTCGTCCCCTTCGGCTTCGTGTTCCTGCCGCATCGCTACGGGACGGCCGCCGGCATCCTCATGACGCTCGCGCTGCTGGCGTGGCTTTTCCGCGGCCGCACCCGATCGTTGCACGGCGCCGAGCATCGTGCGATCGCCGCGGTCGAGGAGGGGCGGCTGGTGGAAACGTGGGGCGGGGCCGCCAGGCCGACCCGCTTCGCGCGCCGCTGCGGCACCAACTTCGCCGCGCTCGTCCTGCCGGTGGCAGTCCTTGGCGACCGGTTCGTGCCGGTGCCGGGAGCGTTCCTCGGCTCGGTGCTCGTCGCGGTGCTGTCGCTCGCGCTGACGATGGAGATCTGGCGCGCCGTGCAGTCGTCCGAGCGGCTCCTCGCGCGGGCGCTGCTCGTGCCCGGGCTCCTGCTCCAGCGACTCACTACGGCGGAGCCGCGTCTCGACGAGACGCAGGTCGCGCTGCGCGCCACGGCCTCCGTGCTGCGGCGCGAGCTGGCGGCCGATCCGGCCGCCGTGCTCGAGCGGCTCGCGGCCTGAGCGGTTGTTTGGCCGAAGGGTGCCGGTAGGAATGACGGCCTCGTGCGGAGCGGGGCACTCCCACGGGTCATCGCCGTCTGCGCGCTCGGCGCGCTAGGCCTCGGCGGGTTCGAGACCGTCGCGCGCGGCGACCTGCTGTCGCCGTCGCCGACGACAACGGCGGTTCCGCCCACGCTGCCGCCGCTACCACGACGGTCACCGAGTGCGGCTGCCCACGACGACTGCCCGCGCCGACGACGTTCGGCGGGTTCCCACGACCGACGGCGACGGCCGGGACGTCGACGGGAGCGGGCGGCCGCCGTCGTCCCCCGGCGCGGCGTCGGCGGCCGCGCCGGCGGCCACGCGGACGTCTGGCGCGCCTCGCGTCCGGCCGATCTCCGGCCCCGCGCTCGAGGCGGTCACGGCCGGCGCGAAGCCGGCCCGGCCGAGGGCGCAGGCGCGGACGCGCGTCGGCACGACGCTTCCGGTGATCCGCGCCGCGCGGGTGTCGGCGCGGATCGCCCGGGCTCGCCGCCTTCTACGCGGGGCTCGAGAAGGCGCTCGCGCACGACACGACCAGCGTGGTCGACGGCGGGACGACGCCGCAGTTCGTCTGGCCCGCGGCCGCGGCGGACGGCGGCGTGCTCTCGCGAAACGGCGCGTTGCCGCTCTCCATCGCCCTCTTCGCGCTCGCGCTGCTGCTCGCGTTCTCGCTGCTGCCGCGCCTCGCCGTCATCGGCTTCCTGCCGGTCTCGCGAACGACCGCCCAGGCTCGCGCGTGAGTCGTCGCTCGTCGCCCTCGGCGCGATCACCGTCTGCGCGCTGCTCGCGATCCTGCTCCTGCGAACCGCCCTCCTGGCAGCCGGCTCGATCCGGCCGCGCACCTCGCCGAGCGCGAAGCCGGCCGTGTGGCCGCGCAGGACGACCTCGTCGCCGTCTTCCAGGAACGTCCGCGTTGCGTTCCCTGCGAGCTCGAGCGGCTCGGCGCCGTTCCAGGTGAGCTCGATCAGGCTCCCGCGGCTGCCCGGCTCGTCCCCGGAGATCGTCCCGGACGCGAGCAGGTCGCCCGTGCGGAGCGCCGCGCCGTTCGAGGTCAGGTGCGCGATCTGCTGCTCGGCCGTCCAGTAGAGGTTGCGCGAGCTCGTGCGCGAGATCGTCTCGCCGTTGAGGTCGACCTCCAGGTCGATGTCGAAGACCGCCCGCTCCGCGGCCCGGAGGTGAGGGAGCGGCTCGGGCTCCTGCGCCGGCGCGGCGACGCGCGGAAGCGCCTCGACCGGCGTCACCCAGGCGGCGATCGAGGTCGCGAACGACTTGCCGAGGAAGGGGCCGAGCGGCACGTACTCCCAGGCCTGGAGGTCGCGCGCGCTCCAGTCGTTCACGAGCACGACGCCGAAGACGTGCTCGAGCGCCTCGTCGGTGGCGACGGGCTCGCCCAGCTCGCTCGGCGTCCCGATCACCAGCCCGAGCTCGAGCTCGATGTCGAGACGTGCCGAGGGGCGGAAGACCGGGGCGTCGGCGTCCGGCGGCTTCACCTGTCCCGACGGCCGCCGGACCGGGGTGCCGCTGACGACGATCGTGCCGGAGCGCCCGTGGTATCCGATCGGCAGGTGCAGCCAGTTCGGCGTCAGCGGGTCGGAGCCGGGGCGGAAGAGCCGCCCGAGGTTCTCCGCGTGCGCGCGTGACGAGTAGAAGTCGACGTAGTCGGCGACCTCGAACGGGAGGTGGAGGCGTGCCTCGGCGAGCGGGACGAGCGCCTCGACCTCATCCTGCAGCAGGTCACGGAGCGCCTCGCGGGTCGCGCGCCAGACGGGCCGGCCGGCGGCCATGAACGCGTTCAGGCTCGGCGCCGTGAAGAGCGCCGGGTCGGCGTCGAGCAGCCCGCTCTCGGCGGCGTCCGCCAGGTCGAGCACCCGGTCGTCGACGAGGACGGCTATCCGCGGCTCGCGGTCGGCCGTGGAGAACACGCCGTAGGGCAGGTGGTCGAGCGCGCTCACAGCAGCCCGAGCGCGCGGAGCTCGTCGACCGGCTCGGTGAAGCTGCAGCTGCCGAACGACAGGAAGAGATCGCGGCGCATGACGGCGATCTCCTCCGGCGACGCCGTCCGGTCCCGCCAGTGGAACGCGTCGGCGTCGACGGCGAACGCGGCGGCGTCGGTCTCGGCGAGCGCTGCCTCCTCGTCACCGAAGGCGGCCGCGACGAGCAGGTTGAGGAACCCGTGCTGCCCGTTCGTGCGCACGGCGTGGTGCAGGCCGGCGGTCGCCTTGAAGGCGACGCCGCGCTCGCGGCAGCTCCGGATCGCGGCGGCGAGGTCCTCGGCCGTGGGCGCTGTCGGGCCGCAGCGCAGCTTGGCCCGCCTGCCGCCGAGGCCGGCGACCCAGGCGTCGAACTCCGGCCCGACCGGATGCTCGACGAAGATCTCGGCCTCAGCCGGGGGCATCCAGGCGTCGTCGGTGGTCTCGAACGCCTCGATGCGCTCGTCCGGAGCGGGCGGCGCATCGACGACGACCGAGAGGCGCGGCGGCCGCAGGTCGGGCAGCTGCGCCAGGTGTGACGCGCGCACCACGAACCGGTTGCAGATCCAGCCCGGCTCGCTGTGCAGTGCGGCCTCGTGGGCGCGCAGCGCCTCGTCGAGCGGCAGCTCCTCCGGCGGGAACGTCGGCGCGTGGTCGATGAGGCCGGCAAAGAGCCCGCGGCGGGCGTCGAGTGGGGCGGCGAGCGGCACCCGCAGGAGACTAGTCTGGAGGGGTGAGAGACATCGCCCGCGAGGTTGAGCGCTGGCACGGGCGGGGCGACGAGCACGTCGCCGTCGCGACCGTCGTCGCCACGCGCGGATCGGCGCCCCGGCCGCTCGGCTCGAAGCTCGCCGTGTCGCAGCAGGGCGAGCTGGCCGGCTCGGTATCCGGCGGCTGCGTCGAGAGCGACGTGGTCGAGCAGGCGCGCGAGGTGCTCGCCGGCGGCGCCCCGCGGCTCGTCACGTACGGGATCAGCGACGACCTCGCCTGGTCGGTCGGCCTCCCGTGCGGCGGCGAGATCGACGTCTTCGTCGAGCGCCTCTAAGCGATGCTCGAGCGGCTCCTGCAGGTCGTTCGCGACGAGGAGCGCGCCGTCCTGTTCACGGTCGTCGAGGGCGACGGCGTAGGGACGAAGCTGCTCGTGCTCGAGTCCGGGGAGACGGTCGGCGACGCGCCGGCCGAGCTCGCCGCCGAGGCGCCCGATGTGCTGCGCGGGCATCGAAACCGGCTGCTCGAGCACCAGGGCCGGAAGGTCTTCGCCGAGCTGTACGGGCCGCCGCCGATGCTGCTCGTCTACGGGGCGGTCGACACCGCCGAGGCGCTGTGCGCGATCGCAGGCCCGGTCGGCTTCCGGACGGTGGTCGGCGACGCACGCGCCGCGTTCCTTACGCGCGAGCGCATCCCGAGCGCCGACCGGCTGGTCGTAGGCTGGCCGGAGGAGGTGCTCGCCGAGGTGCAGCCGGACTTCACCACCGCGATCGTCGTCCTCACGCACGACGACAAGTTCGACGTGCCGCTGCTGAAGGCCGCGCTCGAGACGGAGGCGCTCTACGTCGGCGCGATCGGCTCGCGACGCAACCAGGCGCGGCGGCGCGAGCGGCTGCTCGAGGAGGGCGTGAGCGAGGAGGCGCTCGCCCGCATCCACGGCCCTGCGGGCCTCGACCTCGGCGGCGGCACGCCCGCGGAGACGGCGCTCGCCATCGTGGCGGAGATCGTCGCCGTGCGTGCCGGCCGCTCGGGCGGCAGCCTGCGCGAGGCGAAGGGCCGCATCCACGCCGACACCGACGCGGCGCCGGTCGACCTGAGCTCAGCACTTCGTTGTTGCCGCGCCCGATCGCGTCGGATATAAGACGCGCGATGCTGCTACGGGAGGTCGAGTACGCGCGCCCTGGGTCGATCGAGGACGCCCTGGCGATCCTCGGGTCGAATCCGAACGCGCGCGCCGCTCGCCGGCGGGCAGACGCTGATCAACGTGATGAAGGCGCGCGCCGCCGCGCCCGACGTGCTCGTCGACCTCAACGGGCTGGACGAGCTGCGCAAGATCGGATCGGCGCCGACGGCAGCCTCGAGCTCGGCGCGATGGCGACGTACTCGTCGATCATGCAGTCGCCCGAGGTGCACGCGACGCGCGCCCGATCCTCGCCGAGGTCGCCGGCATGATCGCCGACGTCCAGGTGCGCAACCGCGGCACGATCGGCGGCAACGTCTGCACCAGCGACCCGACCAACCACTTCCCGCCGCTGATGGTCGCGCTCGGCGCGACGATGATCGTTCGCGGCGCGGACGGCGAGCGCAGGTGCCCGCGGAGGAGTTCTTCCTCGGCGTCTACATGACCGCGGCCGGGCCGGGCGAGCTGCTCACGCGGATCACGGTCCCGGCGCCGACGGCGCGCGGCGACGGCTTCGCGATCGTCCCGATCGGCAACGACGGCACCGCGCATCGTGAACGCCGCCGCCTGCGTGCGCGCGAACGGGACGATCCAGGCGGCGCGCGTCGCGCTCGGCTGCGTCGACGCCGTGCCGGTCCGCGCATCGGAGCTCGAGTCGACGCCTCGCCGGCGGCGACGCCACGGAGAGCGCCGTCAAGGACGCGGCCAGGGGGATCGGCGCCGCGCTCGACCCGCCCTCCGACGTCCACGCCTCCGGCGGACTACCGCCGCCACCTCGCCGAGGTCGTCGCCGCCCGCGCCGTCGTCGACGCGACCGGGAAGGCCCGCCGGTGAGCGCCCAGCCGGTCACGAGCGCGTTCGTCACCGTCGACGTCAACGGGACGAGCTACGAGCGCGAGGTCGAGGCCCGCCGGCTGCTCGTCCACTTCCTGCGCGACGACCTCGACCTGACGGGGACGCACGTCGGCTGCGACACGGGCAACTGCGGCGCCTGCACGGTCCTCGTCAACGGCACGCTCGTGAAGTGCTGCATGCTGCTCGCCGTCCAGGCCGACGGCGCCGACGATCACGACCGTCGAGGGCCTCGCCGGCGACGGCGAGCTGACGCCGCTCCAGCAGGCGTTCTCGCGACAGCCACGCGCTGCAGTGCGGCTACTGCACGCCGGGGATGCTGATCAGCGCGAACGCGCTCCTCGCGCAGAACCCGAGCCCGACCGAGGACGAGATCCGCAAGGCGCTCCAGGGCAACATCTGCCGCTGCACCGGCTACGTGAACATCGTCGAGGCCGTCCAGGCGGCCGCGAAGGGGGGCAGGCGACGTGAGCGAGACGACCGTCGCGCCGACGACGACCGAGACCGAGGCGCCCAGAAGGGGTTCATCGGGAACGAGCGTCCCGCGCAAGGAGGACAAGCGGCTCGTCCAGGGCGAGGGCGTCTTCGTCGACGACGTCAAGCGGCACGGCATGGGCTTACGTCCACTTCGTCCGCTCGCCGTACGCGCACGCGAAGATCGTCTCGATCGACGTCTCGAAGGCGCGCGGAGCTCGACGGCGTCTACGGGACGCTGACCGGCGACGAGGTCGCGATCGCTCACCGACCCGTTCTTCCAGATCGCGCCGCCGCCCGGCGGGCACGATCAAGGACTACGCGCTCGCGGTCGGCAAGGTGCGCCACGTCGGCGAGCCGGTCGCCGCGGTCGTCGCGCGACGACGCGCGAGCTCGCGCGCGACGCGGCCGAGCTCGTCGAGGTCGAGTACGAGCCGCTCGCGGCCGTCGTCGACGCGGAGCGCGCCGCCGACCCCGACGCGCCGCACCTCCACGACGACGTCCCGCAACAACACGTCTGGGACGGCGCCTTCGACTGGGGCGACTTCGACGGCGCGCTCGAGGCCGCCGACCAGGTCGTCCGCATCAAGCGGCTGCACTTCGACCGCTTCTCCTCGACGCCGCTCGAGATGCTCGGCGCGGTCGTCGAGTTCAACCGCGGCACCGGGCAGTGGACGCTCCACTGCAACCACCAGTTGCCGGGCTTCGGCGCGATCTTGATGGCGCCGGCGCTCCGCGCCGGGATCGACAAGCTCCGCTTCGTCACGCAGGACATCGGCGGCGGCTTCGGCAACAAGATCTGCCCGCACCCGCAGCTCGTCGCCTGCTGCCTGCTCTCGCGCAAGCTCAAGCGGCCGTGCAACTGGACGGAGTGGCGCACCGACCAGCACATGGCGAACTCGCACGGCAACGAGCGCGGTCTTCCTCGACGTCGAGGTGCCGGTCAAGGCCGACGGCACGATGCTCGGCTTCAAGGCGCGCGATGCTCGACGACTGCGGCGCCTTCCCGCGCTACGAGCCGCTCGGCTGCATCATCTGGGCGCAGGTCACGCCGGGCGTCTACCGCTGGCGCAACGTCCGCGTCGACTTCACGCAGGTCTGCGACGAACAAGTCGCCGTGCGGCGCCGAACCGCGGCTACTCGCGCATGCAGCACCTCTGGCTGACCGAGCGGATCATCGACATCGTCGCCCACGAGCTCGGCCTCGACCCGGTCGAGATACGCAAGCGCAACTACGTCCGCTCCGACGAGATGCCGTAGAGACGCCGAACGGCTGCGTCTACGACTCCGGCGACTACGCGCGCTGCCTCGACATCGCGCTCGAGCTGATCGACTACCCGTCGATCGAGGAGCGCCGGCGCGAGGCCGAGGCGCGCGGCAAGCTGCTCGGGCTCGGGATCGGCTCGACGCTCGACTCGGGCACGAACAACTTCGGCCAGTCGCAGCTCCTCAACCCGGACCTCCAGTTCTCGGGCAACAACGAGGTCGCGACGGTCAAGCTCGACATCTTCGGCGAGATCGTCGTCACGCTCGGCACGACGCCGCAGGGCCAGGGCCACGAGACGACGGCGGCGCAGGTGGTCGCCGACATCCTCGGCGTGCTCGCCCGACGACATCAACGTCCGGCCGGCCACGACTCGTACTGGAACTCGCACGCCGGCTTCTCGGGCACCTACGCGTCCCAGTTCGCGGTCACCGGGCTCGGCGCGGTCAAGGGCGCGGCCGACAAGCTCGCGAGCGAGATCAAGCGGCTCGCGGGCGCGGTGCTCGGCGGCGTGCCGCCGGAGGACGATCGAGCTCGACGGCGGCTTCGCGCAGATCGAGGGCAACCCGGAGGCCGCGCTCCCGTTCATGGCGCTGCGGCGCGATCGTGAACGCGAACAACGCGGTGCTCCCGGAGGAGCTGCGCGACATCACGCTCAACTGCCGCTACGTCTACGTGCCGCCGTTCCAGGTGCCGGACAAGGAGCGCAAGTTCGGCAACCTGACGCTGACCTACGCGACGCAGATCCACGCGTGCGTGGTCGAGATCGACCAGGAGACGGGCGCCTACGAGATCGTCGACTACGCGGCCGTGGACGACTGCGGCATCCGCATCCACCCGCAGATCGTCGAGGGCCAGGTGCACGGCGCGACCGCGCACGCGATCGGCGCGGCGACGCACGAGCACTTCCCCTACGACGAGGAGGGCAACCTGCTGACGCCGAACTTCTACGACTACCACGTGCCGCACGCGCTCGACATGCCGCCGCTCAAGACCGGCTACGTCGAGTCGCCGTCGCCGTTCACGCCGCTCGGCGCGAAGGGCATGGGCGAGGGCGGCGGCGCCGGGCTCTCGGCCGTCTGCGCGGCGCTCCAGGACGCGCTGCGGCCGGTCGGCGGCCCGATCGTGTACGACAGCTGCAACCCGTACCGGCGCGTGTGGGAGCTGATGAGCGACCCGGCCCGCGCGCGCGGCGTCTCGGTGGAGGCGCGTGAAGGTCTCGGGCGAGCACGCGTTCGACGCCCCGCGCCAGGTCGTCTGGGACGTGCTCAACGACCCGGCGCAGATGGCGCAGACGATGCCGGGGGTCGAAGCTTCGACGTCCAGGACGACCGCCACTGGAGCGCGAACGTCGCGGTGCCGCTCGGGCTCGGCTCGCTGAAGATGTCGATCCAGTTCGAGAAGATGGAGGAGCGCCCGCCCGAGTACGCGCAGCTGAACGCGAAGGGCAAGGGCGTCGGCGCGATGATCACGATGGAGACGCAGTTCGAGCTCTGCCGACGGCGCGACGGCGGCACCGACATGAACTGGGAGGCCGACGTCTCAGATCGCCGGGCCGGTCGGCGCGATGGGCCAGCGCGTGCTCCAGCCGATCGTGAACCAGCAGGTCAAGAACGTGCTCGCCGCGCTCGACAAGCAGGTGCAGCAGGCCGCGGCCGCCGACGGCACCTGATGTCGGTGAAGACGATCGTCGCCGGCTACGACGGCTCGGAGGAGGCGGGGCAGGCGCTCGACCGGGCGGTCGAGTACGCGAAGGCGTTCGGCGCGCAGCTCGTCGTCGTCGCCGTCGGCGAGCTGCCGGCCTACGTGCCGCCGTACGGCGCCGACCACGATCGCGGGCCTGCCCGCCAGCGGTCGAGGACCCCGCCGCGACGCTCATCGATCCCGAGGAGATCGCCGAGGGCGTGCTGGGCGGTGCCCGCGCCCGCGTCGGCGACGTCCGAGCCGACTTCCTGACCCGGGTCGGCTCTGCGGACGACGCCCTGATCCAGGTCGCCGACGAGCGCAGCGCCGAGCTGATCGTCGTGGGGACGCGGGAGCCGGGCTTCCTCGGCGCGGCTGCTCGAGGGCAGCGTCAGCCAGGACGTGGCCAGGCCGCGCACTGCGACGTGCTCGTCGTGCGCCCGAAGCACAAGGGCTGACGCCGCGTGGCGGAGGCGTCGCGCCGGCTCGAGCTCTCGAGCCAGTTCCACATCCACGACCTGCCGGGCCAGATCTTCGCGGCCGATGTCGTGGAGCAGGGCCTGGCCGAGATCCGCATCGACGGCTGGACGACGTCGCTCCGTTCGCTCGAGCCGCTGGGCGAGCCGACCTGGCGCCTGCGGATGCACGGGCACGAGAACGCAGTCTTTGCGCGCGACGGCGTGCTCCTCCACGCCCAGCTCGCCGGCGGCCACATCTCGGCGACCGTCGCCTCGCGCGACGCGGCGCTGGCCGACGCCGAGCTGGAGCGGCTACGCGCGCTCTTCCCGGCGCCCGACCTCTCCTCGCGCCACGAAGTGCAGGTCACGTTCTGGACGTACGGGCCGCACGGCCCGCAGCCGTCCTGGCGCTCGATCGCCGTCCCCGGCTGGGACGAGATCCGCGCCAACTACGGCGCCGGGACGCGTGCAGAGCTCGACCGGCTGATGCGCGGCTTCCAGCCCGCTCACGGCGGCCAGCTGATCCTCTGGCACGGGCTCGCCGGCACGGGGAAGACGTTCGCCCTGCGCGCGCTCGCCTGGGAGTGGCGCGACTGGTGCGAGCTGCACTACATCGTCGACCCCGACTCGTTCTTCGGCGAGCGCGCCGACTACCTGATCGGCGTCCTGCTCCAGCCGGGCTACGAGGCGATGGCGATGCACCGCGGCATGGCCCGGATGATGGTCATGTCCGGCGGGACGGCGTTCCAGGAGATCGCGGGCGAGCGAGGAGGAGGAGGAAGGCGAGGGCAGCAAGGCCTGGCGCGTCCTCCTGCTCGAAGACACGGGCGAACTGCTCTCGGCAGACGCGCGCGACCGCATGGGGCAGGGCCTGTCGCGCTTTCTGAACGTCGTCGACGGGCTCATCGGCCAGGGGCTTCGCGTCCTCGTCCTCGTGACGACCAATGAGGAGATCCGCACGCTGCACCCGGCTGTCGCGCGGCCCGGACGCGCTGCGGCAAACGTGGAGTTCGCGCCGCTGGCAGTCGACGAGGCGAACGGATGGCTCGACCGCGCCGGGCTCGAAGAGCGGGCCGCCGAGCCGGAGACGCTCGCCTCGCTGTTCGCTCGGCTGGCGCGCGCCCACGGCGAGCAGCCGCCATCCGAGGCGATCTTCGGGTCCTGATTGGATGACCGCGTGACGCCGCCGTTCCGCATCGGGGTGATGCAGCTCACGATGGAGCCGCTCGAGGAGATGCTCGAGCACGCGCGCGTCATGGACCGCGCGGGCATGGACACGATCTGGCTCGCCGAGGCCTACCCGTGGTGGCGCAAGCACGGCATGGAGGCGCGCTCGTCGACGGTCGTCTCGGCGCTGATGGGCCGCGAGACCGAGCGCCTCACGATCGGCTGGGGGATCATCTCGCCGTTCACGCGCCACCCCGTGCAGGTCGCGATGGACGCGCGGGTCGTCCAGGAGGCGGCGCCGGGCCGGTTCATCCTCGGCTTCGGGACGTCGAAGATCTTCCTGAACAACGCGCGCATGCAGACGAAGAAGACGCTCGGGCCGATGCGCGACGCGGTCGAGATCGTCCGCGGCGTGCTCGGCGGCGGCGCGTTCCAGTACGAGGGCGAGACGTGGAGCGCCGACGTGCCGGCGCTGCAGCCCGAGGCGGAGACGCCGCGCGAGGTGCCGCCGGTCTACGTCGCCGCGACCGCGCCGAAGATGCAGGCGCTCGCCGGCGAGATCGGCGACGGCTGCCTGACGCCGTCGATCACGACGCCGGCGTTCGTCCGCTACACGCGCGAGAACGTCGAACGCGGACATCGACATCGGCTGCACGGTCGTCGCGTCGATCGACGCACGACCGCGACGAAGGGCCGCGACGGCGCGCGCGAGATCGCCGGCATGTACCTCGCCAACAAGGTGCAGAACATCCAGGGCGCGGCGGACACGCTGCTCGACCTCGCCGGCCTCGAGCAGGACGAGATCCGGCCGGTCGCCGAGGCGATGGAGCGCGGCGGCCGTCTGGCCGCCAAGGCCGAGGTCACCGACGCGCATCCTCGACAAGTGCAAGCCGATCGCCGGCACGCCGGCCGACTGCATCGCCGCGATCGAGGAGTACAAGGACGCCGGCTGCACGCACGTCATGCTCGAGCTCTGGGGCGAGGACCGGCTCGCGCAGATCGAGCTGTTCGGGCGGGAAGTGCTCCCGCATGTCCGGGTTCGCGATGCGTGACGCTACCGTCCGCGGTCCGGCTCGTCGAGTCGGGCCCGACCGCGCGAGCGCGGGCCGGTGCTACGACGCTGGCCCCGACGGCGCGACGCGGCGTAGCCGATGTGCCGCACGTGCGAGGCGCATGGCCTGCTCGACGGCTCGCAGTGTCCGAGTGCCGACCGTGCGACCGTGGGCTCGCGCTGCACGAGGAGCGCGGGCTACGGGGCGCGTCGCTGATGTTCAACGGGCACATGGACACGTCGTACTCCGGCCGCGAGCCCTGGCTGCGCCACGTCCGCGGCTTCCAGCCCGACCCGTTCGTCCAGGACGGCCGGCTCTACGGGCTCGGCATCTCGAACATGAAGGGCGCGCTCGCCTGCTACGTCGAGGCGCTGCGCGCGCTCGGCGACGCGCCGCTGCGCGGCGACGTCATGATCGCCGCCGTCTGCGGCGAGATCGAGAAGACGCAGTACGGCGACGCGCAGGGCGCCGAGTACCGCGGCTACGCGGCGGGCTCCCGCTACCTCGTCACGCACGGCGGCGTCGCCGACATGTGCGTGCTCGGCGAGCCGACCGAGGGCAAGGTCGTGCTCGGCCACTTCGGCTCGCTGTGGCTGCGCATCTCGGCGCAGGGCGACTTCATCCATACCGCCTTCAGCGAGGGCCGGCGCGACCGCAACTCGATCCTGCGCATGCGCGAGGTGCTCGACGCAGTCATGCGAGTGGATCCCGCAGTGGGAGGGCGACCCGGAGAACGCCTACCGCGGCGCGAGCGCGATCGTCAACGTCGGCGCGATCGCCGGCGGCTTCGGCTGGCGCGTCTCGCGGACGCCCCACCGCACCGACCTCTTCCTCGACGTGCGCGTGCCGCCGACGAAGCCGATGACCGATCGCCGCGGCGCAGGTCATGGACATGGTGCGCGACCTCAAGCAGCGCTTCCCGGACTACGGCATCGAGGGCGAGGTGTACGTCACCGCGCCCGGCGCGGAGATCGAGGAGGCGCACCCGCTCGTCGCCGCCATCGACGCGTCGCACCAGGAGGTGTTCGGCATGCAGCCCGGAGCGCGACGTGACGCGCTGGTTCTCGGACGCGTCGGCGCTGACGCGGTACGGGATCCCGACGGTCAACTACGGGACCTCGACCGGGCTGCTCGACACCGTGCTCGGCGAGAACCTCGACATCGACGGGCTCGTCCGGACGGCCGAGGTCTACGCGCGCATAGCGCAGCGCATCTGCGGGCCTAGTTGGCAATCCGGCCTGCTCGACCGCTGGCTTCCGGCGTACGAGTTCGAGGCAGCACCACTGCCATCGGGGTCGCAGCCGCGCGGACGGTCGCGCGAGCTGCCGAGTTCCGCACGACGCGCTGCCGTACGCGGCCTCTTGACGATGCGCGTCGTTCTCGTCCGCGTCGCGTGCGACGCTCTGAGACGTTGCGGTGGCGTGTCCGCGATGAGGCTCGGCCGGCTCGACGGTGCGCTCGTCGACCTGCCACGGCCGTTTCGCAATCACGGGCGCTGCGTCAGCCGTCGGCAAGGTCTGGGGGAGGCGTACGTGCTCGAACGTCGCCCGGCTGCAGCTGCCCTATCGCGAGCTGAGCTGCCCGGCGGCGACACCGTGCCGGCGCCGTCTGGACGAAGGCCGAGGCCGGTACCGTCCAAGCGGACGTCGATCTTGCTGGGCAAGCTCGACGGCCGACAGGTCGGACAGCTCACGCGCGATCGTAGACGCCTCCACGGTGGAGGCGTAAAGGGGCGAGAAGGTCGCGCGCCCGTTCCGCGGCACCAGAGCAAGCCGTCTTCACCTAGCCGTCGTCGCGGGCGGGCTGCCGCTCGACGTCCTGCTCGCCCCGTCAAGCACAACGAACAGCGCTACCTGATCGCGCCGCTGGACGAGCTCGAAATCACGGCCTCGTGCCCGACGAGCTCTGGGAGGACCGCGGCTACGCCTCCAAGCGCCATCAGGCCGTAGCTCGCCGCGCGCGGCATCCGCTCGAAGATCAGCCAGCCTCGCCGACCCGGCAAGGCGATCCCCGAAGGCACTCCGACCCGGGTCGTCTACCGCGGCAAGAAGGCGAGTCGTCAAGACAGCCGACCCCAACGCACGCCGCCGCTGACTCGTCGAGCGCTGCATCGCCTGGCTCAAATCACGCCGCCCTATCGCAGATAGCCGGCTGGTGAGCGCCGATCCGTATGTCCTGCCCCCGGACCTGCCGGTGCCGGAGGACGACGGCGCGGCCGACCATCTGCCGGGCATCGAGCTGCCCGCGCTGACACTCGACTCATCCGCCGGCCCGGTCGACCTGGCCGAGCTCGCAGCCGGTCGCCTCGTGCTCTACGTCTACCCGCGTGCCGGCCGCCCGGGCGTGCCGTCGCTGCCGGGCTGGGACGAGATCCCGGGCGCGCGCGGCTGCACGCCGCAGTCGTGCGGGTTCCGCGACCACGAGGCCGAGCTGCGCGAGCTCGGCGCACGCGTCGCCGGGCTCTCCGCGCAGACGCTCGACGATCAGGTCGAGTTCGCCGAGCGCAACCACATCCCGTACCCGGTGATCGCCGACCCGGAGCGGCGCCTCGGCACGGCGATCGGGCTTCCGACGTTCGACGTCGAGGGGCAGACGCTCTACAAGCGCCTCGCGCTCGTCGCGGAGGAGCGCCGGATCGTGAAGGTCTTTTACCCGGTGTTCCCGCCCGACCGGAACGCGGCCGATGTCCTCGCCTGGCTCGGCGCCCGCTGACTGCCTCGTCTGCCGCCAGGTCGGCGGCGACGCGACCGGCGGGCTGGTAATCGACGCGCCGCTCATCGCCGCCTTCCACGTCGAGCCGTTCGACGACCGGCCGGAGCCGCTCCTCGGGCACCTGCTGATCTCGCCGCGTCGCCATGTCGCCGGGCTCGAGGACCTCGACGCCCGCGAGGCGGCGGCGATCGGCGTCGCGATGTCGCGGCTCGCCCGGGCTCTCCGCGAGACGTTCGACGTCGAACGTGTCTACAGCGCCGTCGTCGGCCATCACGTCGCGCACCTCCACGTCCACGTCTATCCCCGTCACGCCGGCACGCCCGCGAACGTGAGCTGGGCGGCCGCGGACGAGTGGGAGGGCGTGCCGCGCGGCGGGCCCGCGGAGATCGAGCAGGTGGCCGATCGGCTGCGCGCCGCGCTCGCGTAGCATCGAGCAGGTGCGGCTGGCGACGTTCGAGGTCGGCGGGGAGACGGTCGTGGGCGACGTGCGCGGCGACGCCGTCGTGGAGCTCGACGCTCCTGACATGCGCACGCTCTTCGAACGCGGCGCCAGCGCAGCTGAGACCGGTCGCGGCTGGCCGCTCGTCGAGGGTCGCCTTCGCGCGCCGATCATCCCCAAGAAGTTCCTCCATACGGCCGGCAACTTCCGGGAGCACGAGGAGGAGTCGAAGCGGGTCAACTGGTCGCACCGGATCGCGCCCTGGATCGTCTTCTTCCAGAACGTGGATGCGATCATCGGGCCGGACGAGCCCGTCGTGTACCCGGAGCACCTCACCGAGGAGCTCGACTACGAGCTCGAGCTCGCCGTCGTGATCTCGCAAGCCCGGCAAGTGGTTCTCGCCCGAGGAGGCGAGCGACTACATCGGCGGCTTCGTGATCTTCAACGACATCACCGCACGCGACATCCAGCGGCGCGAGATGGAGTCGGGCGTCTTCTCGTTCTGCAAGGCGATCGACACGTTCTGCCCGCTCGGGCCGTGGATCGTGACGCCGGATGAGATCCCGGACATGCACGACCTCGCGATGGAACTGCGCGTCAACGGCGAGCCGCGCCAGGAGTCGCACTCGGGGCGCATGTCCGTGACGATCCCGGAGATCCTGTCCCACTACTCGGCGCTCGGCTACTCGGCCGGCGACGTCGTCTCGACCGGGACTGTGTCGGGCGTGGCCGGATTCAGCGAGGATGCCGCGTCGCTCTACCTGCGGCCCGGAGACGTGATGGAGGCGGAGATCGAGCGCATCGGCGTGCTGCGCAATCCGGTCATCTCGTGGCAGGACGCGCATGGCGAGCACGCGCCCGAGCGCGTGCGCTGGTAGATGCGGGCTGCCGTCCACTCCGAGGTGCGTGTGGGCGACGTCACGCTGACGACGGTGCGCGACGCCGTCGGCCTCCTTGGCGCCTGTGACAGCCTCTACCCGGATGTCCCGCTCGAGCGGTGGGATCCGTTCCGGCCGGTGTACCCGGAGCTGTTCTCGGGTGCGTCGTGGCGCCTGCCCGTCGCTTGTACGGTCCTCCGCGGCCACGGACGAACGGTGCTCGTCGACGCCGGTGTCGGGGCGCCCGGCCGCTGGAGCTGGGACGGGCAGGAAGAGGGGCTGCTGCCCGACGGCCTCCGTGCCGCCGGTCTCGAGCCTGACGCCGTCGACACCATCCTCTTCACGCACCTTCACGTCGACCATGTCGGATGGCTGGAGGATGTTGCGCTCTTCGCGGATGCACGCATCGCCGTCCACCGCGACGCCCTCGCGTACGCGCTCGAGCATTCTTCGGTCGGGTGGCTCCCGGACAGGCTCCGTGCGCTCGTCGACGAGGGCCGGGTCGACCCCGTCGCGCCTGGCGACGAGTTGCTCCCGGACATCAGCGTTGTCGCGTACCCGGGCCACTGTCCCGGCCATATCGGCCTCGACGTCGAGGGCGGGGCGCTGCTCATCGGCGACGCGGCTCCGCATCCTGCGCTGCTCGACAAGTGTGGCTGGCACTTCCGCTTCGACCACGATGCGCCAGTCGCCTCGGCGACCAGGGCCGCCCTCGTCGAAGCGGTCGCCGATACGGAGACGCTCGTCGTCTGCGGGCACTACCCGGGGAGCGGTATCGGGCATGTCGTCCGCCGTAGCGGCCGCGTCACGTGGGAGGAGGGGGCGTGATCCAGCTCGTCTCGGTCGCCGGCGCGATCACCATCCTGGCCGCGTACGGGGCGAACCAGTTCGGCCGGCTGCGCATCACCAGCCTCGCGTACGTGCTCGCCAACGTCGTCGGCGCGGGAATCCTCGCCGCTGTTGCGCTGGTCGAGGATCAATGGGGTTTCCTGCTGCTCGAGGGCGTCTGGTGCCTGCTCGCGTGCGTGGCACTCGTCCGTCGCCCCGCCGCCGCATGAGCTGGCCACGCGACGACGCCAAGCTCGACCGCGTGCTCGCGCTCATGGCCGAGCGCGAGCTCGACGCGCTCGTCGTCCGCGCGCCCGACAACGTCGTGTACCTGTCGAGCTACTGGCCGATGAAGGGCTATGACGTCGCCGTGCTCGGCGCCGACGGCCACCTCGCGCTGGCCGCGCTCGAGCCGCAGGCCGAGGACGCCGCGCGCACTGCCTGGACGGACGACATCCGCCTCTTCGCCGGCTACCACCCCGACGATCCGCGGCCGCCGACGGCCCGGGCCGTCGAGGTTGCGCAGGTGGTCGTGCAGGAGCGCGGCTACGAGCGCATCGGGCTCGAGCTCTCGCTCGGCACGCAGGCCTCCGATCGCATGGTCGGCGAGCCGACCACCTACACGCACGACTTCTTTCATGCCTTCGGGGCGCAGGTCGACGACGCAACGCCGCTGCTCGTCGAGGCGCGCGCGATCAAGACCCCGCAGGAGCTCGAGCGCATGCGCCTCGCCAACGAGCTCGCCGCGCAGGCGATGGAGCACGTCGCCGCCGAGCTCCGGCCCGGCATGAAGGAGAGCGAGGCGGCCGCGCTCTGGGAGGGCTACGTCCACGGCGCCGGCACCGGCTACGACGGCCGCGTCGAGCTCGCCCGCGGCTTCGCGCTCGTCTGGTCCGGCCCCGGCATCCGCACCTTCACCGCCACCGGCGACCGGCCCGTCCAGGAGAACGAGCCGACGCTCTTCGAGATCTGGGTCTGCGCCGACGGCTACTGGTGCGACCACACCAAGAACCTCGTGCCTGGCACGCTCACGCCCGAGTACGGCGAGCTGCTCGACCTGCTGCTCGGCACGCTCGACGCCGCCGTCGAGCACTGCCGGCCGGGCGCGAGCCTCGCCGAGCTCGACCGGCTCGTCCGCGCCCGCCTCGCCGAGGGCGGCTACCCGGGCCAGCCGTCGCATCCGATCGCGCACGGCGTCGGCGCGCGGGCGCACGAGCCGCCCTATGCGCACCAGGCCGGCGGGGGAGAGCTCCGCGAGGGCATGGTCATGGCCATCGAGCCCGGCGCCTACTGGCCGGGCGGCGGCGGCCTCCGGGTCGAGGACAACTACCTGATCACCGCCGGCGGTGCCGAGAAGCTCTGCCGCTTCCCCGACGACTTCAGGACGGTTGGAACGTGATCTGGACGGGCGACCTCAACAACCCGTACCGGATCAACGGGCACGTCGGCCTGTACGACACGACGCTCCGCGACGGCGAGCAGACGGTCGGCGTCGTCCTCGGCCCGCAGGAGAAGCTCGAGATCGCCCGCCTGCTGGACGACGTGGGCATCGACCGGATCGAGGCCGGGTTCCCGCGCGTCTCGGCCGACGATTACGAGGCGGTGCGCCTGATCTCCGAGGCCGGCCTCCGCGCTGAGGTCTGGGGCTTCTCGCGCGCCGTGCCCGCCGACCTCGAGGCGCTCGTCGACCTCGGCGTCCGGTTCTCGGTGATCGAGTCGCCGATCTCCGACCTCAAGCTGGACGCGATCGGCGTCTCGCGCGAGACGATGCTCGAGCGCATCGCGAAGGCCATGCGCTTCGCGGCCGAGCACGGCATCCACGCCGCGTTCTTCGGAGTCGACTCGACCCGCGCCGACCTCGACTTCTTCCGGCAGGCGTACGAGACGGCCGTCGAGGCGGGCGCGCGCGAGGTCGCCGTCGTCGACACGCTCGGCATCGCAGGCCCCGAGGCGGTCGCCGACCTCCTTGCGCGAACCCGTCAGTGGCTCGAGGGGATACCCGTCCACTTCCACGGGCACAACGACTTCGGCCTCGCCACGGCCAGCGCGGTCGCCGCCGTCCGCTCCGGCGCGACCTGGCTGCACGGGACGATCAACGGCATGGGCGAGCGCGCCGGCAACGCGAACCTCGGCGAGATCGCGCTCACGCTCCGTGCCGTCTATGGCGTGGAGAGCAACCTGCGGCTCGACCGCATCCGCGCCGTCTCGGAGCGCGTCCGCGAGGTCTCCGGCTACGCGCTGGAGCCGTGGAAGCCGCTCACCGGCGAGAACCTCTTCCGCCGCGAGAGCGGGGCGGTGGCGAGCCAGTTCCACGACCCGCCGTCGATCGAGCCGTACTCGTCCGAGCTCGTCGCCGCCGAGCGCTCGATCGTGCTCGGCAAGAAGAGCGGCATCGACTCGATTCGCATCAAGGCGACCGAGCTCGGCGTCGACGTGTCCGACGAGGCCGCCCTGCTCGCCGCCGTGAAGCAGCGCGGCACCGAGAAGCGCGGCCTCGTCACCGACGACGAGTTCCGGGCGCTCGCCGACGGGCTGTGACCTACGACGCGGTCATCGTCGGCAGCGGCATCAACTCGCTGGCGGCGGGCGCGCTCCTCGCGCGCGAGGGCTGGAGCGTCTGCGTGCTGGAGCGCAACGACTACCTCGGCGGCGCGATCCGCACGGCCGAGATCACCGAGCCGGGGTACGTCCACGAGCTGTTCAGCTCGTGGCACCCGCTCTGGGTCGGCGGCGCCGCCCACGCCCGGCTCGCGGACGACCTCGCGGCCCGCGGGGTCGAGTACCTGAACACCGAGCTGCCCACCGGGACGCTGTTCCCGGACGGCGAGGCCGCCTTCCTGCTCCGCAGCGCGGACGCCAACGCCGCCGAGCTCGACCGCCTGGAGCCCGGCGACGGCGCCGCCTGGCGTCGCATGCTGGACGGCTTCTTCCCGGACGCCGACCTCGCGTTCGGAGTGCTCGGCACCGAGCTCTGGTCTGGCTCTGGCGCCGCGCTCGCCGCCCGGGCGTACCGCCGCCTGGGCCGCCACGGCGCGCTCGCCTTCAGCGGTTCGCTGCTCCAGAGCGCGCGCGACTGGCTGACCGAGACGTTCGCCTCCGAGCGCGCGCACGGCGTGATCGCGCCCTGGGTGCTGCACACCGGGCTTGGCCCGGACGAGACCGCCTCCGGCTACATGGCCCGCGTGATCGCGGTCGCGATCCAGGAGGGCGGCATGCCCGTCCCCCGTGGCGGCGGCGTCCGTCTCGTCGAGGCGCTGGCCGGGCTGATCCGCGACGCGGGCGGCGTCCTCGAGACCGCGCGCGACGTCGACGAGGTGCTCGTGGCCGATGGGCGGGCGAGTGGCGTGCGCACGGCCGACGGCGAGATCGTGCACGCGCGCCGGGCCGTGCTCGCCAACGTCACGCCCGACCAGCTCTACGGCCGGCTTCTGCCGCACACCGACACGCCTACGGCAGAGGCGGCGGCCCGCTACCGCTATGGCCGCGCTGACATGCAGATCCACTACGCGCTCTCCGAGCCCCCGCGCTGGGAGGGCGACGAGCGCCTCGCCGGAACGGCTCTGGTGCACCTCACGCCCGGCCTGGACGGCGTCTCGCGCGCCGTCAACGAGGCGACGCGAGGCCTGCTGCCCGCCGAGGGGACGGTGGTCGTGGGCCAGCCGCTGACGCTTGACCCGTCCCGCGCGCCCGAGGGCGCCGGGCTGCTCTGGATTCAGCTCCAGGAGCTGCCGTGGCGGATCCGCGGCGACGCCGCCGGCGAGCTGCAGACGACGGGCGAGTGGACGGAGGCGCTCCGCGAGCAGTACGCCAACCGCATCCAGGCGCGGCTCGCGCGGCACATCCCGAACCTCGAGTCGTCAATCCGGAAGCGCGTCGTGCTCTCGCCGGCCGACCTCTTCGCCGCGAACATCAACCTCGTCGGCGGTGACCCGTACTCCGGCGCGCTCCAGCTCGACCAGAACTTCCTCTGGCGTCCGTTCCCCGGGCGCCCGGGGCACCGGACGACGGTTGAGGGGCTCTGGCACATCGGCGCGTCCACGCATCCGGGGCCGGGCCTCGGCGGCGGCTCGGGGACGCTGGTCGCCGATGCGCTGCTGAAGCCGCCGCTGGCGAAGCGCCTCAGGAGCCGCCTTGGCCTCTGAGCCCCCGTTCTCGCTGTCGCAGATCTCGACGCTTCCGCAGCCCTTCGACGACGACCTGACGAGCTACCGCGCCGCCGGCGCGGACGGGATCGGCCTCTGGGAGATCAAGTTCCCGGAGCGTGACGACGCCGAGACGCTCGCGCGCGTGCGGGAGAGCGGGCTCGAGGTGACGAACTGCGTCGGCGCCGTCCCGTCCGTCCTGCCGCTGCCGCTGCTCCCGGGGCCCGAGACGCCCGAGGAGCGCGTGGAGGCCTACCGCGCCTGGATCCGGCGAATCGCGCCGTTCGAGCCGGACTGCCTCGTCCTGCTCACGGGGCCCGCGGGCGGGCGCGACGACGCCCGCAGCATCGTGGTCGACGCGCTGCGCACGCTCGCGGATGAGGCTGCGAGAGTGGGGGTTCGAATTGCGGTCGAGCCGTACCAGCAGCTCGGCGCAGAGGACTGGTCGATCGTCTCGACGCTGGCCGAGGCCGCCGCGCTCATTGACGAGGCCGAATGCACCGGCCCTCGGGATCATCGTCGACACCTGGCACCTCTGGAACACGGACTACGAGGCCGATCTCCGGGCCGTCGCCGATCGCATCGTCGGCGTACACGTGTGCGACTACCGGGAGCCGACGCGCGGGTGGCTCGACCGCGTCCTCCCGGGCGACGGCGTCGGCCACATCCCGCGCATGCTCGCCGCCATCGAGTCCGCCGGCTGGCGCGGGCCCTACGACGTGGAGATCTTCTCCGACGACGGCACTTTCGGCGACTCGTATCCGGACTCGCTCTGGCGCGTGCCGGGCCCGGATCTGGCTCGGCGCGCGGAGGCGGCGTTCAGGCGCTGTTGGGCCAGCAGAAACTCGACTTGACCTGTGCGAACCGCATGAAATCTAATTACCGCCCAGACCCCGCAGTCAACTCCAACTCGAACCAAGGAGGGTGCATGACCAGGACGAGGAGAGTGGCGGTGCTCGCCGCCGCGCTCGCGGTGCTCGCGAGCCTCGCGGTGGCGGCGAACGTCAGCGCCTCGCGCAACGCGTCGCCGATCGTGATCGGCTGGGCGCACGACAGCACGGGCCAGATGGCGCCGTTCGACAGCCCGGCGCTCGCAGCTGCCCAGATCCGCGTGAAGCAGATCAACGCCAAGGGCGGGGTCAACGGACGGCCGTTGAAGATCGTCACCTGCGACACGCAGGGGAACAATCCGGCGCGTGCGAAGACGTGCGCGCTCCAGCTGATCGGCAGCGGCGCCAACGTCATCTTCACCACGTGTGACGTCGACTACGCGACGCCGGTCGTGCAGGAGTCGATCAACAAGGGCCTGCTGACGATCGCGCCGTGCATCGGCACCGACCAGATGGGGCCGAAGCGCTTCGGGGCCAAAGGCAAGCTAGCCTTCAGCTACGGCAACGTCGCGCAGGACGAGGGCTCGGCGATGGCCCAGTACGCGTGGAGCCGCGGCTGGAAGACGGCGGGCACCGGGACGAACACGCGGCTCGTGTACTTCCAGAACGTCGTGCAGGCGTTCGAGGCCCGCTTCAAGCAGCTCGGCGGGAAGATCGTCTCGCACCAGATCTACAGAACCGGTTCGAACAACGTCAACAACGCCGTCAGCCAGCTGAACAACAAGAAGGCCGACGTCTACGTGACGTCCACATCGTTCGGCGAGTTGCCGGCGTTCGTGTCCGGGTTCCGCTCGCTCGGCAACCAGACGCCGATCCTGAACTCGTGGGCCGGAGACGGCACCTACTGGCTGCCGAAGAGCCCGAAGGTGACGAACTACTACTTCGTCACGTTCGCGTCGGTCTTCGGCGACGACCCGAACCCGGCGCTGAACAAGCTCGCGAAGCAGATCCATGCGGGCACCGGCGGCTTCCTCGGCGGCGTCTCGGCCGTCGACGGCGTCGCCGCGGCGATCCGGCAGGCGAAGGGCTCGACGGACGGCGCGACGCTCGCGGCGAAGATGGTCAAGTTCCACGACCTGCACACCATCTCCGGCACCGTCAGCTTCTCGCCCTCGCTGCACACGGTGTTCGGACGCCAATACCGCGTGATCGAGATCAACAACAACAAGGCGAAGCTGGTCGGCCTCGTCAAGGCGAAGGTCATCCCGAAGATCTAGTCCTTGTCCGAGGTAGAAGC
Source organism: uncultured Thermoleophilia bacterium (assembly GCA_963755085.1). Taxonomy (GTDB): domain Bacteria; phylum Actinomycetota; class Thermoleophilia; order Gaiellales; family Gaiellaceae; genus JACVRM01. The sequence goes on along the minus strand of CAVWIN010000010.1, from coordinate 254,542 downwards.
ACCGCGGAGGCCCGGAGAGACGCTCCGGGCCTCCGCCGTTTCCCGGTCGTTCGCGGGCGTGCTGGCGCTCCAGAACGTGACGCTGGAGGTGCACCGCCACGAGGTGGTCGGGCTGATCGGGCCGAACGGCGCCGGCAAGTCCACGCTCGTGAACGTCATGACCGGGTTCGACCGGCCGACGGCGGGCGCCGTCGAGCTCGGCGGCCGCGACGTCACCGACTGGCCGCCGCACCGGCGGGCGCGGGCCGGGCTCGCGCGGACGTTCCAGCACAGCCGATCGTTTCGAAGCATGACCGTCCGCGAGAACATCGAGGTCGCAGCGCTCGGCGTGCGCGCCGGCCCCGGGGAGGCGCGCCGCCGCGCCGACGAGCTGATCGGGCTCCTCGGCCTCGAGGGTGTGCGCGAACGTCCCGCAGCGACCCTCGCGCACGGCGACGAGCGCAGGCTCGGCGTCGCGCGGGCGCTCGCCACCCGCCCGAGCTTCGTGCTCATGGACGAGCCGGCCGCCGGTCTCCCGGAGTCCGAGGTTCCCGACTTCGCCGCCGTCGTCCGCGACGTCCGCGACGCGCACGGGGCGGGCGTCCTGCTGATCGACCACAACATGGCGCTCGTCATGGACGTCTGCGACCGGATCGTCGTGCTGGACCAGGGTCGGTTGCTGGCCGCCGGTACGCCGGCCGAGATCCGCTCCAACCTCGACGTGGCCGCCGCGTACCTCGGCGAGTCGGGCGCCGCCTGATGCTCGAGCTGCGCGACGTCGAGATCCGCTACGGACCGGTCCCAGCCGTGCGCAACCTCACGCTGCGCCTGGGCAAGGGCGAGCTCGTCGGCCTGATCGGCCCGAACGGGGCCGGCAAGTCGACGACGCTGCACGCGATCACCGGGCTCGTCCCGCCGTTCGCCGGCGACATCACCCTGGACGGCATGGAGCTGCGCGGCCTGGCGCCCGAGGCAATTGCGCGGGCCGGCGTCTCGCTCGTCCCGGAAGGCCGGCGAATCTTCCCGGACTTCTCGGTCGAGGAGAACCTCCAGCTCGGGCTGGCCGCGCGCACCGGCCTCCGCCGGGCGAGTCTCGACGACGCCTACGAGATCTTCCCGCGGCTGCACGAGCTACGTAGCCGGGCGGGAGGCGCCCTGTCGGGCGGGGAGCAGCAGCAGCTTGCGATCGGCCGCGCCCTGCTCGCGCGGCCCTCGGTACTGCTGCTCGACGAGCCCTCGCTCGGGCTCGCGCCGCTCATCGTCGACGCGGTGTTCGCCGCGCTCGACACGATCAGGGAGCGCGGTGTCTCGATCCTGCTCGTGGAGCAGCGCGCCCAGCGCACGGTCGCCGCGTGCGAGCGCACCCACGTGCTCGCCAACGGCGAGCTCCGCATGACCCTCGGACCGGAGGACGCCGGCGATACGCAGAAGCTGATCGCCGCGTACCTGAGCGGATGACCGCGCTCGCCGTCGTCAACGCGCAGACGATCGTCGACGCGATCGGGCTTGGCGCGGTCTATGCCCTGATGGCCGTCGGAATCGGGCTCGTATTCGGCGTGCTCCGGCTCGTCAATTTCGCCTACGGCCAGCTGATCATGGCCGGGGCCTACACGCTGGCGTTCACCGCGACGTGGCCGGTCGTCTGGAGCGTGCTCATGTGCTTCGCGGTCGTGATCGCGCTGTCGGCGGCGATGGATCTCGTCGTCTTCCGCCCGCTGCGCTCGGCGCCGCCCGCGGTGATGCTCGTCACGACGTTCGCGATCGCCTTCATGCTCCAGGCGATCGCGACCGTCGTCGACCTGCGCGACGGACAGCTGGGCGAGGTAGCGACGTCGATCGCCCCGCTCAACCAGGCGATCACCGTGTGGGGCGTCGACGTTCGCAAGGTGACGATCGTCGCCGTGCTCGTCGCGGTCGGCACGCTCCTCGCGCTCGCCCTGCTGCTGACGCGGACGACGGTCGGGCTGCACATGCGCGCGGCGGCAATCGACGTCTCGACGGCGCGGCTGCTCGGGGTGCGCGCGAACCGGGTGGTCGGCGTCGCCGTGTTCCTGTCGGCGCTGATGGCCGCGACGGTGGCGGTCATCCTCACCGTGCAGAACCCCTTCGTGCAGCCCGACTTCGCACTGCAGGACACGATCGTGGTCCTCGTCGGCGTCGTGGTCGGCGGCCTGAACCGCCTCTGGACTGCCACGCTCGGCGGTTTCGCGATCGGCTTCGCCAGCGGGATCATCAACGGCGCCCTGCCGACGGACAAGTCGGTCTACCTGCCCACGGCGATCTTCTTGCTCGTCATCGTCGTCCTGCTGCTACGGCCGGCGGGGATCTTCACGTGGGGACGCCAGGCCCCCCTGGAGCGGGTATGAGGAAACAGCTCGACCTCGGACTCCAGGTCGCGGTGCCCGCGGCCCTCGTGATCGCGGTCGGGATCGTCGCGACGACGGTCTCAGCGGCGAACGAGATCTACTTCCTGAACGCACTCATCAACGTCTCGATCGTCGTCGCGCTCTACGTCTTCGTCGGCAACTCCGGCGTGCTGTCGTTCGGTCAGATCAGCTTCGTCGCCGTCGGCGCGTTCGCGGCCGGCGTCATGACTGTTCCGCAAGGCTCGAAGCACGGCGTCCTGCCGCAGCTCTACCCGCTGCTTCTCGACCACACCATCGGCAACGTGCCGTCGCTGCTCCTCGCCGCGGCCGTCGGCGGCGCCTTCGCATTTGTCGCCGGACTGCCGCTGATGCGGCTGTCCGGCCTCGCAGCCGGTATCGCGACCTTCGCCGTGCTGGAGATCACGAACAACGTGCTCCAGCAGTGGACGAGCATCGGGCCCGGGCCGACGACGCTGTCGCTGGTCCCCGAGACGACCGGGCCGTTCCAGGCGACCGTGGGCGCGCTGATCGTGATCGCGGTTGCGTTCGCCTACCAGCGCTCGCGGCTCGGACGCGTGCTCCGCGCCTCGCGTGAGGACGCGGCGGCAGCGCAGGGCATCGGCGTCAGCGTCCACCGCCAGCGGCTCTGGGCGTTCACGCTCTCGGGCGCGCTGGCCGGCTTCGCGGGCGGGCTGCTCGTGCACTTCTTCGGCTCGATCACGACCGATCAGGTCTATCTCGAGCTCACGTTCCTGACGCTCGCGATGCTCGTGTTCGGCGGAATGACCAGCCTCTTCGGCGCCGTGGTCGGCGCGCTCGTCGTCAGCGGGATGGACTCGTTTCTCAGCCGGTCGGAGGACGGGATCAAGGTGCTCGGCGTCACGATCGACGTACCGCAGGGCACCCGCCTGATCTTCCTCGGCGCGATCATGGCGCTCGTGCTCATCCTGCGCCCCTCCGGGATCACGGGCGGCCGCGAGTTCTCGGTCGCGTGGCTGCAACGGCGACGGTGAGGGCCGTTCTGCTCGCGGCGGTGCTCGTGCTCGGGGCCGCGGCGTGCGGCGGCTCGTCGTCCTCGCCGAAGGCCAAGCTACGGTCCGGGACGCTGACCGTCGGCGCCGTCGTCGCCTCGGCCCGCGACCGCGTCATCGCGCGCGGGGCGCGCATCGGCGTGGGGGACGTGAACAACGTCGGCGGCATCGACGGCAAGGTGCGCCTGCGGCTCCTCACGGCGCGGGACGCGGGCGCGCTCGTCCGCGGCGGCGCCCGCGTCGTGCTGCTCCCCTGCGCGGCGGGCGATCAGGCGCGCGCCCAGGCGGCGCTCGCCGGGCGGGACGTGCTCGCGCTCGCAACGTGCAACGAGCGTCCACCGGGGATGGCGTGGCCGGTCGGGCCGAGCCTGGCCGACCGCGCCGACGCGCTCTTCGCGACGCTGCGCGGGCGCGGCGTGAAGACCGTCTCGCTTCGCGCCGCGACGCGCGCGCTGCGCCGCGCGGCGGCGCGGTGGGGGATCGGCGTGGCGCCGGCCGCGGCGACCGTCGTGACCGGCGGCGGCTGGTCGACCGTTCCGGCCGCCGGGACGGCGTACGGGCTCGATGAGCTGGACACGACCGTGGGGCGCCGCGACGGCGTCACCTACGCCACCTTCGGCTACCCGCTGCCCGGGACGAAGCTGGACGAGGTCTACGAGCGCTACCGGCTCGCGTACGGTTCGCGGCCGGTGGGGAGCGAGGTGCAGCTGGGCTTCAACGGGATCCGGGTCGTCGACGACGCCGTCGACAAGGCGAAGTCGACCGACCCGCGCGCGGTGGTCACGGTGCTGCCCGGCCTGAGCGTCGGCGGCGCTGGCGGCACACTCGACTTTCCCGACAACGGCTCGCACCAGCCGCGCGCGGACGTCGCGGTCGTCCAGGTCGACGACGGGCACCTCGACCTCGTCCACGGCGGCCGGCCGGAGCGGCCCTGATGGAGCAGCGCGTCCTCGGCGGCACCGGCATCGAGGTCTCGCGGGTCATTCTCGGCTGCGGCAACTTCGGCGGCATTGGCTCGGCGCCCGAGTTCTTCGGCCAGGGCGAGAGCGAGGACGAGGCCGAGGCGATCCTCGACGCCGCCTGGTCGGCCGGGATCACGACGTACGACACCGCCGACGCGTACGGCGGCTGGCGCAGCGAGACGTGGCTCGGCCGCTGGGTCGCGCGCACCGGGCACCCGGTCACGCTCTCGACGAAGGTGTTCCATTCGACGGCCGGCGAGCCGGGCGACACGGGCCTCGCGCCGGACCGCGTCCGCCGGCAGATCCGCAGCTCCCTCGAGCGGCTCGGCGTCGACCGCGTGGACATGTACCTGGTGCACGAGCCCGACGCGGAGACGCCGCTCGCCGAGACGATGCGGGTGCTCGATGAGCTCGTGCGCGAGGGCCTCGTCGGCTCGATCGGCGCGTCGAACGTCGATCGCGCCTACCTCGAGGAAGCACGCGAGATCTCCGAGCGCGAAGGCCTGGCGCGCTTCGAGTGGGTGCAGAACTCGTACTCGATGCTCGACCGCGAGGCCGAGGTGGGCGTGCTCCCATTCTGCGCCGACCACGGGTTGGGCTTCACGCCGTTCAGCCCGCTGGCAGGCGGCTGGCTGACGGGCAAGTACACGCGTGACGCGTCGCATCCGGAGGGCTCGCGGATGACGATGCGGCCGGGGCCGTATGTCCACCTGCAGACCGATGCGGTCTACGGCGGCCTCGAAGCGCTGGCGGCCGAGGCGGAGCGGCGCGGCATCCACATGTCGACGCTCGCGACGGCGTGGGTGCTGTCGCATTCAAACGTGACCGGCATCGTGTGCGGCCCCCGCCGGCCGGCGCACCTTTGGCCCTCGGTCAGCGCGGTCGACGTCCGACTGAGCGCGGAGGAGCGGGACACGCTGGCAGCGCTGTTCCCGACGGTCGCGCCTTAACAGGGACAGTCCCTGTTAAGAGGCGTCGGTTCCCTCGGTGCCAGGCACTGTCACAGCGCCGTTGCTGTGCCTGGCACCACGGATGTGCCGCCTTAACAGGGACAGTCCCTGTTAAGAGACGCCTCGGATCAGCTAGCGTCGCTCTTCCCGTGAGCATCCGCGTCCTCACCTACGACGACGTCGTCCGGCTGCTGCCGATGGGCGAGTGCATCGACCTCATGCACGACACGCTGGCGCGGCTCGCGCGCGGGGAGGGGTACCAGCCGCTGCGGTCGATCTCGTTCCCGCCGGACGCCGGCGGGGGGATCGGGCTGATGCCGGCGTGGCGCGGCGGCGACCGGCCGACCTACGCGCTGAAGGCGATCAACGTCGTGCCGGACAACCCACGCGTCCGCGGGCTCGACACGCATCAGGGCGCCGTGCTCGTCTCGAACGGCGAGACGGGCGAGCTCGAGGCCGTCGTCAACGCCGCCGCCGTCACCGAGATCCGCACCGCCGCCGTCTCCGGCGCTGCGACCCGCGCGCTCGCCCGCGACGATGCCCGCGTGGTCGGGGTGCTCGGCGCCGGCGCGCAGGCGCGCGGGCACCTGCACGCCATGGCGGCGGCGCGCCCGTTCGAGCACGGGCGCATCTGGAGCCGCGACCCCGAGCAGGCGCGGCGCCTGGCGGACCACATCAAGCTCCCGTTCCCGCTCGAGGTCGTCGCGCACGCCGAGGACGCCGTCCGCGGCGCCGACGTCGTCGTCACCGCCACTGCCGCCGAGACGCCGATCGTGCAACGCGACTGGTTCGCGGACGGCACGCACATCAACGCCGTCGGCTCCAGCATTCCGCGCACGCGCGAGCTCGACGGCGCCACCGTGGCCGCCTCGACCCTGTTCGTCGACCGGCGCGAGTCGACCGAGAACGAGTCCGGCGACTTCCTGCTCGCCGTGAAGGAGGGGACCGTCAGCTCGGACCACATCACCGCCGAGCTGGGCGAGGTGTTCGCCGGCATGCATCCCGGCCGCACGTCGCGGGACGAGATCACGCTCTTCAAATCACTCGGCATCGCCATGGAGGACCTGGCCGCCGGCGAGTACGTCCTGCGCAAGGCACAGGAGCAGGGCGTCGGCTCCGAGGTGCCCTTCTGATCCCGCTCGAGGCGATCCGGAAGGCACGCGAGGCGCTTGCCGGTACGGCCGTCCGCACGCCGCTCGTCCGTCTCGACGTCGACGCGCATGGAGAGATCTGGCTGAAGCTCGAGACGCTCCAGCCCGTCAACTCGTTCAAGATCCGCGGCGCCTACAACGCCGCCATGGCGGCGCCGCGCGAGGCGGTCGCACAGGGCCTCGTCACCGCGAGCGCCGGGAACATGGCGCAGGGTGTCGCCTACGCGGCGCGCGAGCTCGGCGTCCCCGCGACCATTGCCGTGCCGGATACCGCGCCCGCAGGCGAAGCTCGCGGCGATCGAGCGGCTCGGCGGCCGCGCCGTGCCGATGTCCTTCGACGACTGGTGGGGCGTCATGGAGAGCCACCGCTTCGACGGCGTCGACGGCCTCTTCATCCACCCGGTCGAGAACGAGGGACGTCATGGCCGGCAACGGGACGATCGGCCTGGAGCTGATCGAGGACCTGCCGGACGTCGACACGGTCGTCGTCCCCGTCGGCGGCGGCGGGCTGATCACCGGCATCGCGAGCGCCGTCAAGCAGTTGCGCCCGGGGACGCGGGTCGTCTCCGCCCAGCCGGAGACGGCCGCGGCGATGGCGGCCGCCCTGGAGCGCGGCGAGCCGGTCGAGATCGACTACCGGCCGACGTGGATCGACGGCGCGGGCGCGAAGGCGATCCTCCCCGGCATGTGGCCCTACCTGCAGGAGGTGGTCGACGACGCGGCCGTCGTCACCCTCGACGAGGTCGAGGAGGCGGTCCGGATCCTCGCGGGCCGCGTGCGCGTGATCGCCGAGGGCGCCGGCGCGCTCGCGCTGGCCGCCGCGCTTGCGGGGCGGACGGGCGGCAGCAAAGTCGCGTGCATCGTGTCCGGCGGGAACATCGACGCCGCCGTTCTGTGCCGCATCCTCAACGCGTGAGGACGAACGTGCTCCGCCCGACGAGCCGGCCGAAGCGGTAGCCCTTGCCGTGCCGGTACCCCGGCCACACGTACCAGCGGTACGCGCCCGGCGTGAGGCGGTGCTTCCGCCCGCCGTACGTCCAGCGTGACGCGAGCCGGAGCGCGGCTGTGCGCGGCCAGGCGCTCAGGATCTTCCGCGAGCCGCGGAACAGCTGGACGTTGTAGAGCACGGCGCGCGGCGTGGCCCGCCAGCTGAGGGTCGGTGCTGCACCGATGCGCGCACCCGGCGGCGGCGTGCGCATCGCGCCGAGCGGCATCGCCGCGACCGCGGCCTCGACCACGTGCCCGGCCTGGTCGTGCGCGATCACGGCGTAGCGGTAGCGGACGCCGTTCTCGGCGTTCCGGTCGACGACGCTGGCCGCGTCGCCGTGGTAGATCGTCCGCGGGGCAGCCTTGCTGCCGTCGACGGCGCGCGCGACGTCGACCCAGTCCGAGCCGGGCAGCGGCGACCACGTGACGGTGACCTGGCCGTCGCCTGCGCGCGCGGCCACGCCGCGGAGCGCCGGCGGCGTCGCGTCGTACTGGAAGCCCGCGGCGCCCGGCGCGCTGACGTTGCCGGCCTGGTCGGTGCAGGTCCCGCTCACTGAGGCAGTCCCGCTGTCCGGCCCCGCGTACGTCACGACGGCGCAGCTCGCGACACCCGACGTGGCGTCCGTGCCGGCGAATGCGAACTTGACTCCGTGTGTGTACCAGCCTTCGCTGTCGGGCGGCCGGTCCGGCGTCGCCCCGGTGATGGCCGGCGGCGTCGTGTCGACGCGGACCACGACGGAGACGCTGGTCGTGACGTCGGCGAAGTTCGTCGCCGAGCACGTCAGCTTCGTCCCGGTTGTCTCGTTGACGACCGTTGCGTCGCAGCCGGACGAGGACTTGATGCCCGACTCAGGGTCGCCGACCTGCCAGCGAACCGTCGTCGGGGTCACGTACCAGCCGCCGGAGCCCTCGGTGCCGACCAGCTGGAAGCTGATCTGCGGCGGGGTTCCGTCAGCCGCGCCGGCCGCTGCGGCGGCGCCGAGGATGAGCGCGCCGGCGACTGTGGCCGCGAGCAGGAACCGGCTCATGCCGCTCCCGCTCGGAGCTGGGCCACGGTGACAGCCAGCGAGCCGGCGCCGAGGACGGCGAGGAGCGCCGCGACCCCGACCAGGCCGTAGGGCGGGCGCCGGGACAGCTGCGTCGCGAGCGGATGCCGCGGCACGGGAGGCGGTGCTCTGTGGCGGCGCGGAGCCGGTTTCGGCTGGGCGCGCCGTGCCGGCTTCGGCTTCGCGCGGCCGTGCGCCGCCGGCAGGGCCGCCGCGTGCGTGATCACGACTGTCCGCACGGTGGCCGGTGCCGCCGCGGGCCGTGGCGCAGGCCGGGATGCGACGGCAACCGTCGTCGTCACGATGCGGGTTCGCACCGGGCCTTGTGCCGGGGTCGTCCGCGGGAGCTCGGGCTGCACCGTCCCGGCTCCCGGGGAGGCAGGCGGGCTGTCCGGCGTCGGCCCCGCGGCGACGGCCGCCGCCGGCGCGAGCACCAGCAAGCAGAACAGCCCGAACAACGCCGCCCGAAACCACTGACCGCGGGGCGGTCGAGAAAATAGCCGCAGCAACGATGGTGAGATACGCGGTTCCACCGCTGCCCCTCCGATGCGCTCGCTTGGCCACGAAGGTAGTCACGTCCATGGGCTCTGTCAACGGGAGGTGGGGTGCGGCGGCGTGGCGCCGCCGCACCCCCTCTCGCGCGTCACGTCACCGGCACCACCTCGCTGCGGCAGACCGGTGTGCAGATCGGCGGCGCCGGCCTTGGGCACAGGGGCGTGAGCACGCCGATTCCGCCGTTCTGGTTCGTGGGCGCGAGCTGCCACGACGCCGCTGTGGACGTCGCATGCTGCTCGTTACCGGCAGCCTGCCCGGCTGCCTGGACGTCGATCCCGGCCGGATGGCCGCTCTGGTCCTGCGTGATCGACTGGTGCGTGAGGTTCAGGTTCCCCGACAGCGCGAGCGCCGACGAAGTGTTGGACTGGCTGACGCCGCCCACGGGCTTGGCGAGTTCGGCTGACGCATCCTTGCTCGGATCGTCGGCCTTGCCGTAGCCGTCCTCGGCCTTGCCATAGCCGTCCTTCTCCGCCGGGTTCTGCCCGATCGTCTGCCCGAGACCGTTCAGATTGGCGGCGATGCCGACGGCGTTCGACGTGTTGTCCTGCTTCACGGAGTCGCCCGAGGAGTAGTTCGTGTTCTCGGGTGCGACCTGCAGCGACGTGGCGCACGCCGCCGCGTCCTGCTTATTGAGCGCGAGCTGGCCGGCAGCCTGGACGGCGACGCCGTTGTCCTTGTACGCGCCGCCGTCAGCCTTGGACGCCCCGTCGAGCCACGGCTGGGCGCCGCCGGACGACTGGTCGATCGACTGCTTGGTCAGGTTCGCGTTCAGCGCTGCGCCGATGGCCGTCGAGGTGTTGGCCTGGCTGACGCTGCCGCCGGAGCCCGGGCTCAGCACGCGGGTACCGACGTTCGTGTTGCTCGGATGGATCTGGGCCGAGAGCGCCGAGGCGTTCGCGCCCTGCCAGTTCCCGGCGGCCTGCCCCGCCGTCTGGGACGGCGAGCCGTGCGGGTCCTGGCTGATGTCCTGCTTCGTCGCGTTCAGGTTCGCCGCGATCGCAGCCGCGGTCGAGTCGTTGCGCTGCGACACAGGGCCGTCGTCGCCTGGGCTCAGGACCCGGACGCCGACGTTGGTGTTGCTCGGCTCGACCTGCAGCGAGCCGGCCGCCGCCGTGGCGTCCTGCTTGCTGCCGGCTTCCTGGCCGGCGGTCTGCTGGCCGCCCGGGCCGTACGCGGACTGGTCGATCGTCTGGCCGGTCGCGTTCAGGTTGCCGGCGATCGCGGCCGCCGTCGACGTGTTGTCCTGCGAGACCGGGCCGTTGGAGCCCGGGCTGAGCACGCGCACGTCAACGTTCGTGTTCTGCGGCTTGATCTGATCCGACTCGGCCGCGGCCGTGGCGTCCTGCTCGCTGCCCGCGGCCTGCCCGGCCTGCTGGTCGCCGGAGCCGTTCTGGCCGATCTGCTGACCGGTCAGGTTGGCGTTCCCCGCGGCGCCGATGGCCGTGGACGTGTTCGCCTGCGAGACCGGACCGTCCGTGCCGGGGCTGAGCACCCGGACGCTGACGTTGGTGTTCTTCGGCGCGACCTGCGTGGAGGCCGCGGACGAGCTGGCGCTCTGCTGGTTCGTCGCCAGCTGCCCTGCAGTCTGGGTCGTGGGCACGACGGACGGGGCCGGGACCGGGGTGAGGTCGGCCGACGCCGCCGTCGCCCACGCCGCGGCTGCGAGCAGCGCGACGAGGAGCGCGAAGCACGTGCGTCTCATGTCTTCTCCTCTTGAAGTCGTCGGAACATGCCGGGACGGCGTCCCGGCGGAATCGGACTGACTTCGCGGGCTACCCGGGCTTGGCCGGTCGCGGCCCCACGATGCCCCGGAGGCGGCGGGCCTGGTCACCGAGCCGGCGGGCAGAGCCGAGCGCGGCGACCCACAGCGATGCCACCAGCAGGCCGAGGGTCTGGAGGACGTTGGAGAACGATGCGCCGCCGGACGCGGCCGCGCCCGAGTACTGCTCGGGAGTGGACGGCCGCGGTGGCACCGGCGGGCCGGCCGGCCGTGGACGCGTTCCCCCACTGCCGTGCGGCGGCGCAGAGCGCGTGACGGCGCGGGCCGCCGCCGGCCAGGCCGCGGGTGGCGGCGAGCTCGGCGTGGCGGCGGGCGCCGGGACGAACGCGCGGTGCGGCAGCGTCCGGGCCACGGCCGGCCGGTGGTGTGTGCCCCTCTGAACCTTCTGAAGATGAACGGGCGCTGGCACGACGGAGACTCCGAGGGGTCGCGCCTCGACAGCCGCTCCCCAGCGGTCGCGCAGCGTCAACGCAGCCGGAGCGGGCGGCTGCTCGGGCGTCGGCGCCTGCATGGGAGGGAGGGCCGGCTGCGCGATAGCGGCCGCGATGTCGGCGCTGATCGAAACCGGATCCTGATACCCATTGCCGGGCATGTGATACTGCCCGGTATCGCTTTGTTGTGGAAAAACAATTGTCCTATTTGTCGTCACGTTTACATTGACCGATATCGACACGGACGGAGAGGGCGCCGCGGTATCGGGCGCCGGCTGCGCCACCGAGATCGCCTGGTCGACCGCGCCGTCGTCGCCCGGGCTGAGCACGCGGACGGAGACGTTGATGTTGCCGACAGGCGCTTGATACTGCCCAGTATCAGGCTGATACTGCCCGGGATCGGCGGCGCCTGCGGCCTGTCCGGCGATCGCCACGGCCGTGTCGGCGACGGTCGTTGGGTCGGGCGCCACCGGAAGGCCATCGTCCGCGCGCGCGGTGCCGGCGGCGCCGAAAAGACCGACGGCGGTGCAGGCGGCAGCAGCGATGCGCAGGCGATCCATACAAGAACAAATACCCGTAGAAGGTGAGCATTAAGCAAAAGATCTTGAAAATGCAGAAGCAAAATAAGTAGAGTGGCGCGCATGGTGATGGCGCGGGGGCGCCTCGAGGAGCGTGACCAGCTGGTGACGACGCATCTCCGGCTCGCGGAGACGCTCGCTCGGGGGTTCGTGACGGATACAGACGGGCTCGACGACCTGCGCCAGGTGGCGGCGCTCGGGCTGGTGAAGGCAGCCGATCGCTACGACCGTGGCCGGGGCGTGCCGTTCCCGGCGTACGCCATTCCGGTGATCCGCGGCGAGCTTCGCCACCATCTGCGCGATCGCGGCTGGCCCGTGCGGGTGCCGCGAACGCAGCGCGCGCAGCGGCCGGTCGCGGTCGCCCTGGACGAGGCCATGGCCGGCAGCGAGGGCCTCGGCTCCGCCGACGACCGGCTCGTCGTCGAGGGCCTGGTGCGCGGGCTTCGGCGTCCCGAGCGGGAGGTCGTGCGCCGCTACTTCCTGGCCGACCGCAGCCAGGCGGAGGTCGCCGGCGAGCTGGGCCTGACGCAGATCCAGGTCTCCCGGCTATTGCATGCGGCGCTCGCGGCCATGAGGGCTCGGCTCGAACCGGCTTCGTGACGCGTGTAACGTCGCTCTACAATGGACCGGCCGTCAGCGGTATGACCGTGATGAAGAGCGTCACCGTGATGAAGAGCGTCGAAGAGACCACCGAGCCGACCACCGACCCGCTCCCGAGCGGCAAGCTGCTCGTCCGCATGCCGCGGACGCTGCATGCGGATCTCGCGCGCGCCGCCGACGCGGAGGGCGTGAGTCTCAACCAGTTCATCATCGGCGCCCTGACGGGGGCCGTGGCGTGGCGCGCCGGCGGTGACGGCCGTCCCGCGCCCACGCGCAGCCGGACGCTGACGATCGTGCTCGCGGTCAACCTCGCGGTGCTCGGCATCGCCGCGGTGGTCGCGGTGGCCGCCCTCGTGCTCGCCTGGGGCTAGGGCTAGTACTACTAGGGCGACGGCTGGTACTGCACGCGCCCCTGGACGCCGCCGCCCACGCGGTACGAGTAGACGAGGCCCGCGCCGTCGAGCGCGGCGAACACCGGCGCCTTGCCGGCCGGCGTCAGCGCCGAGTCCTTCGAGCCGTCCAGCCGCGCAACGTGTACGGCCGTGTCGAGCACGTAGACGAAGCGGGTCGCGTCGGCGTTCGCGAAGCGCAGCCTCGCGACCGGTGACGCGCACGCCACGGCCGGCCCGCCCAGCGGGTAGTCACAGCGCGGCACGGTCACCGTGAGCGCCGAGGCCGGCACGGGCAGTGTGCGCTCCACTGCGCCCCTGGCAAGGTTGTAGACGATGAACTGGATGCGCGCCTTCGAGAGCGGCGGGACGAGCGGCGTGCGCACCGCGAGGACGAGCTCCTTCGTCCCGAGCGTCGCCTGCAGCGCCTGCGCATCGGGCTGGTAGGTCTGAATGACGTGGCCGTCCGCGCCACGGAGCTCGAAGGCCGTCCCGTCGCCGCGGGCGACGAGGATCCGGCCGGCGGCGACCCCGATCGGGAAGAGCCCGTCGGGCGCCGAGGCGATCAGCTTCCTGCCGGTCAGGCCGTCGATGCGCCAGACCTTCGCGTTGTAGATCGTCCCGGGCGTGACGCCCGCTGGGCAGGGCTTGAAGGCCGGCTCCCCGGAGTCGCAGACCGACCAGGTTGCGTAGACGAGCAGCGAGCCGGCGCCCTGCAGCGCGCCGATCCAGTTGCCGGCCCCGGAGTCGATGTTCCGCGTCGCGAGCAGGACCCGGTGCGTGACCGCCGGCTTGGTCAGCGACGCCGTGTAGAGGACGGCGTCGTGCTGGTTGCCGCCGCCGTCAGCGATCCAGGCGACACGCGTGCCCGCGATCGCCTGGCCGACGATCCCGCGGCCCGTGCTCGTCTGGTCGCAGCGGCCGCCCTTGCCCAGGCCACTAAGGGATGCGCGCACGGGATTCCAGGCGAGGACCCGCTCGCAATGGCTCGAGCTCCAGGCGGTCGCGACCGCGACGGTCGAGCCGTTGGTGGCCAGCCCTGTGACCGACGTGGTCGTGGGCAGGGTGCGCGGCTTGGACGAGGCCGCTGCGGCGCCGGCGGCGAGCACTCCCGTCACCGCAAGCGCGAGGACGAGACGCTGCAATCTCACAGCTGGAGCGTACTTCCCCGCTGTTACGAATGCGTAACGGATTCGTCAGGGGTGTAAACGCGCATCGGCAGCCCGGAGAGCGGCTCGCCGCCCTCGGCGGTTACCAGCCACGTCTCCTGCATGTACAGGCAGCCGGTGCCGTCGGGCGTGATCGCGTGCGGGTGCATCGAGAAGACCATGTTCTCCGCGAGCTCGGTCTCGATGCCTTCGCCGATCTTCGGGTACTCGATCATCGTCATCCCGATCGAGTGCCCGGTGACGTGGCCGAGGTGGTATCCGCGATCGCGGAACCCCTTCGAGACGGCGCGATGGACGTCGTGCGCCGTCGCGCCGGGGCGGAGTGCCGTCCGTGCGGCGTCGAAGTACTCCTCGTAGGCCTCCATCATCCGATGGCCGTCCTCGTCGGGCTCGCCGATCGCGCGTGAGACCTCGACCCAGTGGCCGCCGGGGCCGGCGATCTCCAGCGAGGGCAGGACGAAGTCGCCGAGCACGACGTCCTTGCGGGCGAGCAGGAATTCGGGGCCGGCGAGGACCATGTCCATCGTCAGACGCCCGCAGCCCTGCGCGACGAAGTAGCGCTCGCACTCGGCCATCACCTCGGCGGCCGTTACGCCGGGCCGGTAATGCTCGAGGAAGATGCGGAAGCCCTCCGTGTTGATGCGGACGCTGTCGCGGACGGACTCGAGCTCGGCGTCGCTCTTCACGGCCCGGGCAAGGTCGAACTCCTCGTCGAACGCCACGGCCTCCGCGGCGGCGGCGAGTGGCTGGAAGTCGCGCACGGTCATGACGTAGTCGAGCCCGTAGACGCCGACGCGCCGGCCGCCGAGACGCCCGGCGAGCCATTCGCCCGGGTGCGGCTGGAAGACCTGCTCGATCTGCGCCTGGCCGTGCTCGCCGACGTAGCGCGCCTCCGACGGGAACACGATGACGGGGTCGCCGTCGAGCGGGACGACGACGTAGGCGTAGCGGTGGACGATCGTGAAGCCGGACAGGTAGGTGACGGCGCCCTCGAAGCCTGAGTACTCGCTGCCGGCCACGACGACGGCGTCGACGCCTGCGCGCTCGGCGGCGGCGCGCACGTTCGCGAGGCGGCGGGTCAGCTCGTCCATGACGCCTCCGAGCCTTTCACGAGCGCAACGATCGTGTCGTTGAGGGGTGTCGGCACGCCGTGCTCGCGGCCGAAGCGGGCGATGCCGCCGTTCAGCCAGTCGACCTCGGTCGGCCGGTGCGCCTCGACGTCCTGGAGCATCGACGCCTTGTGGTTGTACGCGACGTCCGGGCGGGCCGCGTGGTCGATCAGGTCCTCCGGATCGGCGTCGAGCTCGATGCCCTGCGCGCCGGCGACCGCCTTGCCCTCGTCGACGAGGCCGGTGACGAGCCGGCGCAGCGCCGGGTCCTCGCAGACGCGGCCGTGCGTGAGGCCGGTGAGCGCGCCGACCGGGTTCGTCGCGGCGTTGAAGATGACCTTGCGCCACTGGGCGCCGCGCGCGTCCGCGACCGCGCTCGTCGGCATGCCGCCGCGCGTGCACGCGTCGGCGAGCGCCTCGATCGCGTCCATGGACGCCGGCTTCGGCTCGTACGGGCCGAGTGTCGTGTCGCCCTTGACGTCCCACTGCACGTGTCCGGGCTCGAGGATCTTCCCCGCCGGGAACGTCGTGCCCCGGATCACCCGGGCGGCGTGCTCCGCGATCGCCTCCTCGTTGCCGACCCCGTTCTGAACCGAGCAGACGGCGCCGCCGGCGAACGCGTGCGCGGTCGCGGCGATCGCCGACGCGGTGTGCATCGCCTTCGTCGCCACGATCCCGAAGTCGCAGTCCGGCAGCTCGCCGGCGTCCGTCGTGGCACGCATTCGCCCGAGGACCTCGTCGGCGCCCGACAGCTGCAGGCCGTTCGCGTTGATCGCATCGACGTGCGCCTCGGAGACGTCGTACGCCCACACCTCGACGTCGTCGAGCTGCGCGAGGTTCGCGGCGAAGAGCGAGCCGACGGCCCCGCAGCCGACCACGCAAACCCTCATGCCGTCTCTCGCGCGCGCACGAGCCGGTACATGGCCCGGTGCAGCGGCACCTCGACGCCGACGCGGTCGGCCTCGCGCACCAGGGAGCCGGTGATGAAGTCGACCTCGGTGCGCCGGCCGGAGCGGATGTCCTCGAGCATCGACGGCACGTGGGCGTAGTGGCCCTCGGCCGCCTCGGTCTCGCCGCGCTGGACCGCGTGCACGTTCATCTCCCAGGGGTCCTCGTGGAGCTCCACACCGGCCGCGGACGCTACCCGCTTGCCCTCGTCCATCAGATCGCGAACGAGCACGCCTAGGTCGGTGTCTGCGTCGACGGCGGCGAAGGCGGCAACGTGGGGGAGGTTCGTGACCGCGGCGACGGTGTTGACGGTTGCGTTGAAGATCAGCTTCGACCACTGCGCCGGGCGCAGGTCGGGGAACGCCCGCGCGCGCAGGCCGGACTCGTGCAGCAGCCGCTCGATGCCCTGCACGGTCTCGAAGGACGAGCGGTACGGCCCCATCCAGGTCTCGGTGTCGAGCTCGTACTCGATGTGAGTATCCGCGTGGCGGACGCCGCTCATGAACGTCACCGCCGAGACGAGCGGCCAGTCGCCGTGCCGTGCGACGAGCTCCTCGGCGCCGAGGCCGTTCTGGATCGTCATCACGGTCGCGCCGGCCATGCGCCCGGCGAGCCGCTCGGCCGCCGCCTCGACTTCGGTCGCCTTCGTCGCGAGGATGACGAGGTCGGCCTCGGGCAGCCCGGCCGCGTCGTCGGCAGCGGTGACGCGCGAGACAAGGTCGCTCTTGCCGCTGATGCGCAGGCCCTCGCGGACGAGCGCCTCCGCGTGCTCCGGGCGCCGGGTGAGCACGGACACCTCGGCGACCTGTGCCAGGTGCCCGGCGTAGAGGCTGCCGATCACGCCGGCGCCCACGACGCAAACCCGCGGTTCCACGCCGAGAACCTACGTTAGAGTCGCCTGCTGACTGCGGTTCTCCTCGCCTGTGCGTCGGCCGTGCTCTTCGCCGCCGCTACCGTCGCCATCCGCGTCGGCCTCGGCCACGTCGCCGACGCGGCGCTCGCCGCGCTCGTCATGGCGATCGTGGCCTTCTCCGTCGCCGGTGGGGTGGCCTTGGTGACCGTCCGCGGCGACGGCGCCGCGCCCGACGCGCTCTGGCCGTACCTGCTGGCCGGCTTCCTCGCGCCGGGGGCGTCCCAGATCTTTTTCACGGCCGCGGTGGCTGCCGCCGGCCCGTCACGGGTCTCGGTCGTGGTCGGGACCGCGCCGCTCTTCGCCGTCGCGATCGCCCTCATCTTCCTCGACGAGCCGCTCCAGGCTGGCCTGGCTGCGGGCGCGCTGCTGATCGTGGCGGGCGGGCTCGTCCTGGTCAGCGAGCGCATCCGCCCGGAGGACTTCCGGGCGATCGGCGTGCTCTTCGCCCTGGCCGCGACCGTGCTCTTTGCGACGCGCGACAACGTCGTCCGTTGGCTCACCGGCGAGTCCGGCGCGGCGCCGCTGGCCGGGGCAGCCGCGTCGCTCCTCGGCGGCGTGCTCCTGATCGGCACGTACCGCCTGCTCCGGGGCGGCCCGCTGACGAGCCTCCGGCGCGCCTTTGCCGTCTTCGCCCCGGCCGGGATCCTCGCGGGGCTCTCCTACGTGTGCCTGTACGAGGCCTACGACCGCGGCCGGGTCAGCGTCGTCAGCCCGCTCGTCGCGACCGAGTCGCTGTGGGGCGTGGCCCTGTCCGCGCTCGTGATCGGCCGCAAGGAGCTCGTCGGACGGCACCTCGTCGCCGGCGCCGTGCTCGTCGTCGTCGGCGGCGCGCTCATCGGCGCGACGCGCTAAGAGCCCTGAATCGGCCTGGTGAGCAGGTAGACGGAGAACGCCAGCGCGGCGACGATGACCGCGACCGTCGCGATGGTGCTCCAGCGAAGCGAGAGGAGCTGGTCCTCGGGCGGGAGCTTCGCGCTCATGCCCGCTCCAGGAGGCGCCGGTTCCGGCCCAGCGCCTCGAGCACCGCGTCGACGTCCTCGACGGCGTTGTAGCAGTGGGCCGAGATGCGGAGGTTCGAATCGCGCGACGAGGTGACGATCCCCACGCGGCGCAGCGCCTCGACCAGCGCCGGCGCGTCGTACGACTTCACGCAGACGAGGCGCGCCGCGCTGCTTCGGCCGCCGTGGCGTGACCACCCTGGCGCGCAGCTCGTCCAGGCCCTCGATCAGCCGCCGGTTCAGCCCGAGCACGTGCTCGCGCGTCTCGGCGACGCCGATCTCCTGCATCAGCTCGATCCCGGCCACGCCCGCGTAGATCGCCGGCACGGGCGGCGTCCCGGACTGGAACCGCGCGGCAGTCGTGGCCGGCGAGTAGTCGCGGTGGTCCATCTCGAAGATGTCGCGGTCGGCGAACCAGCCGGTCGACGTGGGCCAGAACCGTTCGACCAGCTCGCGCCGGCAGTAGAGGAACGCGAGCCCGGCCGAGCCGAGCAAGTACTTGAGCACGCCGGCCGCGAGCACGTCCACGTCGAGCGCCTTCACGTCGATGGGCACCGACCCGGCCGCCTGGTACGAGTCGAGCAGGACGAGCGCGCCGCGATCGTGGGCCATGCGCGCGATCCGCTCGACGTCGAGCATCGCGCCCGTCCGGTACGAGATATGCGTGATCGCGACGAGCAGCGTCTCGTCGTCGATCGCGCGATCGAACCCCTCGAGCGGGATCGTCCCGTCCGCCGCCGGCGGCACGTGGACGACGCGCGCGCCGCGCGACTCCTGGGCGTGGAAGATCTGCCCGACGGTCGGGAACTCGTAGTCGGAGAGCACGACCTTCGAGCGCTTGCCGGCGTAGCGCAGGCCGCTCGCGATCGAGCTGACGCCCTCCGAGAGCGACGTCGTCACCGCGATCTCGTCGGCCGCCGCGTTGACGAGCCCCGCGAACGCGGTGCGCGCGCGCTCGGTCTGCTCGACCCAGTACTCCCACGGCGACCCGCGCTCGTCCCAGTCGCGCAGGTAGTCCTCGTACGACCGGCGCACCGAGTCCGAGAGCGCCCCCTGCGAGCAGGAGTTGATGTAGACGAGCCGATCGAAGATCGGGAAGCGGTGGCGAACGCGGTCGGGCAGGGGGCCGGCGTCGCGCGGGCGCGGCCCGGGCGTAGGGGTCACGGTCGGCTCCACGGCCTCCTCGAACTCACGTTCCAGCACAGACAGAGCGTACGGGACGGGCGGTTACTGGACGAGCTTGCGCTTCCCGCCGACGATCTTGTAGACGTAGAACTTCGCCTTCGCCGAGTCGCCGCTCGCCCGGAAACGGATCCCGTAGCCGAGGATCGTCGTCTGGAGGTACGTCGTCCGTGTCTTCGCCAGCACCTCGGCCCGGGTTGCCTTGCCGTCAGTGCACGCTGCGTGAATGGCCTGCGCCGCGACCTGCGTCGCCACGAAGGTCGGCGGCCCGAACGTCGACTTGAAGTCGCCGTACTTCGATATGTAGCCGCTGACGATGTTCGACACGTACTTCGACGGCAGGAGCTTCACGTCGGCGAAGGAGGACAGGTACTGGCCCTCGGCGGCGCCCAGCCAGTCCTGGCCATCCAGCTTGTCCGTGCCGACGAACGTTGCCGCCTTGCCCTGCTTGCGGAACTCGTTGTAGAACGCGGCGGCGCGCGAGCCGACCTGCCACGGCAGGAAGACGACCTGCACGCCCGGCGGCGCCTTGGCGACCAGCGCCGAGAGATCCGACGACGTCTGCAACACCGAGTCGCGCGTGACATCGAGCCCGGCGATCTCGAGCAGCCGCTCGACCCGGTCGGCGATCGGGTGGCTGTACGTGCCGCCGTCGTCGACGATCCAGATCTTCGTCGCCTTGAGCGTCTTGCGGATGAAGTCGGCGTCCGTCTGGCTCTGGGCGTAGTCGGTGGCCACCGTCCGGAAGAACGTCGGCAGCGTGTCGGTGCCGGTCGTCAGCGAGGTCTTCGTCGCCGAGCCCGAGATGAACGCCAGCTTGCTCTTCGCGAACGCAGGGCTCGCCGCGCTGGCCTCGTCGCTCACCGCCGGACCCACGACGGCCAGCACCGGGCCGGTGGCCGCGATCTTCGCCGCCTGGGTCGCAGCCATCGTGTCGTCGAGCTGCGTATCGAACGACTGCAGCGAGACCTTGGTCGCCCCGCGCGTCTGGTTGTTGAGGAACACCGCGAACTGGGCCCAGTGCAGCTGCTCCTGGCCGATCCACGCGGCCGGCCCGGACAGGGGGGCCATCACAGCGACGGTCGCCTTCTTACACGACACCGACGGCGCGGCCGCGCCGACCGATACTGCGACGGCGAGCGCCAGCAGCGCGACGAGCGCGACGACTCCGACCCCGACACCTCTGACCCCGCGGCTTACACCGCTCATTGCGCGAACGCTAGCTGGTCAGCGGCCCAGGTAGGCCTTGCGGAGATCTTCGTCCTCGAGCAGGTCGGCGGCCTTGCCCTCCAGAACGACCCGTCCGGTCGACAGGACGTAGCCGCGGTCGGCGATCGACAGCGAGACGTTTGCGTTCTGCTCGACGACGAGGATCGCCACCCCGGCCTCGTGGACTTCCTTGATGATCTCGAAGTTGCGCTCGACGAGGATGGGCGCCAGGCCCATCGACGGCTCGTCCATCAGCAGGAGCTTCGGCCGGGACATGAGCGCGCGGCCCATGGCCACCATCTGCTGCTCTCCGCCCGAAAGCGTGCCCGCGAGCTGGTTGCGCCGCTCGTTCAGCAGCGGGAACAGTTCGTGCACGCGGTCGAAGTCCTGCTTGCGGCCGCCGCCGTGCAGGTATGCGCCCATCTCGAGGTTCTCGCGCACCGTCATCTGGGCGAACAGGCGCCGGTTCTCGGGCACGATCGCCATGCCCTTCGAGATCCGGTAGCTGGTCGGGCGGCTCGTGACGTCCTCGCCGGCGAACTCGACCGTGCCGCTCCGCGGCCGCACGAGGCCGAGGATCGTCTTGAGCGTCGTCGACTTGCCGGACGCGTTGCCGCCGAGCAGGCAGACGAGCTCGCCCTGCCGGACGATCAGGTTCTCGTCCTGGAGGATGTGGATCTCGCCGTAGTAGGTGTTGATGCCGCTGAGCTGGAGGAGCGGCTTGCCGTTCTCAGTCACCCGCCACCTCCTCCTTGGCGGCCTTGATGCCGAGGTAGGCCTCGATCACCTGCTGGCTGGTCGCCACCTGCTCGAACGAGCCCTCGGCGATCTTGGCGCCGTGGTCGAGCGCGATCACGCGGTCGGAGATGCCCTCGACCACGTGCATGTCGTGCTCGATGACGAGGATCGTGTAGCCGTCCTTGCGGATCTCGCCGATCAGCTCGGTGATCTCGTGGGTCTCGGAGGGGTTCATCCCGGCGGCCGGCTCGTCGAACAGGAGGATCCGTGGCTCCGTCGCCATCGCGCGCGCGATCTCGAGCCGGCGGCGGTTCGCGTACGAGAGGCTGTACGCCGGCTGGTCCCAGCGGTAGCCCATCAGCCGCTGCCCGAAGAAACTGAGCTTCTCCTCGGCCCGCTGCTTGATCTCACGCTCCTCGCGGCGGGCGCGGGGGAGGAGCAGGATCGACTCGAAGACGGTCGCCTTCGTGCGGCCGTACTGCGACGCCATCACGTTCTCGCGCACCGTCATGTTCAGGAAGAGCCGCAGGTTCTGGAACGTGCGCGCGATGCCCTTGTTCGTGATCTTGTGCGGTGGCAGCCCGACGAGGGACTCCCCGTCGAGCAGGATCTCGCCGGCGTCCGGCGTGTACACGCCGGTGATCAGGTTGAACAGCGTCGTCTTGCCGGCGCCGTTCGGGCCGATGACGCTCACGATCTCGCCCTCGTCGACGTGCAGGTCGAGGTGGTCGATCACGCGCAGGCCGCCGAACGACTTGGTCACGCCGCGGAGCTCGAGCAGCCGGCGGGGCTCCGAGCTCACACGATCTCCACGCGCGCGGTGCCGAAGAGGCCCTGCGGCCGGGCGTTCATCAGGACGACAAGCACCGTGCCCAGCAGGAGGAGGCGCGTCGGGCCGTTGATCTGGTCGGGCGTGAACAGCAGGTTCTCCCAGGCGAACGCTGCGACCCAGACGGTCGGGATCAGGACGATCGTCTGCCACCAGCCCTTCACCAGGGTCGCGATCATGATCAGGATCACGAGCGAGAAGTACGCCCAGTTTGCGATCTGGGTCGCGTTTACCGGCAGCAGCATCCAGTGGCTGATCGCGGTCCCGAGCCAGTTGCCTCCGTTCGGACCGACCACAGGCGCTGCGGACGTGCCGCGATCCCAGACGAGGCCCGAGATCCCGTAGACCACGAACCCGAAGGCGATCGCGCCTCCGAGCACGATCGCGAGCCGTTTCCACGACTTCATGAAGTACCCGAGCACCAGGATCAGCCCGATGTAGAAGACGTACCGGCCGTTGTCGGGATTGCGCAGGAGCTCCGGGACGCCGTTCACGATCAGCGCCGCGATGATCACGCCGGAGATGCTGCCGGCGCCGCCGAGGATCACGATCGCGTAGATCGTGATCAGCAGGCCGGTGTCGTAGTCGCCGGGCGCGTCGAGGGTCTGCACGGAGCTGTAGAGGCAGCCGATCAGCCCGGCGACGGCCGCGCCGAAGGCAAACGCAAGGATCTTCAGCCGGTTGACGGGGATGCTCAGCACCTCGGCTGCGAGCGGGTCCTCGCGCAGCGCGCGCCACGCGCGCCCCGTCCGCGACTTGTTGACGAGGTGCAGCATGGTGACGATCAGGACCATCATCACGACAGCCACGTAGAAGTAGCCCTTCATCGTCGAGATCTTGTAGCCGAAGAAGTTCAGCGGGTCGACGCCCTCGAGGCCCTGCGAGCCGCCGGTCAGGTCGACCTCCCCGAAGAACGGGAAGCTGATGCGGTTGGCGTTGTTGGCGAAGAGCACGAACGCCTGCCCGAAGAACAGCGTCACGATCGCCAGGTAGTCGCCGATCAGGCGGAGCGAGGGCGAGCCGAGGATGATCCCGAGCACCGCCGTGGCGATGATCACCACCGGCAGCGCGACCAGGGCCTGCCAGTGGCGGCCGGTGTGCTGCGACGCGAGGAAGCCGTAGGCGTACGCCCCGAACCCGAAGAAGGCGATGTAGCCGAGGTCGAGCAGCCCAGCGAACCCGACGACGATCGTGAGCCCGTAGGCGAGCAGCGCGTAGATCAGGGTGATGACCCCGTAGCGGTAGATGTTCCCGGTGTTCGAGACGAGCGGGAAGATGATCGCCGGGATCAGGAAGACGAGCAGGTGGGCGGCCGGTGGCGTGCGGTGCCACCAGTCCTCGACCGTGCCGCGGATGCGGCCATGCCGCTCCCGCCGGCCCTCGTGGCTCGCCACCCACTCGTCCACGCCGACGCGGGGCCGGTCGGGCGGCGTGCCTTCGTCTCTGGGGTCGTCGGGCTGGCTCATACCTTCTGGAGTGCCGGCGTGCCGAGTAGACCGCTCGGCCGCACGATCATGACGATGATCAGGAGCAGGAACACGTACAGGTCGTGGAACGTCGAGCCCTGCGGGAGGTATCCCGTCGCGTAGGACTCTGCGAGCCCGAGCACGATGCCGCCGAGCATTGCACCGGGAATGCTGCCGATCCCGCCGATGACGGCGGCGGTAAAGCCCTTCAGGCCGGCGAGGAACCCCATCAGGTTGTAGATCTGGCCGAAGACGAGGCCGAACATGACGCCGGCGGCGCCGGCGAGCGCCGAGCCGATGAAGAACGTGACCGAGATGACCCGGTCGACGTCGATGCCCATCATCGACGCCGCCTCACGGTCGAACGACGTGGCGCGCATCGCCTTCCCGACCCGCGTGCGGGCCACGAAGAGCGTCAGCGCAACCATCAGCCCCGCGGCGAGGAGCACGGCGACGAGCTGCACGGTCGAGAAGTAGACGTCGCCGACATTGTGGATGTTGAAGCCGACGAGCGTCTCGGTCTCGTAGTTGCGAAAGCCGGCTCCGAAGAGGATCTGGGCGCTCGATTGCAGGATGATCGAGACGCCGAGCGCGGTGATCAGCGGTGCGATGCGAGGGGCGTCGCGCAACCTCCGGTACGCGAAGCGCTCGATGCCGACGCCGAGGAAGCCGCAGCCGAGCATCGCGAAGAGCAGCATGCACGCGACGACGAACCAGCCGCCGATGAAAGGGTCGGACGCACCGCCGAGCCACTGGAGCATGAACCAGCCGAGGAACGCGCCGATCATGTACACGTCGCCGTGGGCGAAGTTCAGGAGCTTGAGGATCCCGTAGACCATCGAGTAGCCCAGCGCGATCAGCGCGTAGATGCTCCCGCGGGTCAGCCCGCTGACCGTCAAATCCCAGAAGAAGCTCCAGTTCTTCCACGGCGGGAAGAAGATCGAGATCAGGTCCGGCACATGCTGCATTTGAGCGGCGAACCCTCTCATAGACGCGAGCGGCCCACCAGATGGTGGGCCGCTCGCAGTACCGCGTTGTTGCTGTGCTCTAGATCGAGATCGGCAGGAAGATCGTGCCGTTCGACTTGTAGAGACCGAACTTCCCGCCCGAGAGCTCACCGGTCTTGGTGAACTTGATCGTGAAGCCGAGGATCGACTTCGGGATGTTCGTCTTGGCGATCTGGGCGCGGACCTCCGCGCGGGTCGCCTTGCCGTCCTTGCAGGCACGGTCGACGGCCTGGACGACGATCTGCGTCGCGACGCCGGTCGGGGCGCCGAAGAAGTCGCCCTTGCCGCCGTGCGCCTTCTCGTACGCCTTGACGTCGGCCTGCGCCGGGCTGACGGGGAACATCGAGTCGTAGAGGGTCGGCGGGTTGCCGCTCGCCGCGAAGTCGTCGGCGTAGAGGCCGTCCGACCCCATGACGGCGATGTTGCCCTTGCCGGCCTGCTTCAGCTGCTGCACGAACGCCGCGGCCTTCGGAGAGAGCTGCCACGGGATGTAGATCACGTTCGTTGTGCGGTCGATCTTCGCGATCAGCGAGCTGAAGTCCGACTCCTGCTGGCTGACGCCGTCACGGGTGACGGACTTGCCGGCGGCCTTGAGCTTGGCCTCAACGGTGTCGGCGAGGCCGGTGGAGTAGGCCTCCTCGTCATCGATGATGTAGACCTTCGAGACCTTCAGCTTGTTGATCATCAGGTTGGCAACCGTCGTGCCCTGCTGGCTGTCCGGCGGCACGGCGCGGAAGAAGTAGCCGCGCGTACCGGCGGCCGGCGTCGTGAGCTCGTCGGCCGTAGCAGACCCCGTGACCCACCCGAAGCCGGCGCCCTTGAGGGTCGCCCGGATGCCCTTGTTCTCGTTCGAGCCGGCGGCGCCGACGACGGCGAGAACCTTGCTGTTCGACGCGAGCGCCTGCGCACCGGCGAGCGCCTGGGCCGAGCCGTTGGCCGCACCCAGCTGTGTGTCCTGCTGGGAGACCACGATCTTGGCCGTCTTGTGCGTCTTGTTCCACTGATTGACGACGAACTTTTCCCATCGGACCTGCTGCTGGCCGATCGAGGCCGCCGGGCCGGTGGCGGGCACGAGGAACCCGATCGTGCGGGTCGTGCCGCAGCTCACCGCCGACGCCGACGACGCGGCGGTACGAGCCGTACCGGCCGATCCGACAGACGCCGCGACCGCGACGCCCACGAGGGCGGTGACGGCCACTAACAATTTCTTCATCCTTGTACCTCCTGGTAGGTCGGGCCTTAGACGACGGCAAAGTGCGCAAAGTTTGCGCAGGTCTTCGGACGCGATCCTCGCACGCGCGGAAAGGCCCCATCACGGAGTACCGACATCGTCTTGACCCCGCGACGGCCCGCTTCTGGAAGCCGGTCCTGTCGCTCCACCGGCGTGCATTGTCGCCGTCGTTGTCAAGAACCGCAAGCCGGCCACTTTCGAAACTGCCGCCCCTTAACAGGGACAGTCCCTGTTAGGAAAGCGCAACGGCTCTTAACAGGGACAGTCCCTGTTAAGAGCCGCTCAGGAGGTGGGAGCGGGCGTCTCGGCGGCGAGGCGCTCGAGGGCCTCGACCATCGATCCGAGCCGCTCGCCCTTCGGCGTGAGCCGGTACTCGACCCGCGGGGGCCGCGTGTCGTAGATCCGCCGCTCCAGGACGCCGGCCTCCTCGAGCTCCGAGAGGCGGAGCGCCAGGGTGCGGGGCGGAACGCGGCCGAGCGCCCGCAGGAACTCGTTGAAGCGGACGGCGCCGGAGTGGGCCGCCCACAGCACGCTCAGGAGCCAGCGCCGCTCGAGGAGGTCCGCCGCGCGGCGGACCTCCTCGGGCACGGGCGCACAGTCGCGACAGCGGCTCCGCGCCCGCGCAGGGGCTGTCCCCGCAGGGGGCTGTCCTTTGGGGGGCTGTCCCGATGCGCCGGTCTCGGCAGAGCGAGTGGTCACTCCGATGCGGCTGGTGGGGCGAGGACGCTCGCTCACGCCTGAACCGCCGTCGCCTCCTGCAACGCGGCGGGCTGGAGCGCGAACCCCAGCGCCTCCTCGAGCGTCATCACCGGGTGGAACGCCATCTCGTCGCGGACGTCCTCCGGCACGTCGTCAAGGTCGGCCCGGTTGCGCTCCGGCAGGATCACCTCGCGCAGGCCGGCCGCGTGCGCCGCCAGCACCTTCTGCTTCAGGCCGCCGATCGGGAGGACGCGGCCCTGGAGAGTGACCTCGCCGGTCATCGCGACGGTGTGCTTGACGGGGCGGCCCGACAGCAGCGACGCGAGCGCGGTCGTCATCGCGACGCCGGCGCTCGGCCCGTCCTTCGGGATCGCGCCCGCGGGCACGTGCACGTGGAACGACTTGTGCTCGAAGTCCTCGTCGCCGATGCCGAGCGCGTCGGCGTGCGAGCGGACGTAGGAGAGCGCGATCCGCGCCGACTCCTTCATCACGTCACCGAGCTGGCCGGTCAGGACCAGGTCGCCCGAGCCCTGCATGCCGGTCGCCTCGATGAAGAGGATCTCGCCGCCCGTCCCGGTCACGGCGAGCCCGGTCGCGACGCCTGGCACGGCGGTGCGCTCGGCGGCCTCCTGGAAGAACTTCTGGCGGCCGAGGGCGTCCCGCACGTGCGGCACGTCGATCGTCACCGGCGGCTCCGCCTGCTGCGACGCGATCTGCGTCGCGGTCTTGCGGAGCACCCGGCCGAGCTCACGCTCGAGGTTCCGGACGCCGGCCTCGCGCGTGTAGTCGGTGATCACGGTGTGCAGCGCCTCGTTGTCGAGCGTGACCTCGTCGGAGAGCAGCCCGTTGCGCTCCCGCTGCCGCGGCCAGAGGTAGCCGCGGGCGATGGCAGCCTTCTCCTCGACGGTGTAGCCGTCGAAGCGGATGACCTCCATGCGGTCGAGCAGCGGCCCCGGGATCGTCTCGGCGATGTTCGCCGTGGCGATGAAGAACACGCCCGACAGGTCGAGCTCCACGTCCAGGTAGTGATCGCGGAAGGAGTGGTTCTGCGCGGGGTCGAGCACCTCGAGCAGGGCCGCCGACGGGTCGCCGCGCCAGTCGGCGCCGACCTTGTCGACCTCGTCCAGCATGATCACCGGGTTCATCGTCCCGGCGTCGCGCAGGGCGCGGACGAGCCGACCCGGCAGCGCGCCGATGTACGTGCGCCGGTGGCCGCGGATCTCGGCCTCGTCCCGGACGCCGCCCAGCGACATGCGCACGAACTCGCGCCCGAGCGCCCTCGCAACGGACTCGCCGATCGAGGTCTTGCCGGTGCCCGGAGGCCCGATCAGGGTGAGGATCGCGCCCGAGCGCTTGTCCGGCTCGATTCCGCGGTCCTCGCGCAGCTTGCGCACGGCCAGGTACTCGACGATGCGCTCCTTCACGTCGTCGAGGCCCGCGTGATCGGTGTCGAGGATCTCGCGCGCGTGCACGGGATCGAGCGTCTCCTCGGAGCGCTTCGACCACGGCACGGCGATCAGCCAGTCGAGGTACGTGCGGATCATCGACGCCTCGCCGGAGGCCTCGCCCATCGTCTCGAGCCGCGTCAGCTCGCGGTCGGCCTGCTCGCGCACGGCCTCCGGCATGCCGGCCTCCTCGATCTTCGTGCGGTACTCCTCGATGACCGAGCCCTCGTCCTCGCCCAGCTCCTTCCGGATCGAGTCCATCTGCTTGCGCAGGAAGTACTCCCGCTGCTGCTTCTGGGCGCCGGACTCGACGTCCTCGCGGATGCGCTTGCGCACCTGCATCTCGGCGAGCCGGTCGCGCTGGAAGCGCACGGCCAGCTGGAGCCGCTCGATGACGTCGAGCGCCTCGAGGAGCTCGACCTTCTGCTCGAAGGTCAGGTCGGGGGAGTAGCCGGCCGTATCGGCGAGCGCGCCCGGCTCGCTGATCGAGCGGACGAAGCTCTGCACACGACCATCATCTCCTCGGAGCTCGAGGATCTCCTCGACGACCGCCCGGTATTCCTGCTCCAGCTCGCGGGTGCGGCTGGGCGGCGGGGTCTCGTCCACGCGCTCCTCGACGTCGGCGCGCAGGCGGCCGGAGGCGTCGCTCTCGGCGGCGCCGATGGACGCGCGGTGCAGCCCGTTCAGCGCGACGGCGCGGACGCCGCCGGGCAGCCGGACCCGGTCGAGCACCTCGGCGACGGTGCCGACATGCGCGTACTCGTTCTCATGCCGGGGCACGAGCAGCACCTGCTCCTCGTCCCCCGCGTCCACGGTCAGGGTCACCGTCATGTTCGGAAAGACGACGGTGTCCTCGAGCGGGATCAACAGGAGCTTTGGCAATGCAACACACTTCCTCTCTACTAACGAGATGTCTTGTAACTGCAAAAAGTATAGCTGCACCGGACCGCAGCGCAAAATCGCCGGCGCGAGGGCCGGCGACGGCTCGGCTAGCTGATCCGCCCACACAGGTTGTGAACGGCTGAGGGAAACATCCGGCCCTCCTTTGAGGGTGTGCGGGTTCTGCCAAGGACCCGTGTCCCAAAGGAGGGCCGTGATGGATCTGCACGCTAACGCCAAGCTCGGATTGGCTGGTCGGCGCGAGTTGGTGCTCGCGATTGAGTCCGGTTTGTCGTTGAAGCGGGCTGCAGTCCGCTTCAGCGTGTCGCCGGCGACCGCGCATCGTTGGTGGCATCGCTGGCTGGACGGCGGCCGCACGACGGCCTGCCTGGCTGATCGCTCGTCACGGCCGCTCAAGCAGCCGCGCCGGCTGACGGCGGCCGAGGAGGCGCCGATCCTCAAGGCCAGGCGTGAGACCAACCTCGGGCCCGGCCGGCTGGCCGGGATCGTCCGCCGCGCCCGCTCGACGATCTGGAAGGTGCTCTGGCGCCACGGGCTCTCGCGGCGTATGCGCGGCCCCAGGCAGAGCTTCCGCCGCTACGAGTGGTCACGTCCGGGGGCGCTCTTGCATATGGACGTGAAGAAGCTGGCTCGCTTTCGCCATCCCGGCCAGGCTAGCCCCAGCGAAAGCCGGTCTCGGACGGAGCCGGCTCGAGCGGGCTGGACGGCAGCCCGGGGCTCAGCTCGCGCTCGTTGAACGGTCGCGGCGCGACGTCGTTCGGCGAGGCTGCGTGGAACAGGGAGGCGAGGTACTGGATCTGCCCGCGGCCCGGGCCGAGCTCGAATTGGCCGCCGCCGTAGGGCCGGATCCCGTGCGCCGCGCAATAGTCGTAGGTCGCGAGCAGGTCGGCAAGGCTGCCGATCCGCGACGGCTTGAGGTTGACGCCTTTGGGCGGGTGAGGAAGCGCCTCGAGATCCGCGATCGAGTGGATCGGCTCGTCCCACGTGACCCGGTCCCAGTGCTGTGCGAGCACCTCCTCCGTCTCGGGCGTCAGCGCCGGGTCCTCGATCCAGGCTTTCGGGAACCCTTCGGCGACGCGCCGGTAGAGCGCCGCGTCCGGGCCCTGGTCGACGCTCGTCCCGGAATAGCGGCCTTTGAGGTCGACGGACTCGACCGCGCCCGTGGCGGCGAGCTCCTCGACGAGCTCGTCGGTCCAGGAGCTGGTCGCGTCGAGCTTGAACTCCAGCCAGGGGTAGAGCTCGAGCCGCCGGCTCACCGGGTCGATCGTCGCCGGATCCCCGAGCCGCATCGAGTTGACGAAGCGGACGGGCTGCGGCTCGCGGCCGATCACCGCATGCAGCGGGCGGCCCGCCTGCCGGAGCCCGAGGTCGAGCGCCGCGCTCTCGAACGCCCAGCGCCGGTACAGGCGGTAGGCCGGGAACTGCGGCGGGGCGGGGAAGAGGTCGAGCGAGCCCACGAGCTCGGCGAAGCCGCCGAAGGTCGTGCTGCCGGCGAGCGGCTGGGCCGGCCCGGCGGCCTGAAAGGCGTCCTGGTCGTCGTTCGAGTACGTGACGTCCTCGCCGACGCCCTCCTCGCCGCCTCCGTGCAGGTGCACGACGGTGGTCACGCGCGTGAACTCGGGGGAGACCGGCAGCTCGAGCCGCTCGAGCTCGTAGCCCTCGACGGCCAGCGGCAGCTCGGCGAGCGCAGCCGGGAGCGTCACGCGGTGTTGCGGTAGACGAGCACGCCGCTGAAGCCCGCGATGTAGCCGGCGCCTGCCTGGTCTTTCGCTACGTAGAGCCGAATCTCGCTGCGGCCGTGGGGCGCCGTGAACGCCACCTTCGCCCGCGACGTGGGGCCGAGCACGACGGTGCGGACGTTCTGCCACTGCTTGCCCTTCTGGCGCAGCTGGACGACGAGCGAGTGGCCGTGGAGCGGGTTCGCGGCCAGGGCGGTCGGGGTGAGCACGCCCTTGCTGAGCGCGAGATCGAGCCGTGGCGTGACGTCGGCGGTGATGCTGGCGCTCATGTTGCCGTGCCGGACCGCCAGGTAGGCGGTCGTGATCCTCGGCCGGCTCGTGAAGTTCGAGTTGCCGTTCGCGGTCGTCGTGATCGTCCCGGCCCGGCCGAACTGCTGCTGCGCATCCGCGCGCGCGAGGACCTGGATTGTCTCGCCGGGCTTCCCGCTCGGCACCGCCCCGGAGATCGTGAAGGTGTTGCCGAAGACGACCGGGTGGAGGATGCCCCATGCGGACGGGACGCCGATCGCCGGCGCGACGAGCGCAGCCGTGAGCACGCCCGGGAGGCGCCGCCCTGTCGCTGCGTGCAGATATCCCCTCACGTTCCGTCCTCGGTGATCGCCGGCGGAGGGTATGCGAGACCCGGCGCTACGACAACCGTCGTTCAGCCGACGCCGTGCGTCGTGCGGACGTCCATTGCCTGCTTCAGTACCGAGAGCGCGGCGTCGGCGTCGCCCTCGTTCTCGAGCAGCGCCGCCAGCTTCGAGTACGCCTCGACGAGGTAGCGGTCAGGTGTGGGCTGGAGCTTCTCGATTGCCAGCTCGTACAACTCGCGCGCGCGATCGGGCTCGCCGATCGACGCGTAGATCTCGGCGAGGAGCGCGTAGCTGCGCCCCGCCTGCCGGGGCTTCGCGTCGGTGAGCAGCCCGGAGACCTCCATCGCGAGGCTCGCGGCCTCTTCGCGGCGGCCGAGCTGCGCGAGCGCACGCGCCTTCTCGAGGCGGAACGCCGCCTGGTCGACGGGATTCGCCGTCCGGCTGAGCAGAGGCCAGGCCTTCTCGAGCAGCGCGAGCGCCTCCTCTGGGCGTTCGCGATCGAGCTCGACGTGCGCCAGCAACTCGTGCGCGCGGGCCGTGTAGTAGTCGTCCTCGGCCAGCTCGACGATCTCGAGCGCGCGCCGCGCGTACCGGGCGGCCTGCGTGTGCTCGTTCTGCATCCCGTAGAGCCGGGACTGTGACCAGTAGATGCGGGCGCGAAGCAGCGGGTCGCGCGCGCCCTCGGTCTGGGCGACGTTCGATGCGAGGACATCGGCCGCCGTGCCGAAGTCGCCCTCGTCGATGAGCGCGTTCGCCAGGAGCACGGCGAACCGCAGCTGCTCGATGCTGTCCTCGCGGCGCTCGGACGCCTCGAGGCAGCGGCGGAAAATCGCAACCGCCTCGTCCGCTTTGCCGAGCATCGCCTTCGCGCGGCCGAGCGTCTCGGCGAGCGCCGCTCGGTCCTCGGGCTGCGCGCCCCAGACGCTCAGCGCCCGCTCGATCTGCAAGATCGCGTCACGGGGGTCGCCGCGGAGGAATGCGAGCTCTCCGCAGCCGGCGAGCGCCCGGCCGTAGTCCTCCTTGCTCCACGGCGACTGGAGCACGTCTTCGTACAGTTGCTCCGCGTCGTCTGCGTCTCCCAGGCGCAGGGCCAGCTCGGCGTCCAGCAGGCGCGCGTCGTCGGGCGCGGCGCGGTTCTCGCCGGTGGCCAGGTAGTCCTCGCTGACGCCGAGCCGCCGGCCGAGCTCGCGCAGGAGCTGCAGCGACGGGATGCGGTCACCGGACTCGATCCGCGAGATGTACGCGGGCGAGCAGCCCGCGAAGGCCAGGTCGCGCTGCGTGAGGCCCGCGCGCTCCCGAGCAGCGCGAAGCCGCTCGCCTACTGCGACCGGGTCGTCGACATGTGTTGACTTACGTCGCGGCACGCGCTCTACCGATTTATACTACGCACGCCCCGGGCCCGGGACCGACCACTCCGACGAAACGAAAGGACGGTCCCGTGAAGCGAATGGCATCGCTGATGATGGCGTGTGGCCTCATCGCGGCAATTGCGGCCGAGCTGCCCTGGCCAAACTAGACCTCGCATTGCGAGGAAGATACCCCCGTCCGGGTGAGGGGGTTTGACAGTATTGCGGCGACGTTACTGCTGTCAGGAAGGGCCCATTCCGACCAAAATAAGGGGCTCGCCGGATAATCGGCAATCCGGTGAGCCCCTTCGGGTTTTCCAGGGCTGTTCCGTCCGCTGATATCAGCGACAATTCGGCGCCGATGGAATCGCTACGCGGCAGGCTGACCACCCTGCGGAAAGCCACGGACGACGACGCGGACATGCTCGTCGCCTGGCACGCCGACCCGGAGGTGGCGCGCTATTGGGACTGGGAGACCTACACGCGCGAGACGATGCGGGCCGAGCTGGCCGAGCCGGACGAGGAGCCGTACCTCGTCGAGGCGGAGGACCGTCCGGTGGGCTTCATCCAGGCGTGGTGGGAGCCGGGCGGCGACGCAGCGGGACTGGACATGTTCGTCGTGCCCGCCGCGCGCGGGCGCGGCTACGGCCCGGACGCGGCGCGAGCACTCGCCGAGCACATGCTGTCCCGCGGGTGGCCGCGGGTCACGACCGACCCGTACCTGTGGAACGAGCGCGCGGTCCGGGCGTGGCGGCGGGCGGGGTTCCGCGACATTGAGGAGCGCGAGCCGGACGAGCATCACACCGCCCGCTGGCTCTTCATGGAGTACGCCGGCTAGTCGGCTTCGGGCACGTCCTCGGCGTCGCCGGGCTCGTCGGTTGGGTCGGGCGCCGGGGAGCCGGGCACCTCCTCGTTGCGGTCGTCCTCGCGTGTGCCCTGCGTATCCTGCTCGTCCATGCGCGTGACCCTTCCCGATTCGTCGGAACTGGAACTCCCGGACGGCGCGACCGGCCTCGACGCCGCCCGCGCGATCGGCCCCAAGCTGGCCGAGCAGGCCGTCCTGGTTCGCACCGACAGCCGGGTGCAGGACCTGCGCCTGCCGCTCGCCGACGGCGACCGCATCCAGATCCTGACCACGCGCGACACCCAGGATCCCGACGCGCTCTACGTCCTCCGCCACTCGACGGCGCACCTGCTCGCCGAGGCCGTACGCCGGCTCTACCCCGGCGTCAAGGTCGCGATCGGCCCGCCGATCGAGAACGGCTTCTACTACGACTTCGAGTTCCCGGAGCCGATCGGCGAGGACGCGCTCGAGAAGATCGAGGCCGAGCTCCAGCGCGAGCTCGACGAGGGGCGAACCTGGGAGCGCGCCGAGATCACGGCCGGCGACGCGCGCCGGATCTTCGAGCAGGAGGGCGAGCCGTACAAGGTGGAGCTCGTCGACACCGCCGAGGGCGACATCTCGCTCTACACCCAGGGGGACTTCACCGACCTGTGCCGCGGGCCGCACCTCCAGAACTCGGCGCCGATCAAGGCCGTCAAGCTGACCGGCCTCGCCGGCGCCTACTGGCGGGGCGACGAGAAGAACAAGCAGCTCACGCGCATCTACGGCACGGCCTTCTACTCCCAGGCGGACCTTGACGCCTACATGGACCGGCTCGAGGAGGCCCGCAAACGCGACCACCGGCGGCTCGGCCAGCAGCTCGACCTGTTCCATTTCGACGAGCACTCACCGGGATCGCCGTTCTGGCACCCGAAGGGAATGGTCGTGTTCAACGTCCTCGAGGGGATCAGGCGTCGCGAGAACGCGAAGCGCGGCTACCTCGAGGTGCGCACGCCGCTGATCTACGACAAGGCGCTCTGGGTGACCTCCGGCCACTGGGAGAAATTCCGCGAGAACATGTTTCTGATCCCGGTCGACGAGGAGCACACGTACGGGATCAAGCCCATGAATTGCCCGGGCCACATGCTGCTGTACGGCCGGCGCGCTTCGGAGCTACCGCGAGCTGCCGATCCGCTATGCCGAGGCTGCGCCGCTGCACCGCAACGAGCTGGCCGGCGCGCTCCACGGGCTCACGCGCGTGCGCGTCGTTACCCAGGACGACGCCCACATCTTCTGCACCGAGGATCAGATCGCCGTCGAGCTCGACGGCTGCATCGCCTACCTCAACTACCTGTACAGCCTGTTCGACCTGCAGGCGCGCGCGGAGTTCTCGACGCGGCCCGACAACAAGCTCGGCAGTGATGAGGAGTGGGACTTCTCCGAGGGCCATCTCGAGGCTGCCCTGAAGCGCAACGGGATGGACTACGTGGTCGGCGAGGGAGAGGGGTCGTTCTACGGGCCGAAGATCGACATCCACGCGACGGACGTCCTGGGCCGCTCCTGGCAGCTCGGCACGATCCAGCTCGACCGGCAGATGCCGGCGCGGTTCGGTCTGACCTATGTGGGCGCGGACAACGCCGAGCACTCCGTGTTCGTCATCCACCGGGCGCTCTTCGGCTCGCTCGAGCGCTTCATCGGGATCATCATCGAGCACTTCGCGGGCGCGTTCC
This sequence comes from uncultured Thermoleophilia bacterium, assembly GCA_963755085.1. Lineage (GTDB taxonomy): Bacteria > Actinomycetota > Thermoleophilia > Gaiellales > Gaiellaceae > JACVRM01. The sequence goes on along the minus strand of CAVWIN010000010.1, from coordinate 219,681 downwards.
CGTTCTGGCTCGCGCCCGTCCAGGTGCGGATCGTCCCGGTCGGCGAGGGGCACCGCGACGCAGCGGGACGGCTGCGCGAGCGGCTCTCGGCCTACCGCGTCGAGGTCGACGAGCGCGACGAGACGGTCGGCAAGCGCATCCGCGACGCCGAAGTGGACAAGATCCCGTTCACGCTCGTCTGGGGCGACAAGGAAGCCGACGAGGCGCTCTCCGTCCGCGAGCGCGGCGGCGAGCAATCGCACCCGAGCGTCGACGAGTTCCTCGTGCAGCTCGCCGAACTGGACTCCGTCGCCTGATCAGGTACCCTGAGGGCCTGCCAAGCAGGAGCGGACCCGTTCCTCACCTCCCGGGCGAAGGCCACGCGGAGGTTCAACCGAGTCGGTTGGAGGGTCGTGCCGCTGCCTGCAGCGGCTTTGTCGTTTTCAAGGAGGGTTCGTAACTAGGTGACACGCATTTGAGACCGCGCAGAGGCCCGAGAGTCGAAGTCCGACCGCCGCAGCCCCAGGTTCGCGTCAACGAGGCGATCCGGGTGCCCAACGTCCGGCTGGTCGACGAGGACGGAGGGCAGGTCGGGATCAAGCCCACCGCCGAGGCGCAGGAATACGCCTTCAGCAAGGGCCTCGACCTCGTCGAAGTGGCCGCCCAGGCCGACCCGCCCGTGGTTCGCGTCATGGACTACGGGAAGTACCGGTACGAGCAGGAGCAGAAGGCCAAGCTTGCGCGCAAGCACCAGATCCAGGTTCACGTCAAGGAGATCAAGCTCAGGCCGAAGATCGGCATTCATGACTACGAGACGAAGAAAGGCCACGTCGTCCGCTTCCTCAACCAGCGGGCGAAGGTCAAGGTCACGATCATGTTCCGTGGACGCGAGCAGTACCACCCGGAACGGGGCCGCGACCTGCTGATGCGTCTCGCCGAGGACGTGAAGGAGATCGGCGTCGTGGAGCAGCCGCCGCTCCAGGACGGCCGCAACATGACGATGCTGATCGGCCCAACGAAGAACGCAGGAGTAACCAGAGATGCCCAAGCAGAAGAGACGCAGCTAGATGCCCAAGCAGAAGACGCACAGCGGAGCGAAGAAGACGTTCAAGGTGACGGCGAGCGGCCGCTTGCTGCGGCGGCACGCAATGAAGGCTCACAACCTCGAGAAGAAGTCGCAGAAGCGTAAGCGCGGCTTCCGCAAGCTCTACGAGGTCGCCCAGGACGACGCCGCCGACGTGAAGCACCTCCTCGGCAGCTTCCGGAGGACCAAGTAATGCCGCGCGTGAAGCGATCCGTCCACGCGCGCAAGAAGCGCCGCAAGGTGCTCGGCGAGGCGAAGGGCTACTTCGGCCGCCGCCACTCGAGCTACAAGTTCGCGAAGGAGCAGGTCGAGCGCTCGCTCGTCTACGCCTACCGCGACCGCAAGGCGAAAAAGCGCGTCTTCCGCCGGCTCTGGATCCTGCGCATCAACGCGGCCGCGCGGCAGAACGGGCTGTCCTACAACCAGTTCATCGCCGGGTGCAAGAAGGCCGGGGTCGAGCTCGACCGCAAGATCCTCGCCGACCTCGCTGTCAGCGATCCGGCGGCGTTCGCGGGCATCGCCGAGCAGGCCAAGGCCGCGCTGGCCGAAGCCGCCTGAACGACCGGCTCGCCGAGCGCTTCCTGAGCCAGGCCGAGGCCTGCGAGCGCAGCGGCTCGCAGCTGTACGCCGACCTCTGCCGCCGGCTGGCGACGGAGCGGCTCGTGCGCGGCATCGCGCCCGATGACCGCTGGGACCTGCCCGTGCGCCTGCTCGGCGGGCTGCACCACCTCGTCCTCGACGGGCGGCTAACCGGCTGGTCCTGGGACGACGTGCGCGACGTGATCGAGCAGGAGCGCGAGTGGCTGGCGCGCTTCGTCGCCGAGCAGGCGGTGCAGACGAACGAGGTGCAGCGCTGCTGGGCGCTGCTCCCGGCGTTCCTCTCGCTCGGTGACGAACGGCCGCTCGACCTGATCGAGCTGGGTGCGAGCGCGGGGCTCAATCTGGTCTGGGATCGATATCGCTACGTCTACGCCGCCGGCTCGTGGGGCGACGGTGCGCTCAGGCTCGCCGGTGACGAACGGACGCCGGTGCCGGCCGAGCTGCTCGGGCGGCGGCCGGCGGTGGTGCGACGGCGCGGCATCGACCTGCGACCGCTCGACCCGGCCGACGAGGAGGACGTGCGGCTGCTCGAGTGCTTCGTCTGGCCCGATCAGGCGGAGCGGATGGCGCGCCTGCGCGCCGCGCTCGCGGTCGCGCGGCCGGACCCGCCGGAGATCCTGGCCGGCGACTACGTCGAGCTGCTGCCGTCCCTTTTCGCGGAGCGCGACCCGGACGCGCGCACCGTCGTCTTCCAGACGGTGTCGACCGTCTACCTCGACGCGGAGCGCTACGTCGAGCTGCGCCGGATCGTCGACGCCGCCGATGTCGCCTGGATCTCGACGCGGCGCTTCTCGGAGGAGGAGACGGGGCTCGTGGGCGGGTTCGAGCTGGAGGCGGGAACGCGTCTCGTCGCGCGGATGGGCTACCACGGGCAGTGGCTGGAGTGGCGCGCGTGATCACCTCCGCGAACAACGGGCGCATCAAGCTCGTCCGGCGGCTCGCGTCGCGGCGGCAGCGGGAGCGTGAGGGCCTGTTCGTCTGCGAGGGCGAGGACCTCGTCCGCGCTGGGCTCGAGGCGGGCGCCCAGCCGGTGCACGTCTTCGTCGACGCCGACCGGCCGCTGGACGTCGAGGGCGCCGAGCCCGTCGCGCCGGCGCTGCTGCGCGAGATCTCGTCGCTGGGCCACCACGCGCGGGTGCTCGCCGTCTTCCGCCGCGACGACCTGCCCCATGCGGCCGAGGGCGGCGGCCTTGCGCTCTGGCGCGTCGCCGATCCCGGGAACGTCGGGACGCTGCTCCGCGCCGCCGACGCGTTCGGTGCCGGCTACGTCGCCCTGTCCGCCGGGTGCGCCGACCCGACCGGCCCGAAGGCGCTGCGCGCGGCCGCCGGCGCGATCTTCCGCGTTGCCGTCGTGCCGTTCGACGACGCGCCGCGCCCCTGGACGGCGCTCGCCACCCGCGGCGGGACGCCGGTTGGCGACGCGCAGCTCCCGCGTGAGGGGACGCTCGTCCTCGGCGCCGAGCGCGAAGGGCTGCCGGCCGACGTTACGGCCTCATGCGAGGGGGTGGTGTCGATCCCGCAGGCAGGGGACGCCGAATCGCTGAACGTCGCGATGGCCGGGACGGTCGGGCTCTACGAGTGGGCCCGCAGGAGCATCGGGTAGCCTCGAGGCGTGGCCACCGTCGGCAACGTGTGGGTCTCACCCGCCAAGAACAGCGGCCGGATGGATGCGCGGGGCACCGTGCGCGCGATCGCCGGCCACGGCCTCGAGGGCTGCGCGCACGCGCGCCCAGGCACGAAGCGCGAGGTGCTGTTCGCGTCGCGCGAGCACCTGGATGCACTCGACCTCGAGCCGGGCCGCATCCGCGAGAACTTCACGGTCGAGGGCGCGGACGTGCACGAGTGGCCGATCGGCCAGCAGGTGCGCGTCGGCGAGGCGCTGTTCGAGATCACCATGGTGTGCGACCCCTGCGAGCGGATGGAGGCGATCCGCCCCGGCCTGCAGGCCGCACTCGAAGGCAGGCGCGGGATGCTGGCTCGGGTGCTCGAGACCGGCGACGTCGCCGCCGGCGACCAGATCACTCTGGTATAGGGAGGGCGAGGGAACCGCAGGTTCCCAAGAAAAGACGCCCTCGGAGACCACTCGCCTCCGCCGCCGAAGTCGGACTTGCTCCGGCGAGAGGCCCACTGAGGAGAGGCAACCAACGGAACTCCGCGACGAAGCGGCGGCTCCTGGAACGACCGAACCACGCCTCCGCTCGCAAGGAGGGGGCCCGCGGGGGACCAGGCGTTCCCCCACGCTTTCACCAGGCGCCGCCGCCACCACCCCCGCCGCCGCCTCCGCCTCCACCGGAGAAGCCGCCGCCTCCGCCGCCCGAGCCGCTGCCCGGCGGGGCGAGCGCCGACCCGAACCCCGAGGAGAGGTCGGAGATGCCGAGCGCCGTCGGCCCGCCGCCGAGGTCACCGGTCGGGCTGATCCAGTAGATCGTGCTCGCCTGGTGCAGCTCGGCCGGCATGTGCAGCTGCGCGCCCTGGAGCACGCGCTCGGCGATCCCGAACGCGATCCCGTAGACGAGGTAGCGCTCCCAGAGCTCGAGCGTCGCGGGTGGCGCGTCCTTGAGGCGCGGGAAGTCCTGCAGGTAGTGCCGGAACGCGTTCCAGCGCTGCGCCTCGAGCTCCGCGTCCTTCGTCCGCCGCCGCCAGAGCCGGCCGGCGAACATCGCGGCGAAGAGCACGCCGGCGTTGACGAACGCACAGACGGCGAGCGTCGCGAGGACGACGTCGCGCCAGCGGGGCACCACGGGCCGCCAGCCGTTGTAGGCGATCAGGAACAGGATCACGCCGACGACCGCGAAGACGAGGATGCCGAGCGCGAGCGGGATCCAACCGTCGGCGTACCAGCGCCGTTTCTTGATCGCGCTCGCCACGTCGTCCTTGAACTCCTTGAAGCGCTTCGCGTTCGTCGCGCGGTCGTCCTCGATTTTGTCGCGGAACTTCGACAGCCGCTCCGAGGCGCCGTCCAGGACGCCGTCGACGACCCGCTCGACCGGCCGCTCCCACGCTTCCAGGTGGTCGCCGTGTCCGCGCGTCAGCTCCAGATCGGCCACCTCCTGCGTCCGGAGCCCGCCCCAGATCTTGCGCTCGGTCGTGACCGGCTTCGCCGTGTAGACGCCCCGGCGGATGAGGTCGAAGAGCGTGGCGGTGAACTCGGCGGCGCCGACGTCGGTGCCCTCGCGGACGAGCGGCGGCACGAGCGCAGGAGCGGTGTCCGTCGGCGGCTCCTGCTCGTACTCGCGGTCGTACCCGGTCGCGGGCTCGCGGCCGTACAGGAAGTAGGTGAGCGCGATCACGGCCAGCGCCGGGACGAGCGCGAGCAGCAGGACGATCAGCAGCGTGCGCCCGATGTGGCGCTTGGCGTCGTCGACCTTCTCCTGGTCGTGGGCGACCGCGGCCTGGTCGGCGGCCTCGGCGGCGACGATGCCGGCGAAGGCCTTGTTGTGCTCGACCTTCGTCCCGGCCGTCGAGGTGAGCAGGCGCCGCGGGAACACGACGCGCATCTCCACGAACTGGTGCGCGGGCACGCCGAGCGCGCGCAGCAGCGCGGCGCGCGGCCGTTTCGCGACGTCGCCGTGCACCCAGTACGGGTGGCCCCAGACCCGGTAGCGCGGCCCCGAGGCGACGCCGGGCAGCTTCATCGTCGCGGTCAGGCGCCCGAGACCTGTGTTCCACTGGTCACCCCAGACCTTGAGGTTCACGTCGGCCACGTCGTCGTGGGCGACGGTGACGCCGCGGAGCGTGTAGCCGACGGTGAACGTGCGCTGCTCGCCGGCCGCGCTGAAGTGCCACACGATCCTGGTGCCCTGGCCGGTGCGCGCCGTGCCGAACGTGCCCGGGGCGCCCGCGCTGCCCAGCTCGGCTGAGGCGCCCGGTCGGTAGCGGTGCCCGTTCTCCATCACGAAGGCGTCGCCTAGCGACTGGGTGTTACGCACCGGCACCTCCCGGAACGCGCCGGTGAACGGCCCGTCAAAGAGGAAGGTGATGTTCTCGACGACCCTGAGCGCGCCGTCGGGCTGCACGGTGACGACGACGTCTGCCTTCGGGAGCGAGAACGACTTGGCCGCGGCGGCCGGGGCGCCGGCCAGGGCGGCGAGAACGACTACAGCGGCCGCGAGCCGCCGGATCAGAAGGTGACCCGCGGCGCCTCGCGGGCTGCCGGCTCGTCGATCTGGAAATAGGGCCGCGACTGGAAGCCGAACACGCCGGCGATCAGGCTCGTCGGCACGGTTTGGATCGCGTTGTCGTAGCTCAGCACCGTGTCGTTATAAACCTGGCGCGACACGGCGATCTTCTGCTCGGTGTCCGCCAGCTGCGTCTGCAGCTGCTGGAAGTTCTCGGTCGCGCGGAGCTGCGGGTACGCCTCGGCGACCGCGAAGAGACGTCCGATCGCCGCGGTCAGCGCATTCTCGGCGCTCGCCTGCTCTTCGACGCCCTGCGCCTGCTGGGCCGCCGTGCGCGCCTTCGTGACGTCCTCGAAGGTCGACTGCTCGTGCGCCGCGTAGCCCTTGACCGTCTCGACGAGGTTCGGGATCAGGTCGTAGCGGCGCCGCAGCTGCACGTCGACCTGCGACCAGGCGTTCTCGGTGCGGTTCCGCAGCCGGACGAGCCGGTTGTAGAGCACGGCGAGCGCGATCGCGACGACGAGGACCGCGACGATGACGATGACCACGATGACCACGCCGCGACTCTAACGCCACCGGACAGGGCTGTCCCCGCAGCCGGGGGCTGTCCGCCGTGCTTGTGCGCGGGCATTCCGGGGTGAGAGGGTTCCGCCGGCTGAGCTATGGCCCATCACTGGGGACAACCCCTTCGGGGACAGCCCAGGCCGCCTTGCCACCCAGACCGAGTCCTCGCCGCCGGTGTACGGGCTGCGGTCGAACCAGCCGAAGTGGCCAAGGATCTCGAAGCCGGATTCGACGAGCAGCGCGCGCCATTCGTCGGGCGACACCCAGGCGAGCTCCATCGCGGTCTCGTCGCCGTCGCTGCGGACGCGCAGCGTGAACGTCCGGGACACAGCGTCCCAGTCGGCGCGCTCGTCGATGCCCGGCTCGCGCTCCAGCCAGCGGCCGTTCGTCTCGGCGATGTCGTCGGCGCCGGGCGCGAACACGTCGAAGACCAGGCGGCCGCCCGGGAGCAGGAGCTCGCGCGCCGCGGCGAGCGCCCGGCGCCGCTCCTCGTCTGTACGCAGGTGCAGGTAGGCGCGGAACGGGACGATTACGAGCGGCACGCGCTCGTCGACGGGCGGGCCGCGCAGGTCGCCGAGCCGCAGGTCGACCAGGTCAACGACGCCGTTCACACGCGCGCGGGCGCGGCAGACGCGCAGCATCTCGGGCGAGTCGTCGACGCCGATGACGCGCAGGCCGCGGCGCGCGATCGGGACGGCGATCCTGCCGGTGCCGACGCCGAGCTCGACGACCGGGCCCTTGGTCGCGAGCGCTTCGTGCACGTAGAACGGGATGTCCTCGATCACGCTCCGGCTCCACGCGTCGAAGAAATGCGCGATCGGGTCGTAGACGCTCTTCACGGCGGGATTCTCGCCGCGCCGTCTACAGTCGCCGCCGTGGACCCGAACGCCATCGAGCAGGACGCTCTCGCCGCCGTCGCCTCGGCGTCGAGCCCGGCGCAGCTCGAGGACGCGCGTGTCCGTTACCTCGGCCGAAAGAGCGACCTGAAGCTCGCCCTGCGCGGCGTCCGCGACCGCGAAGGCGGCATGACGCTGAACGCAGTCCGCGAGCGGCTCGAGCAGGCGTTCGCCGAGCGGGAGCAGGAGCTCGACCGCGCCGACCTCGAGCGCCGCCTCACCGGCGAGCGCGTCGACGTCACGCTCCCGGGCGATCACGTGGCGCGCGGCCACCTGCATCCGATCACGCAGGTGCGCCGCATCGTCGAGGACGCGTTCCTAGGCCTCGGCTACCACGTCCGCTACGACCGCGAGGTCGAGACGACGCATTACAACTTCGACCAGCTCGAGTTCCCGCCGTGGCACCCGGCGCGCTCGCCGCGCGCGACCTTCTTCCTGAACGGCGACGTCCTGCGGACGGAGACCTCGCCGTCGCAGATCCATGAGCTGGAAGAGCGGCGGCCGCCGCTCTACATGGTCTCGATCGGCCGCTGCTACCGGCGCGACACGATCGATGCGACGCACTACCCGATCTTCCATCAGTTCGAGGGCCTCGCAGTCGACAAGGGGCTGACGCTCGCCGACCTCAAGGGCACGCTGCTCCACGTGATGCGCGCGCTCTACGGGGAGGAGCGGCGCGTCCGCTTTCGCACGCACTACTTCCCGTTCACCGAGCCGTCGATCGAGCCGGACGTCTCCTGCGGCATCTGCGGTGGCAGCGGCTGCCGGACTTGCAAGTACTCGGGCTGGCTCGAGATGGGCGGCGCCGGCATGGTCGACCCGGCCGTGCTCTCCAACTGCGGCGTCGACCCCGAGGAGTGGAGCGGCTTCGCGTTCGGCTGCGGGCTGGAGCGCGTCGCCCAGCTCCGGCACAACCTGCCGGACATCCGCCTGCTCTGGGAGAACGACCTCCGCGTCCTGGAGCAATTCTGATGGCGACCACTTCTTTACAGGGACAGTCCCTGTTAAGACGCTGGGGCCTGCTCTTTACAGGGACTGTCCCTGTTAAGGAGCGAGCATGAAAGTCCCGCTGAGTTGGCTGAAGGAGTACGCACCGGTCGACGCACCGGTCGCGGAGCTCGCCGAGCGCCTGAGCATCGCCTCCGCCGAGGTCAAGGGGATCGAGCACCGCGGCGTCCCGGACACCGACGGCAACCTCGGCCTGTTCCGCGTCGGGCGCGTCGTCGAGGCCGGCAAGCACCCGAACGCGGACCGCCTCCAGCTCTGCCGCGTCGACGTCGGCGAGGGCGAGCCGCGCCAGATCGTCTGCGGCGCCTGGAACTTCGGCACCGGCGCCACCGTCGCGGTGGCGCTGCCCGGCGCCGTCCTTCCGGGCGGGCAGAAGCTCGAGCGCGCGAAGCTGCGCGGCACGATTTCAGACGGCATGATCCTGTCCGAGCGCGAGCTCGAGCTCGGCACGGATCACAGCGGGATCATGGTGCTCCCGGCCGGCGAGCCCGGCGAGCTCCTCACGGAGGTGCTGCCGCTCGCCGAGACGATCCTGGAGATCGAGTCGACGGGCAACCGCGCCGACCTGCTCTCCGTCTACGGGCTCGCGCGCGACGCGTGCGCGATCTACGACGTCGAGCTCACGCCGCCGCCCGGCCGTGATCCCGAGGGGGCCGGCGAGGAGCAGGTCGACATCACCATCGACGACTACGAGGGCTGCCCGCGCTACATCGGGCGCCTGTTCCGGGACGTGCAGATCGGGCCGTCGCCGCCCTGGCTCCGGGCGCGACTGACCGGTGCCGGCATGCGCCCGATCACGAACGTCGTCGACATCACGAACTACGTGATGCTCGCGCTCGGCAACCCCCTGCACGCATTCGACTACGACACGCTTGCGGGGCCGCGCATCGTCGTCCGGCGCGCCAACCCGCGCGAGCGCCTCCGCACGCTTGACGGTGTCGACCGCCGGCTCGATCCGCGCGACCTGCTCATCGCCGACGCCGAGCGCGGGATCGCGATCGCCGGGATCATGGGCGGCGAGGAGACACAGGTCGCGGAGACCACGACCAACGTCCTGCTCGAGGCGGCCAACTTCGAGCCGGTCTCGCTGCTCGACTCGTCGGAGCGGCTGAAGCTGCGCACCGAGGGCTCGAACCGGTGGGAGAAGGGCGTCGACCCGCACCTCGCCCCGCAGGCGGCGGCGCTCGCGACGGAGCTCATGGTCGAGCTCGCGAACGGGCGCTGGGTGGGCGACAACGACGCCCACGGCGAGCTGCCCGAGCGGCCGGTGGTGCGCTTCCGCCCGGAACGGACCGACGCGGTCGTCGGCGTCGGCGTCACGCCCGAGCGCCAGTACGAGCTGCTCGGCCGGCTCGGCTTCGGCCGGCAAGACGACGCCGTCGTCGTCCCGACCTGGCGTGCACGCGACGTCACGCGCGAGATCGACGTGGTCGAGGAAGTTGCGCGCTTCGAGCTCGGGGGACTGCCCGAGACGCTGCCGCTCCGCCGGCACATGACCGGATGGCTCACGCGCGAGCAGCGCCTCCAGCGCATCGCCGAGGACGTGCTCACCGGCGCCGGGCTGAGCGAGGCGTACACGCCGTCGCTCGTGCCGGCCGCGTGGGATCGCGACGGCATCCCGCTCCCCGAGCCGATGAGCGAGGAGCAGGCCGTCCTGCGTACGAGCCTGCTGCCGTCGCTGGTCGACTCCGTGCGCCGGAACGTCGACGCCGGCAACAGCGGCATCGGCCTCTGGGAGATCGCGCACGTCTACCTGCGCCGCGACGACCTTCATCGCGAGGGCTTGCCCGAGGAGCCGGTCCGCGTCGGCGCGGTGCTCGAGGGCGGGTTCGCGCGCGCGAAGGGCGTCGTTGAGGCGCTCTACCGCGCGCTGCGCAAGCCGGCGGCGTTCACGCCGGGCAGCCACCCGGCGTTCCACCCCGGGAAGACGGCCGAGATCGAGGCAGGCGTGGTCGGCGAGCTGCACCCGGCCCTGCTCGAGGGCACGTGGGGCGCGTTCGAGCTCGATCTCGCGACGCTCGTCGCCGGCGCAGACGACGCGCCCGAGTACGAGGACGTCGTCACCTTCCCGGCCGTGAAGCAGGACCTGGCGTTCACCGTCGCCGAGGACGTCCCGGCCGAGGACCTCGTTGCCGCCGCCCGCGAGGCTGCGGGGCCCGAGCTGCGCGAGATGCGGCCATTCGACGTGTACCGCGGCCCCCAGGTGGGCGAGGGCCGCAAGTCGGTCGCGTTCGCCGTCGGCTTCCAGTCCGCGGAGCGCACGCTCTCCGACGAGGACGCCGCCGCGCTGCGGGATCGCATCGTCGCGGCGCTCGCGGAGCGCTTCGGTGCGGAATTGCGCGCGTAGGTAAAACCGATCGCCGATGCGACACGTAGAAGGCTCCCGAATGCGAAAGCTGTTCCTCCTCTCCGTCATCGCCGCGCTCGGCGCGGTGCTCGTGCCGTCCGGTCAGGGTGCGGGGGGTACCCTGATCGGAACGGTCGGGCCTGGCTTCACGATCTCGCTGACCATGAACGGCCAGGCCGTCAAGCAGCTTGACCCGGGCGACTACACGATCCAGGTCAGCGACCAGTCCGACCAGCACAACTTCCACCTGTCCGGGCCGGGCGTGAACCAGGCAACCGATGTGCCCGGCACCGGTGACACGACCTGGAACGTGACGCTCGTCGACGGCACCTACTCGTACGTCTGCGACGCGCACGTCTCGGTGATGCACGGCACCTTCCGCGTCGGCCCGCCGCCGCCGACGGTGAAGAACGGGAAGCTCTTCGCCAACGTCGGCCCCGGGAACAAGATCACGCTCGGCACAGCGGCCGGCAAGCGCACCGCGAAGGTCACGGGCGGCACCTACACGATCACCGTCGTGGACAACTCGAAGACGCACAGCTTCCACCTGTCGGGACCCGGGGTGAACAAGAAGACCGGCACCAAGTTCACGGGCAAGGCCGTCTGGAAGGTCACGCTCCAGACGGCGAGCGCGTACCGCTACTGGTCGGACGCGCGCCCGACGCTCGGCTCCACGCTCAAGACGAGCTGAGGCGCCGCGCCGGTGTCGTGAGGCCCGCGTTGGGCCCGCCTGCCGCACGGATGTCCGCCTGACGATCGAGCTCCGCGTTCAGCTCGGCGCCGTAGAGCAGCGCGAACGCCGAGTAGTTCAGCCAGAGCAGCAGCACGATCGCGCCGGCGAGCGAGCCGTACGTCCGGTCGTACGAGCTCGAGAAGGCGGTGTAGACGGCGAACAGGCCCGAGAGGCCCAGCCACATCAGCGCGCCGAGGACCGAGCCGGGTGAGACCCACTTCCAGCTCCGGTGCTCGAAGTTCGGGGCGAGGTAGTAGACAAGGGAGAAGAAGAGCAGGATGGCCACGAATGCGATCGGCCAGCGGAGGATGTTCCACACGACCGTGAACTCGCTGCCCAGGTCAGCACGCTCGGCGATCGCCTCGCCGATCGGTCCGCCGAAGACGATCAGGCCGAACACGCCGGCGGTCACGAGTCCGGTCAGCAGAACGAGGACGATCGAGATCGCCCGAAGCCGGTAGAACGGCCGCGTCTCCACCCGATCGTACGCGCGGTTCGTCGCCTTGACGATCGTGTTCATGGCGCCGCTCGCCGCCCAGATGGCGAGGGCGCCGCCGACGATCACCGCGACCAGCGAGCCGCCCTTGCCCGACGCGCTGTCCTGCGCGATCTGGATCGCGTCGACCACGGCTTTCGGGGCGACGGCACCGAGGAACCTCTGTAGCTGGTCGTAGGCGCCGAAGAGGCCGAGCAGCCCGACGAGCAGCACGATGGCGGGGAAGAAGGCGAGCAGCGAGCTGTAGGCGACCTGCTGCGACAGCCCCATGCAGTCGTCCTTCATGAAGCTGGCGAAGCTCCGGCGGAGGGCGGCCCGCCACTCGGACAGCGTCAGCCGCCCCGGTGACTCGGGTGGGCACCCGACGAGTGCCCTGGGCTCGGTCGAGGTGGAGAGGGCCCGCACGGGCCAGGGTCTACCCGTCGCGGGGGCGGCGGAAAACCAGGCGCAGGGTGGCCGGGATCCCACCCGACAGCACGAACCCGGCCGCCAGCGCGCCGACGGTCGCAACAGGCAGGTGCGCCAGCAGCTTCGAGCGCACGTCCGTCGCTTCCTTCACCCCGGCCCGCAGCTGCTCCACGGAGCGCAGGAGCTCGTTGCGCTCGCGTTCGATCTCGCGACGGATCTCCGCGGGAGCGCGCTCTTCCGGTGTGCCCTCTTCAGGTGTGCCCTCTTCAGATGCCATCAGGTCTTCAACGCCTCCGATGTCTGCTTGGCCTCCTCGATCGCCTGTCGCGGGACCGGTGGACCGCCCCTGAACTTGGACCTGGCGACCAGGCCGAGAACGGCCAGCACGAGGACGAGGAACAGGGTGACGATCAGCAGCGCGAGCCACCACGGCATCGCCGTAGCGAGCCCGGCGGCGACCGTCGCGAAGAGGAAGCCGACCGCGTAGAGCGCGACGAGAGCCGCCGCCGCGGCGAGCCCGGCGCCGATCCCGAGCGATGTGAGCCGGCGCTTGATCTCGACTTGCGCGAGCTCGAGCTCGAGCCGCGCGAGGGCGCTCGCGTGCTCGGCGACATTCTTGGCGCTTTCGCCGAGGCCGGAGTTCTCAGTCTCCGTGGTGGACATTGCTCCTCCAGTGGATGACCCGGGCGGCGACGACGCCGGCGGCGAAGGCGAGCCCGCAGACGAGGAACGGGTTCGGGCCGCCGGTGCGCTTGGGCTTCGGCCGCGGCGGCAGCTGCGGCCCGGACGGCGCCTCGACGCTCTCCCCCGGCGGCTGGTTCGTCGGCGCCTCGCCGCGGTAGCGCGCGGCCATCAGGCTCGGCTTCAGCTTGCGGATGAAGGCCGCGTCGTGCAAGAGCTCCTCGCCGAGCTTCGCCTTCGTGCCGCCCTGGCTGGCGAACTTCCCCGCGAGCCGCTGCAGCCGGTCGGCTGCGCTGTCGACCAGCCGGTCGCCGCGCGTCAGGACGGTCATCGCTTCTTGGTGGGCGGCTGCTCGCCGGTGGCGATGCGCCAGATGCCCGCGGCGGCCCGTCGGGCGACCAGCGTCGCGAGGGCGCCGAGGATCCCGTAGAGGGCGGTCCAGGCGAGTTTGCGAACCATGCCGGGGAGAGCGTACCGCGGCGCGTCCGTTGCCAAACGCGCAACCGTATGCTCCCGCCCGATGGAGAGGCGCCGGCTCGGGAAGGTGGAGCGCCAGCGCCTGATCGGCAGCCTCGTCTCACGGCGGCGGCTCGGGACACAGGAGGACCTGCGCCGCGCGCTCGCCGACGCCGGCTGCGTTGTCACGCAGGCGACCGTCTCGCGCGACATCGCCGAGCTGCAGCTGGAGAAGACCGAGGACGATCTCGGCCGTCCGCGCTACGCGCTCCCGAACACGCGCGTGCGGCTGTCGGCCCGCGAGTCGCTCGCCGCGGTGCTCGCGCAGTTCGGCCGGCGCGCCGTCGCCGCGGGCAACATCGTCGTAATCGCCTCGGAGCTCGGGTCGGCCCCGGCGATCGCTCGGGCGCTCGACCGGGTCGACCACCCGCGCGTGGTCGGCACGCTCGCCGGCGACGACACCTGTCTCGTCATCACGCCGACGGAGCGCGACGCCTCGGCGCTCGCCGGCGAGCTCGATGCGTCGATCCGGTAATCAGCGTCCGGGGGCGCGCGTACCGTCGCCGCATGGCTCGCGTCGCATCCGCGGTGCTGGCCGCAACGGCCGGCGTCGCGCTCGCCGGCTGCGGCGGCGGCAACGCGGGGTCTGCGCTCTCTTCCGCGGCCACCGGCACGCGCCCGGCGCCGACGCGGCCGACCACCACCGAGCCGGTCACCACTGCGAGCACGGCCACGGAGGCGGCGCTTCCCGCCGCCACGGTCACCCAGACCGAGACGGTGTCGACCACCATCCCCGTGCCGGTGACCCAGACGGCCACGGTCGCGCAGACGACGACCACGCACCACACGACGACCACGCATCACACCACGACCACGCATCACACGACGACCGCGGTCCAGCAGGCGGCCCCGGTGACGTCGACGACGACCACGACCGTCACCACCGAGGGGTCGGCCCCGGCGCGGCGGCGGCAGCGGGAGCGGCCGCTGCCTCGAGCACCACGCGGACGCCGGACGACGAGACACCGTGGGGCTGGATCGCCTTCGCGGCGCTCGCCGTCGCGAACCTGGCCTTTGGGCTGGTGTCGTGGCTCCGGCGGCGGCGCCCGCCGGTCGCTGTCTAGCGGTCTTAGCGGCCGAGCAGCCGGTCGACGAGTCGGCGCCATGACGACGTCGGCCTGGGCGTCTCGCGCTCGTCGACGAACGGCGCGGCCGCGCGGTCGCTCAGGCTCGCCTTCTCGCTCGACAGCTCGAGGCTCGCAGGCGGCTCGGCGAACTGGGCCAGCGCGCCGGCCTCGGAGCGCGACACGCTCAGCATGATCCGCCCGTCGGTGATCTCAGCCACCTGCTCCGAGGGCACGTAGCGGGGCTCGGAGAAGAACCCGCCCGACACGGAGAGGCCGTCGAAGATGTCGGCGTTCTCGTCGCCGGTCACCTCGTCGACCGTGCCGACCTCCTCGCCGTCGCGGTCGACGACCTTCCAGCCCCGCTCGATGACGAACCAGGAGACCGGGTCATTGGAAGAGGTCATCAGCTTCCTAAACGGCCTTGCCGCCGACGTACCAGACCGGCCCCTGCGTGTACACGGGCTTCGTGTCCGAGAGCGCGCGGAGCAGGCGGAACGTCCCCGGCATCCGCTCCTCGTCGACGCGCTCGAGGCAGCGCTGCACCATCCCGGCCGACGCGCCGTAGCCGAACGTGCGCGCGCAGCGGAAGCGGAAGGCGAGCCGCTCCCCGTCGCGGGCCGGATTCAGCGGCGCCATCAGCAGGGCGACGCGGTCGAGCAGGTCACTCGACGTGATCTCGACCTCGGCGTAGATGTCCGTCCAGTCGGGCGGCAGGAGCGCCAGCGCGTCGTCCCACTGCGGCGCAAGCGGGCTCATGTCCGGCGCGGGCAGCGGCTTCGCGAGCAGCGCGGCGGGCAGCTCCACGGTCTCCGACCCACGCGGCTGCGGCTCCGTCTCGACGACGGTGACGATCTCGAGCTCGCCCTCGACGCGCTCGGCGTCGAGGCGGCCGAGCAGGCGGCGGACGGCCTCAGGCCCAGGCCCCGATCTGCGCGACACGGCGAAGCGGATCTCGTTGCCGTTCCGCCCCGACGTCAGCGGCGCGAGCAGCGCGGTGGCGCGCTCGGCGTGGGCGCCGTCGCGGACGCGGAGCAGGAGCCGCAGATCGCCCCAGCTCGGAGGAAGCGACTGCCGGAGCCTCTGCCACTGCCGTGCGAGCGTCAACGCGGCCAGCGTACATAGACTTCTCTCGACATGGCGAAGGTCGAGAAGCGGGGGTCGCTGACGACGGAGCAGCTGCGCGAGTTCTTCCGCGAGATGCTGCTCATCCGGCGCTTCGAGGAGAAGGTCGAGGAGCGCTTCCGCGCCGGCGAGCTCCCCGGTTTCCTGCACGTCGCGATCGGCCAGGAGGCCGTCGCGGTGGGGGTCTGCCGCGCGATGGAGGAGGGCGACGTGATGGCGTCGACCCACCGCGCGCACGGCCACACGCTGGCGCTCGGCACACATCCGAACGAGCTGATGGCGGAGCTGTACGGGAAGCTCGAGGGCTGCTCGCACGGCTACGGCGGCTCCATGCATCTGTACGACGTCGAGCGCGGCAACCTGGGCGCGAACGCCGTCGTCGGCGGCGGGCTCCCGGCGACCGTGGGCGCCGGCCTCGCGTTCCGCATGCGCGGCGAGCCGCGGGTCTCGGTCGCGTTCTTCGGCGACGGCGCGACGAACATCGGCACGTTCCACGAGTCGATGAACCTGGCGCAGCTGTGGAAGACCCACACGGTCTTTGTCTGCGAGAACAACCGCTGGGCCGAGTCGACGCCGGGCTGGCAGCACTCGCCGGTCTGGGAGGACATGTCCAAGCGCGCGGTCGCCTATGACATGCGCGCGATCAAGGTCGACGGCCAGGACGTGGAGGAGGTCTACGCGAAGGCGATCGAGGCGCTCGAGCACGCGCGCTCCGGCGCCGGCCCCGTTTTCCTCGACGTCGAGACCTACCGCCTGCACGGGCACTACATCGGCGACCCGCAGGTGTACCGCTCCAAGGACGAGATCGCCGACGTCGGCGAGCACCACGACCCGATCACGCAGCTGCGGCAGCGGCTCGAGCTCTCCGACGAGGACGTCGAGGCGGTCGAGCGGGAGGTGCACGAGACGGTCGAGCGCTCGGTCGAGTTCGCGAAGGCGGGCACCGACCCGAAACCGGAAGACGCCCTGAAGAACGTCTATGCGTAGGGGCCTGTCCCCGCAGGGGCTGTCCCGTCACGCGCGAGGAGCGAGCACGATGAAACCGACGGGACGGCATGCCTGAAATCTCCTACCGCGAAGCCGTCCGGGACGCGCTTGCGGCCGCGATGCGCAAGGACGACAACGTCTTCGTCATGGGCGAGGACATCGCCGAGATGGGCGGCTCGATGGGTGTCACCCAGGGGCTCGTCGCCGAGTTCGGGCCGGAGCGGATCCGCAACACGCCGATCTCGGAGATGGCGATCGTCGGCGCCGGCATCGGCGCGGCCATGCAGGGCATGCGCCCGGTCGTCGAGATCATGTACGAGGACTTCCTGACGCTCTCGCTCGAGCAGATCGTCAACCAGGCGGCCAAGCACCGCTACATGTCGGGTGGACAGCTCAAGGTGCCGCTCACCGTGCGCACGCAGGGCGGCGCCGGCTGGTCGCCGGGGGCGCAGCACGCGCAGCAGCTCGAGGCCTGGCTGGTGCACATCCCCGGACTGAAGGTCGTTTTCCCGTCGACGCCCGCGGACGTGCGCGGGCTGCTCTGGTCGTCGATCTACGACGACAACCCGGTCGTCTTCTTCGAGCACCGCACCCTGTACGGCATCAAGGGCGAGGTGCCGGAGGAGATCGAGCCGATCCCGATCGGACAGGCGCGCGTGATGCGCGAGGGCGAGGACGTGACCGTCGTCGCGACGGGCCGCCTCGTCCACGAGGCGCTGACAGCCGCCGCCGAGGCCGAGAAGGAGGGCGTCTCGGTGGAGGTCGTCGACCCGCGCACGCTGCAGCCGCTCGACGAGGACTCGATCGTTGCCTCGGTCAAGAAGACGAACCGCTGCGTCGTGGCGCACGAGGCGATCGTGAAGATGGGCTTCGGCGCGGAGATCGCCGCCGTCGTCCAGTACAAGGCCTTCGACTGGCTCGACGCCCCGGTCGAGCGCGTCGGCGCGAAGTTCACGCCGCTGCCGTTCGCCCCGGTCATGGAGGAGTTCGTCATCCCGCATGCCGACGACGTCCTGTCGGCCATCAAGCGCACCGTCCAGCACGGGTGACCCGTCCGGCCACCCTGACGAGTCCGTTGGCGGCTGCAAACCGGCGCCATGCGTCGTCCTCAGTCGCGGACGTATCTAACAGCGATACGACCGCTCCCTGCGTCCTAGCCTGGCTTGGTTTTCGTGCGCAACGAACTCGCCATGGTGACCGGACGGGCCACCATGGCGACTGAGGTCAAGCTGCCCCGCCTGGGGCAGGGCATGGAATCGGGCACGATCGTCCGCTGGCTGAAGGCCGAGGGCGACACGGTCGAGAAGGGCGAGCCGCTCTACGAGCTCGACACCGAGAAGGTCACACAGGAGGTCGAGGCCGAGGCCTCGGGCGTCCTGCTGAAGATCGCCGTCGCCGAGGGCGAGGTGGAGGTCGGCCACACCGTCGCGGTGATCGGTGCGGCGGGGGAGGCCATTCCGGCCGCTGTCGCGTCCGGAATGGCTAGTGAGAAGGCCGTCGAGCCGCCACGCCAGACCGAAGCGCCGGCGGAGGCACCTACAAACGGCGGACGGCAGCTAGCAGCGGACGCAGTCCGCGGCCCGGACAGGCTCAAGGCGTCGCCATTAGCTCGCAGGATTGCGCGTGAGCGAGGCATCGACCTGGCCGGGGTTCGCGGCACCGGCCCGGAAGGCCGGATCGTCGCCGAGGACGTCGAGCGCGCCGAGCACGCGCCGGCCGCTGCACCGGCGGCCGCGACGGTTCCGGCGGGCGAGGTCGATGAGATCGCGCTCACGAGCGTCCGCAAGACGATCGCGCGCCGGTTGACCGAGGCGTGGCAGGCGCCGGTCTTCCAGCTCCGCGTCTCTGCCGACATGACGGATACGAACGAGCTGCGGCAGCGGCTGGTCGAGAGCGGGCTCGACCCGAAGCCGACCGTGTCCGACATCCTCACCAAGCTCGTCGGCGTCGCGCTCCTGCGCCACCGCGAGCTGAACGCGCATTTCACGGGCGAGTCGATCCGCCGCTTCCCGACGGCGAACGTCGGCCTCGCCGTGGCCGCGCCGCAGGGCCTGGTCGTGCCGGTCATCCGGTCGGCCGAGCGGCTCACGCTCGCCGAGATCGCGCAGGCGCGCAGCGACCTCGTCTCCCGCGCGCGCGAGAACAAGTTACGGCGCGAGGATCTCGAGGACGGCACGTTCACGATCTCGAACCTCGGCATGTTCGGCATCGAGGAGTTCACTGCCGTACTCAACCCGCCTCAGGCCGCGATCCTCGCCGTCGGCGCCGCCGGTCCGCGGCCGGTTGCCGTCGACGACGGCTTCGACATCAGGCCGATGATGAGCATGACGTTGACGTGCGACCACCGGGCGATCGACGGGGCGGACGGCGCGCAGTTCCTGCGCACGCTGAAAAGCTTCTTGGAGTTGCCAGGCCTGGCGCTGTAACGTCGTCCCCGTGGCGACCAGGGTCTGGTACCGCGTCCGCGACATCGACGACGCGCGCGGCTTCTACACGTCGAAGCTCGGCTTCACCGAGACGTACTTCGACGCCGACGGGCGCTGGGCGAAGCTCGAACGCGGCGCCATGCAGATCGCCATCGCCGAGGGCGAGCCGGAGGAGGGCGGCGTCGCCACTGTCGACGTCGAGGACGTGAAGGCCGAGGCCGAGCGCCTGCGCGGCCTGGACGTCGAGGTCGGCACCGTCGTGGAGCTGCACGACGAGCTCCGCCTGCTCGACATCTTCGACCCGGACGGGAACCGGATCCAGCTCGTCGAGGACATCTCCGCCTCGTGACCTCCGTCGCACCGTTCACGGACGCCTTCGCAGGGGAGGTCGTCTTCCCCGGTGACCCCGGCTACGACGACGCGCGCCGCATCTGGAACGCGATGTTCGACCGCCGGCCGGCGGTGGTCGTGCGCCCGGAGACGCCCGACGCGGTCGCGACGGCGATCCGCTACGCGCGCGAGCAGGACCTGCGGATCGCCGTTCGCGGCGGCGGCCACAGCATCCCGGGGCTCTCCACCATCGACGACGGCATCGTCATCGACCTGTCGCGGATCCGCGGCGTGCAGCTCGACGCCGACGGGCGCCGCGCGATCGTCGCGGCCGGCTGCCTGCTCGGCGAGCTCGACGACGCGGCCCAGCAGCACTCGCTCGCCTGTCCCGTCGGCACGGTGTCGCACACCGGCGTCGCCGGTCTCACCCTCGGCGGCGGGCTCGGCCGGCTCCAGCGCACGTACGGGCTCACGATCGACAACCTGCTCGCCGTCGACCTGGTGACAGCGGACGGCCGCCAGGTGCGCGCGAGCGAGGGCGAGAACGCCGAGCTCTTCTGGGGGCTGCGCGGCGCCGGCGCGAACTTCGGGATCGCCACCTCGTTCGAGTTCCGGCTCCACCCGCTCGACCCCGTGATCACCTACGGGAGCGTCATCTACCCGATCGACCGTGCGCTCGAGCTCGGCGCGCTCGTGGAGGAGCTGACCGCCTCGGGCTCGCGCGACCTGTGGCTGTCGTTCGACATGGGGCCTGGCCTCGGCGCCGACTCGTTCCGGCCGCCGGAGACGGGCATGGGCGCCGTCGTCCGGGTGACGGCGCACCACTGCGGCACCGAGCAGGCGGCGGAGCGCGAGCTCGCGCCGCTGCGCGCGTTCGGGGCGCCGCTGGCCGACTCGATCAAGCGCCGCCCGTACCTCGAGGCGCAGCGGATGAACGACGTCCCGTCCGAGTGGGGCCATCGCTTCTACATGAAGAGCGCCTTCGTCACGGGGCTGCCCGAGCACATGGTCGCTGCGTCCGTCGAGCACGTGAACGACCAGCTCGAGGGCATCGACGGCGTCGTGTCGATCTGGACCTGCGGCGGCGCGATCGAGGACGTGCCCGAGGAGGCGACCGCGTTCACGGGCCGCGACGGCGCGTACTGGGCGTCAGCCGAGGTGCTGTGGGAGGACGCTGACCTCGACGAGGCCGCCCGCGAGTGGGGCCGGCGCTTCGTGGCCGACATCGCCGGCGTCGCCGTCGTCGGCCGCTACGTCAACGACGTCGCAGAGGAGGGAGAGGACCCGCGCGCGATCTACGGCGACGCGAAGCAGGAGCGTCTGGTGGCGCTCAAACGGGAATGGGATCCTGAGAACGTGTTCCGGCTGAACCAGAACATCAGCCCCTGATGCGCTGTCCGTCCTGCCAGAGCGAGAACGAGGCGGGACGGAAGTTCTGCGGCGAGTGCGGAAGCCCGCTCGCACAGCTGTGCCCGGCGTGCGGCGCCGCCAACGGGCCGGCGGTGAAGTTCTGCGGCGAGTGCGGGACGGCGCTGACGGCGGCGCCCGCGCCCGCCGTCGCGCAGCCCGCGGCCGAGCGGCGTCTGGTGAGCGTGCTGTTCGCCGACCTCGTCGGCTTCACGGCCGCCTCCGAGGGCCGCGACGCCGAGGAGACGCGCGAGCTGCTGTCGCGCTACTTCGAGACCGCGCGGACGCTGATCGAGCGCTACGGCGGCACCGTGGAGAAGTTCATCGGCGACGCGGTCATGGCGGTGTGGGGTGCGCCGCTGGCCACCGAGGATGATGCCGAGCGTGCCGTGCGGGCCGCGCTCGACCTGGTCGCCGTCGTCCCCGAGCTCGATCCGGCGCTTCTGGCCCGCGCCGGCGTCTTGACGGGCGAGGCCGCCGTCACCGTCGGCGCCGAGGGCCAGGGCATGGTCGCGGGCGACCTCGTCAACACGGCCTCCCGCATCCAGTCGGCGGCCGAGCCCGGAACGGTCCTCGTCGGCCAGGCGACCCGGCGCGCGACCGAGGCGGCGGTGGTGTACGCCGACGCCGGCGCGCAGGAGCTGAAGGGCAAGGCCGAGCCGGTCGCGCTCTGGCGTGCCGTCCGCGTGGTGGCCGGCGCAGGCGGCGCGATGCGCTCCACGGGGCTCGAGGCGTCGTTCGTCGGTCGCGCGCGCGAGCTCCGCCTCGTCAAGGAGCTGTTCCACGCGACCGTCGAGGAACGGAAGGCGCAGCTCGTCGCGGTCGTCGGCGTTGCGGGCATCGGCAAGACGCGGCTCTCGTGGGAGTTCGAGAAGTACGTCGACGGTCTCGTCGGCGAGGCGTACTGGCACCGCGGTCGCTGCCTCTCGTACGGCGACGGGGTCGCGTACTGGGCGCTGGCCGAGATGGTGCGCGGCCGCTGCGGGATCGTCGAGGACGAGGATCCGGCGAGCGCGCGCGCCAAGCTCGACACCTCCCTCGAGATCTACGTGCCGGACGCCGAGGAACGCGGGCGGGTCGAGCCGCGGCTGGCCCACCTGCTCGGGCTCGAGGAGGGGCAGCCGGGCGACCAGGAGAACCTGTTCTCGGCCTGGCGGATCCTGTTCGAGCGGCTCGCGGAGCAGAGCCCGGTCGTGCTCGTCTTCGAGGACATGCAGTGGGCCGACGCCGGCCTGCTCGACTTCCTCGAGTACCTGCTCGACTGGGCGCGGACCCAGCCGATCTTCGTGCTCGCACTCGCGCGTCCGGAGCTCGCGGACCGCCGCCCGTCCTGGGGCGCCGGCAAGCGGAGCTTCACGTCGCTCTACCTCGAGCCGCTGAGCGCCCCGGCCATGAGCGAGCTTCTCCCAGGGCTCGTCCCCGGCCTCCCCGATGATCTCCGCTCACGCATCCTCGAGCATGCGGAGGGGATTCCGCTGTACGCCGTCGAGACCGTCCGGATGCTGCTCGACCGCGGTCTCGTGACCCGCGAGGGAGAACACTTTCGCGTCAGAGGCCCGGTCGAGACGCTCGAGGTTCCTGAAACGCTGCACGCACTGATCGCAGCGCGACTCGACACTCTGCCGGCGGAGGAGCGCCGCCTCGTGCAGGACGGCTCGGTGCTCGGCAAGACGTTCACGAGGCAGGGCCTCGCGGCGCTGACCGGCTCGTCCGAGAGCGAGCTCGAGCCGCTGCTGGCCGGCCTCGTCCGCAAAGAGGTGCTCGCCATCCAGGCCGACCCACGCTCGCCGGAGCGCGGCCAGTACGTCTTCCTGCAGGACGTGTTCCGCCGGGTCGCCTACGAGACGCTGTCGCGAAGCGAGCGCAAGGCGCGCCATGTCGCCGCGGCCGATGTCCTCGACGCGGTATATCGGGCGGGCGAGGACGAGCTCGCCGAGGTCGTCGCCGCTCACTTGCTCGACGCGTTCGAGGCGGCCCCAGACGCTCCGGACGCCGGTGCGATCAGAGAGCGGGCGAGGGCGACGCTCTCCCGGGCGGCCGAGCGCGCCGCGTCGCTGGGCGCGACCGTGGAGGCGCAGCGGGCCTTCGAACGGGCGGCCGACCTGACGGACGATGCCTCGGCAGCTGCCGAGCTGCTCGAGCGCGCCGGGACGATGGCGTTCGCCGGCGCGCGCATGCAGCAGGCGCTGGAGCTCTTCGAGCGCGCCATCGGCATGTTCGAGTCGGTCGCCGCGACGCATCCGGCCGCACGTGTGTCGGCGCGGCTCGGCGAGGCGATGTGGCTGGTGGGCCGTACCGACGAGGCACTCGACGTGATGAAGCGGTCCTACGCCGTGCTTTCCGCGGAGGAGCCGGACGAGGCGCTGGCGGAGCTTGCAGCGCAGCTCGGCCGCTTCTCGTTCTTCGCCGGGGACCCGGAGCTCGCGCTGGAGCTGACCGAGCGGGCGCTCGACCTCGCCGAGGCACTCCTCTTGCCCGAGCTCCTGTCGCAGGCGCTCAACACCAAGGGGATCGTCCTGATCGCGCGCGGCCGGAGGTCCGAGGGGCAGGCGCTCATCGCGCACGCGCTCGAAGTCGCCCGCGAGCACGACCGCCCCTCCGCGATCCTCCGTGCCTACTTCAACCTGGCCGACGTCTACGGGCAGATCGACCGCCACGACCGCGGCGCGGAAACGGTGCGCGAGGGGCTTGCGTATGCGCGGCGCATCGGCAACCGCCAGCAGGAGTGGCAGTTCCTCGGCCAGGCGTACTCCCCGTTCGCGCTCGGCGAATGGGACGAGGCGATCGAGATGTTCCGGGAGATTCCCGAGGACCGCTTGTTGCTCGATGCGCGTCAGGCATTGCAGACGATCGCGATCGCCGGGATGGCAATCGAGATCCATCGCGGGCGGATCGACGAGGCGCAGCGGCTGCTCGGACTGTGCCGCGAGATGGAAGGCTCGGACGACGTCCAGGAGCACTCGACGTACCGCTTCGGCGAGGCCCGCATGCTGATGGCGTACGGCCGCACCGCCGAGGCGCTCGCCGCGGCCGAAGAGGCCTTCGCTGTTCGCGAGGTTCTCGGGATGTCGACCGAGGTCGTCAAGGAGGCGTTCGTGACGAGCGTCGAGGCCGCGCTCGAGCTCGGTGACGTCGACAAGGCCGAAGAGCTGGTCGCCCTGCTCGAGCGGCTCCCGCGGGGCAGGCTCCCGGACTTCCTCGCCGCGCACGCGGCGCGGTTCCGTGCAGCGCTCGCCGCGCGGCGCGGTGATGCGGACGAGGCCGACCGGCGGTTCAAGGCGGCGATCGGCCGCTTCCGCGAGATCGCGACCCGCTTCTGGCTCGCGGTCGCCGAGCTGGAGTACGCGGAATGGCTGCGAACCCGGGGCGGCACCGACGACGCCGAAGCGCTGCTCGCCGAGGCACGCGAGATCTTCGAGGCGCTGGGCGCAACGCCGTGGCTCGACCGCGCGGCCGCTGCGAGCGAGGAGGCGATGGCCGGTGGAGTGTCCTAGCTGCGGCGCCGTCAACCGCGAGGGCGCGAAGTTCTGCGCCACCTGCGGCACGCCGCTCGGGCTCGCATGCCCGTCATGCGGAGCTCCGCACGAGGCAGGCCAGGCGTTCTGCGACGAGTGTGGCACGGCGCTGACGGGGGCGCCGGTGCCCGCCCCTGCGGTAGTCCAGCCGACGGCTGAGCGCCGACTCGTGTCGGTGCTGTTCGCCGACCTGGTCGGCTTCACGACCGCCTCCGAGGGTCGCGATTCGGAGGAGACGCGCGAACTGCTGTCGCGCTATTTCGAGACGGCGCGGACGCTGATCGAGCGCTACGGCGGCACGGTCGAGAAATTCATCGGTGACGCCGTCATGGCGGTGTGGGGGACGCCGGTGGCGCAGGAGGACGACGCCGAACGCGCCGTGCGGACAGCGCTTGATCTGGTCGCCGCGGTGCCCGAGCTGGCTCCGGCGCTGCAGGCGCGCGCCGGGGTGCTCACCGGCGAGGCCGCGGTGACGCTCGGCGCCACCGGGCAGGGCATGGTCGCGGGCGACCTCGTCAACACGGCGTCGCGGATCCAGTCGGCGGCCGAGCCGGGCACGGTCCTCGTCGGCCAGGCGACGCGGCGCGCGACCGAGGCCGCGGTCGCCTACGAGGACGCCGGCGAGCAGGCATTGAAGGGAAAAGCCGAGCCCGAGCGGCTCTCGCGGGCGGTGCGCGTCCTCTCCGCGCGTGGCGGCGCGCTCCGGTCCGACGGCCTCGAGCCTCCGTTCGTCGGCCGCGACCGCGAGCTGCGCCTCGTCAAGGAGCTCTTTCATACGGCCAGCGAGCAGCGCAAGGCGCACCTCGTCTCCGTGGTCGGCATCGCCGGCATCGGCAAGTCCCGGATTGCGTGGGAGTTCGAGAAGTACATCGACGGCCTCGTCGAGCAGGTGGCGTGGCACCGGGGCCGCTGCCTAGCGTACGGCGAGGGCGTCGCGTACTGGGCGCTCGCGGAGATGGTCCGCATGCGGGCGCGCATCACCGAAGAGGAGTCCAGCGGCGAGGCGCTCGCGAAGCTGCGGGCCACGCTCGGCGAGCATGTCCCCGACGAGGAGGAGCGGGCCTGGCTGGAGCCCCGGCTGGCGCACCTGCTCGGTCTCGGCGAGCCGATTGCGAGCGAGCGCGAGGAGCTCTTCTCCGCCTGGCGCGTGTTCTTCGAACGCCTCGCCGCCGAAGGTGCGTGCGCACTCGTCTTCGAGGATCTCCAGTGGGCGGAGCCCGGGCTCCTCGACTTCGTCGACCACCTGCTCGAGTGGTCGCGCAGCCACCCGATCTTCGTGCTGGCCCTGCAGCGCCCGGAGCTCGCGGAACGCGGATTGATGCTCGCAGCGGCCTCGCGGAATGCGACGACGCTCGCGCTGGAGCCGCTGACGCAGCCGGCGATGGAGCAGCTGCTGGACGGTTTCGTTCCCGGGCTCCCCGACGATCTTCGTGCGGGTATCCTCGAGCGCGCCGAGGGGATTCCGCTCTACGCGGTCGAGACCGTTCGCATGCTCCTCGACCGCGGTCTCGTCGTCCGCGAGGGCGCCGTGTACCGCCCGACGGGGCCGATCGAGGCGCTCGCGGTCCCGGAGACCCTGCATGCGCTTCTGGCGGCTCGGCTGGACGGGCTCGAGCCGGACGAACGGGCGCTGGTACAGGACGCCGCGGTGCTCGGAAAGACGTTCACGAGGCAGGGGCTCGCGGCGGTCTCGGGCCGCTCCGAGACCGACATCGAGACGCTGCTGACCCGGCTGGTGCGCAAGGAGGTCTTCTCGCTGCAGGTGGATCCCCGCTCGCCGGAGCGGGGCCAGTACGGCTTCCTCCAGGATCTGCTGAAGCGGGTCGCCTACGAGACGCTCTCGAAGCGCGAGCGCAAGGCGCGACACCTCGCGGCCGCGGCGTATCTGACGACTGCGTGGGCCGACGAGCAGGAGATCGTCGAGGTGGTGGCGTCCCACTACGTCGATGCCTACCGGCTCGATCCCGACGCGGACGACGCGGGGGAGATCAAGGCGCATGCGCGCGAGGCGCTCACGCGGGCCGGTGAGCGCGCGGCGTCGCTGGCGGCAACCGAGGAGGCAGCGCGCGTCTTCTCCGCGGCCGCGGGGCTCGCGGTCGAGCCGCTCGCAGAGGCCGAGCTGCGCGCGAAAGCCGCCCGGGCCGCCTACGACGGTGCCGCCTTCGCCGCCGCGGCGGCGGAGTTCGAGCGCGCGCACGACCTCTACGCGGGAGCAGGCGCGGCCCGCGATGCCGCCCTCAACCTGGCCCAGCTCGGAAACACCGAGTGGCAGATGCACCAGGGCGAGCGTGCCATCGAGCGCATGGAGCAGGGGCTGGCAGCGCTCGCGGGTGCCGAGCCCGACGAAGGGATCGCGGCGCTCAACGCCGAGCTGGCCCGCGCCTACTTCTTCCGGGGCAACCTCGAGGCGGCACAGGAGCGGGTCGAGCAGGCGATCGGCCTTGCGGAGGAGCTCTGGGTGCCGGAGGTGCTCTCGACGGCATTGAACACCGCCGGCCTGCTCGCGGCGTTCCGCGGCCGCCCCGAGTACGGGTTGGCGCTGATCCGACACGCCCTCGAGATCGCACTCGAGAACGACCTCGCCCGCGTCGCACTGCGCGCCTACGTCAATCTCGCCGACCGGCTCGACGCACGCGACCGCTGGGACGAAGCGCTCGCGTACCAGGAGCGCGGCCTCGCGTTGGCCCGGCGCGTCGGCTCGCGCACGAGCGAGTGGCGGTTCCTCGGCGAGATGGGGTGGGCGCTCCTCAACCAGGGGCGCTGGGACGAGGCAGCGGCGGTTGCGGAGCGCATCCCGGACGACGCCGGGGTCGTCGGGGCGGGCCCCGGGCTGGTCTTCGAGCTGGCGCTGCGGTGCGGCGATCTCGACTCGGCGCGGGCGCAGATGGCCCGACTCGAGGAGACGTACGACCCCGGCGACGCCCAGGACAGCGTCTCGTACCACCTGACTCGGGCCGAGCTCTTCAACGGGGACGGCCGACACGGGGAGGCGCTCACCGCCGCCCGGCAGGCGGTCGCCGACCTCCGGGGCAGCGGCGTCCTGGCGGCGCAGGGGAAGATGGCCTACATCGAGGCGCTGGCAGCCGCCCACCTGCTCGACGACGAAACCACTGTTCGCGAGCTCCTCGCGGAGCTCGAAGGCGAGCCGCCCGGCCTCCTGCCGCCGATGCTGCACGCCCAGGTTCTCCGGTATCGGGCGCTGCTCGGCGAGGAGCCTGAGCAGCGGTTCAAGGGGGCCGCAGCGCTGCTCCGTGAGTATTCGATGGTTCCGCTCGGCGCGCTGGTCGACGTCGACCACGCCGGCTGGCTCGTCGACGCGGGCCGCCCGGAAGAGGCGCGCCTGCTGCTCGACGAGGCCCGAGAGGTCTTCGAGCGCATCGGCGCCCGCCCGTGGCGGGAGCGCCTCGACGCCGTCGAGGCACGGCTCGGTACGCTGGCCGCGCCAGCGACCTAGGGAGCACTAATGGAATGTGACGTCGCCGTCCTCGGGGGCGGCCCCGGCGGGTACACCGCCGCCATCCGCGCGGCCCAGCTGGGCGCGAAGACCGTCTGCATCGAGAAGGAGCCGGAGCTCGGGGGAACATGTCTACGGGTCGGCTGCGTCCCGACGAAGGCGTGGGTGCAGACCGCGTTTGCGCTGAAGGAGGCCGAGGAGAGCTTCGTCAAGTTCGGCGTCCGCGTCGGGGAGGCGCGGCTCGACTTCGGCACGGCCAACGAATGGAAGGACGGCGTCGTCAAGCAGATGACGGGTGGCGTCGCGAGCCTGTTCAAGGCGAACGGCGTGGAATGGGTGAAGGGCGTTGGGCGGTTCAAGGACTCGAAGACGATCGCGGTCGAGGGTGGCGAGGACGTCGTCTTCCGGCAGGCGATCATCGCCACCGGCTCGTTCCCGCTGCGCCCGCCGGTCGAGGGCCTCGACTCGCCGCGCTGCGTCGACTCGACCGGGCTGCTGGCCCAGACCGAGGTGCCGCGCCGGCTCGTCGTGCT
Source organism: uncultured Thermoleophilia bacterium (assembly GCA_963755085.1). Classification (GTDB taxonomy): domain Bacteria; phylum Actinomycetota; class Thermoleophilia; order Gaiellales; family Gaiellaceae; genus JACVRM01. The sequence goes on along the minus strand of CAVWIN010000010.1, from coordinate 191,410 downwards.
CGGCGGTGGGATCATCGGCTGCGAGTTCGCCTCGATCTTCCACCGGTTCGGCTCCGAGGTGACGATCATCGAGATGCTCCCCTCGCTGATCCCGCAGGAGGACGCCGACGCGGCCAAGGAGCTGGCGAAGCAGTTCGGCCGCCGCGGCATCGCCGTCAACCTCGAGTCGCGCTGCGACAGGGTCGAGGACACCGGCGACGGGCTGCACGTCTTCTACAACGGGGACCAGTCGGTCGACTGCGACCTCATGCTCGTGGCCACCGGCCGCGGGCCGGTCGTGGAGGGCATCGGCCTCGAGGACATCGGCGTGGAGTTCGACCGGCGCACCGGCATCGCCGCCGACGAGCGCCGCCGGACGACCGTCGCGCACATCTACGCCGTCGGCGACTGCGCCGGCTACTGGCAGCTCGCCCACACCGCGTTTCGCGAGGGCGAGGTCGCGGCCGAGAACGCGATGGGCCACGACGCCGTCGTCGACAACCGCGGCGTGCCGCGCCCGATCTACACCGACCCGGAGATCGCCGGCGTCGGCCTCACCGAGGCCGAGGCGCGCGAGCAGTACGGCGACAGCGTTGCCGTCGGCCAGTTCCCGTGGATCGCCAACGCGCGCGCGGTGATGCAGGACGCGACCGTCGGCTGGGTCAAGTCGATCCACGAGACGCACTACGGCGAGCTGCTCGGGCTCGTGATGGTCGGCCCGCACGTGACCGACCTCGTCGAGGCCGGCGTGGTGGCGCTGGACGCCGAGTCGACCGTCGAGACGGTCGCCGACGGCATGGCGCCGCACCCGACGCTCTCCGAGGCGATCAAGGAGGCAGGCCTGGTCGCGCTCGGCCGGCCGATCCACATCCCGATCCGGAAGCGGGCGAAGGCCACCGCGTAGTCCCTCGGTCGAGGGTTCTCCGTAAAGCGGCTGTAAGCGTTCGTCCCTCGGGCGGGGGTGGGCGACGCCGTGCGGCCGATAGAGGCCCTGGCAGAGTTCACCTCACAGGAGAGATCCCATGAAGCGCATGTTTTTCGTGATCGCGGCCGTCGCCCTCGTGGCGCCGCTCGCCGCGCTCGCAGCGGATCCCGGCACCGGGACGGCCCCGGGCCAGGCCTGCAAGACGGAGCAGCAGTCGATGGGGCCCGACGCGTTCAAGGCGATGTACGGCACCAACGCGAGCAAGTCGAATGCGTTCGGCAAATGCGTTGCGAAGAAGGCCGGCCAGCGCTCCCAGGCCGCGGCGAATGCGGCGTCGCAGTGCCGCGCCGAGCAGGCCGACACGGCGTTCGCGGACACCCATGCCGGCAAGACGTTCGACCAGTTCTACGGCACGGGCAAGAACGGCAACAGCGCATTCGGGAAGTGCGTCTCGTCGAAGGCCAAGGCGTCGAACGACGCGGCCGACGCGGCCGTGCTGGACGCGGTCAAGCAGTGCCGCACGGAGCGCAGCAACGACGCGGCGGCGTTCAAGGCGAAGTACGGCAAGAACCGGAACCGCGCCAACGCGTTCGGCAAGTGCGTCTCGCAGACGGCCAAGGCGAACGCGCAGCAGTCGACGACGCCGTAACGAACCGCGGAGAGGCACGTGGACGGGGCGCCGGCAGGCGCCCCGTCGCGTTTGCGGGGCCGTGGGGCGCGGGCAAGGACCGGGTGTGAGCACCCTCGCGCACGACGCCCGCGGCTTCGAGCGGTTGTACCGCCGGCACGTCCCGGCCGTGTACCGCTACGCCCTCGCCGTGCTCGGCAACCGGGCGGACGCCGAGGACGCGACGCAGCAGACCTTCCTGAGCGCGTACCGCGCGTGGGAGCGTGGCGAGCGGCCGCGCCGGGCGCACAACTGGCTGATCACGATCGCGCACAACGTCTGCCGCCAGCGCTTCCGCGAGCGCTCGCGCCGCCCCGCCGAGGTCGCGCTCGACGCGGACGCCGTGCCGGCATCGGTCGACGAGCCGCTGGAGATTGCCGATCTGATGACGGCGCTCAGCCGGCTCCGGTTCAACCAGCGTGCCGCGCTCGTCATGCGCGAGCTCGAGGGCCGCTCGTACGACGACATCGCCGGCACCCTCGGCGTCTCGCACAGCGCCGTCGAGACGCTTCTCTTCCGCGCCCGGCGCGGGCTCCGCGAGCAGCTCGAGGGCAAGCTGACCTGCACCGAGGCCGAGCACGCGCTTTCGCGCCGCCTCGACGGCAAGCTCCCGCGCGCCGAGGCCGCGGCGCTCCGCGCGCATACGCGCGCCTGCGCCGACTGCGCCACGCTCGAGCGGCGTATGCGCGCGCGGCGCGCCGCCCTCCGCGGCCTGGCCTTCCCGCTGCCGTCGTCGCTCGGGTCGTTCGGAGGCGGCGCGACGACCGCTGCGAGCGCGGGCCTGCTCGCAAAGGGCGCCGCCGTCCTCGCGGTCGGGGCGCTCGCCGCCGGCGTCGGCACACGCGCTCTCGACCGCGCGCGGCCGCACGAGCATGCCGCCGCGCTGCCAACCGTGCCCGCCGACGTGACGACCGCTCGCCTCACGGTCCGGCACGCGCCCGTGCGCCACAGGACGACCGCCGCTGCCACGCGCGTCCGCAGCACGGCCAAGCCGAAGCGCTCGCCGCATGCCGCCGCCCGCCCGCAGCCGGCCGCGCAGGCCCCGTCGTCCACGACGGCGACGACAACCACCGCCGCGCAGGCGCCCACTCAAGCCGTCGTCGCCACAGTCGCCGCGCCAGCGCTGCCCGCGGTCGAGATCGACTGGCACCGCCTCGCGCTGCTCGGCCGCGGCCCCGTGATCGAGGTGCCGGCGCTCGTCGGCACGCTCCCCGCGCCGCCCGCGATCGCCGCCGCCGTCGAGGCGGCGACCCCGCCCGCCACGCTGCCCCCGACCGTCACCGTCACCATCCCGCAGGTCACCACCGTGACGGTGCCGATCCCGCTCGGCCCGTAGCCCTGTAGCGTCACGGAAAGAGAAAGGAGCGGCACATGTCCGTGATGAACCGACGCAACGCGATATTCGGGTGGATCGCGTGGGCGATCGCCAAGGAGGCGCTGCGCTCGAAATCCAGGCGCGTTGTCCCGAGGAGCGACACGTCGACGCGCAGCAAGCTCGTCGTCCCCGCCGCGATCGCCGCGGCCGTCGGCGGCGCCGTGCTCTTCTGGAAGCGCCAGCAGGGAGGCGGCGATGACGCCGCCGACCACTAACGCGAAGCAAATCTCGCAAAGAGCGCACGATTTCGTCGCGGCGGCCATTGCACGGCCTGGCCGTGTCCCATAGTGTCCCTCGTGCGCTGAGCGCGGAGCGGAAGTAGGTCGAATCCCGACCGGGAGGCCGTAGGCGGAAGCCCAAAGTCGATCGGTCGGCGAGGACGAACCCGCCACCGGCTCAGCGAATTTTTTTTGCCCGCCGCGACCCTTTCTTAGTGCGCCGCCGCTATGGCGGGCAAAACAAAACCCGCTGGTGTGACCGCTTCGCTCTATTCGAAGGGGGCAAGAGCGTCGCTTCGCTCGCTTCCCCCTCGAGCTCCCCCCGGTCTTACGCAGGCATCACGGTCCGGGCTTGGCTTCTGCTTGCGCGAGCTCGTGCGCTTCCTTCTGGAACGCCCAGAACGCAGGCTTGATCACGCCTTTCGAGCTGACCAGGCCTGACTGCCATCCCCTGAACCTCGCTTCATCGCGGAGCAGGAACCAGATGAGCATGTCCACCCGTGGGTTCCGGCGCGCGATCTCCACCGCCGACGTCACGTAGGCCGCCTGGCGGGACCACGGGACGCCGAACGTGGTGTCCGGCGGCGAGGTCTCGTAGCCGTACTCCGTGATCCAGATCCGCTTCGGCCCCCACAGCTTCGTGACCGCGGCGACCAGCTTCGGCAGGTTCCCCAGCGTCAGCGCGGTCGGGTTGCGGGGCACCGTCCCCGGCGCGTCACGCGGGCCGTCCGAGTAGGCGTGGTGGGCGTACGCGTCCATGTGCGTGACGCCCGCCCGGCGCAGTGCCTGCATGAACCCGAGCGGCGCGACCGACGCCCACCGGGCGCGCGGGTTGTTGTTGCCGCGCGCGGCCGTCGCCCCGCACGCCACCTGCTCGCCGCGGATCAGTGTCATGTGCACGCCCGCGTAGATCGTGTTGCAGATGTCGGCGTAGTCGTACGCGCTCTGCGGCACCCACTTGCCCGCGACCCGGCGCCACTGCGGCACGAGCCCGAGGCGGAGGTTCGGCTCGTTCCACGCCACCCACTGGCGGACGGGGGGCAGCGTCACCCCGTCGCTCCGCGTGTACGTTCCGCTGTAGCGCTTCGCCGCCGCGTACGCGAACGCCTGCAGCCAGACCGGGTTGCGCGGCGCGCGGTTCGCCGGGTTGCCGCCGTTCGCCCAGCCCGGCGTGCCCCAGATCGAGAAGACCACCTTGATCCCGCGCTGGTCGGCTGCAATCACGGCCCGGTCGAAGGGCGCCCAGTCGTACGCGGGGTCGGCCGGATCGACGCCGTCCGTCGGGCGCCGCCGTGCGACCCCGCGAACGCTGCCCCAGTAGAGCGTCACCCGGATCACCGGGACGCCGAGCTGGGACAGCAGCGGGAAGGCTCGGTTCGGCTGCTCGAGCACCTCCGCCGAGTCGGCGATCCCGACCTGGAGCCGGTCGGAGGGGGCCGCCGGCGGGGCGGCGGCGCCGAGCACGGCCGCCGACAGAAAGACGACAGCCGCGACCCGTACCATCACCGGGAACGTATCGGCCGTGGCCGCGCGCGGCACGACCTCACAGAACCTTTACCGAAAGTAACCGACTTTCGAAGCGGGCGGCCGTCTGAATAGCTGAACCTCGCAAGCCCTTGGGGTCTGGGCCCGGGCTGGGAAGCGCCGCTGGGGAGCGACTCAGCTTCCCGGCCCGACGCGAGGATCCGCGCAGGGGGAACCTCGGTTCCCCCGCGCCCCTTTTTTCCCGGATCAGAGCCGCGAGAGGACCGGGAGACGGGGGGCGATCGCGTAGTTGAGCTGCACCGCGACGATGAACGCGATCGCGAGCGCGGTGCTGACGACGCACAGCGCCGCCCCGACCGCGTAGAGCAACTGCGCGACGACGATGCGCCGGCGGATTGCGTTCGAGACCTCCGGTCCCGCAGTGGGCGACACGAGCCCCGCCCGGTCCGCGTACGACCAGGCGGCGAGCAGTGTCAGGCCCAACAGCAGGATGTTGAGCCAGTAGACGATGAGCGCTGTCTGGTACGAGGTGAAGTTCGCCAGCAGCGACGTCGAGAACGGCATCGTCGCGACGCAGGCGAGGAAGGCCACGTGCAGCCAGAGCAGGTGACGGTCGGCCTGCGCCAGCTGGCGCAGCTGGGTGCCCTGCGCGACCCAGAAGATGCCGAGCGTGAGGAAGCTCAGCGCATAGACGAGGAAGTGCGGCGCGACGTCGCCGAGTGCGCGGATCAGGTCGCGCTCCGAGTGGACGTCTCCCGTCTGCGGCACGTGCACCTCGAGCACGATCAGCGTCATCGCGATGGCGAACAGCCCGTCGCTGAGCGCCGACAGGCGGTCGAGACCGCCGCCTGCGATCCGGTTGTAGGTGGTCGGCACCGCGGTCGATCGTAGGGACGGCCGCGGCGGTTGCCCTCGCAGGCATCCCGGGCACGGCGGCGAATTCGGCGCTCAGGCTCCGCCCACTGTTGCCGATACAGCCGCCATGCCGACCAACCGCGCCGCCTTCAACGAGCTCTGGCAGACCGTCTGCGACCTGTCGCCGGCGGCGGTCGCCGACGACGACGAGCTCGCCCGCATCGCCCAGACGCTGACCGTCGCGCCCGCCGCCGACTCCGAGGAGCGCGCCTGGTCGCTGAACGCGCTCGCGGCCGCGCTCGCCACGCTCGGCCACCCGGCCGAGGCGCTCGCGGTGCTGCGCGCCGCCGTCCGTCTCGACGCGTCCGCAGACGCGCGCGTCGCGTCGCTCGCGTGCGCCGCGGTCATCCGCGCCGACCAGGGCGAGCTCGAGGACGCGGCGCGGCTCGCGCGCATGGTGGAGGGCGGCTCGAGCGAGCCCGCGCTGCTGCGCGCGCTCGGCAAGGCGCTCGCCGAGCGGGCCCGGGCGGCGGACGACGCCGACCTGTGCGACGCGGCTGCCGACTGCCTGCGCTGGGCCGATCTCGAAGACGCCTTCCTGAGCTCGTAGCCCGATCAGGCGACGTTCAGGTCGCCGCCGCAATGAATCGGGCATCGCGTCTCCCCGGTTGCCCCTGCGCGTGCCGGAGGCCGTGGTCGCGGCCGTGGTCGCGGTCATCGTCGCCGCCGCGTTCGCGTGGCTCCTTCCGCCCGGCCCCGACTACGCCGCCCACGCCTACTACGTCGGCGTCTTCGCCCACCGAGGGTTCGCGCTCTGGAACAACCTCTGGTACTCGGGCAGCTACAGCTTCGTCACCTACAGCCTCTTGTACTACCCGCTCGCCGCGCTCCTCGGCATCCGGCTGCTCGGCGTCCTCAGCGTCGCCGGCGCCGCCTTCGCCCTGAGCGTCCTGCTGCGCCGGGAGTTCGGCCCGGCCGCCCGCTGGCCGACGCTCGCCTTCGCGGTCGTCTGGCCCTGCGTACTGCTGTCCGCCGCGTTCCCGTTCGCGCTCGGCACGGCGCTCATGCTCGCCGCCCTCTGTGTTCTGCAGCGGCGCCGGCTCGGCTGGTTCGCGCTCCTCGCCCTCCTGACGCTCGCGGCCAGCCCGCTCGCCTTCGCCTTCCTCGCCGTGGTGGCGGCGGGGATCGCGCTCGAACGCCGGGTCGACCGGCACACGCTCGCCGCCGCCGGAGCGTCCGTCCTCGGCATCGGCGCGCTCTACGCCGTGGTCAAGCGCGCGTTCCCGGACGGCGGCTTCTACCCGTTCCCGGCCGGAGCGCTGCTCGCGGCGCTCCTGTTCTGCGCCTTCAGTGCAGCCCTCGTATGGCGGGTGGCGCCGGCCCGCGTGCTGCGGCCGTTCTTCGTCCTCTACGCGCTCGCATGCGTCGCTGCGTTCCTGGTGCCGTCGCCGCTCGGGGCCAACGTGACGCGGCTCCGCTTCGCGGCCGTTCCGATCGCGCTGCTCCTGTTCGCGCTGCGCGACTGGCGGCCGCGCAAGGTCGTCGTCGCCGGGGTCGCCCTCGCGGGCGCCTGGAACATCCAGCCGGTGATCGCGAACGTCCAGGGCTCGACCGCGGACGCGAGCACCCGGGCCGCCTACTGGACGCCGGCCATCCGGTACCTGAAGCAGCACCTGTCCCCGTCGTACCGCGTCGAGGTCGTGGACACCGTCGGGCACTGGGGAGCCACCTACCTGCCGCGCGCCGGCATACCCATCACGCGCGGCTGGTTCCGGCAGTACGACTTCCCGCAGAACGAGGTGCTCTACGGGTCGCTCGGGCCCGTCACCTACAGGCACTGGCTGCGCGGCCTCGGCGTCCGGTACGTCGTGCGGACGAACGCGCCGCCGGACTACAGCGCCGTTGCCGAGGCGGCCCTCGTCGCCAGCGGCCGGGCAGGCCTCGAGCCCGTCTTTCGCACGCCGGCGCTGACCATCTACGGCGTCAGGGATCCGCGCGAGCTCGTGACCGGGCCCGGCCGCGCGCGTGTGCTCCGGCTCGGCCCCCAGCGCATCAGCCTCCGCGTCGGTCGGCCCGGGACGTACCGGGTCGCCGTGCGCAGCTCGGCGTACTGGCACGCGCACGGCGCCTGCCTCTCGACGGGAGACGACGGCATGCTGCGCGTCTCGGCGCCGCGCGCCGGGATCGTCAACCTGAAGTTCGACGTGGACGCATCCGGCGTCCTCGCCGCCCTGGGCGGAAGGGCCTCGCCGACATGCTCGACCGCGCACTGACCGCCAGGCCGGCGCTCCCGCTCGTCTGCGCAGGCGGCGTGCTCGTCGCAGTGGCCGCGGCCGCCAGCGCGCTGCGGCCGGTCGGCCTCGCGTCCGGGCCGCCGTACGACGGCCGTTCGGCCGTGTACCTCGCCGCCGTGGCCGCAGCGTTCGCGTTCTATCTTGCCGGCCTTGCGACCGTCCGCCGGCGGGCTGTCCGGGTCGGCGCCGTGTGCGTTTCCGCCGCCGCGATCCAGCTCGCGCCGCTCGCCGGCCCGCTCTTCTTCTCGCACGACGTCTACAGCTACTGGGCGTACGGACGCATCGCCGCCGTCCACGATGCCGACCCGTACGCCGTCGCGCCGAGCGCCTTCCCACGCGATGCTGCGACGCTGGTCGTCGCCCACGGCTGGCAGCACGAGCGCTCGGTCTACGGGCCGGCGTTCACGCTCCTGTCGGCCGCGCTCGCGCGCGTCACCGGGCCGTCGCCGTCGGTGGCCCAGCTCGCCTACCGTGCCCTCGCGGCCGCGGCGGTGCTCACGCTCGTCGTGCTCGCCGCCCTGCGCGCGGGTGCGTTCGCGGCGGCGTTCGTGGGCTGGAATCCGTTGCTCGCGCTCCAGTTCGCGGGAGGCGGCCACAACGACGCGCTGATGATGGTGCTGGTCGTCGCCGCGCTCGCGCTCGCCGTGCACCGGCCGCGCGCGGGCGGCGCCGCCTGGGCGGCGGCGATCGCCCTGAAGTGGATCCCGCTTGCGCTGCTGCCGCTGCACCTGCTCGCCGCGCGCGGCAGCCGGCGGACGCTCGCCGGCGCCGCGCTCGCCGCGGGGGGCGCCTTCGCACTGATCGCCTGCGCCGCGTTCGGGACGAGCTGGCTGGGTGCGTTCGGCCCGCTCGCCCACCAGGCGCACACGGAGACGAGCATGAGCATCGGGCGCAAGCTCGGTCTCTCCCCGCACGCCGCACTGGCGCTCGGGGCGGCGATCCTCGTCGGCGGCTACGCCTGGCTGCTGCGCAGCGCCTGGAAAGGCCGGGCGCGGATCGCGCTCGCCGCCGGACTGCTCGTGCTCACGACACCCTGGCTGCTGCCCTGGTACGTCGTCTGGACGGTACCGCTCGCGGCGATCGAGAACGACCGGACGGCGCGGGTGCTTGCGCTCGGCCTGTGCGCCTACCTGCTCCCGGGCCGCCTTCCGCTCTGAGGCTCGGGGAACGGCTCAGGGTCGGGCGCCGGGTCGGGCAACGGCTCGGGCGGCCGCGGCTCCGGGTACTCGGTCACGCGACCACGGTGGGCGCGATCCAGACCTTCACGCGCCGCTCGCCTTCCCGGATCGTGAACGCGTAATCCTTGCCGTGGTACTTGCGGCCGAGCGCGCGGATGTGCTCGTCCGCCTCCTCGCCCTCGAGCCGGCGGGCGACGCGGCCGCGGATGTCGACGTGCTCGTACGGGCTTCCCGGCGGCGAGACCGACAGCGCGACGCGCGCCCCCTCGTGCATCGCGCGCTCCTTGACCCGCCCGACCGCGGTGTTTACGAGCACGTACGTGCCGTCGGTGTCGACCCAGAGGGGTGACACGTGCGGGCCGTCGTCGTCGACGGCGAGGAAGCCGAAGCTCGGCTCGCGCAGGAGGCGCAGCGCCGTGTCGGTGAGCGGAGCCATGGAGCTCAGTTGTACCGGCTGCGCTCAATCCTGACGCGTTGCCCGCCGATACAGGCCACATGCAGCGCGTCGACTGGAACGAGCTCGACCTGACTGCCCTGGCGGGCCAGCTCCGCCGCGCGCGAGGCCAGCGCGAGGCGGAGCGCATGATCGTCGCGTTCGAGCATGCGCGCGAGCTCGCCCGCGCCGACGAGGCGTTCCTCGACGACATGCTCGTGGCGGTCGTCTGTCTGCTCGCCCACGCAGTGGGCTCGACGCCCCGCGACGTCCTGGAGCAGTGCTTCAAGCGGGCCATGCCGGACAGCCGCTGGAAGGCAGATCTGGCTCCGCTTCTGGCGGGCAAAGAGGCGTCCTAGCCCGCCGCTAAAGTCGGCGTCCCGTGTCCGACGCCGCCACCCCGTTCGTCCACCTGCACGTCCACTCGGAGTACTCCATACTGGACGGCGCCTGCCGCATCCCGCCGCTCGCCGCGCGGGCCGCGGAGCTGGACATGCCGGCGGTCGCCCTAACGGACCACGGGTCGCTGGCCGGTGCAGTAGAGCTTTATCGCGAGGCCGGCAAGCAGGGCGTCAAGCCCATCCTTGGCTGCGAGGTATACGTCGCCGACGACCGCCGCGCCCAGGCCAAGGGCTACGCGCACCTGACGCTCCTGGCCGAGACGAACGACGGCTACGCGAACCTGATCAAGCTCTCGTCGCGCGGCTACCTGGAGGGCTACTACTACAAGCCACGCGTCGACTGGGAGCTGCTCGAGGGTCACGCCGATGGCCTGATCGCGCTCTCGGGCTGCCTCTCGGGCAGGGTCTGCAAGGCGCTCGAGGAGGGCCGGCCGAAAGACGCCGAGGCCGAGCTCGACCGGCTGACGCAGATCTTCGGCCGCGAGGACGTCTACGTGGAGATGCAGAACGCCGGCCTGGACATCCAGGCGCGCATCAACCCGCTGCTAGCCGGGCTCGCCGAGCAGCGCGGGCTGCCGCTCGTCGCCACCGGCGACGTCCACTACCTGCTCGCCGAGGACGCGCGCGCCCACGAGGCGCTGCTCTGCATCCAGTCCGGCGACTCGCTGCGCAACCCGAACCACTGGAAGTTCGACACGGACGAGTTCTTCTTCAAGACGCCGGCGGAGATGGCGCTCGACTTCCCCGGCCACGCGGACGCGATGCGGCGAACGCTCGAGATCGCGGAGCGCTGCAACGTGACCATGGAGCTCGGCCGGGTGCTGCTGCCGACGTTCCCGACCCCGGAGGGCCGTGACGCCTTCGACTACCTCGTCGAGCTCTGCGAGCAGGGGCTCGAGCGTCGTTACGACCGCGTTACGCCCGAGCTCACTGAGCGCCTCCAGTTCGAGCTCAAGACGATCAAGGAGATGGGGTTCGCGGACTACTTCCTCATCGTCTGGGACTTCATCCACTTCGCGAAGCAGAACGGCGTCAGCGTCGGCCCGGGCCGCGGGTCGGCGGCCGGCTCGCTCGCCGCGTACGCGCTCGACATCACCGACGTCGACCCGATGCGCTACGGCCTCCTCTTCGAGCGCTTCCTCAACCCGGCCCGCAAGGACCTGCCGGACATGGACATCGACTTCTCCGTGGCCGGCCGCGACCGGGTCATCAACTACGTGTCCGAGAAATACGGCCGTGACCGCGTCGCGCAGATCATCACCTTCGGGACGATGGCCGCGCGCGCCGCCGTGCGCGACGCCGGCCGCGTGCTGGAGATCCCGTACGGCTCGGTCGACAAGATCGCGAAGCTGATCCCGGAGGGCCCGGGCCAGACGCTCGACGAGTGCCTCAAGCCGGGCGCCGAGCTGCGCCAGTCGTACGACTCGGACCCGCTGACCAAGGAGATCGTCGACCTCGCCAAGCCGCTCGAGGGGCTCGTCCGCCAGGACTCGATCCACGCGGCCGGCGTCGTCATCGGCGCCCAGCCGCTCACCGAGGTCGTGCCGCTGCAGCAGAAGGGCGCCGACCAGGAGATCGTCACCCAGTTCGGCATGTGGGACGTCGTCGACCTCGGCCTCCTGAAGATGGACTTCCTCGGGCTGCGGAACCTCGACGTCATCGACGCTGCGGTCGAGTTGATCGGGGGCGGCCTGAAGATCGAGGACATCGCGCTCAACGACGCCCTGACCTACCGCATGCTCGCCGATGCCGATTCGGCGGGCGTCTTCCAGTTCGAGTCCTCTGGGATGCGCGACGCGCTGCGGCAGGTGAAGCCGACCGAGTTCGAGGACCTGATCGCGCTCGTGGCGCTCTACCGGCCGGGCCCGATGCAGTACATCCCGGAGTACGCGAAGCGGAAGAACGGCCAGGCGCCGGTCACGTACATCGACGAGCGGCTGAAGGCGATCACAGGCGACTCGTACGGCATCTGCATCTACCAGGAGCAGTACATGCAGATCGCCAAGGAGATCGCCGGCTTCTCACCGGCCGAGGCCGAGACGCTGCGCAAGGCGATCGGCAAGAAGATCCACGAGCTGATGGCCTCGCTGAAGGACAAGTTCCTGGAGGGCGCCGCGCAGACCGGCACGACCCCGGGGGTGGCCCAGCAGCTCTGGAAGGACATGGAGTCGTCGCAGGACTACTCCTTCAACAAGGCGCACTCCGCCTGCTACGCGCTGATCGCCTATCGCACCGCCTGGCTGAAGGCGAACCACCCGCACGAGTACATGGCCGCGCTCATCTCCTCGGTGATGAACACGAAGGACCGCGTGCCGCTCTACGTCAACGCGTGCCGGGAGATGGGCATCGAGGTGCTGCCGCCGGACGTCAACGAGTCGCAGTGCGACTTCGCCGTCGTCGAGGGGCACATCCGCTTCGGGCTGAACGCGGTCAAGAACGTGGGCGACTCCGCCGCACGGGCGATCATCGCCGCGCGTGAGGAGGGCGGCCCGTTCAGCGATCCCGCCGACTTCGCGAAGCGGGTCGATCCCCAGGTCGTCAACCGGCGGGCGCTCGAGTCGCTCGGCAAGTGCGGAGCGCTGGCGTCGCTCGGCGCGACGCGCAAGTGGCTCTTCCCGACGCGCGAGTCGTCCGTGGGCATCGACCAGATGCTGTCTCTGGCCCAGCGCTTCCATCAGGACCGAATCGCAGGGCAGACCTCCATGTTCGGCGATCTCGGAGGCGGCGAGGCCGAGGACAACGGGTTCGCCGATACGTTCGTCATTCGAGCGGACGAGCACGACAAGCGCGAGCTGCTCGCGATGGAGAAGGAGAGCCTCGGCCTGTACGTCTCCGAGCACCCGCTCCAGGGCATCGCCGAGCAGCTGCGGCGCAAGACCGACTGCCGGCTCAACGAGGTCGAGCGGCGCCGTGACGGAGAGGTCGTCACTGTGGGCGGCCTGATCGCCGGGGTCAAGCAGCTGACCACGAAGAAGGGCGAGCCGATGGTCTTCCTCCAGCTCGAGGACGTCACCGGCGGCGCCGAGGTCGTCGTGTTCAACTCGGTGTACGCGCAGTGCCGCGAGCTGCTCGAACAGGATGGGATCGTGGTCGTCAAGGGCCGCGTCGACCACAAGCAGGCGGGGGAGACCAAGGTGCTCGCGATGGAGGTGACCGCCTTCGAGGCGGTGCCGGAGCGACGCGAGGTGCGGCTCAAGGTCGACGCGCGCAGCGCCCGTGCGGGCCTGATCCGCGAGCTCGCCGTGCTGGTCAAGGACTTCCCCGGCGAGGCGCCCGTCTACGTCGCGCTCGACACCTCAGCAGGTCCCAAGACGTTCACGTTCGGCCCCGGCTACCGGGTATCGCCGGTGCCGGACTTTTTCGCCGAGGCGAAGGCGCTGCTCGGCGAAGCTGCCGTCCTCTAGCGCCGATTCGAAGTTTCGCGATCAGTGGCAACAGCCCCTTTCCGTTCGTCTCAACCGGTATGGGACGGCAACGCGTCCCGCTCGTCGCAGCCCTGGCCGCGCTGATGGTGCCGGCTTCACCGGCGTCGCCGTCGGCGACACGGCCGTCTGGGCGACGAACTACGACCGTGGCGAGCTGTATCGCGTCGCGGCCTGAAGCGTCACACCTTCTGCGCGCCCTCACGGAGTGATGCGGTCTCGCGCCGCACCTGTCCGTTCCGGCCACCTCGCCCTTCCGCTCGCCTCCCGGTACCCCGAGCAGGGTTATCGAAGAGGAGGAACGGATGGGAGGATCCACACGCGCTGCGCCGCTCGGTGCGGTGCTCGCGCTCTGCGTCGCCCTGACGGCAGGGCTCGCCTTCGCCGCCGGCGACACGCCGACCACGATCAACGCCTGCCGGACGAAGGTGCTCGGCTCGCTGCGCGTCGTCGCCGTCTCCGGCAAGTGCCGCCAGAACGAGCTGCCGATCACGTGGAACACGACCGGGCCGAAGGGCGACCCCGGGCCCGCGGGCGCGGCGGGCGCGGCCGGTCCGGCCGGCGCCGCGGGGCCTGCAGGCACTGCCGGCCCGCCCGGTGCGAAGGGCGCCGACGGACCGCCAGGCCCGGCAGGGCCGCAGGGGCCGAAGGGCGACCCGGGCGGCGCGATCGAGGAGATCGGCGACCTGAACGGCATCGGCTGCACCACCTACGCCGGCGCGGACGGCGAGGTGCTCGTCGACGTGAACGGCGCCGACGACATCACGCTGGAGTGCATCGCGAGCGACGGCGAGCCGCCGCCGCCTCCGCCGCCGCCCCCGCCGGACGGCACGCCGAAGCTCGTCATCAACGAGGTCGACTACGACCAGGTCGGCGCCGACCACGACGGCTTCGTCGAGATCTACAACGCCGGCGACGCGGCCGCCGACCTGACCGGCATCGCCGTCTCGCCGGTCAACGGCGGCGACGGCACCGAGTACAGCCGCAAGGCGTTGAGCGGGACGCTCGCCGCCGGCGCCTTCCTCGTCGTGGACGTCGAGCTCCAGAACGGCGCGCCCGACGGCGTCGCGCTCGTGGACCTGACGGCGCACACGCTGCTCGACGCGCTCTCCTACGAGGGCGCGATCACCTCGGCCACCATCGACGGGACGACCTACAACCTCGTCGAGGGCACCGTGCTGCCGGCGACGGTCGCCGACTCGAGCACCGTCGAGGGCTCGCTGATCCGCAACCCGAACGGCCAGGACACCGACAACGCGGCCGCCGACTGGGCCTTCACCACCACGGTCACGCGCGGCGCCGCCAACGTCATGACTCCGTAGCCCGTTGCCTCGGGCGGCGGCCGGCCCGCTCCGGCCGCCGCCCGGAACCGCCGCCCGGCCGCCGGTGTAGAACCGGCAGTGGTGGGCCGACCACTGGACGACGCGGATCTCGTCGCGCGCGCACAGCGCGGCGACGCCGCTGCCTACGAAGAGCTCGTGACCCGCTACCAGGGAATCGCATTCCGGACCGCCTACGTCCTCGCCGGCTCGGCCGCCGACGCCGAGGAGGCCGCCCAGGACGGGTTCGTGAAGGCCTACCGCGCGCTCAGCCGCTTCCGCGCCGGTGCGCCGTTTCGGCCCTGGCTGCTCGAGATCGTCGGCAACGAAGCGCGCAACCGCCGCCGGTCCGCCGGCCGGCGCGAGCACCTCACCCTGCGTGCGGCCGCCGAAAGTCCCTCGGGGGGCGCGGCCCCGTCCCCCGAGGCGACGCTGCTCGCCTCCGAGCAGCGGCGCCGGCTGCTCGACGCCGTGGAGGCGCTGCGCGACGACGACCGGCTCGTGATCAGCTGCCGCTACTTCCTCGAGCTGTCCGAGGAGGAGACGGCCGCGGCGCTCGGGATCGCCCGGGGAACCGTGAAGTCACGGCTCTCGCGCGCGCTCGAGCGGCTGCGCGCACATCTGGGGGAGGTGGCGGCATGAGCAGCGCCGAGCTCGACCTCCAGCTCCGCGCGCTGGCCGCGGAGCTCGGCTTCCCGGCGACGCCCGACCTCGCGCCCGCCGTCAGCGCGCGGCTCGAGCGGCCGCACCGCTCCCGCCGTCGCTGGCTGGTGGCCGCGCTCGTCGTCCTCGTTGTCGCGCTGGCCGGCGTGCTGGCGGTCCCGTCGGCGCGTACCGCGATCGAGGGCTGGCTCGGCATCGGTGGCGTCAAGTTCGAGTTCGTGGACCGGCTGCCCGAGCGCAAGGTCGTCGGCACGCCCGACCTTGGCACGACCATGTCACTCCGCGACGCCGAGGACCGCACCCCGTTTCGTATCGTGGTGCCGCCCCGCGAGCTCGGGCGCTACACGCTCTACGTCCACGAGCCGCCGCGGGGAGGCGTCGTGTCGTTCGTCTACGGGACGAGGCGGCGGGCGCGGATGATCTTCTCGGAGCTGCCGGGCGACTACCGGCCGTACATCCAGAAGACGATCTCCCAGACGAACGTCGTCACGGAGACGAGGGTGAACGGCCGGCCGGCGCTCTGGCTCGAGGGCGCGCACTACGTCGAGTTCGCCGACGCCACGGGCCACTTCGGCTTCGAGCCGGCCCGTCTCGCTGGGCGCGTCCTGCTCTGGGAGCGGGGTGGCGTGACGTACCGCCTCGAGGGCGATCTCACGCTGGAGCAGGCCTTGGAGGTCGCCGAGGCCGTCAGGTGAAGTAAGGCATCCGTAAAGGTGTTTCGTGGTGGCCTAACCGGCAATCCGTACTCGTCGTTTCATCGAACAGAGAGATGATGAGCGCACTCGAACTTCAACCCCAGACCGAGACCGAGCGCATCGAGCGCTGGCGCTACGAGGCCCTGGTTCGCTCCGGCTACGAGCCCTCCGCGGCCCGCCGGATTGCTGCCCGGCATGAGATCGACCTGCACCACGCGGTCGACCTCCTCGAGCGCGGCTGCTCCGCTGAGCTCGCCCTCGCGATCCTGCTCTAGCAGCTGACCGCAGCTCCCGTCCGCGAGGGCAGGGCAGAATGCGGCGCGTGATCCCGGCCGCATCCATCCCGTCACCGAGCTCCGGCACGTGGGAAGTCGGCCCGCTGTCCGTGCACATGTACGGGCTGATGCTGCTGCTCGCGGTCGCCGCCTGTACGGCGCTGACGGGACTGCGATGGGTGCGCGGGTGGGCCTGGCGCCCCTCCCTGGAGGGCGTGACCGACAAGCTGCCGCACGAGTTCGACCTCGTCCTGCGCGTCGCCGTGTGGGGCACGGCGGCCGGCGTCGTCGGGGCCCGGCTCTACCACGTGATCACCAGCTGGAGCGAGATTCCGGCCCCCAAGTGGCAGGGCGTCTTCGAGGTCTGGAAGGGCGGCCTCGGCGTCTGGGGTGGCATCACGCTCGGGACGCTCGTCGGCGCGCTCATCGTCCGGCGCGCCGGACACAGCGTCCGCCTTTTCGCCGACGCGGTCGCGCCCGGCCTGCTCCTCGCCCAGGGGATCGGCCGCTGGGGCAACTACTGGAACCAGGAGCTCTTCGGGAAGCCGACCGACCTGCCCTGGGGCCTCGAGATCTCACCGGACAACCGGCCCGACCAGTACCTCGCCGACACGACCTTCCATCCGACGTTCCTCTACGAGTTTCTGTGGGACATGTCGATGGTCGGCGTCCTGATCTTCGTCGGCTGGCGGTGGCGCATCAAGGCGCCCGCGCTGTTCGCGCTGTACGTCGCCCTGTACACCTTCGGCCGCTTCTTCGAGGAGCTGCTGCGCGTCGACCCGGCCCACGAGATCGGCCCGCTGCGCCTGAACGCGTGGGTGTCGATCATCGTCTTCATCGCCTCGGCGAGCTTCTTCGTCTGGTGGCAGTTCCTGCGTGGGCGGCAGGAGCGGCGGCGGCCGGTGCCGAAAGGTCCGACCATGGCAATTCCCAAGCGCCGCGTCCGACCGTCCCGCTAGCGTCCGCCGCAGTGGTCGTGCGCGAGCTCGAGCTGGACCTCGACGCGTTCGAGGGACCCTTCGACCTGCTGCTCACGCTCGTGCTCAAGCAGGAGCTCGAGCCGGCGGAGATCGACGTCGCAACGATCGTGCTCGCGTTCCTCGAGCGGTTGGCCGAGCGAAACGAGCTCGACCTGGACGCATGCGGCGAGTTCCTCGTGCTGGTCGCCGCGCTGCTCGAGCTGAAGGCGCGCGGGCTCTTCGAGTTCGACGACGAGACGCTCGACGACCTGGATCCGGAGGAGGCGGCCGAGGAGCTCGCCCGCCGGCTTGCCGAGTACCGGCGCATCCGCGCCGCGGCCGCGTGGCTGTCGGAGCGCCTCGAGGAGGAGGGCGGGCGCTACTTCCGCCTCGGCCCGGCGCCGCTCGCACCGCGCCTGGCGCGTCGCGTCGCCCCGCAGGATCCGGCGCTCCTCGCCGATGCGCTGCGCCGCCTGACCGCCGAGCCGCCGTCGGTCTCGCTGGCGCACATGGCGCTGCGCTTCCCGCCGGTCGCCGAGTTCCTCGGGCGCTTCCGCGCCCTGCTTGGGCGCCGCCGGCGCTTCGACTTCGAGACCGAGGTGCAGGGACTCTCGCGCGCGGAGGCCGCGGTCGCGTTCCTCGCACTGCTCGAGCTGCGCAAGGCCGGGGAGATCGAGCTCGAGCAGGCCGCGGCGTTCGCGCCGATCCGTGTCGCGCGCAGCGAGGGCGGGGAAGAGGAGAGGGAATGGATCGCCCGCTCCGCCTGATCAGCTCGAACCCGGTCGACCGGCTCGCCCGCACGATCGAGGCGCTGCTCGTCATCGCCTCGCAGCCCCTCTCGCTGGAGGAGCTCGCCGCCGCGGCCGACGACGACGCCGAGCGCGTCGAGACGGCCCTGGGGCTCCTGGCCGAGCGGTACCGCGAGGGCCGCAGCGGCATCGTCCTCGAAGCGGTCGCCGGGGGCTGGGCGTTCCGCGCCTCGAAGGAGGCCGCCGAGGCGTGCAGCCGCCTGTTCGAGCGGCCGGTCGAGCGCGGCCTGTCGCCCGCGGCGCTCGAGACGCTCGCGATCGCGGCGTACCTCGGCCCGTGCACGCGCCCGGACATCGCACGCCTGCGCGGCGTCGCGGCGGACGGCGTGGTCGCGGGCCTGCTCGAGCGCGGCCTCCTTGCCGAGGCCGGCCGCGACGACGAGGCCGGCGCCGTCCGCTACCGCGTGACCCCGCTCTTCGAGCGGGTGTTCGGCCTCGAGAACCTGTCGGCGCTGCCGCGCCTGGACGACCTCGCCGAGGACGCGGAGGACCTGCGCACCCGCCTCGAAGCCGTCGCCGCGCAGCGCCCAGCCTGATCGAACTCGCTTCTTAACAGGGCCTGTCCCTGTAAAGAGAGCCGAAACGCTCTTTGCAGGGACTGTCCCTATTAACTGTCGGCGTGCGCCTGAACGCCTTCCTCGCGCGGTCCGGAGTCGCTTCCCGGCGCCGCGCCGACGACCTCATCCGCGCTGGTCGCGTGCGCGTCAACGGGGAGCCGGGCCGCTTCGACACCGCGGTCGGCCGGCGCGACCGGGTCGAGCTCGACGGCCGCCGGCTCGCGCTGCAGGCGCTGTCGTACGTGCTGCTCAACAAGCCCGCCGGGACGGTGACGACGGCCCGCGACCCGCAGGGCCGGCCGACGGTGGTCGACCTCGTCGACCTGCCCGTGCGCGTCGTCCCCATCGGGCGCCTCGACGCCGACACCACCGGGGTGCTGCTGCTCACGAACGACGGCGACCTCGCGCACCGGCTCGCGCACCCGCGCTACGAGGTCGAGAAGGTGTACCGCGCGCAGGTCGCGGGCGACCCGGACGGCAGCACGCTCGACCGGCTGCGCAACGGCATCGAGCTCGATGATGGCCCCACGGCGCCGGCGCGCGTTCGCCGCCTGGCGCCAGGCCGCCTGGAGCTGGCGCTGCACGAGGGCCGCAACCGCCAGGTGCGCCGAATGGGCGAGGCGGTCGGCCACCCCGTGCGCCGGCTCGAGCGCGTCCGCTACGCAGGGATCGATGCCAAAGGCCTCGCGCCGGGCGAGTGGCGCGAGCTGACCTGCGACGAGGTGGAGGGCCTCAAGCGCCGTGTCGGGCTCGCCCGCTGATCCGCCGGCCGTTCGCGACGCGCGCGTCTCCGACGCGCGGGGCATCGCGCACGTTCACGTCGCCTCGTGGCGGGCCGCCTACGCCGGCCAGCTCCCGGACCGCTTCCTGCGCAAGCTCTCCGTCGAGGAGCGCACGCGCAGCTGGCGCAGCCGCATCGCCGCGAAGCGCGCCGACGAGGCCGTGCTCGTGGCCATTCGCGGCGCCACGATCGTCGGCTTTGCCTCCGGCGGCCCGACCCGCGACAAGGGGGACGACCCGCGCCGGGTCGGGGAGGTCTACGCCGTCTACCTGCTCCCCGAGGAGTGGGGGCGGGGCATGGGCCGCGCGCTGCTCGGCCACGCGATCTCCGCGCTCGCCGACGCCGGTTTCGAGGACGCCTCGCTCTGGGTGCTGGAGACGAACCGGCGGGCTCGCGGCTTCTACGAGCACGAGGGCTGGCGCCACGACGGCGCGATAAAGCGGGAGCGCTTCGGCGAGCGGGTCGTTGAGGTGCGATACCGGCGTCCGCTCGCGCTACGCTCGACGGGGTGATCGTCGACTACGCCGTCTACGAGGGCGGCCATCGGGTTCCCGACCGGGTCGCCCTGGACGATCTCCAGAAGCGGTGCCGGATCGGCCGGGGATTCGCCTGGATCGGCCTCTACGAGCCGACCGCCGAGGAGTTCGAGGCCGTCACGCGCGAGTTCGGCTTGCACAAGCTCGCTGTCGACGACGCGATCAACGCGCACCAGCGGCCCAAGCTCGAGCGCTACGGCGACTCGCTCTTCCTCGTGCTGAAGACGGCCCGCTGGGACGCCGAGGCGGACGACGTTCGTTTCGGCGAGGTGCTCGTCTTCCTGGGCGAGGACTTCATCATCTCCGTCCGTCACGGCGGCGATGGGCTGCACGACGTGCGCGAGAACCTCGAGCTCCATCCTGACCTGCTCGAGGCCGGGCCGAGCGCCGCCCTGCACGCGATCGTCGACGCGGTGGTCGATGGCTACGAGCCGGTTGTCGAGTCGCTCGACGCGTCGATCGCCGGGATCGAGCGCGACGTCTTCTCGGGCTCGCGACGCAACCCGGCCGAGCGCATCTTCGCGCGCAAGCGCGACGTGCTCGAGCTGTACGGCGGCATCGTCCCGCTGCTCGAGCCGGTGGAGATCCTGGCCCGTGCCGGCTTCCCGCAGATCAACCCGGCGACAAAGCCGTACTTCCGGGACGCCCACGACCACCTGCTGCGCGAGTACGGGCGCGTCCAGCAGCTGCGCGAGGTGCTGACGAGCGTCCTCACCGCGAACCTGACGCAGGCGAGCATCCGCCAGAACGAGGACGTCCGCAAGATCTCGGCCTGGGCGGCGATCATCGCCGTCCCGACGCTGATCACCGGCGTCTACGGCATGAACTTCGACCACATGCCGGAGCTCGGCTGGTCGTTCGGCTACCCGGCGGCGCTCGCCCTGATGGCGACGATCTGCGGCCTGCTCTACTGGCGCTTCCGCACATCCGGCTGGCTCTAGCACCAGCTCGGGCGGTACAGACCTGTGCGGGAATGTAAGACCAGGAGAAATCCTGTCCCGCGATTGCTCGCTATCGCGCCGCAGCCGCGCTACGGGCGCGCACGAAACCCATCTTCGTGTACATCGTCTCCAAGGTCGGTGCCGCCGCGGCGGCCGCCTTCTCGGCGCCCAGCGCGAGCATCCGCAGCAGCTCCGGCTCGTCCGCACGCAGCGAGCTGTAGCGCTCCTGGATCGGCTCGACGAGCGCGACCACCGCCTCGCCGACGTCCTGTTTGAACTGGCCGTAGCCCTCGCCGTCGTAGCGCGCCTCGATCGTCTCGGTCGACTCGCCGGTCGCCACCGAGAAGATGTCGATCAGGTTGGTCACGCCCGGCTTGTCGTCGGCCCGGCGCACGTCGCGACCGGAGTCGGTGACCGCGGAGCGGAACTTCTTCCGGATCACGTCGGGCGGATCGAGCAGCCGCACGGTCCCCGCCTCGCTGGAGCCGGTCTTGCCCATCTTCTCCGACGGCGACTGCAGGTCCATGATCCGCGCGCCGGTCTCGGGGTAGACGGCGTCCGGCACGACGAAGGTCTCGCCGAAGCGCTGGTTGAACCGCTCCGCGATGTCGCGTGCGAGCTCGAGATGCTGCCGCTGGTCGTCGCCGATCGGCACCGTGTCCGCCTGGTACAGGAGGATGTCGCCGGCCATCAGAATCGGGTAGTCGAACAGTGCCGCGCTGACGAACTCCTGCCGCGCGCCCTTCTCCTTGAACTGGATCATGCGCCCGAGCTGTCCGTAGCTCGTCACCGCGCCCAGCAACCAAGCGGCCTCGGCATGCGCCGTGACGTCGCTCTGCGCGAAGACCGTCGACCGCGCCGGGTCGAGGCCGGTCGCATAGAGCAGCGCGGCGAGGTCGAGCGTCCGCGTGCGCAGGTCGGCGGCGTCGTACTCGACCGTGATCGCGTGCAGGTCGACGAGGCAGAAGAACGCCGCGCCGCCGCTCTCCACGGCACGGTTCTGGGTGGCGACGTACTGACGGAAGCCGCCGCTGTAGTTGCCGAACGTGGGGTTGCCCGACGGCTGGATTCCCGAGAACACCTTCATGGCCTGGTGATTCTCCTTTCTGGACGAGGCGGTTGCGTGGACAGGAACGCGCGCGAGCGCGCCTAGCGGCGCACCCACGCGCCGGGCCACGACCAGGTCTCACAGAAAGCCAGAGCCATGGAACGAGCTTAGCGCAGGAAATTGGCGGCGATCGCCCGCCCCTCGGGTGTCAGGACCGACTCGGGATGGAACTGCACCCCGTCCACGGGCAGCTCGCGGTGGCGCACCGCCATGACCTCGCCGTCGGGCGCCGTGGCGGACACCTCGAGCACGTCCGGCACCGTCGTCGCCGCCAGCGAGTGGTAGCGACCGGCCTCGAACGGGTCGGGCACGCCCGCGAAGATGCCCTGCCCGTCGTGGCGCACCGGCGCCGCCTTGCCGTGCACGAGCTCGTGCGCCGGCCCGACCACGCCGCCGAAGGCCTCGACGATCGCCTGGTGGCCGAGGCACACGCCGAGCACTGGCACGCGCCCGGAGAGCGCGCGGATCACCTCGATCGTCGCGCCTGCGTCCGCCGGCCGCCCCGGCCCCGGGGAGACGACGAGGTGCGTCGGCGCCAGCCGCTCAGCCTCGGCGCCGTCGACGGCGTCGTTGCGCCGCACCTCGACCTCGGCGCCGAGTTCGGCGAAGAGGTGCACGAGGTTGTAGGTGAAGCTGTCGTAGTTGTCGACGACGAGGATCATTCGGCCTCTGCGAGGTCGATCGCCCGCTCGAGCGCGGCCAGCTTGTTGAGGCACTCCTGGTGCTCGGCGGCCGGGTCGGAATCGGCGACGATCCCCGCTCCCGCCTGCAAATGGGCGACACCGTCCGTGAGCACGATCGTCCGGATGGTGATGCAGGTGTCCAGGTCGCCTCCGGGCATGACATACCCGACGGCGCCCGCGTACGGGCCGCGGCGGTAGCTCTCGAGCTCGGCGATCAGCTGCATCGCCCGCACCTTCGGCGCGCCCGACACGGTCCCGGCCGGGAAGCAGGTCTCGAGCAGCTCGAGCGGGCCGACGCCGGGGCGCAGGTCGCCGGCCACTTCGGAGACGAGGTGCGTGACGTGCGAGAAGCGCTCGGGCACGAGGAACCGCTCGACGCGCACCGTCCCGGGGAGGCACGTCCGCGAGAGGTCGTTGCGGCCGAGGTCGACGAGCATCACGTGCTCGGCGCGGTCCTTCGGGGACGCGAGCAGCGCCTCGGCGTCGCCCTCGCCGCGCGGCACCGTGCCCGCGATCGGGTTCAGGCTCGCGCGGCGGCCCTCCAGCTTCACGAGCGTCTCCGGCGACGAGCCGATAAGCGCCATGTCGCCGAGCTCCAGCAGGAAGAGGTACGGCGACGGGTTCACGCGCCGCAGCGCCCGGTAGAGCGCCACCGCGCCCGCCGCGGTCGGCCGCTCCGCGCGCTGCGCGAGCACGACCTGGAAGACATCGCCTGCGCGGATGTGCTCCTTGGCCCGCAGCACGCTCGCCTCGTAGGTCTCGCGGTCCGGAAAGCGGCGCGTGGGAGACGGTGCGGCCGCCACGGAAGGAGGGACGGGCGGCGGCTCGCGCAGGCGCGCGGCGAGCTCGTCGGCGTCGCCGCCCAGCACCTCGGCGATCCCGAGCGCGTGGTCGAAGCGCACGAGCGTCTCGGCGGCGACGAACCGGCTGGGCGGCAGGTCCGGCCCGTCGTCGGGCACCGGCACCGTCGGCTCGAGCTGCGCGACCTGCTCATAGCCGAGGAACCCGACGGCCGGGCCGTCGAGCGAGGCGAGCTCCTCGAAGGGGACGAGCCGCGCGCCTGAGCCGACGAACGAGGAGCGGCCAAGCCGTCCGCGCTCGACCGACTCGAGCAGGAACGCGCCGCCCCCGGCCCCGCGCAGGTGCAGGTAGACGCCGAGCGGGGTGATCAGGTCGGTCGGCAGCTCGCGCGTCACGGGCCGTCTGTATCACACCCTCAGGAGGGGTTGGCGAAACGGCGTCTGAGCCGCCGGGCCGCGCTGCTCGCCCCGAGGCGTCGTCCTCGGTCGCGCCCGTGTGGCAAGCACACGAACGCTCCCTGCGTCCTAGCCTCGGACCGAGCATCGCACCCCTGCGACGAGCGACGTTCCGCCAACCCCTCCTACACTCGCGCCGTGCCGCGCGTCGTCCAGCCTGCGAGTGCCGTCGTCGGCCACCTGGCCGTGCCCGGCGACAAATCCGTGTCGCACCGGTCGGTGCTCGTGGCCGCCGTCGCCGAAGGCGAGTGCCGGATCCGCGGCTTCGGCCGCTCGACCGACACCTGGGCTTCGGTGGAGGCCGTGCGCGCGCTCGGCGTCCAGGTCGACGAGGAGGGCGCGGACGAGCTCGTCGTCCACGGCGTTGGCCTCGGCGGCCTTCGTCCGTCCGGCGGCCCGATCGACTGCGCCAACTCGGGCACGCTGATGCGCCTCCTCGCCGGCCTCCTGGCCGGCAACGGCGGACGCTTCGAGCTCACCGGCGACGCCTCCCTTTCCGGGCGCCCGATGGAGCGCATCGCCGAGCCGTTGCGCCGGATGGGCGCGATGGTCGAGACGACGGACGGCCATGCGCCGCTCGTCATCGAGGGCGGGCCGCTGACCGGCATCACGTACGAGCTGCCGGTCGCGAGCGCCCAGGTGAAGTCGGCGATCCTGCTCGCCGGCCTCGGCGCCGACGGGCCGACCACCGTGGTCGAGCCCATGCCGACACGCGATCACACCGAGATGATGCTGCGCGCCGCCGGCGCCCGGGTCGTCCGGCGCGGGAAGCGGATCACCGTCCAGCCGACCGGCCGGGTGCGCCTGCCCGACCTCGACGTGCCCGGCGACATCTCGAGCGCCGCGCCGTTCGTTGTGGCCGCCAGCCTGCTCGCCGGCTCGGACATGACGATCCACGACCTCGGCCTCAACCCGACGCGCACGGGCCTGCTCGACGTGCTCGGGCGCATGGGCGCCCGGATCAACGTCCAGCACCGCCATCGGGCCGCCGGCGAGCCGGCCGGTGACCTCGAGATCACGCCGGCCGAGCTCGTCGCCGCGCACGTCACGGCGGCCGAGGTCCCGCGGCTCGTCGACGAGCTGCCGCTGCTCGCGCTCGTCTCCGGGATGTCGCGCGGGACGACGACCATCCGCGGTGCCGCCGAGCTCCGTGTCAAGGAGACGGACCGGGTCACGGCCGTGGTGGACGCGCTGCGCCCGCTCGGCATCCACATCGAGGCGCTCGACGACGGCTTCCGGATTCGCGGCGTTCCCGCACGGCCGCGCGGCGGGGCGACCGTCAACTCGCGTGGAGACCACCGCATTGCGATGCTCGGCGCCGTCGCCGGGCTGGTGTCGCGCGAGCCGGTGCGGATCGAGGGCGACGAGACGGTCGCCGTAAGCTTCCCCGGATTCTTCGACCTCCTCGAGGCCGTGGCCCAGAGACCCTGATGATCGTCGCCATCGATGGACCGGCGGGAGCCGGCAAGAGCACCGTCGCGCGCCGGCTTGCCCAGCGGCTCGGCTTCCGGTACCTCGACACGGGCGCGATGTACCGCGCGCTGACGTGGCTCGCACGGGAGCGCGGCGCCGATCCCGAGGACGAGGCCGCCCTCGCCCGGCTCGCGCGGGAGAACCCGGTCGAGCTCGAGTTGTCGGGGATGGTCACGATCGGAGGTCACGACGTGACGACCGCGATCCGCAGTGCCGAGATCGATCGCACCGTCCCGGTCGTCGCCCGCCACAACGCCGTGCGCGAGGTCATGCGCGCTCGCCAGCGGGAGCTGGCCGATGCCGGCGACGCCGTCATCGAGGGGCGCGATATCGGCACTGTCGTCGCCACGGACGCCGAGGTGAAGGTCTACCTCGACGCCGACCCGTCGGTCCGCGCCGGCCGCCGCCAGGCCGAGCGGCCCGGCATCGGGGCGGATGCACTTGTCACCGACCTGCGCGTCCGCGACGCCAGCGACGCCGAGCGCACGCTGGTCGCGGAGGATGCGCACCTGATCGACACCACCGAACTCGAGATCGACGACGTCGTCGCGCGTGTCGAGCAGCTCGTGCGCGAGCGGCTGCCGGCCTGATGCGCGCCGCCGAGGCAGTCTGGCCGATCGGCCGCCTGACCATCCAGCCGCTGACGAAGGCGGTCGCCCCGCTGCGGGTGTACGGCATCGAGAACGTCCCGCTGAACGATGGGCTCGTGCTCGCGCTGAACCATTTCTCGTGGATCGACCCGCCCGCCTTCGGGGCCGCCTCACCGCGGACGATCTACTACATGGCCAAGGTGGAGCTGCACCGCGTGCCGTGGCTCGGCCAGATGATCCGCTCCTTCGGCGCCTACTCCGTCCGCCGAGGGGAGTCGGACCGCGAAGCGGTGCGCCTCTCGCGGGAGCTGGTCGCCGAGGGCCGTGCGGTCGGCTTGTTCGTCGAGGGCACGCGTCAGAAGAGCGGGGTCCCGGGCGAGCCGAAGGCCGGCGCCGGGATGATCGCGCTGCAGGAGCGCGTCCCGGTCGTGCCGGCGGCCATCCACGGCAGCCAGTTCTGGCAGCTCGGCAACTTCCACCCGGTCTCGATCGCCTGGGGCGAGCCGATGGACTTCGGCGGCCTGCCGGCGAACGGCAAGGGCTACCGCGAGGCCTCGCGTGAGATTGGCCGCGCGATCTGGACGCTCTGGGACTTCCTGGTGGACATGCACGAGCTCGGTCGCCCGAGGCATGCGACCCCACCTGCCATTTCGCTGCGCGAAAGGGCTAGTGACGATGGCCAAAGAAACCCCTAGCCAGTTGTCCGGCGAAGCCGGAGAAGTGGCCCCGCTACTGGGGACGGTGGCGATCGTCGGCTTCCCCAACGTCGGCAAGTCCACCTTGATCAACCGTCTCACCGGCTCGCGGGCCGCCGTCGTCCACGAGACGCCCGGCGTGACGCGCGATCGCAAGGAGCTCGTCTGCGAGTGGGGTGGGCAGGAGTTCCTGCTCGTCGACACGGGCGGCGTCGACGTTGCCGACCCGTCGCCGATCACCCGCGGCATCGCCGAGCAGGCGCAGGTGGCGATCGCGGACGCCGACCTCGTGCTGTTCGTCGTCGACGCACGCGCCGGGATAACGCCCGGCGACGAGGAAATCGCAGGCATCCTCCGCCACTCGCGCAAGCCGGTGATCCTGATCGCGAACAAGATCGATGACCCCGCACAGGACGCGAACGCGCTCGAGTTCCACCGGCTCGGCCTCGGCGACCCGGTGCCGCTCTCCGGTCTGCACGGCCACGGCACCGGCGACCTGCTCGACACGATCGTCGACCTCCTGCCCGGCGGCGGGCGTGCGCCGATCGGCGAGGAGGCGATCCGCGTCGCGATCCTCGGGCGCCCGAACGTCGGCAAGTCGAGCCTCCTGAACCGCCTGCTCGGCCGGGAGCGCGTGCTCGTCTCGGACGTCCCGGGGACGACGCGCGACACCGTCGACACCGTGCTCGAGCACGGCGACCGCCAGTTCGTGCTCGTCGACACCGCCGGGCTCCGGCGCAAGCGCCGCCAGCGGCAGGGCATCGAGTACTACTCGGAGCTCCGCGCGCTCCAGGCGGCCGAGCGGGCCGACGTCGCGCTCGTGCTCGTGGACGCAAGCGAGGGGCTCGTGGAGCAGGACATCCAGGTGGCCGAGACGGCCCGGCGGGCGAACTGCTCCACGCTGATCGTGCTCTCGAAGTGGGACATCTCGGAGATCGACCTGGAGGACACGCGGAAGGACCTGCGCGGCCGCCTGCGCCAGCGCCCGCCCGTCATCGCGGTGTCGGCGACGACCGGCCGCGGGATCGCACGCCTGTTCGACCGCGTCGGCGAGCAGTTCGACAAGCATGTCGCTCGCATCCCGACGCCGGAGCTGAACCGCTTCATGGCCGAGCTGCGCAGCGCCCGTCAGCCGCCGTCGCGCGCCGGCCGCCGGCTGAACCTGCTCTACGGCACGCAGATCCGCACGCGGCCGCCGCGCTTCCGCTTCTTCGTCAACGATCCGGCCCTGATCACGCGCGACTACGGCTACTGGGTCGAGAACCAGCTGCGCGAGCGCTATGAGCTTGACGGCGTGCCGGTCGCCATCGACTTCGTGCGGCGCTCATGAAGATCGTTGTCGTCGGCGCCGGAGCGTGGGGGACGGCGTTCGCGCACCTGCTGGCCCGGCACGACCACGAGGTGACGCTCGCCGCGCGCGATCCCGAGCTCGCGCGAGTGGTCGACGAGACCGGCGAGAACCCGCGCTACCACCCGGGCATCGCGCTCGGTGTCGCCGGGGCCACGATCGAGGAGGCGCCCGTGGCCGGGGCCGACCTCGTCTGCGTCGCCGTCCCGAGCCGCTTCTTTGGCGAGGTCGTCGCCGAGCTGCCGGGCAGCGCTCCGGTGCTGAGCCTGAGCAAGGGGCTCGACCCGGCGACCGGCGGCCGCCTGTCGGCGCTCGTAACCGGGCGGCCCGTCGCCGTCCTCTCGGGGCCGAACTTCGCCTCGGAGGTTGTGGCCGGCAAGCCGTTCGCCTCCGTGGTCGCGTCGACCGACCGCGAACTCGGCGAGCGCCTTCAGCATGCGCTCATCTCCGGGACGTTCCGCGTCTACCTGAACACGGATGTGCTGGGCGTTGAGCTTTGCGGCGCCGCCAAGAACGTGATGGCGCTGGCCGCCGGCGTCGTAGACGGGCTGGAATTGGGCGACAACGCAAAGGCGGCCATGCTGACCCGCGGCCTGGCGGAGATGTCCCGCCTGGGCACGGCCGCCGGCGCGCGCCAGGAGACGTTCTCGGGCCTGGCCGGCATGGGTGACCTGGTCGTGACCGGCTGGAGCCAGCTGAGCCGGAACCGGCGCGAGGGGGAGCTGATCGCGCGCGGGGCCGACCCGACCGCGGCCGC
This sequence comes from uncultured Thermoleophilia bacterium, assembly GCA_963755085.1. Taxonomy (GTDB): domain Bacteria; phylum Actinomycetota; class Thermoleophilia; order Gaiellales; family Gaiellaceae; genus JACVRM01. Next base: position 162,733 of record CAVWIN010000010.1, on the reverse strand, counting down.
GACGACGATCGGCAGCACGGTCGAGTCGCTGACCACGGCGCCGGCGCTCGCCCGTTTGGCATCGCGTCTCGGCGTCGATCTGCCGATAACCGATGCCGTGAGTAGAGTCCTGGGCGGCGAAGAACCGGGCGACCTGATCGTCGATCTCATGGCGCGCCCACCGAGCGAGGAGTAACCAGCATGCGCAAGTTCCTAGTCCTGTTCGCGTTCGCGTTCGCCGCCGTGGCGGTGGCGGGTTGCGGCAGCTCGGGCGGCAGCTCCGGCACCGGGAGCGGAGCCATCCCGGAGACGGCGAACTTCGCGCCGGCCGGCTCGGCGTACTTCGTCTCGCTCGACACCGACGTCACGAGCGACCAGTGGCACAAGGCGAGCGTGCTGCTCAACCGCTTCCCGTCGAGCGACAGGCTGGTCAAGTCCTTCACCGACGACCTAGGCAAGTCCGGCATCACCTGGGAGAACGACCTGAAGCCGGCGCTTGGCCCGGAGGTCGGGCTCGTCGGCCTCGGCCTGAACAGCGACGTCGTGGTCTTCACCAAGTCGCCGCAGCCGGACAAGCTGGAGACGCTCCTGCGCAAGCCCCCGAACCCGGCCGTGACCAAGCAGGTCGACGGCTGGGTGATCGCATCCGACAAGGCGTCGACGCTCGCCGCGTTCGAGAAGGCGCGCGAGGCCGGCTCGCTCGGCGACATGAGCGCGTTCAAGGACGGCGTCTCGAAGGTGCAGACCGACGGGCTGGCGCTCGCGTACGTGCCGGGCACGACCATCGACACCGGAGCGATGAAGGCCGCTCAGGGCCAGCCGCTCTCGAGCGCCCAGATCACGAAGGCGCTGGGCAAGGTCCAGTCGCTCGCCGCATCGGCCTCCGCCGAGGACCAGGGCGTCCGCTTCGACGTCACAGGCACGGTCGCAGGCGCGCCGTCCTCGACCACGTTCGAGCCGACGCTCGACCAGACCATGCCCGCGCAGCCGCTCCTGTTCCTCGACATCTCCGGTCTCGGTAAGGCGCTCCGTCAGGTGCTCGATGCCTACCAGCAGGAGGACCCGAACTTCGCCCAGCAGCGTGCCCAGGTCGAGAAGGCGCTGGGCCTGACGCTGAACGACGACGTGTTCCCCGTGCTCGACGACGAGAGCGCGGTCGGCGTCTACGGCGCGCCGAGCGGCACATCGCTGCCGGTCACGATCGACGTCGCGGTCAAGGCCGACGAGGCCAAGGCGACGAAGCTGATGGAGCGGGTCGGCGCGCTGCTGGAGCTCGGCGGCAGCGGCAAGGCCTCGACGGTCGACATCAACGGCCTGCACGCGACGGAGCTGACGTTCACCGGCCAGGACATCTCGGTGCTCTGGGCGGTCATCGACGGCAAGCTTCTCATCAGCACGAGCCGTGCCGGCATGGCGGCGCTGCACGGCAGCTCGGGCAAGCTCGCCGATGACCCCGCCTACACGGACGCGCTGAGCGCGGCCAACGTGCCGAGCCAGGTGTCGCTGCTCCTGTACTCCGACCTCCAGACGGCGGTGCCGTTCTTCATCCAGGTCGGCGGCGCGAGCGTCGACGCGGAGACGCAGGCGAACCTCAAGCCGCTGCGCTCGGTCGTCGCCTCGGCGACCCAGGACGGGGACAGCTACATCCTCTCCGGGTTCGTCGGTATCGGCTAGCCTCGAGACCTCAAATGGCCGTCCGCAGCTTCCAGTTCTCCTCGGAGTCCGTCACCGAGGGCCATCCCGACAAGATGGCCGACCAGATCTCGGACTCGATCCTCGACGCGGTCCTCGCGCAGGATCCGATGGGCCGCGTCGCCTGCGAGACCCTGATCACCACGGGCCTCGTCGTCGTCGCCGGCGAGATCAGCACCGACTGCTACGTGGACATCCCGAAGCTCGTCCGCGCCAAGATCCACGTGATCGGCTACGACCGGGCGAAGTACGGGTTCGACGCCGACACGTGCGGGATCATCGTCGCGATCGACGAGCAGTCGGCCGACATCGCGCAGGGCGTGGATGCCTCGTACGAGATGCAGCATCAGCCCGGCGACGAGGACCCGCTCGACCAGGTGGGCGCGGGCGACCAGGGGATGATGTTCGGCTACGCGACCAACGAGACGGACGAGCTCATGCCGCTCCCGATCATGCTGGCGCACAAGCTCTGCCACCGGCTCTCCGAGGTCCGCAAGGCCGACGTGCTGCCGTACCTGCGACCCGACGGCAAGGCACAGGTGACCATCCGCTACGAGGTCGACGAGGACGGCCGCCAGCGCGCCGTCGAGATCGAGCGCGTGCTCATCTCCGTGCAGCATCGCGAGGGGCTCGACGCCGCCACCCTGATCAAGCCCGATCTCGCCGAGCACGTCCTGCACCCGTTGCTGCCCGCGCACCTCTACGACGAGCGCCGGCTGCTGGATGACCCGGACTTCTTCTACTGCAACCCGACCGGGAACTTCGTGATCGGCGGCCCGATGGGCGACACCGGCCTGACCGGGCGCAAGATCATCGTCGACACCTACGGGGGCGCTGCACGCCACGGCGGCGGTGCGTTCTCCGGCAAGGACCCGACGAAGGTCGACCGCTCGGCCGCCTACGCCGCCCGCTACGTGGCCAAGAACCTGGTCGGCGCCGGCCTCGCAGACCGCGCCGAGGTCAACGTCGCCTACGCCATCGGAGTCGCACACCCGGTCTCCATCGCCGTCGACACCTTCGGGACCGAGCACATCCCGGTCGGTCAGATCGAGGCGCTCGCCCGCGAGCACTTCGACCTGCGCCCGGCGGCGATCCTGCGCGACCTCGACCTGCGCCGGCCGATCTACGCGAAGACCGCCGCGTACGGCCACTTCGGCCGCGATGACCACGACTTCACGTGGGAGCGGCTCGACAAGGTCGACACGCTCCGCGAGGCCGCTGGCCTCGTTTCCGCCGAAAGTCCGGCGTCGGCTGCGCCGACGCCATGACGACTTTCGTCGGGTCTTAGAGCTAGACGCGCCGGGGCCGCGATGTGACTGCGGCGGGGCAAGCCCGCCTCCGTCGAGAAAGGATCGTCTCCCCTGGTCGCGAACTCGACGGCTCATGCCTCCCTCGCAGCGAACAGCGCTCCTCGCCGCCCTGACGAAGAACCGCGGCGAGCTGACGCCCGCGGCGCTTCAGCGCCTGCTGGCCAAGCTCAAGACGGCCTGACGAACAGGCCGGCGGCAGCCTTCTCGGCGAGCGTGTGCTCGCTGCCGTTCGTGCGTACCGCGAAGCGGCCGCTGCCGGTGTCGGCCACGGTGATCTCGATCTCGCTGCCCGGCACCAGGCCTTCGTCGTAGAACCAGTGCAGGAGCTCGCCGTCGTGCTCGGCGAGTCGCACGATCGTCGCGCGCGAGCCCGCGGGCAGCTCGGCGACCGGCGCGAGCTCGGCGTTCTCGGCCTGCTCGAAGTCGGGGTCGACCGGCCAGCCGTGCGGGCAGCGGTCGGGATGGCCGAGCCGCTCGGAGATGCGCTCGACCATGTCGTCGGTGAACGTGTCGCCGAGCTCGTCGGCGTGCACGTGCGCTTCGGCGGCCGTGTAGCCCATGAAATCGGTGAGCAGCCGCTCGATGATCCGGTGCTTCCGCACGACGCGCTCCGCCCGCGCCCGGCCCGTCGCGGTGAGCAGCGCCTCCTTGTGCTCGCCGCGCTCGACGAGCCCTTCCGCCTCGAGTCGCTTCAACATCTCCCCGGCCGAGGCCCGCGACACGCCCAGCATTTCCGCGACTCGTGAGGCGAGCGTGGGGGAGCCGACCGTCAGGGGCCGATACTCGCCGATCGGAAAGGCGAGGAAGTAGATCGTCTCGAGGTACTCGTCGACGGAGTGGCCGGCCACTCCGTCGACTCTAGTCGCCGTCCTATGTAAGGTTCCCCTTACAACCGTGTCGACTACGCAGATCCTCGTCCTCGGCGCCGTCGCCGGCCTCACCATCTTCCTCGGCCTCCCGGCCGCGCGGCTGCGCGACCTCGACGTCCGCGTCCGCGCGGGGCTGAGCGCCATGGCGACCGGGATCCTGCTGTTCCTCTTCTGGGACGTGCTGTCGCACGGCGTCGATCCGGTCGAGACCGCGCTCGGGCACGCCGTCCAGGGCGACGGTGGCTGGGGGCCCTTCCTCGGGCTCGGCGCGCTGCTGGCTGCCGGCTTCGTCGCCGGCCTGACCAGCCTCGTCTACTACGACCGCTGGATGCGCACGCGGCGCTCGACGCCGCTCGTCGGGCCCGGCGCGGCCGCCATCGACGAGTTCGCGTCGCGCTCGTGGGTCGACCGCCTCACCCCCGCGCGCCAGCTCGCGCTGCTGATCGCGACCGGCATCGGCTTGCACAACTTCGGCGAGGGGCTGGCCATCGGCCAGGCCGGCGCCGCCGGCGCGATCTCGCTCGCGCTCGTCCTCATCATCGGCTTCGCGCTCCACAACGCCACGGAGGGCTTCGGGATCATCGGGCCGATGGCCGCGGACGCCGACCGGCCGAGCTGGCGCTTCCTCGCCCTGCTCGGGCTGATCGGCGGCGGCCCGACCTTCGTCGGCACCGTCGTCGGCCAGGCCTGGGTCAGCGACGCGCTGGCCGTCGTCTTCTTCGCGATCGCCGCCGGCTCGATCCTGTATGTCGTCCAGCAGCTGTTCCAGGTCAACAGCCGCTTCAACATGCCCGTCCTCGTCACCTGGATGCTGCTCCTCGGGCTCTTCCTCGGCTTCGCCACCGACTGGGTGCTCGAGGCCGCCAAGCTCGCAACGTAGGCTCGTGCCGTGCCCGAGCGCGGCCTGCTCTTCAACACGATCGCGGAGGACTACGACCGCGTCCGGCCGACCTACCCGGCCGCGCTCGTCGACCGTGCCTGTGCGGGCCTGACCGAGGGCGCGCGCGTGCTCGAGGTCGGCTGCGGCACGGGCAAGCTGACGCGCGAGCTGGCGCACCGCAGGCTTCCGCCTCGAGGCGGTCGAGCCCGGGCCGGCGATGATGGAGGTCGCCCGGCGATCGGTAGGGGACGCGGTCACGTTCCACCTCGGCCGCTTCGAGGACGTCGAGCTGCCCGCAGGCGCGTACGACGCGGTCTTCTCGGCGACCGCCTTCCACTGGGTCGATCCCCGCGTCGGCTGGGCCAAGGTCGCCCGGCTGCTTCGGCCCGGCGGGACATTCGCGCTGCTCACGCACCTGGCCGGCAACACCGGTCCGGTCGACCGGGAGATCCGCGAGGCCTGGCTCGAGGTCAGGCCGGAGGTCTGGCCGCAGCGCAGCATGGAGGAGCTCCTCGAGGGCGCCCGAGCGAGGCGCGCGGACATCTCCGAGGTCTGGGCCTGGCTCAACGGCCGCGACCTGGCCGCACCGGGAACGTCGCTCCTGTTCGAGGAGGCCGACATCGAGACCGAGGCCCGCGACGTCGACGAGACCGCGGACGAGGTGCTCGCCCACGTCCGCACGTCCTCGGCGTTCCTGGAGCTCGCCCCGGATCGGCGCGAGTGGCTCGAAGGACGCTTCCAGGAGATCATCGGCGCGGCCGGCGGCTACCGGAACACGATCTACGCCGTCCTCGTGACGGCGCGCGCCGTCCCGGCCGGGCCATAGCCTCTCTGGGTGGGCCGCCGCTTCGCCGACGTCCAGCCGCTGATGACCGCGCGTGCGCTCGCGCGGCCGTTCACGTACGCGGTCCCGGACGACGTGCGCAAGGGCACGGTCGTGGCCGTCCGCTTCGGCGGGGCGAAGCGGCGCGGCGTGGTCGTGTCCACGGCGGACGAAGCGCCGCCGGGGATCGCGCCGGCCGACATCGACTCCGTCGTCGAGACGCTGCCGCCGGAGCTGGTCGACCTCGCGCTCTGGATCGCCGACTACTACGGGTCGACCGCCGGCCGCGCCCTCGCGCTCGTGGCGCCGCACGTTCGCAAGCGCCGCGCAGAGCGGCCCTCGCCCGTCGCGCGCGAGTCGCTCGCGCCGGGCGCCGCGGCGCCGCCGACCCCGACGCCCACCCAGGCCGCGGCGGTGGAGCGCATCGCCGGCGCGCTCGACGCCGGCGGCGGCCACTTCCTGCTGTACGGCGCGACCGGCAGCGGCAAGACCGAGGTCTACCTCCGCGCGTGCGAGGACGCGCTCGCGCGCGGCCGCGGGGCGATCGTCCTCGTCCCCGAGATCGCGCTGACGCCGCAGACGCTCGCGCGCTTCACCGCTCGCTTCGGCAACACCGTTGCCGTCCTCCACTCCTCGCTCGGCGAGGCCGAGCGGCGCGACGAGCGCGAGCGGGTCGCCCTCGGCGAGGCCCGCGTGGTCGTCGGTGCGCGCTCGGCGGTCTTCGCGCCCGTCCCGCGCCTCGGCGTCATCTGCATCGACGAGGAGCACGACGCCTCGTACAAGCAGGAGGCCGACCCGCGCTACGACGCCCGCACGGTCGCCGCGAAGCGGGCCTCGCTCGAGCAGGCGGTCGCCGTCTACGGCACCGCCACGCCGCGCCCGGAGAGCTGGGCGACGCTCGAGCGGCTCGAGCTCGGCGGCCGGATCGCCGCCTCCCTGCCGCCCGTCCAGGTCGTCGACCTGCGCCGCGAGCCGGGCTACCCGCTGTCCGCGCCGCTCATTGCGGGGCTCGACGCCGTGGCCCGCGACGGCGGCAAGGCGATCCTGCTGCTCAACCGCCGCGGCGTCGCGCCGGCGATCCACTGCCGCACGTGTGGCGCGACCCGCCGCTGCCGGAACTGCGACATCGCGCTCGTCCTGCATGCGGACGGGCTCCTTCACTGCCACCACTGCTCGGCCGTCGAGCCGGCGCTCGAGCATTGCCCCGCGTGCGGCTCGCCGGAGCTGGCGCGGATCGGCGCCGGCACCCAGCGGCTCGAGCACGAGCTCGCGAAGCGTTTCCCCGACCTGGAGCGTTTCCGCATCGACGCCGACACGGCCGCGAAGCCCGGCGCGCTGGCCGAGGCCCTCGGCCGCTTCGCCGCCGCCGACCGCGCCGTCCTGCTCGGCACGCAGATGGTCGCCAAGGGCCACGACTTCCCCGGGGTGGCCCTCGCCGCGGTCGTGGATGCCGACACCGGCATGGCGATGCCCGACTTCCGCGCCGAGGAGCGGACGTTCCAGCTGATCACGCAGCTTGCGGGCCGCAGCGGCCGCGACGCGCCCGGCCGCGTGATCGTGCAGACGTTCCAGCCCGACTCCACGGCCGTCCTGCATGCCGCCCGGCACGACGTCGACCGGTTCCTCGCCGAGGAGCTCGAGCGCCGGCGCGAGCTCGGCTACCCGCCGTTCGGCCACCTCGTGCGGATCCTGGTCGCGGGCGACGACCAGGCACCGGTCGACCGTCTGCTCACCGAGCTGCGGCAGGGCCTCGAAGGCGTCGGCGCCGACCTGCTCGGCCCGGCGCCGCTGCTGCGCCTGCGCGGCCGCCACCGCGCCCAGCTGGTCGCCAAGACGCACACGCCGCGTGCCGTCGCAGGGCGGGCGGCACGGCTCCTCGCCGCCGCGGCCACCGCGATGAGGCGCGCCGGCCTCACAGCGGTCGTGGACGTGGATCCGCAGTCGCTCTAGGTCATTGCGAAGTCGCGCGAGAGCGCGAAGGCGACCTCGAATTCCTCCGTGCTGACGATGCTCGCATCCACCTCGTGCGCGGCGTCGATGCGGAGGCGTGTCGCCTTGACGCGCGACGCCTCCATCTCGGCGCGCGAGTCCCACAGCGTCAGCGTGATCGCTCGGCCCCCGTCGCAGCTGACGAGGTACATGCCGTCGGCCAGCCCGTGGCACTCGTCGATCTGGCGGAGCGCTTCGCGGAAGGCCTCCTCGGCGTCGCCGTCGGCGTCGCCCGGAAGCTCATAGGTGCTGAGACGTGCGTACACGAAACCCCCTCTGTCGGTCACCTGGGTCATTGCCAGAGGCGCCGCAGGGCCAAACCCTCCCCTTACACTGGCGCCGTGTCGGAGGAAGAGCACACTCACACCGAGACGCGCGACGAGCCGCTCGATGCCGAGCGCGCCGCGCGGCGCCGGCTCGCGCTCGCGCAGATCCGGCAGTACCCCGACCCGGTGCTGCGGATGCGCGCGCACGAGGTCGAGGAGTTCGACGAGGACCTGCGGCGCCTGGCCGAGCGCATGATCCTACTGATGAGGGATGCGAGCGGGGTCGGGCTGGCGGGCAACCAGGCGGGGGTGCTGCGGCGGATCGTCGTGATGCAGCCCGACCTCGAGCAGGACGCGTTCGCCATCGTGAACCCGGTCGTCGCCGAGCAGGGCGGGGAGCGCGAGTCCGACGAGGAGGGCTGCCTCTCGCTCTACGGCGTGCTCGCGCCGGTCGAGCGCTCGACGACGGTCCGCGTCGAAGGACAGGGCATCGACGGGGAGCCGGTCTCGCTCGAGCTCGAGGGGCTCGCGGCCCGCGTTGCACAGCACGAGCTCGACCACCTCGACGGGATCCTGATCCTCGACCGCACGACGAAGGAGGCGCGCCGCGAGGCGCTCGCGCGCCTGCGGCCGCAGCCCGTCCTGGATCGTTGAGCCCGCGCCTCGGCGTGGCGGCGACCGCGCCGCTCGGCGCCGACGTGCTCGAGCGGCTTGCCGCCCACCACGACGTCGCCTTCCTGCTGACCCGCCCGGACCGCCCGCGTGGCCGCGGCCGCCGCGTCGGCGCTCCGCCGGCGAAGGAGACGGCGGAGCGGCTCGGCATCCCGGTGCGCCAGCCGGAGCGCCTGGACGCCGAGTTCGAGATCGACGTGCCGACCATGGTGGTCGCCGCCTACGGCGCCCTGATCCCCTCCGTGCTGCTCGACCGCGCGCTCTGGCTCAACGTGCACCCCTCGCTGCTCCCGCGCTGGCGCGGTGCCGCGCCCGTCGAGCGCGCGATCATGGCCGGCGATACCGAGACGGGCGTGACCATCCACCGCACGACCGCGGAGCTCGATGCCGGCCCCATCGCGGCCCAGCAGGCATTCCCGATCGGACCGGACGACGACGCCGGCGTCGTCTACGCGCGGGCCGGTGGGCTGGCCGCCGAGCTCCTCGACCGGGTGCTCGAGGCCCCCTCGTTCACCGAGCAGCCGGACGAGGGCGCGACCTACGCCGAGAAGATCACCGCGGCCGACCGCGAGCTCGACTGGTCGGACGAGGTTATGAACGTCATCGACGTGATCCGGGCGCTCTCGCCGCAGATCGGTGCACGCACCGAGGTCAACGACCGCCCGCTGACCGTGTGGCGCGCACGGCGCGCGCAGGAGGGCTCCGAGCTCGTCGTCGACGGCGTCGAACTGCTCGAGGTGCAGCCGGACGGCCGCCGGCGCATGACGGGCGCTGAGTTCCTGCGCGGCTACGGCCCGTGAGCGTCACGCCTGCCCGCCGGGCGGCGTTCTCGGTCGTCCGCCGCGTGTTCGAGGACGACGCCTACGCCGACCGCATGCTCGAGGGCGCCGTCGCCGGGCTCGACGCGCGCGAGCGGGCGTTCGCGCAGCAGCTCGCCTACGGCACCGTCCAGCGCGCCCGGACGCTCGACCATGCGATCGACACGCTCGGACGCCGTCCCGTGCGCAAGCTCGACCCGCCCGTGCTGGCCGCGCTCCGCCTCGGCGCCTACCAGCTGATCTTCCTCGACGGCGTCCCGGCCCATGCGGCCGTCGACGAGTCCGTGGAGCTCGTCCGCCGCTCCGGCCTCGAGCGCGCCGTCGCGTTCACAAACGCCGTGATGCGACGGCTGAGCGAGGGGGCGCGGGCGCTGGTCGAGGCGCTGCCGGACGACACGCCGGCCGCGGCCGCTCTCCGCCACTCGTACCCCGACTGGATCGCGGAGACGTTCTGGCGCGAGCTCGGCGCGGACGACGCGCGCGCGCTCCTGGCCGCGCAGAACGAGCAGCCGGAGACGGTCGTGCGCGTGAACCGGCGCAAGGCCGAGCCGCGCGACTTCGGGGAGCCCGACCCCCTCATCGCGCAGGCCGTCCGCGTCGCCCGCATCGACCCGCGCTGGATCGAGGAGGGGCTAGTCTGGCCGCAGAGCCGGGGCTCGCAGCTCGCCGGCCTCGCCGTCGGCGCCCGCGACGGGGAGCGGACCCTCGACCTCTGCGCCGCGCCCGGCGGCAAGACGGGCCAGCTCGCCGGCGAGGTCGTCGCCGTTGAGAAGCATCAAGGTCGCGCCCGAGAACTCGAAGAGAACATGCGCCGGCTCGGCGCCGCCAACGTCATCGTCGTGAACGCCGACGCGCTCGAGCTGCCGCCCGAGCTGGCCGACTTCGACCGCGCGCTGGTCGACGCGCCGTGCTCGGGGCTCGGCGTGCTTGCGCGCCGGCCCGACCTGCGCTGGCGGGCGCGGCCGCTGCCCGAGCTGCAGGTCGCGCTGTTGCAGGCGGCCGCCGAGCGCGTCCGCCCGGGCGGGACGATCACGTACGCGGTCTGCACGGTGAACGTCGACGAGAACGAGGCCGTGATCGAGGCGAGCGGCCTCGAGTGCGACGCGGCGCTCGCCGAGGAGTGGCCGGCGTTCCGCCATCCGCGGCGACCGGAGTTCCTCCTCACCCTGCCGCACGTGCACGGCACCTCCGGGTTCTTCGTCGCGCGGCTGCTGCGACGATAGGCGCCATGGGCTGGGCGGACTGGGTACGGGGAATCGAGGTCGAGCCGTCGATCTACGCGGCCGATTTCGCACAGCTCGCGCAGCAGCTCGAAGCGACGCTCGATGCGGGCGTCCGCGTCTTCCACTTCGACGTCGGCGACGGCCACTTCGTCGAGCCGATCACGACCGGGCCGATCGTCCTCGAGGCGATCGCCGGCCTCGTGCACGAGCGCGGGGCCGTGCTCGACTGCCACCTGATGGTCGACAACCCCGAGCGCCACATCCCGCAGATGGCCAAGGCGGGCGGCGACAGCGTCACCTTCCACGTGGAGGTGGGGGCGAGCGGACGGCTGATCGAGCTGGCGCGCGAGCACGGCCTCGGCGTCGGGATCGCCTTCAACCCCGGCACGGCCGTCGCCGATGCGGCGCGGGCCGCAGAGGGCGCGGACATCGTGCTCTGCATGAGCATCTGGCCCGGCTACTCGGGGCAGCCGTTCATGCCCGAGGCGATCGGCCGCGTCCGCGAGCTGCGCGGGCTGCTCCCGCCCGAGACGCACATCCAGGTCGACGGCGGCATCGGCACGTCGAACATCGCCGACGTGCGCGCCGCCGGCGCGTCGCTCTTCGTCGCCGGGTCGTCCGTCTACGGGAAGGACGACCCCGCCGCCGCCTACCGCGAGCTCGTCTCGCTCGCGTCGTGAGCCTGTTCGAGCGCGCTCTCGACCTCGCCGAGCGGGGGCGCGGGACCACGCGCCCCAACCCCGTCGTCGGCGCTGTCATCGAGCGCGCCGGCGAGATCGTCGGCGAGGGCTGGCACGAGCGTGCCGGCGGGCCGCACGCCGAGGTCGTCGCCCTCGACCGGGCTGGCCGCCGGGCGCGCGGCGCGACGATGTACGTGACGCTCGAGCCGTGCGCGCACCACGGGCGCACGCCGCCGTGCGCCGACGCGGTCGTCGCGGCCGGCATCGCCCGCGTCGTCGTCGGCGCGGCGGATCCCGACCCGCGCACCGACGGCCGCGGGATCGCACGCCTTCGCGACGCGGGCGTCGAGGTCGAGGTGCTGGACGATCGCCGCGCGCGCCGCCAGAACGAGGCGTGGCGGGCGTGGGCTGCGCTCGGCCGCCCGTTCGTCACGCTCAAGATCGCCGCCACGCTCGACGGCCGCGTGGCCGTCCCCGGCTCGCGCTGGATCACCGGCGAGGAGAGCCGGCGCCTCGTGCACGAGCTGCGCGCAGCGTCCGATGCGGTCGCCGTCGGCATGGGCACCGTGCTCGCCGACCGGCCCGCGCTGACGGCGCGGGACGTCGGCGCGACACGCCAGCCGCGCCGGCTCGCGTTCGGCCGCGGACCGCTGCCGGAGGGCAGCGGTCTCGAGCTGGTCGACGAGCCGCCGGCGGAGGCGCTCCAGCGGCTCGCGGCCGAGGACGTCCAGTCCCTGCTGCTCGAGGGCGGGCCCACGCTGGCGGCTTCCTTCCTGCGCGAGGACCTCGTGGACAAGGTGCTGCTCTTCGTCGCGCCGACGGTGGCCGGCGAAGGCCCGGCTATCCTGGCCCGCCCTGTCGGCCGGATTCGCATGCACGATGTGACTACGAGCAGGCACGGCGACGACGTGCTGCTGACCGCCTATGTCCACGAGCCCTGACCGTCTAACCTCCCGCCGCCCGGCCGACGTGCTGGTCACCGCCATCTCCGCGTGGCTCGCGGGCAACTCGACGGACGAGCGCCTCTTGGCCGAGCTGGCCGGCGCCGACCTCGGTGCGCTCGACGAGGAGCAGCGCGAGGCGGTCGAGGAGCTGCTCGACGGGCTGCGCGACGAGAGCGCGAACCGCGCCGAGGTCAACATGGTCGCCCGCGAGACGCTGCAGGCGCTCGTTTTCTAGGGTGACCGTGTGTTCACGGGCATCATCCGCGAGCTCGGGCGCATCGCGGCGGTCGAAGGCGGCCCCGACGGCGTCCGCCTGACCGTCGAGGCGGCCGACACCGCCGCCCAGGCCGCGACCGGAGACTCGGTGTCCATCGACGGCGTCTGCCTCACCGCCGTGAGCGTGGACGACGGCCACATCGCCTTCGACGCCGTCCCGGAGACGCTCGGCCGCACGACGCTCGGCCAACTCGGCGCCGGGGATCACGTCAACATCGAGCCCGCGCTGCGCGCCGGCGAGCCACTGGGCGGCCACTACGTCCAGGGCCACGTCGACGCTGTTGGGCAGGTCCGGTCGGTCGAGCCCGAGGGCGACGGCGTGCGCATCTGGATCGACGCCCCGGGCGACGTTCTTCGCTACTGCGTCGCGAAAGGCTCGGTCGGCGTCGACGGCGTCTCGCTGACCGTGGCCGGTCTGGACGACACCGGATTCGCGGTCGCGCTGATCCCGCACACGCTCCAGGTGACCACGCTCGGGGCGCTCGAGCCGGGCGACGAGGTCAACCTCGAGGCGGACGTGCTCGCCAAGTACGTCGAGCGCCTCGTCGGTCGGTGAACATCCGCGCGTTACGATCATCGGCGTGACCGTCGAAACAGCCGTTTCCTCGCCCTTCGCCACCATCGACGAGGCGATCGACGACATCCGCCACGGCAAGTTCGTCGTCGTCGTCGACGCGCCCGACCGCGAGAACGAGGGCGACCTCGTGATTGCCGCCCAGTTCGCCACGCCGGAGGCGATCACGTTCATGGCGACCTACGGCCGCGGCCTCATCTGCCTGTGCCTGACCGAGGAGCGCTGCGAGGAGCTCGGGCTGCGCCCGATGACCGAGCACAACGAGACGCCGCTCGGCACCGCGTTCATGAACACGATCGAGGCGCGCGAGGGCATCAGCACCGGCATCTCCGCGCACGACCGCTCGCGGACGATCCAGGTCGCGGTCTCGACGAAGGACCGCCACGACCTCATCCACTCGGGGCACGTCCAGCCGCTGAAGGCGCGCGCGGGCGGCGTCCTGAACCGCGCGGGCCAGACCGAGGCCGCCGTCGACCTCGCGCGCCTCGCCGGCCTGAACCCGGCCGGCGTCGTCTGCGAGATCATGCGCGACGACGGCGCGATGGCGCGCGTTCCGGACCTCGTCGACTACTGCGCCGAGCACGACATCCGGATGGTCACCGTCGCCGATCTGATCGAGTACCGGCGCCGCCGCGAGAAGCTTGTCGAGCGCACGACATCGGTCTCGCTGCCGACGGCGTACGGCGACTTCACCGCCGTCGCGTACCGCGAGACGCTCACCGGCAAGCCGCACGTCGCGCTCGTGAAGGGCGACGTCGGCGGCGCCGAGAACGTCCTCGTCCGCGTCCACTCGGAATGCCTGACCGGCGACGTCTTCCACTCGCTGCGCTGTGACTGCGGGGAGCAGCTCGAGCACGCGCTGGCGCTGATCCAGGGCGAGGCGCGCGGCGTGCTGCTCTACATGTCGCAGGAGGGCCGCGGCATCGGCCTGCTCAACAAGCTGAAGGCGTACGAGCTGCAGGAGGCAGGCCTCGACACCGTGGAGGCGAATCTGGAGCTCGGGTTCCCCGCAGACGCGCGCGACTGGGGGATCGGGAACCAGATCCTCGCCGACCTCGGCCTGACGACCATTCGCATCCTGACCAACAACCCGAAGAAGCTGACCGGCCTGGAGGGATACGGTCTCACCGTGGTCGAGCAGGTGCCGATCGAGATGCCGCCGAATGCCGTCAACCAGCGGTATCTGGCGACGAAGCGCGACAAGCTCGGCCACCGGCTGCACCACCAGGACATCCGCTTCGCCGACCAGGAGGACGCATGAACGACGAGGGAGGCACGGTGGGCATCGACGAGCCCGCCGAGCAGACCGTCATCGCCGGGGCCGTCGAGGAGCCGCTCGTGACCGACGACGTGGCGCCGATCGTCCCCGAGCTGAGGCCGCCCACACCGCAGCCCGAGCCGGAACCGGAGCCGGAGCAGCACGCGGCCGGCGGGTTGCGGGTCCCCGACGGCTACACGGTGATCGAGGGCGCGCCAGGCGGTGAGGGCCGCACGGTCGGCGTCGTGATCGCGCGGTTCAACGGCGAGATCACGAACCGCCTGCTCGAGTCGGCCCTGAACGCGCTCGCCGAGCAGGGCGTCGCGCGGGAGGCCGTGACGGTCATCCCCGTCCCCGGCGCGTTCGAGCTCCCGCTCGCGGCGATGGCGATGGCGAAGACGCGCCGCTACTCGTGCATCGTGGCGCTCGGCGCGGTTATCCGCGGGGAGACGCCGCACTTCGACTACGTCGCGGGCGAGGCCGCGTCGGGGCTCCAGCTCGCCGCGCTCGAGACCGGCGTGCCGGTCGCGTTCGGCGTGCTCACGACCGACACGGTCGCGCAGGCCGAGGCGCGTATCGAGAAGGGCGCCGAGGCCGTGCGCACCGCGCTCGAGATGGCCGACGTGTTCACGCAGGTGCGCGCGGCCGTGAACGCCACGAAGACGTAGGCGGCGAGCTCAACACTTCGAGGGAGGGGCGAGGGAACCGCAGGTTCCCAAGAAGAGCCGCTCTCGGCAGACCACAAACAGTCGCCGCCGAAGCCGGACTTGCTCCGGCGAGAGGCACACCACGGAGAAGCAACCATCGGAACCCGCGCAAGCAAGCGGCGGCTCCTGAAACACCCACGAATACAGCCGCCGCCCGCAAGGAGGGGGGCCCACGGGGGAACCAGGGGTGTCCCCGTGCGGCTACACTGCCCGACTCATGTCTCGCGTGTGCGCAATTTGCGGGAAGAAGCCCGCCTTCGGCCACAGCCGGAGCCATTCCATGGTCGCGACGAAGCGCCGCTTCGATCCGAATCTCCAGCGCCTCCGCGTCATGTTGGACGGCAAGGCAACGCGTGCCTACGTCTGCACGCGCTGCCTCAAGGGCGGCAAAGTCCAGAAAGCTGTGTAGCTCCCGCGAAAGTCCGGCTCGCTGCGCGTAGCCATGACGACTTCTCGCGGGATTCGGAATTGACGCGACTTCGCGCGACGTGCCTGCGGCGGGGCAAGCCCGTCTCCGGCGATGGTTGGGCTGTCGGCTGCCCCGGCTACGGTGCAACCGATGGCAGTCCGCGTCGTCGTAGTTGAGGACAACGACGTCTTTCGCGAGGCGCTCGTCCTGCTGCTCGGCCAGCAGCCTGACGTCGAGGTCGTCGGTGACGTGCCGGGCGGGGAGGAGGCGGTCGAGCTCTGCCGCCGCATGGCGCCCGACGTCGTGCTGCTCGACTACCGGCTTCCAGGCATGGACGGCGTCCAGACGACCGCCGCCCTCAAGGCCGTCGCGCCCTCTGCCGCTGTCGTCTGCCTGACCGCCTCCGCGACGAGGCGAGAGGAGGAGGCGTTCCGCGAAGCGGGCGCGGTCGCCGTGCTGACCAAGGACGCGCCGCTGGACGAGATCGTGGCTGCCGTTACTCGGTTGCCGTCTCTTCGCTGACGGATCCGCAGGCGATGCGCCAGAAGCGCAGCTCGCCTGTATCGGCGCGCATGATCACGAACGGCTGGCCTTCCCACTGGCCGATGTTGGCGATGTCCGTCTTCGACGGCCGCGGCTCCGTCTCGGGGTGCGTGTGGAAGATCCCGATCTCGTAGCCGGCATCCTCGAGCTCGAACGGGAGCGCCGGGTCCGGGAAGCTGAGCGAGAACCGGTACGGGCTCTCGTCGAGGTTGATGCAGCGGTAGTAGCGCTCGGCGCGGCCGTCGCTGATCGCCAGCACACCGCAGGCCTCGTTCGGGAGCGCGTCGCGCGCATGGGCACGCAGCTCCTCCCGCACCGCGGCCGGGATCACCACCAGACGGTGCGTTCCATGGCCTGCTCGACGTCGTCGGCAGCCCAGAACGCCGCCGAGAGGTACTTCCAGCCGCCGTCGGCCAGGATGCAGACGACGACGCCCTCGTCGAGCTCCTCGCCCAGCCGCTGGCCGACGTGCACGACCCCGCCGGAGGAGACGCCTGCGAAGATCGCCTCCTTGTCGAGAAGCGCGCGGACGCCCTGCACCGACTCGGCGTTCGAGACGAGCAGCTTCCGGTCGAGCTTCGAGACGTCGAGGATCGGCGGGATATAGCCGTCCTCCAGCGAGCGAAGGCCGATCACCGGGTCGCCCGGCAGCGGCTCGGCGCCCGCGACGACCACGTCCGGGAACGACTCGCGCACGCGTGCGCCCGCGCCCATCAGCGTCCCACCGGTGCCGAGGCCGGCCACGAGCACGTCGACGCGGTCCAGCGCCTCCACGATCTCCGCGCCGGTGCCTTCGTAGTGGGCCCGCGGGTTCGCGGGGTTCTCGTACTGGAACGGCATGAAGTAGCGCGGGTCGCGAGCCGCCAGCTCGAGCGCGGCGCGCACCGAGCCGTTCGTCCCGGCGCCCGCGGGCGAGAGGACGATCTTGGCGCCGAGGAGCTTCAGCAGGCGCCGCCGCTCCTCGGTCGCGTCCTCGGGCATGACGCACGTGAGCTCGTAGCCCTTCAGGCGGGCGACCATCGCGAGCGAGATGCCGGTGTTGCCGCTCGTCGGCTCGAGCAGCTCCCGCCCGGGCTCGAGCTCGCCGGACGCCTCGGCGTCCTCGATCATCGCCTTGGCGACCCGGTCCTTGATCGAGCCGGTCGGGTTCTGGCCCTCGAGCTTCGCGAACAGGCGCACGCCCGGCTTCGGCGAGAGCCGGGGCAGCTCGACGAGCGGCGTATTGCCGACGAGATCCAGGAGTGACGACGTGGTCTTGATCGCCATAGGAGGCAGAACGTCCCGGGATATCCCCGATATTCCGTCTGGCTACGCGCAGCCGCCGGCCATCGCCGGCAGGAGGATGACCGTCGAGCCCTCGCGCACCTCCGTGTCGAGGCCCTGGAGCGTGCGCACGTCCTCGCCGTCGACGTACGCGTTGACGAAGCGCGCGAGCCCGCCGTCGGCGTAGATGCGCTGCGACAGCTCGGGATAGCGGCGCGTCAGATCGTCGAGCACCTCGGCGACCGTCGAGCCCCTGGCCGGGACCTCGCGCTCGCCGCCGGTCTCGGTGCGCAGTGTCGGTGGGATGCGAACGGTGACCGTCATGCGGCGGCGCAGAACTCGACGTAGTCGATGTACTCGGAGATCGTCGGGTGTTCGCCACACACCGGGCAGTCCGGGTCGCGGCGGAGGGCGACCTCCGTGAACGTCGCGTCGAGCGCGTCGTAGAGCATCAGCCGGCCGATCAGCGGCTCGCCGATCCCGAGCGCCAGCTTGAGCGCCTCGTTCGCCTGGATCGAGCCGATCACGCCCGGGAGCACGCCCAGCACGCCGCCCTCGGCGCAGCTCGGGGCGAGCTCGGGCGGCGGCGGCTGCGGGAACAGGCAGCGGTAGCACGGGCCCTCGAACGGCTTGAAGACGGTGGCCTGGCCCTCGAAGCGGTAGATCGAACCGTGGACGACCGGGATCTTGTGCCAGACAGACGCGTCGTTGACGAGGTAGCGCGTCGGGAAGTTGTCGGCGCCGTCCACGATCACGTCCCAGCCCTCGTCGAGGATCGCGTCGATGTTCTCCGACGTGAGCCGCTCGTCGTAGGCGATGACGTCCACGTCCGGGTTGAGGCCGTTGATGCGCTCGCGGGCCGACTCGACCTTCGGGCGCCCGAGCGCCTCGGTCGAATGCAGCACCTGGCGCTGCAGGTTCGAGTCGTCGACGTAGTCGGCGTCGACGATGCCGAGCGTCCCGACGCCGGCGGCCGCCAGGTAGAGCGCGGCCGGGGAGCCGAGCCCGCCGGCGCCGACGAGCAGCATGCGGCTGTCGAGCAGGCGCTGCTGGCCCCCCTCGCCGATCTCCGGGATCAGCAGGTGGCGGCTGTAGCGGCGGATCTTGTCGCGGTCGAGCGTGCTCGGGACGATGGTCGGGTAGCCCGCCTCCTCCCAGGCGATGATCCCGCCCTCGACGTTGATCGGCTCCGCGTATCCGAGCGCCTTGAGCGCACGGGCCGCACGGAGCGAGCGCTGGCCGCTGCGGCAGTAGATGAGCACGGGGCGGCTCCGGTCAGGCGCAACGGAGGCGATCCGCTCCTCCACCGTGGCCGGCGGGACGAGCGTGGCGCCCTCGAGATGCCCCTGGTTCCACTCGGCGGGCTCGCGGGTGTCCACGAGCACGGGCGGGTCGTCGCCGGCGAGCAGCTCGCGCGCCCGTGCGACGTCGACGGCCGTGATGTCCTGGGAAGCGACCTCCACCGACCGAGAATAGCCAGGGGGCATGGTCGTGCGGCGGCTATCGTCGGGGCGTCATGAGCGCGCGGATGCGGATCCTCGTCGTGATCGGGGTGGCCGCCGTGGCGGCCATCGGCGCCGTCGCGTTCATTTCCGGCCGCGGGAGCGACGGCCCGAGCGCGAGCCAGACCGCCGCCCGCAAGGGCGCGCCTCCGCTGGCGCTCGACCTCGGCCTCCGCGACGACGCGCAGGCGAAGGCCCTCCGGCGGGCGGTCAACCTGTACGCGGACCACCAGCCCGCGGCGGCCGGCCAGATCTTCGACCGGTACAGCTCGCTCCCCGCCCAGATCGGCTCGGCCTTCGCCGGCTGGCCGAACGGGACGGTCTCCCAGCTCGAGGGCATGGCCAACCGCTACCCGGACAACTCGCTCGTGCTGCTCAACCTCGGGCTCGCGCGTTTCTGGAGCGGCGACAACGCGGGCGCGGCCCAGGCCTGGACGGACGCGTACGAGGCGCAGCCCGACACGCAGTCGTCGCTGACCGCCGACCGGCTGCTGCACCCGAACACACCGGCCGGCATCCCTGTCTTCGTGCCCGGCTTTGCCGCGCCCGTCGTCCACGGGAAGTCCGCGGCGCAGCAGCTGGCCGAGCTCGCCGCCGCGGCACGCAAGCCGGACGTCCACGCGCGGCTGGCGTACGGCATCGCGCTCCAGCGCGTCGGCCGCGAGGTCTCGGCCCAGCGCGCCTACGCGTCGGCGGCGCGGCTGGCGCCCAACGACCCGGAGCCGCTCGTCGCAGAGGCGGTAGCCCGCTACTCGCGCTCCCAGCCGGTGCGCGCCTTCTCGCGCCTCGGGCCGCTGACAAGGCGCTTCCCGCATTCGCCGACGGTCCGCTTCCACCTCGGCCTCCTGCTTGCGTGGCAGCCGGGGCAGCTCGACGCCGCAGAAGGGCAGTTCCGCAAGGCAGAGAAGATCGACCCGAGCGACCCGCTGGCGAAAGAGGCCGGCCGCTGGCTCAAGGAACTAACCGCCGCGCGCAGCGCGGCGGCTGGTAGGACTCAGGCCCCCACAAGATGAGCCTTTCGGCCCATGCGCCCTGACCAAATCCCCGCAAAGATCGCCCAGTCGTTGACGACTCCTGACCCCACAGCTACGGTGAGAAACGCGTTATCGGAGGGGGGCCGAGCAGTGGACGCGGACGCAGCGGAGGGGAAGCCGGCACGCCGGCAGGTTCGAGACATCCTGGAGACGGACGAGGCGCGGACCCTGCTCGCCAGTGGGCAGGAGAACGGGTCGCTGACGTCGGACGAGATCGCGCTCGCATTCGACGAGCTCGAACTCGACCCTGGACAGCTCGACGAGTTCTACACAGCGCTCGAGGAGGCGCAGATCGACGTGGTCGACGAGGCCGCGGCGGATGCGCCAGAGATGGAAGACGCGC
Source organism: uncultured Thermoleophilia bacterium (assembly GCA_963755085.1). Lineage (GTDB taxonomy): Bacteria > Actinomycetota > Thermoleophilia > Gaiellales > Gaiellaceae > JACVRM01. Next base: position 142,679 of record CAVWIN010000010.1, on the reverse strand, counting down.
GCTCCTCCGCGACCAGGGAGATCTCGACCGACGCGCTCCAGTTGTTCCTCAAGGACATCGGCAGGGTCGACCTGTTGACCGCCGCGCAGGAGGTCGAGCTCGCGAAGCGGATCGAGCGCGGCGACCATCGCGCGAAGCAGGAGATGGTCGAGGCCAACCTGCGCCTCGTCGTCTCGATCGCGAAGCGCTACCGCAACCAGGGGCTGCCGTTCCTCGATCTGATCCAGGAAGGGACCATCGGCCTGGTGCGCGCGGCCGAGAAGTTCGACCACCGCAAGGGGTTCAAGTTCTCGACCTACGCGACGTGGTGGATCCGCCAGGCCGTCGCCCGTGCGCTCGCCGACAAAGCGCGGACGATCCGCATGCCGGTGCACGTCGTCGAGAAGCTGAACAAGATCGTCCGCTCCGAGCGCAAGCTGCGCGCCGAGCTCGGCCGCGAGCCGCTGTCGGCGGAGATCGCCGCCGACCTCGACCTGACGGTCGACGAGGTGGAGCACATCCGCCGCTCGTCGCAGATCCCGGTCTCGCTGGAGAAGCCGGTCGGCGACGACGACGAGTCGGAGTTCGGCCACTTCCTCACCGACGAGAACGAGCCGCTGCCCGAGGAGGCCGTCGAGGAGACGCTCCGCAAGGACACGCTCAAGCGGATCCTGGCGATGCTGTCCCAGCGCGAGCGCCGCGTCCTCGAGCTCCGCTACGGGCTGAACGGCGAGCGGCCGCGCACGCTCGACGAGGTGGGGAGGACGTTCAACGTCACGCGCGAGCGCATCCGCCAGATCGAGAACCAGACGCTGAAGAAGCTGCGGGCGCTCGCGGACGCGCAGAAGCTCCGCGACGTCGCCTAGAGCAGGCGGTCGACGTCGGCGCGGAGCGTCCGCGCCTGATCGACGAAGCCGAGCTTCGCATAGAGCGCACGGGCGGCCTCATTCGGGGTGTCGACGCCGAGGACGAGGTACGGCCGGCCTTCGTCTCGCAGGATCAGGGCGGCCGCGCGGACGAGCGCCTCGGCGACGCCACGCCGGCGCGCCTCCGGCACGACGTAGACGCCGAAGACGAAGCCGAAGCCTGCGTTCGCCGTGCTCAGGTAGAGCGTCCCGACGATCGCCCCGTCGTCGTCCGCGACGAGCACGGTGTTGTCGGTCAGCAGCCCGGGCGTGAAGGGGTGCGCCGGGTACGGCGTGTAGCTCGCCTCGGCGGTGAACGCCTCCCAGAGCTCCCCCAGGGCGCCGGCGTCGGCGTCGGTGGCACGGCGGATGGCCAGGGCGAAAACGTACCCGGGGCCGCGGCTCGCATAGACTCGCCCGCCGTGGACCAGGCATGGCTCGACGAGCTCTCCGAGCTCATCCGGATCCCCAGCGTGAGCGCCGACCCGGCGCACGCAGGTGACGTGCGCGACGCCGCAGCCTGGGTGCGCGACTTCGTCCGGAAGGCGGGGGGAGAGGCCGAGCTCGTCGACAGGGGTGCCCCGGCGCCGCTTGTCATCGGCGAGATCCGCGCCTCGTCCGGCGCCGCCGACGCGCCGACCGTGATCCTCTACGGGCACTTCGACGTGCAGCCGCCGGCACCGCTCGAGCTCTGGGACTCGCCCCCGTTCGACCTCACCGTGATCGGCGAGTGGCTGGTCGCACGCGGCATTGCGGACGACAAGGGCCAGCTCTGGTGCATGCTCAAGGCCGCGCAGCTGCTCGCCGAGGCTGGCGACCTGCCCGTCAACCTGCGCATCTGCTCCGACGGCGAGGAGGAGATCGGCGGGCACTCGATCGTCGACTTCCTCGCCGAGGACGAGCGCGGCGCGGACGCAGCCGTGATCTTCGACAGCGGGATGACGAGGCGCGGCATCCCCGAGTTTTCCATCGCCACGCGCGGGCTCGTGTACTTCCACGTCCGCGTCCGCACGGGCGGGCGCGACCTGCACTCTGGCCTGTACGGCGGTGCCGCCCTCAACGCGACGCACGCGCTCATGCAGACGCTCGGCGGCGTCGTCCCGCGCGACGGCCGGCTCCCCGAGCCGCTCCGCGCCGGCGTCGTGCCGCCGACGGAGCAGGAGCTCGCTGACTGGGCAACGCTCGTGCCGGGCGACGCGCTGCTGGGCGACCAGGGAGCGCGGCCCGCCGACACTGATGCGGCACGCGAGTTTTACGTCCGCACGTGGGCCGAGCCGGCGCTCGACGTCAACGGCGTCGAGGGCGGCTCACCGCACCTCCAGAAGACCGTGCTGCCGGTCATTGCCGAGGCGAACGTTTCGATCCGCCTGGCGCCCGGCCAGGATCCCGAGGTTGTAGCCCCGGAGGTCGAGCGGCTGCTGCGCGAGGCCGCGCCCGTGGGGGCGGAGGTCGAGATCGAGCGCTGGTCGGACGCGCGGCCGGGGCTGATCCCCCCCGACGCGCCGGCCATCCGGCTGGCGCAGGACAGCTTCGAGCAGGTCTTCGGCCGCCGCCCGCTGCTCGTCCGCTCGGGCGGGACGCTGCCGATCGTCCCGGCGCTCGCGGACAAGGGCATCCCGACGATCATTACCGGCATCGCGCTCATCGAGAGCAACGTGCACTCGCCGAACGAGCGCGTGCTCGTCGACTATGTGCCGATGGGCGTCAACGCCGCCCAGGCGTGTTTTCGGGCGTTTGCGGCGCTGCGCTAAGACCAGGGAGGCGGGTTGTGCACCCAGCGTCCGCCGGCCATCGTCGCGACGACCTGCGCGCCGGCGACATCCTCGAGCGGATCGCGGTCGAGCACGACGAGATCCGCCAGGTAGCCGGGCAGCAGCTTCCCGCGGCGGCGCTCGTCGCCCGCCAGCCACGCCGGCGTGACGCACGTCGCGGCGAGCGCCTGCTCGACGGTGACGGCCTGCTCGGGGCGCCACGGCGGGCCGTCGTCGAGCGTCCGCAGGACGCCGGCCCTGATGCCGGCCAGCGGGTCGAGCTCCTCGATCGGGGCGTCCGAGCCGTTCGCGACCACGGCGCCGGAGTCGATCAGCGAGCGGAACGCGTAGGCGCCGTCGAGCCGGTCGGCCCAGAAGCGCTCTGCGACGTCGCGGTCGGCGGTCGCGTGGCTGAATTGCACGGACGCCGCGACGCCGAGCGCGCCAAAGCGGAGGATGTCGGCGGGATCGAGCAGCTGCGCGTGCTCGATGCGCGGCCGCAGGCCGCGCGGCGCCCACTCGTCGCGGGTCTCCTCGAACGCGTCCAGAGCCTCCCGGTTCGCGCGGTCGCCGATCGCGTGCACGGCGACGGGCCAGCCGGCCCGCGCGCCCCGGCGGGTCATTTCGGCCAATTCCGCGCGGCTCGTGATCTCGACGCCGCTGCCGTCGAGCAGCCGCGCGGTCTGCGAGCCGAGCGTGCCGTCCATGAACATCTTCAGGTAGCCGAGCCGGAACCAGTCGTCGCCGACGCGTGAGCGCAGGCCGAGCGCCTCCAGCTCTGGCAGCAGGGCGCCCGGGAGCGACTGCCAGACCCGCAGCGTGAGGGCGCCCTCGTCGTGCAGCTTCTGGAAGAACCGGTGGCCGCCGAGCCAGCCGTCCTTGTCGTGCACCGCGGTCACCCCGCGCGCGGCCGCCACCCGCAACCCGGTGCGCATCGCCGCGACGTACTCGTCGTCGGCGATCTCGACGTGCTCGTCCCGGAACCGCCACGCCGCCTCCTCGCGCAGGACGCCGGTCGGCTCGCCGCCCGCGTCGCGCTCGACGACGCCGCCCGGCGTCTCCAGGTCGCCGTTCGCGCGCGCGAGCGCCGCCGAGTTGAGCCAGAGCGAGTGCGAGTCGCGGGCGAGCAGGGCGGCAGGGACGTCGCCCGTGACCGCGTCGAGATCGTCGCGGGTCGGGTCTGCGCCCCAGTCCGCGCCCCGCCAGCCACGGCCCTCTGAGCCAGCCGCCCGGTGGCACGCTGCCGAGCCCGTCACGCACGACCGCGAGCGCCTCGTCGAGCGAGCGGATGTCCTCCAGGCGCACCTCGCTGCGCGCGACCGCCCACGTCGGGAAGTGCACGTGCGCGTCGCTGAAGCCCGGGACGACGCAGCGCCCACCGAGGTCGACGCGTTCGGGGCTCGCCAGCGCGCGCTCGTGGACGCCGACGCCGCCGGCGATCTCGTCGCCGGCGATCGCGAGCGCCCGCGCGACCGGCAGCGCCGGGTCGAGGGTGCGGACCGTGCCGTTCTCGAGGATCATGCGGCCTCGTAGACCACGACGTCGCCGCCGTCGTCCCGCCGGGCCGCACCCTGGCCGGCCAGATACTCGAGGTGCGCACGCGTCTCGGCGAGCGCGAACCGCCGCACGACGGACGGCATCGGCTCCGGGAAGACGTGCAGCGACGCCGCGTAGGCGCTGCGCGGGCCTTCTGCGATCGAGGCGGCCGTCTGCTCGAGGCGGTCGTCGTGGTGCGCGGCGATCTCGCGCGCCCGCGCCGCCGGGTCCTCGACCGGCTTCCCGTGGCCCGGAGAGCGCGACGCGCGGCGCCAGCTCCGCAATCCGACGCAGCGAGCCGAGGTAGTCGGCCAGCGGGTTCTCGCGCGCCTCCGGATAGAGGCCGACCGCCGGCGTGATCGGCGTCAGGATCGTGTCACCTGCGATCAGGACGTCGTCGCGCAGCAGCGCGAGGTGGCCGTCGGCATGCCCCGGCAGGTGGAGCACCTCCCAGCCGTCGACCGAGTCGCCCTCGCCGACCAGCTGCGGATCGGGCGCCGCGTGCACGGCTGCGCGCAGGAGACGGCCTCGTGGCCCATCCGGGCGACGTCGGCGTCCGGAAGCCCGTGCCGGCTCATGTACTGAGGCCAGGCGCTCCGCCGACCCGTCGCCCCAGGCGCGGCGGCACTGCGCGTAGTCGTCCGCGCCCTGCAGCACCGGCGCACGGGTGAGCTCGGCGACGTCGGCGGCGCCGCCGACGTGGTCGGGGTGGAAATGTGTGATGAAGATTCGCGCAACGTCGATGCCGTCCAGCACGCGCTTCCACTGCTCGCGCGCATCGGGGAGCCCGAGCCCCGTGTCGACGAGCGTCCAGCCGTCGTCGGAGGCGACGAGGTAGCAGTGGACGTGGTCGATCCCGAACGGGATCGCGAAGGTGACTCGGAAGACGCCTGGGACGATCTCTTCCATCCGGCCTATTCAACCTGGCTTCGGGACTCTGAAAGAATCGCCGTCCGCGATGCCCCCGCTCTTACGTGTAGAGAACGTGAAGCGCCGGTTCGGCGGCATCCTCGCGTTGGATGACGTCTCCCTCGACCTCGACGAGGGAGCGATCGCCGGCCTGATCGGCCCGAACGGCGCCGGCAAGACGACGCTCTTCAACGTCATCACGCGGCTCTACCGGCCGGACGGCGGCGCGGTCACCTTCGACGGTCAGGACGTGCTCGAGCTCCCCGCCCACCGGATCGTGGGCGCCGGCATCGCGCGCACGTTCCAGAACGTCGCGCTCTTCCACGAGATGACCGTGCTCGAGAACGTCATGCTCGGCGGGCACTCGCGCTTCGGCTCACGCGAGGAGAGCGAGGCGCGCGACGCAGCGCTGGCGGCACTCGACTACCTCGGCCTCGCCGACCTGGCAGAGCGGCCCGCGGCCGGCCTGCCCTTCGGGACGCTGAAGCGGATTGAGGTCTCGCGGGCGCTCGTCTCGAAGCCGCGGCTGCTCCTGCTCGACGAGCCTGCCAGCGGTCTCAACCACGAGGAGGTCGCCGAGATCGGCGGCCTGATCCGCCGCCTGCGCGACGACTACGACCTGACGATCCTGCTCGTCGAGCACCACATGAACCTCGTCATGTCGGTGTCGGAGCGCGTCCACGTCCTGAACTTCGGCCGCAAGATCGCGGAGGGGCTCCCCGATGAGGTGCGCGCCAACCCGCAGGTGATCGAGGCCTACCTCGGCGCGCCGCCGCCCGAGATCGCACCGGCGACGGGGGGCGATGGCGCCCCTGCTTGAGCTCCGCGGCGTGCAGGCCCGCTACGGGCCGATCGTTGCGCTCCACGACGTCTCGCTCACCGTCGGCGAGGGCGAGGTCGTCGCGCTGCTCGGCGCCAACGGCGCGGGCAAGACGACGACCCTGCGCGCTATCTCGGGGCTCGTCTCGAAGACCGGCGAGGTCGTCTACGCCGGCAAGGACGTGCGCCGCGCCTCGCCCGAACGGCTCGCCCGCCTCGGGCTCGCGCACGTGCCGGAGGGCCGCGGCCTCTTCCCCGAGCTGACCGTCTGGGAGAACCTGCGCATGGGCGCGTATACCCGCCGTGACCGGCGCGCCGTCAAGGCCGACCTCGAGCGGGCGGTCGAGCACTTCCCATGGATCCTCGAGCGCCGCCACCAGCACGCGGCGACGCTGTCGGGCGGCGAGCAGCAGATGCTGGCGGTCGCCCGCGCGCTCGTCGCCCGGCCGAAGCTCCTGATGCTCGACGAGCCGTCGCTCGGGCTCGCGCCGCTCGTCACCCAGGAGCTGTTCCGGGTCGTGCACCAGCTGAACGAGCAGGAAGGGCTGACCGTCCTCGTCGTCGAGCAGAACGCGCAGATCGCGCTCGCAGTGTCGCACCGCGCCTACGTCCTCGAGGTCGGCCGCGTCGCCGTCGAGGGCTCCAGCGCCGAGCTGCGCGAGCACGAGGGCGTCCGAAGGTCGTACCTGGGCTACTGATGCTTACGCTCGCCTTCGCCTCGTCCGACTTCTTCCAGCAGGTCGTGTTCGGCCTGGCGATCGGCGCCGTCTACGCGAGCCTCGCGCTCGCCATCGTGCTGATCTACCGCACGACGCACGTCGTCAACTTCGCGCAGGGCGAGATGGCGACGTTCACGACGTACATCGCGTGGACGCTGACCGCGAACCACGGCTGGTCGTTCTGGCCGGCGTTCTTCGCCACGATCGTGATCGCGTTCTTCCTGGGCGCGGCGACGGAGCGGGTGATCATCCGGCCGTTCGAGCGCGGCGACCCGCTGACGCTGATCCTGGTCACGATCGCGCTGTTCGTCATCTTCAACGGCCTGATCCAGTGGATCTGGGGGCCGGAGCAGAAGGTGTTCCTCGGTGCCTTCACGCCGAAACCGTTCACGATCGGCGGCGTCGCGATCTCTCGTCAGGACGTCGGCGTCATCGTTGTGACGCTCATCACGGTGACCGTCCTCTGGCTCTTCTTCCGCTTCACGAAGATGGGCCTCGCGATGCGAGCGGCTGCGATCGCGCCGGTGGCGAGCCGGCTCATGGGCGTTCGTGTCGGGTGGATGTACGCGGCCGGTTGGGGGTTCGCTGCAAGCCTCGGCGCGGTCTCCGGGATGATGGTCGCGCCGGTCGTCTTCTCTGAACCCGTCGATGATGCAGTCGGTGCTCGTCTATGCCTTCGCGGCGGCGGTGCTCGGCGGGATCGAGAGCCCCGTCGGCGCGGTGGTCGGCGGGCTCCTGCTCGGGCTCGGGACGACGCTGCTCGGGGCCTACGTGAGCTTCATTGGCGTGGACCTCGAGCTGCCGGTCGCGTTTACGCGTCCTGATCCTCGTCCTGCTCTTCCGCCCCGCCGGGCTGCTCGGCCGCCACGTGGTGAGGCGCGTCTGAGGCGGGCCTGGCCGCGCGTCTCGGGTACGCGGCGCTCGCAGCCGCGGTGATCGCGCTGCCGCATTTCGTCGGGACGTTCACGATCGCAGAGTTCACGTACGTGGCCGTGTACGCGATCGCGCTCTTCGGCCTCGTCATCCTCACCGGCATCACCGGCCAGATCTCGCTCGGCCAGGGCGGGTTCATGGCTGATCGGCGCGTACACGACGGCGCTCCTGTCGGCGGATCACGGCTGGCCGCAGCTGCTCACCCTGCCGGTCGCCGGCCTCGTCGCCGGCATCGCCGGCTTCCTGTTCGGCTTTCCGGCGCTGCGCCTCGCCGGCGTCTACCTGGCGCTCGCCACCTTCGCCCTCGCCGTGATCATCCCGTCGATCGCGACCGCGTTCGCGTTCACCGGCGGCAGCAGCGGCATCCTGCTAGCGCTGCCGACGAGCCCGATCGGCGGCCTCGGCGTCGACACGTGGCTGTACTACGTGAGCTGGGCGATCGCCGCCGTCGGCTTCCTCGTCGCGCTCTGGTTCGTGCACGGCAAGCGGGGCCGCGCCCTGCGCGCAATCATGGAGAACGAGCTGGCGGCGACTGCCTCCGGCGTCAGCCTGTCGCGCTACAAGACGCTCGCGTTCGGCGTCTGCGCCGCGCTACGCCGGCGTCGCCGGCGGGCTGTTCGGGATCCTGAGCTTCATCGTCACGCCGGGGCTCATCCCGATCACGACGTCGATCCTGCTCCTGGCCGGGCCTCGTCGTCGGCGGCGCGCGGTCGTTCCTCGGCGCGATCATCGGCGCGATCTTCGTCGAGCTGATCTTCGTCTACTCCGCCGACGTGCTCGGGCCGGTGATCAACGCGGCGCAGACGATCGGGCCTGCCAATCGGCGACGTCGACAAGACGACGCCTGGGGTGCCCTCGGTGGTCTACGGCGTCATCCTCCTGCTGGTGCTGTTCCTCATGCCGCGGGGCGCCGCTGGGCTGTTTTCCCGCATTGCGGGACTAACGAAGAGAGTCGTATAGTCGTCTGAAGTTGTTGAAAGTTGGGGTCCATCTCGTAAAGAGGGAGCACTGAGGATGAAGAAGTTCATGCTGGTCCTCGGGCTGACGGCGGCAGTTGCACTGCTGGCAGTCATTCCAGGAGCTCTTGGCCGGTCACAGGCGACTCCGGGCGTCACGAGCACAGGTGTCACGATCGGCACCACGCTCCCGCTCAGCGGGCCGGCGGCGCTTTACTCGCGCATCGGCACAGGCATGAAGGCGTACTTCAGCTACATCGACGCGCGCAAGTCGAAAGTCGACGGCAAGCGGGGCGTGTACGGGCGCCAGATCACGCTCAACATCTACGACGACGGCTACCAGGAGGCGAACACCGTCCAGCAGACGCGCCGCGCGGTCGAGCAGGACCACGTCTTCGCGATGCTGGGCGGCCTCGGCACCGAGAACCAGCTGGCCGTCCGTGACTACCTGAACCAGAAGAAGGTGCCGCAGCTCTACGTCTCGACCGGGCTCGCCGGCTTCGGCGACCTCAAGAACTACCCGTGGACGATCGGCTGGCAGCCGGACTACGTCCAGGAGGGGATCATGCTCGGGAAGTACGTCAAGGCGAACATCCCGGGCGCGAAAGTCGGCGTGATCTTCCAGAACGACGACTACGGCAAGCAGGAGCTCGCCGGCTTCCAGAACGTCGTCGGCAAGAACGCGATCGTCGCGTCGCGCGGCTATCCGCGGAACGGCGGCTCGGCAGCGGTCACGCCGCTCATCCCGCAGCTGAAGGCCTCGGGGGCGGACACGCTGTTCGTTATCGCCACCCCGCAGGAGTCGTACACGTCGCTGGCGGTCGCGTACAAGATCGGCTGGAAGCCGAACAAGATCGTGAACTCGGTCGGCGCGACCGACACGTTCATGGCTGTCGCGAAGCAGATCGCCGGCTCGCCGGACGCGGTCGAGGGGGTTGTCACGGCCCAGTACCTGAAGGATCCGGTCAACCCGAAGTACGCGAACGACCCGCAGATCAAGCTGTATGAGCGGGTCATGGACAAGTACGCTCCGTCGTTCCCGAACCCGCGTGACGACGGGCTGTTCATCTATGGCATGGCGAAGGCCGACACGTTCGTGCAGGCGCTCTACCGCGCCGGCAAGAACCCGACGCGGCAGTCGCTCATGAACGCGGTTTCGCATCTGACGATCAACAAGTTCGGCTGGCTCCTGCCGGGCGCGAAGCTCGTCACGACGCCGAAGAGCGCATTCCCGATCCGGTACCAGACGTTGTCCCGCTACACGAACGGGCACTTCACGGAGTTCGGGAACCTGGTTCGCACGCGCTAGTCGCGTCCTGATCCGCAGCAGTACAAGGGGGCCGGGCGACCGGCCCCCTCGTGGTAGAAGGGCGCGTGGACTTCGAGTTGACGCCCGAACAGGAGCTCGTCCGCGCGACGGCACGCGAGTTCTGCGACCGCGAGATCGTCCCGTTCGCGCGCGACTGGGACCGCACGGAGACGATGGACCGCGCCATCGTCGGGAAGCTCGCCGACGTGGGTTTCCTGGGCGCCGCGCTTCCCGTGGCGCACGGCGGCATGGGGCTCGACACCGTCTCGTACTGCCTCGTCATGGAGGAGCTCGGCCGGGCCGACTCGTCCGTGCGCGGCATCGTCTCGGTGACGAACGGCCTGGTCGGCAAGACGATCGCGAAGTGGGGGACGGAGGAGCAGCGCGAGCGCTGGCTGCCGGGGCTGTCCAGCGGTGAGGCGCTCGGGTGCTACGCGCTGACGGAGCCGGGGGCCGGTTCGGACCCGTCCTCGCTCGAGGCGCGCGCGGCGCGCGACGGCGACGGCTGGGTGGTGAGCGGGTCGAAGATGTTCATCACGCTCGGCACCTGGGCCGCCCTGGCGCTCGTGTTCGCGCGTGCCGAGGAGGGCGTGACGTGCTTCCTCGTGCCCACGGACGGGGAGGGGTTCTCGTCGCGCAAGGTCGAGGGCAAGCTCGGGCTGCGCGCGCAGGACACGGGCGAGCTGTCGCTCGACGGCGTGCGCGTCGGGGGCGACGCGGTGCTCGGGGAGCTGGGCGGCGGGCTCAAGGTCGCGCTGTCGGCGCTCGACAACGGGCGCATCTCGCTGGCGGCCGGCGCGGTCGGGATCGCGCAGGGCTGCCTCGAGGCGTGCCTGGCCTACGCGGCCGAGCGGCAGCAGTTCGGGAAGCCGATTGCCGGCTTTCAGCTGGTGCAGGAGCTGATCTCGGAGATCGCCGTCGAGACGCAGGCGGCGCGCTTGCTCGCCTGGCAGGCGGCGGCCGCCTCGGATGCGGGCCGGAGGCACACGCTCGAGTCGTCCGTGGCGAAGCTGTACGCGAGTGAGGCGGCCGTGCGAGCGGCGAACGCCGCCGTCCAGGTGCACGGCGGCTACGGCTACGTGGACGACTTCCCCGTCGGCCGCTACCTCCGCGACGCCCGCGTGACGACGCTGTACGAGGGGACGAGCCAGATCCAGAAGCTGATCATCGGGCGGCTGCTGACCGGCGAGTCGGCGTTCGTCTAGGCGTCACAGTCTCGGTTTCAGTGCCCGGCACGGAGCAGGGCATGCCTCCGTGTCTGGCACCGTGACGCGAACGCCACGCCTTAACAGGGACTGTCCCTGTTAAGAAACCGCGCCGCCTTAGGCGCGGTGCGGCAGCGACAGGTCGTTACGCTCACCCTGATGCCAGAAGCCGTCATCGCCTCCGCCACCCGCACGCCGATCGGGCGCGCCCGCAAGGGCTCGCTGGTCGACGCGCGCCCCGACGACCTCGTCGCCTTCGCGATCGACGCGGCGCTGAAGCAGGTGCCGGAGCTCGACCGCGGCGAGATCGTCGACGTGATCGTCGGCTGCGGCTTCCCGCAGGAGCGCCAGGGCATGAACCTCGGGCGCCGCGCCGCCTTGCTCGCCGGGCTGCCCGAGCACGTGCCGGGAACGACCGTGAACCGCTTCTGCGCCTCGAGCCTCCAGGCGATCCGCATGGCCTTCCACGCGATCAAGGCGGGGGAGGGCGACGTGTTCGTCGCCGCCGGTGTTGAGTCGATCTCCCAGGTCGACGGCTACCCGAAGGACGCGGAGGAGCTGCACCCGAAGCTGTTCGGCGACGACGCGCCGATCGCGAACGTCTACATCCCGATGGGCATGACCGCCGAGAACGTCGCCGAGCGCTACGGCGTCTCGCGCGACGACATGGACCGCTACGGGCAGCGCTCGCAGGAGCGCGCCGTGGCGGCGCAGGACAGCGGCTTCTTCGCGCGCGAGATCACGCCGTTCCCGGTCAACGGCTCGGTCGTCGAGCAGGACGACGGCCCGCGGCGCGGGTCGACGTTCCAGAAGCTCCAGGAGCTCGAGCCCGCGTTCAAGCCGGGCGGCACCGTCACCGCGGGCAACTCGTGCCCGCTGAACGACGGGGCGGCCGCGGTTGTCGTCATGAGCGAGCAGCGCGCCCGCGAGCTCGGCATCCGGCCGCGCGCGCGGATCGTCGCCTCGTCGGTCTCCGGCGTCGAGCCGGAGATTATGGGCGTCGGCCCGATCGGCGCCGTGCGGCGGGTCCTCCGCCAGGCGGCCATGACCATCGACGACGTCGACGTGATGGAGCTGAACGAGGCCTTCGCGGCGCAGGTGATCCCCGTCTGCCGCGAGGTCGGTGTCGACCCGTTCGGCGAGAAGCTGAACCCGCACGGCGGCGCGATCGCGCTCGGCCACCCGTACGGCATGACCGGCGCGCGGATCATGTGCACGCTCCTGAACGACCTCGACACGCTCGACGGGACGATCGGCCTCGAGACGATGTGCGTCGGGGGCGGCCAGGGCATGGCCATGGTCGTCGAGCGGCTGCGCTGAGCGTCCTCCTCGTCGCCGGGCTGGGGCAGAGCGCGTGGGCCTGGCGCGGAGTGGTCGCGCAGCTCGCGGGCCGTGATGTCATCGCGTACGACAACCGCGGCACCGGCGATGCGCCCGGCCCCGCGCGCTCGACCGTGGCCGAGCTGGCCGAGGACGCAGCCGAAGCGGCGCGCGGGCCGGCCGACGTGGTCGGGCTCTCCATGGGCGGGTACGTCGCCCTGACGCTCGCACTGGCGCGCCCGGAGCTCGTCCGCTCGCTCGTCCTCGTCGGAACCGGCGCAGGCGGGCCGGAGCGCGTGCCCCGGGACGACGACGTGCGCGACGCATTCAGGGAGGCGTTCCTTACGTTGCCGCCCGACGAGTACGAACGGCGAATTTTCCCGTTCACCGTCAGGCCGGACCGCGTCGCCGCCCTGCTCGAGGAGAACGTCGCGCACGCGGTGCCACGTCTGACGACGGCGGCGCACACGCGCGCGTGCCTCGGCTTCTATGCGCAGGGGCTAGAGGTCGAGCGGATCGCCGTGCCCGCGCTCGTCGTGCACGGCAGCGACGACCGCGTCGTCCCGGTCGAGAACGGCCGGCGCCTCGCTGCACGGCTCCCGGCCGCCGACTACGTCGAGCTGCCGGGCTACGGCCACGACCTCGCGCAGGAGGCTCCGGACGAGCTCGCCGCGCTGGTCGACGCCTTTCTCTCGTAGGCTCGCTCCGATGGACGTGTACCGGACGCCCGACGAGCGCTTCGACGGCCTGCCCGGCTACTCGTGGGATCCCCGCTACGCCGAGGTCGACGGGCTGCGGCTGCACTACGTCGAGGAGGGCGAGGGCGACCCCGTGCTCCTGCTCCACGGCGAGCCGACCTGGGCGTTCCTCTACCGGAAGATGATCCCGCCGCTGGCGCGCGTCGCCCGTGTGGTCGCTGTGGACTACCCGGGGTTCGGGCGCTCGGACAAGCCCACCGACCCGGGCTGGTACTCGTACGACCGCCACTCCGAGGTGCTCCGCGGCTTCGTTGACCAGCTCGACCTGCAGCGGCTCACGGTGGTGTGCCAGGACTGGGGCGGGCCGCTCGGCTTCCGGCTCGCCGTCGAGCACCCCGAGCGCGTCGAGCGGCTCGTCGTGATGAACACCGGCATCTTCTCGGGCCGGCCGCCGGGCGAGGCCTGGCTCCAGTTCCGCGCGTTCGTGCGCCGGGTTGGCACGGAGTTGCAGCCGGGCCAGCTCGTCCGCATCACGTGCCCGGGCGACCTCACGGACGAGGTGGTCGCTGGGTACGACGCGCCGTTCCCGACGCCGGAGTCGAAGACCGGCGTCGTGATGTTCCCGGAGCTCGTGCCCGATTCCCTGGAGCACCCCTCCGCGACGGCGATGCTCGAGGTGCGCGAAGGGCTACGGACGTGGCCGGGCCGCGCGCTCATCCTGTTCGGCGATTCCGACCCGGTCTTCTCGCCGCGCGTCGGCGAGCGCTTCGCCGAGCTGATCCCCGGCGCCGAGCCGGCGGAGACGGTCGAGGGCGCCGGCCACTTCCTCCAGGAGGACGCGGGCGAGCGGATCGGCGAGCGGATCGCGAGCTGGCTCAGCGAGCAGGCATGAGGTCCGTGTAGACCATCTCGCCGCGGAAGAGCCGCCGCTCGCGGTCCCACGGGAAGAAGATCGACACGTTCCAGGTGAGGAAGTCGCCCGTCGGCTCGTAGTCGAGCCACCGGGCCTGGTGCGTGCCCGCGACGCGGGCCTCCTCGCAGACACCCTGCGGCCCGATGACGATGTTCGTCAGGTCGAAGTGGATGTCCGGGAAGGCGCCGAGCAGCCCGGCGTAGAAGCGGGCGGCGCCCTCATGGCCCTCCCAGCGGTGGCCGCCGGGCCGCACCTCGTAGACGCAGTCCGGCGTCAGCGTGGCGATCAAACCGGGCAGGTCTCGGTTGTCCTCGGCGACCGAGTGCGCCTTCCAGAGCTCGCGGATCGCGTCGTGCTCCTCCTGGGTCGGGTCGAGCTTGATCAGCTCGACGACCGCGTCGTGCTCCACGTGCGCCTGCACGGAGCGGATGCTACGCGGCCAGCGAGGCTTCCTGCGCGGCGCTGCGGAACACGACCTCGAGCGCGTTCCCGTCCGGGTCGACGACGCGCGCCGAGTAGTGGTCGCCGGTGCGGTCGCTGTCCATCGCCGGGCCGTGCTGCGAGCGCGCACCGGCGGCGAGGGCGGCCTCGTGGAAGCCCTCGACGATGCGCGCGTCGCCGGCGCGCAGCGAGAGCTCGAGGTTGCCCGCGGCAGGCGACTCGAACATCCAGAGGGAGGACGGCTCGCCCGGCAGCCCGAAGTAGGCGCGGTGGCGGTCCGGCCAGTCCATGCGGATCGAGAAGCCAAGCGGCGCGAGCGCCCGCTCGTAGAAGCGCTTGCCGGCCGAGTAGCTCGAGACGGGCAGGACGAGGTGGTCGATCTGCATGTCTGGCAAAATAGAACGGTCGTACTTTTTTGTCAAGACGAGTTGTAGACACCGCTCTGCTACAAGCATAGAATCGAACAATCGTGCTACTCGAGACAAAAGGCCAGCGCACGCGGCAGGCGATCCTCGACCGTGCGGCGTCGCTGGCGACCGAGGAAGGCCTCGAGACGCTCTCGATCGGACGCCTCGCCGAAGCGACCGGGATGAGCAAGAGCGGCCTGTTCGCCCACTTCGGCTCCAAGGAGGAGCTGCAGTTGGCGACCGTCGATCACGCGGCCACGGTGTTCGTGGAGGAGGTCATCGCGCCGGCGCGCGAGGCGCCCAAGGGGATCGCCCGTGTCTGGGCGCTCTGCGACCACATGATCGGGTACTCGGAGCGGCAGGTGTTCCCGGGCGGCTGCTTCTTCGCGTCCGCGGCGTTCGAGTTCAACCACCGGCCGGGCCCGGTGCGCGACCACATCCGCGACAACCTCGGTTCCTGGATGTCCTACCTCGAGCACGCGGTCGAGCAGGCGCAGGACCTCGGTGAGCTCGACCGGCGGGTGCCTGCCAGCGAGCTCGCCTTCCAGCTCGACGCGCTCGCGCAGGCCGCGAACGGGCAGTACCAGCTGTTCCGCGACGAGGCCGTGTTCGCCCGCGCCCGCCGCGCGATTCGCGAACGGCTCGAGAGCCTTCGTAAGATCGCGGCCTGACCCAGCTCGAACCGCTCCTGGTCCCCGAGAAGGTCGAGGCCTTCCTCGACGCGCACGGCCTCGGCCACGGTCCAGTGCGCGCCGAGCGGATCGGCGTCGCCGGCGGCTCCAACTTCAGCTTCCTGATCGAGCGCAACAAGGGCCGTTACGTGTTGCGGCGCCCGCCGCGGCCGCCGCTCCCGCCCTCGGCGCACGACATGGTGCGCGAAGCCCGGCTCCAGCTCGCGCTCGCGAAACAGGGTGTGCGCGTGCCGCCAATTGTTGCGGTGGGCGAGGACGAGTCCGTGCTGGGCGTGCCCTTCTACGTCATGGAGTTCGTGGAGGGCACCGTCGTCCTGGACGAGCTTCCGCTCGTGCTGGGCGACGCCGAGTCGCGCCGCGCGGTCATGCTCGACCTCGTCGACACCCTGGCGGACATCCACGCAGTCGACGTCGATGCGCCCGACCTGCAGCCGTTCCAGCGCCCCGGCAGCTACCTCGACCGGCAGGTGCGCCGCTGGCAGCAGCTCTGGGGTGTCAACGCGACGCGCGACCTGCCGGTGCCCGAGCTCGGCGAACGCGTTGCCGCCGCAGTCCCCGAGCCGCTGCCGAATGCGGTCGTCCACGGCGATTACCGCATCGGCAACGTGATCGTGGCACCTGATGGGCCACGCATTGCCGCCGTGCTCGACTGGGAGATGGGCGCGATCGGCGATCCGCGCGCCGACGTCGGCTACCTGGTCGCCACGTACATGGAGCCCGGCGGCCTGCCGACCGCGCTCGGCTCGTCGCCGGCGACCGCGGCGGAGGGCTTCCCGTCGCGCGCCAAGCTCGTCGCACGCTACGAGGAGCGCACCGGCCGGAGCGTCGAGCGCCTCGGCTGGTTCGAGGCGCTCGCGTGGTGGAAGGCGGCCGTCTTCTGCGAGGCGATCTACGGGCGCTACGTGCGCGGCGAGCTCGGCGAAGCGCCGCAGGCGGCGCGGTTCGAGCAGGGCGTGCCGCTCATGGTGGAGTCGGCATTCGCCGCGCTCGACCGCGACGCGGGCGAGGCGTAGGTTGTCAAAGGCGTCGACCGAAGAACCGGATGTGCGAGATGCCCAAGGTCTCCATGACGAGTGGGTCGCAGGAGCACAGCACGTCGAGGGAATCGTCCACGAGGTCGCTGAGGAGCTCGACGGCTACACGGTCTCGTTCGACGAGTCCCTGGGTGACCTGGACGGTGCTCCGATGCTGCGCGGAGCGCCGAGCGACCAGTGCCAATGTGCGCACCGGGGGCTACGTCTTCAAGGGAAAGATGACCTTCCGGTTCGGCGACCGCGACGAGACGTATGAGGCGGGCGACGCCTTCTACGCGCCGGCGGGGCACACGCCCATCACGTACGAGGGCGCCGAGGTCCTGATGTCTCGCCCACACAGGAGCTGAACGAGACGATGGCCGTGATGATGAAAACATGGAGGCGGCCGGAAAGCCCGCCTAGGCCGACTGCCCGCCGTCGACGACGAGTGTGTGCCCGGTGATGAACGCGCCGGCGTCGGACGCGAGCAGCGCGACCGCGCCCTTCAGATCCTCCGGGCCTCCGAAGCGCTCGAGCGGGATGCGCTTCACGAGCTCCTCGCCGTGCGGCCCAAGCACGTACTTCGACATGTCCGACGGGAACCAGCCGGGTGCGATTGCATTGACGCGGATGCCCTGGCGGCCCCACTTCCACGCCAGGTCGCGGGTCAGGGCGATCACGCCGCCCTTGGTGGCACTGTAGGGCAGGGCGTTCATGTAATCGGGGTCGCCGCCGTGCAGCCCCGCCACCGAGGCGATGTTCACGATCGAGCCGCTGCCCGCCGCGAGCATCACCTTGCCGGCCGTCTGCGAGCACAGGAACACGCCGGTCAGGTTCACGTCGACGACCTTCTGCCAGCCCTCGAGCGGGATGTCCTCGGGCGGGCTGCCCCAGACCGTGCCGGCGTTGTTCACGAGCACGTCGATCCGCCCTAGCTCTGCCACGGCGCGGTCGACGACGGCCTCCACCTCGGCCGGGTCGGAGACGTCGCAGCGCATGCCGATCGCCCGGACGTCGTAGGCGGCCGAGAGCTCCTCGGCGGCCGCCTCGCAGCGTTCCGGCTTCCGCGCGCAGAGCAGGAGGTCGGCGCCCAGTTCGGCGAGCCCGGTCGCCATCTGCAGCCCGATGCCCTTGCCGCCGCCGGTCACGATCGCGACACGTCCGCTCAGGTCGAAGAGGTCGCGAACGGTCACGCGGCCGCCTCCGCGACCGTGCGCAGCGTCGGCGGGTCGAGCGTCGAGATCAGCAGCTCGGTCGCGCCGGACTCGCGCCAGGCGGCGAGTCTCTCGCGGATGCGCTCAGGCGGCCCGACGAGCGCCATCTCGTCGATGAGCTGATCCGGCACCGCCGCGGCGGCGTCGCGCTGGTGGCCTTCCAGGAACAGGTCCTGGATCTTCTCCGCCTCCGCCTCGAACCCGTAGGCGCGGGCCAAGTCGTTGTAGAAGTTCGCGCCGCGCGCCCCCATGCCGCCGACGTAGAGCGCGTAGTAGGGCCGGAGTGCGTCGCGCGCCGTTTCGAGGTCGGCCACGATTGCCGGCACCGCAGGGGCGATCTCGAGCCCCTGGCGCGCGAACGGCTCGGGGAACGTGGCGCGCGCCCGCTCGGGCGAGAAGAAGATCGGCAGCCAGCCGTCGGCGATCTCGGCGGCGAGCGCGACCGACTTCGGCCGCAGCGATGCAAGGTAGATCGGGATGGAGTCGCGCAGCGGGCGGGCCATCAGCTTCAGCGGCTTGCCGAGCCCGGTTGCGCCGTTGCCGCGATACGGCACCTGGTAGTGCTCGCCGTCGTACTCGAGCACCTCGCGGCGGATGACCGCCCGGACGATGTCGACGTACTCGCGCGTCTTGCGCAACGGCTTGCCCCAGGGCTCGCCGTGCCAGCCCTCGACCACCTGCGGCCCCGACGTCCCCAGGCCGAGCAGCACGCGGCCGCCCGAGAGCAGGTCGAGCGTCACGGCCGTCATGCCCACGTTCGACGGCGTCCGTGCGGGCAGCTGGAGGATGGCCGTGCCCAGGTTGATCGTCGACGTCGACGCGCCCAGCCAGGAGAGCACGCTGACCGCGTCGGTGCCCCACGCCTCGGCCGCCCACGCTGAGGAGTAGCCGAGCCGCTCGGCCTCCTGTGCGAGCTCGATCAGATGGAGCGGGCTCGTCCCCGGCGGTGCATAGCCCATGTAGAAGCCGAGGCGCATTGCGTGCGATGCTAGTCGGGTGGCGCTCACCGAACTCGCCCCACCCGTCGGCCTGGAGGAGCTCCGCGCGCGCTACCGGGCGTTCCTGGACGACCACGTTGCGCCTGCCGAGGCCGCGTTCGCGCTCGAGGACGCGGACGCCGAGCGGCTGCTGTCCAGCTTGCGCGCGCGTGCGCGCGAGGAGGGGCTCTGGGCGCCGCATCTGCCGCCGGAGGCGGGCGGCACGGGCCGGGGTTTCCTTGCCTACGCGTACCTGAACGAGGAGATCGGGCGCTCGGTCTGGGCGCAGTACGTCTTCGGGTGCCAGGCACCGGACGCCGGCAACGGCGAGATCCTGCACCTGTTCGGCACCGAGGAGCAGAAGCGCCGCTGGCTGGGGCCGCTCGTCGCCGGCGAGGTGCGCTCGTTCTTCTCGATGACGGAGCCGGAGGTGCCCGGCTCCGACCCGACCACGCTGCGAACGCGCGCCGTGCGCGACGGCGACGAGTGGGTGATCGACGGGCACAAGTGGTTCTCGAGCGGGGCGGAGGGCGCAGGCTTCGCGATCGTCATGGCGGTCACCGACCCGGACGCGGAGCCGCACCGGCGGGCGACGCAGATCATCGTCACGACCGACGTGGCCGGAATCCAGATCACCCCGGTGCCGGTCTTCGGCCACCGCGGGCACGGCTGGTCGACGCACTGCGAGGTCACGTACACGGGCGTCCGCGTTCCCGTCGAGAACACCCTCGGCGAGCCGGGCGACGGCTTCCGCATCGCCCAGAAGCGGCTCGGGCCCGGCCGCATCCACCACGTGATGCGCTGGCTTGGCCAGATGCAGCGCGCCTTCGAGCTCCTCTGCACCTACGCGCTCGAGCGTGAGGCATTCGGGTCGCGGCTCGCCGATAAGCAGACGATCCAGAACTGGATCGCCGACTCGGCGGCCGACATCCACGCCTGCCGCCTGATGACGCTCGACGCCGCGCACAAGATCGACGGCGGCGACGAGGCGCGCGTGGAGATCTCGATCATCAAGTTCGTCGCCGCACGCGTGCTGAACGAGGTCATCGACCGTGCGATCCAGGTGCACGGGGGTCTCGGCCTCACCGACCGCACGCCGCTCGCCGCCATGTACGCGATGGCGCGCGGCGCCCGTATCTACGACGGGCCCGACGAGGTGCACCGCATGGTCGTCAGCCGGCGCATCCTTCGGGAGTTCGAGAACGGCGGGACGTGGCGGTTCAGGTAGGCACGAGCCGCGCGGTCACGCTGGCTGCGCGCCCGACCGGCTTCCCCTCCGAGAGCGACTTCGCGCTCGTCGAGCAGCCCGTCCCCGAGCCGGGGCCGGGCGAGGTGCTCGTCCGCATCCTCTGGACCTCCGTCGATCCGTACCAGCGCGGCCGCATGAGCAGCGCGCGCTCCTATGCGAAGCCCGTGGAGATCGGCGAGGTGATGACCGCGCAGGCGCTCGGCGAGGTGGCCGAGTCGCACGACGGCCGCTTCTCACCGGGCAACCTTGTGATCGGCCAGCTCGGATGGCAGGACTACGCGGTCGCGCGCGGCGGCGCTCTCCGGCTCGTGCCGCCGGTGGTCGACCCGCCGACGCTCGCCCTGCACGCGGTCGGCGGCACCGGCTTCACCGCCTACTTCGGGCTGCTGGACGTCGGCCGGCCAAGGCCCGGCGACACCGTCGTCGTCTCCGGCGCCGCCGGCGCGGTCGGGCACGTCGTGGGCCAGATCGCGAAGCTCGCGGGCTGCCGCGCCGTCGGCATCAGCGGCGGGCCGGAGAAGACGCGCGACCTGACCGACCTGTACGGCTACGACGCCGCGATCGACTACAAGAACGACGACGTGCGCGGTGCGCTGAAGGAGGCGTGCCCGCGCGGAGTCGACGTGTACTTCGACAACGTCGGCGGCGAGATCTCGGCGGCGGTGCACGCGCGGCTGGCGCTGCACGCCCGGATCGTCATCTGCGGGCAGGTGTCGCAGTACAACGCCGAAGGGCCGGCGCCGACCTTCGACCCGCGTGCCCTGATCGTCTTCCGCGCGCGCATGCAGGGCTTCCTGGTCAGCGACTACGCGCACCGCTTCGACGAGGCCGCCGTGCGGCTGGCCCAGTGGGTCGCGGAGGGGACGATCCGCTGGCGCGAACACGTGACCGAGGGCCTGGAGAACGCACCGGCCGCGTTCATCGGGATGCTGAACGGCGAGAACCGCGGCAAGGCGCTCGTCCGGGTCGCGAGCCGTGCCTGACGCGACCTTCGCCGAGCTCCAGGCCAAGCTGCGCGCGTTCTGGCCAAACATCACGCTGCGCTCGATCGGCGACCGGGAGCGGACGATGGTCGTTGTCCACTCGGTCAGCATCGACGTGCCGGAGCAGCTGTATCCCGTGCTCCCGGCATACGAGGAGCGCTTCCTGTGCCTCGTGCTCAGCCTGCTGCGCGGGCCGCGGTCGCGGGTCGTGTACGTCACGTCCCAGCCGATCCACCCGCGCGTGCTCGACTACTACTTCAGCCTCGTGCCGGAGCTGGACACGCCGCAGGCGCGGAGCCGCTTCGAGACCGTTTCGCTCGTCGACGGGCGCAACGAGCCGCTCGCCGCGAAGCTCCTCGAGCGGCCGGGCGCGGTGCGGCGGATCCGCGGGCTGGCCGGCGACCCGGAGACTGCGATCATCCTCCCGTTCTGCGTCACGGAGGCCGAGGCGGAGCTGGCCGTGCAGCTCGGACTGCCGATCTACGGCGCCGATCCCGCGCTGAGCTGGCTCGGGACGAAAACCGGCAGCAGGCGCGTGTTCGAGGAGGAGGGCGTTCCGCACCCGGCCGGCTTCGAGGTCATCGGCGAGGACGACGTGCTGCCGGCGCTCCGCGAGCTGCGGTCGCGAAGCCGGCGGGCGCGCCGGGCGATCCTCAAGCTGGACGACGGCGTCAGCGGCCTCGGCAACGCGATCCTCGACCTCGACGCCGCCGAGGCCGACCTCCGGGGCGCGCTCGAGCTCGAGGACGAGGAGCTGGACGTGGACGCGTACATGGAGGCGCTCGACCGCGACGGCGGTGTCGTGGAGGAGCTGATCGAGGGCGAGGAGTTCCAGAGCCCGAGCGTGCAGCTCCGGATCAGCCCGGCGGGGCAGGTGGACATCATGTCTACGCACGACCAGATCCTCGGCGGCGCGCATCACATGACGTACTTCGGTTGCCACTTCCCGGCGAGCCCCGAGTACGCCGAGCGGCTCGCGGCCGAGGCGCTGAAGGTCGGGCGCAGGCTCGCGCGCGAGGGCGCGATCGGCCGCGCGGGCGTGGACTTCGTCGCGGTGAAGCGCGGTGCTCTCTGGCGGCTTTACGCGGTGGAGATCAACCTCCGCTGCGGCGGGACGACGCACCCGCTGTTCGCGCTGACGACGCTGACCGACGGGAGCTACGAGCCGCTCTCCGCGGAGTACCGGACGCGGTACGGCGACATCAAGAACTATGCGGCTACCGATCATCTCGACTCGCCGGCGTACCGGTCGCTGACTCCGGACGACCTGCTCGACGTGGTCGCCGCCAAGCGCCTGGGCTGGGATGCCGAGACCGAGACCGGCGTGGTCCTACACATGCTCAGCGCCCTCGCCGTCGCCGGCCGCGTGGGCGTGACGGCAATCGGCAACGACCTGGAGCAGGCGCGCGGGCTGTACTACCGGGTGCAGGACGCGCTCGACGACGCCGCCGGCGTCCCGGCGGCCGAACGCGTCAGCGTCTGAGCACCGTCCGCGCGCTCAGATCGACGGCAATCGCGAACAGGAGCGTCCCGGCCCACCAGTTGACCGGGTCGAAGGTCAGCACTTCCTTGTCCCCGATCAGGTCGCAGACCAGCCAGACGAAGAACCAGAGCAGCGTCACGGGATGACCCTACGCCGCGCACGCGCCTCGGCGGTGGCCCGTCGCCGCCGCAGCCGCGCGGGCCACCAGGTGCGCTCGCTCAGCTCGAACGTCAGCGCCGGGACGAGGATCGAGCGGACGACGAACGTGTCCAGGAGGACGCCGAACGCGACGGTGAACCCCACCTGGGTGAGCGCGACGAGCGGCAGCACGGCGAGCACTGCGAACGTCCCGGCGAGCACGATCCCTGCCGACGTGATGACGCCGCCGGTCACGGCCAGCGCCGTCAGCATCGCGTCACGGGTCGGGCGCCGCTGCGCCTCCTCCCGTACGCGGGCCATCAGGAAGATGTTGTAGTCGACCCCGAGCGCGACCAGGAAGATGAACGAGTAGAGGGCGTAGCTGGGGTCCTCGCCCGGAAAGTCGGTGACCGCGCCGAGGATGACGAGGCTCGCGCCGATCGCCGCGAAGAACGACAGCACGACGGTCGCGATCAGCATCAGCGGTGCCGTCACCGCGCGCAGCAGCAGCACCAGGATCGCGAACACGACCGCGAGCACCAGCGGCACGAGCAGGCGCGTGTCGTGCTCGTTGGCGGCGCGTACGTCCGCCTCCTCGGCCGACGGGCCGCCGACGAGCGCGCTGGGGGCGCTGGCCCGGATCTCGTCGCGGAGCGGGCCGATCGCGGCGAACGCCCGCTTCGAGAACGGGTCCGCCTTCAGCGTCACTGAGAACCGGGCGCCGGGGAGGCCGGTCTCCGGCCGCCCGACGGCGGCCACGAGGCCGGACGCCCGGGCTGCCGCGGCCGCCGCATTCACCTGCGCGCGGTCACGGACGAGCACGGTCGTGGGCGCGCTCGCGCCGGCCGGGAACGACCGCTGGAGGAGCTGCTGGCCCTTGACCGCCTCGACCGAGCCGCGGAACCCGTTTGCGCTCGTCAGGTTGTCATCCAACGAGAAGGCTCCGAGCGCCATGGCCCCGAGGGCCAGCACGGTGATGATCCAGACGGCGCGGTGGCGACGCTCGATGCGCTCACCCAGGCGCCGCCACGCGCCGCGGCGCGACGCCTCCTCCGACCCGTAGCGCGGCACGAACGGCCAGAACGCCCGCCGCCCGCCAAGGACGAGGAGCGCGGGGAGGAGGGTCAGCATGGCCGTAGCCGCCACGGCGACGCCCATTGCCCCAACCGGGCCCAGCCCCGCCGTGGTGTTCACGCGTGCGAACGAGAGGCAGAGCAATGCGGCGACGACCGTCCCGGCGGACGCCACGATCGCCGGGCCTGCCCGGCGGACGGCGATCCGCATGGCCGCGTGCTTGTCCTCGACGAGGCGGAGCTCCTCGCGGTAGCGCGCGGTGAGCAGCAGGGCGTAATCGGTTCCGGCACCGAAGACGAGCACGAGCAGGAGCCCTCCGACCTGTCCGTTGATGACGACGCCGGCCTGGGCGAGCAGGTAGCCGAGCCCGCGCACCACGCTCTCGGCGAAGAGCACGGAGAGCAACGGGAGGAACCAGAAGATCGGGCTGCGGTAGATCAGCACGAGCAGGAAGAAGACGAGCAGCGCGGTCGCGTACAGGAGCGTCGAGTTGATCCCCTGGAAGACCTTCGCCGCGTCGGCCGAGAAGCCGGCCGGCCCCGTGACGTGCGCCTCGAGGGTCGGAGGACCTGTCCGGTCGATGACCGAGCGGATCTCGTCGACGGCGGCGGTGATGCGGTCGATGTCGTTGTTCGCGAGGATCGGCACGGTGACGAGCGCGGCGCTCCCGTCGCGCGAGTAGACGGGCGGCGCAGGCCGCACGACCCCGCGGAGCCCGGCCGCGTCCACGTGTTCCGAGACAGCCGCGATCGCGCGCCGGTCGGCCGCGGTGAGGCCGGCCGGGTCGCGGTAGACGACGCTTGCGACCGTCGCGTCGCCGCTCCGGAACCGCTTGGCGGCGTCGAGCACCTGGACGGACTCGGCGCTGCCCGGCAGGAAGCTCGCCGCGTCGTTCTTCTGCGCGCTTTCGAACTTGCCCGCGGGTGCGCCGAAGGCCCCGACGGCGACGAGCCAGACGGCGAGCACGGCCCAGACCGACCGCCGGCCGGAGACGATGCGCGACAGCCGGCCCACGCCCCAAAGCTATACAAAACATGGACAGTAGTTACTACCGCTCGCGTTGCGGGTCGTCCGTTGAGCGGCCTGTCAGAGCGGCGGCCGGACGCCCTCCGCGCCCGCGACGCGCGGGCCGGGGACGCCGCCGAAGCGGAACGGCTCCGGCACGCGGCCGGGCTGCACGACCCATGCCTGGCCGCCCTCGCCGCTCGCGAGCGCGAGTGCGACGCCCTCGGCGACGTCGGCCGGCTCCAGCAGCGGGAAGCCCGCCGCCTCCAGGCGCGCGCGGCCGTCGCCGATCAGCGGCGTGTCGACGATGCCGGGGCAGACGGCGTTCAGGCGCACGCCGCGCGCCGCCAGCCCGGGCGCCGCGCTGCGCACGAGGCCGACGAGGAAGTGCTTGGTCGCGGTGTAGATCGGATCTGACGGCATCGGCGTCAGCCCGGCCAGCGAGGCGGTCACGACGGCGTCGCCTTCGTTCCGCTCCAGCAGGGGGATCAACGCCCGCAAGCCGAGCACGGCGCCGTCGACGTTCACCCGCATGATCCGCCGGTACGCCTCGTCCGAGAGATCGTCCAGGTCGGACTCGCCCGTGACGACGCCCGCGTTCAGGCACGCGATGTCCAGCCCCGGGATCGTGTCGGCGAGCCGGCTCCATTCGGCCGGGTCGCCGACGTCCGCGGCCACCGCACGGCCGTCGACCGCGCGCGCCGTCCGCTGCGCCGCGATCTCGTCGAGGTCGACGACCAGGACGTCGGCTCCGTCGGCCGCGAGCCGCTCGGCGATCGCGCGGCCGATGCCCGAGCCACCGCCCGTCACGAGCGCGAGCGTCACGGGACGAGCACGACCTTGCCGATGCTTCGCCGCTCCTCGATCAGGCGGTGAGCCTCGCCGGCCTCAGCGAGCGGGAACGTCGCCCCGACGAGTGGCTTCAGCGTGCCGGCCTCCCAGAGCGGCAGGAGCTCGGCGAGCGCGTCGCGCACCACGGCCGGCCGGTGGCGCATCAGCCGGCCGAGGTAGAAGCCGACGACGCCGGTGTTGCGCCCGACGAGCGGCGCCGGGTCGAGCGGGCCCCACCAGCCGCCGGCGAAGCCGATCGCGACCAGCGTGCCGAGCGGATTGAGAATCCCGAGCGACCGCGCGAACACGTCGCCGCCGACCGAGTCGAGCACGATGTCCGCCCGCACCTCGACGTCGAAGTCCTCGTAGTCGACCGCCTCGTCCGCGCCGAGATCGAGCGCCGCGCGCCGCTTCTCAAGCGTGCTCGCCGTTGCGACCACGCGCGCGCCGAGGTGTTTCGCGACCTGGATTGCCGCCGAGCCGACGCCGCCCGAGCCCGCGTGCACGAGCACGACCGCGCCGGGCTCCACGTGCACCTGCCGCGTCAGCGGGATCCAGGCGGTCAGGAACGTGAGCATGAACGACGCGCCCTCCTCGAAGGACGCCCCGTCGGGGATCGGCATGACGAGCTCGGGGTCGACGGCGACCCACTCGGCGTAGCCGCCGCCCCTCGGCAGCGCCATCACGCGCTGCCCG
The DNA here is from genome assembly GCA_963755085.1 of uncultured Thermoleophilia bacterium. GTDB lineage: Bacteria > Actinomycetota > Thermoleophilia > Gaiellales > Gaiellaceae > JACVRM01. The sequence continues at coordinate 116,524 of CAVWIN010000010.1, read as the reverse complement.
TCGAGCTCGCCGGCGACCTCGCTGCCGAGCACGGTCGGCAGCGGCGGCGCCTGCGGGTAGCGGCCCTGGCGGACGAGGACGTCCGCGAAGTTGACGCCGGCCGCACGCACGCGCAGCAGCGCCTGCCCCTGGGCCGCTGTGGGGTCGGGAACCTCCGCGAGCTCGAGCCGCTCCGAGCCGCCGGTCTCGCGGAGGACGACGGCTCTCACGTCGAGAGCGCCTGCTCTTCCTCGGCGCCCGCGGTTGCGAACATGTCGCGCAGGGCCGTCTTCCTGAACTTGCCGACGGCGGTCTTCGGGATCTCGTCGATGAACTCGAAGCGGTCGGGCACCCACCACTTGGCGCACTGGCCGCTCAAGAACTCGCGCAGCTGCTCCTCGGTCACCGACTTGCCGGGCTTCAGCACGACGGCCGCCAGCGGGCGCTCCGCCCACTTCGGGTCGGGGATCGCAATGACAGCCGCCTCGGCCACGGCCGGGTGGGCCATGATCTTGTTCTCCAGCTCGACGGACGAGATCCACTCGCCGCCCGACTTGATCACGTCCTTGGCGCGGTCCTTGATCTGGATGAACCCGCGCGGCTCGACGGAGACGATGTCGCCGGTGCGGAACCAGCCGTCCTCCGTCCAGCGGTCGGCGAGCTCCGCGTCGTCGTAGTAGGAGGCGGCCACCCAGGGGCCGCGCACCTCGAGCTCGCCCATCGCCTCGCCGTTCCAGGGGAGCTCGGTCGACCCGCTCATCACGCGGATCTCGACGAGCGGAAGCGGGAAGCCGGCCATGGCGGCGTAGTCGAACTTCGTGTCCTGGTCGGCCTTGCGCAGGTCGCCGATGAAGTCGGTCACCGAAGCGACTGGCGACGTCTCGGTCATCCCCCAGCCCTGGACGACGTCGAGGCCGTGCCGCTCCTTGTAGGCGGCGATCATCGCGCGGGGCACGGCGGAGCCGCCGACCAGCATCCCCACCATGTGCGAGAGATCCCACTTGCCCGGGTCGGCGTCGAGCAGCTGGAGCATCCCGAGCCAGAGCGTCGGCACGCCGGCCGACCACGAGACACGCTGGGAGGTGAGGGTCTCGAGCAGGCTCTCCGGGTCGAGGTACGGCCCCGGAAAGACGATCCGCGAGCCTGTGATCGCAGCGAGGTACGGGTAGCCCCAGGCGTTCGCGTGGAACATCGGCACGACCGGGCAGATCGAGTCCGCCTCGCTGATGCGCAGGCCGAGCGGAGAGGTCGAGGCGACGCCCAGCGCGTGCAGCACGGTCGAGCGGTGCGAGTAGACGACGCCCTTCGGCCGGCCCGTGGTGCCGCTCGTGTAACACATGGCCGCGGCCTCGTCCTCGTCCAGCTCCGGGTCGCGCCACGCGTCCGCGTCGCCGGTCGCGAGCAGCTGCTCGTAGGAGTCCTCGACGACGAAGACGTGCTCGATGTCGGTCTGGTCGCGAAACTGGTCGAGCAGCGGGACGAGCTGGCGGTCGACGATCACGACGCGGTCGCCGGCGTGCTTGGCGATCCAGCCAATGTCGTCGGGATGCAGCCGGAGGTTGAGCGTGTGCAGGACGAACCCGCCGGACGGGATGCCGTAGTACGCCTCCAGGTGGGCGTGGTGGTTCCAGCAAAGCGTCGCGACCCGGTCGCCGCGCTCGAGCCCGAGCCGGTCGAGCGCGACCGCCAGTTGCTTCGAGCGGCGCATCACATCCCGGAAGGTCGTCGTGTGGAAGCTCCGGTCGGGCAGGCGCGAGACGACCTCCTGGTCGCCGAAGAACGTCTCGGCGCGGCGCATCAGCGCCGGGAGCGTCAGCTGAAAGTCCATCATCAGGCCGTTCATCGCGGGTGTTCCTCCTCGGAGATTTGGCCGTATCGTCGTGTAACCGGCGCTACTCGCGCAAGAGCAGCTTCCGGAATGCCCGGTCGCGCAGCCGGTCCGGGAAGCGCTCGATCGCCGCGCGGATGTGCGCGTCGCGCCCGACGAGCACCCGCGCGGGCGGGCGCTTGGCGGTGAGCGCCCGCTCGACGACGGCGGCCACCGCCTCCGCCGGCGCCCCGGAGGCACCGCGCTCCGCGGCGATGCGCCGGAAGGCGGCGGCGCGCTCCCCGTACAGCTCGGCCGCCCGCTCACCGGCCTGCTCGGCAAGCTCTCCCGCGCGCTGCCCGCCGCGCGCCCACATCGGCGTGCGGATCGTGCCGGGCTCGACGATCGTGACGCCGATGCCCCACGGCGCGAGCTCGACCCGCAGCGAGTCGGCGACCGCCTCCAGCGCGTGCTTCGACGCGGCGTACGGTCCCATGAACGGCAGCGCGCTGCGGCCCGAGACCGAGCCGATGAAGACGATCCGGCCACGGGCGCGGCGCAGCGCGGGGAGCACTGCCTGCGTGACCGCGACCTGCCCGACGACGTTGACCTCGAGCTGCGTCCGCAGCTCCCCGGACGGCAGGAACTCGAGCGGCGCGGCGACCGCGATGCCGGCGTTGTTGACGAGCGCGTCGAGTGGCTCGATCTCGGCCAGAGCGCGGACGTCGTCCTCGTTCGTGACGTCGAGCCGGACAGCCTCGGTGCCGGCCGGCGCCTCCCCGCTGCGGATTCCGGCGAGCACGCGCCACCCGGCGCCGGCGAGCCTCGTCGCGCACGCAGCGCCGATGCCCGACGACGCGCCGGTGACGAGGACGGTTCTCAGCCGAGGAGGTAGTCGGCGACCACCGCACGGTGGACGCGGCTGTAGCCGCCGAAGGCCTGGATGGCGAGGGCGCGCTTGTAGTACTCGTGCAGCACGTGCTCCCAGGTGAAGCCGATGCCGCCGTGCACCTGGATCGAGCGCTCGCACGCGGCGACGGCGGCGTCCGCGCAGTACGACTTCGCGGCGGCGACGGCGACGGGCATCTGCTCGTCCTGCTCGGCGACGCACCACGCGGCCCAGTACGCGAGCGAGCGCGCGAGCTCCGTCTCGACGAACGTGTCGGCGAGCGGGTGCGAGACCGCCTGGTACACGCCGATCGGCCGGCCGAACTGGATGCGGTTCTGGGCGTACTCGATCGCGAGCTCGAGCGCCTTCTTGCCGATCCCGACGGCCTCGAGCGCGAGCATCGCCAGCTGCTCGTCGCGCGGCGCCGACTCGTCGAACAGCGACTCGCCGACGTTGGCGCGCCCGGCCTCCTCGTAGAGGACGGCACGGTCGAGGAAGGACATGTCGGCCTCGGCCAGCTCCTCGCGCGACCAGCCGCCGTTCGAGAGCGCCTCGCGCGCCTCACGCCGCAGCAGCTCCTGCTCTTCCGTGAAGGCGAACTGCACTAGCGCGACCTCGGGAGGCCGAGCACCCGCTCGGCGATGATGTTGCGGAGGATCTCCGACGTGCCGGCCTCGATCGTGTTCCCGCGCGAGCGCAGCTGTTGGTAGCCCCAGTAGCCGTCGTCCTCGCCGTCCAGGATCTCCATCGCCAGCTTGGTCAGCCGCTGGTTCTGCTCCGACCAGTGCAACTTCGAGACCGAGCCCTCGGGGCCGGGGATGCCGGTCTGGACGAGCGTCGTCAGCGAGCGCATGTTCGTCAGCTTCAGCGCCTGCAGCTCGATCCACTCCTCGGCGACCCGGTCGCGGATGATCGGATCGTCCGCTCCGCGCTCCTTCGCGAGCGTGACGAGCTTGCGCACCTGCGTGTCGAGCGCGCCGGCGAGCGCGAAGCCGAGCGTGCCGCGCTCGTGCAGCAGCGTCGTCATCGCGACCTGCCAGCCGCCGCCGATCTCGCCGAGCAGGTTCTCGCGCGGCACCTGCACGTCGCTGAAGAAGATCTCGTTGAACTCCGGGTCGCCCGTGATCTGGGTCAGCGGCCGCACCTCGACGCCTGGCGCATGCATGTCGACGATCACGTACGAGAGCCCGGCGTGACGCTCCGAATCCGGATCGCTGCGGCCGACGAGGATGCAGAAGTCGGCGATGTGCGCGAACGACGACCAGACCTTCTGGCCGTTCACGACGAACCCGTCGTCGCGCGGCTCGATCGACGTGCGCACGGCGGAGAGGTCGGAGCCGGCGCCCGGCTCGGAGAAGCCCTGGCACCAGATCTCCTCGGCCGACAGGATCTGCGGCAGGTAGCGGCGCTTCTGCTCCTCGGTGCCGTGGGCCATGATCGTCGGCCCGGCCATGCCGAGCCCGATAACGCCCATGTGCGGCGGGGCCTCGGCGCGCGCGAACTCCTCGAGCGCGATCGCCTGGTGCGTGTAAGGGGCGCCGGGGCCGCCGTACTCCTTCGGCCAGGTCAGCCCGGCGTAGCCGGCGTCGTACATCTTGCGGCTCCACTCGCGCCGGTCGCCGGCGGGCAGGTTCGCCTCCAGCCACGAGCGCACGCCCTCGCGGAAGGCGGCCTCGTCCGGGCTGTCGCGCAACTCCACGGGACAACCCTAACGCGGCATAGCATCGAAATGTGGACGCGCTCGACCAATGGCGGGAGGCGCAGCCCGCGACCTTCTGGGACGAGCACAGCCCGTTCGCGCCGCACCTAGACGCGGCCGCGCTCGACCGTGTGCGCGCCTTCGGCGAGACGGTCGTCTCCGAGGTCGACCCGGAGGTCTACGCGTCCGAGGTGAACGGCCCGCAGATCCATGCCGGCACACGGATCGAGTTCGATCCGGCGTACCACCGGGCCGGTAGCGCGGTCTGGGCAGCCGGCGTGCTGAACGCGGGCGCCTGGGAGCAGGCGGCCATGCTCTACCTGCTCACACACGCCGGCGAGGCGGGACACGCCTGCCCGGTCGTCTGCACCGCCGGGCTGATCCGAGCGCTTCGCCGCGAGGCATCCGACGAGCTGCGTGAGCGCTTCCTGCCGCCGCTGCTCGAGCCCGACTACGCCCTCTGCCACCGCGGGGCGCAGTTCCTGACGGAGATCCAGGGCGGCTCGGACGTCGGCGCCAACACGACGGAGGCAGTGCCCGACGGCGACGCCTGGCGCCTGGACGGCGAGAAGTGGTTCTGCTCGGTCGCGGACGCCGACCAGTTCATCGTCACCGCGCGGCCGCGCGGCGCCCCGGAGGGCACGCGTGGGATCGGCTGCTTCCTCGTCCCGCGGCTAGTCGACGGCGAGCCGAACGGGTTCACGATCGAGCGGCTCAAGGACAAGGTCGGGACGCGCGCGCTGGCGACCGGCGAGTTCACGTTCCACGGCGCGCTGGCCTACCCGATTGGCGCCCTCGACGACGGCTTCCGGATCGCGGCCGGCGTCGTGCTGAACACCTCGCGCTGGCTGAACGCGTTCGGCTCGGCCGGCCTGATGCGGCGCGCCTACCTCGTCGCGGAAGGTTTCGCGCGCTACCGCGAGGCGTTCGGCCGCCGGGTCGCCGAGTACCCGCTGGTGCAGGAGAACCTGGCGGTCATGAAGGCGGAGGCCGCCGCGGCGCTCGCCTCGTCGCTCGAGGTGACGGCGCTGGTCGACCGGATGGACGCGGGCACCGCCAGCGACGATGACGTGGCCTGGTTCCGGATTCTGGTCAACGCGAACAAGCTCGTCACCTCGCTCGCCGCGACGGCGGTGTGCCGTCGCGGCATCGAGACGCTCGGCGGGAACGGGACGATCGAGGACTTCTCGCCCATGCCTCGCCTCTGGCGTGACGCGATCGTCTTCGAGAGCTGGGAGGGCACCCACAACGTGCTGGTCGCCCAGGTGCTGCGAGACCTGGGGCGGATGAACGCCGTCGACCTCGTGCACGAACGGGTTGGCGCGATCGACGGGCTGGGCCAAGCGGTCGAGAAGCCTGGCGATGCGGACGGCCGGCGCGCCGTCGATGCGATTGTGCGGACGTTGCAGGTGACCCGGCTGCTCGAGGCCGGCGACGAGGCGGCCGCCCGGCGGATCGCCGCGCGCCACCTGGAGCCTTAGCGGGCGATCAATCGCCGCAGCGGCGCCCAGCGGCGTGCCTTGCGCGCACGGCGCTCTTGCTCGGCGCGCTCCCGCGCCTCGTGGAAGGCGATCCGCTCACGAACCAGGCGAAGCGTTTCCTCGCGATCGGCGGTCCATTTCGCGCGCTCTTCAGCCGTCATCCTCGACCGGCGTCTCTTCGCCATCGTCGTCCTCCTCGAGCAGCGTACGGATGGAGCGGACATCGACCTGGATGTCCGAATGGAGCCGCATGACGGTCGTGACGTCGCTCCGGCTGATGGGCGGCTCCATGCGTCGATCGTGCCTGCGGGCGGACGAAGGCGCAAGGTGGCCCGAGCGGAGAGCTAGCGGCCCTCCGCCAGTTCGCCGCGCAGCGCCATGCAGGTGCTCGACGAGCGGGCGACGAGCCGCTCCTGCTCGTCGAAGATGTCGCACTCGACCAGCCCGACCGCCTTGCCGCGGTGCACGACACGGCCGCGCGCGACCAGCTTCCCGGTCCAGAACGGGCGCAGGAAGTTGATCTTCAGCTCGAGCGTCGTGAACGACTCGCTCGGCTCGAGCGTCGAGAAGAACGCGACGCCCATGGCGGCGTCGGCGAGATCGCAGAGGATCCCGCCGTGGATCGTGCCCATCGGGTTCGAGTGCCGCTCCTCGGCGACCATGGTCACGACGGACTCGCCGGCGCCGATCTCCTCGACCTCGACCCCGATCAGCTCCGCCACCGGCGGCGGGAACTTCACAGCGTCACGACCGAGCGGATGACCTCGCCGCGCTTCATGTCCTCGAACGCCTGCGGCACGTCGTCGAGGCCGATCCGCTTCGTGACCATCGCGCCGAGGTCGAGCCGGCCGTCGCGGGCGTAGCCCACGAGCCGTGGGAAGTCCTCCGCCGGCACGTGGTCGCCGCCGTGCGAGACCACGATGCGGGCGCGCCGGTCGAACAGCTTCTCGAGATCGAAGCTGGCCTCGGTGCCAGGCTGGGCGAGGCCGACGTGGACGATCGTCCCGGCGTGGCCGAGCATCGCGAACGCCTGGGCCATCGTCTCTGGCCGGGCGACGACGTCGAAGACGAAGTCGAGCCGCGTCCCCTCACCGGTGTGCGTCGCACCGAAGCGTTTCGCCGTCTCGAGCTTCCGCTCGTCCATGTCGATCACGTAGATCTCGGCAGCGCCGGCGATCCGGGCGCCCTGGATCACGGCGAGGCCGACGGCGCCGCAGCCGATCACGCCGACGCGCGCGCCGGGCCAGACCTGCGCCGTCTTGAGCACCGAGCAGACGCCGGTCGCGATCGCGCAGCCGATCAGACAGCCCTGTTCCGCGGGAACGCTGTCGTCGAGCGGAACCGCCGCGTGGGCGTGCGCGAACATCCGCGTCGCGAGCGTGCCGAGGCGCAGCACCCCGCCCGTCTCGGTTCCGTCCGAGAGCCGCGGCCGCGTCTTCGCCGTTACCGGCGTCCGGCAGAGGTGCGTCGCGCCGCGCTCGCACCAGGCGCAGCGCCCGCACGGCGAGCGCCACCCGAGGACGACGCGGTCTCCCGGCGCGACGTGCTCGACGCCCGGCCCGACCGCCTCGACCACGCCGGCGCCCTCGTGGCCCAGGACGACCGGAAACCGGTGCGCCCAGCCGGTCTCGATGACATGCAGGTCGGTGTGGCAGACCCCGCTCGCCTCGATGCGGACGAGCACCTCGTCGGCGCCCGGCTCGCCCAGCTCGAGCTCCTCGACCGCGAAGCGGCCGGGCTCGGTCAGGACGACGCCGCGATCCACGTGGCGTCGAGGTCGCGGGCGGCGGTGCCGCCCATCAGCGCGAGGGTCACGTCCGTCTCGGCCATCAGCTGCGTGATCGCCGCCTCCACGGCGGGCTGACCGCCCACGGCCAGCGCGTACGCGTACGGCCGGCCGAGGAGCACCGCATCGGCGCCGAGCGCCATCGCCTTCAGCACGTCGGCCCCGGTGCGGATGCCGCTGTCCATGAGCACGGTCGCGTCGCCGCCGAGCGCCGCGCGCACCTCGATGAGCGCGTCGAGCGCGGCGACGGCGCCGTCCACCTGGCGGCCGCCGTGGTTCGAGACGATCACGCCGTCGACGCCGGCCTCGCCTGCACGCAGCGCGTCCTCGCCGGTCAGCACACCCTTGACCAGGATCGGCAGCGAGGTCTGCTCGCGCAGCCAGCCGAGGTCGGTCCAGGTCAGCGCGAGGTTGGGGAACGTCCCGAGCATGCGTATCGCGGCTGTCAGCACGTCCTCTTCCGGCGGGGCGTCGAGCCGGCTGCGAAAGACGGGGTCCGAGAAGAACTGCGCGCAGCCCTGGCCGGTGATGAACGGCAGGTAGGCCGCGCGCAGGTCGCGCGGCCGCCAGCCGAGGATGAGCGTGTCGAGGGTGACCACGATCGCGCCGTAGCCGGCCGCCTCCGCGCGCCGGACGAAGCTCGCGCAGATCTCGCGGTCGTTGGCCCAGTAGAGCTGGAACCAGCGCGGCGCGTCGCCCATCGCCTCCGCGATCTCCTCGATCGAGTGCGAGGCCGCGCTCGACAGGATCAGCGGGACGCCGGTCGCGGCGGCCGCGCGCGCGACGGCGACCTCGCCCTCCTCGTGTGCGATCGAGAGCACGCCGATCGGCGCGAGGAAGAACGGGGCCGGGGAGCGCGTCCCGAGTACCTCGACCGAGAGGTCGCGCTCGGTGTTGCCGCGCAGCATGCGCGGGCGCAGGCGGCGCCGCTCGAACGCCTCGAGGTTCGCGCGCATCGTCGCCTCGGAGCCGGCGCCGCCGGCGATGTAGTCGAACGGGCCGGAGTTGAGTTCTCTCCGGGCGCGTTCCTCCCAGTCGCCGGCGGAGATCGGCCACTCGGCCGTGCCGGAGACGTAGATCGCGTTCTGAACGTGGCTGCCTTCGAACACGTTGCGATCCTAAGCGGATGCACGATCTCGTCGAGGCGATTCGCTCCACGCCCGCGAACCTCGCAACCCGCATCGTCGCGGTGGACGGCCTCGGCGGCGCCGGCAAGACGACGCTCGCCGAGCGGCTCGCCGCCGAGCTCGATGCGCCGACGGTGCATACGGACGACTTCGCGGGCTGGGACAACCCCGTCGACTGGTGGCCGGCTGTCCTGGAGCAGGTGCTCGAGCCGCTCGCAGCCGGCCGCGCGGCCCGCTTCACGCCGACCAGTTGGGGCGGGCCGCCGCGCGCCGAGGTCGTCGTCGAGCCGGCGCCGTTCGTCGTCCTGGAGGGCGTCACCGCGTCGCGGGCGGCGTTCCGTCCGTACCTCGCGTATGCCATCTGGGTGGAGGCGCCGCGCGACCTCCGGCTCGAGCGCGGCCTCGCCCGCGGCGGCGCCGACACGCGCGAGCGGTGGGAGCAGTGGATGGCGGCCGAGGACGCCTACGTCGCACGCGAGCGGCCCGCGGAGCATGCGGACCGCGTGGTGCCGGGCGACGCGCTGTGGTAAGAGAGCGCCGTGCCAGACCTCCAGGGCAAGGTCGCGATCGTCACGGGCGCCGGGCGCGGGATCGGCCGAGAGCACGCGCTGGCGCTCGCCGCGGCCGGTGCGAGCGTCGTCGTCAACGACCTCGGCGGCTCGGTCGACGGCGAGGGCTCGGACGCGACGCCGGCGCAGACGGTCGTCAACGAGATCGTCGCGGCGGGCGGCAAGGCGGTCGCGAACTACGACGACGTCTCCGACTTCGCGGCCGCCGAGCACATGATCGAGCGCGCCGTCGAGCGCTACGGGCGTCTCGACATCCTGATCAACAACGCCGGGATCCTCCGCGACCGGATGATCGTGAACATGAGCGAGGACGAGTGGGACGCGGTCATCGCCGTCCACCTCAAGGGCCACTTCGCGCCGCTCCGGCACGCGGCCGCGTACTGGCGCGAGCGGTCGAAGGGCGGCGACGAGGTGCGCGGCACGGGTGATCAACACGTCGAGCCCGTCGGGCGTCTTCGGCAACGTCGGCCAGGTCAACTACGGCGCCGCCAAGGCCGGGATCGCCGCGCTGACGGTGATCGCGGCGCAGGAGCTCGTCCGCTACGGCGTCACGGTCAACTGTCTCGCGCCGAACGCGCGGACGCGCATGACCGAGATGACGTTCGGGGACATGGAGGCGCCGGAGGAGGGCTTCGACCCGCTCGACCCGGGCAACATGTCGCCGCTCGTCGTCGCGCTGTGCGCGGACGGGGCGCAGGACATCACCGGCCAGGTCTTCTTCGTCTGGGGCGGCACCGTCAACGTGCTCGTTCCCTGGGAGGCAGGCGAGCTCTTCGCCTCCGATGCGAAGTGGGACGCCGACGAGCTGCTCGCGCAGCTGCGCGAGCGCTTCCCGGAGGGCGCGGCGCCGGCGGGGATGATGGCGATGATGCAGAAGGCCGGCGGGCAGTCGCTCAGGGCGCGCTGATGGCGACGCTGACGAAGGAGGAGCTCCGCGACGCGCGCGACCTCGACCTCGGGGCGAGCGACTGGGTGCGAGTCGAGCAGAAGGCGATCGACGCGTTCGCCGAGGCGACGAACGACCACAACTGGATCCACGTCGACCCCGAGCGCGCGGCCGAGGGCCCGTTCGGGTCGACGATCGGGCACGGCTATCTCTCGCTGTCGCTGATCCCGGGCCTGCTCTACACGATGATGAAGGTCACCGACGCCGCGATGGGCCTGAACTACGGCGTCGAGAAGGTGCGCTTCACGGCTCCGCTGCCGGTCAACTCCGAGGTGCGCCTGAAGGCGAAGATCGTCTCGACCGAGCCGCGCGGTGAGGGCATCCTCTACCGCCTCGGCGTCGAGATCGAGGTCAAGGGCCAGGACAAGCCGGCAATGGTCGGCGAGGTGCTGTACCTGATCTTCTGAGCACCGGGTCCGGGGCCTTGATCGACCACGTCATCCTCAACGTCTCCGACTATGGCGCCAGCCGGGCGTTCTACGAGGCCGCGCTCGCGCCGCTTGGTTTTGTCGTAGGGATGGAGTTCCCGGGGTTCTGCGGGTTCGACCGCGACGGCAAGCCGTGGCTCTGGATCGCCGAGCGCCCCGAGACGTCGCACGGAACGCACGTTGCGATCCGCGCGCGCAGCCGCGCAGAGGTGGACGCGTTCTTCGCCGCTGCGACGGCAGCGGGCGGCCGGGACAACGGTCCGCCGGGCGTGCGCGAGCACTACCACCCGACGTACTACGCGGCGTTCTCGCTCGACCCCGACGGCAACAACATCGAGGCCGTCACGCACGATCCCGAGTGATCGAGTACCACGTCGGCCGCCGTGGCTCGCCCTCTTCGTCGCACGCCCGGCACCGCGACGGAAACCTCGCGGTCGCATCAGGGAACGGGCCGGCGCAGTCGTAGGCAGACGCGCCGATCCGTTCAGCGTCCGTTCATGACGACGGGCATAGGATTGCCCCAGCCGGGCCGTGCTGGCGGCCCATCTACCGCAGGAGGAGTAGGAGGAGCATGCCCACCGTCATCGGCCATCACGACGTCAAGGACACGAAGCACTGGCTGGCCTCGCCGAAGCGGGAGGAGTTCTTCGGTCCGCTCGGCGTCACCAACATCCGCACGTTCGTCGATCCCGAGAATCCGACCCGCGTGGCGGTGCTCATGGACGTCCCGGACATGGACGCCATGGCGGCGGCGATGCAGACGTCCGCGGCTGCCGAGGCGATGGCCTACGACGGCGTCATCCCCGAGAGCCTCGTGATCCTCGTCGAGTCCTAGTGACCTGAGTCCTTAGTTCGCAGGGACCCGGTGGTTGGTCGCGAAGTCGTCGTCATCGACGGCGACGATAGGAGGCCGACCATGGCGAAGCGTGCGGAGATTGTGCTCGACGCGGAGGAGCGTGAGGTGCTCGAGCGGTGGGCGCGGCGGCCGAAGACGTCGCAGGCGCTCGCCTTTCGCTGTCGCGTCGTTCTGGCGGCAGCCGAGGGGGCGATCGAGCAAGGAGATCGCGTCTTGGTTGGGCTGCAATGCGTCCACGGTCGGAAGGTGGCGGGGTCGCTTCGCCGCCCGCGGTATCGATGGGCTTGCATGATGAGCCGCGGCCGGGGAAGCCGCGCTCGATTGGCGACGCGGATGTCGAGCGCGTGATCGTGACGACGCTTGAGGAGCAGCCTGTCGACGCCACGCATTGGTCGACGCGCTCGATGGCGGCGGCGACGGGTATGAGCCAAACGGCGATCAGCCGCATCTGGCGAGCGTTTGGGCTGAAACCGCACCGCACAGAGACGTTCAAGCTCTCGCCCGACCCGCAGTTCATCGACAAGGTCCGAGACATCGTCGGGCTCTACCTCAACCCGCCCGAGGCCGCGGTCGTGCTCTGCGTCGACGAGAAGTCGCAGATCCAAGCGCTCGACCGGACGGCGCCGGTGCTGCCGCTGATGCCGGGCGTGCCCGCACGGCAGAGCCACGACTACATCCGCAACGGCACCACCAACCTCTACGCAGCGCTCGATGTCGCCTCGGGGCAGGTGCTCGCCGAGATGACGCCGCGCCACCGGGCCGAGGAGTTCCGCCGCTTCCTCACCCTGATCGACGCCTCCGTGCCGGCCCACCTCGACGTGCATGTCGTGCTCGACAACTCCTCCACCCACAAGACGCCGTCGATCCAGCGCTGGCTGACCCGACATCCGCGCTTCACGCTGCACTTTACGCCGACCTACAGCTCCTGGCTCAACCTCGTCGAGCGCTGGTTCGCCGAGCTGACGACGAAATGGATCAAACGCGGCAGCCACCGCTCCGTCCGCGACCTCGTCGCCTCCATCCGCACCTGGATCACCAACTGGAACGACAACCCCAAGCCGTTCGTCTGGCACAAAAGCGCCGACGACATCCTCGACAGCCTCGCCGCCTACTGCCAGCGGATCAACGACTCAGGTCACTAGATCCGCGCGACTACTGCTGGTCAAGGAAGACGGCTCCGTGCTCGTGCACGCGGACGCCGGCGGCTACAGGCCCCTCAACCGAACCGAGCACCTAGCCCCGGCGCAGGTGCGCCGGGGCCGTAGCCGGGCGCGACGACGTTCAGAGCGTATGGACGGGAACTTCGAAGAATTCGACGGACGCCCGTGACCCGCTCATCCCAGGGTTCATCGCGTTGAGCGCTTCGTCGCCCCGGCGCATTGCCTGCTCGCTCTCGAAGAGGGTGATGCCGAGGCCCTTCCCCGAGCTGCGGTCGACGAACATCAGCAGCTTCGCGCCCTCGAGGCCCTCCGGCGGGTCGCCCGCCACCTGATTGCGAACCTGCTCGATCGCCCGATCGACGTCTGCAGGGTCACCCTGGAATGTCGCTACGCGTGCGTACATGACTACCTCCTCGCAGTCGTTGTCCGTTGCCGATGCGGCCTGATACCGGCGGAACAATCTTGAGGCTGGCGTCAACCGGACGTGCTCCCGCCGGCCGATTTGCGCACGAAAGCATCCACGGCGTGCGCGTACCGTGCCGCCACCGCTTCGACGCGCATGGCCAGCGATAGGCTCGACCGATGTGGTCGAAGCGGGACTCGCCTGGCCGCCTGGGTACCCTCGCGCGGCGTGACTGAGTATCACGTCGGCCGACTGCTTGACCACGTGGCCCTGCGGGTGCGTGACCTCGAGGCGTCGAAGCGCTTCTACGCCGCGGCGCTCGAAGCGCTGGGCCGCGAGCTAGGCGGTGAGCGCGAGGGCTACTTCTGGGCGGACGAGCTCTACATCGGGGACGATGGCGAGCCGACCGCTCCGCTGCACCTCGCCTTCCAGGCGCCGGACCGCGAGACGGTCGACCGCTTCCACGCCGCCGTGCTGGCTGCGGGCGGCCGCGACAACGGCGCGCCCGGCGAGCGGCACTACCACCCGGGGTACTACGCGGCCTACGCGCTCGACCCAGACGGCAACAACATCGAGGCGGTGTACCACGGGCCGTCGACGCGGTCGGCGCCGTCGGTCGTGATCACCGCCGGCTGAGGCATTGCAGCGGTCTCGCGTGGGGCGCACCAGGAGCGCCCCACGCGTTTCCGCTTCGTAAAGCGTATGCCGGTCCGCTAGCGGCGGTCGACGACGACTTCCTCGCGGTGCGAGGAGTGGAATGCCGCCCCAGCTCGACCAGAAGATCATCGAGAGCACGAGGCCTAGCGCGCCGACGGCGAGCAGGATCCAGCCGACGGCGTCGAGGCTCACGCCCGAGACGGTCACGTCGACCGCCCAGACCAGGATCGCGCCGGCAGCAATGAGAATCAGGCTGAGTCCAATACCCATGGTGTTTGTTCCTCCTTTTCGCGCCTGGTTACCCGCGCTGCGCGCAAGCAAACGCGCTATGGCGTCTGCGGATGCCACCTACGCACGGCGCGCATGCCTCCGTAGGCAAGGCCGCCCAGCGCGCCGGCGATGCCGACGGCAGCGGCGGTCTTCCAGTTCCACGCGCGTGACGCGATCGACTCGACCTGCTCGGTACGCGATTCCTTCCAGAAGCGAAGCTGCATCTCAGACCTCCTCGTCGGTTGGCCTTCGCGTTCCGCGCCGCGCGGACGCCCAAACCCACGCGAATACACTCCGTTCGTGCCTCTCGACCCCCTCACCGACGAGCAGCGGGAGATCCGCGAGCTGATCCGCGAGCTCGCGCGCGAGCGCATCGCGCCGCGGGCCGCGGAGATCGACAGGGCGGCCGCGTTCCCGTGGGACGTCGTCGAGCTCTACCGCGAGCACGCGATCTTCGGGATCCTCTACGACGAGGAGTACGGCGGCCTCGGCGCAAGCGCGCTGATGACGCTCGTCGCAATCGAGGAGGTCTCGAAGGTGTGCGCGACGAGTGGGCTGATCATCGCCGTCCAGGAGCTCGGCTCGCTCGGGATCAAGCTCGCCGGCACCGACGAGCAGAAGGAGCGCTTCCTACCGCGCCTTGCCTCCGGTGAGTGGCTGGCGGCCTACGCGCTCACCGAGCCCGGCTCTGGCTCCGACTCGGCGGCAATGCGCTCGGAGGCCCGGCGCGAGGGCGACGAGTACGTCATCAACGGCGCCAAGCGCTTCATCACGAACGCGGGCGTCGCGTCCGTGTACGTCGTCTTCGCCAAGACGGAGCCGACCGCCGGCCACAGCGGGATCTCGGCCTTCGTCGTCGAGGCGGACGCGCCCGGGTTCTCGGTCGGGCGGATCGAGCCGAAGATGGGCGTCAAGGGCTCGACGACGGGCGAGCTCTTCTTCGACGACTGCCGCATCCCGGCCGACAACCTGCTCGGCACGGAGGGCGACGGCTTCCGCATCGCGATGCGGATCCTCGACCGCTCGCGGCCGGGAATCGGCGCGCAGGGGCTCGGCATCGCGCAGGGCGCCACCGATTACGCGCTCGAGTACGCGCGCTCGCGCGAGACGATGGGCAGGCCGATCGCGAACCACCAGCTGATCGCCGGCTACCTGGCCGACATGGAGACGAAGTGCGAGGCCGCGCGCGGGCTGCTGTACAAGATCGGCCAGCTGGTCGACGAGGACGCGCCCGAGCTGACGAAGTACTCGGCGATGGCGAAGCTCTACTGCTCGGACGTCGCCATGGAGGTCACGACGCAGGCCGTCCAGATCCTCGGCGGCTACGGGTACATGCAGGAGTACCCGCTCGAGCGCATGATGCGCGACGCCAAGATCACCCAGATCTACGAGGGCACGAACGAGATCCAGCGGATCGTGATCGCGCGCGAGATGCTGCGCGAGAACCGCGCGTTCCTGCTCGCCGGCGCGGCCTGAGCGACGCCGTCGTCGTCGGGTCCGGCCCGAACGGGCTGGCCGCTGCGATCACGCTGGCGCAGGCGGGGCTCTCGGTCGAGGTGCACGAGGCGGCCGAGACGATCGGCGGCGGCGTGCGCTCGGCCGAGCTGACGCTGCCCGGCTTCACGCACGACGTCTGCTCGGCGATCTACCCGCTCGCGGTCGGGTCGCCGTTCTTCCGCCGGCTCGGGCTGGACGTCGAGTGGCTGGAGTCGCCGTCGCTGCTCGCGCATCCGTTCGACGACGGCAGCGCGGTGACGCTTGAGCGGACCGTCGACGCGACCGCCGTGCAGCTCGGCCAGGACGAGGATGCGTACCGGCGGCTCGTCGGGCCGCTCGTCCGCGCGTGGCCCGCGGCCGAGCAGGTCCTGCTCGCGCCGCTCGTCCCGCCATCGCCGCGGGCAGCGGCCGCGCTGGTCGGCGCGCTCGGCGTCCCGGGTGCCGTGGCGGCCGCTCGCGACGCGCTCGCGAGTGCAACCGGGCTCGCCGAGCGCACGTTCTCGGGCGAGCGGGCTCGCGCGTTCCTCGCCGGTCACGCGGCGCACTCGATGCTGCCGCTGGAGCGCCGCCCGAGCGGCGCCTTCGGGCTCACGCTCGTCGCGCTCGGCCACGTCTACGGCTGGCCGTTCCCGCGCGGCGGCGCCCAGGCGCTCGCCGAAGCGCTCGGCGCGAAGCTGCGCGCGCTCGGCGGCGAGATCCACGTCGGCTCGCCGGTCGACGCCGTGCCGCCGGCGCGCGTCGTGCTCGCGGACGTGTCGCCACCCGAGCTGCTCCGCATTGCCGACCTGCCGCGGCGGTACGCAGCCGCCCTGCGCCGCTACCGCTACGGGCCTGCGGCGTTCAAGCTCGACTGGGCGCTCGACGGCCCGATCCCCTGGACTGCCGAGGGATGCCGGCGTGCCGCGACCGTGCACCTCGGCGGGACGCTCGCCGAGCTCGCCGCGTCCGAGCGGGCGCCGTGGGCAGGTCGCGCCCCGGAGCGCCCGTACGTCCTGCTCGCACAGCAGTCGCTCTGGGACGAGACGCGCGCGCCCGCCGGCAAGCACACGGCGTGGGCCTACTGCCACGTCCCGAACGGCTGGGACGGCGACGCGACGGATGCGATCGAGGCCCAGATCGAACGCTTCGCGCCCGGCTTCCGCGACCTCATCCTGGCGCGCAGCGCGCTAGGCCCGGCAGCGCTCGAGGCGCACAACCGCAACCTCGTCGGCGGCGAGATCAACGGCGGCGCGATGACGCTCGCGCAGTCGCTCTTCCGGCCGGCGCCGCAGCTCGTCCCGTACCGCACCGGCCGACCGGGGCTCTACCTCTGCTCCGCGTCGACGCCGCCCGGCGGCGGCGTGCACGGCATGTGCGGCCACCTGGCGGCGCGGCAGGCGCTGCGGGATCTAGGGGTGGAGTGACGAGGTGTCGACCACCTCGAAGTTCGAGCCCGTGACCCGGCCGAGCGTGTGCAGCTGGTCGTTCGACCACCGCGGGTCGGGGGCGCCCGAGATGTACCAGTCCGACCCGTTGTCGGCCACGATCATCCCGTAGCGCTTGAGCGCCTCGAGGACGGCGCGCGCCTGCGGCGGGTAGGGGCGCGTGTCGAAGCTCGCCTTCAGGCGGACGCGCAGGCCCATCGGCGGCAGCGACGGGTCGGTCAGGTCGCTCGCGTAGTGCCGCGCGGGATACACGAACGCCTTGCGCGTGCGCGAGACCGTGAAGCGGAGCGCATGGTCGATCGCGCCGCGCTTGAACTCGTCGTAACGCGCGAGCCCCGGGAAGATCGGCAGCCCGGCGGCGTCCGCGGACGTCCAGCCGGACGGGCGGAGGCGGTTCGAGCTCAGGTTCCAGATCGCACCGGAGCCGGCCTTCCAGCCGCTGCCCTGCGGGTAGAGCGCGTACAGCTCGTACAGCTTGCAGGTCGAGCGGTCGACGATGATCGCGTGCCGGTCGCCGGCCGACTGGCGACCGCCCTCGATGGCGACGTTCTTCGGGATCGGGTACGGCCCCTTGTCGCTCTCGTCGGCGTAGTCGAACGAAACGCGGCTCTTCTTCTGGCCGGCGCCGACGACTGTGACCGGGATGCCGATCGGGCCGCCGTCCCAGAGGCCCGAGCCGAAGTCGGCGTGGAGCCCGCGGTCGCGGCCGATCGACGTGATGATGACGTCGGAGTTCGCGGCCACCGGGAGCTTGTCGACCCGCTGGTTCCAGGGGTTCGACGCCGGGAAGACCTGGCAGCGCGGGACAGAGGGGAGGCGTTGGGCGCTCGCAGTCGCGGCGGCCAGGCAGGCGAGCACGGCAGCGAGGGCGGCGAGGGGGCGCACGCTCACCCGATCGGCTTCGCGGATCGGCCGCGCGACCCTCGTCGGAGGGTCAGTCCCAGGTGGCCGTGGTGCCCGCGCGCTGCGCCGCCTTGTAGGCGCGCTTCTTCGCCTGGTACTCCTCGAGCGCCTCGGGCGAGTCCACGTCGCCGAGCGTGGGGTGGTCCGGCGCGATCTCCCGCGCGTTCTCGTCGCCGAAGCGCTTCGCCAGCACCGCCGTGAGCGAGCGCACCTTCATGTCGCCGTAGCCCGGCAGGCCCTCGATGCGCCGCTTCAGGTCCGCGCTGTCCGCCGCGTCCGTCCAGACGCGCTCGGCGTGGCCGCCGTACTCCGACTCGATGAGCTGGCAGAGCTCCTGCACGCGCTTGGCCATTGCGCCCGGGAAGCGGTGCAGCGCCGGCTTCGCCCGGAAGACCTCTTCCAGCGCGGCCGGCTCCATGCCGGCGATCTGCCCGGCATCGAGGCCGCCGATGCGCCGGCTCAGCTCGAGCGGAGACGAAAACGCCTTCTGCACCGACACCTGCTGATCCAGGGCAAAGCCGATCAGCAGGGCCAGCGGCTCGCGGCCGAGGAAGGCATCCGCCTCGGGATCGCCGGTGAAGTGAAGCGCGTCGACCGTCGTCGCGGCCATCAGCCGGATCCTACTCGCGTGCCCACGGCGTTCAGACAGCGGGCGGCGAAGACGAGCCCGTCCTGGGTTGCGAACGACTGAACGCGCCGCTCGATCTCCTCGCGCAGCGACTGCTGCTCTGCGGCGCCCAGCCCGGCGACCGCCTGCGCGATCGCGCCCCCGAGCTCCAGCATCAGCAACCAGTACTCGTCGAAGTCGGCGTACGCAAAGGTGATGTCCACGGCGCCGGCTTCGACGTCGGTGAAGCCCGCAGCGCCAAGGAGCTCCTCGAGCCGGCCCGGCGCGCCGAGGGTGAACATGCCGGGCTCGCCCGGCGCGGGCGGCGGCATCACGCCCGCCTCCGCCATCGCCCGGCCGGCGACGCTCGCCCACGGGTTCGCGTCTGCCGTCGCCCACACCGAGCAGGCGAAGCGGCCGCCCGCCCTCAGCACCCGCTGGATCTCGGAGAGCGCGCGCATGGGATCGCCGAAGAGCATCAGCCCCCAGCGGCAGAGCACGCCGTCGACGCTAGCGTCCGGCAAATCGATGTTCTCGGCGTCCACGACGCGGTGCTCGATACCGGTCGCGCCGAGGCGCTCCGTGAGCCGCTGCGCCGCCTCCACCATCGCCGGCGCGAAGTCGGTCGAGATCACGTTGGCGCCGCGCTCCGCGAGCAGCAGGCTCGTCTGGCCGATGCCGGCGGCCAGCTCGAGCACCACATCGCCCGGAGCGGGGGCCAGACGCTCGACGAGGTCGCGGCTGACGACGCCCGTGGCCGCCCACTGCCGGTCGTTCTGGCGCTCCCAGCCGGCGGCCATGCGCTGCCAGCGCTCACGGCTCTCGCTTGTGTAGTCGCTCGTCGCCACGGCCCCGAGCCTACGCATTTTCAGGTTCCTGTATGCCGGCCCCCGCCGGGGCTCTCTCCCTGCCTAGGAGAGCTCGCGCGCGACGATCGCGATGTTGTCGTGCCAGACGTCCTCGGGCAGCGGCTCGAGGATGTCGTCCCAGATCGCGGCGAAGCTGCCGATCAGCTGGGGGAAGCGGGTGGGCCGCGCCATGAACCACCAGTGCAGATGCTCGCCGCCGTCGCCCCAGCGGCAGACGTGCACGCGGCCCACGTGCGGGATGGCCCGGACGGCGCGCTCGATGCGCGCGAGCAGCACGCCCAGCTCGGCGGCCAGCTCGTCGGGGAGGTCGCCGGGCTCGGCGTAGTGCGCCCGCGGCTCGAGCATGACGACGGCCGGCAGGCCGGTCGGGCCGAGGGCGCGGGCGCGCCAGCGCTCGTCTGTCCAGAAGAACTCCTCGTCACGGGCCGTACACCGGCGGCACTCGACTCCGGCCTCGCCGTGGCGACGGGGCTCGTCCTCCGGCGGGCGCAGGGCGCGCGGGCGCATCTCGCCGTCGAAGGGGAAGCTGTCCCACTCCTCCACCGGCGGCATCTGCAGCGAGCCGGCGACGCGCGCATACAGCTCCTCAGGCGTCTCCGGCACCGGCGGGACGATACTGGCCCCGTGGAGTGGCCCGACAGTTTCTACGCGATGCTCCGCGGTGAGGGCTGCCCGCTGTGCGAGCAGGGCCGGCCGGACGAGACGTCGTACGGCATCCGCGTCTTCGCCGGCGAGGTCACGGACGCGTACCTGCAGCGCGCCGGCGTCCAGCGCGGCTACACCGTCGTGGTCTGGCGGGGGCGGCACGTCGCCGAGCCGACCAAGCTCGACGAGGCGGAGGCGGCCGCCTATTGGAGGGAGCTGCTGCACGTCGGCCGCGGGCTTCAGGCGCACTTCGGGGCCGTGAAGATGAACTACGACATCCTCGGCAACTCGCTGCCGCACCTGCACGCGCACGTCATCCCGCGCTACGCCGACGACCCGAGGCCCGGCTGGCCGTTCCCGTTCCCGGACGACCCGCCGCCGGTCGCCGAGGAGGAGCTGCGCACGGACGCCGACGCGCTCCGCGCGGCGCTTCTGGAACCTCAATGAAACGCTCATGGAACGGAAACGGGGCGCGGCGTACCGTGGCCGTGTGCCCACGTCGACGCGCGACGCACGCGCCCTCGCGCGCGCATCCCTCCGCCAGCCGCGGCCGGCGGTGGACGTCGAGCTGTCGAGTCGCTGGGATGCGCTCGAGGCGCTCGGGCTCGTTCGCCGGCATGCCTACCTGATCCAGATCGGCCGCTCGCGCTGGATCGTCCGCGTCTCCACGGCAGGCCGGACGACAACGGAGGTCGAGCGCGACATCGAGGCGATCGCCGCGTGGGCGCGCGAGCGCGGGCACGTCGCCCACGTCGTCGCGGGCGACCGCGAGCTCGAGCTTTGACCGAACACTTGTTCGTGTGCGATTCGCCGACTACCCTGGTCGTGTGGACCCGCTGTCGGTGTTCTCCGAGCGCACGCGGGACTGGTTCGCCCGCGCCTTCGACGCACCCACGCCGGCGCAAGAGCGCGGCTGGCCGGTCATCGCCTCCGGCGCGCACACGCTGATCCAGGCGCCGACCGGGTCGGGCAAGACGCTGGCCGCGTTCCTGTACGGGCTCGACCGCCTGGACGCCGAGCCGGGCGAAGGCATCCGCCTGCTCTACGTCTCGCCGCTCAAGGCGCTCAACTACGACGTCGAGCGCAACCTGCGCGGCCCGCTGGCCGGGCTCCAGAGCGAGCTCCTGGTCGGAGTCCGCACCGGCGACACGCCGCAGCGGGAGCGCCAGCAGATGCTCCGGCACCCGCCCGACATCCTCATCACCACACCGGAGTCGCTCTTCCTCATGCTCACGTCGCAGGCGCGCGAGCTCCTGAAGAGCGTCGAGACACTGGTGCTCGACGAGGTCCATGCGGTCGCCGGCACCAAGCGCGGCGCGCATCTCGCGCTCAGCGTCGAACGGCTCGACGCCCTGGCCGAAGGCCCGATCCAGCGGATCGGGCTCTCCGCGACGCAGAGGCCGCTCGAGGAGATCGGCCGCTTCGTCTCCGGCGGCCGCCCGATCGAGCTGGTCGACGCCGGCCGCGCCAAGGAGCTCGACCTCCAGGTGGTCATGCCGGTCGAAGATATGCGCGAGCTGCCGTCCAACACGCCGCTCTCGTACCCGGTCCCGGCCGACGGGCAGGAGATGGACGCGGGCACCGAGCGCAACAGCCAGTCGATCTGGCCCTCGATCTACCCGGCGCTGCTCGAGCTGGTCCGCGAGCACCGCTCGACCATCGTCTTCGTCAACAACCGTAGGCTCGCCGAGCGGCTCGCCCTGCGGCTGAACGAGCTGGCCGAGGAGGAGATCGCGCGCGCCCACCACGGGTCGATCGCCCGCGAGCAGCGGGTCGAGATCGAGGAGCTGCTGAAGCGCGGCGAGATCCCGTGCCTCGTCGCCACCTCGTCCCTCGAGCTCGGCATCGACATGGGCGCCGTCGACCTCGTCATCCAGGTGGAGAGCCCGAAGTCGGTCGCGCGCGGCCTGCAGCGCGTCGGCCGCGCCGGCCACGAGCTCGACGCCGTCTCGCGCGGCCGCATCTTCCCGAAGTACCGCTCCGACCTGCTCGAGTCGGCCGTCGTCGCCCGGCGCATGCTCGACGGTGCGATCGAGGAGACGGTCATCCCGCGGAACCCGCTCGACGTGCTCGCCCAGCAGGTGGTCGCGATCTGCGCCGACGACGAGATCGCGGTCGACGAGCTGCACGACCTCGTCCGCCGCGCCTACCCGTTCCACGACCTCTCGCGTGCCCAGCTCGAGAACGTGCTCGACATGCTCGCCGGCCGCTACCCGTCGGACGAGTTCGCCGAGCTGCGGCCGCGCATCGTCTGGGACCGCACCGGCGGCACCATCCGCGGCCGCTCCGGCGCGCGGCGGCTGGCGGTCACGAACGCGGGCACGATCCCCGACCGTGGGCTCTTCGGCGTCTACCTCGTCGAGGGCGGCGGCCGGGTCGGCGAGCTCGATGAGGAGATGGTCTACGAAGCGCGCGCGGGGCAGACGTTCCTGCTCGGCGCATCGACCTGGCGCATCGAGGAGATCACGCGCGACCGCGTCCTGGTCACGCCGGCGCCGGGCGTCCCGGGCGCCGTCCCGTTCTGGAAGGGCGAGGGCGTGGGCCGGCCCTACGAGCTGGGCGCAGCGATCGGCAGGACCTCGCGGGAGCTCGTCGCCCTGCCCGAGGAGAAGGCGCTCGCCCGCCTGCGGAAGGAACACCGGCTCGACGAGCGCGCCGCCCGGAACCTGATGACCTTCCTGTCCGAGCAGGCCGAGGCGACCGGCGCCGTGCCCTCGGACCGCACCGTCGTCATCGAGAAGTTCCGCGACGAGATCGGCGACTGGCGCGTCTGCGTGCTGACGCCGTTCGGCGCCCGCGTGCACGCGCCCTGGGCGATGGCAATGACCGCGCGGCTGCGCGACAGCCTCGGCATGGACGCGCAATCGATCTGGTCCGACGACGGCATCGCGCTGCACTTCCCCGACGCCGACCAGCCGCCGCCCGTCGACGAGCTGCTCATCGACCCCGACCAGCTCGAGGACATCGTCGTGGGCGAGGTCGGGCAGACTGCGCTCTTCGGCGCGCGCTTCCGCGAGAATGCGTCGCGGGCGCTGCTCATCCCGCGCCGCAGGCCCGGCCAGCGCACGCCGCTCTGGCAGCAGCGTCTGAAGGCGCAGAGCCTGCTCCAGGTCGCCCGCAAGTACGGCTCGTTCCCGGTCATCCTCGAGACCTACCGCGAGTGCCTCCAGGACGTGTTCGACCTGCCGGCGCTCCGCCGGCTGCTGCAGGGCATCCGCACGCGCGAGCTCGACCTCGTCGAGATCGAGACGCAGTCCGCGTCCCCGTACGCCTCCTCGCTGCTCTTCGACTACATCGCGACGTACATGTACGAGGACGACACGCCTGCGGCGGAGCGCCGCGCGCAGGCCCTGTCGCTCGACCGCGACCTGCTGCGCGAGCTGCTCGGCCAGGAGGAGCTCCGCGACCTTCTCGACCCGGGCGCGATCGAGGAGGTCGAGACCCAGCTGCGCGGCGCGCCGAAGAACGCCGACGGCCTGCACGACCTGCTGCTCCTGCGGGGACACCGGTTCGAGGGCGAGTACGACGCCGGCTTCGCCGAGACCCTCCGCCGCGAGCGCCGCGCGATCTCGGTCCGCATCGGCGGGCGCGAGGCGATCGCCGCCGTCGAGGACGCCGGCCGCTACCGCGACGCCATCGGCGCCATGCCGCCGGGCGGCCTGCCCGAGGTATTCCTCGAGCCGGGGGAGGAGCCGCTCCGCACGCTCGTCGCCCGCTTCGCCCGCGGGCGCGGCCCGTTCACGACCGCCGAGGCGGCCGAGCGGTTCGGCGTCACGGCAGAGCGCGTCGAGCCGGAGCTGCGCGCGCTCGAGCGCGAGGACAAGCTCGTGCGCGGCGAGCTCCGTCCGGGCGGGACGGAGCGGGAGTGGTGCGACCCCGACGTCCTGCGGCGGCTGCGCCGCGCCTCACTGGCCGCGCTGCGCCGCGAGGTCGAGCCGGCCGAGCAGGCGGCGCTCGGGCGCTTCCTGCCGAGCTGGCACGGCATCGACCGGCGCGCGTCGCTGCGGGAGGCGCTCGTCCCGCTGCAGGGGCTACCGCTGCCGGTGGCGCTCTGGGAGACCGACGTCCTGTCGCGGCGCGTGCCGAGCTACTCGCCGCTCCAGCTCGACCAGCTGTGCGCGTCGGGCGAGCTCGTCTGGGTCGGCGCCGGGCTCGACCGCGTGGCTGTCTACTTCCGTGAGGACGCGCCGGTGCTCGGCCGGCCGGCCGGGGCCGAGCGCCCCGACGGCCCCGTGCATGCGGCCATCCGCCGGGCACTCGGCCGCAGCGCCGAGTTCTGGCTTGACCTCGTATCGGCGACCGACCTGGAGGCCGAGGAGGTACTGCCCGCGCTCTGGGATCTCGTCTGGGCCGGCGAGGTGACCAACGACGCCTGGACACCGCTGCGCGCCGGCCGCCGGTACGGCGTGCCCTCCGCGGCGCGCCGCCAACGGCGGTTCTCGCGCCGGCGCGCTACGGGCCTGACGGCAACCCAGGGACGCTGGTCGCTGACCGACCGGCTCTTCGCCGGACGGCCGGACCGCCGTGCGCTCGCCGAGCTGCTGCTGGAGCGCCAGGGCATCGTCACGCGCGACGGCGTGCGGGCCGAGGGCATCCCGGGCGGCTACGGCGCCGTCTACGGGGAGCTGAAGGCACTGGAGACGCTCGGCCTGTGCCGGCGCGGCTACTTCGTCGAGGGCCTCGGTGGCGCGCAGTTCGCGCTCGGCGGTGCGGTCGAGCGGCTGCGTGAGCTCCGCAGCGCACCCGACGACGAGTTCGATGCGCTCGTGCTCGCGGCCGCGGACCCGGCACAGCCCTACGGATCGGTGCTGCCGTGGCCCAAGCGGGCCGGCGGCCGCGCGTCACGCGTCGCCGGCGCGCAGGTCGTGCTGCTGAACGGCGAGCCGGCGCTCTTCGTCGAGCGCGGCGGCAAGACGCTCGTCCCGCTCCGCGAGCCGGAGGACGAGTGGCTGCGCCAGGCGCTCGCCGCGCTCGTGGCGCACGTGAAGCGCGGACGCGGGAAGCGACTCGCCGTCGAGCGCTTCGACAGCGTGCCTGTGACGGAGAGCGAGCTGCTCCCGCTGCTCGTCGAGGCCGGCTTCCTCGCCGGGCCGCGCCGCGCTGTCCTGCGTCCCTAGCCCGCGAACCGGCCGAGCACGAGCCCGAAGATCCCGTGGCGGAGGGTGGCCTGCGCGAATGCCCGCGGGTTCCTGAGCAGCGGCGGGATGCCCGGCTCGCCGTGCGCCGGGTGGTAGCGGTCGACGAAGAAGCAGAGTGGGTAGAGGGCGACGTGCTCCGCCAGCGCGGCGGCCAGAGCGAGCCGCCGCTGCGGTACCGGGATCCGCCGCCGGGCGATGTCGAAGGCGAGCCCGAAGGCCGCCCCGTTGAGGGCGTGGATCGTGAGCCCGGCGACCAGCCAGTGCCGACGCGAGACGGCCTTCCCGAGCAGCGCGACGTCCGAGTAGTCGCAGCCGAAGAGGCGGCGGTCCAGCGGTTCGAGCGCGGCCCAGACCATCGCCGCCGTGGCGCCGGCGGCCGCGGCGCGGAGGCGCGGGCTCACCGGGCGAGCCGGCCGAGCGCCGGCACGGCCGCCCGCGCCGACGGCGCGTAGCGCGCACCCACGGAGCCGGAGAGGTCTGCGTCGGCCGCCTGGCCGCCGACGACGATCGCGGCGCCGTCGCGCTGCCCCGCCTGGAGGCCGGCGACGAGCGCGTCGCGATGGTCGACCATGGTCACGCTGAAGCACGCCACCGCTGCGTCGACCGAGTCGGCGAGGGCGAGCGCGGCGTCCACCGGCGTCTCGGCGCCCAGGTAGACGACGCCCCAGCCCTCCGCCGCGAGCAGCGCGGCGAGCGCGAGCAGGCCGACCTCGTGGCGCTCGCCCGGCGCGCACGCGAGGACAACGCGGCCGCGAATGCCGGGCCACGGGCCTGCAAGCCGCCGGAGCGCCCGGGCGCGCACCGCGCTCGTCACGAGGTGCTCCTGGGCAACGGTGAGCTCGCCGGTCGCCCAGCGCTCGCCGACCTCGACGAGCAGCGGCACGGCGACGTCCTCGAGCGCCGTCTCCAGCGGGTACAGCGTGAACGCCTGGTCGAGCAGCAGCTCCGTTGCCTCGACGTCCGACTCGGCGACGGCACGGAGCACGGCCTGGATCAGATCCGCGGGCGTTGCAGCGGGCGCGTTCTCGGGCGCAGTGAGCAGGGCCGCCGCCTCGCCGATCCGGTAGCCCTCGCCGAGCCGGGCGCGCAGCCACTGGACACGGGCGACGTCCACCTCCGTGTAGCGGCGCTGGCCGCCGCTCGTGCGCACCGGCGACAGCACGCCGTACCGCTGCTCCCACTTGCGGAGCGTGTGAGCGGGGACGCCCGTGGCGTGCGCGAGAGCGGCGATGTTGAGCCCGGCCGCGGTCACGGTCATCGGACACAAGTGTGACAAAATCGAGGGCGGTGCCCGAGGGCGACAGCCTCCACCGCGCGGCTCGCCGGCTCCAGGTGCTCGTCGGCGAGCGGGTGGCGGCGGAGTCGCCGAATCCGCGTGGCCGCGTGACCGGAGTGGCGGCGCAGGTCGACGGCCGCCGACTCGAGTCCGTCGAGGCGGTCGGCAAGAACCTGATCCTCCGCTTCGAGGGCGGCGTGACCGTGCGCAGCCACCTGCGGATGTCGGGGAGCTGGCGCGTGCGCGCCGCGGGCGACCCGGTCGTTGGGCGTCCATGGCTCGTCCTGCGCGGCGAGCGGGCGCAGGCGCTCCTCTACGGTGGCCGCGTCCTCGAGCTCAACGCGCGCGCGGTGCAGCGCCTCGGCCCGGACATCCTCGCGCCGGAGCCCGACTACGACCGGATGCTCGCCAACCTGCGCCGCGGCGATCGGTCACGGCAGGTCGGCGACGCTCTGACTGACCAGCGCCTGGTCGCGGGCGTCGGGAATGTCTGGAAGGCCGAGTCGCTGTGGCACGCACGCGTCTCTCCGTGGCGTGCGCTTCGCGACCTGTCGGACGAGGATCTGCGCGAGGCGCTGGAGGCGGCGGCGCGGCTGATGCGCCGCTCGGTCGAGACCGGGCGCGAGGAGGTCAACATCGCCCACCGCGCGGGCATGCCGTGCCCGCGCTGCGGGACGCTCATCCGCTCGCGCGGCCAGGGCGACGACAACCGCACGGCCTACTGGTGCCCGACGTGCCAGCCGGGGCCTGAGCCGCGCCGGCCGGTTGCTTGACGCCTCAGTGAGGCAGTAGTCGATCGGAGATCGAGAGAAACCGTCTCTACGCGAAGAGGTCGAGGCGCCAGTCATTGCAGCGCATGACATTGCCGCTGTTCTTCGGGTACTCGTAGTCGCTCACGTTGACCAACGTGAAGCCGAGCTTGCGGCAGATCGCGTTCGAGGGCGGGTTGTCCGCCGACGGGTAGGCATGGAGGAACTGGAGCTTCCTCTCAGCTCTCGCTTTCTCGATCACCCTGGCGGTTGCGCTCGTCGCGATGCCGCGTCCCTGGAACTCGGGCAGGACAGACCACCCCGTCTCGTAGACGTGCTCGTCGTGTGATTCGCGCTCCCAATAGCCGACGGAGCCCACGCTCTCGCCTGTCTCCGAATCGACGATCTTGAACATCCGGCCCGTGCCGCCAACCGTCAGTCGCTCGTACCGCTTCTACCGCTCGGCGATCTTCTCCGGGCTCTCGGGGCCGCCCAGATGCTCGGTCATCGCCGGGTCGCCCATGAGCTTCTCGAGCAGCGGGAGGTCACCCTCGCCCCACGGCTCGATGCGGATTGGGGGCGCCGCCATCATCGGCGATTCTGGCAAACCGGCTCGGGCGCGGAACTGCCTCGCCTGGGCGAGTGCTGCTCGGTGAGTCAGGATGACCCTGAGCGCGCAGGGCCCTTACGTCTGCCTGGGCGCAGCTCGGAGCCGGCCAGCAGGCCCGGCTCAGGTGCCGGGCCTGCCCCTAGTTGACTCTCCAGTCGATGGAGCTAGCCGGTGCAGCCGGCGATGGTATTCGTCGGCTCGCAGTTGTCTACGACGTTACCGGTGACCTTCGTGTTCGAGAGCGTCACGGTTCCGCCGTTGTTGAAGATGCCTCCGCCGTGGGCGGCGCTGTTGTTGCTCACCTCGCTGTGGTTCAGCGTGAGGGCTCCGCCGAACAGCGGCGGCGGGCCTGGCGGCAGGGGTACGCCGTTGGCGATGCCTCCGCCGTACCCGCCAGCGCTGTTGTGGTTCACCTTCGTGTAATCGAGGGTCAGAACGGCGGGCGTCGTGCCGGGGGGGCCTTCCGCGTTGACAATACCGCCGCCGGACCCGAGTATGCCGCTCGCGGCCGCGGTGTTGCCGTTCACCTCGGAGTGGCTCAGGGTCATCATCCCGTGGTTCACGACTCCAGCTCCGATCCCGTTGGGAGCGGTGTTGTTGTCGACCTGACTCTGGTCGATGACGGCGTTGCTCCCGTTCGCGATCCCGCCTGCCGCGATGGGAGGACCTTCCCCTCCGGGGCCGGCCGTAGCCGTGTTGCCGTTGACCTCGGTGTGATTCAGCCTTAGCTCGGCTGTCGCGGTCGGATTGCCCTGGTTCCCACTGGCGATGCCGCCGCCGTTCAGCGAGGTGTTGCCGTCGACCTGGCTGTGGTTCAGCGTGGCCGTGCCCAGCAGGTTCTGGATGCCACCGCCGCCGGCGTTCGGGGCAGTGTTGCCGTTGACCTGGCTGTGGTCGAGGGTCAGCGCGGTCTCGCGACCGGTGCCGATGTAGTCGCCGCTGGCGATCCCGCCGCCGACGCCGCCCTGGACCGTGTTGCCGTTGACCTGGCTGTGGTCGAGTGTCGCGGTCCCGTCGATGTTCAGGATTCCTCCGCCACCCAGGCCGCCGTTCCCATCCTGACTGGGAGGGAGGGTCTGCTGGTTGCCGCTCACGGAGCTGTGGTGCAGCGTCAGTGTTGCCACGCTGCTTGACGGATCGAGGGTAGGCGTGACACTAACGCTGGCAATCCCACCACCCGCCAAAATCGCGGCGTTACGGGCCACCTGGCTGCTATCCAGCGCCACCGTGCCGCCGAAGTTCGCGACCCCGCCACCGATGTCGGCCGACCCGCCGGTGACCGTCAGATTCTCCAGCGACAAGCTCCCGCCCGGCCCATCGACCTCGAAGACCCGGACGGTGCCCGTGCCGTCGATCGTCGCCCCCTTGCCGTTCACGGTGATCGGTGTGGTGACGACCGGCAGGCCGTTCTCGCCGCTGTTGTCGACGGTGGTCAGGTCGTAGGTGCACCCTGCCGCGAGGTTGATCGTCCCGCCCCCGGCCGAGTTTGCCGCGTTGATCGCCGCCACCAAGTCGGACTGGCCCGTGCAGGGCACACTGATCGCCGCCTTCGCCGACACCACGGACACCGACAGCAGCGCCACGACCGAGGCGCCCGCCAAAGTTGCCCCAACCCGGATCGATCGTCCTCCCTTCATCGCGCACACCCGCACGCAAGAACAGGAATCTCGTCCACTCGCCCTCCCCCTTTACTCGTGGTTCGGGTGCGCCCAACTCCGGACGCATCCAACCGCAGGTACAACAGCCACGAACGCTACTCCCTGTAGAAGGGGCGCGTCTACCGCTGCGACTGAAGCCCCACCGCGCGAACCAACAGTCGCTTGAGCCAGTGATGCTTCTATGTCTGTCAAGTCGCGATCGGCGGTCCGATGCCTCTGAGTCAGGCCGGTAGAAGTTGCGGGCGAGGTAGCGCTTGAGGCACCGGTTCGCTTCGCGGCGGGCACTTCCCTGCGAACGACGCCGTGGTCGATGTAGGCGATCGTGGCCGGGTGTGTGCGTGTGTGTGACGAGGAGCATGAGCAGGGCGCGGTCTGGGTTTGCGGTCGCCTGATCGGTCGAGGCGGTCAGCGGATCGTCTTGGCGGAGGAGGCGGGGATCGGTGCGGCGCCGGCGAGCCGTGCGAACCTGCAGTCAGCCCGAAGTGGCAGCGTCAAGCGCCATGGGCGCGCTCGGCGTACGCCACACGCTCGAACGGCCAGTCGTCCGCGAGCCAGGCCGTGACGGCGCGCCACAACCGCACGTCGAGCTCGGGCCGGCTCGCGCGTACCCATGAGAGCACACGTGCATCGTGCTGCTCGCTGTCGTCGGGATAGATGTACACGCAGCCGATCACGTCGTCGGTCGCGGGGTCGAGGACGGTGTAGGTGAAACCCGCCCGCTCCTCGAAGTCGTCGGCATGCCTCTGCAGGTCGCGCAGGTTGTCCACCAGGCCGCGATCGTCGGGCCAGGAGCTCGCTTCCCAGCCAGGCGTCATGCGGATGTGCTCGAGGGACGTCGACCACGCCTCATAGTCGGAGTCGTTGTGTTGCGGCCCGAGTGGCTCGAGCCTGAATTGCTCCGTCGCGAGAGTGAGCGGGACGACGAACCCGGACGGGACAAACGGCCGCTGCACGACACCGCATCCTCGTCGATCCAGCTACCAGGGTGTCAAAAGAACCGGAACTGGGATCACGCCGGAGGACCAGGCTCCTCGGTCTGCGCAGGACTGACGCCTCCCGCCGCGTAACCCGCTCGGGTGACCCATCGGTCGCCCGACCTACATGCCGCGCTGCGGCTCTTCGCGCTCGCCGCCTTCGCGGCGCTTCAGCGCGAGGTCGACAACGGCGCCGAGGTGCCCTTCGCCTTCGAGGAGCACGACGCGCGCGGGCGCACGACGTTCTACGAGTTCCGGCCGCTGATCCTCTCCTTCGTCGAGGGCCGCGCCGAACGGCTCGCCGAGCTGCCCGACACTCGCGACGCCCTCAACGAGCTTGCCAGCGAGCCGGCCGCGACGCTCTTCGCGGGCTCGCTGACCGGCGGGCGGACCGGCGAGGACGCCGCCTTCGAGACCATCCTGCTTCCCCTCGTCGCCCGCGTCGCCGACGTGCGCGGTGGCTTCGACTGGGACGACGACCTCTACGAGCGCGAGTACGCCGAGCTCGAGCGGCTGCTCTTCGGCACCGAGCGCCGGCACGTCGTCGTGGTGCCGCTCATCGGGCTCGAGGTGGGAACGCCCGTCGACCTTGGCGGCGGCCTGCAGGCACGGTCGTTCGTCACCGGCGAGCTGTCAGGCCCGTGGCCGGAATCGAGCGGCCTGCTGCCCGAGCGCTTCGCGCGCGAGCCGGACCGCGCCGCCGTCCTCGAGCTGACCCATGCCCTTGCGCCCGGCGCGACCGCGCGGCCCGATGCGGCCGCCGAGATCGCCGACGCCGTCACCGCGCTCCGCCTCGCCGTCGGCGGGCCGGTGGCGACCGGGCCGGTCTACTTCGAGCGCATCGACCGCCACCCGGTCGGCGTCAGGCCGTCGCTCCCGATCGCCGCCGCGCAGCCGGCCGGCGAGCCGACCCGCCTCGACGTGTTCCGCGGCGGCCTCGCGCGACGCGTGCGCGAGCGTGTTGCCGCCGCCGACGAGGATCCGGAGCTCGGCGAGGCGCTCGACCGCTGGGAGCTCTCGCTCTTCCAGACCGAGCCCTTCCGCTCCGAGCAGCTGCGGACGGCGCTCGACGCGCTGCTCGGCTCGGGCGACGGGATCTGGGCGGCCGCGCTGCGCGCCGCCGTCCTGCTCGGGGAGAGCGGCCGGGAGCGGGCCGAGCAGCACGCCCGGCTCAAGCCGCTTGCCGAGGGCGCCGAGGGGCCCGACGCGGCCGACGGCGTGCGCGATGCCCTCGTTGAGGCGCTGCTCTTCAGTAGCCGCGACGAGCTGGTGGAGGCGCTCGACGAGTCACTGCTCGGCACCCGCCCGCGGCCCGGCGGCCGCCTGCTCGCCCTGGCCGCGGAGCCGGCCGCGGCGACAGGAAGCTGACATCGTCCCGCCACAGACGCGTCACATTCCGCGGGCTACCGTCGGGGGCATGGAGGAAGCCCGCCGCGTCCTTGAACGACTTGATCGCGTGGAGGCCCTGCACCTGTCGGGTGCCCCGGCCGCAGCCGTTCTGGACGAGCTGCGCGCCCTCGTGAGCGAGGCCGAGGACTGGCTGGCGGCCGAAGGACCAGGGACCGCGAACGCGCCGGGCGCCCTCGAACGCTGTCGTTCGGCGCTCGACGCGCGCCATCTAGCCACTTCGGCGTAGCCGAAGAGGCGAAGGACTCCGTTACGATTAGCCGAAAGAGGCGCCAATGTCGCTGCGCCTTCTCTCGCGCCCACCGAGCGCGTCATCCGAGTCCGAAGAAGGGGACACGGCCACGGCCACGGTCATCTCGTTCGCGAACCAAAAAGGCGGTGTCGCCAAGACGACATCGACCCTCAATCTCGCCGTCGCACTCATGGAGAAGCGGCTGCGCGTGCTCGCCGTGGACCTCGATCCGCAGGGCAACCTGACGATGAGCCAGGGCTACAACCCCGACGCGATCACGCGGTCGATGTTCGACGTGCTCGTGCACCGGCTGCCGATCGAGCACGTCATCCACAAGGCCGAGATCGACGTCGCCGTCTCCTCGATCGACCTGGCCGGAGCCGAGCTCGCGATGAGCGCAACGATCGGCCGCGAGCGCTCGCTCGACAAGGCGCTGCTCGCCGTCAAGGACGACTACGACTACATCCTCATCGACACGCCCCCGTCGCTCGGCCTCATGACGATCAACGCGCTCGTCGCCTCGAGCGGCGTGATCGTCCCCGTCCAGTGCGAGTACCTGTCGCTGCGCGGGCTGGTCCAGCTCGAGAACACGCTGACGATGATCCGCGAGAACCTGAACCCGGCCGTCAAGATCATCGGGATCCTCCCGACCATGTTCGACGGTCGCACGCTGCACTCGCGCGAGGCGATCGAGATCCTCCAGGAGAACTTCGGCGACCTTCTGTTCAACACCCGCATCCGCAAGACGATCCGCTTTGCAGAAGCGCCGGTGAAGGGGTCGTCGGTGCTGAAATACGACCCGGGCGGACCCGCGGCGGACTCCTACCGACAGCTCGCGAAGGAGGTGCTCAATGGCGCGAAAGCGCGCTAGCCTCCGCGAGGGACCGCTCGCGGAGCTGTTCAAGGCGACCGAGGCGGCCCAGGAGCAGGCCCGCAAGACCGCGGCCACTCCCGAGCGCGCTCCGGCAGAGCGGGAGGCGCCGAAGGAGGAGCCTGAGGGCGCGACCGTCCACCGGCTCGAGGTGCTGCCCGAGCAAGGGCCTCGCCTGCACCGAGCACCCGCGCCCGAGACCGCGGCCTACCTGGCCGTCATCCGCGTCGTCGGCGTCGGGGGCGCCGGCCTGAACGCGGTCAACCGGATGATCGACGCGGGCGTTGCCGACGTCGAGTTCATCGGCGTCAATACCGACGTACAGCAGCTCGCCATGAGCGAGGCGCCGCTCAAGATCCACATCGGCAGCGAGCTGACGCGCGGGCTGGGCTCAGGCTCCGAGTCCGACATCGGCAAGCGCGCGGCCGAGGAGGCCTACGACCAGCTGAAACGCGCGCTGCGCGGCTCGGACATGGTCTTCGTCACTGCCGGCGAGGGCGGCGGGACCGGCTCCGGCGCTGCACCGGTCGTCGCGAACATCGCGCGCGGCCTCGGTGCGCTCACGGTCGGGATCGTGACCACGCCGTTCAAGTTCGAGGGCACCAAGCGCCGGCAGACAGCCGAGTTCGGCCTGACGCAGCTCCGCGAGGCGTGCGACACGACCATCGTCATCCCCAACGACCGGCTGCTCGACGTGGTCGACCGCTCGACGTCGATGCTGGACGCGTTCCGGCTAGCCGACGACGTCCTGCGCCAGGGCGTGCAGGGCATCACCGACCTGATCACGACACCGGGGCTGATCAATCTCGACTTCGCCGACGTGCGCACGGTCATGAAGGACGCCGGCTCGGCGCTGATGGGCATCGGCTACGCGACCGGCGAGAACCGCGCGCGCGACGCGGCCGAAAAGGCGCTGCGCTCGCCGCTGATCGAGAGCGAGATCGTTGGAGCGCGCGGTATCCTCCTGTCTGTCGCGGGCGGCGAGGACCTGTCGCTCTACGAGGTCAACGAGGCCGCCGAGGCGATCAAGCAGGCGGCCGTCGACGAGACGAACATCATCTTCGGCGCGACCGTGGACGAGCGCCTTGCCGGCCAGGTCTGGGTGACGGTCGTCGCCACCGGCCTCGGCGGAGCGCCGAAGCGGCGCACGTTCATCGCCGGCGACGAGCCGATCTCGGGGCGGCCTTCCTCGCCGCGGACCGACCCGCTCGAGCCGCCGAGCTTCCTCCAGGACCTGTAGGGCTGTCCCCGGAGGGGGCCGTCCCAAGTGATCTGACCAAGCTCAGTCGGCGGTATTGATGGCGGGAGCGGGGTGTGTCAATCTCCCCTGCTGGCAGGAGCTTTTTCGAGCTTCTGATTGGGCCACTCGGTCAACAGGCGAGAAGGGAGAATCCGATATGAGCAAGAGCCTCCCGTTCAAACACCGTGGCGTAGCTCTCCTTGCGGCGTTCGCTGCAGTCGGGGCCATCGCTGCCTACTCGGTCGCGGCGGCGGGGGCCGACGGCCGCGAGCTTGACGGATCGTTCTGCTCGCACGCGGTGAGCGGGAGCCCGTTCCCGCCCGGGCTGTGTCTCCAACTCACGTTCGGTGGGCAGACCGTCCAGGGCTACTACGGGTCACCGGGACAGATCAGCCTCAGGCCGGGGAACTATTGGCTGACCGTGACCGACAACAGCAACTTCCACAACTTCTCGCTCACAGGGCCGAACGGCCTCGACATGGACATCACGCCGGTCGGCAACGGCTCGACGCCTGTCGTTACCCAGACGGTCAAGCTTCACCTCGATCACGGGTCGTACACGCTGCTTTGCGACGCCGACGCCCATGCAGCGGCAGGAATGGAGATCACTATCGACGTCGGCGGTGTGGGGCAGGTCGGCTAGGCGTCACGGCCGGCCCCTGGCGGTAGGCCCTAAGGGGCTGTCCCCGAAGGGGGCTGTCGCGACGTGTCTGGATCGGGAAACGCCTGCGTGCGCGCGCGTGACGGGATGGTCGACAGGATGCCCGCCGCGCTGCGGGGCCCGAGGGCGAAGGCCTCGACCGCCGCGTAGAGCACGGCGCCGGCGACCGCGACGTCCTTCGGCGAGTCGTTCACGACCATCGACACCGCGATCGCCGCCGCGAACGCGAGCGGCAGCGCCGCCGGCAGGCGCAGGGCCAGCACGCGTGCGACGAGGGCGGTCAGGATCCCCAGAGCCACCACGGTGGCCACGATCGTCCCGGTGTTCGCCGTCAGGTGCTCCCAGGACAGATTGATGCGCGCCCAGAGATCAGACGCCAGCCCGCCCGGGCCCTTGCGTAGCGCCCGTGTGACGTGGCTGGACCCGCCCGTCGCCGCGTCCAGCGCGAGCAGGCCGAGCACGACCGCGATCCCCCCGGCGGCGGCTGCAATCAGCGTCCGCCGGCCCGCCCCTGTCAGCAGCGCGACGAGCACCGCGTAGCCGACGCCGAGCACGATCGCGCCGCCGCCGTCGGCGCCGAAGCGGCTGCCGGCGATCATCACGAGGGCGAGCAGCGCGACGCCGGTAGCGGCCCACGGCCGCCGGCGCAGCAGCGCCGCGCCCACGAGCGCCGGCACGAGCAGGAACGTCTCGAGCAGATTCGAGATCCCGTAGAAGCGGGCGTTCTGCGACGGCCCGAACGGCGAGAGCGCCACCCAGCGCTCGTCGAGCTCGAACGACACCAGGTACGCGGCCAGCACGCCGGCCATCAGCGCCGCAAGCACGCCGGGGCGCGGGCGCCGCCGCATGAAGATGAGACCGCACGCGGCCCCGACGAGCAACAGGGCCGCGCCGCCGCCCGTCCCGAAGCCGAGCGCGCCGGCGAGGAGGTTGGCCAGGAGCACGCCCGCGACGCCGGCCACCGCCGCGGTCCCGGACACGACGGCGAGCACGCCGATCGCGATCTCGACCCACGTCGCGGTGCGCGTCCGCCACGCGTTCCCGTCCGTGATCCGGCGGTCGAGCGTTTCGAGCGCGCCGAGCGGGTCACCTTCTCCCTGTGAGCCGAGCGCCCCGGACTCCCCGAGCGCCGTGGGTGCGACGTCGGCGATCGTCACCAGGCCGGGGATCCGCGTGTTCGGCGACGTCAGCAGGCCCCGGTAGCCGGGCGCGACCACGGCGATGCCGTACCGCCGGTTGTTCAGCTGCGCGCCGCCCTGCGGGAGCCCGAGGACGATGAACCGGCCGCCGGTGGGGATCGACTGCGACTGCTCGACCCGAATCCGCACCGGCCCGGGCGGCGGGGCACCCCGGAGCGAGTTGCGGATGACGCCCTGCGCGAGCATCACCCTCGCGGCACGGGCGCTCGTCTCCGGCCCGGCGCCCGGGACGAGCAGGCCGACGGCTCCGCGCGGCGCAAGCGTGCGTAGGTCGTGCGCCTGCAGACCCGGGACCACGACCACGCGGAGTGCCTGCGCGTGCGCGTTCCCCGCGAAGGCAGCCGCGAGGAGACCTAGGATTGCGCCGACGCGGATGATCCGCGAACCGTACAAGCCTGGCGCGCCCTCTCCGGGCGCGTCGCGGGCGATGCAGACCCGGCCCCGAACGTGACCACGTACGCCGCACCTCCCATGCCAGCCAACCGGCTCGAGCCGGTGCTGTCCGCGCTGCTCGCGGCGATCGCCGCGGGGGTCGTCGTCCTCGCCGGGCCGACGGGCGGCGACGTGCCGGCGCACCTCTACCGAACGCTCCTCGTGCACCAGAACGTCTACCTCTGGGACAACCTCTGGTTCGCGGGGCAGTACCCGCTCGTCTCGTACAGCCTCCTCTACTACCCGGTCGCGGCGGCGATCGGGAACCTGACGCTCGTCGTCGGGTCGGTCGTCGCAGCCGCCGTTCTCTTCCAACGCATCTGCACGCGCGAGTGGGGCGCCGCCGCGGTGTGGCCGTCTCGCGCGTTCGCCGTGCTCGCCGCAGGACCGATCTTCACCGGCACCTACAGCTACGCCGCCGGGTTCGCGATGCTGCTGGCGACGATCGCGGCGCTCCAGTCCGGGCGGCTCTCGCTCGCGATCGGCTGCGGCGCGATGACGCTCGGCTTCAGCCCGCTCGCCTTCATGTTCCTCGTCATCGCGCTCGCGGCGATTGCGGTCTCGCGTCGCGAGGTCAACCGGCGGGCCGTCCTCTTCTGCGCCGGCCTCACCTTCGCCGCCGGCGTGCAGCTCGCCGCTTTGCGTCTCTTCCCGATGGGCGGGCGCTACCCGTTCCGCGGGATCGAGCTCGCCACTGTGCTCGTGGTCGCGGGGCTCGGCGTCATCGTCGCGCTCAGCGCACCGCGCGGCGGCATCCTCGCCGCCCTCTTCGGCTTCTGGCTGCTGGCCTCGGTCGCGCTCTTCATCATCCCCGAGCCGGTCGGCGAGAACGTCACGCGCCTGCGTTCGGTCGTCTTCCCGCTGATGCTGCTGACCGTGCTCGTGGCGCGCTTCCGGCCACGGGGGATCGCGCTTGTCGCACTCGCCCTGGCGCTCGTCTACAACGTCGTCCCGTACGCGAACGCGGTCACGAACCGGACGAAGGACTCGCGCGCCTCCTCCGCCGCCTTCTGGGCGCCTGCGCTGCGCTTCCTGCACGAGCACCGTGGAGGGGCCTTCCGGGTGGAGGTCGTCCCGACCTCCGACCACTGGGAGGCCTGGTACATCCCGCGCGCCGGCTTCCCGCTCGCGCGCGGCTGGTACCGCCAGCTCGACATCGCCGAGAACGGCGCCCTCTACCGCGACCCGCTCTCGCCGGCCGGCTACCACCACTGGCTCCGGCGGATGGCCGTGCGCTACGTCCTGCTCCCCTCGGTCCCGCTCAGCAAGAAGGGTGCCGACCGCGAGGCCCGGCTGCTGCTCCACGGCGCGCCCGGACTCCGGCGCGTCTCCCGCTCGGCCGACTGGCGGATCTACGAGGTGCGCGACCCGCTGCCGATCCTGCGCGGCCCTGGGCGCGTCCACGTCGGCGCGTTCACGCACGACCGCATCGCTGCGCGCGTCACCGAGCCGGGCACTTACCGGCTGGCGGTGCGCTACATGCCCTACTGGGACGTGAAGCGTGGCGCCGTCTGTGTCGCACGCGCGCGAGACGGCATGACCGACCTGCGCGTCCGGCGGTCGGGCCGCCTGCTGCTCGCCGCCGACGAGGGGCCCGCGGCGCTCGTCCGCTCGGCGCTCGGCGACACCGACGGCGACTGCCGCTGACGCCGGCATGCACGGCGCGATTGCAGCGGGCCACCCGCTGACGGCGGAGGCGGGCGCGCGCGCCCTGGAAGCAGGCGGCAGCGCGGTGGACGCCTGTCTCGCCGCCGCGTTCACGTCGTGGGTGGCCGAGAGCCCCCTGACCGGTC
The DNA here is from genome assembly GCA_963755085.1 of uncultured Thermoleophilia bacterium. Taxonomy (GTDB): domain Bacteria; phylum Actinomycetota; class Thermoleophilia; order Gaiellales; family Gaiellaceae; genus JACVRM01. The sequence continues at coordinate 78,282 of CAVWIN010000010.1, read as the reverse complement.
CGGGCGGCGGCGGCTTCATGCTCGTGCACACCGCCAGGGACGCCGCCACCTGGCTGCTCGACTTCTTCGTCGCCGTGCCCGGCCTCGGCCTGCCGCCGGATGAGGCGCCGGCCCCGATGAAGGAGGTCGACGTCGAGTTCACCGGGGGCGGCGCGACGCAGGTGTTCCGGATCGGGGCGCCCTCATGCGCCGTCCCCGGGGCCGTCGCCGGGCTCGAGGATGCGCACCGCCGCTTCGGCACGCTGCCCTGGGCCGAGCTGCTCGAACCGGCAGCCGCGCTCGCGCGGGGCGGCGTCGAGGTGACCGCCGGCCAGGCGTACCTGCACGCGATCCTCGACTCGATCCTCTGCGCGCACCCTGAGGGGCGTGCGATCTTCGCGCCCGACGGCCACCGGCTCTCGACCGGCGATCGCCTGGTCATGCCGGACCTCGGGGACACGCTCGACGTCCTGGCGCGCGAGGGGGCCGCCGCGCTCTACGAGGGCGAGCTGGGGCGGCGCCTCGTTGAGCACGTCCGCGCGGGCGGCGGCACGATCACCGCCGACGACCTGCGCGCCTACCGCGTCGTCCGGCGCCGCCCTGTCAGCGCCGCCTTCGACGGGCACGAGTTCCTCTCGAACCCACCGCCGTCGTCCGGCGGGATCCTCGTCGCCCACGGGCTGAAGCTGCTCGACCGCCTGCCGCCGCGGCCGGCCGGCACCGCGGCTGCGATGGCGGAGCTCATCGAGATCCTGCGAGAGCAGGCGCGGGCGCGGCAGGCATGGCGCCCTTCCGATCTCTACCGCGGTGGCCTGCGCGACGCCCTCCTCGGCGATCGCGCGATCGCGGCTGCGCTGCGCCGGATCGCGAACGCGCCCGCCGTCGCAGAGCCGCCGGCGGCCCGCGGCACCACGCACATCTCAGCTGTCGACCGCGTCGGCAACGCCGCCTCACTCACCATCTCGACCGGCTCGGGGTCGGGCGTCGTCGTGCCCGGCACCGGAATCCAGCTGAACAACATGCTGGGCGAGTTCGACCTCAACGTCACCGGCGCGCGGGCTGGAACCAGGCTCACGAGCATGATGGCGCCCTCGATTGTCGTCGGGCCTGCGGGGCCGCGGCTCGTGGTTGGCAGCGCGGGGTCGCTACGGCTCCGCGGCGCCATCCTCCAGGTGGTCATCAACGTCGTCAGGCACGGCATGTCGGTCGAGGAGGCCATTGCCGCGCCGCGGCTGCATGTTGACGACGAGCACGTGCATCTCGAGGGGGGTGCCGACCGAGCCGAGGCCGACGCGCTCGAGGTTGCCGGATACGAGCTCGTCCGCTGGCGGCGGCGCAACCTCTTCTTCGGCGGCGCGGCGGCGGTCGAGCGGCGCCCCGACGGTGAGCTGCACGCCGCCGGCGACCCGCGCCGCGGCGGGCACGGCGTCGTGGTTTGAACGGCGGTTCTTAACAGGGACAGTCCCTGTTAAGAGCCTCTAACAGGGACTGTCCCTGTTAACGAGCGCCGGTGTACTGGAACGCGCCGATGTCCGGCTCCGGGCTGCGCGGGTGCCCGGTGATGTCGACCCGCGGGGCGAAGCCGGGGTCGGCGCGGCCGAGCAGGAAGGCGGAGTAGCGAGTCGGGCGGCCGTCCGGGCCGAAGACCTCGCCGCCGATCGTGTCGGTCTTCGAGCAACCCTCGCCCTGGAGGATCAGGTTGTTCACCGAAGCGCGCACCTCGCTGCAGACCTGGTTCGGGTCCGCGAGCACGGCGATGACGTTGTTCGCCAGGATCGGCCGCGCGCGCTTCGGCACCGCGCCGTACTGGTTCGTCATGCGAATCGATCCGAGGTAGCCGTCGATCCGGCGTGCGCCGGTGAGGACGGTGTTGTTGACGATGCGCACGTCGCGCGGCACGTGCTTCGTCTGGGCGCTGCCGATCACCATCGCCACCCGGGCCTCGTAGCCGGGTACCCGCGGGTCGGTGCCGAGGAAGAGGTTGTTGACGATCCGGATGTGCCGCATCCGGTTCGTGACGTACAGCTGCGCGGCGCCCTTCCAGTAAAGGCCGAACACGTTGTCGCGCACGTCGAGCCCGGCGCCGCCGAACAGCTGCACGAGGTCCTGGTGTCCGCAGCGGTAGGCGCCCATGCTGCACGGCAGCGTCCGGGCGAAGTGGTTGCGGTAGAGCGCGAGATTGCGGCCGAAGCGGCCGTTGATGAAGTCGCAGCCGCGGCAGTCGTGGAAGTAGCTGTCCTCGACGGTCAGGTTGGTGACCTGCCAGAGGAGGATGCAGTTGACCATGTGCCACGAGCGGTCGCCGCAATGGGTGAACTCGCTGCGCCGGACCGTGATCCGGTTGGAGATCGGTAGCTGGAGCGTGGATGCGTAGCGGGTGCCCGCCGCAGAGAACTTCACGTCGTGGATGTCGATGCGACTCGACTGGAGGGACTGGATGCGTGCGTCCTGCGAGATCGGCGAGATGGTCAGCGGCCCGATCGAGACGCGGCGGGTGCCCCTGAGCAGGATCTGCTCCACGTGCGTGCGGCGGCCACCGACGATGCGCAGCTGGTGCCAGCTGCGCGGGCCGATCTCGAGCCCGCGGAACCACGTGGGCGCCAGCTTGATGGTTCCACCCGAAAAGCGCAGCCGCTTCACGGCGGCCGCGAATTGCGCGTCCGTGCGAACGTGGATGGTCAGCGGCCCGTGCGCGCCTACCTGCCCGACGGGCAACAGGCACGCCACGGCCGCGACCGCAAGTACAAGCAGGGTCGTCCGCCTCATTCTCCCGGCGGCGACTCTAAACCGGTTCCGGGCGGCCTGTGTCGGCCGCCCGGCCCGTGCTCAGCCTGTGCTAGCTGATGTCGCCTGAATCGGCGGCGACGACGTCGTCCTGGTTGAGCCAGGTGCCGTGCTTGCCGGCGCGGTAGATCCAGCGCCACTGGCCCTTGTCAGCGCCGGTGGTCGAGCTGACGTAACTGAGGTAGCTCGGGTGCGCACCCGGGCACGTGTTGATGTCGGTACAAGCGAGATCGAACGTCCCCAGGTCGCCGTGCGTCGGATAGGCGGACGGGGCGAATGTCCCGTGGAAGAAGGTCGTGTTGTAGCTGCCCTCCCTGGCGCCCTCACCGGCGTGGCTTGCAGACCTTCGACGCGAGATCCGGCACGTCGAGCGTCAGCCCGGGCGCTGCGACCGCCGAGGCGGCGGCGACGAGCGTCGCGAGCACGGCGAGAAGAACCATGCGTTCATGAAAAGCGATTCCTTGAATTGACTTCCCCGGCTCACCGTATTCACATCGCAGTCCGTTGTAACCTTGATCCTCGATCCAGGGACGGCGGTAGAGTCGGTGCCGTGAGCAGCGCGTTCGCGGAGATTTCGGCGAGCTTCTTCAAGCCCGCTGTCAACGACCTCGTGCCGTACGAGCCCGGCAAGCCGGTCGAGGAGGTTCAGCGCGAGCTCGGGCTCGAGCGCGTCGTGAAGCTGGCCTCGAACGAGGGCCCGTTCGGGCCGTTCCCGGCCGCGGCCGACGCGATCGAGCGGTGCATCCGCGAGCTCAACCGCTACCCCGACGGTGGCATCTACCGCCTGCGCGCCTCGCTCGCCGAGCGGCTCGGCGTGCGCTCCGAGGAGGTCACGGTCGGCGCAGGCTCCGACGGCCTCGTCGACTGCCTGACGCAGGCCGTGCTCGACCCGGGCGACGAGATCGTCTGCGGCTGGCCGTCGTTCCCGAGCTACGTCATCGACGCGCGCAAGGTCGGCGCCGTCCCGCGCACGGTGCCGCTCCGCGACGGCCGCTACGACCTCGACGCGATGCTGGAGGCGGTCGGGCCGCGCACGAAGATCGCGTACCTCTGCCACCCGAACAACCCGACCGGGACGATGAACACGCGGGCCGAGCTCGACGCGTGGTTCGAACGCGTTCCCGGGCACGTCGTGACCGTCATCGACCAGGCGTACCTCGAGTACGTCGAGGACACGGACTACCCGGACGGCATCGAGGAGTACGTCAAGGCGGCGCAGAAGGCGCTCGTCCTGCGGACGTTCTCGAAGATCTACGGGCTCGCCGGGCTGCGCGTCGGCTACGGCGTCGGCCCCGCGGAGCTGATCACGGCGATCGGCAAGGTGCGCCGCGCGTTCGACGTGACCACGCCGGCGCAGGAGGCGGCGCTCGCGAGCCTGGACGACGCCGGCGAGCTTGCGCGGCGGCGGGCCGAGAACAGCGCCAACCGCCCCGCCGTCGAGGACGCGCTGCGCGCCCAGGGCCTCGAGCCCGTCGGGCCGGCGGTCGGAAACTTCGTCTTCGCCGAGGTCGGCGCGGATGCCCGTCCGCTCTTCGAAGCGCTGCTGCGGGAGGGCGTGATCGTGCGGCCGGCGGGCGGGTTCGGCGCGCCGGGCGCGATCCGCGTCAGCGTCGGCACCGCCGAGGAGAACGCGATCTTCGCGGACGCGCTCGCACGGGTCGTCGCCGAGACATCTGTCACACCCGCCGGGTAGCGTCCCGGCGTGGAACTCGGCCTGGGCAAGCGGCTCGAGCTGCTCGGGACATCGAAGGCGTTCCGCCTTCTGCTGCTCGCATCGGTCGGGTCGGGCATCGGCACGTGGCTCGCCTTCGTCGCCCTGACAGTCGACGTCTGGGATACCACCCACTCGAGCGTCTGGGTCGCCGCCCTGCTCGCGGCGGACTTCCTGCCGACCGTGGCGGTCGGGCTCTTCCTGAGCCCGCTCGTCGACCGCCTGTCGCGCAAGCGCCTCCTCGTCGTCTCCGACCTCGTGCGCTGCGCCGTCTTCGCGCTGCTGCCGTTCACCGGCACGCCGGGGGCGATCGTCGCGCTCGCGGCGGTGTCAGGGTTCGCGACGGGCTTCTTCCGCCCGGCCGTGTACGCGTCCGTGCCCAACCTCGTGTGGGAGGAGGACCTACCGCAGGCGAACTCGCTGCTGCAGTCATTCGAGAACCTGACCTGGCTCGTGACGCCCCCGCTCGCCGGCATCCTCGTCGCCGTCTGGGGCCCGGACCCGGGGTACGTGCTCAACTCCATCTCCTTCGCGCTCTCGGCGCTGCTCATCTCGCGCATCCCCGCTCGGCTCTTCCAGGCGGCGAAGGCCGCGAGCGAGGGGCACGTTCAGGACCTGCTGGCCGGCCTGCGGCTCGTGCTGCACACCCGCCCGCTGCTGGCCGTGTTCGTCGCGTGGAACGTCTTCTTCGTCTCGTACGCGGCCGTCAACGTCGCCGAGATCACGTTCGCGAAGGACTCGCTCGGAGCCGGCGACTTCGGCTTCGGCGTCCTGCTCGGGGCGAGCGGCCTCGGGCTCGTGCTCGGCAGCTTCCTGGCCGGGTCGGTGATCGGCCGCTTCCGGATCGCGTCCATCTACGGCGCGAGCATCGGCGCGATCGCGCTCGGCCTCGCCGGCGCCGCCGCTGCCCCGGTGCTTGCCGTCGCCGCGGTGTGCGTCGTGGTCTCCGGCTTCGGCAACGGCATCGCCGTCGTGTGCAACGTGCTGCTCGTCCAGCGCGGGGCGCCCGACGAGCTCCGTGGCCGCGCCTTCACGATCATCATGAGCACGAACTACGCGGTGCTCGGCGTGTCGATGGCCTTCGCCGGCCTGTTGACGGACGCGCTCGGCGCACGCTGGGTGTGGGCGTTCGGCGCCGCCGTGGCCGGCGTCGCCGCCGTGCTCGGCTACGCGCTCGCACCGCGCCCGGAGCAGAACGCTGCCCGGGTCGGCGAGACCGTGCCCACCGCCTGATGCCGCGCGTCTGGACACGCGAGCAGCTGGCCGAGGGCGTGCGCTCCGGCGACCGCCGCGCGCTGGCGCGGTCGATCAGCCTCGTCGAGGACGGCGACCCGCTCGCCTACGACCTCGTCCGCGAGCTGTACCCGGGCACCGGGCACGCGTACTCGATCGGGCTGACCGGCCCGCCCGGTGTCGGCAAGTCGACGCTCGCGAGCGCGCTCGTCCGCCATGTGCGCGCGCTCGACCGTACCGTTGGCGTCATCTCGGTCGACCCGTCGAGCCCGTTCTCGCAGGGCGCGCTGCTCGGCGACCGCATCCGGCTGACGGACCACTTCCTCGACCCGGGCGTCTACATCCGCTCGATGGGCACCCGCGGCCACCTCGGTGGGCTTGCCGAGGCGACGCTCCAGGCGCTGCTGCTCCTCGACGCGTCCGGCAAGGACGTGCTGATGCTGGAGACCGTCGGCACCGGCCAGAGCGAGGTCGAGGTCGTCGGCGTCGTCGACACCGTCGTGCTCGTGCTCATGCCCGGCTCCGGCGACTCGATCCAGGCGCTGAAGGCGGGCATCATGGAGATCCCCGACCTGATCGTCGTCAACAAGCGCGACCACCCCATGGCGAAGACCATGCTGAACGAAGTGCGGGCCATCCTCACGCTCGACCGCGAGCGGGAGTGGAAGACGCCGATCGTGCTCACCGAGGCGGCGAAGGGCGAGGGCATCGAGGAGCTCTGGGACGCCGTCGAGAAGCACCGCGCCTACCTCGAGGCGAGCGGCGGCCTCGCCGAACGGCGCACCCGCAACCTCGGCCGCGAGGTGTTCGCGGTCGCCTCGGCGCGGGCAAAGCGCCACCTGGAGGTGTCGGTCGAGAACGACCCGGAGCTCGAGCGGCTCCTGGACGAGGTCGGCCGGCGCGAGCTCGACCCGCTGACGGCGGTTCGCGAGATCATGGAGAAGGTCTTCAAGATTGATTCGGACGGCTCCGACCCTCGCTGACATCGCGGCGGCGCGCGAGCGCATCGCGGGAATCGCCCGCGTCACGCCCGTCTATCCGTCCGAGACGCTGTCGCGCCTGACGGGGCGCGAGGTGCTGCTCAAGGCCGAGAACCTCCAGCGCACCGGCGCCTTCAAGATCCGCGGCGCCGTCAACCGCATCGCGCTGCTCTCGGAGGAGGAGCGGGCTGCGGGCGTCGTCGCCGCGAGCGCGGGGAATCACGGCCAGGCGGTCGCGTGGGCGGCGCGCGAGGCGCGCATCCCGGCCACGGTGTTCGTGCCGGAGGACGCGCCCATGGCCAAGGTCGAGGCGACGCGCAACTACGGCGCCCGCGTGGAGCTCACCGGCGCCGGCTTCGACGAGTGCCTCGCGGACGCGTTCGACTACGCGGACACGCACGGCGCGGCGTTCATCCACGCCTTCGAGGACGCCCAGGTGATCGCCGGCCAGGGCACGATCGGCCTCGAGCTGGCCGAGCAGGTCGAGGGGCTCGACACGCTCGTCGTCCCGATCGGCGGCGGCGGCCTCGCGTCCGGCATTGCCCTGGCGCTGACCGAGCTGCGACCCGACGTCCGCATCGTGGGCGTGCAGGCCGCGGCGATGGCGCCGTTCGCCGGCTCGACCGCGTTCGGCTGGACGATCGCCGACGGCATCGCCGTCAAGCACCCGGGCGAGCTGACGTCGGCGATCCTGCGCGACCGCCTCGACGACATCGTCACGGTCGACGACGAGGTGATCAGCGAGGCGATCGTGCTGCTGCTCGAGCGGCTCAAGCTCGTCGCCGAGGGCGCGGGGGCGGCATCGGTGGCCGCGCTGCTCGCAGGCAAGGTCGATGGCAGCGGCAAGACCGTCGCCCTGCTCTCGGGCGGCAACATCGACCCCACCATGCTGATCTCGATCGCGCGGCACGGGTTGTCGCTGGCCGGCCGCTCGCTCGCGTTCCGGACGCGCCTCGCCGACCGCCCCGGCGAGCTGATCAAGCTGCTTTCCCTGATCGCCGAGGAGCGCGGCAACATCGTCGCCGTCGAGCACCATCGCGAGGGCCTCGATCTCCCGGTCGGCGAGAGCGAGGTCGAGCTGACGCTGACCATGCGCGGCCGCGAGCACTGCGACCAGCTCGTAGGCGCGCTCGAAGCAGCGGGCTACCAGGTCAAGCGCCTGCACTAGATACTCGACCCCATGACGTGCGCCAATTGCGGCACCGAGAACGCGCCCGGAGCCAAGTTCTGCTCCGAGTGCGGGGCGCGCCTGGCCGATGCGCCGCAGCCGCGCGAGGAGCGCAAGGTCGTCAGCGTCGTCTTCTGCGACGTCGTCGGCTCCACCGCGCGCGCCGAGAGCGCCGACCCGGAGGACGTCCGCGCGGCGCTGAACGCCTTCTACGCGCAGGTGCGCGCCGATCTGGAGCGCTTCGGCGGCACGGTCGAGAAGTACATCGGCGACGCGGTCATGGCGGTCTTCGGCGCTCCCGTGGCGCACGAGGACGACCCCGAGCGGGCCGTGCGCGCGGCGCTCGCCATCCGCGACTGGGCGCGCGAGGACGGCAGCCTGCAGGTGCGGATCGCGGTCAACACGGGGGAGGCGCTCGTGGCAGTCGGCGCGCGCGCGGAGGCCGGCGAGGCGATGGTCGCAGGCGACGTCGTCAATACGGCGGCGCGCCTCCAGTCGTCGGCTCCCGAAAACGGCGTCCTGGTCGGAGAGGCGACCCACCGCGCGACCCGCGAGGAGATCGAGTACGAGGCGGTGGACGGCGTGCAGGCGAAGGGGAAGGCCGAGCCGGTCACCGCGTGGCTCGCCGTCGAGGCCCGTGGACGGGTCGCGGTCGAGCTGGCCGCCGCGGCGACGCCACTCGTCGGCCGCGACCGCGAGCGCGACCTCCTGCTGAGCGCGTTCGGGCGCGCCCGCGACGACCGCTCCACCGAGCTCGTCACCATCGTCGGCGTCCCCGGGATCGGAAAGAGCCGCCTCGTCGCCGAGCTCTACGCCGAGCTCGAGGCCGACGCGGAGTTCATCCGCTGGCGCCACGGCCGCTCGCTGCCGTACGGCGAGGGCCTGGCGTTCTGGGCGCTCGCGGAGATGGTCCGCGCGGAGGCCGGGATCCGCGAGACCGACTCGTCCGCCGAGGCCGGTCGCAAGCTCAGTGAGGCCGTCGCGGCCGTCCTGATGGGAGATGACGACGCCGCGCTGGATCGAAGCGCGCCTGCGGCCGGTCGTCGGCCTCGAGGCCACCGACGCGTCGCGCGAGGAGAGCTTCGGGGCCTGGCGCCGCTTCCTCGAGGCGCTGGCCGAGCAGCGGCCGACGGTGCTCGTCTTCGAGGACCTGCACTGGGCAGGCGACGACCTGCTCGACTTCGTGGACGAGCTCGCCGACTGGGTGACGGACGTGCCGCTGCTCCTCGTCGCCACGGCGCGGCCGGAGCTCATCGACCGCCGACCGGGCTGGGGCGGGGGCAAGCGCAACGCCCACACGGTCTCGCTCGCGCCGCTCGACGACGAGGACACGGCTCGCCTCATGGCCGCGGTCCTCGACCGCCACCTGCTCCCGGCCGAGACGCAGCAGGAGCTGCTCGCCCGCGCAGGCGGCAACCCGCTGTACGCCGAGCAGTTCGCGCGGATGCTCGAGGAGCGCGGAGGCCTCGGTGAAGCGCTCCCGGACAGCGTGCAAGCGATCATCGCGGCGCGTCTCGACTCGCTCCCGCCGGCCGAGAAGGCCTTGCTGCTCGACGCCGCGGTCCTCGGCCGTACGTTCTGGTCGGGGGCGCTCGCCGGCCACGAGCACGCCGGGGAGCACCTCCGCTCCCTGCAGCGCAAGGAGTTCGTGCGGCGCGAGCGGCGGAGCACGGTCGGCGGCGAGGACGAGTTCTCGTTCGCGCCACCTGCTCGTGCGCGACGTGGCCTACGCCCAGATCCCGCGGCAGCAGCGCGCCGAGCAGCACGCGCGGGCGGCGCGCTGGATCGAATCGCTCAGCGACAGGTCGGAGGACATCTCCGAGCTGCTCGCCTACCACTACCTCGCGGCGCTGGAGCTCGGTCGCGCCGCCGGCGCCGAGCAGCCGGAGCTCGTCGAGCCTGCGATCGCCGCGCTCGTCGAAGCGACCGAGCGGGCGCACGCGCTGTCGGCGCTCGCTCAGGCCGAGCGCTACGCGTCGACGTCGCTCGACCTCATGGGCGAAGGCGATCCGAGACGCGCACGTGCGTTGTTCCAGCTCGCGCGCGCCGAGTTCGTGCTCGGACGGCCGCACGGGCTCGAGCACGCCGACGAGGCGATCAGGGGCTTCCTGGCACAAGGAGACGCCGAATCCGCCGCGTACGCCGAGGTCGACGCCGCGAACTGGCTGTGGAACCAAGGCCGCCGCGACGATGCCCATCATGCGTCCGAACGCGCGCTCGCCCTCGTGGCGAACGGGCCCCCGTCGCCGGCGAGGGCGGCTGCACTCGTCGAGCGGGCCCGCCTGCTCATGATCGCCGGGCGGCGCGTCGAGTCGACCGAGGCCGGCCTGGCGGGCCTCGCGCTGGCGGAGCAATTCGGTGACGAGCGTCTGCAGGCACGCGCACTGATCACGCTCGGCGCCTCGAGGAACTCTGACGAGGATCTCCGCCGGGGCATCGAGCTCGCCGACCGCGCCGACTCCGTGACGGAGTTCATGCGCGGGCAGAACAACCTGGCCGAGGAGCTCATCCAGCGCGGCGAGCTCACCGAGGTCGACGAGCTCTACGAGACCGCCGCCGTACGCGTCCGCCGCGTCGGCTGGATCAGCGGCCTCGCCTGGATCGACGCGCAGCGCATCGGGGTGACGTACGTCCGCGGCGACTGGGTCACGACGGAGCAGCTGCTCGCACGGTTCTTCGCATACCTCGAGACGAGCGAGCCTCACGTGCTCGAGTTCCAGGGCTGGTGGACGCGCGCGCAGCTGGCCGAGGCCCGCGGCGACACCGAAGCCGTGGCGGCCTGTTGGGCCCGCGCAGTCGAGCTGGCGCGGGCGGTCAAGGATCCTCAGGCAATCGGCCCGGTTCTCTCGGGGTCGGCGCGATTCTGGCTCGACCAGGGCCGGCGCGAGGAAGCGACGGACCTCACCGACGAGGTGCTCGCGTACCGCGACGAGGAAGGCCGCGCCTCCTATTTCACCTGGCTGATCGACCTCGGCTGGCTGCTGCACGACCTCGGCCGCGCGGAGGAGTTTCCGAAGGCGCGCAACGAAGGCGCCTGGGCCGAAGCGGGCGCGGCGATCGCGAACGGCAACTTTGCGGCGGCCGCGGACCGTCTTGGTGCTGCGGGCTTCCGGCCGGACGAGGCGTATGCCCGCCTGCGGCTCGCGGAGCGTCTGGCCGGGGAGGGGCGGCGGGCCGAGGCGGCCCTGCAGCGCGACCGGGCGCTCGCCTTCTATCGCGAGGTAGGCGCCACGGCGTACGTCCGGCGCGGCGAGGCGCTGCTCGCGCAAACCGCGTAGCAACCTAGACTCGGCGCCATGGCAAGCGCCTCCCGCAAGGAGCGCAAGGTCGTGACCGTGGTCTTCGCCGACCTGGTCGGCTTCACGTCCCGCGCCGAGTCGCTCGACCCCGAGGACGTGCAGGCGATCCTGGGGCCGTACCACGCGCGGCTCCGCCACGAGCTCGAGCGCCACGGCGGCACGGTGGAGAAGTTCATCGGCGACGCCGTCGTGGCGGTGTTCGGGGCGCCGGTGGTGCACGAGGACGACGCCGAGCGGGCCGTGCGCGCCGCCCTTGCGATCCGTGACTGGGCGCGCGACGAGGAGGACGTCGAGGTGCGGATCGGAGTCAACACCGGCGAGGCGCTGGTGTCCGTCGACGTTCGGCCCGATGCGGGCGAGGGCATGGTGGCAGGCGACGTCGTCAACACGGCCGCGCGGCTGCAGTCCGCGGCCCCCGTCAACGGCATCCTCGTCGGCGAGACGACCAAGCGCGCGACCGAGCGCGCCGTCGATTACACCGAGGCCGAGCCGGTGGACGCGAAGGGCAAGGCCGAGCCGGTGCCGGTGTGGGAGGCGGTCGCTGCCCGCGCGCGCGTCGGCGTCGAGCTGGCCCCGAGCCGCGTCGCGCTGGTCGGCCGGGCCCGCGAGCTCGAGCTCCTCACCGGCTCGCTCGCACGTGTGCGCGAGGAGAACGCGCCGCAGCTGCTCACCCTCGTCGGCGTCCCGGGGATCGGCAAGAGCCGGCTCGTCCGCGAGCTCTTCGACGTCGTCGCCGTCGATCCGGAGCTGATCACCTGGCGGCAGGGCCGGTCGCTCCCGTACGGCGAGGGCGTCAGCTACTGGGCGCTCGCCGAGATGGTCAAGGCCGAGGCCGGGATCCTCGAGAGCGACACTGGGGAGGAGGTGGAGGCCAAGCTCGGGCGGGCCGTGGGCGACACGGTCGGCGACGAGGACGCCGGGTGGGTGCAGGCGCATCTCCGCCCGCTCGTCGGGCTCGGCGAGGACGGCGAGAGCCGTGGCGACACGCGTGCGGAGGCGTTCGCCGCCTGGCGCCGCTTCTTCGAGGCGCTCGGCGACCGCGGGCCGGCGGTGCTGGTATTCGAGGACCTCCATTGGGCCGATGACGGCCTGCTGGACTTCGTCGACCACCTGGTCGAGTGGGCATCCGGCGTCCCGCTGCTGCTCGTCTGCACCGCGCGCCCCGAGCTGCTGGCGCGCCGGCCGGGCTGGGGCGGCGGCAAGCTCAACGCCACCACCGTCTCGCTCTCGCCCCTGTCGGCCGAGGAGACGGCTCGGCTCGTCCACTCGCTCCTCGACCAGGCCGTGCTGCCGGCCGAGGTGCAGGCCGCCCTGCTGGAGCGCGCCGGCGGAAACCCGCTCTACGCCGAGGAGTTCGCGCGCGTCGCCGCGGCGCGGCGCGACGTCGCCGATCTGCCGCTGCCGGAGTCCGTGCAGGGGCTGATCGCAGCCCGCATCGACGCGCTCGACGCCGGTGAGAAGGCGGCGCTCGAGCACGCCGCCGTCGTCGGCCGGGTCTTCTGGTCGGGATCCGTCACCGCGCTGGGGGGCAACGAGCCGCAGGTCGTCGACGCGGCCCTGCACTCGCTGACGCGGAAGGAGTTCGTCCAGCGGGAGCGCCGCTCGTCGGTCTCCGGCGAGAGCGAGTACGCCTTCCGTCACGGGCTGGTGCGCGACGTCGCGTACGCGACGATCCCGCGGGCCCGACGAGCCGAGCTGCACCGCTGCACGGCCGCGTGGATCGAGGAGCTCGGCCGTCCGGACGACTACGCCGAGCTCCTGGCGCACCACTACCTGAGCGCGATCGAGTACGCGCAGGCCGCCGGCCAGGACGTCGCCGCACTGGCCGAGCCTGCGGGGCTGGCGCTCCGCGAGGCGGGCGACCGCGCGTCGGCGCTCAACGCGTTCGCGTCCGCGTCGCGGTTCTACCGCGCGGCGCTCGACCTCTGGCCGGCGGACGACCCCGAGCGCTTCGAGATCCTGCTCGGGCTGGGTCGCGCCGAGCAGCAGACCGAGGAGGCAGGTGCCCCGCCGAGGTGCAGGCAACGCTCGAGGCCGCCTTGACGGGCTGCTCGCCGCGGGGCGCACCGAGCAGGCCTCCGAGGCGCTGCTGATCCTGGCCGACGTCCGCTGGAGCCACGGCGAGACGGAGGTGGCACGCGAGCCGATCGAGCAGCGCGGCCGAGCTTCGTGGCCGCGCCGCCCTCCCCGGCAAAGGCCTTTGCGCTCGGCCAGGTCGCGCGCTTCGCCATGCTCGACAGCCGCCTGACGAGGCGCCGCGCTACGGCGACGAGGCGCTGGAGATGGCGACCGCGCTCGGTCTCGAGGAGGTCCGCGCCGATGCGCTGCAACAATCTCCGCCGCGCGCACCCACTGGGCGACTTCGCCCGGTGAGGCCGAGCTGAGAGGAGGCGATCGCGATCCTCGAGCGCCGCGGCTCCGTGCAGGTGCTGCGCGCGCTACAACAACCTCCTTCACACGCTCATCGAGTTGGCCGAGCTCGCGGAGCGCGGAGACCGCGAGCGCGCGCGCGCCTCGCCAGCGGGCCGAGGCGCTTCGGCTACCTCGAGTGGCTCCGGTGGATCCGCGAGAAACGCGGCCAGCTCGCCTATCTGAACGGGCGCTGGGACGAGCTCGCCTGCGCTCGCCGAGAGCGAGCTGAGCACGATGGAGGCCGGCGGCTGCCCACTACCTCCAGAGGTCGTGGCACTCGATCCGCAGCCTGATCCGGCTTGCCCGCGGCGAGCGCGAAGGCGTCCGGGCGGACGCGAGCGCAGCTCGAGACGGCCGCCGGTCGGCGAGCCGCAGATGTTCCAGCCCATCCTCGCCCAGAGCCTGCATACGTCCGTCGAGCTCGGCGACCGAGCGGCGGCCGCCGAGCTGCTCGACCGAGCTGCTGGCATCGCTTCGCCGAGCGGCGTCGGCATGCGCAGCTACTACTGGCCGGACTTCGCCGTCGGCGCGCGTCGAGCTCGGGCGCGCCGAGGAGTTCGCTCGCCGCGCGCGGAGTCGCTTCGACGTCGAACGCCTGGGTCGGCGCCGCGCCGCGCGTTCGTGCGCGAGCGACTTCGCGCGGGCGGCGGAGATCTACGCGCGCATCGGCGCGCTGCCCGCAGGAGGCGATCGCGCGGCAGCGCCTCGCCGGGCAGCAGTTCGGCGCCGGGGCTCGAGGCGGAAGCCGAGGCGCAGCTCGAGCGCGCGCGGGCGTTCTGGCGCTCGGTCGGCGCGACTGCATACCTGCAGAGGCGGACGCGCTCGAGGCAGCGTCGTGATCATCGTGCCCACTCGCGTGGCACGAGAACCCCGAAGGCGCCCGCTTCTGTCTCCAGTGCGGCACGGCCCTCGACGCGCTCGCCCGTGCGCGAGGAGCGCAAGGTCGTCAGCATCGTCTTCTGCGACCTCGTGGGCTCGACCGCGCGTGCCGAGCGGCTCGACCCGGAGGACGTCCGCGCGCAGCTGTCCGCCTACCACGGCCGTGTGCGCGCGATGCTCGAGCACCACGGCGGCACGGTCGAGAAGTTCATCGGCGATGCTGTCGTAGCGGTCTTCGGCGCGCCCGTCGTGCACGAGGACGACGCCGGAGCGTGCCGTGCGCGCGGCGCTCGCGATCCGCGACTGGGCGCGCGACGAGGACGGCCTCGAGGTGCGCCTCGCCGTCAACACCGGCGAGGCGCTCGTCAGCGTGGGCGCGCGCTCCGACGCGGGCGAGGGCATGGTCGCGGGAGACGTCGTCAACACCGCCGCCCGGATCCAGTCGGCGGCGCCGGTGAACGGCATCCTCGTCGGCGAGGCAACGCGTCGCTCGACCGAGCGCGTGATCGAGTTCGCGGAGCGCGCGCCGATCGACGCCAAGGGCAAGGCGGAGCCGGTTGCCGTCTGGGAGGTCGTCCAGGCGCGTTCGGCGTTCGGCGTCGACGTCGACCTTGCTCCGACGACGCGCCTCGTCGGGCGCCAGCACGAGCTCGGGCAGCTGACGCATGCCCTGGAGCGGGCCCGCGACACGCGCGACCCGCAGCTGGTGACGATCATCGGCGTTCCCGGCATGGGGAAGAGCCGCCTCGTCCAGGAGCTCTCGCTCGTGGTCGAGCGCGACCTGGAGCTGATCCGCTGGCGCCAGGGCCGCTCGCTGCCCTACGGCGAAGGGGTCAGCTTCTGGGCGCTCGGAGAGATGGTGAAGGCAGAGGCCGGCATCCTCGAGACGGACTCTGCGGAGGCGGCCCGCGTGAAGCTCGCCCAGAGCGTGAGCGAGAGCTGCGCAGGGTCCGATGCCGCCTGGGTGGCGCAGTCTCTACGGGCGCTGGTCGGTCTCGCGGAGGAGTCGGATGCCGGCGACCGCGGCAGCGACCCCTTTCCCGCCTGGCGGCGATACCTCGAAGGGCTTGCGGACGAGCGGCCGACGGTGCTCGTGTTCGAGGACTTGCACTGGGCCGACGACGGCCTGCTCGACTTCGTCGACGCGCTCGTCGACTGGGCCACCGACGTGCCGCTGCTCGTCGTCGCCAGCGCGCGACCGGAGCTGCTCGCCCGTCGGCCGGACTGGGGCGGCGGCAAGCCGAACGCGGTCACGCTGTCGCTGGCGCCGCTCTCCGAGCGCGAGACGGCGGAGCTCGTGCATGCGCTGCTCGAGCGGGCCGTACTGCCGGCCGACGTACAGGCAGCGGTCCTCGCCCGCGCGGGCGGCAATCCGCTCTACGCGGAGGAGTTCGCACGGCTTGTGGCCGAGCGGGGCTCGGCCGACGGCGATCTGCCCGTTCCAGAGACCGTGCAGGCACTGATCGCCGCGCGGCTCGACGCGCTCGAGCCGTCCGCGAAGCGCGTGCTGCAGGACGCTGCGGTCGTGGGGAAGGTCTTCTGGCCCGGCGCTCTCGGTGCCGAGGCGTCCGAGGACGAGCTCCACGGGCTCGAGCGCCGCGAGCTGATCCGCCGCGAGCGCCGCTCGTCGGTGGAGGGCGAGGCGCAGTACGCCTTCCGGCATGTGCTGGTCCGCGACGTCGCCTACGGCGAGATCCCGCGCGCCGACCGGGCTGCGAAGCACGAGGGCGTCGCCGCCTGGATCGAGTCGCTCGGCCGCGGCGACGAGTCGTCCGAGCTGCTCGCCCACCACTACGCGAGCGCGCTGGAGTACGCGCGGGCCGCCGGCATCGACACCGGCGCGCTCGCCGTGCGGGCGCGACCCAGGTTCGTCGAGGCCGCCAACCGGGCCCGCTCGCTCGGGGCGCTGCACGCAGCCGGTCGCTTCTACGACGCGGCGCTCGACCTGCTCGGTGAGCACGACGTCGCGTGGGCCGAGATCGTCGTCGAGCGGGCGTATGCCCTGATGTGGGCGGGGGTCGAGGAGGTCGGGCCCGTTCGAGGAGGCCGCGGACGTGTTCCGGGCAGCGGGTGCAGACCAGCAGGCGGCCCGGGCGGAGCTCGCGCTCGGCGAGCGCGACTGGCTGTCCTTGAGGCGCGAGAGCGCGGACGCCCATTTCGCCGCGGCCGAGGAGCTCGTCGCCGGCGCTGACCTCACCCCGGCGAAGGCGATGGCAGTAGCCGAGCTCGCGAGGTTCGCCGTGCTCGGAGACGCGAACGAGCGGGCGATCGAGCTCGCGGACGAGGCGCTCGCAGCCGCCGAGCAGCTCGACGTCGGCCTTGTGCGGGGGCACGCGCTGAACTCCCGCGGCCTCGCCCGCGTGATGGTCGGCGACCTCGACGGGGGCCTTTCCGACCTCGAGACGAGCGTCGAGCTCGCGCGCGGCTCCAACGCGTCCGAGTTCCTCCGCGCGCTCGGCAATCTCGCGTCGATGCTCACCGGGCTCGGCGATCTGGGCCGCTCCAGGGCGATGACCAGGGAAGCGCTCGAGCTGTCGGTCGACCTCGGGGTGGGGGAGCCGGTTCTGTGGTTCAAGGGCGAGACGGCGAACCTCCTCTACTTCGAGGGGCGCTGGGACCAGGCGGCCGCCCTGATGGAAGAGCTCGTCGCGTACTTCGAGCGGCGGTCATTCTGGATGGCCCCGATCATCACGTCGTGGCAAGCCCGGCTCGCGATCGCGCGCGGCGATCCCGCGAGCGGGACGCCGGTGGCTCGACATCGCGGTCGAGAAGGGGCGTGAAGCGCGCGATCTCCAGATGCTGTGCCCGACGCTCGCGTTCTCGGCCGGCGCGTACGAGGTTCTCGGCGACCCGGTGAGCCTCTCGCTGGCGCGCGAGGTCCTCGCCGCTTCACGGCCGAACGCGCGCGGGACGCTTGGCGGACGATTGGCTGAAGGAGCTCTGGTTCGTGCTCAGCCGCCACGGCGCGGAGGAGGAGCTCGACTCGCTGTTCGACGGGGCACTGCCGACCCCGTGGGTCGAGGCCGTCCTGGCGCTGCGTAAGGGCGAATTCGAACGGGCGGCGGAGATCTACGCCGAGCTCGGCTCGCCGTCCTCGGAGGCCGACGTCCGCCTGTGGGCCGCCGACCGGCTCGCAGCCGAGGGCCGCGTCACCGAGGCTGACGCCCAGGCGCGACTGGCGCTCACGTTCTTCCGCTCGGTCGGCGCAACCGCGTACGCGCACCGGGCCGAGGAGCTCCTGGCGGCCGCGTCGTAGCTAGCTGTCGCCGCAGCGGCGGAACGCCACGACCGCGTGGCGCTCCTCCCACTCGGCGACGCCCCCGCCGACGACCGGGCGGGCGTCGAGCCCCTCATGGGCGAGCGCGCTCGCGGCGACCGCCGCGCGGAGCCCGGTCTCGCAGACGGTGACGATCGGCTTCTCGGTCGAGAGCAGGTCGCCGCAGCGGCGGACGAGCCGGTACGGCACGTTCCGGCTACCCGGGATGTACCCGTCCGCGTGCTCGGCCGGCTCGCGCACGTCGAGCACCTCGACGGCGTCGTCGGCCATCAGCTCCTCGAGCTCGTCGAGCGTGACCGGCTCGGTCCGCTCGTCGTCGGCCGTCGCAAGCACGTAGCCGGCGATGTCGAGGACGCCGATTGCGCGCAGCCCGCGCACGGCGCGCATCGCCTCGTCCTCGGTCGCCGCGCGGATGACGACCGCCTCCTCGGGCAGGAGCATGAAGCCTGCCTTGGTCGAGAAGCTCGAGCCGTCGACGGGAACGTTGATCGCGCCGTGCGCGTGGCCGGCGAGGTAGACCGCGAGGGGGCGGACGTCGAGGACGACGGCCGCGCCCGGATCGTCCAGCCGCTCGACCGGCGCCGACGCGCCCAGGAACGGCCCGCGGTTGAGCGCGACGATCCGCTCCGCGTTCGGCGGCTTCGGCGCGGCTATCGAGGCCGAGTCGTCCACGAACGCCTCCTCGCCGTCGATGCGGAGCGCGTGGTTGAAGCGGCGCTCGAAGCCGATCGTGGTGGAGGCTTTGGAGCTCATCCCTGTGCCGCAGAGCGAGCCGGAGACGTGGCCCGGGAAGACCTCGACGCCGTCGCCGAGGCCGACCAGGCGGTGCAGGCTGTGGAAGAGGTCACGTGCGCCCTCGCGCGCCTCGACGGCCAGGTCGGGCCGCGCCGCGTCGCCGACGAACAGCGAGTCACCGGTCAGCAGCAGCCACGGCTCGTCGCCGCGGCTGTGGTCGATGACCGCGAAGGCGGTGTGCTCGGGGCGGTGCCCGGGCGTGTGCACGGCGCGCAGCGCGACGTCGCCGACGGCGACCTCCTCGCCGTCTGCGAGCGGCTCGAACGCGTAGTCAGGCTCGGCGATCGGGTTGATCCGCACCGGGATGCCGTGCTCGAGCGCAAAGCGCCCGTGCCCGGAGACGTGGTCGGCATGTGTGTGGGTTTCCAGCACCGCGACGATGCGCACGTCGTCGCGCTCGGCCTGCTCCAGGTAGCGCTCGATCGCGTACGCGGGGTCGACGACGATGGCCTCGTGGGCCTTCTCGTCGCCTACCAGGTAGGAGGCACAGCCGAGATCTTCGTCCACAAACTGCCGGAAGATCACTAGAAGTGAGGCTATCTCACGCGGCGGCGAGGAGCGTCCGCAGCACCTGCTCCTCCTGCTCGAGCCACCCGAAATGGCCCTTGCCGGGGATGAGCTCGAACGACGCGACGTTCAGCTGCTCGGTCATCCCCCGGACGGCTCCGATCGGAACGTTGCGGTCGAGCTCGCCGTACCAGAACCAGACGGGCGCCGCGACGTCGCCGAGCGCGAAGCCCCAGTCGGTGCTGAGCGCCCACGCGTCGTCGAACCAGCCCTGCGGGCCGTTCGCGAAACCCTCGGTGATGCCCTCGACGAGCGTCCTCCGCACCTCGGGCCGGGCCATCCACTCACGGTCGGGCTCCGGCGCGTCGGCCATCGCGTCGTCGAACGCAGCCATCGCGTCCGCGGCCAGATGCTCGGCGATCGGGGCCATGAACTCCTCGAGGCTCTCGCGGCCCTCTTCCCGGACGCGACGCAGGCCTTCGGCGTTGTGCGCGATCAGGTCGGCAGGGTCGATGAGCTCGGCGGGCGTCCCCCCGACGGCGACGCCGAGGCGGACGATGCGCTCGGGCGCGCGGACGCCGAGCGCGAGCGCATGCGGCCCGCCGCCGCTGATGCCGAGCACGCTGAACCGGCCCCAGCCGATCGCGTCTGCGACCGCCAGCGCGTCGTCTGCGATCTCGAGCACGGTGCGGTCGTGCCACGGCGACGACTGGCCGTAGCCCGGCCGGTCGAACGTCACGACGTGCGCGTTGGCCTTCAGGTACTCGTCCTCGTGCGGGCTGCGCGAGAGCCGCGATCCGGGCGTGCCGTGGATCTGCAGCAGCGGCCGCCCGTCGGGGTCGCCCCACGTGGCGTAGGCGACGGTGCGGCCGTCGGGGCGAGTGACGGCGCCCTCGGTCAAAGCCCGAGGTGCCTTGCGATGACCATACGCTGCACCTCGTTGGTGCCCTCGCCGATCTCGAGGATCTTCTGGTCGCGGTACAGGCGCGAGATCGCGGATTCCTCCATGAAGCCGTAGCCTCCATGAATCTGGAGGGCCGAGTTGGCGGCTCGGTGCGAGAGCTCGCCCGTGTAGAGCTTGGCCATCGCCGCCTCGAGCGCGAACGGGCGGCCCTGATCCTTCAGCCACGCGGCCCGGTAGACGAGGTGGCGGCCGGCCTCGATCTCGGTCGCCATGTCCGCCAGCGCGAACTGAACGGCCTGGAACTTCGCGATCGGCTTGCCGAACTGCTTGCGCTCCTGCGCGTATCGGTAGGCGAGGTCGTAGGCGCCCTGGGCGAGGCCGACGCCCATCGCGGCGACGGAGATCCGGCCGCCGTCGAGGATGGTGAGGAACTGACGGAAGCCCTCGCCGCGCGGCCCGAGCAGGTTGGCCTCCGGCACGGCCGCGTCCTTGAACGACAGCTCGCGGGTGTCCGACGCCCGCCAGCCGAGCTTGTCCATGGGCGGCGAGATCTCGTAGCCGGGTGTTCCGTTCGGGACGATGATGTTCGAGATCTCGCCCTCGCCGGTGATCGCCGTGATCGTCACGCAGCCGCTGATGTCGGTGCCGGCGTTGGTGATGAACATCTTCGAGCCGTTCACGACCCACTCGCCGTCGCGCAGCTCGGCGCTCGTGCGCGTCGCGCCGGCATCGGAGCCGGCGTCCGCCTCGGTGAGCCCGAACGCCGCGAGCCGCTCGCCCGACGTGAGCTGCGGCAGCCACTCGCGCTTCTGCTCGTCGTTTCCGAAGTAGTAGATCGGCAGCGTCCCGAGCGAGTGGTGCGCTGCGACGGTGATCGCGACGGATGAGTCGATCCGCGTCAGCTCCTCGACCGCGATCGCGTACGAGACCGTGTCGCTGCCGGCGCCGCCGTACTCCTCCGGGATGGTCATGCCCATCAGGCCCAGCGCGGATAGCTCGGTGACCAGCTCGTAGGGGAAGCGGTGCTCGTGGTCGAGCTCCGCCGCGACGGGCGCCACGCGCTCCTCGGCGAATTCGCGGACGGTGCGCCGCAGGAGCTCGTGCTCGGGCGTCAGGTCGAGGTTCACGCTGCGAACCGCCGGGCGAGCTCGGCGATCAGCCGGACGCCGTAGCCGGTGCCGCCCCGCTGCCAGAGGTAGTCGCCGCGCGAGTAGGTGAAGAAGCCCGTGCCCGCCATGTCGATGTGCGCCCACGGGCCGTCGCCGGCGAAGTGACGCAGGAACTCGGCGGCGTAAGTGGGGCCGCCCTGGCCGCGGCGGTTGAGGTTCTTGAGGTCGGCGAAGTCGGAGTTGATGAAGCGGCGGTAGCGCGGGTGCAGCGGGAACGGCCAGGCATGGTCGCCGGACGCCTCGCCGGCGGCGACGACCTCGTCCCGCCACTCGGCGGGGGCGCCGTACACGCCGGCGTAGAGGTCGCCGAGCGCCTTCTCCATCGTCCCGGTCAGCGTGGCGAAGTCGACGATGTGCGTCGCGCCCTGGCGGCGCGCGTACCAGAGCGCGTCGGCGAGCACGATGCGCCCCTCTGCGTCGGTGTCGAGGACCTCGATCGTCGTCCCGTTCCCCGCACGCAGGATGTCGCCGGGCCGGTAGGCGCCGCCGCCGGCCATGTTCTCGGTCGCGGCGACGACCGCGATGGCGCGCACAGGCGTCCCGAGCTCCGCGAGCGCGGCCATGCCGGTGATCACGGCGCCGCCGCCGGCCATGTCGCCCTTCATGTCCTCCATGTAGAGCGGCGGCTTGAGCGAGATCCCGCCCGTGTCGAAGGTGATCGCCTTGCCGACCAGGCCAAGGACGAGGTCGCCCGGTGCGTCCGGCGGCTCGTGGCGCATGACGATCATCCGCGGCGGCTGGTGGCTGCCGGCGGCGACACCGAGGAAGGCGCCCATGCCGAGCTCCGCAGCCTCGTCGGGGCCAAGCGCCTCGGCCGAGAGGTGCGCGTGGTCGGCGGCGAAGGACTCCGCATAGCCCGCCAGGGCCGCGGGCGTCAGGGTGTTGGCGGGTTCGTTGGCGAGGTCGCGGGCACGGTTCGCCCAGCGCGTGACGACGGCGGCGCGGCGGGCCGCCGCCAGGACGGCGTCCGCGTCCTCATCGGTCAGAAACACGAGTGCCTCAGGAAGGCGGCGGTCCCTCGCGTGCTTCCAGAGGCCCGGGTCGTAGCCGCCGAGCAGCAGCCCTCGACGACCGCGGTCGCCTGGTCGGCGGCCGGGAGCGGCAGCGCGGGGTCGATCGCCCAGCCGACACGGCCGCCGACGTGCGCGAGCGCCTTCGCGACCTCCGCGGCCGCCCAGCGGACGTCGTCGGGGTCGCCGCCGTCGCCGACGCCGGCGGCGACAAGGCGTCCGCCGTCGCCGTGGAGGACGACCGACTCGCCGGGCTCGGAGCGCAGCTCGCCCTTGTCGAGCGCGCCGAGGCGCGCGGCGATCGAGCCGAGCCCGGCCGCATCGCGCGGCGCATCCGCGCGCACGGGGACGGCGAGCGTTTCGAATGACGCCGCCTCCACCCGGCGAGGTGCCACCTCGATCAGCACGGACGGCGATGCTACTCGTTTAGAAGGATCCGGCCCGCGAGGGCGAATGTCCGTTGCATGTCGCTCAAGCTTTCGCGCAGGCACCCGATATCTGGCTCCGTGAGCATCGAGACCACCGAGACCCCCGAGGACCTGCTCGCGCGCGTCGCCGAGCTCGTGCACGAGCGGCAGGTACTGCGAGCCGCCGGCGCCGGCCGGTCAGAGCTCGAACGCAATCGCGCGGAGATCGCGCGCGCCCAGTGGGATCTCTCGCAGGCGCTCATCGTGCGCCACCACGGCTGATTCATTAGGGTCGCGCCGAAATCGGCGACGACTGGAGGCGGACGTGGCACAAAGCGCGAAGGAGTTCTTCGACACCCTCGAGACGCGGGTCGATGCGTCCAAGGCGCAGGGCGTGAACGCGAGCTACCTGTTCGACGTGACCGGAGCAGGGGCGTGGAAGGTGGACGTGCAGGACGGCTCCGGGGTCACGGTGACCGAGGGTGCCGCCGACGCGGGCACGACGATCACGATCGCCGAGGACGATTTCGACCGGATGGTCGCCGGCGAGCTGAACCCGATGACCGCGTTCATGACCGGCAAGCTCAAGGTCAAGGGCGACATGGGCGCGGCCATGAAGCTGCAGAAGCTCTTCTGAGGAAGGCCTCCGCCGCATGAACCTGACCTGGTTCCAGTTCCTGCTCTTCGTCCACATCGCCTGCGTGGCGATCTGGCTCGGCGGGGCGGCGATGATCCAGTTCCTGTCGCTCCGGGCGCTTGCCTCCGACGACCCGGTGCGGACGGCGACGTTCGCCTCCGACGCCGAGTGGGTCGGGATGCGCGTCTTCATGCCGGCCTCGCTGGTTGTCCTGATCGCCGGGATCCTCATGGTGATCAACTCGGACTTCTACGGCTTCGGCGACGACTGGGTCGTGATCGCGCTCGTCCTCTTCGCGGTCACGTTCGTGGCTGGCGCCGGGTTCTTCGGGCCGGAGTCCGGCCGGATCGCGAAGCTGATCGAGGCCGAGGGGCCGACCTCGCCTGCGGTCGGAGCGCGCGTCCGCCGCATCCTCGCGCTTTCGCGCGCCGACCTCGTCCTGCTCTTCCTGATCGCCTACGACATGGTCGTGAAGCCCGAGATCGGCAGCGGCGACTTCTGGGTCGCCGTGATCGTCGCCGTGGCGCTCGCCGCACTGCTCGTCTGGCGTGGGCTGAACGCGTCGGTCGCTGGCCAGGCGCAGGCGCGCACAGCCGAGTAGCTACTCCTCGAGCTCGACGAGCAGCTGCCCGCCGGTGACGAGGTCGCCCTCGGCCACGTGCACGGCCTTGACGACGGCGTCGTAGGGAGACACGACCGGCGTCTCCATCTTCATCGCCTCGAGCACGACGAGCGGCTCGCGCGGGGTGACCGCGGCGCCGGGCTCGGTCAGCACCTTGATCACCGTGCCCGGCATGGGCGCCGTCAGCGCGCTCGACTCGGCGCCCGGGCCGTGCTCGCCCGCTGCGGCGACGTCGGGCGGGGAGTGGGGAGGCGGCGCGGGCAGGTTGAGGCGGAACGCGCCGCGCCAGGGTCCGTGCGGCGGCTTCCGGTAGGGCGAGAGCGGCGGATAGTCGGCCAGGAACGCGGTGGTGGTCTCGCCCGCGCGCACCGCGGGATGGCGCACGAGCCAGCGCAGGAACGGCAGGTTGGTCGTGACGCCGCTGACCTGCGTCTCGGCAAGGGCCTCCGCGAGCCGGTCGAGCGCCTCGTCGCGCGTCTCGCCGGCCGCGATCAGCTTTGCGATCATCGGGTCGTAGGTGACGCCGACCTCGTCGCCCTCGGCGACGCCCGCGTCGACGCGGATCCCGCCCGGGAGGCGCAGCCGCTCGACGCGGCCGGTCTGCGGCAGGAACGTCAACGGGTCCTCCGCGTAGAGCCGCACCTCGACCGCGTGACCGTCGGGCGACACCGGACCCGGGGCAGGCGCGGCGCCGTCCGCGATCGCGAGCTGGAGCGCGACGAGGTCGAGCCCGGTGACGAGCTCGGTGACCGGATGCTCGACCTGGATGCGGCCGTTGAGCTCGAGGAAGAAGAAGTCCCGGCCATCGGGTGAGACCATGAACTCCGCCGTGCCGAGGCTGCGGTAGCCGATCGCCCGGGCGAACGCGACGGCCGCCTCGCTCATCCGGCCGCGCAGCTCGGCATCCACTGCGGGCGACTCCTCGAGCACCTTCTGGTGGCGGCGCTGGATCGAGCACTCGCGCTCGCCAAGCGCAATGACCACCCCGCCGCCGGCGGCGAGCTGGATCTCGACGTGCCGCGGGCGCTCGACATACCGCTCGCAGAACACGCGGTCGTCGCCGAAGGCCGCCTGCGCCTCGCGGCGGGCGGCCTCGAGCGCGTCGTCGAGCTCATGCCGATCGCGCACGACGCGCATGCCGCGCCCGCCGCCGCCCGCGGCGGCCTTGATCACGAGCGGGAACCCGATCTCGTCCGGCTCTCCTGCCGGGACGACCGGCACGCCCGCCGCCTGCGCCACCCGCTTCGCCTCGAGCTTGTCGCCGCCCTGACGGAGCGCGTCGGGCGACGGCCCGACGAACGTCAGGCCGGCGTCCTCGACGGCGGCGGCGAAGCCGGGATTCTCGGCGAGGAAGCCGTACCCGGGGTGGACGGCGTCGGCGCCGGCCTCGCGCGCCGCGCGGACGTGCTCGCCGGCATCGAGGTAGCCGGCGATCTCGACCGTCTGATCCGCGACGCGCGTGTGCAGCGCGCCGCGGTCGTCGGGGGCGGCCACGGCCACGGTCGCGATGCCGAGCTCGCGGCAGGTGCGGAAGATGCGCACGGCGATCTCGCCGCGGTTGGCGACCAGGAGCTTGGCGACCGGCATCGCCGGGAGACTAGGAGACTACGGCGCCGCGTCGTCCGCGGAACGCCAGGCTGCGCGGCGCTTCTCGAGGAACGCGCGCAGGCCCTCCTGGCCCTCGGCCCCGGTGCGCAGCCCGGCCGCGACCTCGGTCGTGGCCTCGTCGCGCGGCCCCTCGCGGACGAGACGCTTCGCCGCGCGAGCCGCCTCCGGCCCCGACGTGGCGAGCTCGCTGAGCACGCGGTCGACGGCCGCGTCCGGGTCCTCGGCCACCTCGTCCACGAGCCCGATGCGGAGCGCCGTCTCGGCGCCGAAGCGCTCGCCGGTGACGAAGAGGCGGCGCGCCGCGGCACCGATCCGCGGCAGCACGAACGGCGAGATGACGGCCGGGATGATCCCGAGCTTGACCTCCGTGAACCCGAACACGGCGTCGGGCGCTGCGATGCCGATGTCTGCGCACGCCACGAGGCCGGAGCCGCCGCCCAGCACGTAGCCGTGCGCGCGCGCGACCACCGGCGCGGGGCAGCCGTCGATCGCCTCCAGCATCCGGTAGAGCCG
The DNA here is from genome assembly GCA_963755085.1 of uncultured Thermoleophilia bacterium. Taxonomy (GTDB): domain Bacteria; phylum Actinomycetota; class Thermoleophilia; order Gaiellales; family Gaiellaceae; genus JACVRM01. Next base: position 52,388 of record CAVWIN010000010.1, on the reverse strand, counting down.
GAGCGCGTCCTCCACGTTCTCCTCGTAGGTGAGGTCGATCGACGAGCGCTGCCACTCGACGTCGGCGCCGGCGCAGAACGACGGGCCGTCGCCCGCCAGCACGACGGCGCGCGCGTCGCCGACGTCCGCGAACGCCTCGGTGAGCTCGCGGATGAGCTCCGCGTCGAAGGCGTTGCGCCGCTCCGGCTTCGCGAGCGTCACCCACAGCACCGCTCCGTCGCGCTCGATCCGCAGCCCGGCCATCCGGGCGCAAGCGTACGCTCCGGGCTCGTGGATCGGCGCACGCTCCTCGCGGTCGTCCTGGCATTCGCCGGCTGAGCGCATGAGCCTCAAGGGCGCGCTTGCCGCTGCACTGACGCCGTACCGGGCCGGAGGGGCCGAGCTCGACGACGGCGCGTTCGAGCGCTACGCCGAGTACCTGCTCGCCGGGCGCGTCAACGGCGTGCTCGCCGGCGGCACGACCGGGGAGGGCATTCTCCAGACGCCCGAGGAGCGGATCCGCGGCATCACGCTCTTCGCGCGCTCGGGGCTGACGACGATCGCCCACTGCGGCGCGCAGACGACGGCGGACACCGTCCGGCTGGCCGCCGCAGCGTCCGATGCGGGCGCGGCCGCCGTGGCCGTGATCGCGCCGCCGTACTTCCGCCTCGACGACAAGGCGCTGCTCGCGCACTTCCAGTCCGCCGCCGCCGCGTGCGCGCCGCTGCCCTTCTACGTCTACGAGTTCGAGGCCGCCTCTGGCTACGCGGCGTCGATCGAGGTCGTGTCGCGGCTGCGTGACCTTGCGCCCAACTACGTCGGCCTGAAGGTCTCCGACGCCCCGTGGAAGCGGTTCGCGCCGTACCTCCTCAACGGGCTCGACGTCTTCGTCGGCCCGGAGGCGCTGATCTCGCAAGGGATGGCGGCCGGCGCCGTCGGCGCGGTCTCCGGCCTCGCGTCGGCGTTCCCGGAACGGGTCGCGGCCGCCGTGGCCCGGCCCGACGGCCCCGACGCGGCCGCGCTCGGCGAGCTGCGCGCGTTCGTGGAGCGGTTCCCGCGCCACGCGGCGCTGAAGCGGATCGTCCAGCGGCGCGGGGTGGACATGACCGGCGAGGTGCGCCGGCCGCTGCGGCAGCTCACGGACGACGAGCGCGATCGCGCTCGACGCCTGGCTCGACACCCTCTCCTAACTCGTCAGGGTCAAAAGCGTCTTAGACGCTGACGACCGACCCCGACGACGAGGAGGCATCAGATGAAGCGCAATGCTTGCTGGGCGGTAACCACGCTCGCCGCCCTCGCGGCGGCCGCGGCGCTCGCCACGACCGCGGCCGCCGACCAGCCGGTGACGACCGAGACGCACTTCGACCGGACGCGGACGATCCCCGCCGGCCTGTGCGCGTTCCCGTTCGTCCTGCACACGGAAGGGACGATCCGCCAGACCGTCTATTCGAACGGCAAGCTCGTGAAGCACGCCGTCGACTTCCACATCACGTACACGAACCCGGCGAACGGGAAGTCGGCGGCGACGGTGCTCGCCGGGCCGGTGATCATCGAGCCGAACGGCGACGGCACCGTCACCGTGACGATCAACGGCAACGACGGGCACATCACCGTGCCGGGCCAGGGGACGGTCTTCGCGGACGTCGGGAAGTTCGTCTACCTCGCGGCCGCGTCCGATCCGGATACGCCGCTCACGATCCTGAAGTCGACCGGGCAGCAGGACGCCAGCCAGTTCCCGGCGACCTGCGACGCCATCGCCTAACCGGGGCTTCGCCGATGCAGCGTCCCGTCCTCCCTGGTCGGGCGGGACGCTGCCTTCCTCCGGCTGCGCAGGTTGGCCTGGGCGACGCGGTCGGCGCACAGCACGCAGCAGAAGCGGCGGCTGCGGTTGCGCGTCCGGTCGACATACACGCAGCGGCACGGCGAGCCCGCGCAGCGTCCGAGCCGGCTCCAGCCATGCTCGCGAAGGGCCTCCAGCAGCCCGTAGGCGGCGAGCGCCGCGCCGGCGCGCAGCCCCTCGCGCTCGTCGGGCCAGGCCCGGAAGCGCCAGCGGTGGCCCTCGCGCTCGAGCCGCGGCGGGACGCCGTACTCGGTCACGAGCTCGTTGAGGAGCGCGACCGCCTCGTCCTCGCTCCGGGCGTCGAAGACGTGCTCGAAGCGCGTGCGCAGCCGCCGGAACCGTGCGACGTCGCGCGGCTCGACAGCCTCCGCCGCGTCCGGGAGCCCGTGCCAGGCGAGCACCGTGCGGACGTCCTCGATCCCCTCGACGAGATCCAGCGGCCGGGGGTACTCGTCCCAGGTGTTCACGATGTCCACCGCGAGCGCCCAGCCGGTGCCGCGGCCTTCTTTGCTCAGTGGCATGGTGGCTAAACGGTACTGACGCGAGCCTACTCTTCGAAGGCAAGCCCGAGGCGCGATAGCTCCGCGAACTCGAAGTGCCCCTCGATCGTCGCCTCGATGTCGAACTCCTCGCCGATGTCGGGGTCCTTGCCGATCAGCTCGCGCGCCCGGCTCGGGAGCTCCTGGTCGGCCGCCTCGCGCGACTCCCAGAGGTACACGGCGCCCCAGCGGTCGGTCACCTCGTCGGAGATCCAGGCCTTGAAGCGAAGGCCGGGGACATCCTCGAAGGCGTCGACCGACTCGTCGCGGAGGTAGCGGCGCAGCTCGGCGATCGTCGTCTGCGAGTCGGCCAGGTTCCAGAGGACGAGGCGAAGCAGCATCAGGAGGGGCCGGCACCATGACGGCTGTGCCGACGCGGCACGCTGGACGTCCTCATGCGGCGTCCTCGGTTGCGCTCGTATGCCGGCATACGCGCGCGCCGTGCGTCCTTGCCTGAGAACGTCGAGCGCACCGCTTCGACGAGCGACATGGCACCGGCCCCTCCTACGGGCGCGGAGGGAGCTTCGCGATCAGCTCCTTGATCCGCCGGAGCACGTCGGCTTCCTTGTGCCCGAAGTCGTCCAGGTAGGAGTGGAGCGCTGCGCGCAGCAGCTCGAGCTCCTCGGTTGTGAGATCCAGTGTCGTCGGCATGTCCGTGATTATCCCCAGTCCGGCGGCTCGTAGGCGCCCTGCTGCGGCGCGCCGAAGGTGATGAACTCGAGCCCGTCCGGGCCGGACACCGGCTGGCGCGTCGTCCCCGGGTCGACGCGGACGATGCGCAGCGGCTTCAGCTCGATCTCCTCGCCGTTCAGGCGCATGACCCCCGAGCCGCGCACGACGACGTAGACCTCCTCGTGGCCGTTCGCCTCGTGGCTGTGCTCGCGGCCCTCCGTGTCGGGCGGGAACTCGAAGTAGTTGAAGCCGAACGCGCTGGCGCCGAGCGCACGGCGCGCCTTGCGCACCATGCCGCCGGGGCCTTCGCCCTCCAGGTCCTTCACGTCGATCACGTCGTACGCCACGCGTCCTCCATTCGCGAGGTCCGGTCGTCTACATCCTGAAGACGCCGAAGGTGGTCTCGGGGATAGGTGCGTTGAGCGCGGCGGATATTCCGAGCGCGAGCACACGTCGCGTGTCGAGCGGGTCGATGATCCCGTCGTCCCAGAGCCTGGCGGTCGAGTAGTAGGGGTTGCCTTCGGCCTCGTACTTGGCGCGGATCTCGGCGGCGTCGGCGTCGCCGACCATGGTCAGCACGGTGGCCGCCTGCTCGCCGCCCATCACCGAAATGCGCGCGTTCGGCCACATCCAGAGCTGCCGCGGCGAGTAGGCGCGGCCCGCCATGCCGTAGTTGCCGGCGCCGAACGAGCCGCCGATCACGACCGTGAACTTCGGCACCTCGGCGCAGGCGACGGCGGTGACGAGCTTGGCGCCGTCTCGCGCGATGCCGCCGGCCTCGTACTCGACCCCGACCATGAAACCGGTGATGTTCTGGAGGAAGACGAGCGGGATCTTCCGCTTGCAGCAGAGCTCGATGAAGTGCGCGCCCTTCTGCGCCGACTCGGCGAAGAGCACCCCGTTATTGGCGAGGATCCCGACCGGGTAGCCCTCGATCCGGGCGAAGCCCGTCACAAGCGTCTCCCCGTAGAGCGCCTTGAACTCGTCGAAGCGCGAGCCGTCGACGATGCGGGCGATTACTTCGCGCGGGTCGAACGGCTGGCGGTGGTCGTCCGGGATGAGCCCGTAGAGGTCGTCGGGGTCGGCCACGGGCGGCTCGGGCTCGGCGACGTCCCACGGCGCCTCGGCGCGCCGGTGCAGGTTGCGGACGATCTGGCGCACGAGCGCGAGCGCGTGCTCGTCGGAGGTGGCGTAGTGGTCGGCGACGCCCGAACGGCGCGCGTGGACGTCGGCCCCGCCCAGTTCCTCGGCGGTGACGTCCTGGCCGGTGGCCGCCTTCACGAGCGGCGGCCCGCCGATGAAGATCGTGCCGGTGCCGCGCACGATGATCGTTTCGTCGCTCATCGCCGGCACGTACGCGCCCCCGGCGGTGCACGAGCCCATGACGGCGGCGATTTGCGGGATGCCCATGGCCGACATGCGCGCCTGGTTGTAGAAGATCCGCCCGAAGTGCTCCCTGTCCGGGAAGACCTCGGCCTGGAGCGGCAGGAACGCGCCGCCGGAGTCGACGAGGTAGATGCACGGCAGGTGGTTCTGCTCGGCAATCTCCTGTGCGCGCAGGTGCTTCTTCACCGTGAGCGGGAAGTACGAGCCGCCCTTGACGGTCGCGTCGTTGGCGACGATCACGCACTCCTGGCCCTCGACGACGCCGATGCCGGTGACGATCCCGGCCGACGGCGCCTGCCCGTCGTAGACGTCCCACGCGGCCAGCGCACCGAGCTCCAGGAACGCCGAGCCGGGATCGACAAGGCGGTCGATCCGCTCCCGCGCCGGCAGCTTCCCGCGCCCGCGGTGGCGCTCGAGCGCGCGCTCGCCGCCGCCCGCGGCGACGAGGGCCGTGCGTTCGCGCAGCTCGGCGACGAGCTCCTCCATCCGCGCGCGCCGGCCGGCGAAGACGTCCGTGCCGCGCTCCGCCTGCGAGGTCAGGACGGCCACGATGGTGAGCGTACCGGGCGGCCCGGCGCGTGCCGTGCTACGAATCGACGATGCCGGATCCCGCTGTCTACGGGCTGTTCGTCCTCGCCGCGCTCGCGCTGCTGTTGATCCCCGGACCGGCGGTGCTCTATGTCGTCTCGCAGAGCGTCGAGGGCGGCCCGCGCGCCGGGCTCACGTCCACCGTCGGCATCCACCTCGGGACGCTCGTGCACGTGACCGCCGCCGCGATCGGGCTCTCCTCGCTCCTCGTCTCCTCGGCCCAGGCGTTCGAAGTCGTCAAGTACGCCGGCGCGGCCTACCTCGTCTTCATCGGCGTGCGGACGCTCGCGGGCCGCACGTCGGACGAGCCGCAGGCGCTCGAGGTCGACGCGCGCCGCCGTGTCGCGCGCGGCGCCACCGTCCAGATCCTGAACCCGAAGACGGCGCTCTTCTTCTTTGCGTTCCTGCCGCAGTTCGTCGATCCGGAAGCGGGGGCGACCGGCCTCCAGATCCTCGTTCTCGGGCTGACCTTCACGGCGCTCGGGCTGCTCAGCGACGGCGCCTACGCGCTGGCGGCCGGGGCGCTCTCCGGGCGGCTGCGCGGGAGCCGCCGGGCCGCGGCCGTGTCGCGGTGGGCGTCCGGCACGATCCTGATCGGCCTGGGCGTCACGGCGGCGCTCGCCGGCAACCGCCGGTAGTGGCCGAGCTGCTCTCGATCGGCGAGGCGCTCCGCCGCGTGCTCGCGGCCGTGCGGCCGCTGCCGGCTGACGACGTCGAGACCGCCGCCGCCGCAGGCCGCGTGCTGGCCGAGCCCGCTGCCGCCACGGTCGACCTGCCGCCGTTCGATAGCTCCGCCATGGACGGCTTCGCGCTCCGCTCGGCCGACACGCCGGGCGAGCTGCCCATCGTCGCGCGCGTCGCAGCCGGCCGCCCGGCCGGGCGCGCGCTCCAGCCCGGCGAGGCCGTGGGCATCGCCACAGGCGGCGTCGTGCCGGATGGTGCGGACGCCGTCGTGCCGATCGAGCTCGTCACCGAGCAGGGCGACCGCCTGACCGTGCCCGAACCGGTCGCGAAGGGTGCGCACGTGCGGCCGCGCGGGGGAGACGTGCACGGGGGCGACCCGGTGGTCGCCGTCGGCACGCTGCTCCACCCGCACCACCTCGCGGCACTGCTCGCCGCCGGCATCGGGCACGTGCGGGTCGGGGGGCGGCCACGCGTCGGCGTCCTCGCGACGGGCAGCGAGCTGCGACCGGCCGGGACGCCGCTCGCGCCCGGGCAGGTCTACGACGCCAACGGGCCGATGCTCGCCGCGCAGGCCGCGCGCGCCGGCGCCGAGCCGGCGCGCCTCGTGGGCGTCGAGGACGACGAGGCAGCACACCGGGAGGCACTCGAGCGCGGGCTCCGCCACGACGTCCTGGTCACGTCGGGCGGGGTCTCCGTCGGCCCGCACGACCTGGTGCGCAGCGTCGGAGCGGAGCTCGGCGTCGCGGAGGTCTTCTGGGGCATCGCCATGCGCCCGGGAAAGCCGCTGTGGTTCGGCACACGCGGGGAGACGCTCGTCTTCGGGCTGCCCGGCAATCCCGTCTCCTCGTTCGTCTGCTTCGAGCTCTTCGTCCGCCCGGCGCTGCTGGCGCTCCAGGGGCATGCGTCACCGGCGCCGCCGTTCGAGCCCGGCACGCTGGCCGGGCCGGTGCGGCGGAACGCAGCGCGCGACGACCTCGTGCGGGCGCGGCGCGGCCCTGGAGGGCCTCGAGCCGATCACGGGCCAGGAGTCGCACATGATCACGCGCGCGGCGACCGCCGACGCGCTCGTGCTCGTCCCCCGCGGCGAGGGCGAGCTCACCGCGGGGGACACCGTGCAGTTTCTCCGGATTTAGGAGGGCTTGACGGGACGACGGCTGAGTCGCCGGGCCGCGCTGGACGTCCCGATGCGTCGTCCTCGGGCGCGCCCGTATATGCGAACATACGAACGCGCCCTGCGTCCTAGCCTCGGAACGACCAGCGCACCCCTGCGACGAGCGACGTCCCATCAAGCCCTCCTAATGCGGCAGCGTCCGGAAGGCGTTGAACGACGGCTTCTTCACGCCGGCGTACGTCATCAGCCCTGACTGCCAGCCGCCCAGGTCCTTCTGGTCGCGCAGCAGAAACCACATCATCATGTCGATGCGCGGATTCTTGCGCGCGATTGCGTAGGCCTGCTTCAGGTAGAGCGCCTGCTTCGTCCACGAGACGCCGAAGGCGCGGTCCGGCGGGTTGGTCTGGTAGCCGTACTCGGTGATCCAGATCCGCTTCTTGCCGTAGAGGCGCGTGACCTCCTTGATCAGGTCGTTGATGTTGCCGAGCACGACCGGCGGCGCGATCAGCCCCCGCTTGCCGCGGTTCGACGTCGGTACCGAGGACGGCTTCTCGCTCGGGCTGCCGTAGTACGGATGGTGCGCCCAGGCGTCGAACTTCGCGAGGTGCGCCTTCTTCACGCCCTTGAGGAACGGGATCGGGCCAATCGAGGCGCGCTTGGCCTTCGGGTTGTTGTTGCCGCGCGGGCCGGTGCCGCCGCAGGCGACCTTCTCCGCCCGGATCAGCGTGGTGTGCACGCCGCCGTAGATCGCGTTGCAGATGCGCGCGTAGTCGATCGGGCTCTGCGCCACCCAGTGCGCCTTCTTGCCCGTGCCGACGCGCTTGTACTGCGGCTGCAGGAAGATCGGGTTGTTCGGCTCGTTCCACGACAGCCAGTAGCGGACGGCGGGGATCGCCGTGTCGCCCGAGGGCGTGGTGGTCGTCGTGGTCGTGCCGCTCGCGGCAGGCTCGACGGGGACGTAGGTGCCGCTGTAGCGCTTCGCTGCCGCGTAGGCGAAGTTGCGCAGGTCGCGCGCGAGCGTGGGGGCGTGCGCGAGGCCCTTGCCCTTGTTGGCCCACGACGGCGTGCCCCAGATCGAGAAGAGCACCTTGATGTTGTTCTTCGCCGCCTCCCGCACCATGCGGTCGTACGGGGCCCAGTTGTAGGCCTTGTCGCCCGGGTCGGTCGGGTGAGCCGGCCGCCGGGTGCCGGCGACGCCGCCCTTGCCGCCCCAGTAGAGCGTGGAGCGGATGATCTGGACGCGGAGCGTCTTCAGCGTCGGCATCGAGCGGTCGGTGTAGCCGAGCGTCTCGGACTCGTCGAACAGGCCGACGAGCATGTGGCGGGCGGGATGCGCTGCCGCTGGCACGAGGCCTGCGAGGGCGGCGGTCAGCGCGAGGGCGGGAAGAAATCTCTTCACGGGCAACCTCCTGACGGCAAATGTCGGTCCGGGGACGTCATCGAGTCTGACGGCCGCGTACCCGCGGAGTTGCTCCGTTTAACGGGGATTTACAGAGTCTGAACAGGCGGGCTCAGGGCGCGGGACGCTCGGCCGGGTACCGCTCGAGCACCCAGTCGGCGTCCAGCGGCCGGCGCCAGTACGGCTGGCCGCCGACCAGGCGGTAGTCCCCGGTGCGTGGATCCATCGGCAGTTGCGCCTCGACCGGATACCAGCGGTTGTGCTCGTCGATGAGGCGGTTGAGCTCGGCGAAGTCCCACGCCTCGGCGGCCTCGATCCACGCCGCGGTGAACGCCGGCCCGGCGAAGTGGCGCCCGAGCTCGCCGCGGTGCTTACGGAGCTCCTCGTCGTGCGCGCGCGTGGCCAGATCGATCGCGCGGAGACGCCGCATGTACGGCAGCGGCCCGCCGACTGCGCGCAGGTAGCGGTCGAGCGTCGTCCGCTCGAGCCGCACGCGGCGCTGCAGCGGCTTCCCGCGCAGCGGGACCTCCGCGAGCGCGCGCTCCACGGCCTCGCGCTCGGCGCGGGCGCGCGGAGTCTCGTGAAGCTCGGGCTGCATCCCCGCAATTGAAGCGGGCGCGTTGTGTCCTCGGCGGACATGGCCGTAAGAGCGACTGGCGGGCCGTCGTTGCTCCCGTTTACACTATGGACAACACACACGCACCGCACGGCGCGCGCCACGCGGCCCACGAGAGGAGGGAGAGATGGAGACTCAACGCCCGTCGCCGCCGGCCCGTCGCCGGCTGCGTTTCGCCGCCGCCGGCGCTGCCGGCGCGGCCGCTGGCCTCGCTGCCGCCGCCGTGCTGCTGCTCGGGCCTGCCTCGGGTGCGATCGGCGACCTGCCGGGCCCACCGGCGCTCGACGCTGCCCGCATCATCGATGCCACCCACGTGCCGCCGGTGCTCACGCTGCCCGGTGAGCCGGTCACGCTCCGCTACGACGTCTATTGCCCGCCGCCCGCCGGAGCGTCCGGCGACGAGTGCGACGCGGCCGGGACGGTGTACGTCCGCGCCGGCGACGCCGGCGCGTTCCGCCCGCTCCCGCTGGCGCTCGACCGGCACGCGGCCGAGGGCCGCTGGGCCGCCCGGGTGCCGGCCGATATCGCCCGCTCGCACGAGGGCTTCTCCTACTACGCGGTTCTGCGGAACCGCGCGGCCGGCACCCAGGTCACCCTGCCCGCCGGCGGAGCCGCCGCGCCGCAGCGCGCGTACGCGGCGACCGCGCCCATCCCGCGTGGAGCTCGGCGCGCACGCCTTCGGGCGCACCCGTGCGGCCACGGCGCGGCCGTTCTCGGCCGTGTGGGGAGACGGGCCGGCCGACGCCGGGCTCGAGGGCGGCCGCGAGGCCGAGCCCGTCGGGCCGGGCTCGTTCGTCGTCGGCGCCGACGGGACCGTCACCGTGCTCGACCAGGTGCACCACCGTGCGCTCGTCGCGGCGCCCGGGGCTCGGGCCGTGCGCGACGTTCCACTCGACATCAACGGCACGCTGGCCGACCTGGCCGGCGGCGGCGACGGCCCGCTCTGGGTGCTGGAGACGGCCGGGGCGGACGCGCCGATGCTGAAGGAGTTCGCGAAGGACGGCACCGCCGAGGACGAGGTGCCGCTCGGCGAGCGAACCGCCGCCCAGCTCCGCATGGGGCCGGCCGGCCCCGTCGTCAAGGAGTACCCGTCGGAGCAGTGGGTGCCCGCCGTGGAGAACGGCGCCAACCTCGGCCTCCGCGCCCAGCGGCTGGCGGCCGAGCCGCTCCGCGCCGTCTCGGCAAGCCGCCAGGTCGCGGTCGTGCGCACCGGCGACGAGGTCCGGGTCGCCGTCGTCGGCGCCGGCGGCGTCGAGCGCGCGTGGCGCGTGCACAGCGCGACGCCGGTGGCCGAGGTTCAGCTCGCCGAGCCGTACGCGGACGGCGTCCTGCTCGTCGTCCGGACGTACACCGACGCGCGGGACGAGTTCGAGGTCGCGCGACTCGGCGCGCGCGGGCTCATGTCCTCGTTCGCCGTGGCGGCGGATGACTGGGCGGAGACGATGCCGCTCTCGCGCTTCCGGCTGTCCGGCTCCTCGCTCTACCAGCTCGGCTCGACCCCGTCCGGCGTCCACGTCGACCGCTTCGACCTGGAGGTGCGCTCATGATCCGGCGGATCCCCGCGCCCGTCGCCGCCTTCGCGGCCGCGCTGGCGCTCTCGCTGGCCCTCGCGGGCGCCGCGTGGGCCTACCACACCAACTTCACCGGCGCCTACTGCAACTACGGTGCGCCTGAATACACCGGCTACTTCACGCGTGACGGCTCCATGACGGTTGCGCTCCGCGCGCGATGGGAGGGCTACCAGTGGGGCGGCGGCTGCTGGAACGACGACGACGTCGACGAGTCGCCCGGCGATCCGGTCGAGCGCTCGGACACGCGCGGCGAGGGGCCGGACTGCTCGGGCTTCACGTTCAAGGTCTGGCGCGAGGACCTGGACACCTCGAACCAGGGCGCGTGGCAATGGAACATGCTCCGCGACGTCCACGGCCCGTACAGCGCCGCCAGCTTCCTGTACGGCGCCGGCGCCCCGAACGACACGTATCCGAAGAGCGGCCTGATCCGGATGGACGCACTCGCCAGCACCGAACACGTCGGGATGATCTATGCGCGCAACGCCGACGGCAGCGACCAGATCATCGAGGCGAAGGGCGAGGCGTACGGGGTGAACATCTGGACCCGTACGTACCGTGGCAGCTCGGCGTACGGAGGTGTGCGGCGGCTCGGCTGGGACGCGTAGGAGCACGATCGATTGCGTGGCGGCCGGCAGCGGCCGCCACGCTTTTGCTCGCGGCCGCCGGCGGCTGCGGCGGCTCCGGGCTGCACCGGCCCGACCTGCTCAGCGACGGCAGCACGCCGCCGCCCGTTCCGGCCGCGCTCGCTGATGTCCACAGCGCCGTCATGACGGGCAGCCGCGTCCTGCGCGGACAGGACTTCGAGGCCGAGCCTGCGCTCGACTGCATCAAGGACGTACCGGGCGGCGCCCCGCCGGCCGGCGTGGAGTCGGTGACGGTCGACGGGCACACGCTGACCTTCGCGACCGCCGACCGGCAGCGGCTCGTCGCCTGCGACGGCGCCGCGCGGCAGCGGGAGCCCGCAGGACGCTGGTGCGGGACGGCCACGACGAAGTGGCTCGACGGTGGCCGCATCGAGGACCCGCGCCTCGACCTCGCGAACTGCCTCACGGCCGGCGGCGCCACGGTCGCCTACGCGTGGGTCGTCCCGGCCGCCCGCGCCCGCTGGCTCGTGGTCGACCACGACCACTTCCGGGAGATCTACGACGCGAGCAGCCCGTACCCGGTGCGGCTCAGCACGACAGACGGCATCGACGAGGCGACGTCGTCGGCGACGATCCACGTGCGTTCGTATGACGCCTCGGGCAAGGAGGTGGGCGACGAGACCGTGAACGCCCAGGTCGCCGGGTAGACGCATGCGCGGGGGCGGCCGGGCGGTCGCTCCTCCGTCAGCGCTCGACGTCGAGCTCGGCCTCGAGGCGGGTGATCTCCTCCCAGAGGCGCCCGGTCGCTTCCTCGGCGGCGGCATGCGACTCCAGCGTGCCGAGGTCGGCGAGCTCGACCGGCGGCCCGAAGCGCAGGCTGACAGGGCCGCGCCGGCGCAGCACCTCGAGGCCACGCATGGCGGCCGGCACGATCGGGACGCCTGCGGCCAGCGCGATCCGCGCGGCACCGCTGTGCGGGCGGGGCCGATGCCTCTTCCGTAGCCCCTTCGAGCGGCGCGTCCCCTCGGGGAACATCGCCATGACGCGGCCCTCGCTGCACACGCGGATCGCGTTTGCCAGCGCCTCTGCGTCGGCCTCGCCGCGCCGCACCGGGAACGATCCGACACCGCCGATGAGCCAGCTGAGCGGCGGGCGCCACGCCTCGTGCTTGGCCATGAAGTGCACCGAGCGCGGCCGGAGGGCGACGGCGAGCGGCCACGGGTCGAGGTTCGACGTGTGGTTGGCGGCGACGACGAACCCGCCCTCAGTGGGAACGTGCTCGGCTCCCTCGACCCGCAGCCGGTAGAGCTTCTCGACGAGCGGCCGCGACGCGGTCGCGATCGCGCGGTAGAGGCGCGTCGGCGGCGGGGCCGCGCGCTGCGTCACTCGACCGTGCGCGGGACGTGGCCGGTCAGCGTGAGTGCCGCGCGCATCACCTTGTGGCCGAAGTCGGCCGTGGGCCCGAACATCAACGGACAGCCGCCCTCGATGACGTGGATGCCGTGCTGTCGGCCGTAGGCGGCCGCCTGCTTCGAGATGCTGCCCGCGCCTGCGGCCCGGTGCATCCACACGTTCGCGACGCCGAGCTCGGCGCACTCGCGCATCGTCTCTCCCGCGTGTTCCGGGCTCGTCCCGATCACGACGGCGTCGACGCCGCCCGGGATCGAGTGCACGTCGTGGTAGCAGGCGTTGCCCTCGACCTCGTCGGCATTGGGGTTGACGGCGAAGACTTCGTAGCCGCGGTCCCGGAGCCGCTTGTAGACGACGTTCGCGGCGTGATCCTTGGGGTGACGCGACACCCCGGTGACGGCGACCCGCTCGGATGCGAGAAACGCGGTCGCCGCCTCCTTGATGGTGGTCATGGCCATGCCTCCCTTCGCTCAGAGACAGCCCGAGCGTGCGCCGGCGCGCCGCCGACGCCATCGGGGGCGCCACGGATCGTGGTCGTATGGCGCCCTGGCTAGTGGTGGTGCCCGGACGCCTGCACGGCGACGAGCAGCGCGAACGCGACGAGGAGCAGGTACGCGGGGGCGTACGCCCGCCGCTGCGCGGCGAGCTCCGGCGTCGGCCGCATGAGCAGCGCCACGACGAGCCCCGTGCCCTCGACGAGCTTGGTCAGCACGCCGGTCGGGTCGCTGATCGTCTCGGTGAAGAGGACGTAGGCGACGATCTGCCCGGCGAAGAGGAGCGCGGCCGCCCGCGGAGGCCAGGCGCTGCCGGGATAAAGGGCGAGCGCGGTCGCCACCGCCGTCGTCGAGAGCACCGCGCCGATGAACGCGACCCCGAGGTACGGCGACTCGTCGAGATGCTGGGGCACGAGCCCCGCGTGCACGCCGGCGCTGAACGCGAGCGCGCCCATCAGCGTCAGGTGCGCCGCGACCGGCCGCGAGCGGACGGCCTCGGCCAGGCTCGCGCCGAGGCCCCTCGCCCGACGTGAGGGCGCTGCCGGCCCAATGGCCATCGCAAAGACGCTACCAAGCTGCCCAACCCGCCAACCCGGGCGCCCCGGCAGCGCGTGCCGCTCCGTGTGGCACGATTCGGCCTGATGCGTCGCGGGCTGGCCTGGCTCTTCGCGCTGCCGCTGATGCTGGCCGGGTCGCAGGCCGCGCACGTCCTCGCGTACCGCTGGGTCTACCCGTCGACCGACGTCCGGCTGCACGCGCTGTTCGTCACGGGCCACGGCTACCTCGACCGGCTGCCGTTCGTGCTCGCCGCCGGCGGCGCCGTCGCGCTCGTCGCGCTCCTCTTTGCGGCGGCCGACGCTGCGCATGGCCGGCACGTCGAGCGCCTTCCGGCCTCGGCCTTCGCGCTGCTCCCGCCGGTCGCGTTCGTCATCCAGGAGGTGCTCGAGCGCTCCGTGCACAGCGGGACGTTCGTCTGGCAGGCCGTCGAGGCGCCCACCTTCCTTCCGGGGCTCCTCTTCCAGATTCCGTTCGCGCTCACCGCCTACCTGATCGCGCGGCTGCTGCTCGGCGCCGCCGAGCGCGCCGGGCGCGCCCTCGCCGCGGCCCCGCCGCGCACCGTCTTCTCGATCGCACGTCAGCGGCCCCCGCAGCCGGTCACGACCCGCCGCCGCTCGCCGCTCGCGGACCGCCTGGCCCAGCGCGGGCCGCCGCCGCTCCTCGCGTAGCCGTAGCGGCGGGCGCCCGCCTGCCGCTTCCCGACCACGCTTGAAGGAGGCTCCTTGAGAGGCAACGCACGCCTGCTCGTCCCCGTTCTCGCGGCGGCCGCCGCGCTCGCCGTCCCCGCCGGCGCCTGGGCCCACGCGATCATGTCGCCCCCGGTCGCGCTGAAGGGGAAGGCGCAGCAGTTCACGCTCTCTGTCCCGACCGAGAAGGAAGGGACGACCACGACCGAGATCGAGCTCACCGTCCCGTCCGGCTTCGGCATCGACTCGTTCGAGCCCCCTGCGGCCGGCTGGAAGATGGAGGAGCAGACGACCGGGACCGGCGAGAACACCGTCGTCCAGAAGGTCACTTGGACGGGCGGCCACGTCCCGACCGATCAGGACGCCGTGTTCCGCTTCAACGCCTCCGCCGACTCCGTGAAGACGTACACGTTCGGCGTCCGGCAGACGTACGCCGACGGCGAGGTCGTCGACTGGACCGGGCCGGAGTCGTCGAACACGCCCGCGCCGGCCGTCGAGGCGGTCTCATCACTCGGCGGGTCGAGCAGCAGCTCGACGCTGGCGATCATCGCCCTCGTCGTCGCCGGCATCGCGTTGATCCTCGCGATCATCGGGCTCGTCGGCACGGGAGGCCGGTCGCTGACGTGACACGGGCCGCCGAATGAACGGGCAGACCCTCCGCCTGCTCGTCGCGGTGCTCGCCCTCGCCGCGGGGATCGCTGCGGTCGTCGTGATGATCGTGCTGCTCGGACGCACCCCGGGGCCGGTATGAGCGCGCTACGGCGGGAAGCGGTACGAGCGGTGCGGCGGGATGTAGGGGCCGACCTGGAGCACGAGCTGGTCGCGGTCTCGCAGCCGCTGGAGCCGCGGGTCGCCGGCCACGGGCACGCCGTTGCGGTACAGGCGCACCGGGCCGCGGAAGGAGAGCAGCCGCCCGGGCCTCAGGCGCCGGTCCCACGCAGCGAAAAGGCCGCCGAGCGTCCGAGCGCCCTCGAAGTGGACGACGCCGGTGGGGTCGGTCGTCCACAGGGCGCCGCGGCAGCGTGCGGCCGTGATGCGGCCGAAGCGGTCGCGTCCGCCGCGCACGCCGATGCCCGCCGGGACGATGACGACCCGCCCGGCCGCAAACAGCTCGACATGCACGCGCCCGCCGCCCCCGAGCGGCGCGGGTGCGCAGGCGCCGCGCGCCGCGGGCGCCGGATGGAAGCGCGGCCCCGCACCGATCGGCGTCGGAACCAGCAACGCCAGGACGGCGATCGCGACCGCCGCCGGGCTCACCAGCGAACTCCGAGGAGGCACCACATGACCGTCCGCATTGTTGTCGCCGCGCTGCTCGCGCCGCTTGCCCTCGCTGCGTGCGGCGGCGGCTCCGGCGGACCGTCGATCACGATCCAGCCGGGCCAGAGCTACCACCTCCAGGGCTTCACGCCCGGCGCCCCGGTCGCGGCGGGCAAGCCGACCCCGCTCTCGTTCACGATCATCCAGCCCGACGGCAAGCCGCTGACGGCGTACCGGCACGGCGCCGGCCCGCACAACGGCGTGCACGTGATCATCGTCCGCCGCGACCTGAGCACGATCATCCACCACCACCCGCCGGTCGGAGCGGACGGGAAGATCAGTGACTACGTCACATTTGTGAAGCCCGGCCCGTATCGCGTCGTCATCGACGCGTACCCGCAGAACACCGGGCCGGTGCCGAGCTTCCAGCTCTTCAACAAGATCAACGTCAAGGGCCCGTACCACGCGGATCCCACGCCGCCGTTCAAGCCGGTCGAGACCGAGAACGGCTACCGGTTCGCGGTCACGGGCACGCCGAAGCTTCGCGCCGCCCAGGCGGGCCTCCTCGACTTCACCGTCACCGGCCCCGACGGCAAGCCGGCGACCTTCACGCCGTGGTTCGGCGCGCTCGCGCACGCCATCTTTTTCCGCACCGGCTCGCTCGACTACTTCCACACGCATGTCTGCGCGCCCGGCGCCACCGGCTGCGCCAGCGTCCTCGGCGGCGCCAGGGTCACGGGCACGTCGAGCACGCCCGGCCGGCTCAAGGTCGGCGTCCTGCTCCCGGTCGCCGGCACATGGCGGCTCTTCCTGCAGACCCGTGTGAGCGGGAAGGTGGTGATGGCCCCGTTCACGCTCCACGTCGCCTGATCCTCGCCGGCGCGCTGCTGGCCGCGCTCGCCGCCCCGGCGGCGGCGTGGGGGCACGCCGCGCTGCTGAAGACGTTCCCGGCCGCGAGCGCCGAGGTCAACACGTCGCCGCCGCAGGTGCGGCTGACCTACAGCGAGGCGGTCGAGCCGCGCTTCGCCATCGTGTCGGTCACGAACGCGGCCGCCGATCAGCAGGTCGACGGCGCCGTGCGCCGCTCGGTGACCAACACGAACGAGCTCGCGGTGCCGCTTAAGCGCGTGCCCGAGGGGTGGTACCTCGTCTTCTGGCGGGTGATCTCGGTCGACGGCCACCCGGTCCGCGGCGCGTTCACGTTCAAGGTCGGGCCGAACCCGGGCCCGCCGCCGCGCTTCGTGATCCCGTCCCTGTCCGAGACGGCGGCGACGCCGAACCTGCTCGCCGCGCGCTGGGTCGCGTTCCTCTCGATCATGGCCGCGGTCGGCCTCTTCGTCCTGCGCATCGCGATCGCACGCCCGCTCATCTCACGCGTGTCCGGGACACGCCTGCGCGCCGTGTCGATCGCGTTCTGGATCGCGCTCGGCGTGGCCCTTGTCGCGACCCCGGTCTACGTCCTGCTCGCGACGTCCGAATTCGCGCTGCGGTCGGTCTGGGCGATCGGCGACCTCGTGCCGCTGATGCGCGTCTCGGCGTTCGGCCGCGGCTTCCTCGACATCGAGCTCGCGCTCGGGTTATTCGCGCTGGCGGCGGCCGCTGCGCTCTGGCTCGACCGGCCCGAGCGCCCGCTGCGGTCGGTCGCGGCCCTGCTCGCGCTGCTCGGCGCGCTCATGGCCGCCGCGGCCGCACTGCTCGGCCCCGCCGCCGCCGGGCACGCCGCGCAAACCTCGCCGCGCTGGCTGGCGCTCGCCGTCGACTGGGTGCACGTCAGCGCCGGCGCGCTCTGGATCGGCGGCCTGATCGGGCTGCTCGTGCTCTGGCGCAGCCTGGCGGCCGGCAAGCGCGTCGCCGGCCTCGCCGTCTGCGTGCCGCGCTTCTCGAACGTCGCGTTCGTCTCCGTGAATGTGCTGCTCATCACGGGCATCACGGCGTCGGTGCTGCACGTGCCGACGGTCTCGTCGCTCTGGGGCACGTCGTACGGGAAGGCGATCCTGTGGAAGGCCGGGCTCCTGTTCGTCGCGATGCTGCTCGGCGCCGCCAACCTGCTGCGCACGAAGCCCGGCCTCGCGGCGACCGGCGACCGGGCCGCCGGCGCGGCGCGGCTGCTGCGGCGGCTCGTCAGCGTTGAGGTCGTGGTCGTCGCGTCGGCGATCTTCGCCGCCGCCGTGCTGTCGAGCCTGCCGCCGCCGCCGAAGGCGCTCGCCGGGCTCGGGAAGGTGGCCGCCAGCGTCGGCCCGGGCCGCGTGGTGAGCGTCGTCAACCAGAACGGCTACCGGGTCGAGCTGCGCGTGACGCCGAACAAGGCGGCCGTCGACAACGCCTCCGCCGTACGGATCACAAAGGGCGGCAAGCCGGTCACGGGCGCCGACGTCACGCAGACCTTCGCGATGCTCGACATGGAGATGCCGAACCAGGCGTACCGCCTGCGCGAGCAGTCGCCGGGGCTGTACGTGAAGTCCGCGCCGGCGCTCGTCATGGTCGGCCGCTGGGGGCTGACCTTCGAGATCGCGCCACCCGGACAGGCACCCTTTGACGTCGTGCTCGTCGACCACGCCAACGGATGAGACGCGCCGCCGTCCTCCTCGCAATGCTCCTTGCGGCCGCTGCCGTGGCCGGGTCCGCGCGCGCCGACGGCGACCCGGCGAGCGACTATCTGCTCTCGCAGCAGGTCTTCTTCCCCTTCAGCGTCAAGTACCCCCAGAACAGGCAGCAGGAGCTCGCGGCGCTCGTCAAGTCCGCGAACGACGGCGGCTACAAGGTCCGCGTCGCCCTGATCGCGAACAAATCCGATCTCGGCGCCGTCACGTCCCTGTGGGGGCAGCCGCGCACCTACGCGCACTTCCTCGGCCAGGAGCTCGCCTTCCTCTACAAAGGGCCGCTGCTGATCGTCATGCCGTCCGGCCTCGGCTTCGACCACACGAAGCACACGACCACGAGCGAGTACGCGGTGCTGAAGAAGGTGCCGAAGCCGCAGGGCTCGGCGGGCCTGATCGACACGGCCGAGGTCGCCGTCCAGAAGCTGGCGGCCGCGCACGGCGTCACCGTTGCGCCGCAGGCCGTCTCCGGCGAGGGCCGGAGCTACGGCACGATCGGCGTCATCGCGGGCGCGCTCGCGGTCATCCTCGGCGCCGCCGCGATCGTCCTGTGGCTGCGACGGCGCCGGAATTTCTCACCCAGCTCTTAGCCGTTTTGTGCTGTCATCGTCGGGAGACGCGGCCGCTGCGCGGCCGCCCCCGCTGACCCGCGAACACGAAGGAGCGACCGTGGCGACTGTCGAGCCCGATCCCGCCTCTCCCGAAGGCCCCACCATCCACGACCGCCTGGAGGAGGCGCTGTTCGAGATCCGGCGCGTCATCGCCGGGCAGGAGGGCATGCTCGAGCGCGTCCTCGTCTGCCTGCTCGCCGGCGGCCACCTCCTCATCGAGGGCGTCCCGGGGCTGGCCAAGACGCTGACCATCAAGACGACCGCCGGCGTGCTCGGCGGCACCTTCCACCGCATCCAGTTCACGCCCGACCTCGTCCCGTCGGATCTGGTCGGCACGCGCATCTACCGGCCGGACAGCGGCGAGTTCGACACCGAGCTCGGCCCCGTCTTCTGCAACTTCCTGCTCGCGGACGAGATCAACCGCGCGCCGGCCAAGGTGCAGTCGGCGCTGCTCGAGGTCATGCAGGAGCACCAGGTGACGATCGGCCACACGACCTACCCCGTGCCCGACCCGTTCCTCGTCATGGCGACCCAGAATCCGATCGAGTCGGAGGGCACGTACCCGCTGCCGGAGGCCCAGATCGATCGCTTCATGCTCAAGGTGCTCGTCGGCTACCCGGGGCACGACGACGAGCTGACCGTCGTCCAGCGCTCGCTCGTCCCGGCGCCCGACCTGCGGCGGACGCTCAGCGTCGACGATCTGCTCGACATCCAGCGTCAGGTGGCAGCCGTCTACGTCGACCCGGCGTTGATCAGCTGGTCGGTGACGCTCGCCGACGTGACGCGGCGGCCCGCCGACTTCAACCTGCCGGAGCTCACCGAGTACATCGCCTACGGCGCCAGCCCGCGCGGGCCGATCAGCCTGATCCAGAGCGGCCGGGCGCTCGCGCTCATCCGCGGCCGCGACTACGTCGTCGGCGCCGACCTGTGGGAACTCGCCAAGGACGCGCTCAGGCACCGGCTCGTGCTCTCCTACCGCGCGCTCGCAGAGGAGGTGCATCCCGACGTGATCCTCGACCGGGTGCTGTCCACGCTGCCGCTGCCGCAGATCGACCTGCGGCGCGTCGCCGCATGACCGTCGACGCCCTCGCCGCGCGGCGCGACCCGTCGCGCCCGGGGCCCGGGCCGCTGCCGGGCAGCGTCCTGCGCGCACTCGACCTGACCATCGGCCGGCGCGTCGAAGGGCTGCTCGCGGGCGACTACCGCTCGACGCGCCTCGGCCCGGGGACGGAGCTGGCGCAGGTGCGCGTGTACGAGCCGGGCGACGACGTCCGGATGATCGACTGGAACGTGACTGCACGCACGCGGATGCCGCACGTGCGCGTGCACCTGGCCGAGCGCGTGCTCACCAGCTGGGTGGTCGTCGACGCATCCGCGTCGATGCGGTTCGGCACCGCCGACCGGCGCAAGGCGGACGTCGCCGAGGGCGCCGCGCTCGCGCTCGCGCACGTGGCGACCCGCCGCGGCAACCGGCTCGGCGTGGTCGCGTTCGGCGGCGTGGAGCCGCGGGTGCTGCCGCCGCGCCAGGGTCGCGCCGGCCTGCTGGGCATGCTTAGCGAGCTGCGCGAGGAGCGCGAGCCGGAGACCGGCGCGACCTCGTTCACAGCCGCCTTCTCCCGCGCGGCGGCCATCGCCCGGCAGCGTGCGCTTATCGCCGTCATCTCCGACTTCCGCGGGCCGCTCGACTGGCGCCCCCAGCTGATCCAGCTCGCGTCCCGCCACGACGTCGTCGCGATCGAGATCCGCGACCCGCGCGAGCAGGAGCTGCCCGCGATGGGCGAGCTCTGGCTCGTCGACCCGGAGACCGGCCGCAAGCTCCGCGTCGATACGCGCAGCGCGCGCCTGCGGGCCCGCTTCGCCGCCGCCGCCGACTCCGAGCGCTCCGCCGTCGCCACCACGTTCTCGTCGCTCGGCGTCAGGCACGTCGTGCTTCCGACCGAGGGCGATTGGCTGCGCGTGCTCGTCCCGTTCCTGCGCCGCGGAGGCCCGCGCCGGTGACCTTCGAGTGGCCCCTGGCGCTGCTCGCGCTGCTGGTCGTGCCGTTCGCCGCCGTCGGCTACGTCCTGCTCGAGCGGCGGCGCCGCCGGCACGACGCCGCCGTGTTCGCAACGCCTGCGCTCTTCCCGAACGTCGTCGGGCGCAGTCCCGGCCGGCTCCGCCACCTGCCGGTCGCGATCCTGCTGCTGGCCGTCGCCGTCCTGGTCACGGGCTTCGCCCGGCCGCACGCAACGCGGTCGGTGACGCGGAACGAGGCCACCGTGATCCTGGCCGTCGACATCTCGCGGTCGATGACGGCGAACGACGTCAAGCCGACGCGGCTGGCCGCGGCGGGCGCAGCCATCGACCGCTTCCTCAAGGTCGTGCCCAAGTCGCTGCAGGTCGGTGTCGTCACCTTCGCCGACCGTGCCGCCGTCGTGGCGCCGCCGACGACCGACCGCGACCTCGTCCGCCAGGCGCTCGCCGAGGCTCGGACCGGGGCGGGGACGACGATCGGCGACGCGATCTCGCTCGCGCTGCGCTCGGCGGGAAAGGTGCGCGGCACCGACGGGAAGCCGCCGCCCGCGGCGATCCTGCTCGTGTCGGACGGCGCGCAGACGCTCGGCGCCGTGACGCCGACCGCAGCCGCGCGGCGGGCCAAGGCAGCCGGCGTGCCGATCTACACCGTCTCGCTGGGCACGCCCGACGGCGTGATCACTGAGAAGCTCGTGGGCGGGTATACCGAGCGCATCCGCGTCCCGGCCGATCCCACCACGCTCCAGCAGGTCGCGCAGCTCAGCGGCGGCCAGGCGTTCACGGCCGCGACCGACGCTGACCTGAAGAAGGTCTACTCGGATCTCGGCAAGCGGCTCGGCCACGTGCGCAAGCCGTCCGAGATCACGGCCGCGTTCGCCGGCGCGGGCGTGCTCCTCCTGCTGGCATCCGGTGCGCTGTCGTCACTGCTCTTCCGGAGGCTCCCGTGACGCGCGCGCTCGTGGCCGCGCCGCTGCTCGGGCTCGTGCTGATGGCCCTGCCGGTGAGCGCCGGCGCCACGAACGAGTGCAAGGGCCTCGACGTCTGCATCACCGTCCCGGGCCCATGGGTCGCCGTCCCGACCGCCACGGCCGGGAGCGCGAGCACCGTCCAGTACGAGGTGACGTGCCCGAAGCGGAGCGTCGCCGGCGGCCTCGACGCGATCCTCGGCGACCCGACGCTCGAGGTGCGCTGGCTCGGGCTGCTCGGCAGCCCGATCAACCCCGGGATCTCCACGAAGCGGAGCGTCGTGTTCCAGGCTCTCTCTGCGCGGGCGCGGCCTACAGCCTTCCGTCCCGTGGTCGGGTGCATTCCGACAAGCGGCGGCGGCGGGCGCTCGACCACCGCCTACACGGCCGCGAAGCCGAAGCCGCTCCAGCGGCGCTTCCACACGGTCTCCGTGCGCGGAGACCACCCCGTGGGTGTCATCACCGCCTGCGCGGGCGGCGAGCGCCTGGCCGGCGCCACCTACGCCGTCGGCTTCCGCACGCACCTGCAGCCCAGCCAGTCGGTGCTGAGCGGTGTGACCGTTGACCTGCGCCGGCAGGGCGGCAGGTCGGTCGCCACCGTGCAGCGCACGTTTGCGGTGCCGCAGGCCATGCACGTCCTGCTCCAGGTGCAGCTCCTCTGCGCGAGGGGTGCCCCGTGACCTTCCAGTGGCCGCTCGCCCTCCTTGCGCTCGCCCTCGTGCCTGCCGTCCTCGTGGCGTACCTGTTCGTGCGCCGGCGGCCGTCGCGCTACGCAATCGCGTTCACGAACCTCGACGTGCTGGCGAGCGTCGTCGACCGCCGCGGCAGCTGGCGGCGGTGGATCGCGCCGGTCCTGTTCCTGCTTGCGCTCGCCTGTTCAGCGACCGCGATGGCGCGCCCGCATGTGAACGTCCAGCACACGCGCGAGCAGGCGACGATCGTCCTGGCGATCGACGAGTCGGGGTCGATGTTCGCCACGGACGTCCAGCCGAGCCGCCTCCAGGCAGCGCAGAACGCGGCCAGCCATCTCCTCGACCGGCTGCCGCCGAAGTTCCGCGTCGGGCTGGTCGCCTTCGCCGGCGACGCCCAGGTCGCCGCGCCGGTCACGCGCGACCGGCAGCTCGTCCGCGATGCGCTCTCGTACCTCTCGCCGCAGCGCGGAACCGCGATCGGCGACGCCGTGGCGCGGGCCGCCCAGCTCGCGCATGACGCGGTCGGCAACGCCGGCGCCCGCCGGCTCGCGGCCGTGACGTCGTGCTCGACGGCGGGGAACAGGGAGCCGGCGGCCGTGCTGTTCCTCTCGGACGGCTTCCAGACCGCCGGCGCGCTCAGCCCCGACGACGGCGCGGCGAAGGCGAAGTCGCTGTGCGTGCCCGTGTACACGATCGCGCTCGGCACCGACCAGGGCGTGCTCGACTTCGGCGGCCGCCAGATCCCGGTGCCGCCCGACCGCGAGACGCTGCGCCGAATTGCCCTCACGACCGGCGGCAAGTACTTCGACGCGCCCAGCAGCCAGGCGCTCGACTCGGCGTACGCGAGCATCGGCTCGCTGCTCGCCAAGGAGCCGGCCAAGGAAGAGATCACGTGGGCGTTCATGCTCGCAGCGGGACTGCTCGCGCTCCTCGCCGCCGGCGCCTCGGTCTTCACCTTCAGCCGCGTTCCCTGAATCCGGCCGGCCGCCGGGGCCGTACAGGCTTCGACCGACCAAGGAGGATTCACAATGAAACGGACGATCGCCGCCGTCGCGGCACTCGCCCTCATCGCCGCCGCCGTGGCGGCAGCCAAGCCCTCGGCGAAGACGCTGACCGGCACCGTCGGCCCGGGGTACACGATCTCGCTCAAGCAGAACGGGAAACCGGTCAAGCACCTCGCCCCCGGCACCTACACCTTCAAGATCGCCGACAAGGCAAGCATCCACAGCTTCGTCGTCGAGAAGGAAAAGGGCAGCCCGAAGGTCGAGAAGGAGCTGACTGACGTCTCGTTCGTCGGGAACAAGACGGTGACGGTCAAGCTGACGAAGGGCTCGTACTCCTTCTACTGCGCGCCGCACGAGTCGATGATGCACGGCTTCTTCACCGTCAGCTGAGCCACCGCGATGCTGCGCCGGCCGCTGCGGGACGGCCGGCGCGGGCAGTCTTGGGAGCGTGAGCGGCGAGGAGACCGAGCTCCCCGCACCAACCGGGCCGCGGGCCGCCTTCGGCGTCATCCGGCAGCGGAACTTCGGCCCCTACTTCGCCGGCAACGCGCTCTCCGCGAGCGGCACGTGGTTCCAGAACCTCGCCGCGTCGCTGCTCCTCTATCGGGTCACCGGCTCGGCGTTCCTGCTCGGCGTCCTGAACTTCGCCACGTTCATCCCGGTGCTCGTGCTGGCGCCGTGGTCCGGCAGCGCGGCCGACCGCTTCGACCGGCGGCGGCTGCTGCTCGTCACGCAGAGCTGCGCCGTGGTGCTGAGCGCGACGCTCGGCGTGCTCGCGCTCACCGACCACGCCGGCGCGGCGACGGTGATCGTGTTCGCGCTGCTGCTCGGCGTCGTGAGCGCGTTCTCGGCGCCGGCGCAGCAGGCCATGGTCTCCTCGCTCGTCTCACGGCGCGACCTCGGGTCGGCGATCGCGCTCAACTCGATGACGTTCAACATCGCGCGCGCGAGCGGGCCGGCCCTCGCCGCCGCCGCGATTGCCGCGTTCGGCATCCCGTGGGCGTTCTTCATCAACGCCGCCTCGTACCTCGTCTTCATCGCGGCGCTCCTCTACGTGCGGCCGCGGCCGCAGCAGCTCGCCGGCCGCACGCGGCTGAAAGAGAGCATCGCGCTCCTGCGCCGGCAGCCGCGCCTCGCGTGGCTGCTCCTGGTCGTGGCGGTGGTCGGCTTCGCCTCCGACCCCGTGAACACCGAGGCGCCGGCGTTCGCGAACGAGTTCGGCTACCCGGACACGGTGGCCGGGATCATCATCGGGCTGTTCGGCGCCGGCGCCGTGACCGCAGCGCTGTTCCTGGCCGGCCGCAGGGGGTCGCCGCGCTTCACCGTCTTCACGCTGCTGCTCCTGTCCGGCGGGATCATCGCGTTCTCGCTCTCGCCGTCGCTGCTCGTGGCTGCGCCGTTCCTGCTGATCGCCGGCTTCGGCTACCTCGCTTCGAATGCGCGCGCGACCACCCAGCTCCAGCTCGAGGTCGACGAGACGCAGCGGGGCCGCGTGATGGCGCTCTGGTCGGTCGCATTCCTCGGCCTGCGGCCGTTCGCGAGCCTGATCGACGGCGCGCTCGCCGGGGCGGTCGGCGTCCGCTTCGCCGGCGTCGTCCTCGCGCTGCCGGCGCTGGCCGCCGCCGTGCTGATCGCCCGGCGGATCCGGGCCGGCCTCGTCGTCCCGCCGTCAGCCGACGACGGTCGTCACCGGGACGCCGATGTGGCCGAGCCGGTGCGAGAGATCGACGTGAAGCCAGTGTGAGAGCCGGTGCTGTCCGGTCCCGACGATGACCTCGTCGAAGCGACCGTCGTGGAGGCTCTCCTCGACTGCGTCCATCGGGTTCTCCCTCGTCGAGACGGAGCCCTCGATGTCGAGCCCGGACAGGAGCGGCAGGGTGCTGGCGAGGAGCTCCGTTGCCTGCGAGTCCTGGACGAGCAGGTGGAACTGGGCCGGGCCGCGGGCGTGACGCCCGCGCACTGCGTCCAGGATCCCGTTCAGGGCCGACGAGCCGTGCAGGACGACCAGGATCCGGGTGATCGGCGGGTCGCCGAGCTCGGCCCCCTCGGTCACGTCGCGGCGCGTCAGCGTCAGGAAGGCGACGACGACGAGGATCGTCCCGAGGAACAGGAAGGTCGTCACGGTCGTGCCGAGACCGAGCCCGCCGGCGCTGCGCGGCTGCGAGAGGTAGTCACCGATCGACGCGCCGAGGGGACGGGTGAGGATGTAGGCCGCCCAGAAGGCGGCGACCGCGTTGAGGGCGAACCGGTAGTGCGCGACGGCGACGACCGCGATCGCGGTCGCGAAGATCCCCACGGCGAGCGCGTAGCCGAGGCTCAGCCGCTCGGAGAGCAGGTCGCCCGCCGCCGTGCCGAGTGCGAACGTGAAGAGGACGGCGAGCCAGTAGAAGGACTCGCGGCGGGTCGTGAAGATGGTGTGGATCGAGAGCGTGCGCTCGCTCAGCCACCAGACCAGGAATGTCACCGTGAGCGCAATCGCGAACAGGGTGGTTGTCGTCTCGAGGGCGACGCCGTGCAGGTCGGTGAGGTTGTCGGTGATCTGCGTCCCGACGACGCTGATCAGCACGACCGCGAGCCAGTAGACCGGCGCCATGTAGCGGCGCGCACGGAACTGCGCGACCAGGACTGCGATCAAGAGCGCGCCGGTGATGAACGTGACGCGGGTGAGCCCGAGGCCCACGTTGTCGGTGAGATAGTCCGACGCGGTCTCGCCGACCGTCGTACAGAGCACCTTGATCACCCAGAAGTAGAGAGTGACCTCCGGGACCTTGTTGAGCATCCTCCGGGCGTCGGGCATCGCGGGGTTATCGGCAGAACGGCCTGACAGCCCCCTGAACGGTCGTCAAAGGAGCGTGCTGAGCGGCACCGACCGCAGGCCCTGCGCCTCGGCAGCGTCGAGGATCGCGGGCAGTGCCTGAACCGTCTGCTCCCGCGACGCGCCGCCGCCCGAGCCGTCGCCGTCATGGAGCAGGATCACCCGCCCGAGGCCGAGCAGCGGCCGCACGCGCTCGACGATGACGTCGACGCCGGGGAGCGCCGTGTCGAAGACGGAGCCGTCCCAGGCGCAGACGCGGTAGCCGGCCGCGCTCGCGACCGCGCCCAGCCAGGGGCTGCGGACGCCGTGCGGCGTGCGGAAGAGCGGGGCGGGGGGCGAGCCGGTGGCATCGCGGACGGCCGCCTCCGCGGCGCGGAGCTGCGCGCGGACGCCCCAGGGCGGCGTCAGCGCGAGCAGGCGGTGGTCGTCGCCGTGGGAGGCAAGCTCGTGGCCGGCCGCGGCCGTCGCCGCCGCCACCTCGGGATGCGCGCGCACCGCGCGGCCCAGGACGAAGAAGGTGGCCCGGTGGCCACGCTCGCGGAGCAGCTCGGCGATCGCGCCGGTGTGCCGCGGGTCGGGGCCGTCGTCGAACGTCAGTGCGAACGATCCGGGCTCCGCCCGCGCGCCGGCCGGCGCGCCGAACAGGCGCGAGCGCGGGTCGAACGTGCCGTAGAGCCACGCACCGGCGACCACAGCCGTCGCCAGCGCCGCACGGCGGCTCCGCGCCGCGGCCATGCCGACGGCGCCCGCGGCCAGCCCCCCGCAGGCGGCCCACGTCGTGTACTTGGACCTCACGCCGCCGCGACGAGCGCCTGCGGGCGCCCGGCGGCGAGCAGGCCGCCGTACAGCTCCTCCAGCTGGTCGACCACGACGGGCCAGCCAAAGGTGTCGATCGCGCGCTCGCGTCCCGCGGCGCCCATCGCCGCGGCGCGGGCCGGATCGTCGAGCAGCTCCCCGAGCGCCTGCGCGAACCCGGCCTCGTCGTCCGGGTGGTCGACCATAAGGCCGTCCACGCCGTCGCGCATGACCAGGGAGAAACCGGGCAGCCGGCTCGCGACCACCGGGAGCCCGGCGCTCATGCCCTCGAGCAGCACCATGCCGAACGAGGCGAGGCTGCAGGGCGTGCAGAGGATCTCCGCGCCGGCGAGGTAGCTCGGCCGCATGCGGTTCACGCGGCCGGCGAAAAAGACGTCGTCGCGCAGCCCGGCCGGCACCAGGCGCTCGACGATCGGGCGCAGCGGCCCGTCGCCGACGATCACGAGCCGGACGTCGTCGCGCGTCTGGCGCAGGAGCGTGAACGCACCGATCATGTGGCGGACGCCGTTGCGCGGGTCGAAGCGTCCGACGAAGACGATCGTGCGCTTGCCCTCGACGGCGCCGAGCGGCGGCGCGTCGGGCGAGAAGAAGGTCGTGTCGACGCCGTTCGGGATCACGTCCCACGGGAGCTCGGGGAAGTACGGCGAGAGCGAGT
Organism: uncultured Thermoleophilia bacterium; assembly: GCA_963755085.1. Classification (GTDB taxonomy): domain Bacteria; phylum Actinomycetota; class Thermoleophilia; order Gaiellales; family Gaiellaceae; genus JACVRM01. The sequence goes on along the minus strand of CAVWIN010000010.1, from coordinate 24,846 downwards.
CGACGACCGCGCGCGAGACGGCGATCCGCGAGTCGAGCTTGCCCAGCACGTGCTGGACCGGGCCGCGCATGGCGCGCAGCAGCCGGTACCCCTCGGGGACGACGCTGTGCAGCGTGCCGACCGTGGCCGGGGTGCGCGACCAGACGGCCGCCAACGCAGGCAGGAAGGCGCCGATCGGGTTGTGGATGTGGACGACGTCGAAGTGCTGCTCGGTGAGGAGCCTGCGCAGCTTCGCGCGCCCGTTCGGGCCGACGAACGACAGCAGCGACTCGGAGCCGTTGACGTAGAAGGGCAGCGCGCGGCCGATGCGCTCGACCTCGAACGTCCGCTCCGGAAGCGCCTCCTCGATGGCCGTTGACGGCTTGACCGCCAGCCGCGGCGTGAGCAGCGTCACGTCGTGGCCGCGGCGCGTGAGCTCCGTGGCCTGCCCGTGGACGTGCTCGGTGATCCCGCCCAGCTGGGGGTAGTAGTAGTCGCTGACGATTGCGATGCGCACATGGGGGACCCTACGCGTGGCGCCAGACGCCTTCGCGCAGATGGACGCAAACTACCCTATGCAAGCGGCACCTTGACGGCGAAGGCGCCGCCGCCGTGGTCCTCGCTCACGATCACGTCGCCACCCGCGGAGCGCGCGAGACGGCGGGCCAGCGCGAGCCCGAGGCCGGCGCCCTGGGTGCTCCGGCCGGCCTCGCCGCGGGCGCCGGGCTCGAAGATCCGGTCGCGCTCCTCCGGGTCGACGCCGGGGCCGTCGTCCTCGACGGCGATCACCGCGCTCGCGCCGTTTCGGCCGAGCTCGACGCCCACGACCGTCTGCCCGTAGCGCACGGCGTTGTCGAGCACCGGCTGGACGATGCGCTCCAGCAGGTCGGACTCGACCGCGACCATCAGCGGCGCATCCGGCACAGCGACGCGCACCTCGACGCCGCGCGCGTCGGCCGCCTCGCGGGCCGCCTCGACGGCGAGCTCGACGGCATGGCGGGCATCGCTCGTCGTGCGCTCGAGGCGTGCGTCCTGGCGCGCCGCGGCGATCAGCGCGTCGATCGTGCGGGTCATCTGGTCGGCGTTGCGGCGGATCGCCTCGATGCTCGCCCGGTAGTCCTCGGGCTCGCGCGGGCGGTTGAGCGCCAGCTCGGCCTCGGCGGCGATGCGCGCGAGCGGCGTGCGCAGCTCGTGCGAGAGCTCGGCCGTGAGCCGCTGCTCGTGGCGCAGGCTCGAGGCGAGTCGGTCGAGCAGCGCGTCCAGCGTTGCGCCCAGGCGCGTCAGCTCGTCGTAGGGCTCGCCGAGGTCGAAGCGCCGGTCGATGTCGCTGTCGCTCCACTTCGAGGCGTCCTCGGTCATCCGCGAGACGGGCAGGAGGGCCTTGCCGAGGATCCAGCGGGTGATGACGAGGCCGACCGCGAGGAGCGCGAACGCGAAGACGAGCGAGGAGACGAACCCGGTTCGCTCCGTCTCGTCGTAGGCGTCGAGCGGGATCGCGGCGACGACGGTGCCGTAGCGGCGGCCGTCGCGGAAGATCGGCAGCGCATAGAAGCGCGTGTCGTGGGCGGTGAACGAGCGCGCAGGGCCCCCGGCGAGCGACTCCGCCGCGTCCTGCAGGCGCTGGTTCGCGCGCGGCCGCTCCAACACCCGCGGCCCCGCGAAGATCCACGTCTGCCCGGCGACGCGTCCCTCCGGGGGCGCTCCGGGGGCGGCGAGCGTGCCGCCTCGGACGACGAGTGCCGCTTCCTCGACCTGGGCATGGGCGCGCGCGAGCGCGGTCGCATCGGAGGCGAGCCGACGGCTGAGCAGCAGCGAGAACCCGATCAGTCCGGCGACGAGGGCGACCGCGAGCGCGCCCCCGACGGCGAGCAGCAGCCGGGACCGGACGCCCAGCCGCCGTGTGCCCCTGCTCATCGCAGCGAGTAGCCGATCCCGTGGACGGTCGTGATGTGCGGCGAGGCCGGCAGCGTGCCGAGCTTGCGCCGCAGCCGGGCGATGTACACGTCCAGGGTGTTGTCGTGGACAATGGCGCCGTGCGGCCAGGCGGCCTGCACGAGCTCACGCCGCCGCACGGCCGCGCCGGGCGCGGAGGCGAGCCGCGCCAGGATCCGGAACTCCGTCGGGGTCAGCTCGCGGCTGTCTTCGCCACTCCACACCGCGTGCGTGGCCGGGTCGAGCCGTATCCCCTCGGCCTCGACGGCCAGGTCGGTGCCGCCGCGGCGGATCAGAGCGCGGAGCCGCGCGACGAACTCGGCGAAGGCGAACGGCTTCGTTACGTAGTCGTCGCCGCCCGCCGCGAACCCGGCCAGCCGGTCGGGGAGGGCGTCGCGGGCGGTCAGGAAGAGCACCGGCGTGCCCACGCCGCGCGCGCGGAGCGCCTGGACGACATCGCGGCCGTCGGCGTCCGGCAGGCCGATGTCGACGACGATTGCGTCGGCCTCGTCCTCAACCATCCGGTCGAGCAGCTCGCCGGCGGTCGACGCCGTCGTCACCTGGAAGCCTTCCTCGCCCAGCCCGCGGCGCAGCAGCGCACGCAGCTCCGAATCGTCCTCCAGCACGAACACCCGCGGTTCCATCACAGCACCTTCAGTATCGCGCGGCCTGGCGCCCACGGAGCAACGTGCGCAGCTCGCGGGTGTTCGCGACCAGCCCGACCGCGAGCCCGCCGAGCACGAGGTCGACGAGGCCCGTCGCGGCCTGCATGCCGATCCCGAGCGCGACGACGCTGGCCGCGGTCGCATACCCGGCGAGGCCGACGACCAGCGCGGCCTGCTGCGCGCCCGCGTTGCCTGGGAGCAGCGGGATCAGGGAGGCCGCCGCCTGGGCGGCGATGACGAGGAGCACGGTCCACGCCGTTCCGGGCACGTGGAAGGCGACGAGGAAGAAGTAGACGCTGCCGAGCCGCAGGGTCCAGGCGAGCAGCTTCCAGCTCACTACGCCGCGCCCGAGCGCGCCCGGCGAGCCCATGATCGCGAAGCCGCGGCGCATGTCCGCACCGACGCGGCGGAGCCACGGCAAGGAGAGACGGATGCCAACGGCAACGGCCACGGCGAGGCCCGCGGCCACGAACGGCGCCGATCGGTGCGCGGCGATGCCGCCGACGACCCCGGCCGGGGCGCCGAGCGAGCCGACCGACCGCCCGGCCACCAGCACCGCGACGACCACGGCGACGCTGAACGCGGTCTCGAGCGCCGTCTCGAGCACCATCGTCGCGGCGATCGTCGAGCCCGACGCGTCGCGGACGCGCTTGCGGACGATCCCGAGTCGCAGGGCGTCCCCGATGCGGGCCGGCAGCAGCACGTTGGCGCCGAGCGAGCCGGCGAACGCGCCGAGCGTCACCCGGAAGCGCGCGTCGCGGTACGTGTGCGCGACGATCCCGTGCCACGACCGCGCCTCGGCAGCGACCTTGCCGACGTGGAGGAGGAGGGCGATGGCGAGCGCTGCGGGAGAGACCGCTGCGAGCGCGTTCGCGGCGTCCTGCATGAGCGTCGCGATACCGTTCACGGTTGCCCTCAGGATTACGAAGGCGTACTGACGTCCGCCTGAACGAGCGCTTAACAGAGCGCGTTCAGGCGGCGCTCATCGACGTTCAGGCACCCTTCAGGACGAGATGCGAATAGTTCCGAGGGGTCAGACGTGAAGCTCCTGCGCACGCTGCCAACCGGCCGTCTCCTCTTCCTCCTGACGGCGGTCGGCGCCAGTGCAATCGCCGTGGTGACCGCTGCCGTGGCGCTTGCCGGCAGTGGTGGCTCCGTCCCGCGGTCGGAGTCGCTGGCGCAGGCGCTTCACGGTGCGCTGACGGCCGACAAGCCGTCGGGCGTCTCGGCCCGCATCACGTTCACGAACGGCCTCGTGCCCGGCAGCTCGCTCGCCGAGGGCCACGCCGGCTCCGCACTGCTCACCGGCGCCTCCGGGCGCCTCTGGGTGACGAACGACGGCCGCGGCCGGCTCGAGCTCCAGTCCGACTCGGGCGACGCGCAGATCACCTGGAACGGTGACCAGGTCAGCGTCTACGACGCCTCCTCGAACACCGTCTACCGGGCGACGCTCCCGGCCCGCAACGAGAGCAGCACCGGCAGCACCGACACCCAGACGCCGCCGTCCGTGTCGGACATCCAGGACGCCCTGAACCGGCTGGCCCTCCACGCCGACGTCTCCGGCGCGACGCCGACCGACGTCGCCGGCGAGCCGGCCTACTCGGTGCGCGTCGGGCCGCAGGATCACAGCAGCCTCCTCGGCAACGCCGAACTTGCGTGGGACGCGATCCGCGGCGTGCCGCTGCGGGTGGGCATCTACGCGAAGGGCGCTACCTCGCCGGTGCTCGAGCTCGCCGTCACCGACATCACCTTCGGCAGCGTCTCGGACAGCGACGTGTCGATCGCACCGCCGGCGAACGCGAAGGTCGTCGACCTCTCGCTGCCCTCCGGCCACGACTCGTCGTCGGGCGGCAACGCCGCGCCGGTCGAGGGTCTCGCAGCCGTGCAGGCCGCCGCCGGCTTCCCGGTCTCGTTCCCGGCCAGCGTTGCCGGCCGCGACCGCACCACCGTCCGGCTCGTCGGCACCGGCGACCAGCAGACGGCAGTGGCGGTCTACGGCGACAACCTCGGCGCCATCGTCGTCGCCGAGCGCAAGGCGGGCGACCAGGGCTCGAGCCCGCTCGCGGCCCTGCCCACCGTGACGGCCGGCGCGCACAGCGCGCACGAGCTCGCGACACCGCTCGGGACGATCCTCGAGTGGCAGTCCGGCGGCGTCTCGACGATCGTCGCCGGCTCGGTCACCTCGGCCGTCGCCGAGTCCGCGGCCGCAGACCTCGCGTGACCGACGCGCCGCCCGTCGCGGCGCGCGGGCTCGTCAAGCGTTACGGCGAGATCACCGCGGTCGACCATGTGGACCTCACCGTCGAGCGCGGCGACGTCTTCGGCTACCTCGGCCCCAACGGCGCGGGGAAGACGACCTCGCTGCGCATGCTGCTCGGGCTGATCCGCCCGACCGAGGGGACGGCGGAGCTCTTTGGCCGCAACCCGCTCGAGGTCGGCGCCCGTGCGCTCGACGGCGTCGCCGGCTTCGTCGAGGGGCCCCGCTTCTACCCGTATCTGTCTGGGCGGAAGAACCTTCGCCTGCTTGCCGACTTTGACGGCCACGGTGCATCCGCGCGCATCGACGAGGTGCTCGAGACGGTCGAGCTGCGCGACCGGGCGAAGGACAGAGTGGGCGGCTACTCGCACGGCATGCGCCAGCGGCTCGGCATCGCCGCCTCGCTGCTGCGCAGCCCGCGCCTGCTGCTGCTCGACGAGCCGACGACGGGGCTCGACCCAGCCGGCATGCGCGACATGCGCCAGCTGGTGCGGCGGCTCGCGGACGAGGGCATCACGATCCTGCTCTCGAGCCACCTGCTGAACGAGGTCGAGGAGCTCTGCAACCGGGTGGCGATCATCCGGAAGGGCTCGATCATTTACGAGGGCATGCTGGGGGACCTGCTCGCCACCGCGTCGACGGGCTTCCGGTTGCGCGCGACCGACCCCGAGCGGGCGCGCACGCTCTGCCTGGCGCAGAGCGGGGTGGAGGTGCTGCCCGCCGCCAACGGCGACCTCCGCCTGCGCGGGGAGGAGGAGGCGATCGCGGCGCTGACGGTTGCGCTCGGCCAGGCGCAGATCGGGCTGACCGCGCTCGTCCCGGAGACGCAGAGCCTCGAGGAGCTCTTCCTCGGCATGACCGGCGGCGAGTCGTCGGACGCCGACCGCGAGGCGGTCGCCTGATGGGCGTCGCCCATGTCTACCGCTGGGAGTTGGCCAAGCTGCTGGCGCAGAAGCGGACGTACCTCGGGCTCGGCGTGGCGATGCTCGTGCCGATCGTCTTCGTCGTCGTGCTGCTGACCCAGTCGGGCGGCCCGAACGACATCCTGCTCGGCCGGAACATCCGCGACACCGGGCTCGCGACGCCGTTCGTCGTCCTCTTCTTCATGTCGATCTGGGGCCTGCCCCTGATCACGGCGCTCGTCGCCGGCGACATCGTCGCCTCGGAGAGCCACAACGGCACGCTGAAGACGATCCTGACGAGGTCGCTGAACCGCGGCGAGGTCTTCGCGGGCAAGGTGCTCGCGACCGCCACCTACACGGTCGCGGCGATCCTGGGGCTCGCGCTGGTCGGGGTCGTCGCCGGCAGCCTGGCGTGGGGCTTCAAGCCGCTGCAGACGCTGTCCGGCAGCAACGTGTCGGCCATGCACGCGCTGGGCCTGCTGGCCGCGAGCGTCGCCGTGTACGCACTGCCGCTGATCGGCATCGCGGCCTTCGGCGTCATGCTGTCCACCATCACGCGGAACAGCGCCGCCGCCGTCGTCGGGACGCTCATGTGGGCACTGCTGATGCAGCTGCTCGGCGTCCTGCCCGGGACCGAGAGCATCCGTCCGTACCTGCTGGGCACGCAGTTCGAGGCGTGGCACGGCTTCCTGCGCGTGCCGGCCGACTGGGTGCCGATCTGGCGCGCGCTCTGGGTGTGCGCGCTGTACATCTTCCTGCCGCTCGCGGTCGCGTACGTCGTTTTCGTCCGCCGCGACGTCGCGGGCGAGTAGCACATTCGCCTCCGCCCTCTCCGCGAACGAGCGGCACGCCAGGCATCACGCAGGATGCGCCTGCAGCGTCGATTCAGACCTTCTGGAGTGCGCCGTGAGTCAGACGACGTGGGCCGTTTCGTGGGCAGCCCAGTCCGGCAGCGAGTGGATCATTGTCGAGTTCCGCCTCGTGTGCCTTACCGCGAACTAGGAAAATGCGGGGTGTCGGGCGGCGCCCGGCACCCCATTTCGTCGCACGCCGGGCACGACCTTCCCGGTGGCGCTAGCCCGCGAGGAACGCCTCGAGCCGGGCGGCCTCCTCACGGAGCTCGGCGCGGGCGGAGCGGGGGAGGGGCTTGAACGGCACGGCGACGACCCGCCCGTCCTCGACCCGCCACATGCCGGCGACGAAGCCGTCGACGAGGAACGTCTGCGCGACGTCGCCGTTTCGGATCACCACGTCCCGCCGGTAGGGCTCCGGCAGCACACGCGTGCGGTCGGCGTACGCCAGCAGGACGTTGTCCCACTTGGGCAGGAAGCGGACCGGTGCCGTGGTCTCCGCGTCCGGCAGCGGCGCGCGCGGCAGGTCGAGGAGCTCGCGGCCCTGCTCGTCGCGGAAGCGCCGCAGCTCGAGGCGCTCGAGCGCAGGCCTGATCTGCGGCATCCGCAGCATGCTCCACGCGTCGATGTCCTGGCGCGACGCGGGACCGAAGGCGGCCAGGTAGCGCCGGAGGACCTCCGCCCGGGCTTCCAGAGGGTCGAGAGCCTCGGGCTCCTCGAGTGCGTAGAAGTGGCCCTCCGGCCGCCCGCGCCAGAGGGCTGTCTCGTGGTGGTGGAGGACGTGGCCGCGGACGCGGGCGTGGCGGAACGCGCGCCGCGCGTCGACGCCGGTGAGCCCCTCCTCGCGCTCCAGGTAGACGTGCCCCTCGGTCGCGGTCATGCCGTCCGGCTCGGCGAGCGCGCGGATCGCGGGCGCTCGGCGCACCGCGCCCGGAAGGTCGTTCGGGAACCCGGACTCGCTGAGTGCCGAGCGCATCAGGGCGTAGTCGCGGCACGTGACCAGGTGGAGCGTCTGGCGCATGACGTTCGCCTTGACGATCCGGTGTGCGCGCAGCTCGCGCTCGAGGGCGGCGGGTTTGAAGCCGGTCGTCCGGCTCCAAATACCGAGGTACGGCGCGGACGGCCACTGCGCCTGCATGCCGACGAGCCGCTCGATGACGGCGGTCGGCGAGAGGCGCCTGCGCTCGAGCAGCAGCTGGCGCGCGAGCAGCGCGCGGTTGAGCTCGCGCTGGGTGAGGACGCGGTCGGTCACGGGCGGCGTAGAGTCTGCCGACCGAAAGGCAAGGAGGGAGCGAGGTGGCTGAGGACATCGCCGGCGTGGTTCGCCGCTTCTACGAGGAGGTCATCAGCCGGGGGAAGCTCGACCTGATCGACGAGCTCGTCGCGCCGGACTTCGTGGAGCATCAGGAGTTCCCGGGGCTCGAGCCGAACCGCGACGGCCTCAAGAAGTTCTTCGCCATGTGGCGGCAGGCGTTCCCGGACGCACGCGCGAGCATCGATCTCCTCGCGGTGCAGGGTGACCTTGCGGCCGTCTACGGCACCTGGGCGGGCACGCACCAGGGCGAGTTCATCGGCGTTCCGGGGACGGGGCGCGAGTTCACCGTCCCGAACGCCGACTTCATCCGCTTCCGTGACGGCATTGCCGTCGAGCACTGGGGCGTGTTCGACTCCGGCGTGATGATGCAGCAGCTCGCGATCGTCCCGTCGATGGCCGCGGTGGGCGCCTAGCTGCGGGACCGGCGCGTCTTCAGGGAGCTGAGCCTCTGACCGCCGGGAGCGTGGTCGTCAGATGCTTGCGTGCCTGCTTTGCCGGCGGGATGCGCTTGACCCTCCAGGCGAGCCCTGCCTTCTCGAGGGCGAGGATGGCGAGGCCGCCCGGGTCGAGCTCGGCACGGCGGAGCCCGTGGAAGGCCGACGTCGGGAAGGCGTGGTGGTTGTTGTGCCAGGACTCGCCGAACGAGATCCAGGACAGCCACCAGACATTTCGCGACTCGTCCTGCGATGCGAACCGGCGCCGGCCCGAGAAGTGGCAGATCGAGTTGATCGAGAACGTGACGTGCTGGAGCACGAAGATCCTGACGGCACCGCCCCAGATCAGCCCGGCGAGAAATCCATACCGGCCGCCGAGGAGCGCCCAGCCGGCGAGCGCCGGCAGGAGCAGCGAGACGAAAACCAGCGGGAAGAAGAGCTTTGAGATGAGCTGCAGCCCGCGATCGTCAAGCAGATCTTTGGCGTAGCGCTCTCGTTCGGCGCGGGCGCTCTCGGCGAAGAACCAGCCGCTGTGCGCGTGCCAGAGGCCTCGCAGCGCCTCGCCGATGCCATCCCCATGTCCTGCGTGCGGGCTGTGGGGGTCGCCGTCGTGGTCCGAGAACTGATGGTGCTTCCGGTGATGCGCGACCCACGTGACGACGTCGCCTTCGACCGCCATCTCGCCGAGCACCGCGAACGCGTAGCGCACGATCCGGTGCGTCTCGAACGAGCGGTGCGTGAAGAGGCGGTGGTAGCCGACGGTGATGCCGAGCCCGGTCAGGACGTAGCCGACGCCGAGAATGGCCAGCTCGATCGGGCCGACCATGCGGTCCCAGAGCAGTGCCGCCGCGAGTGCCACTCCGGCGAGCGGAAGCACGATGACCGCGAGGTTGACGAGCGTGCGCGGCCGCGTCACGCGCTCGCCGCCCCGGGGATCACGAAGAACGCAACGGCGGCGAACTGGCACGCCGCGCCCGCGACGACGAGCGCGTGGAAGATCTCGTGGTAGCCGAACACGGCCGGTCTCGGGTTCGGGCGACGCAGCGCGTACACCACGGCCCCCGCCGCGTAGAGCGCGCCCCCGGCCAGGGCGACGCCGATACCGGGCGCGCCGACACGGTGCAGCAGCTCCGGGAGCATGACGACCCCGACTGAGCCGAGCGCGAGCCCGACCGATGCATCGATGGTCTTCGTCCTTGAGATGCGCAGGACTTTCGACGCGGTTGCGGCCGCCGCGCCGACCCAGACGGCGATCAGCACGACGACTCCCTGCCACCCGCCGAGCTCGAGCAGCGCGTAGGCCGTGTACGTGCTCGCGATCAGCACGTAGATCATCGCGTGATCGACCCGGGCCATACGGGCCCGCTGGTTGGCCGACCACGTGATCCGGTGATACACGGCGCTGATCCCGAACATCGCGCTCGAGCTGGCGGCGAGGAACGCTGCCGCGACGCGGGCGAGGGTGGTCGGCGCACTCACGACGAGCAGCAGCCCGAGCGGCAGGGACACGAAGAACGCGTAGTGGTGCATGACGCCGCGGAACCGCGGTTTGACGCACGGCGGCGCCTCGAGATCTCGCGGAGTCGCGGCGAGCCCCCCAGCTCCCCGCGACTCCGCCTGCTCGCGCGGACGATGAAGAGTTGTCCCAATGCGACGCATCGACCGCCGAGTTGGCTCCTCTCGCGCGTCGCCGCTCCGCTCCCCCGCGGATGGCCACGCAAGCAGTCTTTGCGACCCGAACCTCATCCAAAAATCCCCCTGCTGGCGAGCGTGACCGCCGACCGGTCTCTACGGTCGGCCCTGGCTTCTCCAACCCGCTTCGCTGGGGGTGGATGGTGTGCGGGACCGGGTGCTTCCGGCCCCGCCGTGCGCTCCGGCGCCTGGGTCGTAAGGCGGCGGCGGGGCGAGTCTACCAGCGCGGTCGGCGCCGGTCTTGTGGCCGAACGACACCGCTAGACTCGCGGACTACTCCGATACGCCGCCCGGTACCGGCTGCGGCAACGAGGTGACGACCATGGATGATGGCGAGGCGACGCGGCACCTCCGCGTCCTGATCGCAAACGAGCGACGCGACCGGCTGGAGCTGCTCGCGCAGGTCGTCGCCGGCCTCGGTCACGAGGTGATTGCGCGGGAGATCTACGTGAAGGAGGTCGGCGCGGTCACGGCGCGCGAACGGCCGGACGTAGCGCTCGTCGGCCTTGGCTTGAGCTCGGAGCACGCGCTGGAGCTGATCGCGGAGATCGTCCGCGAGGCTTCCTGCCCTGTGATCGCGTTGCTGACGGCCAACGACCCTGCCTATGTCAACGAGGCCGCGAAACGCGGGGTGTTCGCCTACATCGTCGACGGCAATCCGGAGGAGCTGCAGAGTGCGATCGACATCACGCTCCGCCGCTTCACCGAGTACCAGAGCCTGCAGGGCGCCTTCGGGCGCCGCGCGACGATCGAGCAGGCCAAGGGCATTCTCATGGCCCGTCACTCGGTCGACGCCGACAAAGCGTTCGAGCTCCTCCGCGAACACTCGCAGCGCAACGGGCGCAAGCTCGTCGACGTCGCCGAGGCCGTCGTCGAGAGCCACCTGCTCCTCGTCCCTCCGCCTCCGCCGCAGGCAGCGGGCGACTAGCGGGTCGCGCGGGCGCGAGCCCGCTGCTGCTCGAGCCGCAGCGCGAGCTTCGGGCACTCGCGGACGGCGCGGCGAGCGTGTCGCTCCAGGCCGGCGGGCACGGGGCTGTCGTCGATGATCGGGAAGCCCCAGTCGTCAAGCGTCACCCGCTCGGGAAAGAGCTCGGCGCAGAGCCCGTGGCCTTCACAGGCAATCGGGTCGACGCGCAGCACACGGCTCATGCACGCGCCCCGGTAGCGAGGATGCGGCGGTCGCTACCGCTGCACCGGCCGCGCCGCAGGTGCTGGGCGACCTCGTCCTGGAAGACCGAGAGCGCGCTGGCGACGAACCGCGCGGCCCCATCCGGGTGACGGCACGCGCCGCGTCCGGCGACCTGCTTCGCCCACCGCTCCAGCCGTTTGCGCTCGTCCGCCTGCCCGGCCGCGACACGCTCCAGGCCGGCTGCGAGCGCGTCCAGGCCGAACTCGCATGGCCCGCACTGGCCGGCGCTCTCACCGGCGAGGTAGCGCGCGACTCGGGCGCTCTCACGCACGCCGCATGCGCCCGCCGGAAGCACCGCGATCACGCCGGCGCCGAGGCCGTTCGCCCGAGTGAGGGGGAGGTGCTGGTCGGCCGTCCAGCCGCCGAAGTAGCCGCCGACGAGGAAGGCCCCGGCGGGCTCGCCCGGCCCGCCGGCCTGCTCGAGCACGTGCGAGAGCGGCGTTCCGAGCTCGATCTCGTAGACGCCGGGGCGTGCGACGCCGCCGGAGAGCGTGACGAGAGCCGTGCCCGGCTCGTCCTCCGTGCCGAGGCCGCGAAACCAGTCGGCGCCGAAGCGTGCGATGAGGGCCAGATGGGCGAGCGTCTCGGCGTTCTGCACGAGTGTGGGCGCGCCCTCGAGGCCCCGCTCGAACGGGTAGGGAGGCTTGACAGTGGGCTTTGCCTCGCGGCCGGCGAGGGCGGCGAGCAGCGCAGTCTCCTCGCCCGCGACGAAGGCATCCGGCACGACGGCGAGCCGCCAGCGCAGCGGGTCGCGGCGCTCCGCCAGGGCCTCGGCCACGACGGCGTGCTCCGAGCGTGCTCCCCGGCCGACGGCCACGATCACCTCGCGGCTGCCGAGCGCGACCGCGGCGGCGGCGGCACCGTCGAGCACGAGGTGCGGCGTGTGGCGGAGCAGCGCCTTGTCCTTGCCGCTCGCCGGCTCGCCCTCGGCCGCGTTCACGACGACGAACGGGCGGCCCCGGGCGTCCGCGACGGCCCGCAGCTTCTTCCCGGTCGGGAAGCCTCCGCCGCCGCGGCCGCGCAGCCCGCTCGCCTCGGTGACGGCGATGAGGTCGCGGCCCGCGTCGAACGGCCCGAAAACGTCGAGATGCTCGTACAGGGAGACGGGCCGGCCGTCGCCGCGGACGGCGGCGAGAACGCGGCCCACGCCGGCGGGCGGGAGCACGGAGCGGCGCGCTGCGGTCAGGGTCACGCGGGCTGCCCGTCGACCGAGCCGCTGACGACCCCGGAGCCGGAGTCGATGTTCAGCGCAAACTGGAGCTGGAGCCGCTGTCCCGCGTCCGTCCGGACGACCGTCTGGACCTGCTGGCCGCTCAGCGCCGTCACGCTGCCGGTGTAGACGGCGTTCGTCCCGGCCGGGACGAACGAGACGCCGCTCTCCGTCATCGCAACCCCCTCGTCGGCGGGCGTGCCACGGAGGTCGATGCGGACGGCGCCCCCGGGCCCGCCGTGCAGGCGGCCGGTGATGACGACGGTGACCAGCCCACTCGCGTCGGTGGACTCGCTCATCTTCCCATTCAGGGAGGCGGAGAACGGGGCTTGCGGCAGCGCAACGGCTGCGCGTCGTCTGGTCGGTGCCTGCACGACGACCTTGCGGCTCGCGAGGAGCGTCGAGGGCGTGCCGGCGCGCCGGGCCCAGCCCGCCTGCCCCGGCCCGCCGTGGTACCAGGCGAGGACGCCGAGCGCCGCGAGCACGACGCCGCCGGCTCCGGCGAGGCGCAGCGCCGGCGCCTGCCCGCTCAGGGCGAGGCGGGCGAAGACGGCCACGGCGACCACGGCGACCGATGCGAAACCGATCGCGGCCAGCCAGCCGGTGCGCGCGTCGCTGCCAGTGCCGAGCGCGTGCGTGAGCGCAACCGGCCACGAGATGTAGGCGAGCCAGTGCACCCCGCGCCACATGCGGTAGCCGAAGCGCGCGCGGAGGAGGCTCGTAACGATCAGGGCGAGCAGCAGGTCGAAGGCGACCGCGCCGAGGCCGAGCCAGACGGGGCGGTACGGCGAGACGAACGGGATGACGGCGTCCTTGAGGCCGATCGGGGCGTAGCCGTCCGCGACCGTCGTGACGACGTGGACGACGACGAACGCGACGGCCAGGAGCGTGAGGTTGCGGTGTAGCCCGGCCGAGACGAAGCGCGGCCAGCGGGCGGTGCGCCAGCCGGCGGTGGTCAGCACCCCGAGGGCGAGTGACGCCGTCAGGAGCAGCAGGGCGACGACGCCGGTGCCGCGGGTCACGAACCAGAAGGTCTTTGCGTTTGAGGCGGCGGCTGCGGCTGCGACGATCACGCTGCCACCGCCTCGGAGGGCCACCCGCTGGTGAGGCTCGGCGCGCCGTTCTCGCGAACGAGGCGCGCGGGCAGTCGCTGCTCCTCGAGCCAGCCGGGTGCGGCGTCGCCGAGCACGAGGGCGGCGGTCGAGGCGGTGTTCGCGGCCAGGCAGCTTCCGGCGGCGACGGTGACGGTTCGCCACGGGGTGTCCGCGGGTCTCCCGGTGCGCGGGTCGATCACGTGGTGCGCGATGCCCTGCTCGGTGCGCCAGCGCCGGACCGCAGTCCCCGACGTGGCGAGGCCGCCCTCGGCGATTGCGACGACCGGTCCGGCGGTGTCGAGGGGAGCGGCGTGGTCGTCGGCGATGCGGACGGCCCAGCCCGCCGACGGCGGAGGCCCGGCGACGGCGACGTCCCCGCCGATCGCGACCAGCACGCCCGTGCCGTGACGTGCGGCGGCCGACCGGGCGGCAGCGTCCGCCGTCCAGGCCTTCGCGGTCGCGCCCAGGTCGAGCTCGAGCGCGAAGGGGACCGTGAGCAGCAACCGCTCGCGGTCGAGCTCGATGTCCCGCCAGGTCGCGCGCCGCGGCGCGACCGGCCGCAGCGCCCACGAGCCGCGTGTGCGGACGAGCGCGAACGTCCGGTCGTAGCCGGCCGCCCGTAGCTCGGCGCCGAGTGTCGGGTCGACGAGGCCGTCGGTCGATCGCGCGGCGGCGAGGCCGGACTCGACGAGCTCCGCGAGCAGATCCGAGATGCCGACCGCCGTCCCGGCGCGCGCGTTTGCGCGCGAAAGCTCCGAGTCGCCCCGGAAGCGGCTGCAGGCCGCGCCGACGCGCTCGAGGAGCCCGTCGACGGTCGCGCGGGCGGAGGGGAGCGCCCGCGCGTCCGTGACGGCGACGACGGCGGTGGTGCCCCAGACGCGAAACGACGCGGTCCGGGTCACGATCCTCCCGACACCACCACCGGCGGCGAATAGGTCGGGGTCGGCGCCGCCGGTGGCGAGGACTGGGAGGATTGGGGCGCGGACGCCGGTGTGGCGGCGCCCTGCGCGGACACGAGAGGTGGCGCGGGTGCATTGTGGACGATCACGGGGGCGGCCGCAGTGCCGACGGCCGCCCCGGTGACGGCCTTCCTGGCGTGCGTCGAGCCGGCGGCGAACGATACGAAGAGGCCACCGAGCGCGACCGTCAGGGCGATAGCGCCGCCGGTGACGCGCCGCAAGCGGCGTGCCGCCGCGTCACGGGCGCCTGCGGCGGCGCGGGGGTTCTGACGTGGTGCTGAGGGGAGGGAGCCCATCGGTCTGAGGGTCGCAGCGCCAGATGACGCTTCGATGAGGCGAACCTGTGGAGTCGCTAAGAGTTTGCGGCGGGCGCGTGGACGCGGTGGCGCGGCGCCGAGGGCGCGCGCGGGACGGTCAGCCAGACGTCCGCGCCGCCGTCGGGGCGGTTGGCGGCGCCCGCGTCGCCTCCATGGGCCTGCGCGATCAGGGACACGATCGACAGGCCGAGGCCGGCCCCGCCGCGGCTGCGCGCCTCGTCCGCCCGGCTGAAGCGGTCGAACGCGCGCTCGAGGAACGCGTCCGGGAAGCCGGGGCCGCGGTCGGTGACGTGGAGCTCGACGTCGTCGTCGTGCTCGAGCGCAGCCAGCACGACGTCGCCGTCGCCGTGGGTGAGCGCGTTTTCGACCAGGTTGGCGAGCGCCTGCTCGACGCGCGCCGGATCCAGCGTGACGAGCGCGTCCGCGGGCTCGGCCCGGACCGAACGGCCGAGCTCGGCGGCCCGCGTCGCGAAGCGCGAGGCGACCGACGCGAGGATGTCGCCCGCCTCCACCGCCTCGGCGCGGACGGGCAGTGCGCCTTGCTCGGCTCGTGCGATCAGCAGCAGGTCCTCCGCGAGGCGGGAAAGGCGCTCGGCCTCCGCGGCCGCGGCGCGGACCGCGTCTTCGAGCTCGGCGTGGGTGCGCGGCCGGCGAGCGGCGAGCTCGAGCTCGGTGCGGAGGAGCGCGAGCGGCGTCCGCAGCTCGTGACTTGCATCGGCGACGAAGCGCCGCTCGTGCTCGAACGCGGCGTGCAGCCGGGCGAGCATGTCGTTGAGCGTGTCGGCGAGGCGCGAGATCTCGTCCCGGGCCTGGGGCACGGGGAGGACGTCGGGCGAGGCTGCCGTGATCGAGGCGGCGCGGCGCCGCATCGCCTCGACGGGGCGGAGCGCGGCGGCCGCCAGCAGGTAGCCCGCGAGCGAGGCGAGCACGAGCCCGAGCGGCAGGGCGATCAGGAGCTCGCGCGACAGCCGGTTGAGCGTCTCGGCGCGGGGCTGGAGCGAGCGGGCCACCGCCACGGCCTGCCCGGTTCCCGCCGTGCGGAGGGCCAGCACCCGCCACTGGCCGCCCGGGTTTTCGAGCCTGACCGTGCGGAAGAGGCTCTCGCCGGCCGCGGCGCGGCGCGCATCGGCCGGGGAGAGGAGGCGATTGATGCCGGGCGTGCTCGCGCGTACGACCGCGCCCTGCGCGTCGAAGACCTGCGCGAGCGTCGTCCCGCCGGCGGCGTCGGGGTCGACGAGGCCGTGCTCGCCGTGCGCGCGCGTGGATGCCTCGCGCGCCTGCGCTCGGAGCGACTGGTCGACGGACGAGATCAGCGTGTTGCCGACACGCAGGTAGACGAACCCGCCGAGCACGGCGAGGACGACGGCCATGGCGAGCGCGAACGCAAGCGTGAGCCGGACCCTGATCGGCAGGCGCGTCACGGCTGGCGCAGCCGGTAGCCGAGGCCGCGGACGGTCTCGATCGAGTCGGTGCCGAACGGGCGGTCGATCTTCTGCCGCAACGACCGGATGGAGACGTCGACGACGTTGGAGCGGCTCTCGAAGGCCATGTCCCAGGCGCCCTCGAGCAGCTGGTCGCGGCTGAGCACGACGCCGGGCCGGCGCAGGAAGAGCTCGAGCAGCGTGAGCTCCTTCGCCGAGAGGTCGAGCTCCGTCGACCCGCGCCAGGCCCGCCGCGCCGCGGGATCGAGCCGCAGGTCGCCGGCCTCGAGCACGGCCGGACGCTCGACCGGTGCCCGCCGGATCAGCGCCCGCAGGCGGGCGAGCAGCTCGTCGAACGAGAAGGGCTTGGCGAGGTAGTCGTCGGCGCCCGCGTCGAGCCCGGTGATGCGGTCGTCGACCGCGTCGCGTGCCGTCAGCATCAGGATCGGCGCCCAGACACCGTCGGCGCGGAGCCGCCGGCAGACCTCGAACCCGTCGACCTTCGGCAGCATGACGTCGAGCACGATGGCGCCGTACTCGCCGGCGTGCGCCATCCAGAGCGCCTCCGAGCCGTCGGAGGCCACGTCGGCTGTGTAGCCCTCCTCGCGGAGCCCCCGGGCCAGAAGGCCCGCGAGCCGCTCCTCGTCTTCGACCACGAGCACGCGCACGGCTTCAGTGTGCGTCGCGTCCGTGAAGCGAGGATGAGGGGTTCCGGGTACGCAGTGTCCGGGGTGCTACCGATGCAACGGGGGCGGAACATGCCAGCCTCGGATCGGGCCAGCTATAATCGTCGTCCGCTTCAGCCCCACCGCCCTGACGAGCGAGAAGTACGACGAGTCGCTCCGAGTTCTCGCGGCGGCGGGCGTGTGGCCTCCGGACGGACTCGACTACCACGTCTGCTTCGGGTCCGAAGGGAACCTGCTCGTGAGCGAGATCTGGGACTCTCGGGAGCAACTCGACGCGTTCGGCGAGCGGTTGATGCCGATCCTGGGCGAGGTCGGAATCGGGTTCGACAGGGACCCGGAGATCTTCGAGGTCCACGAGGTGATCAGGCGCTAGCGAGCCACGGCCTGGCCGGTTGCGCTTAGCAGTCGCCGACGCGCTGCTGTCCTCCAAACTTCCTGCCATGCAAGCCCGGTGAGTGGTGCCCTCGCCGACTCGCGCAACCGCTCCGAGGGCGATCGCCCGAGTTGAGGAGCAGCGAAACCTTTGTGTTTCTCTGCCAGTCTGTGCTTAGATCCCGGGGGCCCTGCCGAGTTCTGGGGCGCGGGCATTCATCGAAAGGGGTTCTCGGTTATGCGGCACTCGTCACTACGGCGGCGGGCACTCGGTCTTGGCACGGTGTGCTGCGCACTGGTCGTTGCGGCCTCGGTCGGTGGGACTGGTACGGGCCGAGCGGCAACGAGCTTCCAGGTTGATCTCTCGCCCCTGATCGGCACGATCGGGAACGACATCCCGCAGGTTTCCTTCGGCGGCAAGATCGGCTACCACCTGATCGTCCAGAACACGGGTGACAGCACGACGCAGCACGGCCAGATCGTCGTCACGAGCGACGGTGCGACGTTCTCCGACGCGAGCGACGCCAGCTGTGCAGTGAACCCGAAAAACCTGCATCAGATGGTGTGCACGCCCTTTGACGGCACGTTCATCCCGGGCGCACCTTCGCGGTCGACTTCCGCTTCACGGCGCCGTCGAGCGGGACGCAGGTCTCGACCGTGGCGGCGATCACGGTCGCGGCCCAGACCGTGGGCGGCAACAAGAACAACGGGACGACCCTTGCGCAGTCTTCTGCAGTGCTGACCAACGTCGTGGAGAACACGACGAAGGCCGACACGTACCTGCACGTGAACGAGAACGCGCGTACCGGCGCCCTCAAGCCCAACCATCCGCAGAACTTCCAGGCGACGATGCCGTCGACGTTCTTCGGCGATCCGTTCGGGATTGCGCTGTCGATCCACGATGGCGTGGGGACGCCGCTCTGCGACACGTGCTTGACGTCGTTCACCGTCACTCGATATCCCGGCTGCGCCATTCCCGGCCACGCCTCGGGAACCCGTTTTACAACGGTGTGGACGCGAACAATCCGTACAGCTGGTCGATATCTGCGAAGTACCCGACCGGGTTCCAGCTGACGAAGCTCGTGCACGTCGACGACAACAACGTTTCTCAAGGATGTTCCGAGCTGTGCGAGCATCATCCCCGAGCAGGCGCCGACACTGGGCCAGCCGCTCTGCTGGGACACGCTGGATCAGCAACACGGGAACAACAAGATCGTCACGGCGACCGGACGCGGCCTCGAGAACGGCCAGTTCGGCTTCGGCTAAGCCGTATCGGGCGTCACAAACGAACGCTGGGCGAGTTCGTCCTCGAGCTCGCCCAGCTGCCCGAGCATCGCGACGCTGCCTTTCCGAAGCACGAGTCCACGGGCCTCGATGAGGAGCTCCCGGCCCTCGTCGGGGTGCCCGGTCCGAAACAGAATCTCGGCGAGGCGGCTCCATGCGGCCACGCGGTTGACGACGACGTCGGTCGGCTCCAGCAGGTCGATCGCCTCGCGCACGAGCGCTTCCGCCGGCTCGACCTGGCCGCGCCGCATGAGTACGCCGGCACGCGCAAGGCGCGAGAGCGTCTGTGCGTCGACGTCGTCCGACGCGGCCAGCTCCTCCGCTTCGCGCGCCAGCTCCTCGGCCTCGTCGATCCGGGCCTGGTCGAGCAGCAGCTCTGCGAGCAGCGCAGCGACCGATGGGCGAAGGTACCGCTCATCGACGCGCACCAGGTACTCGTAGGCTCCGACGAGCACACGTTCCGCGGTCGCCGGGTCACCGGCCAGGACCTCGACCCGCGCGAGCACGACTGACGCCATTGCCGTGTCGAAACCGAGGCCGAGCTCTTCGAAGATCCCGAGCGCCCGGCGGCACTGCTCGCGGGCGCGCTGGAAGTCGCCTCGGAGCGCCTCGAACTGGCCAACGACGGCGAGCGCCGCGCCTTCCGCCTGTCGGTCACCGACGACGCGGCCGGCCACCTCGGCGCAGCGTTGGAGGCCTTCCTCGACCGGCGTCGGCCCGTACAGCGCGGCGAGGACGTACAGCGTCGAGGCACGCCGTTCCTGGCGGACGTCGTCGGCGCGCCGGGCGTGCTCGATCGCGTGCTCGAGCGCGCTGGCCGCCGACCCCTAGCGGCACGCCGTGCCGCTGATCCATGCAAGCACGCGCCACGCGCGGGCGAGGCCGACGTCATCGTTCTCGCGCTCGCAGAGCGCGATTGCCTGCTCGGCGGCTCGCGTCGCCTCGCCGGTCCAGCCATCGGTATTGCCGGCCAGGAGACGGACGAACTGGCTGACCAGCCGCGCGTTGGCGGCAAGGGTGTGCTCGCCCGCAGCCTCGGCAGTGGCCACGGCGTCCTCGAGCAGGCTCTCGGCTTGCGCGAAGTCGCCGAGCTGGAGCAGAGCTTCCCCGAGGTCCGGGAAGAGCTCGAGACGGCGGGGGTCCGTGGCGGGCAACAGGGCGGTCGCGCGGAGGAGCAGCTTTTTCGCGGCGTTCATGTCGCCGCGCACGAAGGCGCGCCGCCCGGCCGCTCCGAGCCGCCGCGCCCCCTCGGCCGCCAGCTCGAGCGCGTGCTCGTCTGCGGGCGCGAGCTGCACGAGGTAGCGGTACGCCTGCTCCAGGTGGTAGCCCGTGATCTCCTGGAACTCCGTCGCACGGTCCCCGTTGACCCGGTCGCCCCACTGTACGAAGCGCTCGTGGAGGGCCGCCCGTGTCCGCTTTAGAAGCCCCTCGTACACGCTTTCGCGGATGAGGACATGGTGGAAGCGATGCAACTCCGGAGACTCCGGCTGGACGAACTGCTTGCGCGCGAGCTCCTCGAGCCGCCCGCCGATCTCCGCGCGAACGAAGTCCTCCACGAGCTCCTCGAGGGCTTCGCGCTGGAAGTAGACGCCGATAACCGAGGCCGGATCGATGACCGCCCGTTGCTCGCGCTCGAGGCCGTCGAGCCGTGCAGTCACGAGCGCGTGGATCGTCGGCGGGACCCACTCCTCGGGCAGTTCGCCGGTGCGCCAGACTCCGTCCTCGAGCCGCAGCAGGCCGCCGTCGATCATCATCGAGAGCAGCTGCTCGACGAAGAGCGGGTTCCCGTCTGCGGCCTTGACGATGCGCGCGCGCGCGTCGTCCGCGATGTCCGCCTCGCCGAGGAGGTTGCCGATCACCTCCGCGCTGGCCTCAGCCGAGAGCGGCATCAGGGGGAGATGATCGAGTTCCGCCCATCCAGGCCGCAGCTCGAACACGTCGGTCCGGGCAACGCAGAGGAGCAGTGCCCGCGCGCGTTCAGCCGTCGTCGCGACGTGGTCGAGGAGATCGAGGAGCGCCGGTTCCGCCCAGTGCAGGTCCTCGAAGACGAGGACGAGCGGCCGTCGAGCGGACAAGAGCTCGACGAGCTTGCGGACAGCCCAGAAGACCTCCGGGAGCGCGTACTGCCGGTCGGAGAGCCCGACCGCCGATGCGAGCCGCTCGAAGACCTCTTCATGAGCTTCCCCAAGTAAGGCGGCGAGCTTCGCCCGCGCTGCAGCAAGCGCGTCGCTGTCCTGGATATCTGCTGCCTGACGCAGTGCCTCCGTCAGCGGCCAGAACGTGATCCCGTCTCCGTACGAGAGACACCGGCCGCGGATGACGAGCGCCTGCTCGGAGGCTGCAGCGCTCACGTGCTCGACAAGGCTCGACTTGCCGACCCCCGCGTCGCCGGTGATCAGCAGACGCCCGCACGTACCGGTCTCGACGGCACCTCGAAGCGCCGCCGCAACCACGTCGGCCTCGTGCTGACGTCCGACCAGCGGTGTGGCGCTACCTTTCGCCACAGGCCGCTCGTGGACGGCGAGAAGACGGAAAGCCGGCACGCGCTCGGCCTTCCCTTTCAGCTCCAGCGGCTCGACCGGCTCGACTTCAACGTGCTCGCGAACGAGACGGTACGTCAGCTCGCCCATGAGCACCTCGCACGATCCTGCCGCCTGCTCGAGGCGGGCGGCCGTGTTCACCGGGTCACCCGTGACGAGTCGCTGCCCGGTGGTCGAATCGCCGGCGACGACCTCTCCGGTGTTGACGCCGATGCGGTTTGCGAGCGTGACGCCGAAACTCCGCTCGAGGCCCTCGTTGAGATCGGCCAGCGCCTCTTGCATGCCGCGCGCTGCGCGAACCGCCCGGAGCGCGTCGTCCTCGTGCACGCGAGGCAGGCCGAAGACTGCCATTACCGCATCGCCGATGAACTTCTCGATCGTGCCGCCGTGGCGCGTGATCGCGGCGCTCATGGCATCGAAGTAGCGAGACATCGTCTCGCGCAGCGATTCGGAGTCGAGGCTCTCGCCGAGGCTCGTAGAGCCCTTCAGGTCGCAGAACAGGATGGTGACGAGCTTCCGCACCTCTTGCGGCGGCGCGGCCGGCGCGAGCGGGGTGCCGCAGAAGCCGCAGAGCCGGAACTTTGCAGGGTTTTCCTCACCGCAATTGGGGCAGATCTGCACCCCCGCTAGTGTAGGCCCGGGAGTTGGCCGGCTCGACTGCGACGTCGGCGTTTGCGACGCCCGAGCGTCCTATCCGGACGCCGCCTTCGAAGTCGTCGGCCGGCTCGCTACCCGGCGGCCCGTCCGTCTGGGCCGGGTGCCGGGCCAAGCCACACGAGATCGCCGACGCCGACGCCCAGGTCGGCGGCGGCGTTGTCGGGGTTCGCGCGGATCACCGAGAGCCAGCCCCGCGGATCGATGATCAACCCCCATTCGCCGGCGTCGAGGTCCGCGTACGTCGCGACCTGCCGGGCGACCGCCTCGCCGGACGTTGTCTGCACCGTGAGACGGGCGCTTCGGTCAAGTCCGGCGGCCGCGAGGTGCGAGCGCCTGACGTTGAGCTGGATGTTGCCGAAGCGGTTCAGGTCGAGGACCTCGCAGCCGATCTTCCCCGGCTCGACATCAGGTTCGGGAATGCGGAGCTCGGCGAGCGTCCCAGTCTCGATTGGATCGCCCAGATCGTCCAGCGAGACTCCGCATGCAAGGTGCGCGGCTGCGGGAGCGAGCACGTCGCGCGCGTGGAAGGAAGGCGAAACCGGCTCGACCACGATCGCGGACGACGTGATCGAGACGGCTCGGTCAACCCCCTCTGCGGCGCGCCAGGCCGGCGCGAGCAGGCCGTTGTCGGGGCCGACGAGCAACCGACCGTCCACCGTTCTGATGGCGACGTCCCGGTCGCGCCCGACGCTGGGGTCCACGACAGCGAGCACGACTGCGTCGTGGCGCATGTAAGGGAGACAGTCGGCAAGAACGAGCGCACCGGCCATCACGTCGAGCGGGGGCACGCCATGCGACAGGTCGAGGATGCGGCTGTCGGGCGCGATCTTGTTGATCACGACGTGACAGATCCCGACCCATTCGTTGCGGTAGCCGAAATCCGAGAGGAAAACGATCGGAGGAGTCATGAGCGGCCGGTCGAGCTTCACCGCTGGACCGCTCCGATGCAAGCCGACGGCCAGAACCGACGGCTGTCGTCCTCCTCGTGACCGTGTGCTCGGCCGTACGCGGCCCGCTCGCGCCCGAGGCGGCCGACCCGACCGGGAACACTCCGGCGGGGGCCGGAGGGCTCAGAGCGGCTCAGCAGACGGCAGGCGCCCCGAGCACAAACGGTCCATGGCGGCTGGGTCTTTCTTTGAGCGAAGTCGGCGAGGCGCGCATGTTCGGCACGCCCCAGCCCGATATGGGTAGAACGGATGCGTAGAACGTCTCCCGTTCAGGCAACGCGCTCACAAGAAAGCCCTGCAAACGCGCGGCCTTTCGCGACAGGAGCGGCAGGACTCGAACCTGCAACCCCCGGTTTTGCAGGTCTACCGCGTTAGGTGCAGTTAGCTTCGGGAAGCGGCGTTTCGGCGTCGCTCCCACCCGCTGAGATGCGCTGAGGTGCGCTCAGGTCGGTACCGAGTTCGGTACCACGATGGCCGGTCGCGTCGCACCGACCAGCGAAACGGCACCAGCGCGGCCGCACCTTGGCGGCGCTCCGCACGGTCTTCCTCGATAAGCGCTCCGGCGGCGAAAAGATCCGGAGGGAGCCTTCGGCGCGCTCACGGGTCGCGTTGGTCGGCGAACCGGAGAACCCCTGCTGCGAGCGCCATGACGACCATCAGGCAGGCGATCAGGCCGAACGAGACCGTCAGGGACGTCACGGATGCGACACCACCGATGACGCCCGGGGCGACGAGGCCGCCGCCATAGGCGATGCCGGCGACGCCCGCGAGGCTGCGCGCCGGGTGCGGGCCGATCCGGCCGGCTGCCGCGAACACGAGTGGGATGACGAGGGCGACTCCGACACCGAGCAGCGCGAACCCGGCCAGCCCGACCGCGAGATCCGGCGCCACGACGACCAGCACGGCCCCGGTCGCGGCGCATGCTCCGGAGAGGCGCACCGTCAGGACGGGGCGGAGCTTCCGGATCACGCGATCGCCCACGAGCCGCGCACCCGCCATCGTGGCCGCGTACGCGGAGACGGCGAGTGCGGCGGCGCTCGCCGACCCGCCCAGCTCGTCCTGGAGGTAGAGCGCCGACCAGTCGGTGCCGGCGAGCTCCGCGAACACGCAGCACAGGCCGACCAACCCGATGAGCAGCACCGGACGCGTCGGAAGCGCAAAGACAGGCGGGGGAGTCGCCGCCCTGGAGCCCGCATCCTCGACGACGTAGCGCGCGGCGATCGCTCCGGCGGTGGCGAGAAGCAGCGCTTCGACCACGAACTGGAGGCGGGCGTCGGTCCCTGCGTGTGAAACGAGCGCCGACAGCGCGGAGCCAATCAGGATGCCGAGGCTCCAGAAGCCGTGGAAGCTCGACATGATCGACCGGCCGTACGCCTTCTCGACGATGACGCCCTCCGCGTTCATCGCCATGTCTGCCAGGCCGGCCGTCGCGCCGAAAATAAGCAGCGCGAGGCAGAGGAGCGCGAGCGACGTCGGGAGCGCCAGCAGGACGAGGCTGGCGCAGAACGCGGCGATCGTCGCGGTGACGAGAGGCCGGAACGCGTAGCGGTGGGCGAGTCGCCCCGAGAACGGCATCGCGGACAACGCACCGATCCCGGGCATGAGAAGCGCCACACCCAGGCCGCCGACGTTCACACCGACGTGCGCCGCGATCCACGGAACGCGAGCGGCGAAGCTTCCGAACACGCAGCCGTGAACCGCGAACACGACCGCAGTTGCACCTCGCGCACGCCTGACGTCCGGAGCGGGGGCCGCGAAGCTGGGAATCGAGGTCGCTGCCGCGGTCACTCAGAGACTATCCGGCATCGTCGAACGGGGAGAAGGCTCTCGCGGCACTCTGAACGATGCTCTCGACGGCGGAAAGCCTGAGTAGCCGCCCTTAGCGACACACCGGAATGTGTCGCTGAGCAGCGGCCTCCGAAACAGAGGCGGCAGGACTCGAACCTGCAACCCCCGGTTTTGGAGGTCTGCTGAGCGAGGTGCATTTGGCTACGGGAGCGGCGCTTCGGCGTCGCTTCCACCCCCTCAGATGCGCTGAAGTGCGCTCAGGTCGGACCAAGTTCGGTACCAACTTCCGGACCGCTCCGGCGCACAGGCAACCAGCGGCCCCGGCCCACGAGCGGGGGACGATTTGGGTGTTACC
>CAVWIN010000009.1:0-86991 GCA_963755085.1 uncultured Thermoleophilia bacterium | reverse complement strand
AAGGCTTCGGGTTTGGTGTTGCTCACGCTGGCGACGGGGCAGTTCGTGATGGCCCTGGATATGACGGTGATGAACACGGCGATCGCCACGGTCGCCGAGGACGTCGGGACCGATGTGATCGGGATCCAGACGGCGATCACGCTCTACACGCTGGTCATGGCGTCTTTCATGATCACCGGCGGCAGGGTCGGGGAGATCATCGGCCGGAAGCGTGCGTTCACGATCGGGTGCGTCGTCTACGCGTGTGGGTCGCTGACGACGGCGCTGTCTCACAGCCTGCCGGTGCTGATCATCGGCTGGTCGTTCCTGGAGGGCTTCGGCGCGGTGTTGATCATGCCGGCGATCGTGGCGCTGGTCGCCTCGAACTTCGGACGGTCGGACCGGCCGCGTGCGTACGGGCTCGTGGCGGCTGCCGGCGCGATCGCGGCTGCCGTGGGGCCGGTGATCGGCGGCTTGTTCACGACCTACGCCTCGTGGCGGTGGGTGTTCGTCGGCGAGGTGCTGATCGTGATCGTGATCCTCGCTCTGGCGCGGCGGGTGAACGACACACCGCCCGAGAAGGGCGCCAGGCTCGACCTGGTCGGCACCGGGCTGTCGGCGGCCGGCCTCGGGCTGATCGTGATCGGCATCCTGCGCTCGGGTGCGTGGGGGTTCGTGCGGCCCAAGCCCGGTGCCCCCGAGTGGCTCGGGCTCTCGCCGGTGATCTGGCTCGTCCTCGCCGGCGGTGTGGTTGTGGGCCTGTTCGCGATGTGGGAGAACCGGCGTATCGCACGCGGCCAGGCTGCACTGATCGACCCGAAGATGCTGCGCAACATCCAGCTGCGCGACGGCGTCACCTCGTTCTTCTTCCTGTTCCTGGTGCAGGGCGGGATCTTCTTCGTGGTGCCGCTGTTCCTGTCGGTTGCACTCGGTCTGTCGGCGGTCAACACGGGCATGCATCTGCTGCCGCTCTCGCTGATGCTGCTGCTCTTCGCGGCCGGAGTCCCCAAGCTGCTGCCGAACGCGAACCCGCAGCGGGTGATCCGCCTCGGCTTCATGGCGATGTTCGCCGGGCTTGTGCTGCTCGTCGCCTTGCTCGACTACGGCGCCGGAGCGGAGATCGTCACCTGGCCGCTGCTCCTTGCCGGTGCGGGGATCGGCTCGATCGCCTCCCAGCTGGGGAGCGTGACCGTGTCGGCGGTGCCCGACGAGCAGAGCGGCGAGGTGGGCGGAATCCAGAACACGGGGACCCAGCTCGGCGCCTCGATCGGCACCGCGCTGGCAGGCGCCGTGCTCATCTCCGCGCTGACCACCTCGTTTCTTACCGGCGTCCAGAACAACCCGGCCGTCCCCGACCGCGTCGCTGGCCAGGCACAGACAAGCCTCGCCGGTGGCGTCCCGTTCATCTCGGACGCCGACCTGAAGGCCGCGCTCTCGGATGCGCACGTCCGCCCGCGGACGGTCGACGCGATCGTGGAGACCAACGAGCAGAGCCGGATCGACGGGCTGCGCGTCGCCGTGTCGATCCTGGCGCTCTTCGCGCTCGTCGCCTTGCTGTTCACCCGAGGCATCCCCACGGTGCAGCCCGGCGCTCAATCCAAGCCCAGCTCACCGCCGACATAGCCCACCCTTTTGACACCTACCGACGAGCCCGACTGTCTCTCCGAGATCCCCGGCCGCCGCGAGAGGAGCAAGAAATGACTGACGAAGATCACACAAGCGAAACCGCGGACGCGGCCGCCGACTCGATCCACGGCCCTCGCGAGCCGGAGCAGCCCGAGGACGCGTCGCCGCACGCCGACGACGCCGGTCCCGCACCTGCGGGCGAGGAGTCGCCGCCGGAGGCCGAGCCCGCTGCGGGCGAGCCGCCTGCGCCAGCGGCGCCCGAGCCGGTTGCCGAGAGCACTCGGCGCGCGCGTGCCCCGCGATCCCCGAAGCAGCCCGCAGCGAAGACCAGCCCTCCGCGCCGCGGCCGGCCGTCCAGGGCGAAGGTCGTACCGCACCTCACGCCGGACGAGCGGGCCGCGCGGGGCAAGGCTGCACGGGCCGAGGTCGGGCGCTCGGCCCACGGCGAGTGGGCCCCGCCGGCAAACCGGCGCGACCCGGTCGACCTGCTCGAAGCGCAGGCAAAGCACGCGCGTGCAGGAGCTGGTCCCGATCCGGTACGGGCGCATGCTCGTCTCGCCGTTCACGTTCTTCCGCGGCGCCGCCTCCGTGATGGCGTCGGATCTCTCAGGTTGCCCGAGGACGGGACTGGAGGTGCAGCTCTGCGGGGACGCTCACCTCTCCAATTTCGGCGTGTACGCCGCCTCTGACCGGCGGCTCGTCTTCGACATCAACGACTTCGACGAGACGCTGCCGGGCCCGTTCGAGTGGGACCTGAAACGACTCGTAGCGAGCTTCGCGATCGCCGGCCGCGACCGCGGCTTCGGCGCCAAACAGCGACAGGCGATCAACCGCGCAGTGACCCGCGCCTACCGCACGGCGATGAAGGACTTCGCAGGCATGGGCACCCTCGCCGTGTGGTACGCGCGAATCGACGCGGATGAGATCGTCCAGCTGTTCCAGAAGCAGTCGAGCAAGAAGCAGACCGTGCGGATCGACCGTAACGTCGCGAAAGCTCGGACAAAGGACAGCCTTGCCGCGTTCGCGAAGCTGACCCACCTCGTCGACGGAGAGCCGCGAATCACCGGCGATCCGCCGCTGATCGTTCCGGTCGAGGATCTCGTGCCGCCGCGCGAAGGCGGCAGTCTCGAAGACTTCCTGCACGGTCTGATCCGCGCGTACCGGCAGACGTTGCCGGGCGACCGCCGGCGGCTGCTCGAGCGCTTCCGCTACGTGCACGCAGCGCGGAAGGTCGTCGGCGTCGGCAGCGTCGGCACCCGCGCCTGGATCGTGCTCATGGTCGGCCGCGACGAGAGCGATCCCCTCTTCCTCCAGGCCAAGCAGGCAGAGGCATCGGTGCTCGAGCCGTTCCTCGGCAAGAGCGCCTTCTCCCATCACGGCCAGCGCGTCGTCGAGGGTCAGCAGCTGACCCAGGCCGCGAGCGACATCATGCTGGGCTGGCTCCGCACCACCGACGTCGAGGGCGTGGACCGTGACTTCTACCTCCGCCAACTCTGGGACTCGAAGGGATCAGCGGTCATCGAGACGATGAACCCGAAGATGATGGCGACGTACGCGAACGTGTGCGGCTGGGCGCTCGCCAAGAGCCACGCCCGCTCCGGGGATGCGATAGCGATCGCGAGCTACCTCGGAAACTCCGATGCGCTCGACCGGGCACTTTCCGCATTCGCCGAGAGCTACGCGGAGCAGAACGACCTCGACTACCAAGCGCTCAAGACAGCAGCAGCATCCGGCCGCGTGAAAGCCGAAATTGGCGTCTGACAGAACCGCTCCAACGTCGACTCGAGCAGTGCGCGACGTCCTCGCCGCCGTCGCCCCGATCGTCGGGACGGCCCGTGTGGTGTCGGCGACCAGCAAGATCATGCGGGCGCTCGAGCTCGATCTCTCGAGATCGAGGCCGAGACCTAGGAAGAGGCGTAAGCCGATCTGGGGGTCGCCGCGACACCACCCAGCCGCGGTAGTCAGACCTTGCGTCGCTCGCTCCTGCCGTATGCCCGATTTGCGCGGGTTCGGCGGCGAAGAGGCACGTGGGGATCGCGGTTGTTGGCTTCGCGCTCGCAATCCGGCTCGGCAGCAAGGGCATCTTGGCCTGATGGAGTAGCTTCTCGCCCGTGACCTACGAGCAGTGGATCACCGAGGTCGTCAAGGTAGTCGAGACGGTCGGCACCGGCATCATGGTCGTAGGCGGGCTCGGCGCGTTCCTCGCGTTTCTGCGCGACGCAGCCACAGACGCGAGAAGAGCCGGGTCGTACGAACGGCTTCGCCGCAATCTCGGCCGATGCATCCTGCTCGGGCTCGAAGTGCTCATCGTCGCGGACATCGTCCGCACCGTCGTCGTAGATCAGACGTTCCAGAGCGTGACCGTGCTCGGAATCATCGTCCTGATCCGGATCCTGCTCAGCTTCTCCCTCGACGTGGAGATCGACGGCGTGTGGCCGTGGAATCGGTTGAGGGAGAGCAGGAACGACCAGGCCCCGTAGCCCCGTGTCCCGAAAGCCCCATCCAGGGCGGTTGAGCCGAGTCTAGAGGAGGCGAGACGCATTGACTTCCCGCCGTCTGCTTGTTGGTTGCCGCTTCCGCTGAGGATCACGAGTGAGTCGATCGTCAGGTGCGCCGACCAACGTTCGCAGCCGCTTCATGCCGTCCGGTGTTGCGACGGTGGCTGCCGGAGTGATCGGGAATGTCCCTGCGCGTACGGTGCGCGTACGGGCTTGCTTCCGCTCGTTGCAGCTTGTTACCGGGGACTCCGTACGCGCACGTCTGATTTGCAGGCACTTTCAACTCGTTGCGTCTTGTTGCAGCTTGTTGTCTGGGACAAGAGGTCCCCGGTTCGAATCCGGGCGCCCCGATTAGAAAGCCCCGCAAACACGGGGCTTTCGTTGTCCGAGACGCTCTATTGTGTGGCCCACTAGTGGCCCAAACGCTCTAAGAGCCTATTTCGATAGAGGTCTCCAGTCGGCCGCGCGCCAGGTGATGAGTGCGCAGGCGAGGTGGAGCATGGCGAGGTAAGTGTCGGCGCGTTTCTCCCAGCGGATGAGGATGCGGCGAAAGCGATTCAGCCAGGAGTGGGTGCGTTCGACGACCCAGCGGCGAGCGCGGAAGCCGGCCTCGCGCTTGATCGCCTGTGCTTCTTCGCCGCGACCGCGGATGTGGGCAGTGAAGGCGAACTCGTCGGCGAGCTCGTACACCTCGGGGTAGTCGTAGCCCTTGTCGAGACACAGGCCCTGCGGCGACGCCGCTGTGGGCGCGGGCCGATCGACCGGGATGCTCTCGATCGTCTGCCTGGCGAGCTTGAAGTCGTTCAGGTTCGCGCCCGCTGACGCGATCCCGATCGGGACGCCCTTGCCCTCGGTGAGAAGCGATCGTTTCGCCCCTTTTTAGCTCTGTCAGTCGGATTGGGGCCGGTCAGCTCGCCGCCCAGCGGCGCCTTGCCGAG
This sequence comes from uncultured Thermoleophilia bacterium, assembly GCA_963755085.1. Taxonomy (GTDB): domain Bacteria; phylum Actinomycetota; class Thermoleophilia; order Gaiellales; family Gaiellaceae; genus JACVRM01. The sequence continues at coordinate 81,950 of CAVWIN010000009.1, read as the reverse complement.
CGCGCCGTCCAGCGCCAGCCACTCCCACTCGATCCCGTGCTTGGCGTCGTAGGCGAAAAGCCCACGCCGCCAGAACTCCAGAAACACGCCAGCCTCGGCCCACTCACGGAAGCGCCGATAGGCCGACGAGCAGCTACAGATCCCGGTCGCGTCGAGCGCGTTCCACTGCATCCCGGTGCGCAGCACGAGCAGAATCGCGTTCATCGCGTCTCGGTCAGGAACGCGCGGCCGATGACAGCCCAACGGATGCGACGGCGGCGCCGGCAACAGCGGCTCCATCTGCGCCCACACCTCGATCCGGGATCCGCCAACCGTCGTCTTTGACCACCAGACCCATCACGCCCTCCCTCGTCGATTTCAGCAACGAGGTCGGACTTCGCTACCTCGGTCCGGGTCCCTGCCTATCGGAATGAGCTCTAAGTTGCCTCGGCGCCCGGCTCTTTGAAAACGTCCTCGAGTTGGAGGACGAGGGCGCGGACATCCTCCAACTTGCTCTCTCGAGCGGTCAGCCCGCGGCTGCCACAGGCCAGCCTTGGCGGCCAACGCTGTCAGGTTCCCGCGAAGCGGTCAACCCGACTCGCCCGGCGGGCTCAACAGGCGAGCGCTCGCCTCGGCGCAGGGCGAAGCGTCAGCCTATTCAGCAGCAGATTGGGTGTTCTCGACGATCTTCAGGACCGTCTCGTAGCCGCCGCCGTTGATCGCCTTGAAGCCGTTGCGCTCAAGGATGTCCCGGGCCTTGCCCGCCCGCCCGCCGGTCTTGCAGTAGGTCACGATCGTCCTGTCGCGCGGCAGTTCGTCCAGGTGGCGCTTGAGAACCAGCATGTCGATGTTCTTCGCTCCCGGCACCATCCCCTTCCTCGCCTCCAGGGCAAGGCGGACGTCGACGATGCAGGCACCGTTCGTGATGGCTTCGGCGACCTCGCTCTCGGGACTGATCGACTTCGTCCCGGATCCGAGGAAATGCTTGTCGAAGAATCTCTCGAGCCACTCAAGCATCTGGATTCTCCTTGGGGTCTAGGGGCGCGCTGACCGCACCCGGAATATGACCACTCTTGTCCTCCGGCGAGGTGCGGACGTCCACGATGAGCCGCGCGTTCGTCGACTCGATCCGTTGCAACAGCTCTGTGGCTTCCATTGTTCCGCCGTCCTTCGTTCGCGCTTCGTTGCGGTGATCTGGCATCGGACCGGTCGAGGGGGCGGTGGGGACAGGCCCCACCGGGCACGGATACGGCGCCGGCCTAATCCGCTGCGGGGCCTGCCACCCGGGCAGGCCCCGCCCCAGACCAGCCGCCGAACCGCGGTCGGTCGACGGCTCCGGCCGCTACGCCTTTGCCAGCTGGGCCTTCGCGTCTTCGACGATTGCGGCCTGCGCTGCCAGGGCGCCAGCACCGCTGAACTGGATGATCTCCGCCCCTTCATCTGAGATGAAGTTGTGCGGAGCCGGCCAGTAGCACACGTCGCCGGCCTTGCAGACGTCAGTGGTCCCGTCCTTGTAGATGACCTTCAGCGTGCCGCTGATGATGTAGGCGTGGTGTGGAACCCCGCACAGGCCGTCCGGCAATGGCGCCAGCAGCTGTGTGAAGTCAGTGCCCGGGGCGAAGATGTGGTAGGCGCACTGCATGTCGCCCCAGACTTCCTGCCAGATCTTGAGGCCCGGGGTGTTCTGGGTGACGAAGTCGTCAACCGGTTCCATATCCGTCAACTGGCTTCTCATGGGTTCGCTCCTTTTCTTGCGGCTCACCCGACCGGAGGTGATGCCGATTTGTTCAAGCCAGGCCCGGTCGCTGGACAAACCTGGTTACGTCGACTCATTTCGCTGATGAGCGGGCCGACTGCCGCTCTCACTCGGACTCGCCCGCTTTGGCAAGCGCCCGTCTGCTTCGGCCCCGTCTCCGGGGCGGCGGTCGACCTGGTATCGAGTCTCATGCTCGTCGGTCGGCCTGAGCGTTCGATTGCCCATGAGTCGAGTATGGGCAGGTTTGTGCCCTACTCCCCTTGAAAAGCGGCCGTTCACCCGGGTGAGCTGCGACCGCGGCAGCCGCACGAGACGGCAGGGGCGACAGCGGGCGTCGCGACCGGCAATGTCCGCCAACTGAACGTCGATCTTGCGTACTTGTAACGGTCAACCCCTGCGCGCTCACCGCGAGCTGTTTGAGCAGCCGCGGGGTTGATGTCCGTGAACCGGAAGGTAACGGTGCGCCGTGAAGCTCCGGCGGCGTCAGGAAGCGATCGGCCCGATGGGCATGCGTGGAGGGTCGGTGTCACCAGGGTCTGCACCGGCGCTCTTCTGTTCGAAGGCCGCCACTCGATCGGAACCGAGCAACGAGCGGTCGTTGGACGGAGAGGTGCTGGTATCGGTGACGGACACGGACCTGGCATCGCGCGCGAGGATCAGGAGCGGATCTTCGAGGAGTTCCAGCAGACCGACGTCGGGGTCGAGCAGCGCGAGGGCACCGGGCTCGGGCTCGCGCTCTCGAAGAGTCTCGTCGAGCTGCACGGCGGCCGGATCTGGGTGGAGAGCGAGCCCGGTCGAGGAAGCCGCTTCTTCTTCACGCTGCCGATCACGGAGGACAGTCCCAATGGCCGGTGAGCGGGTTCTCGTTGTCGAAGACAACGAGAAGAACATGAAGCTCGTCCGCGACGTGCTGCAGGCGACCGGGTACAGCACGCTCGAGGCGACCACCGGCGAGGACGCCGTCGAGCTTGCCCTATCGAACGAGCCGGCGCTCGTCCTGATGGACGTTCAGCTGCCCGGCATTGACGGCGTCGAGGCGCTCGCGCGACTGCGGCGAGATGAACGAACCGCGTCGGTCCCCGTGCTGGCGCTCACCGCGCAGGCCATGAGCGGGGACCGCGAGCGGTTCCTCGGGGTCGGGTTCGACGGCTACCTCTCCAAGCCGATTGACGTGGCCGAGCTGATCCAGGCCGTCCAGGAGCACTGCGATCGTGGCTGAGCGGCCGGCCAGGATCCTCGTCGTCGACGACGTGCCGCAGAACGTCCGCCTGCTCGAGGCAGTGCTGGTCCCACACGGCTACGAGGTCGTGACCGCGAACGACGGCCTGGAGGCGCTCGAGCTCGTCAAGGCAGAGGAACCCGACCTGATCCTCCTCGACGTGATGATGCCCGGCCTCGACGGCTATGCCGTCTGCGCGCACCTCCGTTCGAATGACGACAGCGCCATGCTGCCGGTGATCATGGTCACGTCGAGCATCGGCCAGGAGAAGACGAAGGCGATCGAGGCCGGTGCCGACGACTTCATCCCCAAGCCTTTCAACCACGACGAGCTGCTCACCCGCGTGCGGTCGCTGCTCCGGATCAAGCGCTACCACGACACGATCAAGGCGCAGGCGGCGGAGCTCGCCGAGCTGAACCGAACCCTCGAGGAGCGCGTGCACGCACAGGTCGGCGAGCTCGAGCGGCTGCGACGGCTGCAACGGTTCCTGTCGCCGCAGCTCGCGGACGCGATCGTGTCGTCGGGCGACGAGACGATCCTCCGCAGCCACCGGCGACAGGTCGCGATGTTCTTCGCGGACCTGCGCGGCTGGACGACCTTCGTGGACGCGGTCGAGCCCGAGGAGCTGATGCGCGTCCTCGGTGAGTTCCACGGCGCGATCGGCCGCCTGGTGAAGCGCTTCGAGGCGACCGTCGGCTTCATCGAGGGCGACGGTGTCCAGCTCTTCTTCAACGACCCGATCGAGATCCCGGATCCCGCGCTGCGGGCCGTTCGCATGGGCTGCGCGTTGCGGCAGGAGATGGCCGAGCTGACACCCAGCTGGGCGAAACGGGGGTACGACCTGGACTTCGGCGCGGGCATCGCGTTCGGCTACGCGACCTGCGGCGAGGTCGGCTTCGAGGGTCGCTCCGACTACGCGGCGATCGGCGGAGTGACGAATCTCGCCTCACGGCTCGCCGACGAGGCGGCCGGAGGACAGATCCTGATTGCGCAACGTCTCTACGCAGAGGTCGAGAACGATGTCGAAGTGGAGCCGGCCGGCGAGTTCGTGCTCAAGGGTTTCCAGCGGCCGGTCGTAGCGTTCAACGTCGTCGCCGTCCGCGAGAACGCAGCAGACCTGTCTCACGTCTGATCTGGAGGCGTGCGTGTCCAGGTTGTTGCAGCTTGTTGCCTCGGACAAGAGAATCCCCGGTTCAAATCCGGGCGCCCCGATTAGAAAAGGCCCGGCGGCGCAGCCACGCGCGCCGCAACTCGTCGCTGCCCCAGACGACGACGGGGAAGAGACAGAGGAGGCCCACCTCTGGCGCGCCCAGCGGGCGAGTGCCGAAGATTTGCTGGAGTGGGGGCAGCAGCACGACCGCCGCGAGGAAGAGGATCTCGAACGCGATGCCCCATAGGAGGAGCGGGTTGGTGAAAAAGCCCACCTGGCGAAGCGAGGTGTGCTCTGTGCGTGCGGCGAGGGCCGTGCCGATCTGGCACACGACGATGCCCGCGAACGTCATCGTGGTCGCCTGCAGGTAGGCGTGGTGGAGGGGCGTGCCGGCGCCGGTCGGATCACCCCAGCTCCAACCGGCGCGCAGAAGGACGAAGAAGAAGCCGCCGAGAACGAGCGCCGCCTCGACGCCGCCGAGGTAGATCCAGGCGCGAACGAGCGTCGCCTTCGTGATCACGCTTTCGCGCGGCGGCCGCGGCGGGCGGTCCATCAGACCCGGTTCAGCCGGCTCGCGGCCGAGCGCGAGGGCCGGCAGGATCTCGGTGCCGAGGTCGATGGCGAGGATCTGGAGAACCGTCAACGGCAATGGGATCGCGCCACCGGCGAGCGCGAAGAGCAGGAACGGGATGACCTCCGGGGTGGCGTGGGCGAAGATGTAGAGCACGAACTTGCGCACGTTGTCGAAGACGCGACGTCCTTCCCGGACCGCCGCGACGATGGTCGCGAAGTTGTCGTCGGTGAGCACCATCGTGGACGCCTCGCGGGCGACGTCCGTGCCGGTCAAGCCCATCGAGACGCCGATGTCGGCGCGGCGAAGGGCGGGTGCGTCGTTGACGCCGTCGCCGGTCATGGCGACCACGTGGCCCTCGCTGCGGAGTGCGTCGGCGATCCGCAGCTTCGCCTCGGGCGAGCTTCGGGCGAATATCAGCTCTCTGCCGCCCGCGAGCAGGCGCTCCAGCGAGCGCTCGTCGAGCGCGTGCAGCTCCTCGCCGGTGACGACGACGGTGCCGTCGTGCCCGATGCCGACACGGCGCGCGATCTCTGCCGCGGTCGGTCCGTAGTCCCCGGTCACGACGAGGATCCGGATTCCGGCGGCATGGCACCCCGTGACCGCCCCAGCGACCTCGGGCCGCGGCGGGTCGAAGAGCCCGATGAGACCGAGCAGGCAGAGGCCGCGCTCGGCCTCTTCGCGCTGGTCCGGCGGCTCCGTGCCATCGGGCAGGCGCCGACGCGCGATCGCGAGAACGCGCAGTCCCAGCGACGCGTAGCGCTCGAGAACATCGAGTACCTCGTCGCGGTGGGCATCGGTGAGCGGAAGATGGTCGGCCGCGCCTCCGATCATCGTCGCCCGCGCCAGCACCTCCTCGGGCGCGCCCTTGACATGGACCGTGAGGCCGCCGTCTGCTCGTTGGTCCACGGTCGACATGAGGCGCAGGGTCGGGTCGAAGCGAAAGAGCCTCCGCCGCTCATGCTCGCGACGGGTGACGTCGACGTCGACGCCCAGCTGCCGGGCCGCCTCGAGCAGTCCGACCTCGGTCGCCTCGCCGCGTGACTTGCCGACACGCAGCTCGGCCGTCGAGCACGCGGCGGCCGTGCGCCCGAGGAGGCCGAGCACCGGGTTTGCCGCTGCGCTGGCGGCGAGATCCGGCGCATGCTCCAGATCGAGCTCGCCAAGCGGCGTCCACACCCTCGCGGCCCGCATCCGATTCTCTGTGAGCGTCCCGGTCTTATCCGTGCAGATGACCGTCGTCGAGCCGAGCGTCTCGACGGCCGCAAGCCGCTTCACGAGCGCCCCGCGTCGCGCCAGGTTCGCGACGCCGGCGGCGAGCGCGAGCGTAATCGTCGGCAGCAGGCCCTCGGGGACGTTGGCCACGATGAGGCCGATCGCGAAGCTGGTCGCCGCCGTGAGCGTGAGCCCGGCCACCAGCCACCCGAGCGGCAGAAATGCGAGGCCGGCGACCACGGCGACGACCGCGATCAGCCAGGCGACACGACGCACCTGCAGCTCGAGCGGGCTCGGCTCCGGCTTGACGCGCTCCGAGAGGGCGGCGATCCGACCGAGCTCGGTGTGCATCCCGGTCGCGTAGACGAGCGCGGTTGCCTGCCCCGTTACGACGGCACTTCCGCTGAAGATGATGTCTCGTGCCTCGATCAGCTGCTCGTGGCGGCCGTCGAGCCCGGCGGCCCGGACGACAGGCTGCGACTCGCCGGTGAGCGTCGAAAGGTCGACTTCGACCGTCCCATCCACGAGGCGGGCATCGGCCGACACGTTCTCGCCCTCGTCCACGAAGACGACGTCGCCGGGCACAAGCTCCGCCGCGTCGACCTCTGCGCGCTCGCCATCGCGCAGCACTGACGCGCGCTGCGGCAGGTATCGCCCCAACGCTTCGACGGCGCGCTCCGCCTGCCGTTCCTGCGCGAATGCAAACAGGGCGTTCAGCACGATCACCGCTAGGACGGCAGCGCCGAGCACGGGCATGCTCGAGGCGAATGCGAGTCCGGCGGCGACGAACAGCAGCAGCGCCAGCGGGTGGGTGAACTGCCGCGCGAGCTGCGCCGGCCAGTGCGCGCCTCCGCGCCGAGTCAGTTCGTTCGGGCCGTACGCGACCAGCCGGCGCGCGGCTTCGCGTGACGACAGGCCGTCCGGCCGCGAGCGCAGGTCACGAAAGAGCGCCTCGACCGGCTCGAGCACGTCGCGTGGCGGCAGAAGCTGTGGGTCGGCGACCTGCGCCATCGCCTTCGATCGTGGATCTCGCCGTCAGTTCCGGCATCGGGAGACAGGCGGTTCCGCGAATCCGTGGAAACCCCGACCACGGTCAGCTGCTGAAGGCGGCGCTGCTGCGGCGCGCGCGCGCGAGCAGCTATCGGGACCGCGAGCCGACGAGCGAGCGTGCGGCAGGCGTAAACGTGACCGGGCTCGTCGTCCGCGGCGGGCGCGGGTCGTCGCGCTCGAAGAGTTGGTGGTGCTCGTTCGGCGCGCGCACGACGATCAACTCGGTGTCCGGGCACAGCTCGAGCACGTCGTCCGCCGGGATGAGGAAGAGTCTCCGGCCGGCGGCCGGCCGCACGAGCAGTGAAAGGGCCCTGCTTTCGTCCGGGGCCGAAACGATCTCCTCGACGTAGCCGCGCGTGCCGCCAGCCGATTCGACGCGATACCCCTCGCAGTGGGCAAGCAGATACTCGGCGCTCCAGCACGAGTGCTCCAGATTGGCGTTCACCGACTCAGGCTCCTTCGCGTGGCCTCTAGCGCCAGCATGCCTCGTCAGGGCAGGCCGTCATTGGGGGCCACGCGCACCATGGTCGCGGATTGTCCGTAGAGGCCCGTCGCTCTCACTCATCGGAACGCTCCTTCAGGTGATCTCGCGCTGAACCTGCTGGTTTCAGGGTCCGGGGCGACACGGACGGGCACCAGCATGACGGGACGGTGCGAGCGCTCGAGCGCGGCGCGGACAACAGGTGCGCGTCCGGGCGCGAGCTCCTGGGCCCAGCCGAGCGCGATCAGGTCGCAACGGGACTCGGCTGCGACGCGCGGGACGAGCTCCTCGGCGCGGCCGATCCGGACCTCGAGCTGCACGCTGCCGACGCCCCAGGGGCAGTAACGCGCGATGAACTCCGTCGCCCAGGCGCTGTGCTCGTGCTGCGGCTGGTCGGTGAACGGGGGAATCTCATCCGCGGTGAGGACGTGCAAGGCGATCACTTCGACGTTCGCCCCTCTTGCGAGCTCGATGACCGCGCGCGGTGCCCGCGAGGACGTGTCCCCCTCGATTGGCACCAGGATCCGTCGCAGCACCGACGGGGGCGCCGCGTCGGGGGGCACGACCAGGACCGGCCTGGCGACTCTGGTCGCGACGGCCTCGGCCGTTGCGCCGAGGGGCCTCGGGTCGGTCGGCACACCGCGGGCGCCGATGACGAGCGCGGCGACCTCGTCGGCCGCGCCGGCCTCGACGAGCTGCTCGACGACGTCGCCGGTGACGATGCGCAGTGGCACCTCGGCGCGCTCCGCGGTTCGCAGCGCCGTGGTCCCGCCGTCGACCTTGACGTGGATCGCCTCGACCTCTGCGTCGAGCACGTTGGCCAGCGCGGTGGCCGCAGTCAGCACCGGGCTGGAGGCGAAGCTCTCGTCGAGTGCTGCAAGGACGATCTTCATTTTCGAGCCACCTCCCAGATCCCATTTGCGCGTCGCAGCTCGAGTCGCTCGGACTCGATCTCGACGCTGTGACGGTGGATGGACAGGCGGAACGGCTCGCCGCGGAAGCGCAATGCGAGCTCGAGTGCGTTCCACTGTGGCGGGAGCCGCGGATCGACCGCAAGGCGGTCGCCACGGGGGCGAACCCCGGCGAAGCCGTAGACGAGCGCCTGCCAGAGCCCGCCCATCGTTGCGAGATGGAGCCCGCCCGCCGTGGTAGCGGTGAGATCGTCGAGATCCATGCGCGCGGCGATCGAGAGCGCCTCCAGCGCTTCCTCGAAACGGCGCGCGCGGGCGAAGAGCGCCGCGTGGATCGCGGGCGACAGCGAGCTTCCGTGCGCGGTCCGCGGCTCGTAGTACTCGAGATTGGGCAAGAGTGAGCCGGGCTCGGCCTCGTCCGGGACGAGGTGATGAAGCATGAGCACGTCTGCCTGCTTCAGCACCTGCGAGCCGCGCGTTCGCTTCACGCCGAGGAGGAGGTCGGCGGCGATGGGCCGGTGCGGGGCGACCTCCGCGATCACGAGCGGCTCCAGCTTGTGGAAGCCCGCGAACTGTTCGTAGACGCCGGTCAGGGGGTCGTATCCGTCGACGAGCGCGTCGGCGATCGCGAGCCAGCGCGCGCGCTCGTCTTCGTCGATGCCGTCGAGTGCGGCGGCGCGGCGAAGGTTCCAGCGCGCAAGCACGTTCGTGAACGCGTTGTCGTCCACGGGCTCGTGGTACTCGTCCGGGCCGACGACCCCGTAGATGTGCGCGCGGCCGTCGCGGGCGTAGCGAACGCGTGACGCCCAGTAGCGGGCGGTCTCCTCGAACAGCGGCCGCGCCGGCCCGGACGCGAAATCCTCATCTCCGGTCCAGGCGAGGTACTCCGCCGCCGCCCACGCCACGTCGGCGACGATGTGCTCCTCGAGCTCGCCGGTGCGGACGCGGATGACCTCGCCTGAGGGAAGCCGGGCTGTCGCGGGCGTGACGTCGAAACCGTCGAAGGCCGATTCCCACGGGAACCTGGCGCCGCGGCGACCCCGCCTCGCAGCGGCCTCACGAGCGGCCGGGAGCCGGCGGAGCCGATATTCGAGCATGGCTCGCGCGGCCTGAGGATGCGTGGCGGCCAGGAAGGGAAGAACGAAGACGTCGCTGTCCCAGAAGACGTGCCCTCGGTACGCGTCGCCGGACAGGCCGCGGGCGCCGACTCCCGCCTCGCCGCGGTCGGCCACCGACCCCATCACGTGGAAGAGCGCGAAACGGATCGACCGCTGGAGCTCGTCGTCCCCGTCGATCACGACGTCCGCCTCGCTCCACCGGCCGGCCCACGTCTCACGCTGCTCCGAGAGCAGCCCCTCGAAGCCGGCCTGCTCGGCATCGGCGAGGGCGGCGCGCGCGAGCTCGGCGTCCTGGTCGTAGGCGCCGAGGCGCTCGTAGACGTCATGTCGTCGTCGATCACGAAACAGCGCGGTGACATGCCGACCGACGCGCCTGCGCCGGCTGCGGGGAAGCACCGCCGCGTCGCCGGCCGCCCGCAACGCCACCGTTCCGGGTCGCGCAAGCGCGGAGAACCGCAGCGACGTGACGGGACCGTCCTCGTGCAGCAGGCCCGTGTGGAGGTCGAGCGTTCGGCGCTGCGGATGGAGGGTCGAATCGGACGACAACCGAGCCCACTGCGGGTTCTTCGCCAGCTCGGCAGCCGCTCCGTCGCCCTCGTACACACCCGCGTAGAAGACTTCGGGAGTCGTCGCGCCGTCTCCGGTGAGGGGAGCGCCTCGCGTCCCCAGTCGGCCGTCGGCGAGCGTGAGCAGCGACTCGTGCAGGCGCTCCAGCCCCGGCTCGAAGCCCTCCACGTCGATGGTCCACCCGGGGTCGCGTCCGATGTCCGGAACGTCGCGGCGGCGTCGGCGATCACGCTGGTCCGTCAGCAGCCGGCGGAAGCTGTCGGGCCCGCCGGGAAGCGCGAGTACGCCCGCCGGCACGCCGGTCGGCTCCGCTCCGACCGACACGGCGGTGGCCCGGCCTGCCTCGGGCACGAGCAGGTAGGAGTCGCTCCCGACGAGCTCACCGAGCGCCCCGAACTCGTCGCCCGCGACCAGCACCTGCCCCGGGCCGATGCCTCGCCGCCAGAGATGGTCGAAGACCCAGCGCGCAGAGTCCGACTTGTCCGTCAGGCCGATCTCGAGGTGCTTCGCATCGCTCGTGACGCGCGGGTCGGAGACGCCCGCCGCGAAGGCAGCGTCGATCGCAAGGCCGACTGCCGCGCGGAGGCCGGACAGGCCGGCGTCGCGGAGCCGCCTCTCGACGGCGGCGAGAAGGTCGGCGATCAACGCCTTTGGCGGATCCACCCAGTCGGGAATCAGATCGATCTTCCGGCGGTTCAGCCGCTCGGAGACGATCTCGGCGTGCACTCCGCGCAGCGCCAGCGCAGCAACGGTCGCCGCCGCGGCCCGGTCGAGCGCCGCGTTCTCGTCGCCGGTCGCGTCACGCCGGTACAGGAGGTCAAGGTCCTGCGAGGAGGCGCGGAAGACCTCCGATCCGCGGTTCACGAGGAAATGGAGGCGGCCCGGTCCGTCCGGACGGGCACGCAGCTGACCGTCGACGTTCCCCACGTGGGTCCCGGTGATGACGGCGAGGTCGAGGCCAAGCGCGCACAGTTCCTCGACGAGCTCGCGCAGGACACTCGCGTCGGCCTCGCGGTCCGGAACAGCCGTGCCGTCCCAGTCGAAAACGACCGCCTCGAAACGGCGGTCGAGCGCCGCGTGGGGCGGGCTCCAGACCACCTCGCTGGTACGACGACGCGGACCAACGGCGGAGCTCATCTCGACGGTTCCTCCAGTTCGGCTCTCTCAGAATGCACGATCGCCGCCGCCGTTCACCACGGGATCAGTGCGGGCCGCGTGCTCGGTGAGGAGAACTACTGACACGGCCGCGGACGGGAACCCGAAGGCGCTTCCCGCATGCGCGACGGCCGGGTCGTGCGAATGCGCATTTGGGTTAGGGTGTCTCTCAGCGTTCCCGTGTTTCCAACTCCCGCACGAGCCCGCTGCTCGGTGCCTTGGGGAGTTTCGGAAGGGAGCGACATCATGAAGAAAGGCGTGAGGCGAGGTATCGAGCGGCTGCGCGCTGCGACGGCCGGACTTCTCCGGGCCCCTACATCGGTCCGCGGCGGTCTGCATGACCACCAGCGAATGGAGCTCATCCCCGTGCAAGTACGGTCCGCGCCGCGACGCTAGCCCTGCTCACGGCCACCGTTTCCCCTAGCCGTGGCTCGCGAGGCGTATCTTCCGTGTGTGCGCACGTTCCGGTACGCAGCGGCGGTTGCCGTGGCGGCTGCCGGTGGTGGAGCGGCGACGCGCCGCTCCGTCGCTACCTGGTACCCGGCTCTGCGCAAGCCGAGTTGGACGCCGCCCTCGCAGGCCTTCGGCCCGGTCTGGACCGTGCTCTACGTCCAGATGGCGTACTCGGCGCGGCGGGTCGCGCGGTCATCTGATCCCAGGCGTCGACGTGCGCTTGCGCTCTGGTGGCTGCAACTGGGGCTGAACGCCGCCTGGGCGCCGGTCTTCTTCGGCGCCCGCCGAAAGGGCGCCGGCGCGGTCGTCATCTGCGCACTCGTGCCCGCCGTCGCGGCTACCGCCGCCGCGACCGCGCGCGTCAACCGTACGGCCGGGCTTCTCTACGCGCCGTACCTCGCCTGGTCGACGTACGCGGCGGCGCTCAACCTCGAGATCTGGCGGCGGAACCGCTCCTAGACGATCGTCTGGCGCCGCCGGCTACTGGCGATCGGACGCGGGACAGGCGGCGGCGAAGTTTGTTGCGTCCGGTTCAAATGCGAACGCCCAGATGAAATGCGGCTCGTCCGCGAGCCGGAGAACTGAGCCGAGCTATGGACGATTGAGACGATCGGCTCCCGTGGCGAGTGCACGCAGGCGCGGGCATCATGCGTTTCGGCCGAGAAGTGCCTTCGTGTTCGGTGGATGCATCGATAGGGGGAGGGCCGATGCCGAGCGCCGATGAGATTCGAGACGTTCAGCGAGCGACGTGGGCTGGGCTCTCTGCGGGCTGGGAGAAGTGGGACTCGGTCATCATGGATCAGCTAGGCCCGGTCAACGCGGCGATGATCGAGCGTCTCGACATCGCTGAAGATCAGCAGCATCTCGACGTTGCGGCGGGCACGGGTGAGCCGGGTTTGAGCATCGCGAGACTGTCGCCGAAGGGACGCGTCGTGCTGACCGATCTCGCAGCGGAGATGCTGGACATAGCCGCTCGGCGGGCCAGGGCGCAAGGGGTTGCCAATATCGAGACGAGGGTGTGCAGCGCCGATGATTTGCCGTTCCACGACGCCACATTCGACAGCGTCTCTGTGCGTTTTGGGTACATGTTCTTCCCTGACGTGGCCAAGGCGACGGCCGAGTTCGCGCGCGTGCTCAAGCCGGGCGGACGTCTCTGCTCGTCGGTGTGGGTCAAGCCCGAGGAGAACCCGTGGACGACGATCGCCATGCAGGCAATCGCGACCGAGGCGGCGGTGGCGCCACCAGACCGGGACGGACCGAATATGTTTCGGTGCGCTGCCGCGGGATATGTCAGTGCCCTGTACGAGGGCGCGGGGCTGCGCGACATTGGCGAGTGGGACGTCGACGTCGAACTCGTGACGCGATCGCCCGAGCAGTATTGGGGGATGATCAGCGAGCACGTCTCGCTCGCAGTTGCGGCGCTTCAGCAGGTCGACGAAGCGGCGCGGGTGCGGATTCGGGCACACGCCATTGCGAACGTGAGCGTGTTCGAGAAGGACGGCAAGGTCCGGGTTCCGGGCGTGGCGCGGTGCATCGTGGGAACGAAGCAATACGCGAGCGGCACCGGCCCACGCGACGTGGCGCGATCCTCCAACGCGGGCTGACCGACCCAGCGGCAGACCGAGGCCGCGCCATATCTGCCGATCTGCTCGGCTGTTCTGGGGACATTGCTTGACGCCCGCCGACGGCGGCAGCATCGGGGCCGACTGTCGAGGCCTCGCCATCGCTGTAGCCTGGCCGGATGGCTGAGCGGGTGCCGGCCGGGAGGCTGGTTGCAAGGGCGCTGGCCGCCGAGAGCGTCGACACGATCTTCACGCTGAGCGGGGGGCACGTGATGCCGGTCTACGAGGGCTGCCGGCAGGAGGGAATCCGCGTGCTCGACACGCGGCACGAGCAGGCGGCGGCGCACGCGGCTGAGGCCTGGGGCCGCATCAACCGGGCATGCGGTGTCGCGCTCGCCACCGCAGGCCCCGGGGTGACCGGGACGATCACGGCGGTCGCGAACTGCCACGTCGCGAAGACACCGCTTGTCGTCCTCGGCGGGGCGCGGCCGCTCGGACAGGCCGAGCAGGCGGCGCTGCAGGAGGTCGACCAGCTCTCCGTCTTCCGGCCGATCACGAAGTGGGCGGCGGTCTGCACGCATCCCGAGCGGCTCCCGGCGTTCGTCGCCACGGCGTTCCGGCACGCGTTGGCTCAGCCCCGCGGGCCTGTCTACCTGGAGCTGCCGATGGACGTCCTGTTCGCCGATGCGGAGGACGACGGCGGCATCGGCCCCTCGCGCGCGGAGGCGCGCTCGTTCGGCGACCCGACGGAGATTGCGAAGGCCGCCGAGCTCCTCACGAGCGCCGAGCGGCCCGCAGTGATCGCCGGCAGCGGGATCTGGTGGGACGGCGCCTGGCGCGAACTTGCCGCTTTCGCGGAAGCCGGCCGGCTGCCCGTCTACCTCAACGGCTCCGGACGGGGCGCCCTGCCGCCCGATCACGAGTTCTTCTTCCGGCACTCGCGCGGCCTCGCATTCGAGGCCGCCGACGTCGTTTGCGTGGTCGGGACGCCGCTCGACTTCCGCCTGCGATTCGGGCGGTTCCCCGCCGAGACGAGGGTGGTGCACGTCCACGCTGACGCGACCGAGCTCGGCCGTAACCGCGCCCCCGATGCGGCGATCGTGGGCGACTGCGCCGCCGTCCTGAGCGTGCTCGCCGACGAGGTGAGGACCGGGCGCGGCGACGAGGGATGGCTCGATCGGCTGCGCCAGGCGGAGGCCGCCTGGTGGGCCGAGCATCGTGCCGAGATCGAGTCAGAGGCGGCGCCGGTCCACCACTACCGGCTCGGGGCGGCGCTCGACGAGGTGCTCGACCCCGGGACGATCGTGATCGGCGACGGCGGCGACGTCGTCGCGGCGGTGTCGCGCGTCCTGCGCGTGCACCACCCGGGTCACTGGCTCGACCCGGGGCCGTTCGGATGCCTCGGCATCGGCCCGCCGTACGCGCTCGGCGTCAAGGCGGCGAGGCCCGACGCCCAGGTCGTCGTCGTGGCCGGTGACGGGGCATTCGGGCTGAACGGCTTCGAGTTCGAGACCCTGACGCGCTTCGGGCTCGCGGCCGTGTTCGTGATCGGCAACGACGCCGGTTGGGGCGAGATCCGCATCCCCCAGCGCGGCGTCTACGGCGACGACGCCGGCGTGGCGGTCGACCTGGCCCCGACGCGCTATGACCTGCTCACAGAGGCGTTCGGCGGCCACGGAGAGCACGTGGAGCGGCCGGACGAGCTCGCTCCCGCACTCGACCGTGCCCTCGCCGCGGGCGAGCCGGCGATCGTCAACGTCGCCCTCGACCCCAACGCGATGGCCGGCCAGGCGTACCGTGGCATGTGACCACGCGGCAGGGGCATTAGCGTAGGCGCGGCTATGCGGGTCACAGAGCGGCAGCGCCGCGCGCTGGCGGCCATCTGCGATACGTTCGCGCCCGGGCTCGACGGCCTGCCGGCTGCGTCGTCGCTCGGCGTTCCGGACGAGTTCCTCGGGGCCCTCGAGCGGCACGTCCGCCCGGCCGAGCGCCGTCAGCTCCTGCAGCTGCTCTCGCTCTGGGACATTGTCTCGCCCCGCTTCTCCTCGCGGCCGCCGGAGAAGCGCGAACGCATCCTGCGCGCGTGGCGCGACAGCCGCATCGCGCAGAAGCGAACGGCGTACAAGGTCTTCCGCAAGGGGACGCTGACCCACTACTTCGGGCTGCCGGGCGATCCGCGTGCTGCGCTCGGCTACCCGGGAGCGCTGAGCGCCGGGCCGCGCGCGCTGCCCTTCGAGCCCGAGCGGCCGACCGCGGATCTCGAGCTCGACTGCGACGTCTGCGTGATCGGCTCGGGCGCCGGCGGCGGCACCGCGGCAGGCGTGCTGGCCGCCGCGGGCCTCGAGGTGGTTGTGCTCGAGGCCGGGGGTCCGGCCGCGGTCCACGCGGAGGAGCTCGACGCGCTCCGGGAGCTGTACCTCGACGGTGCCACCTCCGCCACTGCCGACCAGTCGATCGACTTCCTCGCGGGAAGCTGCCTGGGCGGCGGCACCTGGGTGAACTGGACGACCTCGTTGCGCCCGCCGGACGAGGTGCGTGCCGAGTGGGCGGCGCTCGGCGTCGCCACGAACGAGCTCGAACGGAGCCTCGACGCCGTCTCCGAGCGGTTCGACGTGAACGACGAGCAGCACGAGGCGTCGGCGCGAGATCGCGTGCTCGAGCGCGGCCTGCGCGCCCTCGGCTGGCACGTCGCCGCGCAGCCGCGGAACGCGCGCGGCTGCGACCAGGGTGGCGTCTGCGGCTACTGCGGCTTCGGCTGCTCACTCGGCGCGAAACGCACGACCGTCGAGACGTGGCTCGCGGACGCCGTCGGCGCGGGAACGCGCGTCCTGGTCGGGACCCGAGCCGAGCGCATCCTCGTCGAGCGCGGCACGGCAACCGGAGTGGAAGCCCGCGCGGGTGCCGCGCGCGTGCGCGTCCGAGCACGTGCGGTGGTCGCGGCATGCGGTGCCGTGCACACACCCGCGCTCCTCGCGCGCTCCGGTCTCGAGAACACGAGCATCGGCCGGAATCTCCACATGCACCCGGTCACGCTCGTCGCCGGAGAGTTCGACGAGGAGATCCGACCGTGGGAGGGCTCGCTGCAGTCGCGCTACTCCGACGAGCACGCGCGACTCGACGGCGGCTACGGCGTGCGGTACGAGACGCCGCCCGTGCACCCTGGACTCTTCGGTGCGGCGCTGCCCTGGGACGGCGCGCGCGCGAGCCTCGACCTCGTGCGCCGGTACGTGCGCACGGTGCCCGTCTTCCCGCTGACGCGCGACCGCGACGGGGGAGAGGTCTCGACCGACCGTGCGGGCGAGCCTGTCGTGCGCTATCGGCTCTCGGCGTACGACCTCGGGCACCTGCGGGCGGGGTTCGCCGGCGCGGCGCGCATCCTGGAAGCGGCGGGAGCGCGACGGATCGTCTCCACGCACGCCCGGCCCGTGATCTGGAAGCCGGGGCAGGGCAACGCAGACGGCTTCCTCGCCGAGGCGGACGCGCGCGGCTGGCAACCGAACCGCGTCCTGCTCGCCTCGGCCCATCTGATGGGGACGGCACGGATCGGGACGTCGCCCGCCGCCTCCGCCTGCAATCCCGTCGGCGAGAGCTGGGAGGTCGAGAACCTTGTCGTCTGCGACGGGTCGCTGTTCCCGACTGCCTCCGGCGTCAACCCGATGCTGACGATCGCCGCGCTCGCGCACACGAACGCGCGTGCGCTGGCGGCGCGGCTCGAGTGAGGGCGGCGAAGATCGCCGGCCACGGGCCGTGACGGCTGACCGACAAGTGCGCGCGTATAGGCCCCCGGTTCAAATCCGGGCGCCCCGACTGGAATCTGCCGAGTGGAGGTGGTGGACGACCGCATGCCCTCTGCCTCGAGAGATGAGCCACCTGTTCACGGGCACGGTGATCGCGAACGCGACGGCGAGGCTGAGAGCGAGACTCCACCAGAAGAGTCGGTCCGATAGACCGGCAGCCAACGCACCAGGAACGACAAGGAGGAAGGCGTTGTCGATCGCTTCCATGGTTGCGATGGAAATTGTGTCTGACGCGCCCGCAAGGGCGACCGCCCGCCGGTACGGGACGCCGGCCCTGAGTATCGGCCCTATCGTCAGCGCGTAGCCGAACACGAAGGCAAGCACAACGGAGATCGCGATCGAGGCGGTGTTGCCCCACGCGAGGGCGGTCGCGATCACCATGCCGAGCACTTCGCCCATCGCGCACCCGGTGAGGCAATGCGCCGTCGCCCGAATGGCGGAACGGTTGAGCGATTCACCGTGACCGGCGCCATGCGATTCGGCGACCTGGTTCATCCGATGGTGTCGGCGATCAGGTGCACGAAGGCGCTCGTGGCATCGAAGGGGGCTGCGTGACCCGCACCTTCGATCCGATGCGTACTCGCGGTGGGAATGGCCGTGGCGAGCAATCGGACGAGGCGGAACATGCTGTCGGGGCTCCGCGCGCCGTAGGTGCACATGACGGGGACTTTGACGGTCGCGAGGTCGGCCCGGGACGGATAGACGCCGATCGAGTTGCGGAGATCCGCCAAGGCCGCCCTGGCGTTATCCCTGCCTGCCCGGCGCCACTCTTCGGGGAAGGCGTCCCACGCCGTTCCGCCGTCGCGGTAGGCGTAGACGGAGCGCAGCAGCGTCTCGGACGCGTCGCTCTCTCGACCCCATAAGGTCAGCCAACCGATCCTGGCGAGTGTCGCGACCTGCGTGGCGCTCGGAAGGTGACGAGTGAACCGCCATGGGAACTCGTGCGCGACGACCCCCTGAACCAGGTCCGGACGACGCACTGCGAGATCGACCGCGATTGCCGCCCCGGCGCTCGTACCGACCACCACGGCGGGCGGGGCCCGCAGACCCTCGAGGATCGCTGCGGCGTCGGCCGTGTGCGTGGACATCGACCGCACGGGCTCCCCACCGGACCGGGCGTACCCGCGGCGGTCGTAGGCGATTACTCGGCCGACCTGCGCGAGCTCGTCGGTCAACGGGCCCCAGGTTGACGCCGTCGACCCGGCGGGGTGGATCAGCAGGATCGGCACGCCCTCGCCGATCTCCTCGTAGTACAGGTCGCATCCGTTCGACGTCACGGCGCCCATCGTCAGCCTCCTTCGTTCGGCTGCGAACACGGCCCTAGCTCGAGGTTGCGGCTGAAGACGCGACACGGCGTCCACCGTCCTGCGTGCCGTCGGGGCCGGCGACGACGTAGGCGATCATCGCGACGACGCCGAAGCCGAGCAGCCCGAGGGCAAGCAGCGAAGCGCACCATGTCTTGTCCTCGAGCTGCCACGTGTTGAGGAGTGCCGCGATCCAGGACACCACCGCCGCGATCGTTCCGCCCAGGATCACCAGCGACGCGACGATGACGAGCGCGACCGCGGTCCACGCGCCGGAGCCGCCGTTCACGTCGATGACATCGCTGCCACCGACGTCGATCGCATCGCTGGCCAGGGCCGTCCACAGCGCGGCGACGCCGAGGACGAGGCCTGCGCCGACTGCGACGACCGCACCGACGAAGAGCCGCGTGACGTTCTTTTTCGACATCCTGATCATCTCGATCGACATTGCTCCTCCTTCAGGTCCGCGCCGCTCCGGTGGCGACCCGAATCACGCGAGCGCGCCCTCGGGGACGAGCCCGAGCTGGACGGCGACGGCCAGGTTGTCGAAGTAGAGGGTGTTGAGGACGATCTTCCCGTCGGGCCCGACCCGCACGATCTCCATGCCGCTGATCTCGACCCGTTTGCCGGTGGCGGGTAGCTCGCTGCCGTCGGGCAGCTGGAACGGCGCGCTGTGCGTGCCGGCGAACGTCCACTCGTCCGCGAAAGCATCGCCCTGCTCGACGAAGCTCACCACCGTGTGGTGAACGTCCGTGAACGCCGTCAGCTCCTGCGCGAGGCGGCGGTGGATCGCGCTCCGTCCCTCGAAGACGCCGTCGGGCATCCCCTGCACGGAGTCCTCCGCGTAGAGATCCATCACGCCGTCGAGGTCACCCGCGTTGTACAGCTCGACGTACCGGTCGAGCAGCTGTCTGTTCGCGCTTGCGCTCATCCTGTTCTCCTCCTTCGTTCAGACCTGCTTGGGCACGCGACGCGTGAGCGCGACGCGCATCACCTTGTGGCCGATGTCCGCCGTCCGCCCGAACATCAGCGGGCAGCCGCCGTCGATCACGGCGATGCCGTGCTCGCGGCCGTAGGCGGTTGCGGCCGCCGAGACGCTGCTCGCGCCGGCGCCCCAGTGCATCCAGACGTGCCTGATCCCGAGCTGGGCGCACTCGCGCATCGTCGTCTCGGCGATCGCCGGCCGCGTTGCGATCACCACCGCCTCGACGCCGCCGGGGATCGAGCCCAGATTCGGGTAGCAGCGGTCGCCCTCGACCTCGGCTGCGTTCGGGTTGACCGCGAACACCTCGTAGCCGCGCTCGCGCAACCGCTTGTAGATGGTGTTGCTCCCGTGCGTCTTCGGCGTCCGCGACACCCCGGTGACCGCCACGCGCTTGTTGGCCAGGAACACCGATGCTGCCTCCTTCACACCTGTCATCGCTCCTCCAATCTGGTGCGTCTGCGGAAGGCGCCCGCGATCAGGAGCCCGCCGCCGGCTGCGAAGATCGCGCCTGTGAGCAGCACGCCGAGCGCGATCCAGGGCAGCGCCGGGATGCGGGCTCCGAGATCCGCCTTGACGTCGAGCGCGGGCCGTCCGTCGGCGTTCATGACGACGACCGTCCAGGAGCCGTCGCTCGGCTGCCATAGGACGGTCTGCGGCCCGGCTCCGGTGGCGGACGCGACCCAGAAGTGCTGCGTTCCGGGAGCGGACCGGGCAGGGCCGCCCTCAACCCCCTTGACCTTGTCCTTGAAGAACTCGGAGATCACGGTTCTGTCGACTCCCGCCAGGTAGCGGTCGACGTCCGCGGAACGGCCGATCCCGACGAACAGCCTCGAGCCGGGGCTCCCCGGCGTCACACGGATCCGAACCTTGCCGAGTAGGCCGGGGCCGTACAGCCAGCCGACCCCGGCCGCTCCGAGCTCGGTCTGCTCGGTCGCGAGGGCCGATCCGGAGGTGGAGAACTCGTGCAGGTCGGTCGTGACATAGCCGCCGTCGCGCTGGGTGCGGTCGGCCCAGAGGGCCGTTCCCGCAGCGCCGAGCAGCGTCAAGGCGAGCAGCGCGAGCACCGTTCCGATCGCGAGCGCCGCGACGCGGCCGGCCGGCCAGCCTGGGTGGGCACCTGCCTCCGGCCGGGGGTCGGCCTCGGGGATCGCTGGTTGGGAGATGTCGCTCTGGCTCATCGCTCTCAGCCCTTTCAGCGTCGGCGCGCCGCGTTACGCGGGAACCGCGTGCTCGTCGCGAGTGTCGATGTCGACCTCGAGCCCCTGCAGCAGGGTGAGGCGCCTGAACGGGACGACGTCCTTCAGCTGCGCCATCAGCTGCGCGAGCGCCGGCGACGGCTCGCCGTAGAGCGTCATCTCGTGGTCGTAGGCGAAGTCGCGGAAGAGCGTGTCCCGCGCCTGGGCGACGTTCCGGCCGTGCTCGATGAGAGCGTCGGCGTCGACGTAGCCCTCGCGGACCTCGCACTCGGTGCCGTCGGCGCTCAGGAACCAGTCGTAGCGGAGCGTCCTCGTGTCCTTCTCGCGCGTCTGCCGCATCATCTCGGCGGCCTGCTCCTTGAACCCGGCGAGCTCGCCCTCGCGCACCTTCAGTCGCGCCATTACCTCGAACATCGTCGTGGCCTCCTTTCGTGTCGCGGTGATGGCCCAGCGTGCCGCCGCCGGGCGGCCGCGACATCAGGGCAGCACCCTGATCCGGCACCCTGATTTCGCGAGCGGCCGCCTCAGGAGAGCGCGTCGTGGTCGCTGCGCTCGATCGCGCGTGCGAGCTCGACGCGTGACGAGACGCCGATCTTGCGGAAGATGTTCCGCAGGTGCGTCTCGACGGTCTTCTGGCTGAGGAACAACTCGGCAGCGATCTCGGGGTTCGTCTTCCGGTCGACGACGAGTCGTGCCAGCTGGAGCTCGCGCTCGGTGAGCGACTCGATGCCAGTCCCGTCGGCCGTGCCTGCGCGGCTGCGCCGGTGGGGGCGGCAGCCGAGCTTGCCCAGTTCTCGCTCGGCGTTGTCGCGGTAGCGCAGCGCGCCGCAGGCGTCGAAGGTCGCCGCTGCGCGCTGAAGCTCGACCACGGCCCGGTCGGGTTGGCCGGCTGCGGCCAACGCCCGGCCGGCGAGCGTGCCCGCGAGAGCATCCTCGATCGGGGCTCCGACGTCTCGCGCGGCGTCCGCCGACGCGAGCGCGCGCTCGGCGGCGAGGGCGGCGTTCCCGCGAGCCAGCGCGAGTCCGGCAACGGCACGGTCTGCCCAGGCGCTCGCGAGCGGAAGCTGCACGGCCGCTGCCGCTGCCTCGGCGAGACTGGCGACGCGCCCGGCCTCGCCGAGGCGGTCGAGGGCGAGCCAGCAGCGGGTCAGCAGCTCGAGGAAGTAGGCGTTCCAGCTGCCGGGGATCAGTGTCAGCTCCTCGCCGCCGGCGCGGGAGAGCAGCAGCTTGACGGCTCGATCCGGCTGCGCGGTCTCGAGCAGGACGGCGGCGAGCCTTCCCGCGGCCCAGGCCGAGACGAAGCCGTCGTCGAGCTGGCGGGTCAGCTCGACGCCCTCCTCCGCGGTGGCGAGCGCAAGATCGAGGTCGCCCGCCGCGAGCGCGACGATCGAGCGATTGAAGAGGTTCCCGGCGAGCGCCGGCGGCGGCCCGAGCAGGCGCGCACCCTCGATCGCGCCGTCGAGCAGTTCGGCCGCCTCGGCCAGCTTGCCGCGTACGTACCAGACCCTGGGCAGGACCGGGTACAGGCGGTGCAATGGATCGCCGCGCCCGCTCGCGCGCGTGAGCTCGAGGGCACGGGCCGCGTGCGCGTCGGCCTCCGCGTACAGGTCGAGGTAGACCTCGACGATCGCGAGCCAGCCCGCCGTATCGGGGCGGAGTGCGAGCTCCTCGTCGGACAGCTCATCGACGAGCGCTGCGGCGTCGTCACGATCGGATCGAGCTCGATCGGTGTTTCCGGTCAGGGCATGGGCGAGCGCGGGCATGGTGAGCGCGGCCGCTGTCAGGCATGCATCGCCCGACAGCAGCTTCGCGTCGGCCACAGCGCGCTCGGCCCAGTCGTGCATCGCCGCGTAGCGCGAACGGTAGAACTCGTTCAGCGTCAACTCGATCAGCAGCTCGACCGACTCGACCGAGCCCGACTCCGGGAGCACACGGAGAGCGGTCACCAGCCGCGTGTGAGCCTGCTCGTAGCGTCCGCGGAAGCGTTCCACGCCCGCGCACGCCGTGGCAACGGTCGTCCGCAGAGCGCGCGGCTCGTCCGGGACGATCGCGACCGCCTCGAGCAGCGACGTATGGCTCTCCTCGAAAAAGCCGGCTGCCGCGAGCGCCCTTGCACGGGCGAGCAGAAGCTCGACCCGGTACTGCGCGGGAGCGGTCTGCGGCAGCAGGCGCAGCGCCGTTCCGAACCAGCGCGCCGCACTTTCCGGCGCGAGCCGCGCCGCCTCCTCGCCGGCGGCGCGCAGCACGGCGACCGCGCCCAGGTCGCCCTGCCGCGCCGAGCGCTCGACGTGGTGTGCGCGCGCCGCCGCGCCCGCCCCGCGCGCCAGGAGCGCATCCGCGCAGCGCTCGTGTGCCCCGAGCCGCCACCCGGCCGCCGTCGCCTCGTACACGGCACGGCGCACGATCGGGTGCCGGAAGCGAAATCGCCGCGGCACGTCGGTCGTGCGAAGCAGATCGCGCTCGAGGAGCTCGTCGGCCCCGTCGATCACCGTCGCCTCGTCCATGGCGGCCGCAGCGGCGGCCAGGTCGAGCTCGAACGGATCGCCCGCCACCGCAGCAGCCTCGAGCACCAAGCGTGCACCGCTGGAGAGCAGCCCGAGCTCTTCGCTCAGCGATGCGGCGACCGCTGCCGGGACTCCGAGACCGGCCAGCGAGACGTCGCCACCGGCGACAGTCCGCTCCGGCGTCCGCGCGAGCTGCTCGAGGTAGAAGGGATTGCCCTCGCTCTCCTGGTAGAGGGCTGCTGCGCCGGCGGCGTCGACCCGTGCGCCGAGCAGCTCTCGAGTCTCGTCCGGCGTCAGCGCGTCGAGCTCGACGCGGGTCAGGACCGCCGCCCGTTGCGCGCTTGCGAGCGCTGCTGCGAGGCGCGCCGGCGTCTGACGCGGGCGAAGCGCGATCGCCGTCAGCACGCCCGCCGTGGGTGGCCGGCGCAAGAGCGCGCCCAGCAGCTCGACCGACGCGGGGTCGGCCCAGTGAAGGTCGTCGAGCAGGAGCACCAGTGGCCTCTGTTGAGCGAGCTGCTCGAGCAGCGCGCGCACCGCGCGGTGGCTGCGGTAGCGCTCGTGCTGGTGCGCGACGGAGCGCCCGTCCGCGAGCGCGGACAGCGAGGGGAGGACATGCGCGAGCTCTGCCTGCACGTCGTCGTCGAGGCCGGCGAGCACCGCGGGGTCGAGGCTCTCGACGTACTCGTCCAGCGCGTGCACGAAGACCGAGAAGGGCAGCTCCCGCTCGAGCTCCGACGCTGAACCAGCAAGGACGAGATGCCCGCGCAGCTCGGCCAGCTTCGCGAGCTCGGAAAGCAGGCGGGTCTTGCCGATCCCGGGCTCGCCCAGCAGCTCGACCGCGATCGCCGCCCCGTGGTCCAGCTCGTCGAGCAGCTGCCGGAACGATTCGAGTTCGTCGGCGCGCCCCACAAGGGGGTCAGGCTGGCGCGCAGGTCGCGCTGCCCCGTGTGTCATGGCGCCTCCCTTGAAGGTACTGACCGTCTGCATCGTCGCGCGGAGCGCCATCCGAGATTGTTCGTATCGCGTTTCGCTGCTTCCTACGGTTGACAGCGACGCGGAGCTCTTGTATGCGGTCGTGCCCGAAGCGAACGCCGCTCCCGGGGATCAGGGTGCGTGTTCAGGGTGCTGCCCCGATGTGGGATCACGACCGCTCGCGGCAAGCTCAATCAGTGCCGCGCTATCTGCTCCAGCACCGTCACGAGCCGCACGAGTGCGGGGTCGTCTTCGCCGCCTTCAAGGGACACGAGAGCCCGCTTCGCCGACGTTCAACCCTCGCCTCGTGCCGCTCCGGCGGACACGCGATCTGGTGGGCGGTGGACGCCAACACCGAAGACGAGGCACTTGGGCTGCTTCCCCGCTACGTCTCCGAGCGCACGACCGTCAGTCGGGTAACAGAGGTCGACATCCCGTGACGTTTCCGGACGCCGAGCGGATCCGCTGGGCAGCCTCCAATGCATCGAAGACGGCGAACGGTCTCAGAGCACCCCAATGCGAGCAAGACCCGCCAGGTGGGCTAGAGCGTGTCGAGAGGCACCTCGTAGAACTCGACGGACGAGCGGCTCCCGGCGTTGCCGGGCCCGGCGTTCATTGCCTCGTCCCCTTTGCGCATTGCCTCCTCGCTTGCGAACAGCGTCACACCGAGCATTCCTCCCGACTCGCGATCGACGAGCAGCAGGAACTTCGCGTCCGCAAGCTCGGGTGGAAACGACCCCGCGTCAAGGGCAGAGCGAAGTCTCTGCACCCTTGCGTCAACGTCTGCCGGGTCGCCGTCGAACCTCGCCACGCGCGCCCACATTTCAGCTAACCGAGTCGCGGAACGCGACGGCCTCTCCGGCGATGGCGGACGACTCCTCAATCGGCACGATCGGATTCGTCGTGAACCGCAACCAGGGCGCCCAGGGGGCCGTGGTTTGGGCGAGCGCGGCGGCGCTGTCGGCCTCGATCAGCGCGACACCGCCCGCGCCATCGGCGAAGCCGTAGAAGCCTTTGAACTCGGCGCCGGCTGGTGGCTGCCATTTCGAGAAGACGCCGAGCGATCTGCGAATGCCGTCCTCGCTCGTATCGATGAACTCCCAGGTGACGTGAAAAAGCACGGCCGTTTCCTCTCCTGACGCTGGCGGGCACGACGAGCCGCCCGGCAGACGACCCTACGCCTTAGCTCACGGCGAGCCAAACGACAGGAGCCTCGCCTGGGCCAATGTTCGCGACTGACGCCTGAGGAATCTACGCCCAGGGCAGACGAGCTCGGTTCGGCGGACGCTCTCGCCGGAACCGCTCGACCGTCGCGTATGCCTGCCTCCAGTCGGAGGTCTCCTCCGCCACACTCGCCCCGTAGCGCGCCGCGAGCTCCGACGCCGGGTAGTGCACTCCCGGGCCGGAGCGCGAACCGACCATCAGGATGACACAGGGCCCGTCGCCGGCGCCGACGAAGGCGTGCTCGGTCCACGGAGGAGCGTGGAAGAAGTCCCAGGGCCGCAGGCGTCGCTCCTCGTGCTCGACGAGCAGCGCGCACTCCCCTGAAAGGACGAGGAACGCCTCCTGGTTCGATTCGGCGTGGTAGAGGCTCGTCTGTCCCGGCTCCAGGACGGTGACGTTGATCCCGAGCTGGTCGAACTCGACCGGCGGATCGCCGTACTCGTTCTCGAAGGCGCACCTCGCGCCCCTCCTCTCCGCGAACCACCACTCGGCGTCGCGCACGTTGACGACGAACCAGCCCTGGGTCACGGGCGTGAGCCCCGATCCGAAGTCCTCGAGCTGCGCTTCGCGCACGGACGCGATTCTTGCAGCCCAGGTCACCGGTGTCCGATGCTACGCGGCGACGTCGCGCCACCCAGTGAGGTTTCTTCGGCACGGCTCCGCCAGCCAGCACCGTTACATCCGCCACCAGCCGGTACACGAGGCCTCTGTTCCGTCACGCCGGCTGTCGACGCGAGCTCCTTCGCGCTCGGCGCGAGGATCGCGTGCGAGAGCATCCCGCCCGAGACGACTCTCGCGTCGAATCCGTTCTGGACAGGCAGCGCGCCGCGGTGTAGGCGCGCTGGCCGGAGCGGCAGAGGACGAGGATCTCCCGGTCGCGCGGCAGCTCGCCGAGCCGCGAGCGTAGCTCGCCCATCGGGATGTTGACCGCGTCGGTGACCTCCTCCACCGCGAGCTCGAACGGCTCGCGCACGTCGAGCAGGAAGGCGCCGTCGACAGTCGTCCCAATGGCTCAGCGGCATGTCACCGCGGAGCACGCCGGCGGCGACCATCCCGGCGAAGTTGATCGGATCTTTCGCGCTGCCGAACGGAGGGGCGTAGCAGAGCTCGACCTGCTCGAGGTCGTAGACCGTCGCACCCATCTGGATCGCGAAGGCAAGGTCGCTGATCCGCTTGTCCACACCGTCCTCGCCGGCGGCCTGCGCTCCGAGCACGCGTCCGTCCGACTTCCGGAAGATGCACCTTCATCGCGATCGGCTTCGCGCCCGGGTAGTAGCCCGCGTGCGAGTTTGGATAGAGATAGATCTTCTCGAAGTCGGTGTCGCCCAGGCGCTCGAGCGTCTTCTCGCTCGCGCCCGTCCAGGCAACTGCAGCGCCGAAGAGCTCGACGATGGCGGTGCCCTGCGTGCCGCGGAACCGCGAGTCGCGTCCCGCGATCACGTCTGCCGCAATGCGGGCCTGCCGGTTCGCCGGGCCGGCGAGCGCGATCAGGCTCCACTCGCCGGTGACGAAGTCCTTGACCTCGACGGCGTCGCCGACGGCGAAGATGTCGGGATCGCTCGTCCGCATCTGCCCGTCGACGCGGATCCCGCCGAGCTCGCCGATCTCGATCCCGGCCATGCGCGCGAGCGTCGTATCGGGCCGCACGCCGAGCGCGAGAATCACGATGTCCGCGGGATGGGACTTGCCGGACTGCGTCGAGACTTCGAGCGAGCCGTCGTCGGCCTGCGCGAAGCCCGCGACGCCGTCCTCGAGCGCGACGTGGACGCCGTGAAGCTCGAGGAACTCCGCGACGAGGCGCCCGTACTCCCAATCGAGCGGCGCGAGGACCTGATCCGCCATCTCCACGACGGTCACGTGGAAGCCGCGGCGGGTGAGGTTCTCCGCCATCTCGAGACCGATGAACCCGCCGCCGACGACGACGGCCCGCATGCGCGGGCGCGCGATCTGGAACCCCGAGTACTTTCCCATCCCGGTCAGGAAGCTCGTTCCTCGCTCAATCCATTCACGGATCTCGCGCGCGTCGGGGACGGTCCTCACCTGGAAGATGCCGGGAAGGTCGATGCCGGGCAGGGGCGGATGGATCGAAGCCGCGCCGGGTGACAGTACGAGCTTGTCGTATGACTCTGTCGTCACCTTGCCGCTTGCGACGTCGCACAGCTGCACCGTCCTGTCCGCGGGCGAAATCCCGATCGCCTCGCAGCCGGTCCGGCAGTCGACCGCGAAATGCTCGCGGAACAGCTGCTCGTTTGCGACCAGCAGGTCCGCCTCGTGCTCGATCACGCCGCCGACGCGGTAGGGCAGCCCGCAGTTCGCGTACGAGACGTACGGCCCGCGCTCCACCATCAGGATCTCCGCCTGCTCGTCGAGCCGGCGCAGGCGCGCCGCGCACGACGCGCCCCCGGCGACGCCGCCGATGATGATCACCTTCATCGTTGCCACCTCACTTTGCGAATCCGTTGGTGTCCTCCGGCCCCCACGTGCCCTGGGCGAAGGCATGAGCCGGCGGCGGCTCGTCGAACAGCGGCTTGCCGATCACCGTCCTGTCTGTGCCACGTCGACGCGCCCGCGTCCGAAGGCGTCGATCCGCCCCCACCGGCCGGGAATGTCGAGCAGCTCCAGATGGCCGATCGCGCTGGGAAGCGCCGGGTCGACGAGCAGGTGCTCGCCCTGCGGCTCGAGACCGAGCATCGTCCGCAGCAGCAGGAGCGGCGCGCCGGTCGACCAGGCCTGTGGACTGCAGGCGGTCGGGTACTGCACCGGGTACATCGTCTCGGCGCGTTCGTAGCCGCCGAACGCCTCGGGCAGGCGCCCGTCGAAGAATTGCGCCGCATCGAGGATGCCGGCCGCGATCACGGCGGCCTCCTCCTTGAACCCGTACCGCCGGAGGCCCCACGCGATGAACGAGTTGTCGAACGGCCAGACGGTTCCCGTGTGGTACCCGATCGGGTTGTAGCGGCCCTCGCCCTCTGCCAGCGTACGCACGCCCCAGCCGGAGAAGAGCCGCGGCCCGAGCAGGTGCCGCGCGACAGCCTTCGCCTTGGACTTGTCGACGATGCCGCTCCAGAGCAGATGGCCGTTGTTCGACGAGAGCGCGTCGACCTGCTTGCCCTCCTCGTCGAGCGCGAGCGCGAAGTACCCGCCGTCGGCGACCCAGTAGTCGCGGTTGAAGCGGCGCTTGAGATCGGCGGCTTCCTTCTCGAGCCTGTCGGCGAACTCCGGGTCATTCCAGACGAGCCGTGCCAGGCGCGCCGCGCGCAGCTTTGCGTCGTACGCATACCCCTGGAGCTCGCAGGTGGCGCGTGGGAAGCCCGGCAACCGGCCGTCGCGGAAGGAGATCGAGTCCCAGGAGTCCTTCCAGCACTGGTTCTCGAGCCCCGTCTTCTCGTTGCGACGCTTGTAGGCGATGTAGCCGTTCCCCTGCAGGTCCGCGTACTCGTCGATCCAGTTGAGCGCGGCCCGCGCCTCGCCCTCGAGGTTGCGGACGAGCGCGCGGTCGCCCGTCCAGCGCTCGTACTCGTCGAGCAGGACGACGTAGAGCGGCGTCGCGTCGACGGAGCCGTAGTAGGGCGAGTGCGGGCGCTCCTCGAAGGCGGTCAGCTCGCCGTAGCGCATCTCGTGGAGGATCCGGCCGGGGTCCTCGTCGCGGAAGTCGTCCAGGCCGACGCCTTGCCAGTCGCCGAGCGCGAGCAGTGTTGTCGCGGCCAGCTCGGATGTGAACGGAAGCGCCTGCAGGCTGGTCAGGATGCTGTCCCGCCCGAACATCGTCATGAACCAGGGAAGCCCCGCAGCGGGAAGGCTGCGTCCCCCGGCGATGAGCGGCGAGAAGCGCAGCGCGGCCAGATCGACGAGGCTGCGGTTGTACGTCGCCTTCAGCGGATCCCAGTCGCACTCCAGACCGGGCGCGTCGGCGATCCAGGTGTCCAGGTTGCGGCGCATGCGCGCCGGCGAGCGCTTCGCAGCGGCGATCTCTTGCCGGATGTCTCCGCCTCCGAGAGTCTCCGTGACGACGTCGAGCCGCGTGCTCCACCTGCCGTGGGGGGCGATGCCGATCTTGAACGTGAGGCCGTTCTTGTCGAGGCGTGCCGGCTCCGACGCCGAGATCGCGGTCGCGCGGCCGTAGGTGCCCCGGTTGTACGAGAGCACCAGCCGCCCGGCGTCGGCCGTCGCCGAGTACTTCCCCTTCTTCTCGAGCGCGTCCTTCACCTCGAACAGGTCCGCGAAGTCGCAGCCCGCATCGAGACGGACGTTGAGCTCGACGGGCTCGTCGTCATGGTTGAGGATCGTCAGGTCCTCGTGGAAGCCGGCGCCGACGGCGCGCCGCCGGATCACGGACAGCTTCGCGTCGATGTAGACCGTGCCGGTGCCGGGTACCAGGAAGAAGCGTGTCTCGTAGTACTGAAGGTCGTCGACCGAGAGCGGATTCATCCGCTCCCCGTTGATCGTCAGGACCCACTTCGAGAGAAAGCGCGTGTCGAACGAGAAGAGGCCGGTCGGATCGGTCGGTGACGCCTCGATATCGCCGCGTGTGTCACTGACGACGAACGTGTTGCCGTCGAGGATCTTGACGATGTCGTCGCTCATCGCTTCCTCCTTGCAGAGCCTGGCCGCGCTCGTTGCGCTCGCCGGCGTGAAGGTCGTGGAAAGAGGCGCTGGACGAGCACGAGCAGTTTCATGTCGCCCATCAGGGCCGCGTCTCCACGCAGCACTGCTGCCACCATGTTCTGCTTGCCGGCGACGAGCCGGTCGAACGCCGCCTTGTCTGCGCGCAGGACGCAGTCGGCGTGTGCGTTCCTTCGTGACACCGCGATCTCGCCCTTCTTCGATGGTGAGCAGCCAGCGCTCGGTGCGGCTCCCGTCGACGAGGTCGAAACGGGCCGTGCCGGTCGCCCTGCGGAGCAGCGGCTCGTGGCCGCGGGACGCGAGCTCGTCGAAGAACGCCTCGGTCGTAGTGCTGGTTCGCCTTGCGCGCCGCGAATTGCCTGTGGTCGCGATCTGCCCGCGATCCGGAGTGCTCTTTCGTGCCGGGGACATTGGGCTCCCTTCTCCCAACCGTGCACTCGCGACCGCACCACCGGCCGCCCGCCTCGGCGCGTGACGGGCGCCGAAGCCTTCTCCCGGCCAGCGTATTGAGGCACCTTCGCAACGCGGTCACCCGGAAGGGATGAAAGCGCTGGGGCGGCACCGGACACGGGGCGGGGAACGGTGGCGGGAGCCAGTCACCAATCACCCGGGTGAACAAGGCGAGGCAATGCGTCCAGCATCCGGCCGGGTGACAACCTGATGCCGAGGTTTCTTGTCCGGCTCACCCAGGCCTACTGAGCGAGCCGCCGTTGATTCGACAGAGGAGGTGGAGAACATGCCGAGAGGACCAAGAGGCCCTGGCCGCCCGGGACCTGTGGGGCCCGGACCTGTGGGGCCGGGACCGGCCGGCCCGGGACCCAGAGGGCCCGGGCGGCCTGGACCAGGTCGCTAGAGGGACGCGGACGCGCCCCGGCCTAGTGGGGGTTTTACCCCGATGGCACTTGAGGCCCCGGGCGCAACGATCGTCACGGATACACAAAAAAACTTCTACGAACGGGAGGGCATCATGTGGTGGGCAATCGGATTCGGCGGCATCCTCTGGATCATCCTTGCGGTGACGCTGGGGGTCATGACCATTCGGAACGGCCACGGCTGGCTGTTCTTCTTCGGGATCTTCTTCCCGATCCTCTGGATCTTCGGCGCGTTCATGCGGCCGGCGGCCCCGACGGCCGCGACGTACTAGCCGCAGACCGCGGGCCTCGGCCCGCAGTCCACGCGAAGGATCCGACCGCGCGCCGCCTCCCCGGCGCGCGGTCTACGTGTCGGCGTGCCCACGCGCGATCCACGAGCGACGCCACGAGGCGCTGGCAGAGGGCAACGATTCCGGCCGTGTGGTCGATTCGCGTCTGCGCGGGTGACCGTGAACGGCTGCTGTTCGAGGCGAGCGCCGTGTCGGCGCTCGCCTCGGGTGAACCGCTCGTGCCTACTTTTGTGCCCGGTCGATGCGGCCGCCGTGTGCAGCCAGTCCGTAGACGGCGAGGATGCACAGCGTCAGGGCCGTGAGCGACCAGAACGGGTAGCTCTGCATGAACGCGAACTGGGCGAGCGCGCCCAGGCTCGCCACGCCGATCCCGAACCAGCGCGCCCACTGCGCCCGGCCGATGATCGCGAACGACGCGAGGATCTGGATGCTGCCGACGACCAGCACGATCAAGCCCCAGGTGTGCAGGTCGCTGAATACGTACCGCGCGTCGTTGACGTAGAACGACGACTTCGAGAGCGCGACGATGCCGTCGATCACGTTGAACGTGCCGGCGATGCCGAGCACCGTGGCCGCGAAGACGAGCCAACCGCTCCCGTCCTCGTACGTGTCCGCGTAGGGCTCGCCCGGTTGTGCCGGGTACGCCGCCCCGTTATAGGTCTGCGGCTCTTCCAGTTGCGTGCTCATCCCTCGTACCTCCCTACTTCGTTGGGTCCCCCCGCGCCGCGCGGCGCGGAGGCTGTCTTCCACTACCCCTTGGCCTCCTGCAACCGCTTCGCGTAGAACTCGAGCGCCTTCTTCGTCTTCGTCTCCTGCTCGCCCGAGAGGTCGACGCCGAGGCCCGTCAGGAACACCTTCAGCTCGGTGCCGACCTGGAACGCCTCGTCCGGAGCGCACTTGGTCGAGAGCTCCAGCAACATCGAGTTGTCGGGGTAGAGCCAGAGCTCCGACACGAGCTTCCGCTTGAACGCTTTCGGGGCGAACTTGAGCTTCACCACCATGATCGGGCCGAGGATCGCTAGGTCCTCCAGGGCGAGCCCGTCGGGCGCGTTGGCCGCGTAGAGGGCGCGCTGCTCCTTCGAGAACAGCTTGCGCACCTTCTGCCGGCCCTCCACGGCGTCCTTGACCTCCTTCGGTCCCATCGCACGCTTCATGGAGCCCGAGCACACGTAGGCGCCGCCCGGCATGGCGTCGACCTCGACGCCGAAGTTCGGTGATTCGCGCACGTCCGAGGGCAGCTCGTCCGGGACAACCGGACGCAGCTTCACGACGGAATCGTCGCCGCGGCCCTGGACGCGGCGGGCGCGCACGACGAGGCCGAGCTTGTTGAGCGCCAGGTCCGGCGTATCGAAGAAGTAGACCTGACGCAGCTGGCCCTCCAGCGGATCGACGCCGAGGGCCTCGCCGGTCCGCGAGCGATCGGACAGCGGAACGGTGAGCTTGATCTCCACGCTGTCGGCTTCTGAGATCGCATCGAGCAGCTTCGCGACCTGCTTGTCCGACAGTGTGGGCGGAGCGAGGGTGGAAGTCATCGATAGTCCTCCTTCGGTTTCGCGACCGACGTTAGGGAGCAGGCGCGCGCCTGTTGGAGCGACGCGCCCGGTTCACCCGGGTGAACACGAACGCTGCGACGCCGGCAGGCTCAGACCGTGATGCTGACCGGGAAGGTGGCGATCCAGGTCAGCGTGGCGAGAAAGACGAGGACGCCGAACGCGAGCAGCGCCTGCCGCAGCCGCGCTGATTCGAACTTGGTCGTGATGCCGGCGAAGAAGAGCGCCGAGGCGAAGAGCACGACTCCCAGCACGTAGTTCGTCGCCCGCTGGACGTTCGCGCGGCCTTTCGCGGCCAGTACCTCCGCCTCCGCCTCGAGCTGGTCGGCCTGCGCTCGGGCCGAGAGCTTGTATTCCGGCATCCGGAAGGGCGACAGCGGCGCGTTCGGATTCGTGAACGGCTTCGTCGCCAGCCACGCCTTCACCGCCGGCCTGAACTCCGGGCGAAAGCGCCGCGCGTAGAACGCTGCCAGACCGGGCTCCTTGTGTCCCACGGCGTCGGCCCAGGACGAGAACACCGATAGGTCAACTTCGATGTGGGTGTTCGCGAGCGAGTCCGCCTTCGCCGACTCCACGCGTACCGCCCCTGCCCGGCTGAACGCCTTCGCCTGCTCGCCGTTCCAGCGGCTCGCCTGGTAGCCGCTCCAGGCCGTCGCGACGGTCGCGGCCGCGAGCAAGACCGCTGCTATCAGCTCCAGCCGCGAGCCCTTGGTCATGCGCCCGTCCTCGCGCCGTTCGCATCACACGGGAGCACGACCTTGACGTGGAGGGCCCTGAGCGCCTGGTCGGCCATGTCGAGCGTCCGCTCCATCGCAGCCGGGTGCACACCACCGGCCCCGGCGTGGTAGGGGCGGTCCAGGTTGAACAGCAGGAGCAGCAGCATCGTCGTGACAGCCGCCACCCCTCCCATCAGCATCCCCTGGGTCACGGCCCCTTCGCCCGGGTCGGCGAAGAAGAGCATGTAGAGGAAGACGATCCCGGCGATGAAGAAGAGGACGAACCAGAGCGTGATCGGGATGACGCCCTTGGCCCCGTGCACACGGTCGTTCCGCGCCTCCTCGCGCTGCGTCGTCTGCCCGAGCCACTGGTCGTACGCCGACTGTTCGCTCGACGTTTTCGCGTCGACCGTCTTCAGGGTCGTGAACATCGCGACGCCCCAGGGGTTGATGTCGTTGCCGATCGTGCCGGCGCGCATCCGCGGCCACTCGTCGTGCACGACGAACCGCCCGTAGCAGACGAGCTGACCCGTCAAGGTCGCGCGCACGGGCGTGGGGAGGAGCTGCGCGGTCTGGATCTGCTGCACCGTGGTCAACGCCTCCATCTCCGCTCCGGACTTCGTGCGGTCGTAGCTCGTGAAGGCGAGGAAGACGATGAAGCCGAGCAGCACCGAGAAGCCCGTGGCGATCACCCCGAAGACGCCCGATGCGCGGTCGCCGTCGGCGAAGTAGCTGCCCTCGGGCGCCCGGCGCCGGACGAGCAGCATCACGCCGATCGCGACGCCCGCGACCGCGAGGGTGATGAGGATGGCCCAGACCAGATTCATGGCGTGCTCATGTCCTTCACGCCGAAGCTACGGCGCCGGCGCACAGCCGCCGGCGCGCCGGGGCCCGTTCACCTGGGTGAATGTGAGCCGCGAAGTCTTCTTTGCCGGGAGGCGCGCGGGACCCTGGCTCCCGCGCGCCCTCCCGACTCAGCGGCTACGCGACAGGGGCTTCCTCGTCGACGTCGGCCAGCTCGAGGGCGAGGCCAAGCGCGCGGACGATGTTGCCTGTGGCAGACGCGACCCTGGCCGTGCCCACGATCGGGGCGATCGCCGTCAGGACGCCCCGGACGTCGTCCAGCTCGACGCCGACGTCGCCGGCGACCTCGAGGTTGAGCAGGTACGAGACGGGCGGCGCATCCACGGCGACAAGCGCAGCGATGCGGACGAGCATGAGGGTCTCGGCATCGAGGCTCGACGCCTCGATCGAGTCCGCGGTCAGCTTCGCGAGCAGATCGAGGACAGGGGCTTCAACGGTGGTCTCGGCCATGGTTCCTCCTTCGTGTTGTGATCGGTCGGCCGACGACCCGGTCGCCGGCCCCGTGATCATGTGCCGACGAGCACGGCCGGTCTGCCCGCCCGGGCCGTTTCACCCGGGTGATCACACGAACGGGATCAGTAGTTGCCCGCGACTCCTCCGTGATAGGCGCGGATACCAGCGCAGGTCTCCGTCCACGAGGATCGCGCTGGTGAGGAAAACAGGCACAACGCCCGGTGAGGGAGTCGCGACGTGACGACGGGCGCCACGATCAGCGACGGCAAGCGAACGCGGGTCACACTCCCTCCGAACGGCAAGCCAAACGGCGTCGACGATGCAATCGCAGCGCCGCCGCTCGCCGAGGCGAAGCTCGCGGCCCCACGTGTGCGCGGCGGCGTCGTCGGCCGGGCCCGGATCCTGGAAGCGCTCGATGCGGGGTGCGAGGGCGCAGTGGTGCTCGTGGCCGCGCCCGCGGGGTACGGGAAGACAACGGCGGTGCGCACCTGGTGCGCCGGCCTTGACGCTGCGCTGGCCTGGGTGACCCTGGACGCGGGCGACAACGACCCGGCCCGGCTGTGGAGGTACGTCGCGCACGCCGTCGACCGGGTCAGGCCGGGTCTCGGCCGCCGAGCGCTCCAGCGGCTCGGCGCGGCCGGAAACTCGATCGAGGACACGGTCGACGAGTTGCTGAACGGAGCGGCCGCGTTCGACGGCCGGATCGTGATCGTGCTCGACGACCTGCAGACGGTGACGGAGCGAGATTCCCTGCAATCGCTGGATCATGCGCTTGCGCACCTGCCGTCCAACACGAGGGTGGTTGCGATCAGTCGCGCCGACCCGGCACTCAGCCTGTCCCGGCTCCGGGTGGCGGACGCGCTCGTCGAGCTCCGGGCCGACGGACTTGCGTTCACGCCTGCAGAGGCGTACGAGCTTCTGGTCGAGCGCGGGCGCGTGAATGTTGGCCGCGAAGAGATCGATACGCTCGTGACCCGGACCGAGGGTTGGCCGGCGGCGCTCGTCCTGGCAGGCCTCTGGCTGAAGACCCTCGACGATCCGGCCGGCGCCCTGCGGCGCTTCGGCGGCGAGCACCGCTTCGTCGCCGAGTATCTGAGCGACGAGGTGCTTGCGTCGCTCGATCGTGCCCGGCGGTCGTTCCTGCTCGGGATCGCCGCGCTCGGCGAGTTCACTCCGGAGCTTTGCGACGCTGTCCTCGGCCGGAGCGGCTCGGCCGCTCTGCTCGTCGAGCTCGAGCGGGAGAACCTCCTGGTGCAGCGGCTCGAGCGCGGTGGGTGGTACCGCGTGCACTCCCTGTTCGCGCAGTACGCGCGCGCCCAGCTCGCGGCGGAGGACCCCGCGGCTCCAGCGTCGATCGACAGGCGCGCCGCCGAATGGCTGCGGGCGCGGGGCTTGCCGGTCGAAGCCATCGCCCATGCCTCCGCGGCGGGTGATCACGAGCTGGTCGCCGATGTGCTCGCGGAGCACCACCTCCCGCTGATCAGGGGTGGGAACGGCCGGACGCTCCTCCGCTGGGCTCGCACGCTGCCCGATGAGGTGCTCGTGGTACATCCCGAGGTCGCGGTGTCCGCCGCACTCGCCACAGCCGTCGTCGGCGGCCGCATGCTCGAGCACCGGCGCTACCTCGAGATCGCCGACGAGGCGTGCGCGGGTGGGGGTGGCCCCTACCTCGAGGTCGCGGCGTCGATCGCGCACGCACTCGCGATCGACGGGGGCGTCGCGCAGGCAGTCCGTGACGGGCATCGAGCCGTCGAGCTGGCGCACGGCGGCGAGCTCGACGAGGCGACCAGCGGAGCGTTGGCCGGGTATGCCCGCGCCCTCTACTTCGCCGGAGATCTCGACGAGGCGTCCGCGGCGGCTGCGCGGGTGCTCGAGAACCCCAGGATCCGGCAACGCCTGCCGAGCCTGATGCACGCGCACACGACGCTTGCGCTCGTCGACGTCGACCGTGGCCGGCTGTCCATGGCGCACGCTCATGCCACGGAGGCGAAAGCTGCCGTCGGCACGATCCGTGCCAGCCGGAGCTGGCTCGGCGGGAACGCGTGCGCGGCCCTCGGCGCCGTGCTGGTCGCCGAGGGACACCTCGCGGAGGCCGAGCACGAGCTCACCCGGGCAGTGCACCTCTTCGACGACGAGGTGCCGACCGTGCACCACACCTGGGCGCTTGTGCTCCTCGCCCGGCTGCGGGTCGAGCGTGGGCACCTCGACGACGCCGAAGCTGCCCTCCAGGCCGCCGAAGACGCGCTCGGCCGGCTTGCCGACACCGGCCGCGTTGCCGACCTCGCCCGGGACGTGAGACGCGAGCTCGACGCACTGCGTTCCCGCGCGGGAACGGGAGAGGTGCTGGAGCCGCCGAGCGACGCGGAGCTCGCGGTCCTGCAGCTGCTCGCGACGGACCTCTCGACGCGCGAGATCGGGGAGCAGCTCTTCCTCTCGGTGAACACCATCCGCTCGCACAGGCGGGCCCTCTACCACAAGCTCGGTGTGCACGACCGGGCCGGCGCCGTCGCGCGTGCGAGCGCGCTCGGGCTGATCGATCAGGCGTAAATCACCCGGGTGAACGCCGCACTGCCCGCCTGATCGCGCCCGCCAGAGAGTCAGGCTGCGGGCTGTGGCCGAGAGCGCCGCGTCCGCGCACGTCGCCCGGGAACCGTCGCACCTCGAGCGCTGGGTTCCGGGCGTCGGGCTGATCAAGGGGATTCGTCCCCGGCGGCTGCGCTCGGACCTCGTGGCCGGCGGAGTCCTCGCGGCGATTCTGGTGCCGCAGGGGATGGCCTACGCGGAGCTTGCCGGCCTCCCGCCCGTGAACGGCCTGTACGCGACGGTGGGCTGCCTCGTCGGGTACGCGCTCTTCGGCCCCTCGCGGATCCTCGTGCTCGGGCCTGACGCGTCGCTC
Source organism: uncultured Thermoleophilia bacterium (assembly GCA_963755085.1). Classification (GTDB taxonomy): domain Bacteria; phylum Actinomycetota; class Thermoleophilia; order Gaiellales; family Gaiellaceae; genus JACVRM01. Next base: position 44,517 of record CAVWIN010000009.1, on the reverse strand, counting down.
GGACCGCTGATCTTCGCTGCGATCGTGCCCCTGGCGGTCACCGACGACCCGGCCGAGCTCGTCGCCCTTGCCGGCATGCTGGCGCTGATCGTCGCGGCGATCGAGATCGGGCTCGGGCTCGGCAAGCTTGGATTCGTCGCCGACCTGCTCTCGAAGGAAGTCCAGGTCGGCTACATGATCGGCCTCGGCGCCACCGTCATCGTCGGCCAGCTCCCCAAGCTGTTCGGCTTCTCCACCGACGCCGACGGCTTCGTCGACCAGGTGCGCGCCTTCTTCGAGAACCTGGATCAGCGCAACCGGTACGCGCTGGCGGTCGGCCTCGCCTCCCTCGCCCTGCTGCTCATCCTGCCGCGGTTCACGTCGCGCATCCCGGCCGTGCTGATCACGGTCGTGCTGTCGACGCTCGCGGTGTCGCTGTTCGACCTGACGGCACACGGCGTCAGCACGGTCGGGTCCCTGCCGCAGGGTTTCCCGCGGCCCCAGTTCCCCTCGGTCGACCGAAGCGACATCGGTCCGCTCCTGGCGGCGGCGATCGGCATCGCCTTCGTCTCGCTCGCCGACACGATCGCGACGTCGACGAGCTTTGCCGCCAAGCGCGGGGAAGAGGTGAACGCGAGCCAGGAAATGATCGGCATCGGGGCTGCAAACGGATTTGCGGGGCTGCTCCAGGGGTTCCCGATCTCCACGAGCGGGTCGCGCACCGCGGTCGCCGAGCAGAGCGGCGCCAAGAGCCAGCTGACCGGACTCACCGGCGCCGCGTTGGTGGTGGTGATGCTCGTCTTCCTGCCGGACCTGCTGTCGAATCTGCCCAGCTCGGCCCTGGCGGCGATCGTGATCGCGGCTGCGCTGTTCCTGATGGACTTCGCGGCGGCCAGGACCTTCTTGCGGGTTCGCCCGTCGGCGTTCCTCCTGGCGATGACCGCCACGCTCGGCGTCGTGTTCTTCGGCGTGCTCGAGGGGATCCTGATCGCCGTCGTGCTCTCGATCCTCCTGTTCTTCAAGCGGAGCTGGTGGCCCACGGGCCAGGTCCTCGGCAGGATCGGCTCGCTCGACGGCTGGCACAGCATCGACGTCTATCCCGATGCCGTGCAGGCCCCCGGGGTCGTCGTCTTCCGCTGGGAGGCGCCGCTCTTCTTCGCGAACGCGAACATCTTCCGCCGGGAGGTCCGCCGGCTCGCCGAGCGCCCGGACGTCCGCGTGATCGTCGTCCAGTGCCAGGCGATCACCGACATCGACGTCACCGCCGCCGACATGCTCGAGCGGCTCGACCGCGAGCTCGACCAGCGGGGTGTCCACCTGGTCTTCGTGCGGCTGCTCGGACGCCTCCAGGAGCTCCTGAAGCGGTACGGCCTCCTCGAGGTCCTTGGTCGCAGGGACTTCTACGACTCGGTCGACGACGCGCTCGCCGACACGGCGGCCCCCGTCGAGATCCTCTGATCGCCGGCCGCGGCACCGGCGCCGGCGGCAAAGCGGATTCACCCGGGTGATCGACCTGCAATCGCAGCCGCGGCGCGACCGCCGGTGCGAGGGTCGAGGGCGTGGCTATTCGGACTTACCGGCTGACGGTCGAGGGAGAGCTCGGCGACCAGATGGCGTCGGCATTCCCCGGCATGACCCTCACGCGGGACGAGGGCACGACGACGGTAACCGGCGAGCTGCGGGACCAGGCAGAGCTTCAGGGAGTGCTCCAGCGCGTCTCGGACCTCGGGCTCACCTTGCTCGAGACGAAGGCCCTCGAGGCACGTCCCGACAGCCGCACTGGACGGAGACCCGCCAATGGGGAGGTAGTGCGGCGCCCGCCGGCCGCTGTATCGCGCCCCGCCGAAAGGAGTTGACACCTACATCCCCTGATCCCGCCCCAACTTCCGGAGCGGCCGGCCATCTGCACACCTGGATCGGCCGCTCCGGGAGTCGCGGGGTTCGAAGGAGGCTCACACCATGATCTGGGTAATCCTCATCTTCCTCGGAGTGCCGCTGTGGCTCTGCGTGCTCGGCATCACCATCACGGTCCTTCGGAACCGGAGCCTGCGCAAGCGCTATGGCGACATCGCGGTTCGCGTGAAGCGGCCCGGAAAGACCCGCTGGACGCGCGGTCACGCCATCTGGGTGTCCGACGTGTTCGCGTGGCGCGGCAGCCCTGCGACCTGGAACGAGAGCATCTTCCAGGTCACCGGCCTGACGCTCCGAGACCCCGATGAGGAGGAGCAGCACAAGCTGCGCCGCCTCGGCGACGGCCTCCGGATCGCGACGCTCTCGTCTGCGGACGGCGAGCGCTTCGAGGTGGCCGCGCCGCCCGAGAAGAGCACCGCGGTCGCCGGGCCCTTCGCAAGCAACGGGTCCGCTGACGCATGCGCCACTGCCGTCAGAGCCAGTTCCCATCAACTGAAAGGAGCTTCACATGTCGTCAACACTCACCGCTTCCACGCTCAAGCTCAAGACGGGTCTTGACCCGGTCGAGCGCGTCCACGTCACCGACTCTCGCGGCCTCCGCTTCTGCGGGATGGGCGCCTTTGTCGGCGTCGGGCAGATGCAGAGGGCTCACGTCTACACGGCGGCGTCGTTCCCCGTCACCCCCGAGACGCACAAGACGATCGATCCCGAGAAGCTCGCCGGCGAGCTCGGCGTCGACATGTGCGCCGTCAACAGCGGACGCTTCTGGATGATGGACGAGTACGAGTACACCGGCGGCGAGATCCAGGACTTCCACGGCGTCGAGATGCGCTGGGCCGGCGACATGACCGGGGCCGAGATGATCGCCCAGTTCAAGAGCCCGTACTCGCCCTCGCTGATCTACCGCAACACCAACTGGATCTTCCATGCGGGCGAGCCCGTGTACCTGCTGCGCGAGCCGAGCGGCGCGGTGTGGGTGCTCCAGGAGTTCACGCAGGAGGTCGACCCGACCCTCGAGGCCCACAACCTCGACAAGCTCGGCGGCCAGTTCAAGAACCTGCCCGAGGGCTGGAAGTTCGAGACCAAGATCCTCGACAAGGAGCTCTCGCTCGACACCGGCCGCGCCGGTGGCTGGGCCGCGATCGTCCGTGATGAGTTCGGCTGCACCTACCAGGGCTGCGGCTACGGCGCAGACTCGAGCGCCAACTTCGTGCCCTAAGGAGAGACGATGACCACAGCGACAACAACGACGACACCGACGCACAACGGGCGTCCGATCGTGAAGGAGCGCCAGACGGTTCTGGGGCTCTACGTCACGGCCAAGGAGGCCTACGACATGTGGCAGGCGGATCCCGAGGGCGTGAAGATCCTCGACGTCCGCACGCCTGAGGAGTGGGTGTTCACCGGCCATCCGCCGATGGCGACGCTGATCCCGTTGGCGTTCCTGGCGTACACGTGGGACGACGAGAAGCAGGCGTTCCCGTGGTCGATGAACCCGGACTTCCCCGCGCTCGTGAAGGCGCGGTTCGCCCCGGAGGACACGCTCCTCGTCACGTGCCGCTCCGGCGGCCGCGGGGCGATGGCGGTCAACCTGCTCGCGTCTCTCGGCTTCACGAACGCCTACAACATCCTCGACGGGATGGAAGGCAGTCGCGTGCACGACCCCGACAGCGTGTTCGACGGCATGCGCCGGATGAACGGCTGGACGATGTCCGGGCTGCCGTGGACCTACGACCTCGACCCTGCCCGGATGGCGCTTCCCGAGCGCGAAGAGCTCGGGACGCTCCAATCCGGCAACGCCGAGGACTGAGCCGTGTGGGGCGGCGGGGCACTCGCCCCGCCGCCCTCGCGAAGGAGGAGCCATGGCACAGGGAACTGCTCCCGCCACGATGGCGGAGACGGAGGTGGCCCGGTCGCTCAGGACGCCCAGGTCCGCCGCCGTCGCCGGCATTGCGTTCTCGCTCCTCTTCGCCGCCACTCTTATTCTCGTTCGCTCAGCGGCCCCCGCTGACCCGGGCGACGCGGGTCAGTGGCTCACGGACGACTCGCGCCGCAATGCTGTGCTCTTCGCGCTCGGTCTCGTGCCGTTTGCGGGGATGGCGTTCCTCTGGTTCGTCGGCGTGCTGCGCGACCGCGTGGGGGAGCACGAGGACAGGTTCTTCGCGACGGTCTTCCTCGGGAGCGGACTGCTGTTCGTGGCGATGCTCTTCGTCGCGGCGGCGGTCGCGGCGGGCCTGATCGCTGCAGCCGGTGACCACTCGAGCGAGCTGGTGTCCTCCGGCGCGTGGGCAGTCGGGCGACGCACGGCGAACGAGCTCATGGTCATCTACGCGATCCGGATGGCCGCTGTGTTCATGATCGCCACGGCGACGATCCTGCATCGCCTGACGCTCGCGCCACGCTGGCTCGTCCTTCCGACCTATCTGATCGCCGTTGTCCTCCTGGTGTCGGTGGGGACCTTCCCCTGGATTGAGCTCGTCTTCCCGGCGTGGGTGCTGGCGCTGAGCGTGTACGTGCTCGTGGCCGGATCGCGGCAGGACCACGCCGTACGTCACGGCACAATTGCCGTGCCTCATTGACGTTCACCCGGGTGAGCCGGCCGCCTGTCGCGGCGGCACTCTCAGCCCGGTCGTAGGCTCGATCGCATGGAATGGGCCCTTGCCGTCGTCGCGGCCGCGCTGATCGGCTTCGCCGTCGTCTCGCGCCGAGTGCAGGGCACCCCGGTCACGCTGGCCATGATCTTCACGGGCGTCGGGCTCCTGTTCGGCGCCAAGGCGCTCGATCTGGTCGACCCGTCCTCCACGGGGGAGGCGGTGAAGCTCCTCGCCGAGGCGACCCTGACCGTTGTCCTGTTTGCCGACGCGGCGCGCATCGACATGAGGACCCTCCGGCGGGAGTACGCCGTGCCCGCGCGCCTGCTTGGCATCGGGCTGCCGCTGACGATCGCGCTGGGCGCGATCGTCGCGGCGTGGCTGTTCGGCGCGCTCTCGACCGCCGAGGCGCTCGTCATCGCCGTCGTGCTGGCGCCGACCGACGCGGCGCTCGGCCAGGCCGTGGTCACGGAGCCGCGGCTCCCGTCACGGATCCGGCAGGGCCTGAACGTCGAGAGCGGCCTCAATGACGGGATCTGCGTGCCCCTGCTCTACATCGTGCTGGCGGTCGCCGAGACCGATTCCGGCGAGATGAGCGCGTCGCACGCCGTGCACCTGGTCTTCGAGGAGATCGGGTACGGCATCGTCGGGGGCGTCATCGCCGGCGCGATCGCCGCGAAGGCGCTCAGCTGGGCGAGCAAGCGCGGGACGATCGAGAAGGCCTGGCTGCAGATCATGCCGGTCGCGGGCGCGGCGCTCGCCTACGGGATCGCCGCGCCGCTCGGCGGCTCCGGCTTCATCGCCGCGTTCGTCGCCGGGATGACGTTCGGTGTCATGCGGCGCCGGTCGGAGGAGGACGGTGAAGGGAACGGTGAAGCGATGCTCTTCTCCGACGAGGTCGGCGAGGTGCTCGACGGCGTCACCTTCCTCGTCTTCGGGGCCGTACTGCTCGGGCCCGCGCTCGGCGAGCTCAGCTGGAGCATCGCCCTCTATGCGGTCCTCAGCCTGACGATCGTCCGCATGCTGCCGGTTGCCCTGGCGATGCTGGGCACGGGCGCGCGGCGACCGACGGTCGCGTTCCTGGGCTGGTTCGGCCCGCGCGGTCTCGCCTCCATCGTCTTCGCGGCGATCGTCGTGCAGGAATCCGACCTTCCGCACACCTCGACGATCGTGCTCACGACGTACGTCACCGTGGGCCTGTCGGTGCTGCTCCACGGGCTGACGGCGGCGCCGCTGGCCAACCGCTACGCCTCCTGGTTCTCCTCGCATCCGGCCGGTGCGGAGCCCGCAATGGAGAGCGTCCCCGCGGCCCCGCACCGGTGGCGGCGCCCGTCGGCGGTCGTCGAGACTGCTCCCGAGGCCCGCCCGGCCGCCTGAATCGGCGGGTTGCGTTCACCCGGGTGAACGGCGTTCACGTTGCCCGACCGTGCAATGACGGGGTGCATGCTGGCCCTATGGAGCCCCAGATCGACACCCAGCAGCAGGCTCGCACCGTGCAGCAGGTCGCGGACAAGGCTGCCGCGGCCGTGACGCAGCTTCCTCCCGGAACCGCGCTCCTTCCGGTCGCCGCTCCCGTCCGGCACAAGCCGATCGTCGGCAAGGGCCGGCCCACCGACACGGCCATGCTCATCCGGCGCCGGTCCGACATCGGCGCGATCTGGTTGAAGCACCGCCTCGATCCCGCCTTTCGCGAAGAGATCATGGTCGCGGTCGCCGGCGCGAACTCATGCCGCCACTGCAGCTACGCCCATCGGGAGTGGGCGCTGGCCGTCGGCCTGCCCGAGGCCGACCTGGCCGCGCTCGAGGGCATGGATGCCGAAGCCTTCGACGCGCGGACCTGGGCGGCCGTCGCGTGGGCTCACGCCGCCGCGGCCGGCGACTTCACCGAGGTTCCGCCCGAGATCGACGCGAACTTCCGGAAGCACTTCAGCGCGCAGGAGCAGTCGGACATCGATCTGGTCGCCCGGGTGATGACGTGGATGAACGGTGTCAGCAACAGCGTGGACGCGTCGGTGCTGCGTCTGAAGCGCAATCCCGTCCCCGGAAGCCGCGTGCTGGGTGAGGTCGCAGCACTGCTGGCCTACGGCATCGTCGTGCCCGCCATTCTGGTCGGGTTGAGCGTCGGGCAGCGGCGCAGCCTGCGGTCGATGGTCCGCGGCATGCCCGCGTTCTTCCGCGAGTTCGACGCTCGCTAGCCGCCCTGGGAGGCGGGTCGCATTCACCTGGGTGAACGGGGATGACGCGGCTCCAGCGCGTCGAGCGGGGTTGCATGCTGGCGACAGAACCTCGCAATGACACACCTGGCCGCGCCGCGGCCGAGAGGAGAGATATGTGCCGCTGGCTTGCATATTCAGGAATGCCGCTGACGCTCCACGAGCTGCTGTACACGGGCGACTATTCGCTCATCGACCAGAGCCTGCACTCGCGCTTCGGCGCCGAGGCGACGAACGGTGACGGGTTCGGGGTCGGCTGGTACGACGCCGACGGCTCGGCCGCCGTGTTCCGGAGCATCGAGCCGGCCTGGAACGACGCCAACCTGCGTGAGATCTCGCCCCACATCAAGTCGGAGCTCGTCCTGGCGCACATTCGCGCGGCGATCGGCAGCCCGGTGCAGCAGACGAACTGCCATCCCTTCCGCCACGAGAACTGGCTCTTCATGCACAACGGCTTCATCGGCGGCTTCCACGACGTCAAGCGCGACCTCGTGCTCGAGATCGACCCGTCCCTGTACCCGTCGATCGAGGGCTCGGCCGACACGGAGGTGCTCTTCTACCTCGCGTTCACCTACGGGCTCGAGGACGATCCGGTGCCGGCGATGGAGCGCGCCATCGGCTTCGTCGAGGCCACCGGCCACAAGCACGGCGTCGAGTATCCGATCCAGATGAGCGTGGCCATCTCGGACGGCGAGCGCCTCTGGGCGTTCCGCTACTCGAGCGACGGCGCTGCGCGCACCCTGTTCTTCAGCTCGCCGATCCCGGAGCTCAGGCGCATGCACCCGGAGAACGAGCTTCTCCGGCGGCTGGGCGACGAGGCGCGGATCATCGCGTCCGAGCCGCTGGGCGACGTGGCCGGTGTCTGGAACATGGTGCCCGAGTCGAGCTACGGGATCGTCCAGGACGGCCCGGACGTCCTGCGTCCCTTCACGCCTGTCCCGCCGGCGACACGCAGGGCACCGAAGCGCAAGCGGGTGGCAGCGGGCGCTCGAGGCTAGGGGGATTCGACCCAGGAGGATCGATGGCAGCTCCCGCCGAATCGCAGGGCAGCACGTCCAACGGCGACCCCGCACCGGGCGCGACCGAAGGGCTCGTCGACCGGGCGCGGCTCGGTCTTGTGCACGGCACCGAGCGGGCGAGAGACGCGGGCGAGCGACACGTGTCGGTCGCCGTTCCCTTTCGTGCCTTCGATCGCAACCGCGGGGTCGCGGCGAGCGTCCTGGCAGGGGGTGTCGCCTACCGGCTGTTCCTCTGGCTCCTGCCGTTCGGCCTCGTCGTCGGCGGCGCGCTCGGGCTCGGCAATGCGGACAGCACCGAGGAAGCTGTCGCCAGCGGCGGCCTGCCCGCAGCGTTCGTCGACGCAATTGGCGATATCGCCCGCGCAGCGGACTCGAACTCGTGGTGGCTGCTCCTGACCGGTGTACCGCTGCTCTTGTACGAGGGCTACGCCGGCGCGAAATCGATGGAGCTGATCCACGCGCTGATCTGGCGCGAGCCGCCACGGCCGACCCGGCCACTCGTCGGCTCGCTCGTCTTCTCGGGCGGCCTGTGTGCCTTCGTCGCCGCGATCTCGCTGACGTGGTGGTTCCGCGACCAGACGACGCTCGACCAGGTGCTCGTCGCGGTGCTGACCTTCGTGCCCCTGACAGCACTCTGGCTCGTCGTCTCGCTGCACCTTCCGCACGGGCGCGCCTCGTGGACCTCGCTGCTACCCGGGTCGCTTTTGGTGGCCATCGCCTTCCTCGCCGGCAACGCGCTCATCGTCTACTGGCTCGGGCCGAAGCTCGACAAGTCGACGTCGCTCTACGGCGTGCTCGGCATCGTCGCCACCATCCTCTTCTTCATGTACTGCGCGGGGCGGATCGTCGTGACCGCCCCCATCCTGAACAGCGCGCTCCACGAAGAGCGCCTCCGCCACAACCCGGACGCCCCTGCTGCCGCTGCGACGGCGGGGGCGTCCGACGACCACGGGTCCGGGCGCCAAGACCTCATTCCGCTGACCCCTGACCCCGGGAGGAGGGTCCGATCATGACCACCACGCTGCCCGACGCAGAAGCGACTGCCGATGCGCCGACCGGCGCCCAGGAAGCGTTGTCCGCAGCCGCGATCGACGTGAAGGCACTCTCGCGCGTGTTCGCAGCTCCGGCCTGGTTGCGCGACCTGGGACTGCTGGCCTGGTTCCTGGTCGGCATCCTTCTCGTGCTCGCTTGCGTCGTCGTGATCCTGGGTCTGACCGCCGTGATCGTGGGCCCGCTCGTCGTCGGCGGGATCCTGGCGACCGTCGCGGGACCGCTGATGACGAGGCTGCAGGCCCATCGGATTCCCCGCGCCGCCGGCGCCGCGATCGTGCTGCTCGGGCTGCTCGCGATCGCGGTCTTCATCGCCCTGCTCGTCCTCGGAGGCCTGTCCGAGCAGTCCGACGAGATCAAGGCCGCGCTGTCGAGCGCCGTCAACACGATCGAGGGCTGGGTCAACGACACAGGAGCCGGCGGTACCTCGGGGGCGACCGAGAGCGTGAAAAGCGGGTCAGCGAGCCTCGGGGCGACCTTCCTCGAGGGCCTTGGTAGCGGACTCGCCACTGCCTCGTCGTTGGTGTTCTTCTTCATGTTCACCGCCTTCAGCACGTTCTTCCTGCTCAAGGACGGGCCCACGGTGCGCCGCTTCCTCGACCGGCACATGGGCGTGCCGCAGTCGGTCGCGACCACGATCACGCGTAACGTCATGGTCTCGCTTCGCAAGTATTTCCTCGGCGTGACGTACGTCGCCGCCTTCAACGCAGTGATCGTCGGCCTCGCCGCCTGGCTCCTCGGCGTCCCGCTGGCCGGCACGATCGCGGTCGTCGTCTTCGCGACGGCCTACGTGCCGTACATCGGCGCGGTCGTCTCCGGCGCATTCGCAGTCCTCATGACCCTTTCGTCGCAGGGGACGACGGACGCGCTGATCATGCTGGTGGTCGTTCTCCTCGCGAACGGGCTGCTGCAGAACATCTTCGAGCCGATCGCGTTCGGCGCGACGCTCGACCTCAACCCGCTCGTGGTGCTGCTCGTGACGACGGGGTTCGGGGCGATCTTCGGGATGGTCGGTCTCATCCTGGCCGCGCCGCTCACCTCGGCGGCGATCCACATCAACGCGGAGCTCAAGGCTGCGAAGGAGGCGGCCGCGCGCGCGGAGCCGGAACCCTCGCCGCTGCCAGATCGCCTGGCGGCGGCCGGCCGCTAGCCGCCCTTCGGAAATCACCCGGGTGAACCGGCGGCACCGGCTCTCGGTCCGAGCCGCGTTGACGCAGAGTGGTCGAGGAAGCGAATCGCAGGATCCGACTTGAAGGAGCGGCTATGCCCGGCTCGTCTACCCCCACAGAGGCCACCACGGCCGGACGCTTGGCAAATGGACGCTCCGGAGCGGGGCAAGAGCAGAAGCGCACGACCGCGGGGTTCGATTTCACCGGCATTCCCGGCTGGGCGCTCGTGCTCGTCGCGGGCTCGCTTGCCGCCATTCTCCTGATCGGAGGGCTGACCCTCTATGCCGTCTCCGGGCTCGAAGCCGACGCCCAGCACTCGCGGCAGCAGCTGAAGGTGGCAAAGGCGACGCAGGCGCTGGTCAACGTCGTCGCCGAGCGCCAGCGGCACGAGAACCTGCCCGTGAAGATCGACGCCGCCCGCGCCGAGCTGCAGGGCAAGTTCGCCGGCATGCAGGATCAGATGGCCTCGCTCGAGGGTCAGATGACGGACATGCAGGCCCAGCTGACCTCGACGGAGAAGGCCCTCGTCGCGACGCAGGACACCATGACTGAACTCCTCGCGCGCGCCGACACCGCGTCGGCTCAAGCAGCGAAGGCGTCCGCGTCGTTGCGGTCGGGCCTCGATGCCGCGTCGGCGCAGGCGAAGGAGGGGAGGGCGACGCTGCGCTCGACGATCGCTGAGGCGTCCACCCAGGCGAAGGAAGCGGCCTCGACGCTCCGGTCGCAGATCGCCGCTGTACAGAAGACCCAGAAGCAGCTCGAGGCTCTCCTCAGCGCGCAGCTGAAGCGCCTCGCAGCGATCGAGAACAAGATTTCCGCGCTGCCCGGACCTACGCCCTGATCGACAACGGCGGCGTGGCCGCCGATGTCCGATAAGAGAGCCCTCTCCGGCGGGTGGTGGACGCACCCGCGGCGGGCGCGAGGTAGCGGGCCGTCGTCGCCGTCCCCGGATTCCACGAACCCCTCGTTCACCCGCATCGGATGAGGAGGACGACTCGATCCCACCGACAATGGTGCGGGTCAACACAAGGGAGGTCCATCATGTGGTGGGGAATCGGATTCGGCGGTCTCCTCTGGATTGTCCTGGCGGTCACGCTCGGCGTCATGACGATTCGGAACGGGCACGGCTGGCTGTTCTTCTTCGGGATCTTCTTCCCGATCCTGTGGATTTTCGGCGCGTTCATGCGGCCGACGCCGACGGCGTCGACGTAGCGGCACGGCGCGCAACCGAGCGCTGCCGCGGCTCGGAGGCTCGACTTCAGCGTCCCCCTGGGGTGACCTGCACGAGCGGGTCCGGCTTCACGGCGAAGGGGCCGGCGAACGGCCTGTCCTGAGAGGCGATCATCAACAGGCACACCGCAACCGCGGAGGCGAAGATGCCCATCGCGATCGCTGTCGTGGCCCGTCTTTCGCTGTGAACGAAGGCGATCGCGACCAAGGTCAGGACCGCCAGCAGAACGACGCCTGTCCACTTGGCCCAGTTGACCCGCGATTCGCTGACGATGATGCGCTCCCGCCGTGCGTCGAGGGCGGTTTCGAGCGCGGCGACCATCTGCGTCTGCGCCACTTTTTGGCCCTCCGACTGAGGCTTGAGCACGAGTGCTAGATGGAGCGCCTCGGCGAGCGAGGCCGGGACGGCCGTGAGAGTGGCATGCCCTCCGGCCATCGCAGGCCATTCCTCATTGACAGCGTCCTTGATATGTCGCCGCACGAGCGCGCGCATCTTCCCCTGCGGCGCTCCCGGGAAGCTCTCGCTTAGGAGTACGACGGAGCGCAATGTGCTGGCCTCGCGGTTGACCGCTGTCTGCGCTTGGCCGACGTCGTTCCAGACTTGGACTGCGAGGAAACCTACGACTAGCCCGAAGACCACCCCCAGCGGGGGCAGCAAGCCAGGCGACACGGCCTTGAACGCGCGCCCGCGCTCGCCGACCGCAAGCCTCAGCACGATCCACGAGATGGCGGCAGCGACGAGATACGTCACGCCGAACACTACGACGACGAGCCACACGAACGGTAGGCGGTGCAGCCAATCGATCACGACCCGAGAGCCTACTGCGAGCAGTCGATCAGCCATTTCCACTCGTCGCATCTCGTAACGGGACTGCAGTAGTCCGCCTCCGGCGCGGTGCGAAGCGGCGACATAGGGTGTCGCAGTGACGCCGCGGCCCAACATCCTGGTCGTCCTGACCGACCAGCTTCGTTACCCGCCGCTCTGCGAGTCGGACGAGCTGCAGGGGTTCCGTCGGGAAAAGCTCACCGCCGAGGACAGCCTGGAGATGAGCGTCTCGACCGGAGGAAGACCGTGACCGCCACGGAGCCCGAGCCCGACGAGTACGAGCTCTACGACCTGACGCTCGACCCCTACGAGCAGCGCAACCTCGCGCACCCCACGTACACGGACGACGCGGCGCGGGGACTGCAGCGCACGATGCTCGCGCTCCTTCGCGAGCAGGTCGCCGCCAAGCGCCTCATCCCGATTGCTGGAGAGGTCCCGGGCTACCGGCCTCCGGCTGTCGAACCTTGAGCCGCAACCCTCGCCACGGTGCGGCCCTGAGCCCGGCGACGACGGCGTAGGGGCCTGCCATGAGGGACACGCGACGCCGAGGGCAGGCCATGGACGCGTCGGAGACCCTGGTCGTCAGTCGGGCGATCCGGACGCCACGCGCCGCCGCGCTGGCCGGGATTGCGTTCTCGGTGTTGTTCGTTCTCGCTCTCGTGCTCGTCCACCGGGCGGTCCCGTCCGACCCGCACGACGCCGGGGCGTGGCTTACGGACCGCTCGCGACGGCACGCGGTGCTGCGCGCGCTCAGCCTGGTGCCGTTTGCCGGGATCGCGTTTCTCTGGTTCATCGGCGTCGTCCGCGACCGGATCGGCGAGGCGGAGGACCGTTTCTTCGCGACGGTCTTCCTTGGGAGCGGGCTGCTGTTCGTCGCCATGGTCTTCGTTGCCGCGGCGGTTTCGGCAGGACTGGTGGCAACCGCGGGAGAGAAGAACGGCGGCGTCATCGCCTCGAGCGCCTGGCCGGTCGCCAGGCATGCGACCACGGACCTCCTCAGCATCTACGCGATGAGGATGGCCGCCGTGTTCGCGATCGCGACGTCGACGATTATGCTGCGAGCCCGCATCGCCCCGCGCTGGCTGATCGTCGCGGGGTACTCCATCGCGGCCCTCCTCCTTGTGGCGGTTGACTTCTCCGACTGGCTCGAGCTCGCGTTCCCGGCCTGGGTGTTCGTGCTCAGCCTCCACATTCTCGTGGGCAGCTTCAGGAGCGACGCTCCTCCACCTTCGCCCTAATCCCGCGTAGAACCGCCGAGCATGGAACGGGGCGCTGGTGTGACCCCCCGGCGCGGGCGCCGGTCAGTCCGGACTCGTCGTGAGCACTGAAAAAGGAGCGCGGCGCCAGAGGCGCCGCGCTCCGTTCGAGCTCCGTTCCAACTACGCCCGAGGTGTGGAGGCGAAGAACTCCACGAGCAGCTGGTTGACGCGCTCGGCCTCGTCGTGATGGACCCAGCGGGACGCGTTGGGCAGGCGCTCGACGCCGACCAGGTTGGGCACGTCCTTGTGCTCAGGCTCGGCCAGCGTGCGGCCGAGGTAGCGGTCGCGCTGTCCCCAGATGACCAGGGTGGGCGCCGAGATCGGCTTGATCGCCGCCCACGCCTTCCACGGCGGCGTGAACACCGAGTATCGGTAGTAGTCGATCATTCCGGACAGCGTTCCCTTTTGCGACCACGCCTCGACGTAGCGGTCGATCTCCTGCTGCGTGTCTGCGGGACGGGCGTCGCGCAGGAAGCGGCGGAAGAACCGGAAGTTCCCGGCCCGCGCGATGCGCTCGGGCAGCCACGGGAGGGCGAAGAAGAAGAAGTACCAGCTCCGCAGGAACTGGCGCGGCTTGAAGAGCCCCTTCTGGAGCTTCCGCGGATGGGCCGCATCGAGGATGGCAAGCCGCTCAACGACTTCCGGGTGGTTCATCGCGGTGGTCCAGGCGACGGTCCCGCCCCAGTCGTGGCCGACTAGGATCGCCGACTCGTACCCCAGCTCGCGGATGAGGCCGCTGATGTCATCGGCCACCCGATCGGCTGCGTAGGGCGCGATGCCCTTCGGCCGCGAAGACAGGTTGTAGCCGCGCAGGTCGGGCGCAACGACGTGGTAGCCGGCCGCTGCCAGCGGCGCGATCTGGCGCCGCCACCCGTACCAGAACTCCGGGAAACCGTGCAGGAGGACGACGAGCGGCCCGTTGCCGGCCTCCACGTAGTGCAGCCTCATGTCGCCGACCTCGGCGTAGCCCTCGCGGAGCTTGGTCAGGTCGTCCTGCAGGGCGCTCGTGAATGTCTCGGCGCCCAGATCATGTGTGTGCATCGTTGCCATTTCGGAGTCTCCTTTCGATCCCTGATTTGCTTGACTGCTCAAGGATCGCGGCTCGGGCAACGACTCGCGCCCGTGGAAGACCCTGGCGCGCTCACTGGTTCGCGAGCGAAACATCCTGGCCGCGCGGGGCGGGCCCGTAACGTGCGTTCAGGGGCCGCGGACGACGGTTACCAGCTCGTCGAGCGGCCACTCCTGGACGAACTCTTCGCGTCCTTCCACTCGCATCGTCGCCCGCACGGTCGAGGCGGTGCGATCGATAGCCCGGACCACCGTCGCCTCGACCGGCTCTTCCTGCCCGGGAAGGCGCAAGAGGACGACGTCGCCGAGCTCGAGCCGCTGAACGGCGTACTCCATCGCCATGAGCCGATCCTAGTCCGGCGGGCTGCCGTGACGACGGGCGGGGGGCAGCGTCGACACCGCCTCCCGCCGTCGCCGCTCGGGTCTACTTGAACTCGAAGAGCGCCGTTTCGACGGTGTTGTGGTTCAGCTTCAAGATCATGTGCACCTTCGCTCCGCTCCAGCGGCCGCGCGTGAGAGTCGCGGGTGAGACCTGGACTCGTGGCGGCGTGCGGTCGCGCTCGCAGGCGTCGCCGAGCTTCGTCCCGTCGGAGTTCCGCTGGTCGGGGTTTGTGACGGTGGGGCAGTTGTCGCGCGGATCGAGGATGCGTCGCCGTCACGATCGGCCGACGGCTGGCCCTCGACCAGCAGGGGACGGCGTGTGACGGGCGCTCGCATCGGCTGCCGGAGGGTTCGCCTTGACTCCCCTGAGTCCCTCGGGCGAGTTAGGCCGTGCCGAAACGGCCGGGTCAGTCCGCGGGGCCGCGTTCAGCTTCGTCTTCGAGCAGCGCGACGACGGCGTTCGCCCAGCCCCCGACGTCGTCCAGCAGCTCCTGATCACGAATCTCCGTGAAGCCCGTTATCAAGACGTCCAGCTCCTGTCGGCTGAGCACGCGTCCGGGGCTCGCGCCGGCAGGCGTCCCGCCGCCATCGGCCTCGGCCCTCCGAGCCGCGGCGAACCTGGCGACGGCCTCGTGATCGCCGACGACCTCGGCGAGCTGGTCGAGGAGCTCGTCGACCCGCTCGTGCCCTTCGGGTGTGAGGGCGGCTATCGCCCTGGCCAGATACTCGGAGTGATGGTCCGTCGACACGTCCGCTCGCAGTCATGATCGCACGGAGCCATTTCCAGCCACCTCCGGGGTGTACTCGAGGATGCGGCCGAGGTCGCGGAATCCGATGGCGGCGTACATCCGCTCGGCCGCGGGTGTCGCCTGCAGGCTCGCCGTCAGGCATCCGCGTGCGCGTGCGTCATGGAGCTGGAGGACGGTGAGGGCGGTGCCCAGGCCGCGCCGTCGCGCATGCTCGAGTGTGCCGACGTTGTAGATCCCGCAGTCGCCGCGGTGATCGAACGCCAGCGCCGTCGCCACGTTCTCGCCTCCGAGGCGTCCGACCCGAACGTGGAGGGCGCGTGGATCGGCGCCGAGAAGGAAGTTCGGCGGCAGCTCTCCGATCCGGATGTGCTCCGACCAGTCCGCCGGCCCGAGGTCGATGGGCTGCGGCGGCATGCGAATGTCTGCGAGCGCCACGCCCATCGCCCGCGTCGACGTGTCGAGCCGGTAGCCGCGCCGCTCGAGGTCGAAGCGCAGGGCGTCGTCGTCCTCCTCCACCCAGACCGCGAAGCGCGTGACGCCGGCCTCCGCGTATGCACGTTCGAGCGCGGCGAGCGCGTCGGCCCGCTCGTGCCTCGGCAGGCCTCGGGCGACCAGGGCGTTGTTGTAGACCGCACGCTCCGGCGCCTTCGGGAAGACCGCGGCGGCGACCCCGGCCAGACGATGGACTGCGGCCCCGGTCGCCCAGCGGGCGTACTCGGCCCACGAGGCGATCAGGGTCTCGGCCCCGCGGGCGAACAGCTCGCGGTCCGCCGGGCCCTGCGTCACCGTCAGACCGCGGCTTGCCACTCCGACCACGTCAGGATCCCGAGGTCCGGGCGAGGGGCGGCGTCGAGCATCGCCAGGTACTCGAGGAGGTGACCGTCCGGGTCGCGGAAGTACACGGCGGCCGCCGGCATCCAGCCGATGACGCTCGGCTCGGTCGTCTCGGCGGCGAAGAATGAGAGCGGCGTCACACCGACCTGCCGCAGGCGGTCGCACGCGCGCAGGACGTCGTCGAGGTCGGCGCTGAACGCAATGTGGAGCGAGAGCCCGATCGGTGCCGACCCGGCCTCCCAGAGCCCGAGCATCGACTGTCCCGGGGCGCCGATCCAGAAGAACGCCGCGCCGCGCTCCTCGACCTCCCAGGCGAGCTGGAGCCGGACGACGTCGCGATAGAACGCGATCGAGCGACCGAGGTCGGTCGTCGGGAGGTGGGTCTCGAAGAGGCTTCGCGGCAGGACGCTCATGCGTTGTCCGCCTTGGGGGCGGGCAGCGGCCGTGGCGAGTCGCCCCGCTCGAGCGCCGTGCTCGCCTCCAGGTAGCGGAGGACGTTGACGGGCGTGGCAGTGTCCGAAAGCTCGATCACCGCATCGATGAACCGTCGGCGTGGTGGTCGCTCGTGGTCAATGCGCCGTCCCCTCAGGCGCGCAGCGCCAGGAGCAGCTCTTCCGAGCGCGTCGGGAGGTGTGCGAACGGGTGATAGAAGGCGTCGAGCGCCCGCTCCCGCGCGACCTCGAAGAAGAGCAGCTCTTCGGTCGTGGGCTGCCAGACTTCCACGGCGGTCGTGCCGTCGAGGGCATTCCAGTAGAGCGTGACCTCGATGCCGCCCGTGACGCGGTGGGCGAGCTCGCGGCGTGGAGGATGGGTCGTCATCATCGTGTCCCTTCGGGGAGCTTGGCGGCGAGCACGTCGGCCGGCCCGATCTCGGGCGGAGCGGCGAGCAGCGCGTCGGCGTTCGCCAGGAGCGCGGCCGCCACGGGGCCGTCCAGGTGCGCCTGGCGTCCGGCCTCGTCGGGAAACGCGTCGACGATCGCGAAGGACGAGCCGCCTGTCCGGAGTGCGAACCACGCGATCGTCTCAGGCTCGTCCTCGACGAGCGGGAGTGCGTCGTGGAGGAACGCTGCAAGCTCCTCTTCCTTGCCGGCCTTCGCTTCGAGCCGGACGATCAATCCCGTGGTGACCATGTCGCCAGCGTGCCGACCGCGCCTTAGCCGGACCTGAGCGGCGCCTCAGCCGCGTGGGCCTGGCGGTGCTCGCTGCGGTCCTGGACGAGGCCGAGGATGCGCAGCCGGCCGTCGAGGACGAGCGCGTGGAGCGAGATCTCCGTCGGCAGGAACGTGCCCTGCTTGGTCCGGCAGGTGAGCTTGATCGTCGACGCACGGTTCTCGCGGAGGACGCGGTCGAGGAGCTCGCTGAGCTCCGCGAGCTCCGAAGGGTGGATCTTCGAGATCGGCGTCTCGAGCAGCTCGGCACGGCTGTAGCCGAGCAGCGCGCAGCCCGCGTCGTTCGCGGCCAGGATGCGGCCGTGCTCGGGATCCATCACGTAGGCCGGTTCGTCGGCGCGCGCGAAGACCGTCCCGTCGATCGGGTCGACCGCGGTCATGCCGCCGCGATCGGAGCGTCGAGACGCCGCTCCAGGAGCTGGCGCCGGGCAGGCGAGACACTCCCGCACAGCACCTGGCGGACGAGCTCGTAGCGGAAGCGGAAGCCGTACCCGTCGACGCGGAGGATCCGCCGCTCGCAGAGCCGCTCGAGCTCCTCCGTGAGCGCAGTCGGGTCCCAGTCGAGCAGATCGGACAGCGGCTCGGGCGCGAACGGCTGCTCGAGGATCGCCGCCGCGGTCAGCAGGCGAAACGACCGCGGGCCTTCCGCGCGGCATTGCGCGACGAGCGCTTCTGCGAGCGTCGTCGACGGTGCGTTGCGAGGGTTGCCGTTGGCCAACGCTGCCGCGACGAAGCGTGGATTGCCCCCGGTCGTCTCGTGCAGGCCGTCGATCCGGAGGGGAGCCAGTTCATCCTCGGACAGCGGCTCGAGACGAACGACGGTGTCGGGTTCGAGACGGGCGAGGAGATCGCCCCACGAGCCGACGTCGCGGGTCGTCACGATCGCTCCGCCAACCCCGATGCCCCGTCGGCGCAGGTACGCAAGCGCTGCGATCGTCTCGCCGTCGGCACGGTGCAGGTCGTCGATGAGCAAGACGAGCGGCGCGTGCTTCGCGACGACCGCGGCGACCGTTTCGAGGACGTTGACCTCGTCGAATGCGGGGGTTCGGCGGTCGAGATCCAGCTCGGGGAACACCTTCGCAAGCGCCGGCAGGCAGTCGCGGGCCTCGTCGTCGTCGAGCGCGTCGCGCAACGCCGTCGCGAGCGGAACGTACGGCAGGTGACGCTCGAGCTCGGAGCAGCTGGCGCGCCCGACCCGTACGCCGTCGAGACGTGCAGCGAGCTCGTCGAGCAGCCGCGTCTTGCCGAGCCCGGATTCGCCCTCGATCTGGACGAGGGCGAGGTTGCCTTCGAGTCCGCGTTGCACGGCCCGCGTGAGTGCGTCGAGCTCGGCTGTCCGCCCGAGCAGGCGGATGGCCGCCTCGCCGGCGTCGTCGTCCGGGTGCGTGATCGGGCGCGGCAGGAGCGAGTGCACGCTCTCCTGACGGAGGACCGCACCCTCGACCGCGCGGGTCTCGGCGGTCGGTTCGAGACCGAGCTCCTCGTCGAGCAGGTCGCGGAAGGAGCGGTAGCGCGAGAGCGCCTCGTGCTGGCGCCCGAGGGCGTACAGGGCGACGATCCCGCAGCGTTCGGCGCGTTCGCTGAAGCGGTCGATCGCGGCGGCGGCGTCACTGTGCGCGAGAGCGGCGGCGAAGTCGAGCTCCGCGAGCGCGGCCTCGGCGGCGTCGAGGTGCGCTCCGAGGATGCGTCCCTGGTAGCTGCCGCGCAGGTCGAGCGCCCAGGTGCTGTACGGCTCGTCCTCGAGCACCTCACCTCCGACGAGCGCCAGCGCGTCCTCGAGTGAGCGGCGGGCCTGGCGCGTCGGCTCGCGGGCCGACCGCTCGAGCAGCTCGTCGAAGCGGTCGAGGTCGAGCGTGACGAGCTCCGTCGCGAAGCGGTACGCCTCGGGCTCGGTGACGACCAGGGCGCGTGCCCGCTCCCGGTCGGGGTCGAGGTGGCGGCGGAGGCTGGAGACGAACGTCTGCAGCGAGCCGGCCACGTCGCGCGGACGGTCCCCGCCCCACAGGAGCTCGGCGAGGCGGTCGGTCGTCACACGATGGCCGCGGGCCGCGAGCAGGATCTCGAGGATCTGCTTGGGTCGCGCGCCGCCGAGGTCGGCGGGCCCGAGCCGGCGTGCGCCGTCGTCGATCGACAGCGGTCCGAACAGGCGGATCCGGGTCAGGGCGCGCACGCCGGCCTCAGTCGGTTCGGCGGCCCTGTTTGTTACACGGCTCGACAACGAACGCTAGACCGAGCGGGCCTCGCGCGGTAGCCTCGCGGGGGTGGTGAGCGGCCCCGCGGGAGGCCTGGCCGGCATCGCCGATGACGCCCTGCTCGTCGGTCGTCTGCGCGATGGGGACGAGCGTGCGTTCGAGGAGCTCGTGACGGCGCTCTATCCCGCGATGCTCGCAGTCGCGCGCGGATACGTCGGTGCGCGCGCCGTGGCGGAGGAGGTGGTGCAGGACGCGTGGGCGGGGGTCCTGAACGGGCTCGATCGCTTCGAAGGCCGCTCGACCCTGCGCACCTGGGTGCTGCGAATCGTGGCCAACATCGCGCGCGACCGCGGTGCGCGCGAGGCGCGCTCGCTGCCGTTCTCGGCGGTCGCCGGCGAGGACGCCGGCCCGCTCGTCGAGCCCGATCGGTTCTTCGGGCCCGGCGATCCGTTCCCGGGCGGCTGGAGATCGTTTCCGACCGACTGGCGGACGCTGCCGGAGTCCCGGCTCCTGTCGCAGGAGAGCGCTCGACCTCGTCGCGGGGGCGATCGCGTCCCTGCCCGAGTCGCAGCAGGTCGTGATCACCCTACGTGACGTGATCGGCTGCGACGCCGCGGAAGTCGGCGAGGCCCTCGGGCTGAGCGAGGGAAACCAGCGCGTCCTGCTCCATCGCGCGCGCGTCCGCGTGCGGGCCGAGCTGGAGAGGTATCTCGATGGCTGATCCTCGCCGCGGCAAGCAGCACGAATACACCTGCGAGGAAGTGGTCGCGCTCGCATCCGAGTACCTCGAGGGTGCGATGGCGCCCGAGCGGATGACGGCGTTCGAGCTGCACCTGAACTTCTGCGACGGCTGCTCGGGCTTCGTCGACCAGGTGCGCACGACGGCCGCGATGGCGCACGCCTCGACCGCGGAGCAGATCCCCGAGGACATGAAGGCCAGGCTCCTGGCCGCGTTCAGGGACTGGAAGCCGTGACGGTCGCGTACAAGTTTCTCTCCGCCTCGGGCCGCGGCGTCTTCAGTGACTTCGCCTGGCCGCTTCCCGAGGATCGCCCCGGCGCCTGGGTCGAGTCGGAGGTCGACGGTTGCCGCTCCGGCATCCATGCCTGCCGCCACGCCGACCTTCCGTACTGGCTCGCGCCCGCGCTGTTCGAGATCGAGCTCGACGGCGAGATCGACACGCTTGCGACGAAGATCGTCGCGCCGCGCGGACGGCTGATCCGGCGAATCGACGCCTGGGGCGAGGTACGCGCTGCCTACTCGCAGATGTGCGTCGCGCGGGCTCACGAGCTCGTCGCCGCCGCGCCGGAGCTCCGCGACTGGGCTCCACCGCCCTCGATCGAGCTGTGGGAGGCGGCGCGGCTCGGCTACGTCGCGGCGCGGATCGCCGAGGAGCTCGGGGGGCTCGAGGCGTACCTCCAGGAGCGGCGGCGCCAGAGCGACTGGCTCGTCGCGCATCTGGCGCTCCACTGATCTCGCGCTCAGGTTCCACTGAGCGCCCCTTCGTACGGTCGCGGCCGACCAACCCGGCTCCGGCCGGACGAAAGGAGACACGAATGAACCTGTTTTCGAAGCGCTGGCTGCTCGCTGCCACGACGCTCGCGATCGTCGCAGCCGCGGCCGGCATGGTCAGCGTCGCGGTCGCCGGCTCGAAGCGGTCGGCGGCGGCACAGGGGCTCGGGCCGATCAGCGGCCTGCTCCCGCGCGACCACCTCACGCTCGAGAGCGCGATCCAGGTCGACCTGAGCAAGGAGTCGGTCCGCGTACCGCTCTACAAGGGCATCGCCTACAAGGGGACGCCGCAGCAGGAGACCGTCTGGTTCACGCTGCTCGACGCCTCCGACCAGGGCATCGCCCACGACCTCGGCGTGAACTACGCGCCGAAGCTCGGCAACCTCGCCATCGGCGACCCCGAGGCAGTGCAGACGGTGACGCTCGAGTCGCCGACGCCCGACCAGAACAGGTTCGGTCAGGCGGTCGTCGACTTCCAGGGCGCGCCCGACTTCAGCCCGACCCGGATCGCCCAGCCCGGCCCGACCGGCTTCCCGCTGGCGCAGTTCCAGCCGGGTGCCGTCGCAGGCCCCGGGTACAGCCCGTTCATCCGCATCGCGGGCTCGAACACCGTCTACAGCGCGCCGATCCTCGCGACCGGCGACGGCTCCTTCGACGTCGTCCACCACACCAACACCGGCGACCGCGTGCTCGGCATCCACATCGCCGGCCCGTCGGCTCCCGGCCAGTTCGCGGAGTCGTGGGCGGACCTGCTGTTCGTGAAGGGCTTCGACGCCGGCCAGCCGATCGTCTACATCTCGACCGACGCCGGCCAGCCGCTGACGGCCGTGCTCGAGCGCTCCACGTACGTCCCGGCGCTCGACAGCGCTCCCTACAACGGCGGCGACGACTTCCTCGGCTCCGCGCGCGAGCGCCTGTTCGGCTTCATCAACGGCCAGGCCGGGGCGAACAACAAGGAGTCGCAGGGCTTCGTCCACCTGACCAAGGACGGTCACGTCGGCGAGGACGCGAGCGCGGGCAACACCGGGCTCATCGACGCCCTCCGAGGCGGCGGCGACCTGCTGAACGTGTTCGGCGACTTCCCCACGGAGACGGACCCGCGCCACGCGCAGGCCTACAGCCCGCTCTGGGACGCCCAGCTCGGCCTGTGGACCAACAAGGCCGTCCAGCAGGGCCTGAACAAGCGGCAGATCGACGAGGTGCAGGTCTTCAACCTCGCGGCCACCCGGCCCGACCTGCTCACCGGCGTCGACCCCGCCACGGGCAAGCCGGCCCCCTACGGGTCGGTCGGCGTCGACATCAACTGCGCGGTGATCGGGTTCACCGACAAGGCCCCGACGGCCAACCTGGCCAACCCCGTCCCCAACTCGCAGTTCCCGCCCCGCTAACGCGGTGCAACCGAGCCGGCGGGCCGTTCCTCCTCGGCCCGCCGGCTCACCGCCCACTCACTCGACTTGCGAAGGAGTTTCGAAATGAACCGCTCAACCCTGATCCTGGCCGTGCTCGCCCTCGCGGCGTCGCTCGTCATGGCCGCCGTCGCCTCGGCCTCGACCCGCACGAGCACCACGGCCGCGTCCGTGAAGACGGGCGGCTCGTCCATCGGGCGCATCGTCGTCGACAGCCGCGGGCGCACGCTGTACCTGTTCGAGAAGGACACGCGCACCCGCAGCGCCTGCTCCGGCGCGTGCGCCGCGTACTGGCCGCCGCTCCTCACCAGCGGCAAGCCGGCCGCAGGCCCGGGCGCGAAGTCGTCCCTGCTCGGCACGATCCGCCGGAGCGACGGCACGAAGCAGGTCACCTACGCCGGCCATCCGCTCTACCGGTTCGCCCTGGACACCAAGCCTGGCCAGGTCAGAGGCGAAGGCTTGCAGGACTTCGGAGCCGGCTGGGACGCACTCACGCCGTCCGGCGCGAAGATCGAGAAGAAGGGCGACGGATGATCCTCGCGATCTCCGGCAGCCTCCGACAGAGCTCGGTCAACAGCGCCGCCCTGCGTGCCGCCGCTGACGCGGCGGCCGGGGCGGGCATCCGCATGACCATCACGGACGCCGTGCGCGAGCTGCCGCCCTTCGACCCGGATCTCGAAGACGCGCCGCCCGCGCCGGTACTGCGCTTCCTGGCCATGTGCGCCGGCGCCTCCAGCGTGCTCATCGCCGTCCCCGAGTACGCGTTCGGCATCCCCGGCGCCTTCAAGAACGCGCTCGACTGGACGGTCGGCGGCGGCTGCCTCTACCGCAAGCCCGTCGCCATCATCGAGCTCGCTCCGCCGGGGCGCGGAGCGCACGTCCGCCGGGCGCTCGACGAGGTGCTCACTGCCCTCGACGCAGACGTCGCTCGCTACCCGGTACCGGTCGGTCGCCACGACCGCGACGCGAGCGGCGACATCGCCAACCCTGCCGTCCTCGAACAGCTCGAGGCAGTCGTCGCCGAGCTCGCGCAGCGCACCGGCTTCGGCCGGGCAGCCTAGATCTCTTCGACCACAAGGAGTCGTCATGGAAACCACCGTCTACCGCCCCTTCACAGGCACCTTCAGCATCGACCAGGCTCACTCCTCGGTCCAGTTCGCCGTCGAGCACGTCGTGTCGACGTTCCGTGCGTCGTTCGAGGACGTCGAGGGATGCTTCGCCGCCGACGACGGGAGCGCGACGCTGACCGCGCAGCGCCCGGGTCGAGTCCGTCTCGATCTCCGACCCCCCGGAGTTCCGCGACCACGTCGTCCGCGGCGAGGACTTCTTCGCCGCCGATGCGCACCCCGTGCTCACCTTCAGCTCGACCGACGTCGAGCTGCGCCCGGACGGCACGGCCGTCGTCGACGGTCTGCTGACGATCCGCGGGATCAGCCGCAGCATCTCCGCCGGCGGCACGTACCGCCCGCCGACGCGCGATCCGTTCGGAGCCGAGCGGATCGCCCTCCAGCTCGGTGCCACGATCGACCGGCGCGCCTGGGACCTGAACTGGCAGCTGCCGCTCCCCGAGGGCGGCGACGCGGTGGGCTGGGACGTCGAGGTCACCGCCGACCTCGAGCTGGTCAGGGCGGAGTGACGTGCGCATCCTCGGCATCAGCGGCAGCCTCCGCGCCGGCTCCTACAACCGGGCGCTTCTGACAGCCGCCCGGGCCGAGCTGCCGGCCGGTGCCGAGCTCCGCGAGTGGCGGGGGCTCGAGACCCTCCCCGCGTACAGCGAGGACAACGAGGCCGAGGGCCCGTTCGCCGCAGCGCCGGTCAAGGCGCTGCGGCGGGCCCTCGCCGAGGCCGACGCCGTCTTGATCGCGACGCCGGAGTACAACCACTCGGTCCCCGGCGCTTTGAAGAACGCACTCGACTGGGCCTCTCGCCCGTGGCCCGACAACGTCCTGCGCGGCAAGCCGGTGGCCGTCGTCGGCGCCAGCACCGGCGTCTTCGGCGCGCTCTGGGCGCAGGCCGAGGTTCGGAAGATCCTGAAGGCGATCGGCGCTGACGTCGTCGACGCCACGCTGCCTGTGGCGAGCGCCGGCGAGGCGTTCAGGGCCGACGGCAGGCTGCGCGACCCCGGAGCCGCCAGGGCGCTCCGCGGGATCGTCGACGAGCTGGCCCAGCGCACGATGAGGCGGGCGGCATGACCGTCCGCGTCGAAAGCCACACCGGCGGCCGCGGCGAGCTCCGGGCCCTCTTTGCGCTGGCGGAGGATTCGGAGCTGCAGCTCGACTCCTACCTCGACGACGGCGAGGTGCTCGTCGCCGTCGCAGGCGACCGGATCGTCGGGCATCTCCAGCTCGTGGACGCGGCCGGCGGCGGGCGGAGCGAGATCAAGAACATGGCCGTCGACGCGACGCACCAACGCCGCGGGGTCGGGCGGCTCCTGCTCGACGCAGCGGTCGGTCGCGAGCGCGCCCGCGGCCGCTCGACGCTCCTTGTGGCGACAGCGGCGGCCGACACCGACAACCTCCGCTTCTACCAGCGCGCCGGGTTCCGCCTGCGCGTCGTCGAGCGCGACGCGTTCACCCCCGAGGCGGGCTATCCGGAGCACACGTTCGTCGACGGCATCGAGCTTCGTGACCGGGTCTGGCTCGAGCTGGAGATCGCGGGCCCGTGATCGAGATTCGCGATGCCGGGCCAGACGAGGCGCACGCGCTGGAATCGCTCCAGCGGCGCGCGTCGGATGTCTGGGAGGACACCCGCGAGCAGCTTGCGGCCCATCCTGACGCGATCGCAGCGCCGCATCAGGCAATCGCAGAGGGACGGGTGCGAGTTGCCGTCGACGCCTCCGGGAGGCTTCTCGGCTTCTCGGTTGTGCTGCCCCTCGAGGACGGTCGCTGCGAGCTCGACGATCTCTTCGTCGAGCCCGACTCGATGCGTCGCGGAGTCGGTCGAATGCTCGTCGACGACGTCGCTGGGCGGGCGGCTGCGGCAGGCGGACGTCACGTCGACGTGATCGCGAACCCGAACGCGCTCGGGTTCTACGAGCGCGTCGGTTTCGAGGTCACCGGTCAGGCCTCGACTCGATTCGGCGATGCTCCGCGCATGACGCTCGACCTGTCGCGCCGTTGACGCGCTCCCGGCGCCGAGTGCATCGCCGAGCATGAAGATGGACGGCGAGGGAGTCGCCGGAGGGTTCTGCGCCCGCGGTGGCGGTACGAACTGGCGAACCGCTGCATGGCAAGGCCGACCTCAACGGAGTTCCGGACGTCGCGCGACGAGCCAGCGCCGACGAGCGACGGCAACGGCGACGAGGCCGATCCGCATCTCGTGCGAGGGTACGGCGTCGGCGCGGGTGGCTGCGTCGTCCCCGCAGGGTGAACGCCCGCGGTGTGTCCGCGTCACCCAGCGTCGCCGTCGACAGAGCCGGCGAGGTACATGAGCGTCGCCTTGACACGACGGTTGAGGTCGTCGGACGGGCGCAGGCCCAGCTTGGTGAAGATCGTGTTGACGCTGTGCTCGACGCTGCGCGTCGTCACCCCGAGGGCCGACGCAACCGCGTGGTTGCTTCGTCCTTCGGCAATGAGGCGCAGGGTGTCATGCTCCCGGGCCGTGAGGTCGCCGACCCTGGCATCGTTGCTGTGCACGCGCGCCCGCAGGAGTTCGTCGACGACGTGCGGGTCGACAACTGCGCCACCGCTTGCGACGTCGCGAACCGCGCGCTGAAGTTCGAGATCGTCGCGGACGCGGTCCTTGAGCAGGTAGGCGCGCCGCTCGGTCGTCTCGGCGAAAAGGGAGAGGGCGTACGCCGGCTCGGCATGCTGGCTGAGAACGATGACGCCGACGGTCGGGTGTGTCTTGCGGAGGTCTGTCGCGAGTTGGATTCCTTCGTCCGTATGCGTCGGCGCCATGCGTATGTCGGTGATGACGACGTCGGGGAGTTTCTCGTCGACGGCGCGCCGGAGCTCGTCGGCGTCCTCGCACACGGCGACGACCTCGATGTCATCCGCCTGCTCGAGGATGCGCACGATCCCTTCGCGCATGACGTACATGTCCTCGGCCAGGACGACCCTAATCATCGCGTGCTCGAGTGCCGTGCGGCCGGGAACCTCGTGCACACGATAGTCCCGGCGCCGTGCATCTCGCCGGCCGTCGCAGACACTGCCCCTACCACGGGCACCGCCCTCTCCCTTCGCGCGTCGGTCGCGGCCCGTGTGGCCATCCCTGGCGCTTAAATCTACTCCGCGGGCCGTCACCGGTGCTAGCACCAGATCGACGAACTGTTACGTGCGCCCGAATCAGCGCATGCGGCGATACCGACGCTCAGTTGCGGGGAGACGACCCGCCCCGCGCGGGCGTCGATGATCGGCAAGCCCGACGGCGGCAACGGACCCCGCTGAGCTCTGGCTGAACCGGGATGTCTTACGTCGAACGGTTCAGCGCGGCTTCGATTCGGTCGAGCCGCCTATCCATCTGCCTGAGCTGATCGGCCTCGAACCTCGACTCGCCGCCCATGACGGTTGGTTCGCGCCTTGCAGGGGCCTGTCCTGCACGATCGGTTGCGGGCCGTTGGTTCCACGTTCCGCGTGATGGTCGCAATCGGGCTGACGACGCTCAGCAAGGAATACCAAACGCCGGCGCGTGTCGGTCCCGCCGGGAGGGCTCGGTGGGATGTACTCGCCCGTAGTTGTCCGTACCAGGCGCGGCGCAAGCCTCCCGCACCAGGGGGCTAGGCGCCCCCACCCGGTGAGTGAATCCCCTGAAGGCAGAGTGTCGACTCCCGGGGGAGGATCGTGGCAATCGAAACGGGAGGCACACCATGTGGTGGGCAATTGGCTTCGGCGGCCTGCTCTGGATCGTTCTGGCGGTCACGCTCGGCGTCATGACGATCCGGAACGGACACGGCTGGCTCTTCTTCTTCGGGATCTTCTTCCCGATCCTCTGGATCTTCGGTGCATTCATGCGGCCGCCGGGCACGGCTGCGGCGTCGTACTAGACCTCTAAAGGGAGGCGAGAACCCATGCCCAGACGACCACGAGGCCCGGTAGGACCGGGGCCTGTTGGACCGGGGCCGGTCGGACCCGGCCCGGTGGGACGACCAGGCCCCGCCGGCCCGCGGGGACCGGGACGGCCCGGCCCGCGTCGGTAGAGGGTCGGTCGCTTGTCGAGTACACGACGCCTCCTCGCTCGAGGAGGCGTCGGCATCCCCGCTGACCGCGAAGGCACGCCGCGAGCTACCTGGGCACGAATGACAGCTTCGACCGTGCCCTCGCCAAGTTCGCAGAGGCGTACGCAGACCAGAACGAACGCGACTACCAGGAGCTCACCGAGGCGGTCCGGGACGGGCGGATCACGGCCGAAACGGACGTGTGACGCAGGTGCGGCCGCGATGAAAGGGATGAGGTAATGGCAGACACACCGACTGATGTCTTCGTGGGTGGATACCAAGACATCGATACGGCGACGAAGGACTTCGAAGGCCTCGTCGAGCTCGTCATGGACAAGAAGGTCAAGATCGAGGGCGTCATCCTCGTCACGCATGCCGAGGACGGCACGGTCAACGTGCAGCAGACGGGCGACCACATGGGCCGCAAGGGGATGGCCTGGGGCGGCGGCGTCGGGCTCGCCGTAGGTCTCGCGGCGCCGCCGCTGGTCGCGGCGACCGCTGCCGGCGCCGCCGCAGGGGGCCTCGTCGGCAAGTTCGCCGACAAGCGCATGGAAACTCAGCTTCACGACAAGATCGGCGAGAACCTGCCGCCGGGGACTGCCGGCATCATCGCGGTCTTCGAGGACGACCAGCGGCTCGGCGTCGAGCAGGCGCTCTCCGGCGCGCTCGCCCGCTCCATCGTCGCAGACGGACAAGAAGGGGATGAAGGCGCTCAAGGACGGGCTCGGCGAGGCGATGGGCAAGTTCGTGCCGGACCGCACCGTTCTGCCGATCCCGGACCGCGGCTTCGGGGGAGTGATCGGGCACACGCTGCGACGACTCCGTTGCGGACTGGACGATCGTCGCCGGAGCCAAGGCGCCGGAGGGAGCACCGAACGTGCTCGTCGTCCTCATCGACGACGCCGGCTTCGGCGAATCCGAGCACGTTCGGAGGTCCCGATCGACACGCCCGCGATGACGCGCGTGCAGCAGATGGGTCTGACCTACAACCGCTTCCACGTGACTGCGGTGTGCTCACCGACCCGCGCAGCGCATGCTCACCGGGCGCAACCAGCATCGCGTCGGCTTCGGCTCGATCGCCGAGTACCCGGGCCCCTTCCCGGGCTACACGGCGGCCAAGCCGAGGAGCTGCACCGCCGTGCCGCGCATCCTCAGGGAGAACGGCTACGTCACCGGCGGGTTCGGCAAGTGGCACCTGACACCGGACTACGTCCAGGGCGCAGCTGGCCCGTTCGACCACTGGCCGCAGTCGTGGGGCTTCGACCACTGGTGGGGCTTCCTCAGCGGGGCGGCCGGACAGTACGACCCGATCATCACGCAGGACAACGCGACACTCGGAGTCCCGGAGGGCAAGGACGGCAAGCCCTACTACTTCCCGGACGACCTCACCGACAAGGCGATCGAGTGGCTCCACGCGGTCCGGGCGCAGGACGCCCAGAAGCCGTGGATCATGTACTACTCGACCGGCTGCGCCCACGCTCCGCATCACGTGGTCGAAGGAGTGGGCCGACAAGTACAAGGGCAAGTTCGACCAGGGCTGGGACGCGCTGCGCGAGGAGACGCTCGAGCGGCAGAAGAAGCTCGGCAGTCGTCCCGCAGGACGCCGAGCTGACCGAGCGACCCGACGCTCTTCCCGGCCGTGGGACTCGCTCAGCGACGCCGCAGAAGAAGCTCTACGCCCGGCAGATGGAGGTCTTCGCCGGCTTACTCGGAGAACGCCGACTGGAACGTCGGCCGGCTGCTCGATGCGATCGAGGAGATGGGCGACCTCGACAACACGCTCATCTTCTACGTCTGGGGCGACAACGGCGCCAGCATGGAGGGCACGCCCACCGGCTCGTTCAACGAGATGACCTTCCTCAACGGCCTCGTGCTCGACGCCGACCAGCAGCTTGCAGCTGATCGAGAAGTACGGCGGCGTCGAGGCACTCGGAGGCGAGCACACGCGCGCCGCACTACGCCGCGGCGTGGGCGCCACGCCAGGCAACACGCCGTTCCAGTGGGGCAAGCAGATCGCCAGCCACCTCGGCGGCACGCGCAATCCCGATGGTCGTCGCGTGGCCCGAGCGGATCAAGGCCCAGGGCGACCTGCGCACCCAGTTCACGCACTGCATCGACATCGGCCCGACCATCCTCGAGGCTGCGGGCATCCCCGAGCCGACCAGCGGTCGACGGGATCGAGCAGGAGCCGATGGACGGCACCAGCTTCCTCTACACGTTCGACGATGCCGAGCGGCCGTGGAGCGGCACACGGTGCAGTACTTCGAGGATGTTCGGCAGCCGCGCCATGTACAAGGATGGCTGGTGGGCTGCCTCCGATCCCGGGCGATGCCCGTGGGACTTCTCGCCGGCGACGATCGGGCGCTACGGTCCGGGTAACGAGTACGACCCGGACGAGCGACACCCCTGGGAGCTCTACTACCTGCCGGACGACTTCGCCCAGGCGCAGGAACCTCGCCGCAGCGAACCCGGACAAGCTCAACGAACTGCAGGAGCTGTGGTGGGCAGGAGGCCGAGCGGAACCGCGTGCTGCCGCTGCTCGGCGGGCTGGCGGTGATCTTCGGGATGCTGCCGCCGCTGCCGACGCAGCACGCGGTTCCCGTTCGCGGGTGACGTCCAGAACATCCAGCGCGGGATGATCCCTCGCATCCAGGGTCGCTCGTATGCCATCGAGGCGCGAGCTGAACGTGCCCGAGGGCGGCGCCGAAGGCGTCCTCGTCGCGAACGCCGACTTCATCGGCGGCTTCGCGCTCTGGGTCGACGAGAAGGGCCTGCTGCATCCACACCTACTCGTTCCTCGGCGTGGAGACGTACAAGCAGACGTCGACCGAGCCGCTCCCGACCGGCGACGTGACGGTGAAGATGCTCTTCGAGGCCGACGAGCCGAAGCCCGGCACCGGCGGCCACGTCACGCTGTGGGCCAACGACAAGCAGATCGGCGAGGGCGACCATCGACGCAGACGGTGCCGCATCGCCTTCTCGACCTATGCCGGCATGGACATCGGCCGCGACAACGGCGGGGTCGTCGACCTCGCCGTACGAGGACAAGGCCCATACGCCTTCACCGGACGGTGAAGAACGTCGTCTTCGACCTCAAGCCGGTGCGATACGACGATCACATAGCGCTGCACGAGGCAGCGCACCTCGCCGTCGCGGCTCAGTGATCAGCGCCTGAGCTCGGTGATCGGTGCGCGATATCGCGTTCCGCGATCTCGTGCGTTCGGTCAGTCTCCACGTGGGGGCGTCCAACCGCGAGAGCGCGGGTACGTCCACGCACGTGCGTAGAACATGATCATTACGGTGGCGATCTACCGCATTGCAGGCTGGGGCGGTCGCGTCGCGCGTGGGCGTGACCTGATGATTTACGTTTCGGTCGCACGTGGCTGTGCTGCTGCTTGTGGCGATTGCGGCGGCGTTCTGGCTGGTCCTGCTCGCAGTGGTGCTGGTCGCGCTCCGAGCGCCGCATCCGGCGAAGCTGCTCATCTTCTTTCTCGCCGGCGGCCTGCTCGCCACGATGACCGAAGGGCTTCTCATCATCTACGCCCTGAACGGGTCATCGCTCGTCACTAGCGATCAATCCACTACCGACCCGGTCGTCGACGTCATCGCTGGAGCTCTGGCTCTGGTCATCGCGTACATCATGGTGCGCCGCGAGAAGCCGCCGTCCCCCGACGGTCCGAAGGAAGAGAGCAGTACCAGCAAACGCATCAGGGACATGCTGGAAAGGGGTGCGGTCTGGGCATTCGTGGCTGGCGTCGTTCTCGACCTCTTGCCAAGCCCGTTTGCGCTCTCCGCGCTCAAGGAGTACGCCGAATTGAAATACGGCTTCACGGAGACCTTCGTGGTTCTCCTGTGCTTCTACCTGATCGTGTTCGCGTTCATCGAGCTGCCGCTGATCGGATATCTCGTCGCATCGGAGCGCGCCGCCGCGAGGACAGTCCGCTTCAACGCCTGGATCTCTCGCAGCTGGTACCGCCTAGCGATCTACGCCTTCCTGTTCTGCGGCGTCTACCTCATCGCGAAGGGAATCTACGAGTACATCGCTTGAGCTGGAATCAAAACCCAGAAACGAATAAAACCTATCGATGCTACGCGTAACATACGCGTACAAACGTACTTACATTCGTTACAGCTTATTCCAGAATATTCACGTACACGCGCAACTCATTTACAAACACTTTCAGCTCGTTACGTCTTATTACAGCTTGTTATCTAAGACAAGAAATCCCAATTCAAATACAAACACCTCGATGAGAAAAACATATCAACAAAGCTTTTTTCCTTAAACCGTTAGAGCTCAGAGACGTCACGCGAACAGTAATAATACGAACGATACAACATATCAGTGATATCGAGAACCAACAACCTCATACACACAGCAACGCAGAATACAACGCAACACACATTCCACACCAATTCAGACAACACACTCAGAAAATACTAATGCGCAACATACGATACTCAATCGAGCAAACACTGAACAAGCTCGAAAACGTTATAACCAATCACCTACATCTCTAACATACATCAACGAACTCAACGACTACTCACCCTAAAAAACGAACCTCCTAACACAAATAAATCTACACGCACAGCGACATATCACAACCTATAAGCTAATCAAATCAAATACCTCCAACATCTTCACTCATACACAAACCAACAACATTAACATACGAGTTATCAGCATCATCAACATCATCATACGTATCTCACCAAACATCCTCTAGTAACGCACACCAGAATCACACGTAACACTACGCATACATCACCACTTAATCAACCTCAGCAGCACAATAACACACTAAAAGAATACAAACTCACACATCACATCACTCCACACACACCGCTCAATCAACCTTCAACACCTCTCAGCATACAGTCAGACCGACGTGAATCCCGCGTGCGAGCTCACGCAGCTCGTCGAGCGCGGAGGCCAGCTCGACCGCCAGGTCGTCGAGCATGCGGGCAACTCCGGTCGTCGACGCGGTTGCGGGCGAGCCGCAGCTGCAGCGCGAGAGCCACGAGCCGCTGCTGCGCACCGTCGTGAAGATCGCGCTCGATCTTCTTCCTCGCCTCGTCGGCAGCAGCCACGATACGCGCGCGGGAGGAGGCGAGCTCTGCTTCTGCCTCGCGACGCTCGGTGACGTCTCGGGCGAGCGCGTAACAGCTCGACTCGTCTTCGCCCTGGACGCCGTCCAGTGGAGCCAGCGGTACGAGCCGTCCTTGTGCAGGTGGCGCTCTTCGTAGACGCCTGTCTGCACACCTGAGCGCAGCAAGTCGAGGTCCGCGACCGACGCGGCCCGTCGTCGGGGTGAATGAAGTCGATGCACGGCCGCGCGAGGAGCTCCTCCTCGGTGAAGCCGAGCGTCCGCTCGAACGCGGGGTTGACGCGCTTGTAGTAGCCGTCGTAGCCGAGCACGCACAGCATGTCGACGGAGAGCTCGAAGAACCGGTCCAGCTCCTTCTGCACATCGCCATCGTGACCCACGCACGGGCGCCACGCACGGCTTTCTTCTGCCCGCGCGGAGAAGCGCAGGCTCGTCTTGGGAGCTGTCGTTGCCTAGGCTGACAGCTCCGGCCTGAGCGAGTTGATGTCTCTTTCGCCGGCGGAACAGTCGGGTGACCTCCGGCCGAGGTCTCGGCGCGGAGGTCGCCCGACCGCTCGCGCGGTCTCTATGGTTTGGCGCCGGCGCAGTGCCCGCGTGATGGTCCACCGTCGGACGTCGTCTCACCGCAGTGGTCGCGCATCATCTCGCGGCACTGGTGGTGCATCTCGCGTGCGGCCGGAGCGAGACGGTGGAGGGCGAACGCTGCACCGCCTGCTGCCGCCGCGATCACGATCTTCTTCATCGCTAGCTCCTTCCATTCTCGGTTGAAGCGACGTCCAGCCCCGGGCGCCGCACCGCGGTGCCGGTGAGGACGTTGCGCCGCCGCCGGTATTCGTCGAGCGAGACGGTGCCCTCAGCGAAGCGACGGTCGAGGAGCGTCAGGGCGGTCTCCCCTGATGGCTGCTGCCGGCGCTCGACCCCGTCGCGGAGGAGCCAGAAGAATCCGAGGATGACCGCGAGCCAGAAGATTCCCATCGCGAGCATCATCGTCAGACCTCGCTCTGTGGCGATCTCGCCGTCGGGTCGGGAGTCTGCACCGACGCGCCCGTGAGAATGTCTCCGCGCGCCGTCTGCTGCTGCCAGCGGGGGCCGCACATCGCCCAGCCGTGCCCGTCGCGCATCAGCCACATGAAGGCGAACATCGCCACGAAGCAGAGCGCCATCCCGATCAGCATCACGACGATCCAGCCGCCGCCGACCGAGATCTGCCAGCTGTCGGCGACGGGAAGTCCGATGGTGACGATGGTTGTCATTGTCCGGCCTCCTTCTTGCACGGGCCGGCCGCCGTCGTTGCGGCCGGCGCCTTGGTCGTCTCTGCCAGTGCGGAACCGCCCATGAACCGCTCGAACATCTGGCCACACTCGGTCATCGCGCCAGTGGCGCTTGCCGAGCCGAAGCGCGCTGCCCTCGAGTGGTAGCCCGCGGACTGACCGCTCGTGGCTTCGGCTTCCAGCGGCTCCGGCGTCTCGGCCTCGCTGGTCTCATCGTCGGATCCGCAGCCGCAGTGCTCACCGGGCTGGGCGTCGGCGTCGGCGGCAACCGCCGGAGCGACGGCGTCGAGCAGGCGCTCGGCCTCGCGCAGGTGGATCCGCGCCGCGTTCTCCTGCACGCCGTGGGCGATCTCGATCGCTTCGCGCAGCTGCGCTCGGGAGACCCGCAGGTCGGCCGCGGCCCGCAGCTGACGCTCCATGGTCGTGACGTCGTTCGCGCCGAGTGCGGCGCCGAGCGAGGCGAGCGCCTCTTCGAGCCGTGACAGCCGCGCTGGCGCCGTCACGTCCGGGCCGAGCTCGTCGCGCACGTGGTCGTCGATCGCAACGGCCGCCTCTGCGGTCACGCGCTCGGCGCTCGTGGCGGCGGCTAGCAGCTGCTCGCTGTCAAGGCCCGCCCTCGCGCCCGCATCGAGGTGGTGGCTGACGCAGGGGTGACAGCTGGCGCCGACGCTGGCGCCGAGCGCCACGAGCTCCGTCTGCTCTGGGCTCAGGTTCTGCTTCGTGGTCGTCATTGCTTCGTGTCCTTTCTCGCTGTGATCGTGGGTTGGTGAGGTGCAGGTCAGTGGGGAAGCGGCGCGTGGGCGCGGTCGCGGCCGTGGGTGTCGATCCCGAGCGGGACGTAGCTGGGGCAGCTGCCGGTCGCGCCGGTGGTGAGAGCGATGCCGGCCAGGACGAACAGCACGATCCCGCCGATCGACGCTGCGCCGAGGGCGACGGCCGCGACAATCGCGGCCGGGGCGATCACGAACGCGCGCACTCCGCGATCGAGGCTGCCCATGTTCTTGATTAGGTACTTGGTGGCCATCGCTGGCTCCTTCCTGGGTCGAGGGGCTTCGATTGGAAGGACGAGAGGGGCAGCCAGCGAGGTACACCTGCGCGGTCACATGAGTAGTTCTCCGCAGCCGCCCGCATGCGATCGCGCTACCGTCGAGTTGCGCTGTGCGATCTGCGGGCAAACACGGATGGGTATCCGCGCCGCCCCTGATGTGGAGTAAGGGGCGGACTCGGACCCTAGTGCCTATCTCGTAACAAACGCAACGAGATGGAGCGTGGTGCGATGCGCCGGAACGTGGGACCACCCCAGGGGTTACGTGCTCGTCAGGAGTCAGGCCATGGGTGCACAACACCTACGAGTGAGGAGACGACATGACTCGCAAGTGGATCGACTGCCGTGACTTTCCCGACGAGACCGGCTGCACGCTCTATCTCTCCGGCGAGGCGGAGCACGTGATCCAGGCCGCGGCCGAGCACGCCGCCTCGTTCCACGGCCACCCGGACACGCCGGAGCTACGCGAGTGGCTCCGCAGCAATCTCACGGAAGAAGAAGCCGTACTGGCGCATGCCTAAGCGGAGGGGCGCGATCTATCGCGCGATCGGAGGATGAGGACATGAACATCGCACAGACCGTTCCGCTCGCTGACTCCTGGATGCACAGCGGTTGGGGCTGGGGCTGGATGAGCTTGATGATGGTCATGATGCTCCTGGTCTGGGGCGCGATCATCTTCGGCCTCGTCTGGCTCATTCGTGGCGCCACCTGGGGCGGTCCGGCGCCGCGCGACAGACTCGTCAGCACGGAAAGCCCCGTCTCGATCCTCGAACGTCGCTTCGCAGAGGGCGAGATAACCGAAGAGGACTACCGGGCACGCCGGGATGTCCTCGTCAACGGCGACGCGGGCGCCGCTCGCAAGGACCAGCCGCTGACAGCGCCGTGAACATGACCGTCGCGCCCGACCAACTCGTCAGTCCTGACCGTGCGTCCGCCGGTCTTGAAGGCCGGCTTGTGCCGTTCCGGCCGCAGGTGCAGCGGCACATCCTCGCCATGGTCAGAGACCAGGCCGAGGCCGAGGAGCTGACCCAGGACACATACGCCCGCGCCCTCGCGCGGATCGGCCAGCTGCGCGACCCCCAAGCCGCGCTCGCCTGGCTGTACCGGATCGCGACCACCGTCTCGCTCGACCGGCTGCGGCAGCGGCGGCCGCCGAGCGTCATCTTCGACACGGTCGCGCCCTCGGGCCAGATCGAAGAGGAAGCCGCGGAGCGGGAACGCCAGCCGTCGCTGCTCGACGCGCTCGAGCAGTCGGACATGTCGGAGTGCGTGCAGCGTTATCTGGCGGCCCTACCCGACGACTACCGGATCGCAATCCTCCTCCATGACGCCGAGGGCCTGAGCAACCCGGAGATCGCCAAGCTCTTGGACTGCTCGTTGGCGACAGCGAAGATCCGAGTGCACCGCGCGCGGGCCCGGCTGCGCGATGCGCTCGACGCTGCCTGCAGCTTCGAAGTCGACGAGCGCGGCGTGCTCGTCTGCGACCCGCAGTCGGATACGTAGGGTCGCCGCCGCTGGTCAGAGACGTCGAGGCGCCGGGGGCAGTCCCCGAGGCGCTCGACGGACGGGCGAGAGGTGTCGAAACGGTTGCTGTGAGAGCGATCGCGCCTGCGCGGCCAGGTGTACCTCACTCGCTCCTCGGCTCGTCCTTCCAATCAAGAGCACACGAGCACAGGAGCAAGGCGATGAAAACCACGTATCCCACAGCCACCACCGACATCGCATCTGACGACGACGAGGCGCTCGTCTGGCGCTGGAAGCACGAGGTCGCCCTGACGCAGCTGCACTTCTCGGAACCGCTCGCGGTCGCCGTCGCGAACGAGAACCTGGACATCCACTACATCGAGGACCTGGTCGCGCGGGGGTGCCCACCGCACTTCGCCCTCGAGATCGCGAGGCCGTGACAAGCCTGCTGTGCGTACGGCGCGCGTACGGGCTTGCTTCCGCTCGTTGCAGCTTGTAACCGGGGATTCCCGTACGCGCACGCCCGATTTGCAGGCACTTTCAACTGGTTGCGTCTTGTTGCAGCTTGTTCGCTGGGACAAGAGGTCCCCGGTTCAAATCCGGGCGCTCCGATGAGAAAGCGCTCCTAGCAGGGCTTTTTCTTTACGTCGACGCCCAGGAGTGCCGGAGCGAGTGCCACAGAAGGCATCCGTTGACATCCACTTGACGACCTGAGAAAGTCCCGCGCCAACGGCGGCACGGTCCCGTCCGGGCTCGCATCTCGTCGGCGTGGTCCTGCCTCCGGGCATAGGACGCGCACGCCGAGCGCGTCCGTGAATGAGGGAGGGCATAAAGGTGCCTCAACAAGAGCCTGACGGCCGCAAGGATCGGCGATTCGGTCGTGGAAGGCGGTGGCTCCGGCTCGGCGGTGTGCTACTCGTCGCGTCGCTGCTCGGATGCCTCGCGCTCACCCTGAGCCTCGCCGGCTCGGCCATCGGCGCGGCATCCTTCCCCAAGCACGCGCCGATCAGCATCACGTCGGATACCGACTTCTCCAACTGCGGCTGCGTCGTCTCGGGAAGTGGGTCTCCAGGCAATCCGTACGTGATCGGGCCATGGTCGATCAACAACGCGAACGGTGCAGCGGTGACGATCGACGGCAACGGCGGTCTGACGAAGTCGTTCGACCTCCACAACCTGGTGATCGCCGGGAACAGCACGCCGCACTCTGAGGGGATCGTCCTCAACCACGTGAACGTGCCCTCGAGCGTCAGCGGTAGCCAGACGTCGATCCAGACCGTCGGCACCGGCATCCTCGTTGAGCACTCGAGCTACGTGACGCTCGATGGCGGCGGTGCGAATACAAGCGCCCCCGGCGTCACGAGCGGCGGCGGCGTGATCAACAAGGACTCGATGGGCGCGATCGACGTCGAGAACTCGAACCACATCACGATCCGCGGCTGGAAGCTGAGTGCCGACGGTGCCGACGGAACTCCCGACTTCCTCGGCTTCAACCCCGATCCTGGGAATCTCCTGGGCGTCTGGAACGTGGGCGGCGTGCGCTTCTTCGGGGTCGACCACTCGACGGTCGACCACAACGCCGCCAACAACGACACGAGCGTCTCCTACTCGCTCTTCGACTCGTGGAACGACACGATCAGC
Source organism: uncultured Thermoleophilia bacterium (assembly GCA_963755085.1). Taxonomy (GTDB): domain Bacteria; phylum Actinomycetota; class Thermoleophilia; order Gaiellales; family Gaiellaceae; genus JACVRM01. The sequence continues at coordinate 6,274 of CAVWIN010000009.1, read as the reverse complement.
AACAACACGGCGAACTACCCCTACACGACGAATGTCCTCATCACAGACGGCTCCCATGACAACCAGATCATCGGGAACGCCCTCGCCACCGGCGACTTCTTCGGCATCCTCATCGCCGATCCGCTGCCCGGGTATGAGCCGTTGGGTTACGCGGGGCCGTCATACAACAACCTGGTGCAGGGGAACACCGATCACAGCGACGGCCCGACGGGTACCGAGAAGGCGGCAGGCGTGGCGCCCTCGTTCGTCGGCGGCATCGTCGTGCTCAACGGGGCCCCCTACAACACGATCAAGAACAACACGGGTTGGGCGCAGGCCGGTGGAGGTCTCGTCTGGGCGCAGGCGATTCCGGCCTCGACTCCGATCGGGGTGGCCACCGACCCGCCCATCATTCACTGCAACGTCACCGTCTCGGACGGCGGGAGCAGTCTCGCGAACGGGAACGGGAACGTTTGGACGGGCAACAGCGTTCAGGCGCAAGACCCCTGCATCACCCAGGTGCCGTAGCCTGACCTCGCTCTTCGCGGGTAGCCGTCGACCTAGAAGGCCCGCTCGACGGGCCTTCTAGGTCGACAAGCTCGAGCCGGCCCTCGTACACTTCACTCGTGGCCGGCAGGGCAGCGACGGAGCGTGACGGTCGGCGCCTGCGGATGGAGGGGCGAGCTCTCCGTTGAGGAGGGCGAGGTCGCGGAGTGAACGTCCTCGTCGAAGCCGGCCGCCTCGTGGAGGAAGGAGCGACCTTCGTCCTCGCCACGGTGGTTTCGGTCGAGCGGCCGTCGTCAGCGCGTGTCGGCGACCGGGCGCTCGTGACCGCGGATGGCGAGCTCCACGGTTGGGTCGGCGGCGCGTGCACGGAGCCGGAAGTCATCCGGCTCTCGCTCGGGGCGCTCGCCGACGGCGAGCCGCGCCGTGAGCGGATCGCGAGCCGCTGCGCGTCGGAAGGCGCCGTCGAAGTGCTGATCGAGCCACACCAGCCGGCGCTCCTGCTGGCGGTCATCGGCGACGCGCCGGCGGCCCGAACGCTGCGCGGGCTCGCCGACGTGCTGGGCTGGAGGACTACGTCGGCGATCGAGGGTTCCGACGCCGTGGTCATCGCCTCGATGGGCCGCGGCGACGAGGAGGCTCTGGAGGCGGCCCTGGCCTCCGGCGCGGACTACGTGGGGCTCGTGGCGAGCGCGAAGCGTGCCGCGTCGGTGACGGCCGAGCTTCGTGAGCGAGGTATGGACGAGGAGTCGCTTGCGCGCATGCGCAGCCCGGCAGGCCTCGACCTCGGGCCGTTGGCCCAGGAGGAGATCGCCGTCGCGATCCTCGCCGAGCTCGTCGCGTGGCGGCACCTGCGCCAACCGTCGCCGGCCGAGCTCGTGGAGGAGGCGGTCGACCCGATTTGCGGGATGACGGTCGCTGTCGCCACGGCGAAGGAGACGGCCGTTCGCGACGGCATCACGTACTACTTCTGCAGCACGCACTGCCGTAGGCAGTTCGAAGCTGCGCCCGTGTAAGCCTCCAGCCTCGGTTCAGACCTCGGCGTGGATCCGAGTGGTCGCCCGGCGCAGGTGGCCGCCTTCGCGGCCGGCCCGGACGGCCATGACCTCGGCGAGGATGGATATCGCCGTCTGCGCCGGTGTCTGTGCGCCGACGTCGAGGCCACAGGGGCCGTAGACCCGCTCGAGCGCTGCTTCGTCGACTCCTGCTTCCAGGAGGTTCTTGCGCCGCCGCTCCTGGTTTCTGCGCGAGCCGAGCGCACCGATGTAGAACGCGTCGGTCGCGAGCGCTCCGGAGATCATCGGAACGTCGAACTTGTCGTCATGGGTCAGGACGACGACCGCGGTCGCGTGATCGGGCCGCACCTGGGCGAGCGCCTCCTCCGGCCATGCAACCACGATCTCCGCTGCGCTCGGCAGTCGCTCCGGCGTCGCGAAACGGGCTCGCGCGTCGGCCACGATCGGCCGCCAGCCGATCTCCAGCGCCGCGCGGCAGAGCGCCTCCGCCGTGTCGACGGCACCGTAGATCAGGAGTCGCGGGGGCGGTCCGTAGACGTCGGCGAAGACATCGCGGTCGCCGATCTCGACAACGCCGCTCCGTCCCTCGCGGATCAGCTGAGGCGCCCGCTGGGCGACCTCCTGCGGCACGTCGCCCACCCGGTCGTCACTCTCGGTGACGAGGAGCTCCGCACCCAGGTCGTCACCGGTGAGCACCGTCAACACGACTGCGCGCTCGTCGCGATCGACGACCTGTCGCACCCGCTCGACCAGGGCGCCTCGCACCTCCTCCACGAAGACGTCGATCTCGCCGCCGCACGGGAGGCCGACGCTCAGGGCGAGGTCGTCCGAGATCCCGTAGGTGAGAAGCCGGGGAGGCCCGCCGCCGAGCACCTCGCGGGCGTGCTCGTAGACCTCGTTCTCGACGCAGCCTCCAGAAACGGAGCCGGCGAGCTCGCCTTCCGCCGAGACAGCGAGCTTGGCGCCGATCGGACGCGGCGCCGACCGCCGTGTTGCGACGACGGTCGCCAGCGCGACGCGGTCACCGCGTGCGAGCCAGCGCTGGACGTCGGCCAGGACCTCGCGCATGAGAGAAATCTACGCGTCGCCGACACCTATGCTCTCACTGGCTTGAACAGTGATCGTCCCCCGATCATGATGGCCCCGTGACCGCGCTGGCGTCGTCCGGCTGGTGGCAGCTCGGGATCGCGGTGGAGATCGCCGTGATCGCGGTGGCCGCAGTGATCGTGATCGTCATCGTGGCGCTCGCGCTCAGGATCGCCCGGCAGGCCAGGACGGCCGAGCAGGCCGTCGAAGTGCTACGGCAGCAGACGGCCGCGCTTGCCGGCATCACGCGGATCAACGACTCCGGCGTGCGGATCCTGCACGCCGCCAGGTCGCTGCGAAAGGTGGCGGTCGGGAAGTGACGCTGGCCGTCTCCTTCAACACCTACTGGGGAATCGCGCTCGGCATCGGCCTTGTTGCCGCCCTGGTCGTCGCCGTCGCTGCTCGGGCGTGCTCATCGTCGCGGTCAGGAGGATCGAGAAGTCGGTCGACGGGCTCCTGGACGTCGCGGGCAAGGTCGGCGCCAACACGGCGCACATCCCCGAGCTCCAGGCGACCGCACCGGTCCTCGCGCTCATCGTGGACGAGGCCGTGATCCAGGACGGGTACATGAACGCGCTCACGGACGGGTTCGGCGGACGATGAGCACGACGCACCTTCTCGTCCTGCTGAGCGTCCTGCTCGCGGCGGTCGTCGTGGCCGTGCTGGCCCTCGCCCTGATCGACGTGCGCAGGCGGCTGACGAGGATCTCCGCAGGGCTCGGGGCGCTGGCCGGCGCGCTGGAGGGCGTCGAGTCAGAGCACCTGCGCCCTCTTCAGGGTGCGGTGGAGGCGATCAACGGGCAGTTCGACACGATCCTCGGCGCGTTCCCGGGGATCGCGGCGAAGGCAGCAATCGTCGCCGAGCGGAGGCCGCGATGACGCTCTGGTGGATCGGCGACGTCGTCTTGCTCGTCGTCGTGCTCCCGGTCGTCGTCTACCTGCTCCGCGGTGTGCTGAACGCCGCCGGCAGCATCGTCCCGAGCGTGACGCGGATCTCGCAGGCGGCCGCCGCGGGATCGAAGGACCTCGACGCCGTCCCGCTGCTCCTGACGACGCAGGACCAGGTGAACCAGACCATCGCGACGGCCGCGAACTACGGCGGCTCCCTCGACGTCATCCTCGACGACGCATGACCTCACCCGATGTCCTGGCAATGGCGGCAGCAGGAGCGGTCATGATCCTGGCGGTCGCGCTGATCGTCGCTGCGCTCGTCGTGTACCTCGTCTCGGTGATCGTGCAGCTCCGCAAGATCACCAAGGGGCTCGACGAGACCATCACGAGCGTGGGCGAGATCCTCCAGAAGACCGCGCCCCTCGACGACGTCGTCACTGCGATCAACCAGCAGCTCGACGCCGGCGTCGACCTGCTCGAGGGGCTGCTCGTCAAGAAGGCCGGCCTCGTCGATGCGGTCGGCCTCGTCGACGGTCTGTACCCGGGCGCGGCCGCGGCCGGGTTCAGGAACTTCCCCGACAGCACGAAGATCGAGGCGCCGCGGATCGGCGAGGTCTACACCAGGGGCACGCTCACGCTGGCCCGGCTCGGCCGCGAGGCGCCGATCGCCGCCGGCAACCCGGCGGGACCCGCGCTGCGCGACGTCGAGCGGGGGAGCCTCGCCGCCCGGGAGCTCTACCCGGAGATCCGGCAGACGAAGCCCGAGACCATGCCCAGATCGCCGGTGATCGGCACCGACGCGCCCGTACAGTACGAGCAGCGCGACGACATCGGGGCCCCGCGCAAGCGGCTTCCCCAGCCGAACGCTTCCTGACAGGAAGGAGCGCCTTGCATGCAGACCCCGGCGTCATTCGAGTACGAGCGCGCAACCAGCGTCGACGGCGCGATCGCCTCGCTCCAGCGGCTCGGCCCGGGAGCCCGCGTGATCGCGGGCGGGCACAGCCTGCTGCCGCAGATGAAGCTCCGGCTCGCGAACCCGGAGCACCTGATCGACATCAACGACCTGCACGAGCTCGCCTACATCCGCGAGCAGGACGGTGAGATCAGGATCGGCGCGCTGACCCGTCACGTCGACCTGCTGAAGTCCGAGCTCCTCGCGGAGCGGCTGCCGCTCTTCCGCGACGCCGAGAACGTCATCGCCGACCCCGTCGTGCGCAACCGCGGCACGATCGGCGGCTCGCTCTGCCAGGCGGACGCGGCCGAGGACCTCTCGGCCGTCTGCTCCGCGGTCAAGGCGAAGGTCGTGATCCGGGGCGCCGGCGGCGAGCGTGTCGTGTCGATGGAGGACTTCCACGTCGGGCCGTTCACGACCGCCGTCGGTGACGGCGAGCTGCTCACCGAGGTGCGCATCCCGCTTCGCGCGGGCGCCGGGAGCGCCCACGAGAAGGTCGAGCGCCGCGCCGGTGACTGGGCGATCGCGGCCGCGTCCGCGGCCGTCTGGATGGACGGCGGCACGATCGCCGACGCGGGCATCGCCTTGAGCGCCGTCGGGCTGACGACCATCCACCTGACGCGCGCCGAGGAGCTCCTGCGCGGCAAGGCCCCTTCCGAGGAGCTGTTCGCGCAGGCGGGCGAGATCGCCTCGACCGACTGCGCGCCGACGAAGGACGGGCGGGGGCCGGTCGACTACAAGCGCCATCTCGCCGGCGTGCTGACCGGGCGCGCCCTCGGCCGCGCAACCGCACGCGCGCTCGAGCAGGAGGCCTGACCATGCATGTCTCGATCGCCATCAACGGCGAGCCCGTCGCGCGCGAGATCGAGCCGCGCCAGCTGCTCGTCCACTTCATCCGCGAGACGCCCGGCCTGACCGGAACCCACTGGGGGTGCGACACCTCGAACTGCGGCGCCTGCGTCGTGCTGATGGATGGGGCGCCCGTCAAGTCGTGCACCGTTCTCGCCGCGATGGCCGAGGGCCACGAGATCCGCACGGTCGAGTCGCTCGAGGTCGAAGGCCGGCTCGACCCGGTGCAGCTGGGCTTCCACGAGCGGCACGCCCTCCAGTGCGGCTTCTGCACGCCGGGGATGCTGATGACCGCCCGGGCGCTGCTGGACGAGAACCCGAACCCGACCGAGCAGGAGATCCGCACGGCGATCTCCGGGGGTATCTGTCGCTGTACCGGGTACAAGAACATCGTGAGCGCCATCCGGTGGGCTGCCGAGCACGAAGCCGCCGCCGCGAGACAGGGGGTCTGAGCATGGCCGTCACCGAGAACCTTCCGAGCCCGACGACCGAGCGGCCGATCGGCTTCGGCCGCCTGAAGCGCAAGGAGGACGAGCGCTTCATCCGCGGCAAGGGCACGTACCTCGACGACATCCGGCTGCCGGGGATGGTCTACGGGGCGCTGCTGCGCAGCCCGTACGCGCACGCGCGCATCGTCTCGATCGACACCTCGAAGGCGCTGGCGCATCCCAACGTCGCCGCCGTCGTCACGGCCAAGGACCTCGAGACGCTCGGGCTGGCGTGGATGCCGACGATCTCCTACGACACGCAGGCCGTGCTTGCGGGCGACAAGGTGCGCTTCCAGGGCCAGGAGGTCGCCTTCGTCATCGCGACCGACGAGTACTCGGCCAACGACGCGCTCCAGCTCATCGACGTCGAGTACGAGCCGCTGCCGGCGGTCGTCAACGCCCGCAAGGCGCTCGACCAGGACGCCCCGCTGATCCGCGACGACAAGACCGGGCAGCGTGACAACCTCGCGAGCCCGCTCTGGGAGGCCGGCGACAGGGAGGCCACCGATC
>CAVWIN010000008.1:0-305472 GCA_963755085.1 uncultured Thermoleophilia bacterium | reverse complement strand
AGTTCGTGCGGTCTGGGTTGAGACCAAAACACGCCTCAGAGTTCTACGCCCACGTTGCATGTTTAATCGAGCACCAAGGGCTGGATGACGAGGCACAGCGCGCCCGCAACTAGGGCCCGAGAATGTCCGCTCTCTGGCACATAGCAGACATGCTCAATTCGCTGACGAATGTCTGCTTTAGGGGGCAAAGCGGACATTGATCAACCGCTGCCTACCAATCTCGATTTATGAGTACACGGCCTAGCTGGTTCGCCTGTGAAACACCGGGCCTGGCTGGGCACGACTGACCGACCGCGCACCATCATCAATATTGGGAAGGCTGCACGCCTCATGACGGAGGAGGGGCCAGCTCGCGCCCTGCTCGAACGCGGCATCGCACTCGGGATTGCGCGACCGCGCTACAAGCAACTTGCCATCGAAGATGACGGCGTAGAGTCGGGCTTTGAGCATAAAAACAGGCTCTCTGTTACCTTGCAGTTACCTAAGCCAAGCGTCAACCCAGCGAAGTCGCTTATTTTCTGCTGTTTTTAGCGGGTAGAACCGGTGATGACCATTCACGGGAAGCACCAATCAAGCCACGCCAGCGTCGGGGTAGTCGAGAGGGAAAGGCCGCTCTGCTTCGACCACAGCATCTGACTTGCACGTCCACTTTTAGAAATTCAGGCAGCTTGGCAATGTTGATGGCGATGCGCCGTGCCTCGTCTAGCGTGAGCACATGCGCGATGTCAGCGTTGGAGCGGGTCTCTCGTCCATAGACTCGCGAGCGCCTGCTTGTTAGCGTCTCGCACCACATAGCCGCCCGGGATCTCTTCTGCGGTCCAAGGATATGGCGGCAAGCTTGAACGGTGCGCGGCTACGTCAGGAGGGCATAAGCAAGCAGTAAGACGTAAGCCGTGACTGCGAGGCTGGCATGCACGCCGATCAGTAAGCCGATATTGCGGGCAGGCCTGCGCCTGAGAAGCGCGATCCCAACTCCCGCCAGAGCGGCCAGTGCCGCCAGTATTGCTGCCGCCGGCCCGAATGAAGCCGTGCCGTACCGGTCGCCCGTGCCGGTACCGCTCACGAGCGCAAGGATCAGGGCGGACAGGCCGGACGCCCCTAGCAGCCCATGGACGGCTCCGATAGCGTGGGACGGCAGGTGATTGTAACCAAGAAAACGGATGCTGATGGTAACGCCGATCAGCACCGCGAGAGAGAGCAACGCAAGCGCCAGGAAGAGCATCAGAGCATTCGATCAAGGGGCCAGCAAATAGCTAGAGAAGCAAGCTTCAGACCAAACTCGATCAGGTCAGCTCGCAAAATCAAGGTGCCGAAAGCGGCCTGAAACGAGGCGCAATGCCGCACGCAAAGAGCTTCAAACTGAGCTCAATCAGTGGAGGAACGCGAAAGGAGAGAACAGACGGCCGAGAATCGAACCAAGAGTGGCTAGCGAAAAGGCGGCGCGGTTTATTCGCTCCTCAGCCGGACTTTTCTGCGAGCGTGGCTATCGGGTTCCGGTCCGCAAAAACCTCCAAACGATTGGGCTAGCATAAAGCTGATTGTGGCCCACCCTTTTGGAGGGATCCGTGATGGCAACGATCCGCTTCTCAACTTTGCTAGTGCTCTCGGCGACCTTGTGGCTTGCTGCCAGTCCATCACTCGTCCGGGCGGAGTGAAGGAGCCTGGCGTCACAAACGACAAAGGAGAGTGTTGCAGCTCCTTCTACGCAGATGACTGCGTGCCCCCAACGCACGGTCGATCGGATGGCGGAGGAATCTATACTTCAGTATCAAAACACTGATCGTTCCGGCGCCGTACATTTGAGCAACCTCGCAAGCGCAAGCGTGAGCGCGAGGGAAGAAAGCCCCTTAGTGAGACTAGGCCAGAGGCTGTCACCCTCGCCCGCAAGCTGCGCCATCGCAAGCCAAAGGGCGGTCAACTCTCATTACGTGGAGTCGCGAAGGAGCTAGCAGCACGCGGTTACCTGAACGAGCGTGGCAAGCCGTATGCCGCCAAGTCTGTTGCGAGCATGTTGTATTGGGAACGTTGTTCAGGTGCGGAGGCGCCGTCGGAGTCATTTTGGCCAGGGTGCCTTATACCGCGCCTGATCCTGTCGCTTCCTTCCTGCTCGCATCAGTCGGGACGCGATTAACACCCGGGTGACGATGACCGCTTTCCGGCCACCCAGGGAGCGATAAGCGTGCCGCTGCGAAGCTAGCGGTTTTAGGGCTGATTTTGATGGGGTGCTTCGTGCTTGCATTTCGACGAGGTCTTCACGGCCCCTTGTGCCTTCTCCGGTGAGGCGTAACTGCCCAGGAAAACGTAACGGGAATAATCGTCCCAGTCAGGATCCCCCACGGAAGGGTGCGCACGATCCGCAAAGGAAATTTGATTTTCAACGATTTGGCAAAGTTCGGTTTGTACATCCTGGAGGACATAGAAGGGGTGGCACTTCCCCAAAGTGTTCGCGGCCTTTTTCGCCTCCTCCACAGAGCCATACTGGCCCAAGACGTTGTAACGATCGTTATCGTCTCCGTGGTCCAAGAAAGTTCCCGAGGCCGTCGGTTCCGAGCGGGTGGGAGGCCTGATCTCGCAAAGTCCAGTGACGAGATCCCATACGATATAAACGTCCCGCTTACACAGACTTATAGATGCCAGAGCGTTTACCGCCTCCAGGTCGGAGGCATACTTGCCAATGACCTGGTAATTGGGATCAGGGTTTGGCAATACCAGGTCACCTCGCAAGGCGAGCGATGGTTCACCATGTCCATTACGATACAAGTATCTTTTGCCCAGGAGGGCGCGACGGCTGACGCCGTTCCAAGCAGCAACGCCAAAGAACCAAGAAGCCGTGCTTTCATTTGCCCTTCCCCCTTAGTGGCTTTCATTCCCCTTCCCCCTCTTGAGTTTTGATCGCTTCCTTGAGGTCGCGTCTCCTTGCAGGCCTCATCGTCGCGGTGGTGGGTACACGATTGTGTAGTGTATCCACCGCTCTACCCTGGCAGGATCCACGCCAGCCTCAGCCGCAGTTTCAGCCCGCAATCGCTCGATCTCGGCGTCGCTTGTACCTTTATCGAAAATAATCTGGAGACGTGGACGCGGCTTCGTGGCTGCGAGGCGCGCCTCGACCCGTTTGCGCAATTCGGCGACTTGATTGGCGAGGCGGGGCGGCTGCTCCATCGACTGGGAATGCTGGTTCCACAGCTTCTTCCCGCAGCCCTTTTTGCCACGTAGTCTGGTTGGACGCTTACAGTCAACACCGGTTCGTACCTGCCTCAAGCGCGCTTGGAAAAATGCCGTAAACGCGCCGGCTAACATTCCCAAGAGGAGTGGCGCCAAGCTCGCAGCCATAACGAGCGTCCAGCCGGCTCGATCGGGAGGAACAATCTGCAAGGCGGTGGCAAGAGGCGGCGCATAAATGGCGAGCAGAAGGATCGCCGTGCAGAGCACAAGCGCCATCCACACGTAAGGATTGCTGGTGACCGCGTTACGGAGAATGCCAGAGCCTCTGCCCCGCATGTTGAAGACGTGCCAGAGCTGGGCGAAGGCAAGGGTCAAGAAGGAGACGGTCACCAGCGCCTCGCCGTGCAGCTCAAGCCAGTAATGGCCGACGACGAGCGAAGAAAGAGTTGATGCCGTAAGTAGCGCGCCGAACCCTGCAATAAACAGCCATTGCGGCCTCCCGAGCAGAGGCTCGCGCGGATTCCGAGGTGGTCGTCGCAAAACATCCTCCTCACCTTCGCCCGTCGCAAGCGCGAAGGCTGGGAAGACGTCGGTGACCAGGTTGAGAAAGAGGATCTGCAAAGGCAGGAGTGGCAGAGGCAGGCCGCTTACCACCGCAAGCGCAACAACCATTACCTCGCTGATGTTGCAGGATAAGAGATAGACCAGGAAGCGGCGAAGGTTGCTGAAGATGATTCGGCCCTCGCAAATCGCCGCAACAATGCTATTAAAGGCATCGTCGCGGAGCACGATGTCGGCTGCCTCCCGCGCCACCTCGGTGCCGCGCAACCCCATGGCAACGCCGATATTTGCCTTTTGCAGCGCTGGCGCGTCGTTGACCCCATCCCCAGTCATCGCCACCACTTCGCCCGCGTTTTGGTAGAGCAGCACAAGCTCGAGTTTCTGTGCCGGCGTTACGCGGGCAAAGACTTGAGCCGTGAGCACGCGCCGGTGTCCTTGCTCGCCCAAAGCGCCGAGCGCTTCCAATTCTCGACCCTCGACCAAAATACAGTTGCCAGGCTCGACGATCCCAACGTGCTCGGCAATCTTGCGCGCCGTGACCGCATGGTCGCCCGTCACCATGACCACACGGATGCCGGCTTGCCGGCAATCGGCAATTGCCTGCTTAACCTCAACCCTCGGTGGATCGCGGAACCCGACCAGACCGAGGAAGACAAGGCCTTCATAGTTCGGGAGCGTGTTTGACGGGATCGTCTTCTCGGCGAGGGCAAGCACACGCAAGCCATCCTCCGCAAGCGCTTCGGCACGATGTAGCCACTCTTCACGTTCTTCATTGCCAAGTGCTGCTTTCTCCTCACCGGTCGCGGTTGAAAGGGCAAGCACGGCCTCTGGCGCTCCCTTGACAGCGACGAACAAGCGCCCATCGCGGTCATGGGCAGTCGCCATCATCTTTGTCTCCGTATCGAAAGCAATCTGATGCCGCTCGGGCCAAGCAACGAGCAAAGCTTTGCGGGCGATCTTCACGAGCTGGCTAAGCCGGTGATCCGCGCGAGCGGGGTTGCAAAACGCTGGTGGGAAGCGACCCTACGTCCGCTTTGGGTCATTAGCGGACATACTGACAAGTCCGCGCCATGTCCGCTTTACCCCCAATAACGGACATTGGGCGGCGCATCCAAGTCAGCATTTGGCTGTCGGGTTATGAGTACACGCCCCAGCAAGGAAAAAGCGTAACGACCTGGTGCGCTCATTCCGAGAACTTCCGTGAGGCTTGAGGTTTGCAATTGGTTTGCAAATCCCATCGTGCGTGGGCTTTTGTTAAGACCCGTCTAAGCTCATGGCTCAACCAACAAATTGGAAAATAACAAAGTATTGGCGGTGGAGGCAGTCATGGGCGAACCTGTCTCCACCTCGTAGTTCCCTGTTTCGCGGGAAAATACAGGGAAATTTTGCCATTTGAGGCCGGTGAAGGCGCTACAACTCGCGCATTCGCGAATAAATTCAAGGCGTTCCGTCCAAATTCCCTAACTATCGAAACAGGGAATTTCGCTGAGTGAACAGGGAATTGCACGTAGCCTAACAAGGAAATTAATGGGCCGTCCGGCAAGGCTATTGCCGCGCCTATAGCGTCGGTCCCTTACGGCGCTGTGAGACCGATCCGGAAATCGTAATGCGCGGAGCAAGGAAACAGCCCCGGGCTAGGGAGCGGCCAAAGTCGCAAAAGGGCCGCGACACGCCCCAGTCGAAAGCCAACAAGCGCCTTGCCGAGCAGATTCGTAAGATCCTCGGCAAGCACTACGCGAGCAAATATTGCGTGCAGTGAGCGGCGATTGCCGCTTGGGCATGCCGGCGCGGCTGGGCATGGACTCCGAGGGCCGGACCGATGAGCGAACTCGGCACACTGAGAGTTTGGGACGATCCGGCGATCCGGGAGCGCGCTGTCGTGGTATCTCGACGTTGCGGAGAACCGGCGCCCGGCCAAGTTTCGCATTGCCGCGACTCTCGCCACTGAGCTCGATCCTGCGGCAAGCGGCGAGGATGCGCTCTGGGCCGAGCTCGACCGCCTCACGCCGATTTTTCTCGCGCGCTGGCGAGGCGATCCGCGCAGGCGCGCCGTTGCCCGCAAGCCGCGGAAGGACCGAGCCTGCTCGAGCTCTGCCGCGAGCTCGCCTACCGCATGCTCGCCCACTGCAATTTCTGTCCATGGGACTGCCGCGTCGACCGCGTGGCGGGCACGAAGTTCGGCGCCTGCAAGCTCGCCTCCGCCTCACGGGTCAGCTCGCATTTCCATCACACCGGCGAGGAGCTGTTCTATCGCGGCACGCAAGGCTCGGGCACGATCTTCTTCACCTCCTGCAATATGCGCTGCGCCTTCTGCCAGAACGGCGACATCAGCACCGACAAAGACAATGGCGAAGAGACCGACCCGCGCACGCTGGCGGCGATGGCGTGGACGCTGCGCCGCGAAGGCTGCCACAACATCAATTGGGTCGGCGGCGAGGTCGTCATTCACCTGCATGCCATCGTCGACGCCATTGCGCTGCTGGGCCGCGACTTCACGCCGACGCAGGCGGAGCTGGCGCGGGCGCGCAAAACGAAGGCTGACCGTTTCTTCTGGTTCGATGAGGTGCCCGGCGCCGCCGTCTATGACGGGAAGTTCAATGCGCCGATGCTGTGGAACAGCAACTTCTTCATGACGCTCGAAAGCATGAAGATCCTGCGCATCCTGACCGATGTTTGGCTGCCCGATTTCAAATTCGGGCCCGGCCGCTGCGCGATGACGCTGGCGAAGACGCCATGGTACTGGGAGACGGTGACGCGCAACATTGCGCTGCTCGACGAGTGGGGCGAGGATTTCTCCATCCGCCACCTGGTGATGCCCAACCACGTCGAGTGCTGCACGTATCCGGTGCTGGAATGGATTGCCGAGCGCGTGCCGGCAGCGCCGGTGAACGTGATGGCGCAGTTCCATCCCGACAATTTCTGCGATCCGGCGAGCGCCAAGTACCGGGACAAATATGCGGAGATCGCCCGCCGACCGACGCACGCGGAGCTTGATGCGTTCCTGGCGCCGCGCGCGCGAATTGGGCCTCAAATTCGAGACCACCACTTTCGAGCGCCGCAATGCTTTCGGCATGCCGGCAATGCTGGAGATCTGAGGGCAGAGGCCCATGGCTAAACTTCTCGTCATCGGTGCCAGCCGCGGCATCGGACTTGAAACGGTGAAGGCCGCCCTTCGCGCCGGCCATAGTGTTCGCGCGCTGGCACGTTCGGCAGCCAGCATACCCATCCAAGATGCGGCCCTGGAAAAGGTATCCGGCGACGCGCTCGATAGCGATACGACCCGGAATGCTCTCCAAGACGTCGACGCGGTTATCCAGACGCTCGGCGTCGACATCGCGCCTCGGGCCATCCTCGAGCGCACAACACTGTTCTCGCAATCAACGCGCATCCTGGTCGACGCCATGAAGGCCGCGGGCGTGAAGCGGCTGATCGCCGTTACGGGTCTTGGCGCCGGTGACAGCCGCGGCCATGGCGGTCTTCTCTACGACGCGGTCGCTCTTTCCCTTGCTCTTGAAGCGCGTCTATGACGACAAGGATGTGCAGGAGTGGATTATCAGGTCCTCTGGGCTCGACTGGACCATCGTGCGGCCAGGCCTGCTGACAGACAGGCCCGCAACTGGCCGTTACCGCGTCCTGACCGCGTCCAGAGGACTGGCGGTTCGGGGTCATCAGTCGTGCCGATGTCGCGGACTTCCTCGTCCGGCAGGTCGACGACCGTGCACTGGTCGGTGCCACGCCGCTTCTCATCAACTGAGCCAGGGCGTGGGGATCCGCGCGTTGTTCTGACAATGTGTGCATACCGGGGATAATCCGAACCGTGATCTTGGAATCAGCGAACGAAGGCGCGCACTTTAAGGCCGATGGCGAAGACTAAGGTGCTTCTTTGTGCACGCTTCTTCCCGCCTAGCGCCCCAGCCACTTCGCCCAAGAGGTGTCTGATGAACATTCCCCTAAATCCTAACGGTACCGCCGAGAGGTCGCGCGAAACATACTACGAGACCAAGGGCCGGTTGGAGGTCATGGCCTTCCCAAATTGACGCGCGAGCTTGCGGAGAAGAGCGTGGCTCAGACGCGCGAGGCCTATGAGCGCTCCAAGAGTGCTCTCGAAGCAGCACTCGACACTATGACGAGGTCTTTCGATTCGCTGGGTCAGGGCGCGGCAGCGCTAAACCGTAAAATCATCGATATCGCCCACCGCAATGTCAACTCGGGCTTCGACTTGGCAAAGAGCTTAGCCACTGCCAAGAACCTCGCCGAGATAGTGGAGTTGCGGGCCATCTATTGGCGCAAGCAGCTTAGCGCCCTCGCCGCTCAAGCCGAGGAGGTCCGCGAGTTATCCGCCAAGGTGGCAGCCGACATGACCGCGCCAATCAAGGCACATGTGAGCCGCAGCATGGATGAGCTGCGTGACGAATTGAGTCCCCGGACTTGATCATGCTCTGCTGCTGCGGTGAATGGTTAGAAGTGTAACGCCCGGTCATCCCCTACTCACATTCCGACCGCGTCGCTGGCAGAAGAATTCCACAGCGGTCTCGCTAACCGCGGGGTGCGGCGAAGTCTGAGGTATTAGACCTTATTCGTGGTCTGCGTCAGCCTCACGAAACATTTGTGATCTGGTTGAGTTAGGAGGGAGCTCAAGGAGCGCGAGTTCGAGGCTTTTGACGAGCTCAGCCATGAACGTGAAATCAAGGGTATCGATCGTGTCGCTTGAGAGATGGTAGTTCGATTCCGGAAGAAGGCCGTGTCGGTGACCATTAGCGCCGGCAGACCTGCATCCAGAATGAGGCGTGATCGCTCAAGCGGGTTTCCGGCAGTATCCATCCGTCGAAGGGCAGGAACAGCAACTCGGCTGGCAGATCTCTGTTCTTGCGGAAGCCCCTCACAACGGCACGCCCGAAGCGCCGCGAGCGCCAGTTACCGATTATACCAATGAAGCTCCCCTCCGCAGGATAACCAGGCCAGCGAGGAAGAAACGGATAATGCTGGCGGGGTGCGGTATAGCCGACCATTTCTAGAATGATTGCGCCCAGCACGCGGTCGCCTCTGCTCTGGCAGCTACGAACGAAGACCCGACTGCCTTGATGCCCCGTCCAATGGGCCGGCGGTTCCTCAAGTGTGAAGGCAGCAAAGAGGAGAGGGACCTTTAGGTCTGCGTGCCGCAGGCGTCCGGCTAGTTCCAGCATCACCGCCACTGCGCTCGCGTTGTCGTCTGCACCCGGCGTGCCCGGAACGGTATCGTAATGAGCCCCAACCACGTAGTAGGACGAGGCGCTGGTGGTTGCCGGAACCGTTGCAAGCACATTCGTCACGCCCTGGTGATGGTATTGATAGTCCTGCTCCCTCACAGAGAAACCCGCATCTTCGAAGACCGAATGGACGTAGTTGGCGGCGCGCGCTAAGCTGTTGGGATCTGAGGGCGTGCGCGGTCCGATGTCGACGGCGAGCGCGTTGACATGTTCGCGTAGGGCTTCCCGGAGAATTTCTAATTCCCTATCGGCCATGAGAACTCGGCGAATTATTGTAGGAAGTTAGATCAACGTTCGCGGCCGTCGGTCACTTTCCGCTTCTTAGTCTGGCGCCGCCCAACGAATCCACAAAGGCTTGTGTCTTGTCCCACGCGCCCTGGTCAAACAAATCGTCATGGGTGCCTTGGGGAAAGAGTTCAATCCGCTTCGGCGGCTACGCCGCCAAGGTCCTGGCCCAGCAGAGCATCCTTCGCCTGGTCGCCAGCGGCGGCAAGGTGCGCGCGACGACCGCTGCCGCGAGCGCCGGCACCGAAGGCGCGCCGCCGCCGGAGCAAGCGACCCCTGCGGCCTCAGCGCCGAAACGCCGGCCCCTGCGCCGGCCGAGCCCGCGACGCCGCCCGACAAGATCGCTTTCCTGCACTGACCTCGCCCGCGGGCGCGCGCGCCCGCTGCGCGTCCGCGCGCTCGCTCCGCTACACTGGCAGCGCCGTGCGACTGGCGATGCGGCTCCGCGGGAGCCCGAGGTGGATCACCACCGGGGAGCACGGTCGGCCCCTGCGTCGCACGCGTCGGTCGAGCCGTTCGCCTGGGCCGCCCCGCGAGCCGTCGCATTCGATCTCGCGCGGATTGCCTTGAAGGACGGCCTACCATGTTCGACCGCACCCACTCCACCCTCGCCCACGTCGACCCCGAGATCGCCGCGCGATCGCGCCGAGAACCGGCGCCAGGAAGAGCACATCGAGCTGATCGCCGTCGGAGAACTACGCCTCGCCGGCGGTGATGGCGGCGCAGGGCAGCCAGCTCACCAACAAGTACGCCGAGGGCTACCCCGGCAAGCGCTACTACGGCGGCTGCGAGTTCGTCGACGTCGTCGAGCAGCTCGCCATCGACCGCGTCAAGCAGCTGTTCGGCGCCGAGCACGCCAACGTCCAGCCCAACTCCGGCTCGCAGGCCAACCAGGCGGTGTTCTTCGGCCTGATCCAGCCCGGCGACACGATCATGGGCATGAGCCTCGCCGAAGGCGGCCACCTGACCCACGGCATGGCGCTCAACATGAGCGGCAAGTGGTTCAAGGTCGTGAGCTACGGGCTCGACGCGAACGAGGAGATCGACTACGACGCGATGGAGCGCCTGGCGCACGAGCACAAGCCCAAGCTCATCATCGCCGGCGCCTCGGCCTACAGCCTGCGGATCGACTTCGCGCGCTTCGCCAAGGTCGCCAAGGACGTCGGCGCGCTGCTTCATGGTCGACATGGCGCACTACGCCGGCCTGATCGCCGCCGGCGTCTACCCGAACCCGGTGCCGCACGCCGACGTCGTGACCTCGACCACGCACAAGAGCCTGCGCGGCCCGCGCGGCGGCATCATCCTGATGAACGACGAAGCATCGCCAAGAAGATCAACAGCGCGATCTTCCCGGGCATCCAGGGCGGCCCGCTGATGCACGTGATCGCCGCCAAGGCGGTGGCGTTCAAGGAGGCGCTCGCGCCCGAGTTCAAGGCCTACCAGCAGCAGGTGGCGAAGAACGCCGTCGTGCTCGCCGAGACGCTGACCGAGCGCGGCCTGCGCATCGTCAGCGGCCGCACCGAGAGCCACGTGATGCTGGTCGACCTGCGGCCGAAGGGCCTGACCGGCAAGGAAGCCGAGGCGGTGCTCGGCGCGGCGCACATGACCTGCAACAAGAACGGCATCCCGAACGACCCGCAGAAGCCGATGGTCACGAGCGGCATCCGCCTCGGCACGCCGGCGCTGACGACGCGCGGCTTCGGCGAGGAGCGAGACGCGCCAGACCGCCCACCTGATCGCCGACGTGCTCGACCGGCCGCACGACGAGGCCAACATCGCCGCGGTGCGCGCCAAGGTGGCGACGCTGACGCGCGACTTCCCCGTCTACCGCTAACGCCTGCACGGCGTCGCGCAGCGACGCCCGCTGCCTCCGACATGCGCTGCCCCTTCTGCAGCCACGAAGACACCCAGGTCGTCGAGACGCGCGAGTCCGACGAAGGCGACGTGGTGCGGCGGCGGCGCCGCTGCCAGAGCTGCGACAAGCGCTTCACCACCTACGAGCACGCCGAGATCGCGCTGCCTTCGGTGGTGAAGAAGGACGGCACGCGGGCCGAATTCGACCCGGCAAGATGCGCGCCTCGATGACGCTGGCGCTGCGCAAGCGCCCGGTCAGCGTCGAGCAGATCGACGCCGCGATCGAGCGCATCCAGGACAAGCTGCTCAACAGCGGCGCCAAGCGAAGTGCTGTCGTCCAAGGCTCGGCGAGCACGTGATGCGCGAGCTGAAGCGCATCGACAAGGTCGCCTACGTGCGCTTCGCGTCGGTCTACCGCAGCTTCGAGGACGTCGACGAGTTCCGCCAGCTGATCCGCGACATCTGAGCCTGTCCCCCGGCGGGACCCCGCCGCGCGACCCCCGCCGTTTCCCCGCTCGAGGGATCGCCTCCGACAGGCGGATTCCTACAGTGCTTCGCATGGCGACGAAGCACTCCGCACCCGATTTCCGCCCTCCTGCGCAGTGCGGCGTGTCGCTGCTGGAGGTTGCGATCGTCGTCGCGCTCATCGCGATCGTCGGCGCAGCCGCTGCGCCGTCCTTTGCGGACCCCAGCGACGCGCGTCGCCTGGATGGCGCGGCGACCCGCCTTGCGGCTGACCTGCAATTCGCGCGCAGCGAGGCGATCGCGCGTCAGCGGCCGCTGCGCCTGAGCGTGCGCGCCGGCACGGGCGCGACCTGCTGGATCGAAGGCAGTGAGCGTCGTCGTCGCCTGGGCCGACCGCAACGGCAGCGCGCGCGAGATCGCCCTCCACCCGTTCATCGCCCGCGTCGCCCCTGCGTATTCCGGCGCGCTCGCGCTCGAACGTGGCGCGATCCCGAGCGCGCCGCGCGTCCTTGGCCGCGCGCCGGGCCTGCCGCTCAGCGCACCCAGCCTCGGCGATGCCGGAGCGCCTGGAAGCCCTCCGAACGCGGCCCGTCGCCCTCGTCTTCGACGACCGCACCGGAGCCATCGTCGGCCGCTGCGCGGTTGCGCCGACGACCACGACGCGCGACCTCGGCGTCGAGGCTCTCGCGGCCTGCGCTCCCGGCACCTGGCTGCTCGTCGCCGGGACCGTCCGCTTCGCGCCGTCTCTTGCCAGCAGCGGCCACGCCGTCCACCGCCGTCGACTGCGGTCACGCTCGCATTGCGCGACGGCGTCTATCCCGCGCCGCCCGCATGCTTCAGCGAGGCGAGCAAGACCGTGCGCTTCGTGCGTCGACGGCAGCCTGCACCTCGACGACGTCGCCCTCGACGCGATCCGCTGCGAGCGCGGGCGTCGGCGTCGTGGCAAGAGACCGGCGACCGCTTCATCGCCTGGCATTGCGTCGTCACGCCGCGCGCCGACGGTCGCTGGTCGGGGCGCATCGCGATCGTCGCGAGCGGCTGGACGATCGGCAGCGGCGGCAGCGAGCGTCGCGTCTGCCGCTACGTCAGCGCCAGCGTCGGCGGGCGCGATCGATGCGAACATCGCGTCTGCGGGCGTCGACGTGGAGGTCGGCGCTGCACTGCTCGGCCGCAATTTCCTCGTCGTGCGCGGCAGCGATTGCCCGCGTCCGCGCCGAACCGCCGCACCGAGCCGCACCAGCCCTGAGCGAATCTGGCGACGACTGCACGACGACCCGACTCCTCCGAGCGCCGTCGCCGGAGCCGATGCGCGAGGCGCTCGCGCTTGCCGCGCACGCGGTCGGCCTGTGCGATCCCAATCCGCGCGTCGGCTGCGTGATCGTCGCGGCCGACGGCCGCGTCGCTCGGCCGCGGCCACACGCAGCAGGCCGGCGGCGCCGCACGCCGAAGTCATGGCGCTGCGCGACGCCGCCGCGCGCGGCGTCGACGTGCGCGGCGCGACCGCCTACGTCACGCCTCGAGCCCTGCTCGCACCACGGCCGCACGCCGCCGTGCTGCGACGCGCTGGTCGCCGCCGGCGTCGGCGCGCGTCGTCGTCGCGGTGCGCGACCCGAACCCGCTCGTCGCCGGCCAGGGCATCGCGCGGCTGCGCGCCGCCGGCATCGCCGTCGACGTCGGGCTGCTGCGCGGCGAGGCGCGCGAACTCAACATCGGCTTCTTCTCGCGCATGGAGCGCGGCCGGCCGTGGCTGCGCCTGAAGGCCGCGGTCTCGCTCGACGGCCGCACCGCGCTCGACAACGGCGCCAGCCAGTGGATCACCGGCGAGGCGGCGCGCGCCGACGGCCACGCCTGGCGCAAGCGCGCCGGCGCGGTGCTGACCGGCGTCGGCACCGTGCTCGACGACGACCCGCGGCTCGACGTGCGGCTGGTCGCCGACGCGCGCGCCAGCCGCTGCGCGTGGTCGTCGACTCGCGCCTCGAGACGCCGCCGCGGCGCGCGCATCCTCGACGCGCCCGGGCGCGGTGCTCGTCTACGCCGCGCATCGCCGACGCCGAGCGCGCGCGCCGCGCTGCGAGGCGCGCGGCGCCGAGGTCGCGCTGCTGCCGGACGCCGACGGCAAGGTCGACCTGCGCGGCGATGCTGCGCGACCTGGCCGCGCGCGGCATCAACGAGCTGCACGTCGAGGCCGGCGAGCAAGCTCAACGGCTCGCTCGTGCGCGAAGGCCTGGTCGACGAGTTGCTGGTCTACATCGCGCCCCAGCCTGCTCGGCAGCGGCCGCGGCCTGGCCGCGCTCGGCGCCGCTCGCAGACGCTGGCGCAGACGCCGTCGCGCTGCGCTTTCATCGCCGTCGACGCGCGTCGGCGACGACCTGCGGCTGCTGCTGCGTGCCGCGGTCGCTGACGCCTGCGCGACGCCGCGGCCTCGCAGCGCTGCGACAATCGACGCCATGTTCACCGGCATCGTCACCGGCGTCGGCCGATCGTCGACGTCGACGCCGCTCGGCGGCGACGCGTCGTTCGGCAAGCGCCTCGACGATCGAGGCGCCGCCGGGCTACCTCGACGACGTCGCAGCTCGGCGACAGCATCGCGCTCAACGGCGCCTGCATGACGCGTGACCGCGCTCGACGCCGCGGCAGCGGCGCTTCACGATCGACATCTCGGCCGAGAGCCTGGACAAGACCGCCGGCCTCGGCCGAGCCCGGCGCGGTCAACCTCGAGAAGGCGCTGCGCGCCAACGACCGCCTCGGCGGCCACCTCGTCAGCGGCCATGTCGACGGCATCGGCCGCGTCACGCACTTCGCGCCGGTCGGCGAGTCGTGGGAGCTGCGCGTCGCGGCGCCGGCGGCGCTGGCGCGCTTCCTCGCCTACAAGGGCTCGATCACCGTCAACGGCGTCAGCCTGACCGTCAACCGCGTCACCGACTGCGCCGACGGCTGCGAGTTCAGCATCAACCTGATCCCGCACACGCGTGCAGAACACCACGCTCGGCGCGGCTCGCGGCCGGGCAGCCGGGTCAACCTCGAGATCGACCTGATCGCGCGCTACGTCGAGCGCATGCTCAGCCGCGCTGCAGCCCGCGACCGAGCGAGCCCGTGCAGAGCGCCGGCCGCCACCTACAATCCCGCCATGGCCATTGCCCCCATTCCCGAGCTGGTCGCCGAGCTCGCCGCCGGCCGCATGGTGATCCTCGTCGACGAGGAAGACCGCGAGAACGAAGGCGACCTGGTGCTCGCCGCCGAGCACGTCACGCCCGAGGCGATCAACTTCATGGCCAAGCTACGGCCGCGGCCTGATCTGCCTGACGCTGACGCGCGAGCGCTGCGAGCGCCTGCACCTGCCGCCGATGACGGCGCGCAACGGCGCCCAGCACGGCACCGCGTTCACGGTCTCGATCGAGGCCGCCAGCGGCGTCACGACCGGCATCTCGGCCGCCGACCGCGCGCGCACCGTGCAGGCCGCGGTGCGCGCGCGACGCCAAGGCCGAGCGACCTCGTGCAGCCCGGCCACATCTTCCCGCTGCAGGCGCAGGACGGCGGCGTGCTGATGCGCGCCGGCCACACCGAAGCCGGCTGCGACCTCGCGGCGATGGCCGGGCTGACGCCGGCGGCGGTGATCTGCGAGATCATGAACGACGACGGCACGATGGCGCGCCTGCCCGACCTGAGTCGCTTCGCGCGCGCAGCACGGCCTGAAGATCGGCACCATCGCCGACCTGATCGAGCACCGCAGCCGCAACGAATCGCTGATCGAGCGCGTCGGCCAGCGCAACGCTCGCGACCGCGCAGGGCGAGTTCGACTGCAGCGTCTTCCGCGACCGCAGCCGGCGGCCTGCACCTGGCGCTGACGCCGCGGCCGCTGGACGCCGAGCGACGAGGTGCTGGTGCGCGTGCACGAGCCGCTGTCGGTGATGGACCTGCTCGACGCCGGCACCGAGCGGCCACTCCTGGCCGCTGCCGCGCGCGCTGGCGGCGCTGCAGCGCAGCGAGCGCGGCGTCGGCGGTGCTGCTCAACTGCGGCGAGGACGCGGCGGCGCTGCTGCCGCAGGCTGCTCGCGCGCGGCCGCGCGCGCGCGCCGCCGCGCGGCCAGATGGACCTGCGCACCTACGGCATCGGCGCGCAGATCCTGCGCGACCTCGGCGTGCGCCGCATGAAGCTGCTCGGCAGCCCGCGGCGCATGCCGAGCATGGCCGGCTACGGCCTCGAAGTGACCGGCTTCGTGCGCCGACGAGCCGGTCGTCGACGCCGACGCACGGCGATGCATGCGCAACGCTGACAAGGGCGCAGGCCGGCGCGACCTCGACGGCCGCGGACCTGCGCATCGGCATCGTGCAGGCGCGCTTCAACGCCGCGCTCACCGACGCAGCTCGCGCAGGCCTGCATGCGCCGAGCTGCGCGCGCTCGGCGTCGCCGCCGAGCGACATCACGCCACGTCACGGTGCCCGGCGCGCTCGAGATCGCCGCTCGCGCTGCACGCGCTCGCCGACAGCGACGACTTCGACGCGCTGGTCGCGATCGGCTGCGTCATCCGCGGCGAGACCTACCACTTCGAGCTGGTCGCCAACGAGAGCGGCGCCGGCGTGACGCGCGTCGCGCTCGACCACCGGCATCGCCGATCGCCAACGCGATCCTCACCGTCGAGAACGAGGCGCAGGCCTGGGCGCGCGCCGACGACAAGGGCCGCGACGCCGCCCGCGTCGCGGTCGAGATGGCCAACCTGCTGGACGACCTGTCGTGACGCGACCGAGCGCAAGCCGCGCCGGGCGCCGCAGCGCCGCGCGGCGCGCGCGCCGCGCGGCGCCGAAGTCGGCGCGCCGCCGCTCGCGCGAGTTCGCGCTGCAGGGCCTGTACGAGTGGCTGCTCGGCGGCGCCGACGCCGGCGTCGATCGACGCCCACATGCGCGAGCAGGACGGCTTCGACAAGTGCGACGCGGCCCACTTCGACCTGCTGCTGCACGGCTGCATCCGCGAGGCCGCCGCGCTCGACGCCGTGCTCGCGCGCCACGTCGACCGCAAGACCGAGCTAGCTCTCGCCGGTCGAGCACGGCGTGCTGCTGATCGGCGTCTACGAGCTGACGCACTGCATCGACATCCCGTACAAGGTCGCGATCAACGAGGCGGTCGAGCTCGCCAAGAGCTTCGGCGGCACCGACGGCCACAAGTACGTCAACGGCGTGCTCGACAAGGCCGCCGCCGACCTGCGCCGCGCGAGGTCGAGGCGGCGCGCGCGGCGCGCGGCTGAGCGGCGCGCTCGCCGGCGTCGCTGTGGCGCCGGCGCGGCATAGGCGTGACAGGCGTCCGTCATTGGTGAACTTGTGTTACGAACGTAGGCGCGCGAGCGTTTTTCACGGCCCTCCGCACGTGCGCGTCACTTAAGCTGGCGCGGTGAGCAGTTCGCCCCCGCCGCCCGCTGCCCTCCGCCGACTCCGAGCCCGCGCCCGCCGCCCACCCTTCCCGGCGTCGCGCCTGTGGAGCGATTCCGATCCGCCGGCCGTTCCGGTGACGACGCCGATCGCCTTCAGCGGCCTGGTCGCGACGCCGGCCGACCGCGCGATGCCGACGATCGGCCACATCGGCCGCTACGCGCTCAAGTACCAGCTCGGCGAAGGCGGCCTCGGCACGGTCTTCGCGGCGCACGATCCGCTGCTGTCGCGCCTGATCGCGGTCAAGACGCTCAACGTCAAGGTCGCCGACGAGGAGCGCGAGTCGTTCAACGCGCTGTTCCTGAACGAAGCGCGCGCCGCCGGCGGCCTCAGCCATCCGCACATCGTCACCGTCTTCGACGCCGGCATCAGCGACGAGCGCGCCTACATCGCGATGGAGCTGCTCAAGGGCCGCGACCTGCGCCAGCTGCGCCAGGAAGGCTGGCGGCGCGACGCCGGCGCAGGCGGCGCTGATCATCCGCCGCGTCGCCGACGCGCTCGCCTTCGCCCACTCGCAAGGGCGTGATCCATCGCGACATCAAGCCGGCCAACATCTTCATGGTCGGCCGCACGCAGCCGCGCGTGCTCGACTTCGGCATCGCCCGCGTCGCCCACCAGCAGGACAGCAGCGACCCGCACTCGGCGCCGGCTCGCCCTACTACATGGCGCCCGAGCAGGTGCGGCAGCGAGCCCGCCGACCGGCGCGCCGACGTGTTCTCGCTCGGCGTCGTGCTCTACGAGCTGCTCACCGACGTCAAGCCGTTCCGCGGCGAGTCGCTGGCGGAGATCCGCGACGCCGTGCTGCACCACGAGCCGCCGCTGGCGAACAAGGTCGACCCGCCGGTGCCGAAGGCGCTGGCCGCGATCGCGGCGCGGGCGATGGCCAAGGATCCCGAGCAGCGCTTCCGCTCGGCGCGCTCGTTCGCGCGCGAGCTGCGCCAGTGGCTCGACGACAACCCGGCGGGCGCCGACGGCGAGAAGACCGCGCCGTCCGGCGCCGCCGCCGGCCCGCGCAGCCGCGTCGTGCTCGGCGCCGCCGCTCGCCGCCGCGCGTCGCCGCCGTCATGGCGGCGATCGCGACCTGGGTCGTGCTGGCCACGCGGCCGCGCCGGCGCTGGCCGACGCGGGAGGCACGCGCGCCGCGTCGAGGCGCGAGCGACGACGCCCGGCGCCGTACCGCCTTCGCCGCCAGTCGCAGCCGGCACCGCGCAGACGCGTCGCACGGCGGCGCGCGTCCGACCGCGCCCGAGCGCGCCCGCCGCGACGATCGACAGCGACCCTCGCGGCGACCACCGCCGCCGCCGCTGACACCTGCGCCGACGATGACGCCGGCCGCTGCGACGCCGGCGCCGGGCACGACCGGCGCCGCCGCTGCCGACCTCGCCGCCGCGCGGCGACGACGCGCCAAGCCTCGCGTCACCGCCGCGCCGACGTCGCCGCGCCGACGACGCCGCCGCGCGAGTCCGCCAAGGATCGCAAGGCGCGCGAAGCCCGCGAACGCGAAGCGCGCGAGAACGACGCCCGCGTCGCTGCCGCCGCCGGCTCGTCGCGCCTGCGACCGGCACGGTCAGGATCGCGATCAGCCCGTGGGGCCTGGTCGAGGTCGACGGCGCGTCGTCGGGCGCGGCGCCGCCGATCACCGAGCTCACGCTCGCCGAAGGCCGGCATCAGATCGTCGATCCGCAACGGCGACTACGCGCCGTTCACGCCGTCGGTCAAGGTGACCGCCGGGCAGACGATCTCGGTGCGCCACAAGTTCGGCTCGTGAGCCGGACGCGCGACCCGGCCGGCCGCATCCAGGATGCGCCGCCCGCGCTCGCGCTAGCGATCGGCCGGCCTGCGCTGATCGGCGCGGCTCGCGCTAGCATTGGCCGCGGCTGCTCACGGCCTGCGCAGGCGGCGCCACCGGTCGGCCTGCTCGACGTCAGCGCCCGGCCGGCGGAGCGAGCCCTGCTGGCCGGACTCAAGGCCTATGACGACGCCCAATACGAATCCGCCGACCGCCTGTTCCGCGAAGCGCTCGCCGCCGGCCTGGCTGTCGCCGCGCGACCGCGCCGAGGCGCACAAGCGGCTGGCGTTCATCCACTGCGCCGCCGGGCGCCTCGGCCGATTGCGAGGCCGAGTTCAAGCTCGCGCGCCAGGCCGATCCGCAACTTCGCGCTCGACAAGTCCGAGGCCGGCCACCCGGTCTGGGGCCCGGTCTACAAGAAGCTGCAGCCCTGACGCGCCGGCCGCGCCGGCGCTCGGCGACGGCAGCGGCGCCATGACGGCGCCGTCGACACGCCGCGGCGTTCCGCGCGCCGATGCGCATCTACTGGGAAGACACCGACGCCGCCGGCATCGTCTTCTACGCCAACTACCTGAAGTTCTTCGAGCGCGCCCGCACCGAGTGGCTGCGCAGCCTCGGCTTCGGCCAGGAGCGCGCTGCGCGACGCGACCGGCGCGATGCCTTCGTCGTCAGCCGAGACCACGCTGCGCTACCTGCGCCCGGCGCGCCTCGACGACGTGATCGACGTCAGCGTCGCCGTCGCTCCACCTCGGCCAGGCGCAGCCTCGAGATCGCGCAGCAGGCGCGGCGGGCCGACGAATTGCTGGCCGAGGGCACGATCCGCATCGGCTGCGTCGAGCTCGGAACTTTCCGCCCGCGCCGAATCCCCAACGACATCTCGCCTCGCAGCGCTCCATCGATGAACCAGGATCTCTCGATCGTCACGCTCGTGCTGCACGCGAGCCTCGTCGTGCAGATCGTGATGGCGGGGCTGATGATCGCCTCGCTCGCCAGCTGGACCGTCATCTTCGGCAAGCTCTTCGGCCTGCGCCGCACGTGCGCGCCGCGCAACGACGAGTTCGAGCGCGAGTTCTGGGCCGGCCGCAACCTCAACGACCTCTACGCCGACGCCGACCAAGCAGGCCGGCGACGCGCCGATGGAGCGCATCTTCGCCTCGCGGCATGCGCGAGTTCTTCAAGCTGCGCGAGAAGCGCGTCACCGACACCGGCGCCCTGCTCGACGGCGCGCGCCGGGCGATGCGGGCGAGCTTCCAGCGCGAGCTCGACGCGATCGAGTCGAACCTGTCGTTCCTCGCCTCGGTCGGCTCGGTGTCGCCCGTACGTCGGCCTGTTCGGCACGGTGTGGGGAATCATGCACGCGTTCATCGGCCTGTCGAACATGCAGCAGGTGACGCTCGCCACGGTCGCGCCCGGGCATCGCCGAGGCGCTGGTCGCCACCGCGATCGGCCTGTTCGCGGCGATCCCGGCGGTGATCGCCTACAACCGCTTCGCGCGCGACATCGACCGCATCGCCGACCAGCTCGAGAGCTTCATCGAGGAGTTCTCCAACATCCTGCAGCGCAACGCCGGCGCGATGCCGGCGCCGGCGCCGCGCCGCCGACGGTGACGGCGACGCCGATGCCCGCCGTCCTCGCCGCGGCTCGCGCCGGCGCACGATCAGCGAGATCAACATGGTCCCGTTCATCGACGTCATGCTGGTGCTGCTGATCATCTTCATGGTGACCGCGCCGCTGATCACCGCCGGCGTCGTCGACCTGCCGAGCGTCGGCAAGGCCAGCGCAGCGGCCCGAGCACGTGATCGAGCTCGTCGTCGGCGCCGACGAGCAGCTGCGCCTGCGCGTCGACGGCAAGGACGTCGGCCGCCGCTCGCGCTCGCCGACTCGCCGCCCGCGTGCGCGAGGCGCAGGCCGGCAACGCCAACACGCCGGTCGTGATCTCGGCCGACCGCAACGTCAAGTACGAGTCGGTCGTCAAGGTGATGGACGCGCTGCAGCGCGCCGGCGTCCAGCGCGTCGGCCTGTCGGTCGAAGCAGCGGCGACGCGCTGAGCGGCTCGACGATGAACGCCGCCGCCCTCGAGCGCGACGCTGTTCGCGCCGCAGCAGCCGCCCGGCATGCGCTCGGGGCTGGCGCTGGCGCTCGCTGCGCGCACGTCGCTGCTGATCATCGCGCTGGCCTTCAGCGTCAACTGGAAGGCGAGCGAGCCCGAGGGCGTCGTCGCCGAGCTCTGGTCGGCGCTGCCGCAGATCGGCCGCGCCGCGGCCGACGCCGCCCGAGCCGACGCCGGCGCCGCCGGTGGTCGAGCCGAAGCCGGCGCCGCCGGTCGCCAAGCCCGAGCCGGCGCCGCCGCCGCGCGTCGACGCGCAGATCGCGATCGAGCGCGCGGCCGCGAGCGCGCCGCCGCGAGGAGGCCGAGCGCGACGAGGCGAGCGCGCCAGGCCGAGCGCGAAGCGCGAGGAGCGCGCAAGCGCGAAGAGGCCGAAGCGCGCCGAAGCCAAGCGGCTCGAGGCCGAGCGCCAGCGCGCCGCACGAGCAGGCCGAGAAGAAGAAGCTCGCCGAGCAGGCGAAGAAGGACGAGGCGCGCCAGGCGGCGATCCGCGAGGCCAACCTGCGCCGCATGATGAGCCAGGCCGGCGCCAGCGACGACCCGGCGGCGACCGGCAACGCGGCGCGCACCTCCGGGCCCGTCGGCGAGCTATGCCGGCCGCATCAAGGCGCGCATCAAGCCGAACATCGTCCTCACCGACGACGGTCGCCGGCAACCCGTCG
This sequence comes from uncultured Thermoleophilia bacterium, assembly GCA_963755085.1. Taxonomy (GTDB): domain Bacteria; phylum Actinomycetota; class Thermoleophilia; order Gaiellales; family Gaiellaceae; genus JACVRM01. Next base: position 283,920 of record CAVWIN010000008.1, on the reverse strand, counting down.
GCGACGGTCGAGGTCAAGCGTCGCGCCCGACGGCACGATCGTCGGCCGCAAGCTCGTGACAGAGCAGCGGCTCGCCGGCGTGGGACGAGACCGTGCTGCGCGCGATCGACAAGACCGAGGTGCTGCCGCAAGGACATCGACGGCCGCGTGCCGCCGACGATCGCGATCGACCTTTCGCGCCGCTCGAGTAGCGACCGCGCGGCCGCAGCGACGCGGCTCAGGGCTCGAGCGACGAGGCCGCTGACGTACGAGACCGCTGTGGCTCTTGGTGTTGTCGGAGTCCGCGCCGACGGAGACGCCGACGATCGGCGGCACGGTCTTGCTCTCGTCGCCGAACAGCTTCAGGAAGTCGGCGCCGACGTCGCGCTTCTCGGCGACCCAGCGATCGAGCCGGTCCGTTGCCCGATTCGAGCACCATGTAGCGAATGCGCCGGGTGAAGGCGTTGTCGAGCGTCGTCCCGGCCGGCAGTTGCGCGTCCCAGACGTAGCAGATCGTCGCCGTCGGCTCGGAAGTCGCTCGTCTTGCTGCGGGCCAGGCGCAGCAGCTGGCGATCGGTGAACGACATGTTGTCCATCGGCATGTCGAAGAAGACGCAGACCTTGATCGCCGTGTCGTCGCCGCTGCGCGAGCGCAGGTCGGCCGTCTCGAGCGGCTTCTCGACGCGCCATTGCCAAGCGAGATGCGTCGAGGACACCGGGCTCAGGGGATGGACCAGGTTCGCCGTACGACTCGTCGGCCTCGATCTTGACGGCGCGCTTGCCGTCGATGTCGACCACCGAGAAACGCGTCAGCGGCTTCGGTCCCTGCTGCGGCAGGCCCGGACTTGCCAGGGCGCCTGCGCCGCGGCGCCGACGGCGCCGAACGGACCGAGCGCGTTGTCGGCGCCGGCGGCGCCGCCGGACAGTCCGGCGAGCGTCAGCGCGGCGGCCAGGGCGAGGACGAGTGAGAGTGCGGAGCGAGGATGGCGGTTCATGGGCGAAGTTTCGCCGTTCTTCGCGCCGTCGGGGGCTCGGCGGAACCCCAACCGCCGACCGCGGGCCGTCGGCTAGCCTGCCGCAACCGCCGCCGCCCGGCGTCTCGATCACGAACACGTCGCCCGGCGCCATCGTCGATCGAGCCGATGTGGGCCAGCGTCTCGACGCTGCCGTCGGCGCGCTCGACCCGGTTGATGCCGGGCGCGCCGGGCGCGCCGCCGGCCATGCCGAACGCGCCGGCACGACGCGGCCGTTGGACAGGATCGACGCGGTCATCGGCTCGAGGAAGCGGACCCGCCGCACGCCGCCGTCGCCGCCGTGCCAGCGCCCGGCGCCGCCCGAGCCGGCGCGGATCTCGTAGCTGTCGAGCCGCACCGGGAAGCGGAACTCGAGCACCTCGGGGTCGGTCAGGCGCGAGTTGGTCATGTGCGTCTGCACGACGCTGGTGCCGTCGAAGCCGCCGTCGCGGCCCTCGCGTCGACGCGCCGGCGCCCGAGCCGCCGGAGATCGTCTCGTAGTACTGGTGGCGCTCGTTGCCGAAGGTGAAGTTGTTCATCGTGCACTGGCCGGCGGCCATCACGCCGAGCGCGCCGTAGAGCGCGTTGGTGATGCAGGTCGAGGTCTCGACGTTGCCGGCGACGACCGAGGCCGGCGGCCGCGGGTTGAGCATCGAGCCCTCGGGGATGATCACCTTGCAGCGGCTTCAGGCAGCCGGCGTTGAGCGGGATGTCGTCGTCGACCAGCGTGCGGAAGACGTACAGCACCGCGGCCATGCAGACCGCGGTCGGCGCGTTGAAGTTGTTCGTCGAGCTGCGCGCGAGGTGCCGGTGAAGTCGATCTCGGCGCTGCGCGCCGCGGCGTCGACGCGGATCGCGACGCTGATCCGCGCGCCGTTGTCGAGCGGCAGCGTGAACGCGCCGTCCTTCAGCGCGCGTGATGACGCGGCGCACCGACTCCTCGGCGTTGTCCTGCACGTGCCGCATGTAGGCCTGCACGACGTCGCAGGCCGAACTGCGCGACCATCGTGCGCAGCTCCTGCACGCCCTTCTCGTTGGCCGCGATCTGCGCCTTCAGGTCGGCGAGGTTCTGCTGCGGGTTGCGCGACGGGTAGCGCGCCGCTCGCGCAGCAGCGCGCAGCATCTCGGCCTCGCGCAGGCGCCCGCCGTCGACCAGCTTGACGTTGTCGATCTGCACGCCCTCTTCGTCGATGCGGGTCGAGAACGGCGGCATCGAGCCCGGCGTCATGCCGCCGATGTCGGCGTGGTGGCCGCGCGAGCCGACGTAGAACGTCGGACGCGTCGCGCTCGCGTCGTCGATACACCGGCGTCACCACCGTCACGTCGGGCAGGTGCGTGCCGCCGTGGTACGGGTCGTTGAGCACGTACACGTCGCCGCGGCTGCATCGTGCCGGCGTTGCGCGCGATCACGGTCTTGATCGACTCGCTCATCGAGCCGAGGTGCACCGGCATGTGCGGCGCGTTGGCGATCAGGTTGCCGTCGGCGTCGAACAGCGCGCACGAGAAGTCGAGCCGCTCCTTGATGTTCACCGAGTAGGCGGTGTTCTGCAGCTGCAGCCCCATCTGCTCGGCGATGTTCATGAACAGGTTGTTGAACACCTCGAGCATCACCGGGTCGACCGTGCGTGCCGATCGGCGCGCCGCGCCTGCGCGCGGCTGCACGCGCTCGAGCACGCAGGTGGTCGAGCGCGGTGACGCGCGCCTGCCAGCCGGGCTCGACGACGGTGGTCGCGTTGCTCTCGGCGATGATCGCCGGGCCGGCGATCGACGTGCCCGGGGCGCGCCTGCTCGCGCACGACGAGCGCCGCGTCGTGCCAGCGGCCGTCGCTGAACAGCCGCACGCGTCGCCGCGACCGGCGCCGGCGCCGTCGGCCAGCGAGCTCGTGGCGCGCCTCGGCCGGCGCGTCGCCGGCGCCGACCGCCTCGACCGACACCGCCTCGACGATCAGGCGCGCGCTCGCTGCATCAGGAAGGCGAAGCGCTGCCGGTACGCGGCCTCGAACGCCGCCTGCAGCCCGCGCCGCGTCGCCGAACGGCGACGACGAGCGCCGAGTCGGTGCCCTCGTAGCGCAGGTGGACGCGCCGGTGCACGCGCGATCGCGCTCGCGCGCGACGCCCTGGCGCGCGAGCTCGCCGTCGGCCTGCGTCGGCGAGCGCGGTCGAGCGCGCCGTCGACGTCGGCGTGCGCGCCGGCCGAGCGGCTGCTCGATCGCCGCCTCGCGCATCACGCTCTGGTCGGCGAGGCCCATGCCGTAGGCCGACAGCACGCCGGCGAGCGGATGGACGAAGACGCGGCTCATGCCGAGCGCGTCGGCGACCAGGCAGGCGTGCTGGCCGCCGGCGCCGCCGAAGCACTGCAGCGTGTAGCGCGTGACGTCGTAGCCGCGCGCGACCGAGATCTTCTTGATCGCGTTGGCCATGCTGCCGACGGCGATGTCGACGAAGCCCTCGGCGACCGCCTCCGGCGCGTGCGCCGTGCCGGTCGCGCGCTCGATCTCGCGCGGCGAGCGCGGCGAACCTGCGCCGCGACGACGTCGCGCGTCGAGCGCCTCGTCGCCGCGCGGCCCGAACACGCGCGGGAAGAACGCCGGCTGGATCTTGCCGAGCATCACGTTGGCGTCGGTCACCGTCGAGCGGCCCGCCGCGCCGGTAGCACGCCGGCCCCGGGTTGGCGCCCGCGCTCTGCGGGCCCGACGCGAAAGCGCGCGCCGTCGAAGCGCGAGGATCGAGCCGCCGCCGGCGGCGACGGTGTGGATGCTCATCATCGGCGCGCGCATGCGCACGCCGGCGACCTGCGTCTCGAACGCGCGCTCGAACTCGCCGGCGTAGTGGCTGCACGTCGGTCGAGGTGCCGCCCATGTCGAAGCCGATCACCCGGATCGATGCCCGCGCGCGAGCCGAGCCGCCGTGCGCACCATGCCGACGATGCCGCCGGCCGGCCCCGACAGGATCGCGTCCTTGCCCTGGAACGCGTGCGCGTCGGCCAGGCCGCCCGACGACTGCATGAAGTACAGCTCGCACGCCCGGCATCTCGGCGGCGACCTGCGTCGACGTAGCGGCGCAGGATCGGCGACAGGTAGGCGTCGACGACCGTCGTGTCGCCGCGGCCGACGAGCTTCATCAGCGGGCTGACCTGGTGCGACACGCTGACCTGCGCGAAGCCGACCGCGCGCGCCAGCCGCGCCGCCGCGAGCTCGTGCGCGGTGTAGCGCCAGCCGTGCATGAAGACGATCGCGACGCTGCGCAGGCCGGCGTCGAACGCGGCCTGCAGCTCGCGCCGCGAGCTGCGCCTCGTCGAGCGGCTGCACCACCTCGCCGTGCGCGCCGACTGCGCTCGTCGGCCTCGATCACGCGCGCGTAGAGCAGCTCGGGCAGCACGATGTGGCGGTCGAAGATGCGCGGCCGGTCCTGGTAGGCGATGCGCAGCGCGTCGCGAAAGCCGCGCGTCGTGACGAGCAGCGTCGGCTCGCCCTTGCGCTCGAGCAGCGCGTTGGTCGCGACCGTCGTGCCCATCTTCACGCACTCGACCTGCGCCGGCGTGATCGGCTCGCCGGCGGCGAGGCCGAGCAGGTGGCGGATGCCGGCGACCGCGGCGTCGCGGTACTGCTCGGGGTTCTCGCGAGAGCAGCTTGTAGCGTCGACGAGCGTGCCGTCGGGGCGCGTGCCGACGATGTCGGTGAAGGTGCCGCCGCGGTCGATCCAGAACTGCCAGCGGGCGCGGTGCGTGCTCATGCGTGGCTCCTCGTCAGCGCCGCGCCGAGCCGCGCGTGCGATCAGGGTCGTGATGTCGTGCACCGGCAGGCCGCGTGGCGCGCGCGCACGGCGTCGGCGTACGGCGGCATGTTGGTGCATTCGAGCACGATCGCGCGCGACCTCGGGATGGCGCGCGACGCAGCCGCTCGGCGGCCGCGACGGTCGCGCGCTCGGCCTCGGCCGACGTCGAGCTCGGCGCGATCGTCGAGCAGGGTGGCGCTGAAAGCGCGAGTCGGGCGCGAGCCCTTCGATCGGCGTGTCGGCGTCGGCGCCGACGGCGCGCAGGTGCTCGGCGGTCGAGCGACGCCGCGTCGACGGTGACGACGCCGACGCGGCGGCCGCTCGCAGCCCGCCTGCGAGCTCGGCGACGAGCAGCAGGCTCGACGTCCACACCGGCACCGCGAGCGCGGCCTGCAGCTCGCGCTGGAACGAGCGCGAGAAAGCCGCAGCTCGTCGTGATCGCGGCGACGCCTTCGCCTTCGAGCGCGCGCGCCGCGTCGATGAACGGCGCGAGCAGCGCCGCGTCGCGCTCGACCACGACGCGCCGCGGCGACGCGCCGCGCGACGATGCGATAGCGCACCGGAAACGCGAACGTCGCGGGGTTGCCGATGTCGCCCGGCAGGCGCGGGAAGCGCGTCTCGAGCATCAGGACGCCGAGCGCGTCGGAGCCTGCGCTCACAAGCGACGTCGCCGCGCGCGCGGCCTGGTCGTACAGGCCCGACATCGTTCGCAGCAGCCGCGCGCTCTCGCCGATGTCGGCGTTGCGCTCGGCGTCGAGGTTGGCGATCAGGCAGGCCTCGCGCACCTCGCGGTACTTCGCGACCGCGGCCTCGCCGGCCGGCGTCGGGCTGTAGAAGACTTCCTTGCCGACGCTTCTCGCCCTGCGCCAGCCCGGCGGCGAGCAGCTTCTTCAGCGAGTAGCCGACGACGTGCGTGTCCTCGATTCAGCACGAAGCAGATGTCGGCCGACCTTCTTGTTGCGCGCGCGGTGGCAGATGTGGTGCAGCACGCAGCACGTCGGTGATCGTCAGGTCGGGGCAGCCGGCCGCCGCCATGCAGCGCACCGCCCAGCGCGAGAACGCGTTCCAGGCGACGATCAGGCCGAACTCGAGCTCCGACAGCTCGACGCTCTTGGCCGAGACCAGGTGCGACGACGAGACGATGCCGGCCGCCTTCGGCTTGCGCGGCGCGCGATCGGGCGCTGGCAGCGGCGCGGCCTCGGCATCGGGGTTTCGCTCGAAACGTTGAAAACTTATTGACAATTTATCGTCGATCGCTTCCTAGACTGCAAGCGCTCGGGCAAGAACCGATGGCCAGCCCGAGGCACGCTCTATGCTTTTCGGCCACCCGTTCAACCGCTCGCCGGAGTGCCCATGAATGTTCTCGTCCGTCTTCATTCGATCCTGCGCCGGCCTCGTCGCCGCTGCGCGCTCGCCGCCGCCGCCGGCACGGCCTCGGCGCAGACCAAGTGGGACCTGCCCGCCGCCTACCCGGCGAGCAACTTCCACACCGAGAACCTGGTGCAGTTCGCCAACGACGTCGACAAGGCCACCGGCGGCAAGCTCAAGATCACGGTGCACGCCAACGCGTCGCTGTTCAAGGCGCCCGAGATCAAGCGCGCGGTGCAGGGCGGCCAGGCGCAGATCGGCGAGATCCTGCTGGCCAACTTCCAGAACGAGTGGCAGATCTTCGGCGTCGACGGCCTGCCGTTCCTCGCCGACAGCTACGACGAATCGATGAAGCTCTACAAGGCGCAGAAGCCGGTGCTCGAGAAGAAGCTCGGCGAGCAGGGCATGATGCTGCTGTACACCGTGCCGTGGCCGCCGCAGGGCATCTACGTCAAGCAAGCCGATCAACTCGGCGGCCGACCTGAAGGGCGTCAAGTGGCGCGCCTACAGCCCGGCGACCGCGCGCATCGCCGAGCTGGTCGGCGCGCAGCCGGTCACGGTGCAGGCGGCCGAGCTGTCGCAGGCGATGGCCACCGGCGTCATCGAGAGCTACATGTCGTCGGGCTCGACCGGCTACGACACCAAGACCTACGAGCACATCAAGTACTGGTACGACACCCAGGCCTGGCTGCCGAAGAACGCGGTGCTCGTCAACAAGGCCGCGTTCGACGCGCTCGACAAGCCGACGCAGGCCGCGCGTGCTGAAGGCCGGCGCCGACGCCGAGACGCGCGGCTGGGCGCTCTCGCAAGGAGAAGAACGGCGAGTACATCGACCTGCTGAAGAAGAACGGCATGAACGATCGTGCCGCCGTCGGCGCAGCTGAAGGCCGACATGAAGAAGGTCGGCGACACGATGCTGAAGGAGTGGCTCGAGAAGGCCGGCCCCGAAGGCCAGGCGATCGTCGACGCCTACAAGAAGATGTAGGCGCGGGCCGCGATGCCGCAGCGTCCCGAGCCGGCGCGCGGCCCGCTCGGCCGCGCGCTCGACCGGCTCTACGACGGAGCCGCCGCGCTGGCGCGCTGGCATGGTGCTGCTGCTGGCGATGGTGCTGCTGTCGATCGTCTGCGCGCCAGCTCGGCTTCAACGTCGCCGGGCATCGACGCCTACGCCGGCTACATGATGGCCGCCGCCGGCTTCCTGGCGCTGGCGCACACGCTCAAGCGCGGCGAGCACATCCGCGTCACGCTGCTGCTCGGCGCGCTGCAGGGCGGCGCGCGGCGCGCGCTCGAGATCTGGGCGCTGGCCGCGGCCGTCGCTGCTGGCGCTGCTGTTCGCCGTTCTACAGCGTGCGGCTGGCCTGGCAGTCGCACGCCTTCCACGACATCTCGACCGGCAACGACGCGACGCCGCTGTGGATCCCGCAGCTCGCGATGGCGCTCGGCACGGTCGTGCTGGCGATCGCCTTCGTCGACGAGCTGGTGCTCGAGCTGCGCGGCCGGCGCGTCGTCCCGGTCGAGCGACGAGGCGACTGCGCAATGAGTGACGTCGCGATCACCGCCCTGCTGATCGTCGCGCTGTTCCTGATCCTGGCGCAGCGGCGTGTGGATCGGCCTGACGCTGTCGGGCGTCGCCTGGATCGGCATGCAGCTGTTCAGCTCGCGCCCGGCCGGCGACGCGATGGCCGTGACGATCTGGGGCTCGGCGTCGAGCTGGACGCTGACCGCGCTGCCGCTCTTCATCTGGATGGGCGAGATCCTGTTCCGCACCCGCCTCAGCCGAGGACATGTTCCGCGGCCTGGCGCCGTGGATGCAGCGCCTGCCCGGGCGGCTGCTGCACACCAACGTCGTCGGCTGCGCGATCTTCGCCGCGGTCTCGGGCTCGAGCGCGGCGACCTGCGCGACGATCGGCAAGATGAGCCTGCCCGAGCTGGCCAAGCGCGGCTACCCCGACGACGATCTCGATCGGCTCGCTCGCCGGCGCCGGCACGCTCGGCCTGCTGATCCCGCCGTCGATCATCATGATCGTCTACGGCGTCACCGCCGACGTCTCGATCGCGCAGCTGTTCATCGCCGGCGTCATCCCGGGCATCGTGCTGGCGCGGCATCTTCTCGGGCTACATCGCGGTCTGGTCGCTGCAGCAACGCGCGACCTGCATCCCGCCGCCCGACGCGCCGATGACCTTCGCCGAGAAGCTGCGCGAATCGCGGCACCTGATCCCGGTGGTGCTGCTGATCGCCGCCGTGCTCGGCTCGATCTACGCCGGCATCGCCACCGCCACCGAGGCGGCGGCGTCGGCGTGCTCGGCTCGCTGGTCCTCTCGGCCGCGCAGGGCTCGCTGAACTGGCCGACCTTCAGCGAATCGCTGATGGGCGGCACGCGCCTGTACTGCATGATCGCGCTGATCCTGGCCGGCGCCGCGTTCCTCACGCTCAGCATGGGCTACATCGGCCTGCCGCGCCACCTCGCCGAGTGGATCGCGACGCTCGGCCTGAGCCAGTTCGCGCTGATCCTCGCGCTGACCGTCGTTCTACGTCGTCCTCGGCTGCTTCCTCGACGGCATCTCGATGGTCGTGCTGACGATGGGCGTGATCCTGCCGACGGTGCAGAAGGCCGGCATCGACCTGCTCTGGTTCGGCATCTTCATCGTCATCGTCGTCGAGATGGCGCAGATCACGCCGCCGGTCGGCTTCAACCTGTTCGTGCTGCAGGGCATGACCGGGCGCGAGATCGGCTCGATCGCGCGCGCCGCGTTCCCGTTCTTCCTGCTGATGGTGCTGATGGTCGTGCTGCTCTACGCCTTCCCGCAGCTCGTCACCTTCCTGCCGCAGCAGATGCGGCGCTGACGGCGCGGCGTGCGCCTCGGGCGCCGCCAAAGCCCGATCTGCGTGCATTCCCGCCCGCAATCGGCGTCTTCTCCCACCCCGATCCGGCGGACGCGCGCCAGCAGCAACGCCTGAGCAGGCGGCTCAGTCGCCGACCAGCCCGTTGCGGATCGCGTAGACCGTCATCTCCGAGTTGTTGGTCAGGCCGAGCTTCTCGAGCACGCGGGCGCGGTAGACGCTCACCGTCTTCGGGCTCAGGCTCAGCTCCTCGGCGATGTCGGACAGGCGCTTGCCCGAGGCGATCATCACCAGCGTCTGCAGCTCGCGGTCGGAGAGCTTCTCGTGCGCGTTGCTCGACTGACCGGCGTGGTCAGGCTCTCGACCAGCATCTGCGCGATCTCGGGCGTGACGTACTTGCGGCCCTGCGCCACGGTGCGCACCGCGCCGACGATCAGCGCCGGGTCGCCGCCCTTGTTGACGTAGCCGAACGCGCCGGCGCGCAGCGCGCGGATCGCGTACTGGTCTTCCGGGTACATCGAGACCACCAGCACGCGCATCGCCGTGCCTTCGTCCTTCAGCACGTGCAGCACGTCGAGGCCGCTGCGGCCGGGCAGGTTGATGTCGAGCACCAGCACGTCGCAGCGCTGTGCTCGCGCATCAGCGTGCGCAGCTCGCCGTAGTCGCCGGCCTCGCCGACGACCTCGATGTCGGGCGCGTCGGACAGCGTGTCGCGGATGCCGCGCCGGATCAGCGCGTGGTCGTCGCAGAGGATGACCTTGATCATAGGTCGCCCCAGTCGCTCGGGTCGTGCTGCGCCACTGGCTCGGCGTCGTCGGCCGGTCGGCGCCGCTCGGTGACGTCGGCGCTGCTCGGCCGTCGCAGCGGCACCGAGAGGATCAGCGTCGTGCCGCGCGGCGCCGCTGCGACAGGTCGACCCAGCCGCCGACCGTGCTCGGCGCGCTCGTGCAGGCCGCGGATGCCGAACGAGCGCGCCTTGGCCAGGTCGTCCTGGCTCGAGGCCGCGGCCGTTGTCGCTGATCTCGAGCGACAGCACGCCGCCGGCCAGCGACAGGTCGATCTGCACCCGCGTCGCCTGCGCATGCTTGCTGATGTTGGTCAGCGCCTCCTGCGCCGTGCGGTAGGCCACCAGCGGCACGCCGGCCGGCAGCTCGAGCGGCTTCGTCGGCAGCTGCGGATCGGCAGGCGACGCCGGTGCGGCGCTCGAAGCGGCTGCGCCATCCACTGCAGCGCCGCCACCAGGCCCTGCTCGAGGATCGCCGGGCGCAGGTTGTGCATGATGCGCTGGCTCGACCTCGATCGCGTGGGTCACCGTCTCCAGCGCCGACTGCACGCGCTGGCGCACCTGCGGCGAGCTCGCAGTGGCGCGCGATCCAGGCGAGGTCGAACTTCAGCGCGGTCAGCGAGCCGCCGACGTCGTCGTGGATCTCGCGCGCGATCGCCGCGCGCTCGCTCTCGACGCTGGTCTGCAGGTGCTGCGCGAGCTCGCGCAGGCGCTGCTTGCGACGCGCCCAGTTCGCGGTCGGCGCGCGACGCGCGCGCGCCGCGTCTCGGCGGCCTCGACCGCGTGCAGCAGCGCCGGCACCAGGCGCGCCAGGTTGTTCTTCAGCAGGTAGTCGCTGGCGCCGTTGCGCATCGCCTCGACCGCGGTGTCCTCGCCGATCTCGCCGGAGACCAGCATGAACGGCACGTCGCGAGCCGCTCGCCTTCAGCAGCTCGAGCGCGACCAGGCCGGAGAAGCCCGGCAGGTTGTAGTCGGAGACGATCGCGTCCCACGGCTCGCTCGAGCGCGCGCAGGAACTCCGGTTCGGAATCGACGCGGCAGCGTCTCGCGCCATGATGCCGCCGCGCGCGAGGTGGGCCAGCAGTCAGCTCGTGGTCGAGCTCGGAGTCCTCCAGATGCAGGACGCGCAAGACGCGTTCCGCTGCTGGCTACGGCATGGCGCGAAGTATGCCGCGTCAGCCATCCCGCTGCGACGAGGCTCGCCGCGCCCGTTCCACCGCAGGCCTCGGCTGATAGACGCGCACGACCGGCCGCGCTCAGACGTCGGCTGCCTGCCGCAGCGTCTGCGACCACCGGCCGGCGCAGCACCTCGCGCAGGCCCCACCAGCCGGCGGCGAGCGCGAGCAGCGCGCCGGCCAGCGCCGCCGGCCAGCGGCACCCAGCGGCGACGGGTTCCAGCTGAACTCGAACACGTAGCGCGCCAGCGCCCAGCCGACGGCCATCGCCGCCACCGACGCGAGCAGCGCCGGCCAGCGCGCCGACGCCGAGCAGCTCGGCGCGCTGCACCTGCGCGCCAGCAGCTGGCCGCTGGCGCCGAGCGCGCGCATCACCGCGAACTCGCGCGCGCGCGCCTCGCGCGTGGCGGTGACCGCGGCGAACAGCACCACCAGGCCGGCGGCGAGCGTGAAGCCGAACAGGAACTCGACCGCGCGGATCACCTGGTCGAGCACGCGCTGCACCTGCGCGATCGAGGCCGACACGTCGACGTTGGTGATGTTCGGGAAGTCGCGGCTGAGCGCGTTGTCGAAGCCCGGCGCTGTCGGGCGCGCGGAAGGCGGCGATGTAGCTGACCGGCACGTCGGGCATCGTGCGCGGTCGGGAACATGACGAAGAAGTTGACCCGCATCGAGCCCCAGTCGACCTTGCGCAGGCTGGTGATGCGGCCCTCGGCCGGCATGCCGCCGATGTCGAAGCGCAGCGTGTCGCCGAGCTTCAGGCCGAGCGTCTGCGCCAGGCCTTCCTCGACGCTCAGGGCGCCCGCCTCGTCGGGCTGTCCAGCGGCCGGCGGCCAGCTCGTGTTGTGCGGCGGCAGCTCGGCGCTGTGGCTGAGGTTGAACTCGCGGTCGACCAGGCGCTTGGCGCGCGTCGTCGGCGAAGTCGTCCGGCGCGACGCTCTTGCCGTTGATCGCGACCAGCCGGCCGCGGATCATCGGGAACCAGTCGTAGCGCGTCGACGCCCGCCGTCGCGCAGGCGCTGGCGGAACGCCTCGCCCTGCTCGCGGCTGCACGTTGATGACGAAGCGGTTCGGCGCGTCCTGCGGCGTGGCCTGGCGCCAGCTCGCGATCAGGTCGGTGCGCAGCAGCACCAGCAGCACCAGCGCGAGCAGGCCGACCGCGAGCGCCGAGACCTGCAGCACCGCGAACGCCGGGCCGCGCCGCGATCTGGCGCGTCGCCAGCACCAGCCAGCGCGGCGCGCGCGCCTCGGGCACCGAGCGGCGCAGCAGCTGCACGCGCGAGCCACGACAGCAGCGCGAACACCGCCACCGCGCCGGCGAAGCCGCCGACCGCGATCAGGCCGAGCTTGAGGTCGCTCGCCACCGCCAGCAGCAGCGCCGACGAAGCCGAGCGCGCCGGCGGCGAGCACGGCGAGCGACGCCGGCTTCAGCGCGCCGACGTCGCGCCGGATCACGCGCAGCGGCGGCACGCGCGCGAGCTGCAGCACCGGCGGCAGGCCGAAGGCCGAACAGCAGCGTCAAGCCGACGCCGACGCCGAACAGCGCCGGCCACAGCGCTCGGCCGCCGGCAGCGCGGCGTCGACCAGCCCGGCCAGCAGCCAGACGAAGACGTAGTGCACCGCGAAGCCGAGCAGCACGCCGGCGACGCTCGCCAGCAGGCCGACGAGCGGCGAACTCGACGAAGTACTGCAGCGCGATCGTGCGCTGCGGCAGGCCGAGCACGCGCAGCATCGCGCAGTCGTCGAGGTGGCGGCTGGCGAAGTCGCGCGACGGCGATGCCCACCGCCACCGCGCGCGAGCAGCGCCGCCAGCAGCGCGACGAGGTTGAGGAACTTCTCGGCGCGGTCCAGCGTCTGGCGCATCTCGGGCCGGCCGGTGGCGAGCGACTCGACGCGCAGGCCGCGCAGCGCCTTGCGCCTTGATCTGCGCCTCGGCCCAGTCGACGAACTCGGCGCACCGCCGCCTCGCGCCCGGTCGGCGCGGCGACCGCCAGGCGGTAGCGTGACGCGGCTGGCCGGCTGGATCAGGCCGGTCGCGGCGAGGTCGGCCTCGTTGAGCATCACGCGCGGCGCGAAGCTCGCGAAGCCGGCGCCGCGGTCGGGCTCGATGACGATGATGCTGCGTCGATCCGCAGGCTCGCGTCGCCGAGCAGCAGCGGGTCGCCGACGCGCAGGCCGAGCGCATCGAGCAGCGCGGCGTCGACCCAGACCGTGCCCGGCGCCGGCGCCGCGGCGACGTCGGCGCGCTTCGCGCCTCGGCGCCGTCGCTGCAGCTGCAGCTGGCCGCGCAGCGGATAGCGCGTCGCTCACCGCCTTGACGCCGACCAGCCGCGTCGCGCCGCCCTTCGTCGTCGGGCGCGCGGCCCATGCTCGGGAAAGTCGGCGGTCGTCGCCGTCGCGAGGCCGAGCGCGCGCGCCTTGCGCCGCGAACGTCGGCGGCGCCGGCTGGTCGCTGGCGACGATCGCGTCGCCGCCGAGCAGCTGGCGCGCGTCGCGCGCCAGGCCGCCGTTGAGGCGGTCGGCGAAGAAGCCGACCGCCGTCAGCGCGGCCACCGCGAGCGTCACGGCGACGCACCAGCAGGCGCAGCTCGCCGGCGCGGAAGTCGCGCGCCAGCTGGCGCCAGCCGAGCTGCCAGGCCGAGGGCAGCGCGCGGCTGCGGCGGCAGGGCGTGCGAGGGCGGCGGCGTCGCGACGATGCGCAGGCGTCGTCATCGGCGCGGAACTTACACGAGTCGCGAACGCTGCGTGCAAGCGGGTTGAATGCCGCGCGCGCCGCCGCGGTGCTCCAATGCGGCGCATGGACACCCCCCTGCCCTCGCTCTTCGTCTCGCACGGCTCGCCGATGATCGCCCTCGAGCCCGGCGCGGCCGGCGCCTTCATGCAGCGGCTCGGGCCGGCGATCGACGCCGCCTTCGGCCGGCCGCGGCGATCGTCACCGTCTCGGCGCACACCGCCGCGCGCGTGCCGGTGCGTGCTCGCCGCGCGCGCGGCACGAGGCGATCTACGACTTCGGCGGCTTCGATCCGCAGCGCTGCTACGAGCTGCGCTACGACGCCCCCGGCGACCCGGCGCTCGCCGCGCGATGCCGGCGCTGCTGCGGGCGGCCGGCATCGCCGCGCAGCAGCGTCGACCAGGGCGGGCTCGACCACGGCGCCTGGACGGCGCTGCGCTCATCTACCCGGATGCCGACATCCCGGTCGCTGCCGCTCGCCTTCGTGCCCGAGCGATCCGCCGGCGCAGCAGTTCGCGCTCGGCGAGGCGCTCGCCCCGCTGCGCGCGCGAGGGCGTGCTCGTGCTCGGCAGCGGCAGCATCACCCACAACCTGCGGCGCGTGTTCGCGAACGGCGGCCTGCAGGCCGCGCGACACGACGCAGCCCGAGATCGCCGACAAGCGCGCGCGTTTCGCGACTGGATCGCCGAGCGCGGCGCGGCGCGCGACTGGGAGGCCCTCTTCGACTACCGCAGCCAGGCGCCGCACGCGGTCGACGATGCACCCGACCGACGAGCACCTGCTGCCCTGGTACGTCGCCGCCGGCGCCGGCGGCCGCGAGCATGCGCCGCGAGCGCATCCACGACAGCGCGACGATGGGCAGCCTCGGCATGGACGCCTACGCCTTCGGCCCGACGCGCCGCGCCTCGCTCGAGCGCTCGCGCCGGCCGAAGCTACATGAACATCCGCGGCAGCCAGAGCACGATCGCCGGCACGTAGGTCAGGATCACCAGGCTCACCAGCAGCGGCACCAGCCACGGCAGGATGGCCATCGTCGTGCGCTCGACGAGAGCTTGGCCACGCGCGCCAGCACGAACAGCACCATGCCCATCGGCGGGTGCAGCAGGCCGATCATCAGGTTGAGCACCATCACCAGGCCGAAGTGCACCAGGTCGATGCCGAGCTTGCGGCGATCGGCACCAGGATCGGCACCAGGATCGTGATCGCCGCGGTCGGCTCGAGGAAGCAGCCGACGAACAGCATCAGCAGGTTGGCCAGCAGCAGGAACACCCAGGGCTCCTTGGTGAAGCGCCAGCACCCACTCGGCGATCGCGGCGGTGACGCCGGTGGCGGTGAGCATCCAGCCGAAGATCGAGGCCGCGGCGACGATGAACAGCACCGTGGCGGTGGTCTCGACCGTGTCCAGGCAGACCTTGACGAACATCTTCCAGCTCAGCGTCTTGTACCAGGCCAGGCCCAGCACCATCGCCCAGACGCAGGCGGCGATGGCGCCTTCGGTGGGCGTGAACAGGCCCGTGGTCATGCCGCCGATCAGCAGCACCGGCGTCATGATCGGCAGCACCGCCTGGAAGCGGAAGATGCTGTCGAGCGACGAACAGCAGCGACCAGGCGCGACGACCACCGCGAGCTGCGCCGGCAGCGCCGGCCTGTCGACCAGCAGCCCAGAGCGCCAGCGGCCAGCCGATCACGACCGCCAGTCTCGACCATCGCCTTGACGAAGCGCGGCCACGAGAACTTGACGTCGCCGCCCCAGCTGTTCTTGTGCGCGTAGTAGGCCACCGTGAGCATCATCAGCAGCGCCATCAGCACGCCGGGCAGGATGCCGGCCAGGAACAGCGCGCCGACCGAGACGTTGGCCATCATCCCGTAGATCACGAAGGGCAGGCTGGGCGGGATGATCGGCCCGAGCGTGGCCGAGGCGGCCGTGACGCCGACCGCGAACTCGGTCGCGTAGCCATGGTCCTGCATGGCCTTGATCTCGATCGTGCCCAGGCCGGCGGCGTCGGCGATCGCGGTGCCGCTCATGCCGGCGAAGATCACCGAGCCGACGACGTTGACGTGGCCCAGGCCGCCCTTCAGCCAGCCGACCAGCGCCAGCGCGAAGTTGTAGATGCGGTTGGTGATGCCGGCGTTGTTCATCAGGTTGCCGGCCAGGATGAAGAACGGCACCGCCAGCAGCGGAAAGCTGTCGATGCCGCTGACCATGCGGTGGATCACCACGAACGGCGGCAGGTTGCCGCTGAGAACAGGATGTAGAGCAGCGACGAGCCGGCCATCGCGATGGCCACCGGCAGGCCGCTGGCCATCAGGAACAGGAAGATGATCTTGAGCATGGCAGCGGCCTTGGCGGCTCAGGCGGTCGTCCATCGATGGACTCGGGCCGCTCCAGCACGCTGTAGCCGCGCCGCAAGTGCACGCGCATGACCCAGATCGAGCGCAGCGTCATCGCCACGAAGCCGAACAGGCACGACGCCGTAGACGATGTTCATCGGCAGGTCGACGATGGTCATCCGCGTCGTTGCCCATCTTCAGCATCATCTGCACCGTCAGCACCGCCGTCGCGGCGAAGAAGGCGATGCGCAGCACGTCCACCAGCCGTCGCCAGCCAGCGGCCGACGCGGCGCGGCAGGTAGCGGTAGAGGAAGTCGACCTGGATGTGGTTGTTCTTGGCCACGCCGATCGTGGCGCCGACGAACACCGTCGCCGATCAGCAGGTAGCGCGCGATCTCCTCGGTCCAGGCGGCCGAGTCGTTGCAGCACGTAGCGGGTGATGAACTGGTAGAAGACCGTGAGGCCGAGCACCCAGAAGAAGCGCCAGCGCGACCCAGGCCTCGACGGTCGTGCCGGACAGGTCCACCGCCTCGTCGCTGGGCGTGGAACTCGCCGTCGTCGCCCATCACCTTGGGCGTCGTCGATGCTCATCGTTGTCCATCGTGCCGGCTGCTGGCGCTGCCGCCGGCGCTTCGGCGGCTCACTTGATGCTTGATGATGCGGTCGTAGTCCTTCTGGCGGTAGCCCAGGTCGGTCGGCTTGGTGTTCTTCAGCACCGCGTCGCGGAAGCTTCTTGTCGACGACGATGACGTTGTTGCCCTTCTTCTTGAACTCGTCGACCAGCTCGGCCTCGGACGCGGCGATCTCGCGGCCGGCCTTGTCGGCGGCTTCCTGCATCACGTCGGTGAAGATCTTCTTCTCGGCGTCGGTCAGCTTGTTCCAGCGTCTGGCCGCGACACCACGGTGAGCAGCGACGTCGACGATGTGGCCGGTCAGCGATGATGTTCTTCTGCACCTCGTAGAACTTCTTCGCCTCGATCGTCGGCAGCGGGTTTTCCTGCGCGTCGACGGTGCCGTTCTGCAGCGCCAGGTAGACCTCGGCGAAAGCGATCGGCGTCGGGTTGGCGCCCAGCGCCTTGCGGGAATGGCGATGTAGGCCGGCGCGTCGGGCACGCGGATCTTCAGGCCCTTCATGTCCTCGGGCTTGATGATCGGCCGGTTGGAGGTGGTGCTGGCGCGCGCCGTAGTAGGTGAAGCGCGGTGATGTGGTTGCCGGTCTTCTCGTCGTAGCCCTTGGCCAGCTCCTTGAAGACGTCGCTCTTGGCGTACTCCAGCAGGTGCTCGGCGTCGCGGAAGATGAACGGGAAGTAGGCGATCGCCAGCGGCGGGTAGCTGCGGCCGGCGAAGCTCGCGCCGGTGAGGATGATGTCCACCGTGCCCAGGGTCAGGCCCTGGTTGATGTCGGTTTCCTTGCCCAGCTGGAGGCCGGGAACACCTGGATCTCGTACTTGCCGTTGGTGCGCTTCTTGATCTCCTCGCCGGCCCAGACCGACCACTTGTGGTACGGCTCCGAGGTCTCGTAGACGTGCGCCCACTTGAGCTTGGTCTGCGCCTGGGCGCTGCCGAGCGGTGCGAAGGCGCCTGCGACGATGGCGCAGGCGGCGATCGCCCGCAGGGCGGTTCTCTTCGTGATCATCGTGTCTCCTGGAGGATGGGCAAGGGGCCGGTGCGGCTCGCCCGGGAAGGTAGGGGAGGCAGCCGCCTTGGGCAACGGGCGAAACCCTGCTTGCGCAGGGCACGAGCGGCGGCTCAGCGCGCCTTCGGCACGTTGCCGACGACGCCCTCGACGAACCAGTCCATCGCCTTGATCTGCGCATCGCCGAGCGCGCCGCTCGCGAGCCGCACGACGCCGGCGTTGTCGACCAGCGGCGCGGCGAAGGGCTGGAGCGTGCCGGCGACGATCGCCGGCGCGCCGGCCTGCACGCCGCGCGACACCGCCTGCGGCAGGCCCGGATCGACGGCGTCGATGTCGACCATGCCGCTGGCGATGCCGCCCCACATCGGCTCCGGCCTTCCAGCGTGCCGTCGAGCACGCTCTCGGCGACGCGCGTGTAGAAGCCGCCCCAGCGGTGGACGATCGCCGCGAGCTGCGCGTCGGGCGCGAACGCGCGCATGTCGCTCGGGTAGGAGACGACGCGCACGCCCTTGCGCGGAAGTTGGCCTGCGCCGTCTGCGCCACCGCCGGCGAGCGCGCTGTGGTGGGTGAGCACGTCGGCGCCCTGATCGATCAGCGCCTGCGCCGCGTCGCGCTCCCGGGCCGGATCGAACCAGGTGTCGAGCCAGAGACGCGCACCGTGCGCCTTCGGATTGGCGGCGCGCATGCCGAGCGCGAAGGCGTTGATGCCCTGCACGACCTCGGGCACCGGAAAGCCGGCGACGTAGCCGGCCACGCCGCTCTTGCTCGCCCTGCCGGCGAGCCAGCCGGCGAGCCAGCGCGCCTCGTAGTAGCGGGCGTCGTAGGTGGCGAGGTTGGGCGCGCTCTTGTAGCCGCCGGCGTGCTCGAACCGCGCCTGCCGGGAACTCGGCGGCGACGCGCAGCGCCGGCTCGAGGTAGCCGAAGCTGGTCGCGAAGATCAGCTTCGCGCCCTGGGCGGCGACCAGGTCGCGCATCACGCGCTCGGAGTCGGGCCCTTCGGCGACCGCCTCGACGAACGATCGTCCTGCACCCGCGGCGCCGAGCGCGCGCTCCAGCGCGCGCCGGCCGAGCTCGTGCTGATAGGTCCAGCCGGCCTCGCCGATCGGGCTGACGTAGACGAAGCCGACGACCAGCGGCGGCGTCGGCGGCTCGCGCGAAGGCAAGGTGCGAGGCGACGCAGCGCCAGGATCGCGAGCAGCGCACGCGCGCCGCCGCGGATGAGGTTTTTCAACATGGTTGACCTCGACATGGCCCCGATGGAGAAGTGCCGGCCGCGGGGGCACGCAAGCCGGCAACGGATGATAGGCGGCCGCCTCCGAAGGGCTCCGGACCGCGGCCCGGCCGCCGGCGCCCTATCGCGCCAGGCAGACGATCGCGAGGGCGCCGCCGATGGCGACCGCGTCTTCGATCAGCGCGGCAGGCAGGTCGCGGCCGAAGGCCCGGGCCATCGTCGCCCGCACCGCAGCGCCGCCGAGCGTGCCGATCACCGCGCCGACAGCGCCGGCGATCGCACCGATGACGAGCTGGCCGCCCGGCGCGGCCAGCGTCGCGCCGCAGAGCGCGCCCATGACGATCCGGGTGCCGAACTGCACCGGGACCTTGCGGCTCGGCGTCTTCGGCAGCTGGTCGGTCACCAGCTCGCCGAGCGCCAGCACGCCGAACACCCAGAGCGCCGCGACATGGCCCATGAAGGCCAGGGGCGTGCCGGCGAGCGAGAGCCCGCCGGCGTGCGCCGCCCAGGCGACAGCGGCCGGCGCGGTCATCGCCCGCAAGCCGGCGACGACGCCGATCAGCAGCGAAAGGACGAGGATCGACATGCGGGGGCTCCCTTCGGAATGTTGTGCCGCGACCTTAGCGTACTGTCATGTTTCCCCATTGCGAACGAGGCGGCGCGGCGCTTAATCTGGCATGGTCTCGACACACGCCGGCGCGATGCCGGCAGGAGAAGCACCATGGGCACGACCGGCTCGCCCGACGGCGCATTGATGGTTCAGTGGTTCTTCGGCGGGCTCGTCGTGCTGTTCTATGCCGTCCACCGCTTCAACGAACCGCGCCAGGATCCGCGCCCCGCACGCTCGACCACCACCTTCTGGCGCTACTGGTCCGCCTGTGGCGGCTATGTCATCGCGATGCTCGGCCTGTTCATCGTCCTCGGCGGCGGCATCGGCGCGATCGACCCGCGCATCCTGATGCCGCTGATCGACCCCAGCCCGGTGCCGGCCGACGCGCGCGCCCTGCCCGGCCCGCTGCTCTCGGCCCTGCTCCTGACCTCGCTGCTGCCGCACTTCCCCGGGCTCGGCAAGATCGACGCCAGCGTCAAGCGCTGGTTCCAGGACGTCGGCAACATCCCCTGGGAGGTGCGCGAGCTGAGCCGCTTCCTGCGCGACTCCGAGTACGCACCGGGGCCCGAGGCGCTGGCCCAGGTGCGCGGCGTGCTGCGCTCCATGGACGTCGACGAGGCCTGGGTGCGCGAGCCGACCGACACCATCAAGCACCGCTGGGCGCGCAGCGTCGCCCTCTACGGCCATGTGCAGCGCTGGGAGGCCTCGCACGCCTTCGGCCGCTACGTCGACCAGCATCGGACCACCCTGCCCGAGATCCGCGAGCGGATCGACAAGCTCTCCGAGTTCCTCGATGCCCGAACCCTGGACGAGCTCGACGGCGGCAGCGATTCGCGGCTGGTGGCGCATTCGCGCAAGGTCTTCGACTCGGAGCTGTCGGCGCTGCAGGATTCGCTCTGCAACTTCATCAGCGCCGGCGTGCTCGAAAGCGCGCGCAACCACGCCCGCCGCCGCGACGCGCTCATCCAGCTCGGCTTCGCCGGCCTGCCGGCAACGCGCGGGCCGCTGACCTCGCACGACGTCGTCCTCGTCGCCGGGCTGGTGTTCCTGGCGATGCTGTTCGTGCCGCTGATGATGCGCCGCTTCATCGACCCGCTGCCGCTGCCGCAGAACCTGCGCATCCTGGTCATGGTGCCCATCGTGTACGCGATCGCGATCGTCGCCGCCATCTACCCGAAGTCGGTGTGGCCGTTCGCCACCCGGCTTCCCGGCGGGGGGCGGCCGTTCGCCGCCTACGCGGTCTCGGGCGTCATCGCCGCGGCCGCGTCGTTCGTGGTCTCGCTGGTGTTCCGCTTTGTCTTCGACAAGTCCGGCAACATCTTCCAGTCGCTGTCCACGCCCGGCGCCTTCGAGGAGGCGTGGACGACGACGCTCGATCGCTGGCCCTGGCTGCTGATGACCTTCTTCATCACGGTCGCGGTCGCCTGGACCGCCGACGACACGGAGCCGGTCGACCATGCGGGGCGGCTGCGCCTGCGTGCCATCGAGGCGGCATCGATGGCGGTCGCGCTCGGCCTGGTGCAGTGGAGCGTGCTGCAGTTGCTGGCCGGCGTTTCGCCGGAAATGGCGGCGCGGCTGAGCGAGGCGGCGCCGCGCATGGTCGGCACCGCCATGGCGGTCGGCGCGTGCATCGGCTGGCTGGTGCCGACGATGCACCGATCGCGCAACCGGGCTCGCCCGGAGCCGGCGCCGATGCCGACCGCGTTCGTCATGCCCGGCTGAGGGCGTCGCCGGGCCGGCGGCGACTCAGCCGGCCTTGCCGACGCCGAAGAACTCGCGCAGTGCCGCCCGGTATTGCTCGGCGCCGCGCCAGGTGGTGGTGGAATGCGTTCCGCCCTCGATCAGGACGAACCGCTTGGCCACGGTGGCCTGCTCGTAGAGCCTCTGGCCGAAGCGCGACGGCACGAGCGCGTCGTCGCTGCCATGGACGATCATGAGGGGCGACTTGATCCGCGGCACCGCGGCGAGCGAGTCGAAGCGCTCGGTGATCAGCATCGAGATCGGCAGCCAGCCCCACTTGAAGGTGGCGAACATGTCGCCGATCGAGGTGAAGGTGCCTTCGACGATCACGCCCCGAGGCGTGTCGCCGGGTGCGTCGTCGGCAAGGCGGGCGGCGAGCTGCACCGCGATCGCGCCGCCGAGCGAATGGCCGAAGACGTAGCGCGGCTGTCCCGGCCGCTGCTCGGCGAGCCAGCGCCAGGCCGCCTCGGCGTCCTCGACCACGCCGGCCTCCGAGGGCAGCTCGTCGGTGCTGTTGCCGAAGCCGCGGTAGTCGACCGCGAGCACCGAGAAGCCGAGCTCGCGCATCTGCTCGACCCGGAAGGTGCTGCGGCCGACGTCGCGCCGGGCGCCGTGCAGGTAGAGCAGCAGCGGCGCGCGCGGATCGGCGTGGCTGGCCCAGAGCGCGTGCAGGCGGATCGGCCGGCCCGTGGTGGGCGAGAGGTGCTCGATCCAGACGCTCTCCATCCCGCCGGCCCGCGCCGCCTGCTCGAGCTCGGCAGGGGTCGACTCGGGCGCCCGGGCCGCCTGGAAGATCCACTTGCGCTGCTGCGTCTCCAGGCCGGCGTAGCCGACCGACACCGCCGTCGCCGAGACGGCAGCGAGCGCGAGCCAGCCGCGGCGGCGGATGAGAACCTGGAGCAGGGGCGAGAGCATGAGCCGATTCTGCCGAAGGGGTGCGCGGGCCTTCAGATGTCGATCAACTGGGCCTTCTTGATCGAATCGACCTTGTTGAGGAGCTCGACGAGCTTCTTGCCGTCGGTGACCTTGAGCTTGAGCGTGACGGCGAGCCTGCCCAGCGCGTCGGCCCACTTGAAGCGCGGCTGCTCGTTGAGGACCTTGGCCAGCTTCGGATAGTCCTTCGCCTCGATGCCGAGCGCCTTGCCTGCCTTGGCGACCTCGCCGGCGGGCATCGCCTTCCTGGCGGGCGGCTCGGGCTTTTCCTCCTTCTTCACCTGGCCGAGCTTCATCAGCTCCTTGAGCCTCTTGTCGACGTCCGCCAGGGAGCTGTCGGCGCGCTCCATGTCGTCGAGCATGTACTGCACCTCGTTGCGCTGCTCGCGGGTGATGTCCGGGTACTGCTTCTTGTACTTCTCGATCCGCGAGCGCATCGCGTTCGGCCCGGTCTTGTACTGGAGGAAATCGATCAGCTCGGTGCGCGAGTCGGTGAGAGTCTTCTGGTCCTTCTTCTCGTAGGCCTTCTTCGCGGCGGCCTCGAGCTTGGGCGTCTCGACATCGATGTAGGCGATCGTCTTCATGAAGCTCGCCACCGCGGCCTGCAGGGCGCTGAGGTCGGCCTCGGCCGACTGCGCCCCCTTCTGCGCCGCGGCCAGCGCCTTCTCGGCGTCGGCGTCGAGCTTGCGCGCCTCGGCCGACTGCTCGGCGAGCTTCTTGCGCTTGGTTGCCACCGACTTGACCAGCTTTTCGATCTGGTCGAACTTGGCCGCCATCAGCGCCTCGTCCTTGCGCAGTTGCGAGAGCAGCCCGATCGCGCCCTGGATCGTGCCGAGGCAGATGTCGATCAGCTTGCCGACCTTTTCGAGCTGCGGCCGGTAGAGCGAGATCTCCTCCTCGCTGGCGTTGTCGATGCCGTTCTGGAGACCTTCCGACATCTTCTTGTACTGCGGCTGGATCTTGGCATCCTGGGCCTCGATGCTCTTGACCATCTTGATCGTGTCGCCGAGTGTCTTGGCGGTTTCGCTGCTGATCGGGGGCATCGGTCTGCTCCGTTGAAAGGGTGGGAAATGATGCGATCGACCGCCGGCGGCGAACAAGTCCCCCATTAGGCCGATCGTCCGCGACGAGCGACGATTCGTCCGCGTTACATCGGCACGCGCGCGACCGGCCGGGGCGGCCGGCCGGTCAGGCAGCAGCCGGACTCAGGACCAGTTGCGGATCTCGATCCGCAGCTGGCCGCCGACGCTGGGGCGCGCGTCCACCGGCGAGGTGATCGGGATCTCGAACTTGAGGGCGCCGCCCTCGAGGCGGGCATTGGCCAGGGTCGAGGTGTCGTTCGGCGTCTCGCTCTGGATGCCGTACTCGAGCCGCCAGCCCGACGGCGTGGTGGCGTCGACGAAGGCCTCGACCACGATCAGCTTTCGCACCAGGTAGCCGCCCTCGAAGTGCTTCTTCAGCCAGAGCACGCCGTCGATCTCGTAGTCGGGCACGAGGATCGCCACGTCGAAGGCGAAGGCGACGCTCTGGTGCCGCTTCTGGCTCTTGGTCGGATCGAGGAACAGCGAGAACAGATGCGGGCTGTTGTCCCGGCTGGGCCCGCGCTGGCCGTGCCGCGTCCTTCGGGAAACAGCTCGTCGTAGGTGCGGCTGATCGCCGAGTTCTCGCGCACGACGCGGCGATGCAGTTGCCACTGGCTGGCACGCAGGGCGGCGACGATCTCGAACCGGTAGGAGGCGCGCACCGAATCGTGGTCCCGGTCGTAGGCCTGCTGCACCTCTTCGGGCAGCTTCACGTCGAACACGTCGAGCCAGCCGTCGGCGCGGACCGAGCCGAACAGGAACCGGGTCAGGTTCTGGAAGCCCTCTTCCGAGTTGACGATGCCGTATTGGCCCGAGTGGCTGCGGTGGGCGTAGGCGCGCGGCGAGTCGACCTGCTTGCCGCCGACCTTGGCGAAGGTGGTGGCGTTGTCCATGCGCACCAGGCCGTCGCTGGACTCGCCCACCGCCCAGGACGACAGCCCCTTGGCCACCAGGTAGTCGGCCGGGTTGGTGCCGACCAGGTTGAACACCCGCTCCGGCGGAAAGCCGACGATCTCGGAGACGACCTCGGTCGTGCCTTGCGGCAGGCCCAGATAGCCGGCCATCCGCTCGCGGTTGAAGTTGGTGGCCTCGCCGAGCGCGCTCCAGCCCGGGCACGTTGCGCACCACGCGCAGGTCGATGCCGTTGTGCGGCGTGGCGTAGGTGAAGAGCTTGTCGACGGCGGCGCGCGCCTGCGGCGTCGCCGAGCGCCGGGTTCTGCAGGAAGGCGCGGCACACCAGTCCGCCCATCGAGTGCGCCACCAGGTAGACCTTGAAGTCGGCCTCGGTCGACGCCGTTGTCGAGCGTCTCGTCGGGCCGGATCGGATGCTTGCCGTTCTTGCGGCAGACGAGCGTGCGCATGCGCAGGATCAGCTGGCCCAGGCCCTTGGCGAACTCCTCGATGGGATGCGCCTTGCCGTCGCCGAAGTCGGCCGAGGCGTCGTCGTAGTAGCGCAGGATCGCGATCGACTGGTACGGCAGCGTGACGTCCGAGCGCAGCGGCCTGGTCGGGTCGTCGGGATGAGGCGCGGTCAGGTCGTCGCCGTTGACGTAGACATCGTCGTAGCGGTCGTTGGAAAGCTCGGGCCCGTCCGGCGTCGCTTCCAGATCGGCTCGTCCTTGAGGCGCACCAGCGGCGACTCGAAGTAGTAGCGCCGCATCTTGCCGTCCCACACCTGGCGCGACTTGGTGCTGCCGATGTTGAAGCCCATGTACGGGTCGCCGACCGTCTCCTCGATTTCGCCCTGGGTGCCGGCGAAGCCGCGGACGTAGATGATCGGGTGGTAGGGAGCGTGCGGATTGGCCATGGCGTGCACTCCGGGGAGGGGCGGTCAGTCTGCACTACCGCGGCCACCCTCCTCATCGGGAGCTATGCCGATGATCGGAGATGCTATTGACATGGCCCCCGGAGAGGCCTTAGGGGAATGCTCAGCGGCTCTTCGCGCCCTCCCGGGCGGCGAGCTCGACCGTCGACCTGGCGGCGGCCTTCAGCTCGTGCAGGTGGGCACGGATCTCGAGCCGGGTGACGGCGCCGTCGCCGTTCCGATCGATGCGCGCGATCGCCTCTTCGGCGTCGCGCGCTTGCCGACCCGTCTTCGCCGCGACGGCGTCGAAGGCCGCCTGCAGCTCGGTCTTGTCGACGCTGCGGTCGCCATTGGTGTCGACCCGGGCGAAGGCCTTGGCCTTGACGTTCGCCGCGGTCCCGGCGCCCGCGGCGCCGCTGAGGGTGTTGAGCGGGGACATGGAACTCCTTCGCAAACGATGAAACGCGTGCCGGCGGCCGCAGGGCCGCTGACGCCCGCGCATCCTGAGGAAGTCAGCCGGCGAGGATGTTGCAGATTCGTTACCTGTACGGAATTCCCGTCTATTTCCGGCGATCGACTCAATCGTCGAACTTGATCCGCTCGGCCTGCAGCCGCGTTCCCTCGGCGGTGAGCTTGCCCCGCACCTCGACGTTGCGGCCGACGGCGAGATCGGCCGCGGTGCCGTCGCTGAATTCGACCGCGCCGGCGTAGCTCACCGTGACATCGCGCACGACGAAGGTCTTGGCGACCGTGTCGAGCGAGATGATCCGACCGTCGACCTCGAACTCGTTGTCGCCGCCCTGGTCTTGCTGATCGACCTTCACCCGCGTGGCGACGAGCACGCCGCCGCCGATCGTGCCCTCGACCTCGACATTGGCGCCGAGCGCGAGGCCGACGCTGTGCCGTCGAAACTGGCCGCTCGCGCATCGACCGGCGTGCCGTTGACGCTGAATTGCGTCGTCGAGGTGAACGCGCTGACGCGGCCTTCGAGCTTGGCCTCGTCGCGGTCCTCGAGCGCCGGCGCGCCGTCGCCGATCGCGATCGCCGTCCAGACGCCCCCCGCGCCCGGCGACGAGCCCGAGCGTGACGCGAACGAAGCTGCCGTTGGCCAGTGTCGGCGGCACGGCCGCGACGCCGAGATAGCCGATGCGCGCGCGCCGAACGAGAAGGTGCGCGCGCCGTGTCGAGGTCGGCGACGATGCCGCGCAGCGCGAACGCGTGCGCGCTGGCCTTGCCTCGACCCGGGTGCGGCGTAATGGCCGCTCGCGGCGTCGACGCTGGCGTACACCTCGACGACGTCGCCGACGGCGAGCGCCGCCTGGCCGCCGGCGAGCGACCGTCGAAGACCGTCGCTCGCCGCGACGTCGACGGTCTGGCCGAGCACGGTCAGGGTCCGCGCAGAGAGATCGCTCGCGCGCGACCGGACCGACGATCTCGCTGCGAAGACGATGCTCGTCGCCTGCTCGCGTCGTTGCCGTCCGCATCGATGACGATCGCCGAGCCGGCACGTCGATCGTCATGCCGAGGCGCAGGTCGTCGCGGCTGCGCGCGTTGCCGTCGGCCTCGCGGACGCTGGCGCTGCGGTCGTCGAAATGCACGCCGGCGACGATCACCGAGCCGAAGCCGGTGATCGGGCCGCTCGCAAACGACGTCGGCTGGCGCGCCGGTGCCGCCGCTGTCGACGCCGCCGCCGCAGCTCAGCAACGAGCACGCCGGCGAGCAGCACGACCGGCACGCGCGGGCGAACGAGAAGAGCAGGCCGAGCGGCATCATCGATCCTTTGGCGCGCTGCGGCGGGCGTTTCGGACGGGCGGGGCGCGCCGGCCGCCGGCGGGCGCCCTTCCCGGCTGCGCCGTTCATCTCTCGTGGTAGCTATAGAGGCCGATCCGGACCCGCCGATCGGCGGCGCGGCCGGCGGCAGCATCGGCATCGACCAGCGCCTGCAGCTTCGGGACGCTGGCGGCGAGCAGCGCCTGCCACTGGGCCTTCGCGATCTCGCGGAAGGCGGCGATCGATTCTGCCGAGAGCTCGTCTGCGAAGACGGCCTGCTCGACGTGCGGCGGCGCCTCGGCGAGAACGTTGGCGACGCCGGCGCGCAGATGGTCGCCGACGTTGCTGGCGAGGAATCCGTAGGCGCGCTCGCTGTCGCGCGCCGGCGACGACGCTGTCGCGCAGCAGCTTGACCTCGTCGCCGCTCCTCCTCGGCGAGGCCGAGCCGGCACAGCTCGTCGAGGAGGCTGCGCGGATGGACGTCCTGCGTGATCGAGCGGGCGAGCGCCTCGAAGCTCGGCGCCGGCCCTTGCCGCGGCAACGCGCCGGGCGGCCGCGCTGGTCGCGCAGGGCCGGGTCGGTGCGCCAGCGCGTGAAGACCTGGGTCGCCGGCGACGGCCGCACCGGCGGGCAGGCCGCGCGGCGCATCGAGCAGTCGCGTCACCTCGCGCCGCGTCAGCCCGGTGGCGGTGGCGACCGGCTGACGATCCGCCTGCCGGCCGACTCCGGCTGCGCGCGCCGCGCCGCCTCGACGAACGCCGCCTTGAACAGGTCCTCCATCGCGGCGAACGGGAGGCCGCGGCTCACCGCCAGCTGGCGATCGGCCGGAGCAGCGCGGCGATCGCACCGGCCAGTGCGCGTGCCGTCCTCGCCCGCGGGCTTGCGCCTCGGGGGATGGCCTGTGTCAGTCACCGAACGAGATGCGCTCGCCTGCAGCATGGTCCGTCGGCCGACAGCTTGCCCTCACTTCGAGCTTCACGCCGACCGCGAGACTGTTCGGCGTGCCCTCGCGGAAGTCGACCGTGCCCGGGCCGGTAGCTCACCTTGACGCTCGCGCAGGACGAAGTCTTCGCCGACGGTGTCGATCGAGGTGATCGCCCCGTGCAGCTCGAAGCCTTCGGCGTGGCGCTCGGCATCGTCTCGACCTAGACGCTGCTGGCCATGACCACGCCGTTGATCGGGCTCCCTTCACCTCGACCTCGACGCCGAGCGCCAGGGCGCCGTCGCCGAACACGGCGTTGGTGGCGTCGACTTCACCGGGTCAGCAGGCCGGCGGACGCCGCTCGCCGGGGCCGACGCGTGCGGCCGCGAGGCCGCCGGGAACGCCGCCGACGAGCGATCGACGGCGAACCAGGCGACGACACGCCTGCATCCTCCCGCCTTCGAAAGGTTGTAGTGGTCCGCGTAATGCGGGAGCAGCGGCGTGAGGGCGGCGTAAAGCGTGCTGTCGACCAGCACAACCGCCGTGGCGACAATGACGAGGCGGCGCACGCCGCCAACGTAGCTCTCCCTCGAACGAGGGTCGCTCGATCGAGGCGGGCAACCGATCCAGGGCATGGCATGCCCCGCCGGCTCTTCGTCACCCTGCTCGTGGTCGTCTGCAGTTCCTCGGGCTTCCCGGTCGCCGACGCGGCGCCGGCCCCCGACTCCAACGTGGCCCGCCCTGCAGGTCGCCCTGCGGTCGTGGCGTCTACAGCGGGCCGGTCGACGGACTGGCCGGCTCCGGCACGATCTCCGCTGTCCGGCGGCTCGGCGGCGACGGGCTGTTCGGCCCGCGCACGATGCACGCCCTCGGAAAGTTCGCGCGCCACCGGCTCGGAAGCCGGCCCGTCTCGGATGCGACCGTGGGGTGGGATGCGGCGGCGCTTCAGTTCATGCTCGCGTGGCACGGCTTTCCCTCCGCGACCATCGACGGCGCGTTCGGCTCGCACAGCGACCGGGCGCTGCGCAAGTTCGAGCGCTGGGCCCGGCTTCCCGAGGACGGCATCGCGGGCCCGGCGGTCATCGCCGCGCTGAAGCAGCCCCCCGCGACCTGTCCGATCGCCCTACGCGCACCGCTCGCCACGCCCTACACCGACAGGTTCGGCCCGCGAGGCGACCGCTTTCACACGGGACTGGACTACCCGGCGCCCAAGGGCACGTCGGTCGGCGCCGCCGCATCAGGGCGGGTCAGCTGGGCCGGCAATCTCGGCGGCGGCTGGGATCGTCGTGACGATCCAGCACCCGCGCGGCGTGGCGACGATGTACGCGCACCTCTCGAAAGCGCTCGTCTCGGTCGGCCAGCGGGTCACGGTCGGTGAGCGGATCGGCCTTGTCGGCGCGACCGGGGATGCGTCCGGCCCGCACGTGCACTTCGAGGTGCGCCTGCGCGGCGCCGCCGTCGACCCGCTGACGGGTCTCAGCTAGCGGTTCCGGCCGCGGGCAGCAGCAGCTCGAAGCGGGCGCCCCGCGCCTCGCGCCCGTAGGTCAGGTCGCCGCCGAGCGCATGCGCGTACGAGCGGGCGATCGCGAGCCCGAGGCCGGCGCCGTCCAGCCGCTCGCGCGCGCCCCCGCGCGAGAAGCGGTCGAATAGCCGGCCGACGAACGCTGGGTCGACGCCGGCGCCGTGATCCTCGACGACGAGCCGGAACGGGTCGGCCGTGAGCGCCCGCACCTCGACCGGCGGCACGCCGTGGCGAAGTGCATTCGTGATGAGGTTGCCGACGATGCGGTCGAGCGCCTCCGGGTCGGTGACGATCTCCCAGTCCGGCGGGACGTCGAGCCGCACGTCGCGTACGCGATCGGGAGCGATCTGGCGCAGAAGCGCCGCGATGCGGTCGCGCGGGCTGAAGCGGCGCGGCTGCGCCTGGACCGCGCCGGCCTCGACACGGGACAGGTCGAGCAGTGCCTGCGCCAGGCCGGCGAGCCGTGCCGTCTGCTCGTAGAGCGTCCACCGGAGCTCGAGCGTCTGCTCCTCCGAGAGCTCGGCGCCGCGGAGGTAGAGCGTCGACGCGATGCCGTGGACGACTGCGATCGGCGTACGCAGCTCGTGGGAGGCGATCCCGAGGAAGTCGGTCTTCAGCCGGTCGATGTGCTGGAGCTCCGCCAGCTCGTCCTCCAGGTGGCCGTCGCGGTCGGCCCGCTCGAGCAGCACGGCGCCCATCGAGCCGAGCGCGGTCAGCAGGTCGAGGTCATCGCCGTTCGGCGCGTCCGCCGGCCGGTCGGCCACGAGGATCGCGGGGCAGCTGCCGGCGACGAGCAGGGGCACCGCGACGGGGGACTCGAGGCCCGCGGCCTCGCCGCGCGACGCGACGGCCTCGCACTGCGCGAGCGCCTCGGCGACGAACGGCAGCTCGGCGACGAGGAGCGCGCAGTCGGGCCAGTCCAGCCGCTGGCGCACGATCGGCAGCACGGTGCCGGCGCGCGGGTCGTGGCGGAGGACGGCGGCGCGGTCGTATCCGAAGGACGCGCGCACCTCCGTGCAGAGCAGCTCGAGCACGTCGGCGGCCGTCCACGGGCCGACGTTGACGAGGCCGGCCAGCCGGCCGAACGCACCCGCCTGCGCCCGGCGGGCGGGTGCCTGCTGCCTGTCACTCCCGACGACGGCCATCATGTCTGTCGTGTCGCTCTCCTCCACGTGCCAGGGGCGGGGTGCTCTCGCGGCCCCGCCCCCGGTCGGATCTGCTCGGCCCGCGGCCTAGTACGGCGGCGGGGCGGCCGGGCCTTCCTCCACGTACGTGCGGCGCCGGCTCGTGAAGTAGCCGGGGCCCGCCCACGACGACCAGAAGATCATCGAGAGCACGAGGCCCATGACGCCGACGGCGAGCACGATCCAGCCGACGGTCTGGATGTCGATCCCGTTCGCCTGAGCGTTGACGGCGAACGCGAGGATCGCCCCGACCGCAATGAGAAAGATGCTGACTCCGATACCCATGTGGTTGTAGTTCCTCCTTCGTCCTTCCGGGTGCTGCGCGCGCGTTCGAATGACTGCCCGCACCTCCTACCCGCCCGGCGACGCGTCTAACCTCCGTCCAACGAGGAGCCCTCGATCGCAAGGCGATCCTCCTGTTGACCGACGTTGTAGTCTCCGCGGCCGTGCAGAAGGGAGCGGCTCTCAAGGTCACCCTCATAGCGATCGTCGTGGCGGCCATCACCACCGCGATCGCAATTTTCCTGCCCTGGCTGCCGGCGGCCGACTCGAAGGAGGCCGACCGCATCGACTTCGACATCTGGGTCGTGACCGGCATCTGCATCGTTGTCTGGGCCATCGTCGCGGGGGTCTTCCTGTACTCGATCTTCGCCTTCCGCGCGCGTCCCGACGACGACACCGACGGCCCGCCCGTCCACGGGCACACCGGCCTCGAGATCACCTGGACGGCGATCCCGTTCGTGCTCGTGACCGCGATCGGGATCATGAGCGCCGTCGTCCTGGCGAAGAACGGCGACACGCCGAAGAACGCGCTGAAGGTCAACGTCCTCGGCGAGCAGTTCGCCTGGAGCTTCACCTACCCGACCTACGGGAACCTCCAGTCGACGACGCTGCGGCTGCCGATCAACCGGACGACGAAGCTCGACATGACGTCGCGCGACGTCATCCACTCGTTCTTCGTGCCGGAGTTCCGGCAGAAGGAGGACCTCGTCCCGGGCCAGACCACGACGATCAACGTGACGCCGACCAAGCTCGGGCACTACGTGATCCAGTGCGCCGAGCTCTGCGGGCTCGGGCACTCGGTGATGCTCGGGCAGGTGCTCGTCATGCGGCAGGCGGACTTCCAGAAGTGGGCCAAGGGCAGCTCGACCGCGACCCAGGGTGGCGGTGCGGCAGCCGGCAAGGCGCTCTTCACGAACAACGGCTGCGTGAGCTGCCACACGTACGCGCCCGCCGGTGCGACGGGGAAGATCGGCCCCGACCTCGATAAGCTGCCCGACTACGCCAAGCAGGCGAACAAGCCGCTCGAGGCGTTCGTCAGGGAGTCGATCCAAGATCCTTCGGCCTATATCCAGCCCGGGTACCCGAACGTGATGCCGTCGTTCAAGAGCCTTCCCGCGCAGCAGGTCGACCAGCTCGTCGCCTTCCTGACCAAGGGCTCCTCGTGACGAGCGTCGCCGCCTCCCACGAGCACCACGAGGCCCCGCCCGGCGCGCCGTCGTCGCCCTGGCGCTGGCTGACCGGCCCCGGCTGGATCCGCGCCGCGTGGATGTCGGCGCTGTTCGCCGCCATCGGCCTCGGCATCGTCGTCTTCTTCCGCTGGTGGGGCGGCTACACGCCGATCCTGCAGACCGAGACCTGCGTGACGGTCAGCCTGCTGACCGCGCTGCCGGTCGGCTTCCTCGCGGGCCTCGGGGCCTTCGACTACTGGGTGCACTACTTCCTCGGGAAGCCGACGCAGCCCGAGGACCACTCGGGCCACGGCGCCAAGACCTGGAAGGACTACTTCCGCGTCAACACGGACCACAAGGTCATCGGCATCCAGTACGTGACGACGACGATCTTCTTCTTCTTCGCCGGCGGGCTGCTCGCGATGCTGGTGCGCGCGGAGCTCGCCCGCCCGGGGATGCAGTTCACCGACACGGAGACCTACAACGGCCTCTTCTCGGCGCACGCCTCGCTGATGATCTTCCTGTTCGTGATCCCGGCGTTCGCCGGCCTCGCGAACTTCGTCATCCCGCTGATGATCGGCGCGCCGGACATGGCGTTCCCGCGCCTGAACGCCCTCTCCTTCTGGCTGCTGCCGATCGCCGGCACGATGATGCTGTCGAGCTTCCTCGTCGACGGCGGCCCGTTCGCGGCCGGCTGGACCGGCTACCCGACGCTCTCCACATCACTGCCGCTCGGCCAGACGTTCTTCAACATGTCCGTGCAGTGGGCCGGCGCGTCGTCGGTGATGACCGCGCTGAACTTCCTGGTGACCATCATCACCATGCGCGCGCCGGGGATGACCTTCTGGCGCATGCCACTGCTCGTGTGGGCGAACTTCACGACGTCGCTGCTGGTCGTGATCGCGACGCCGTTCATCGCAGGGTCCCAGTTCATGGTGCTGTTCGACCGGATCATGGGCACCCACTACTTCGACCCACACTTAGGTGGCTACACGCTGGGGTACCAGCACATCTTCTGGTTCTACTCGCACCCGGCGGTGTACATCATGATGCTGCCCGGCTTCGGCATCGCCTCGGAGGTGATCTCCGTCTTCTCGCGGAAGCCGATCTTCGGGTACCGGCTGATGGCGCTGTCGCTGTGCGCGATCGTCGTCCTCGGCTTCTCGGTGTGGGCGCACCACATGTTTGTCGCCGGCATGGCGCCCTGGCTGCGCGTCCCGATGATGATCACGACGCTGCTGATCGGCGTGCCGACGGGGATCAAGGTGTTCTCGTGGCTCGCCACGACGTGGGAAGGCCGGATCCACTTCACCGCACCCATGTTGTGGGCACTGGGCTTCCTGTCGATGTTCGTGATCGGCGGCCTTTCAGGCATCTATCTCGCGTCGGTGCCGATCGACATCCACGTCTCGGACACGTACTTCGTGGTCGCGCACATCCACTACGTGCTCTTCGGCGGATCGCTGTTCACGATCTTCGCGGGGATCTACTACTGGTTCCCGAAGATGACCGGCCGCATGTACGACGAGCGGCTGGCGAAGATCCACTTCTGGATCACGCTCGTGGCGTTCAACGCCACCTTCTTCCCGATGCACCTCACCGGGACGCAGGGGATGATGCGCCGCTACGCCGACCACGGGCCGAGGTTCGCCGACTGGAACCTCTTCATGTCGATCGCGTCGTTCGTGCTCGGGGCCTCGTTCATCATCTTCCTCTACAACATGATCAACAGCTGGGCGCGCGGCCCACGCGCACCGAGCAACCCGTGGCGCGCGCTGACGCTCGAGTGGCAGGTCTCCTCGCCGCCGCCGCTGTTCAACTTCGACGAGATCCCGCAGGTGGTCGGCAGCCCGTACGAGTACGGCGTACCGGGGGCACGCCACGCTGTCCTCGCCGGTCAGTCCGCCGGCGAGGTCCAGGAGACGAGACACTGACCAGGATCCTGGTCGTGGCGAACGAGACCGTCGGCGGCGAGTCGCTGATCGACGCCCTGCGCCGCCGCGCGGCCGAGGGCGAGATCGACGTCACGGTGCTCAGCCCGGTGAACCCGCCCCGGCAGGGCTACGTGGTCTACGAGGACACGCGCCGCGCGTCGGCGGGGCGCAGGCTCGACCGCACGCTCGCGCGCCTGCGCGAGGCGGGCATCCCGGCGCACGGGATGGTTGTCGAGTGCGACCCGGCCGACGCCGTCCGCGACCAGCTGCACCAGATGGATCAGCCGCCGGACGAGATCATCGTCTCGACGCACCCGCTCCAGAAGTCCGGCTGGCTGCGCCGCAACGCCCTCGATCGCATCCGCTCCGTCGCCGGCGGCATCCCGGTCGAGCACGTCGTCGTGGAGAAGACGGCAGGCGGCGAGAGGAACGTGCTGGTGATCGCCAACGACACCGTCGTCGGTGAGGCGCTGCTCGACCGGATCCGTGAGCGCGCGAGCCGGTCGCCGGCCAGCTTCCTGCTGATCAGCCCGCAGAGCGATCCGACTCAGGGGGCGCACCCGGAGGCCGAGCGGCGGCTGCGCGCCGCGCTCGCCGAGCTCCGCGCGGCGGGCATCGACGCCCACGGCCAGGTCGCGCACCCGGACCCGTACACGGCGGCCCTGCAGGCGATCGCCGACGAGCGGGTGGACGAGATCATCGTGTCGACGTTCCCCGGCGAGAAGCCAAGCAGCTGGCTGCGCCGCGATGTCGTCGACCGGCTGCGCAAGGACGCCGGCGTGCCCGTCGAGCACGTCGTCGTCGAGGCCGAGAGCCAGATGGCGGGTGCCGTATGAGCGCCGCCGCGCACGCCGACCATCACGGCCCGCCGGTCGCGAACCAGAGCTCGCGGGTCAACGCCGCGACGCTCGGGATGCTGCTCTTCATCGCGTCGGAGATCATGGTCTTCGGGGCGTTCTTCACGGCCTACTTCTTCATCCGCGTCATCAACAACAACGCATGGCCGCCCGCCGGCGACGAGCTGCCGAAGTACGTCGCCGGCATCAACACGGCGATCCTCGTCACCTCGAGCTTTACGATGCACTGGGCCACGCAGTCGATCAAGCGCGGCAACCGCGCCGGCCTGCAGGCAGGCATGGTGCTCACGCTGGCGCTCGGACTCTGCTTCCTGCTGACGCAGATACGCGAGTACTCGCGCATCGGCTTCGCCCCGCACGACAACGCGTTCGGCACGGTCTTCTACGGGCTGACCGGCCTCCACGGGGCGCACGTGTTCATCGGCCTGACGCTGCTGACGATGGTGACCATCCGGTCGTTCCGCGGCCACTTCTCGCCCGAGCACCACCACGGCGTCGAGATACCCGGCATCTACTGGCACTTCGTCGACGTCATGTGGATCATCGTCTACACGACCGTCTACATCCTCTAGTGGGCAGGGGACTCCCGGCAGCACTGCTCGGTACGCTCGCGCTGCTCGCGGCCGGCTGCGGCACGGGCGGGCCGGTCTCGAGCGGTGACGCGACGAACGGGCAGAGGCTCTTCGCAGCGAACTGCGGCTCGTGCCATACGCTCGCGAACGCGGGCACGAAAGGGGTCATCGGCCCGAACCTGGACGCCGCCTTCGCGGCGGCGCAGGAGCGCGGCTACCCGGCGAGCACGATCCGCAACGTCGTCGGGATCCAGATCAAGTACCCGAACACCCAGCCGGCCACCGGCGCCCCAGGCATGCCGGCGAACATCGTCAAGGGCTCGGACGTCAACGACGTCGCCAGCTACGTCGCCTGCGTCGCCGGCATCACCGAGGCGACGGCGAAGGCGAACGGCTGTCCCGCTCCGATCGGCTCAACACCAGGCGTCGCTGCAGGCGGCGGCGGTGGCTCGAGCAGCGCCGACGGGAAGGCGATCTTCAACTCGGCCGGGTGCTCCGGCTGTCACACGCTCAAGGCGGCGGGCTCGACCGGCACGGTCGGCCCGAATCTCGACAAGTCGACCAAGGACCTGGCGGGCGTCGTCAAGCAGGTGACGAACGGCGGCGCGATCATGCCGCCCTTCAAGGGCAAGCTCACGCCGGCCCAGATCCAGGCCGTCGCCCACTTCGTCGTCACCTCGCGCACGGGGTAAGCGCCGTGGAGAACCCGCTTCGGAGTGAAGGCGCAGCCTTCAGCTTCGTCCTGCTCGCCATCGGCTTTTTCGCTGCGATCGTGATCGCGAGTGTCATCCTGGGCAGCTGGGCCGGGCTCGCCGTCTTCGTAGGTCTGATTGCGGCGGGTATCTGGTGGACCGTGCGCGCCCGCCGGCGCTAATCGAACCGGCGCGGAGGCGGGCTTGCCCCGCGGCGAGCGGGGCGGCGCCGGACGTTACGCGGCGAGCGAAGCAAGCGCCTCGTCGCGCGAAGCGTGAATCGTGAAGACGCGGTCGAGGCCGGTGATCTCGAAGATCTTGGTGATGTTGCGGTCGGAGCAGACCAGCGACAGCTGCCCGTCGTTCGTCCGCAGGCGCTTCACGCCCCCGACCAGCACGCCGAGCGTGGTCGAGTCGATGAACGTCGTCTCCGACAGGTCGATCACGACGTGCTTCGCGCCCTTGGCGATGACGTCCAGCAGCTCCTGCTTGAACTCGGGCGCCGTGTAGAGGTCAACCTCGCCCGCGAGCGCGATCACGTAGGCGTCGTCGAACAGCTGCTCTGTGTGTACGGAGAAGTCCATTGTTTTCTAACGTGCCGCCGGGGCGGCGCGAGTCTAGCGGTTGGTCCGCGTGCTGCCGTTGCCTGACACGGCGGCGCCGCCGCCGGTCGAGCCCCCGGTCTGCAGCTGCTTGATGCGCTGCTTCACCTGGGCGGCCTCGGGCGCGTTCGGCGAGAGCTTCAGGAACTGCCTGTAGGCCGCGATCGCGTGCGGGTTGTCCCTCGCCTGCTCGGCGGACAGCGCGTAGAGGAACCAGAGCTGCGAGTCGCGCGGCGCCAGCTTCACGAGCTTTCCGTACGTACCGGCAGCGTTCTTGTACGCCTCGCCCATCTTGGTGTTGGCCGCCTGGCCGCGGGTCGCAGCGGCGTCCTGGATGGTCTTGTCGAGCGCACCGGGCTGGAACAGCTGGGCCGTCGAGCCCGTCTGCAGCGTCGAGAGGCCGCTCGCGTTCGTGTAGTCCTGGTTCGCCTGTGACGCCACCGCCTGGGCCCTGCTGGCCTGGATCGAGTACAGGCCGGCGAGCTCCTGGAGCACGTTCTGGTTCTTCGGCTTGAGCTTCGTGTAGGTGACGAGCGGCGGGATGGCGGCGTCGATGTTGCCGTTGCGCTGGTACGCCTGCGAGAGATCGATGTACGACTGCGCGTGCTTCGGGTCCTTCGCGATCGCCTTCTGGGCGTCCGAGACGCTCGGCTGCGAGGACGACGAGCCGTTGTTGCGCAGGATGTCGCCGAGGCCGCTCGGCAGGCTCGAGCCGACGCCGAAGATCACGAAGCCGAAGCCGAACACCAGCGCGAGGAAGACGAACATCCACTTGGCGTGATTCCGCAGCCGCGGGAAGAACATGAGGTCTTCCGGGCGCGGCTGCACCGGCTGCGCAGGGCGGCGCGCGCCACGGTTGGGCGCGCTGGCCGGCTTCGGCCGGCGACCTGCTGCAGAACGGGCCATCGCCCTCGAAGCGTAGCGGCAATTCCGGGGATGTCTCGCGAGTCAGCTCAGATCGCGGTGGATCTCCCTTGCGACGCGCTCGCCGCTCTCCACCGCGCCGTTCAGGTAGCCCTGCGACGATCGCGATGCTCGGCGCGTCCGCCCGTCCGGGCACCTCCGCGGCGTGCGCCTCGACCTCCGGTGGGCGTCGCTTCTCCCGGACCGGCGGTTCGCCGCAGTGCAAACTGCAGGCGGCGTGCCAGCGGTGTCCTCGCCATCGACCTGCGCGACTATGCGCGATCCCGCGCGCTTCCTCAACGGCGCAGGCCCTCGGCTTTCGTTTTCGGCGTCTTCCGTGCAGAATGCCGCCGTGATGCGCAGCAATCGAGGGCTTCAGTGACGCAAACCGCAGCCCAGAGCGAGTCGGCACGCATCGCCGACGAGCGTGCGCGCTACGTCGCGCGCGGCGTGTCCACGACGCCGCTCGTCGTCGCCCGCGCAGAGGGTGCGCGCGTCGAGGACGTCGACGGGCGGAGCTACATCGACTTCGCCGGCGGGCTCGGCTGCCAGAACCTCGGCCACGGGCCGCCGGCCGTGGTGGCGGCGCTGCACGAGCAGATCGACCGCTACCTGCACCAGTGCGTGATGGTCGGGCTCTACGAGCCGTACGTCGAGGTCTGCCGGCGGCTCGCCGAGCTCTCGCCGTGCGCGGGCGAGGAGCAGAAGAGCCTGCTCGTGAACTCCGGCGCAGAAGCGGTCGAGAACGCGGTCAAGATCGCGCGCGCTGCGACCGGGCGGCCCGCCGTGCGTCGTCTTCGACAACTCGTTCCACGGCCGGACGCTGCTGACCATGACGATGACCGCCAAGGTGGTCTACCGGCGCGGCTTCGGGCCGTTCGCGCCCGAGGTCTACCGGGCGCCGGCGCCGTACCCCTACCGCGGCATCTCGACCGACCAGGCGCTCACGGGGCTCGACCTGCTCTTCCGCCGCGAGCTCGACCCGGAGGCGGTTGCCTGCATGGTGCTCGAGCCGGTGCAGGGCGAGGGCGGCTTCATCCCGATGCCGCACGACTTCCCGGCCGGGCTGCTCGAGGTCTGCCGGGAGCACGGGATCCTCTACGTCGACGACGAGGTGCAGGCCGGCGTTGGGCGTACCGGCACGGTGTGGGCGATCGAGCAGTACGGCGTCGAGCCCGACCTGCTCGTCTCCGGCAAGTCGCTGGGCGGCGGCCTCCCGCTCGCGGCGGTGACGGGCCGGGCGGAGGTCGTCGACGCTGTCGCTCCCGGCGGGCTCGGCGGCACGTTCGGCGGCAACCCGCTGTCGTGCGCCGCGGCCGCCGTCGTGCTCGACGAGGTGTCCTCGCCGGCGTTTCTCTCTCGCGCGCGCGAGCTCGGCGCCCGCCTGAGCGGACGGCTCGACGACATCGCCGAGCGCGTCGACACGGTCGGCGACGTGCGCGGGCTCGGGCCGATGATCGCGCTCGAGCTCGTCCGCGACCGGGACACGAAGGAGCCGGCGCCGGAGCTCGCGTCCGCGACCGTGCAGGCCGCGCGCGACCGCGGCCTGATCCTGCTCTCGTGCGGGCTGTACGGCAACGTCGTCCGCGTCCTCGTCCCGCTTGTCATCGCCGACGACGACCTCTCGCGCGGCCTGGAGATCCTGGAGGAGTCGCTTGTCGCTGCCCGCAGCGGCGCCGCCTGACGCCGCGCCCCGGCAGGCGCGGCCGCCTGCCGTCCTGCTCGAGGGACTGACCAAGCGCTACGGCGACGTCCGCGCCGTCGACGGGCTCGACCTGGAGATCCATCGGCGGCGAGTTCTTCACGATGCTCGGCCCGTCCGGGTCCGGCAAGACGACCACGCTGCGCCTGATCGGCGGCTTCGAGCGCCCCGACGCCGGGCGGATCCTGCTCGGCGGCGACGACGTCGCGGGCCGTCCGCCGTACGAGCGCGACGTCAACACCGTCTTCCAGGACTACGCGCTCTTCCCGCACATGACCGTGCAGGAGAACGTCGAGTACGGCCTGCGCGTCAAGGGCGTCCGCCGTGGCCGGTCCGCAAGGGGCGCGCCGAGGAGGCGCTCGCACGCGTCCGCCTGGCCGGGCTCGGCGGCCGCAAGCCGGTGCAGCTCTCAGGCGGCCAGCGCCAGCGCGTCGCGCTCGCGCGCGCGCTCGTGAACGACCCGCAGGTGCTGCTGCTCGACGAGCCGCTCGGCGCGCTCGACCTGAAGCTGCGCCAGGAGATGCAGGTCTTCCTCAAGGCGCTGCAGCAGGACCTCGGCAAGACCTTCGTGTACGTCACGCACGACCAGGAAGAGGCGCTCGCGATGAGCGACCGGATCGCCGTGTTCAACCAGGGCGGGGTCGAGCAGGTCGGCTCCCCGGCCGAGGTGTACGAGCGCCCGGCGACCGAGTTCGTGGCCGGCTTCGTCGGCGTGTCGAACATCATCGAGCGCGACGGCCGGCGGTTCACGATCCGGCCGGAGAAGATCCGCATGCTCGGCGGGGAGGAGGCCCCGGCGGCGTCGAGCACCACGGAGCAGGGCCATGTCGAGGAGGTCGTGTACCTCGGCCCCGTGACCCGCTACCGGGTCCGTCTCGACGGCGGCGGCACGCTCGTCGTGGTCCGCCAGAACCTCGAATCCACGTCGGAGCAGGTCCGGACGGAGCAGGGACGTGCCGTCACGCTCGCGTGGGCGCCCGAGGACGCGTTCACCATCAACGTCCCACAGGAGGAGGAGGACAGAGGATGAAGAGGGTCAAGAGGCGGCACTGGCTGGTCGCGGCCGCCGTTGTGGTGGTCGGCGCGGCGCTGATGGTTCCAGCCGTCGGCGTCAGCTCGCGTACGGCCGCGAGCGGGTTGCCGACCAAGATCGGCCCGGGCGAAGGCGCCCTGACGATGGTCGGCTGGGAGGGCTACCTCGATTCGTCGTGGGTCAAGCCCTTCGTGAAGCAGACCGGCTGCAAGATCACCTACAAGTACGCCGGCACCTCGGACGAGATGGTCACGCTGATGACCCGGAACCCGGGACAGTGGGACATGGTCTCCGCGTCCGGCGACGCGAGCCTGCGCCTGATCTACGGCGGGGCCATCCAGGAGACGAACGTGAATCTCGTGAAGCCCTGGAAGGACTTCTACGCGCCGTTCAAGTCGCCGCCCAACAACACGGTCGACGGCAAGCACTACGGGATCTCGCTGCAGTTCGGGCCGAATGTGCTGCTCTACAACACGAAGGCGGTCACCAAGAAGCCGACGAGCTGGGCGGCGATCTACGACCCGAAGTACAAGGGCAAGATCACCGTGCCGGACAACACGATTCAGATCGCCGACGCGGCGCTCTACCTCTCGAAGGCGAGGCCGTCGCTTGGGATCAAGGATCCGTACGAGCTGAACAAGACGCAGTTCGACGCGGTCGTCAAGCTGCTCAAGGACCAGCGGCCGCTCGTCAAGAAGTACTGGACGTACGCCTCCGATGAGTCCCAGCTGTTCAAGAACGGCGGCGTCGTCATCGGGTCCGGCTGGCCGCAGGCGACTGCTCAGACGAAGGGCGCAGGTGTGCCCGTCGCGGACACCGTCCCGAAGGAGGGAGCGACTGCCTGGCTCGACACGTGGATGCTGTCGTCCAAGTCGAAGCACCCGAACTGCGCGTACATGTGGTGGAACTACATCTCGCAGCCGAAGGTGCAGGCGCAGCAGGCCGTGTTCTGGCCCGAGACGCCCGTCAACTCCAAGGCCTGCGCGTACATGAACAAGCTCAAGAAGGGCTCGTGCCACGCGTACCACGCGGACGAGCCGCTGGCCTACTACAAGTCCCTGAAGTTCTGGAAGACGCCGGTTGCCGACTGCGGCAACGGCAAGAAGGACTGCATGGACTACACGAAGTGGTCGCAGGCCTGGATCTCGATCAAGGGGTAGCGGGCTCGGCGGCGGGCTGATGTCCGTCTTCGAGAGTGGGGCGGGCCGCCTACGGGCGGTCCGCCTCTCCGCCTCGGCGGCGTTCTGGCGCCGTTCGTGGCTAAAAGGGAGCGCGCTCCTGCTCCCGCCGCTCGCCTGGTTCGTGCTCATCTACCTGCTCGCGCTGGGCGCGTTGCTCGCGTCCGCGTTCTGGACGGTCGACCCGTTCACGACCCATCTGGTCAAGCACTGGAACCTGGACAACTTCCGCACGATCGTCGACGACCCGACGTACCGCCGGATCGCGTTCCGAAC
The DNA here is from genome assembly GCA_963755085.1 of uncultured Thermoleophilia bacterium. Classification (GTDB taxonomy): domain Bacteria; phylum Actinomycetota; class Thermoleophilia; order Gaiellales; family Gaiellaceae; genus JACVRM01. The sequence goes on along the minus strand of CAVWIN010000008.1, from coordinate 242,289 downwards.
GATCGGCATCGCCCTCGCGGTGACGATCACGGACGCGGTGCTCGCGTTCCCGCTCGCGTACTTCATGGCCCGGGTCGCGAAGCCGGGCACACGCACGCTCCTGTTCGTCTGCGTGCTCATCCCGCTGTGGGCGAGCTACCTCGCGCGCGTCTACGCCTGGCGGCTGATCCTCGCCGAGGACGGCGCGCTCAACTGGTCGCTCGGCAAGCTCGGGCTACCGCATCTCGGCATCGGCTACACCGACTGGGCGATCTGGATCGTCTTCTCGTACATCTGGCTGCCGTTCATGGTGCTCCCGGTGTACGCGTCCCTGGAGCGCATCCCGGACTCGCTGCTCGAGGCGTCACGCGATCTCGGCGCGCACGGCTTCAGGACGCTGCGCTCGGTCGTGATCCCGCTCGCGCTCCCCGGCATCGCGGCCGGCTCGATCTTCACCTTCTCGCTGACCCTCGGCGACTTCATCACTCCGCAGCTCGTCGGCGGCGGCTCGCAGTTCATCGGCCAGGTCGTCTACGCGAACGTCGGCATCGCGAACGACATCCCGTTCGCGGCCGCATACTCGATCGTCCCGATTCTCGTCATGGCCGTCTACCTGTTCATCGCGAAGCGCCTCGGCGCGTTCGAGGCCCTGTAGTGGAGTCGCGCGGGGCCCGCATCGCGCTCGCCGCCTGGTCGGTGCTCGTCGTCGTCTTCCTGCTCTCCCCGATCGTCCTCATCGGCGTCTATGCGTTCAACAAGACGAACGTCCAGGGGTGGCCGATCACGCAGTTCTCCACCAGGTGGTGGGGGGTCGCGTGGCGGAACCAGGAGATTCGCGACGCGCTCTGGCTCTCCGTGCGCGTCGCCTTCTTCGCGACCGCGATCGCCCTCGTGCTCGGCACGGCCGCCGCGTTCGCCGTGCATCGCTTCAATTTCTTCGGCAGCCAGGCCTTCTCGCTCATCCTGATCCTGCCGATCGCACTCCCGGGGATCGTCACCGGCATGGCGCTCAACTCGTTCTACGCGACCGGGAACATCCAGCTCTCGCTCTGGACGATCGTGATCGCGCACGCGACGTTCTGCATCGTCATCGTCTACAACAACGCGATTGCCCGGCTCCGGCGGACGCCGGGCTCGCTCGTCGAGGCGTCGATGGATCTCGGCGCCGACGGCTGGCAGACGTTCCGCTACGTCATCTGGCCGGTGATCTCGACCGCGCTCATCTCGGGCGGCCTGCTCGCCTTCGCGCTCTCGTTCGACGAGGTGATCGTGACCTACTTCACGGCGTCCCAGAACACGCTGCCGCTGTGGATCCTGGGCGCCATTCGGCAGGGAACCGAGCTCCCGCAGGTCAACGTGGTGGTGCTCGTCTGGATCCTCGTGACGCTGATCCCCGTGTTCATCTCGGTGCGGCTTACCCGCGATACCGGCGTGCTCAGCCGGTAGGACGGCGATAGATTCGCTCTCAGGCAGACGAGGAGGAGCAATGGCAGTCGCAGTCACCCGGCACAAGCAGTTCATCGGCGGCGAGTGGGTCGACTCGTCGAGCGGCGAGACGATGGAGGTCCTGAACCCGTCGACGGGCGAGGTGATCGCCGAGGTTCCGCGTGGGACGGCCGAGGACGTCGGGCGCGCGGTCGAGGCCGCGAAGAAGGCGTGGGACGAGTGGCGCAACAAGACGCCGAAGGACCGCATGGAGCTCCTGCTCAAGCTCGCCGACCTGATCGACGAGAACGCCGACGAGCTGACGAAGCTCGAGTCCCAGAACGTCGGCAAGCCGATGTCGATCGCCGCGGACGAGATGCCCTTCTCGGCCGACAACCTGCGCTTCTTCGCCGGCGCCGCCCGCACGCTCGAGGGCAAGAGCGCCGGCGAGTACGTCGAGGGCTACACGTCGATCATCCGCCGTGAGCCGCTCGGCATCGTCGCCGGGATCACGCCGTGGAACTACCCGCTGATGATGGTCGTCTGGAAGATGGGGCCGGCGCTCGCCGCGGGCAACGTGCAGATCATCAAGCCGGCCGAGCAGACGCCGCTCACGACGCTCCGCTTCGCGGAGCTCGCGCAGGAGGTGCTCCCGCCGGGCGTGCTGCAGGTCGTCACCGGCGACGGCGTCCCGGTCGGCGACGCGCTCGTCCGCCACGAGGACATCGCGCTCGTCTCGCTGACGGGCGACGTCGAGACCGGCAAGCTGATCGCGCGCAACGCGGCCGACACGGTGAAGCGCGTCCACCTCGAGCTCGGCGGCAAGGCGCCGATGGTCGTGCTCGACGACGCCGACCCTGCGACCGTCGCGGAGGCAGTGAAGATCGGCGGCTACTGGAACTCCGGCCAGGACTGCACGGCGTCGTCGCGCATCCTCGTCAGCGAGGCGGTCTACGACGATGTGGTCAGCGCGACGAAGAGCGTGATCGAGGCGATGAAGGTGGCCGACCCGGCCGAGGGCGACGACGTCGACATGGGCCCGGTCATCTCGGCCGAGCAGCGCGAGCGGGTGCTCGGCTTCCTCGAGCGGCTCCCGGCGCGCGCGACCGTCGTCACCGGCGGCGACGCGATCGGCGAACGCGGCTTCTTCGTGAAGCCGACGATCGTCGCCGATGTCGAGCAGAGCGACGAGATCGTCCAGAACGAGGTCTTCGGCCCGGTCGTCACCATGCAGCGCTTCGCCTCCGACGACGAGGCGGTCGCGATGGCCAACGGTGTCCGCTACGGCCTGGCCGCGTCGGTCTTCAGCGAGAACGTCGGCCGGGCGCTTGCAGCCGCGCGCAAGCTCGACTTCGGCACCGTCTGGGTGAACGAGCACCTGTTCCCGCTCGCCTCGGAGATGCCGCACGGCGGCTTCAAGCAGTCCGGCTACGGCAAGGACATGTCGCTGTACTCGATGGAGGAGTACACGCGGATCAAGCACGTGGCGGTGAAACTGGCCGGTTTCTAACGATTGACGCAATGCGTGGCGGCGTGGTAGAAACGCTGCGCTTTGCGCATTCTTGGCCAGGCTGACGAAGTTGTTGCGTAGCAGCGGTCGGTGCGGTGAGCGCCACCGAGACGCCTGCCGCTGCGGAGCCCGACTGCACGGGCGTCTGATCCAGCGCGCGACCGTTCCCGTCCTCGTCGTACCGGCTGCAGCCGCCGGCTGACATGGGCAGCCGGGGAGACAGCCGGAGCAAGGACGCGCGCCGTGGCGCCGTCTCGCGGGCGCGCGGCCTCGACGCGGTCGACACCGGGATCATCGAGGCGCTGCAACGAAACGGACGCGAATCGTTTCGGCGGATCGCCCGCGACCTCGGCGTGTCGGAGGCGACGGTGCGGGCGCGCTACGGGCGGCTGTGCGACGAGCACATCCTCCAGGTCACCGGCGTGACGAACCCGCTTGGGCTCGGCTTCGACGCGCAGGCGATGATCGGAGTCCGCACTGCCGGGCCGCCCGGGCCGGTCGCGGACGCGATCGCGGCCTGGGAGGAGTCCGCGTATGTCGTCGTCACCGCCGGCCACTACGACCTGCTCGTCGAGGTGCTCTGCACCGACCGTGCGCACCTCTTCGAGTTGACCAACCGGCTGCGAGAGCTCGAGGGCGTCTCCTCGACAGAGACGTTCCTGTACCTCGACCTCTGGAAGCAGGCCTACGACTGGGGCGCTCGCGTCCCCGGCGACGAAGGGAGCCACGCGTGGACACGACGGTCGGCCTAGGCCCGGTAGAGCACACCACCCAGCTCGCGCTGCACGAGAAGGCGAAGCTGAAGAAATCGCTCAGGCGCTTCGACATGCTGTTCTTCCTGCTCTGCGCCTTCGTCGGCCTCGACACGCTCGGGCTGGTGGCGGCATCCGGCGGTCAGGGGTTCACCTGGCTGATCGTGCTGGCGATCGCCTTCGTGCTCCCGTACGCGCTCGTGATGGCGGAGGTGGGGAGCGCCTTCACGCAGGAGGGCGGCCCGTACGAGTGGGTCAAGCTCGCCTTCGGCCGCTTCCACGCCGGCATGGCTGCCGTCTTCTACTGGATCACGAACCCGCTCTGGGTCGGCGGCTCGCTCGCGTTCGTCGCGTTCGACTCATGGAACGCAAGTCACCATTTCCCCGAGATCAGCGCCGGGTCGGCGGGCGACTACGTGTTCAAGCTGCTCTTCGTCTGGTTCTCGATCGGGGTCGCGATCGTCTCCCTCTCGCGCGGGAAGTGGATCCCGACCGCGGGCGGCATCGCACGTGTCGTCGTGCTCGGCTTCTTCACGTTCACGGTCGTGCTCTACGCGGCGAAGCACGGCGTGCACGGCATCACGTTCGGCGACCTGAGCCCGTCGATGGCCGTCTTCCTCGGCCTCGTGCCGTACCTGCTCTTCAACTACGTCGGGTTCGAGCTGCCCAACGGGGCAGCGGAGGAGATGGTCAACCCGCAGCGCGACGTCCCCGTCTCGGTCATTCGCAGCGCGATCGGCGGGGTGCTCATGTACGCGATCCCGATCCTCGGCATCCTGCTCGTGCTGCCGCAGAACGCGATCTCGGGGATCGGCGGGTTCGTCGACGCGATCCACGCTGTCTTCGGCGTCTACGGCGGTGCGTCCGAAGCGATGTTCGACGTCATGGTCCTGCTGTTCATCTTCACGCTCATGACCTCGGGCGCCGTCTGGATGATCGGCTCGGACCGGATCCAGGCGGTGGCCGCCTACGACGGCGCGTTCCCCGGGTTCTTCGGGGTCTTCAACCGCACGTTCGGCACGCCCGTTCGCGTGAACGTGATGTCGGGCGTGGTGGCGTCCGCCTTCACGATCGCCGCGATCGAGCTGCTCAACAGGCAGAGCACGGCGAGCGCGTTCCAGGTCGTGCTCACGATCGCGATCTCGACGACCCTGATCTCGTACCTCTGGATCTTCCCCGCCTCCGCCGTGCTGCGGCACAAGTACCCGGAGGTGCACCGCCCGTACCGCGTGCCGTTCGACCGCTGGGGCATCTGGGTGGCAACGGCGCTCATCACCTTCTGGGTCGCGCTCGGCACGTGGGTGTCCGTCTTCCCGAGCACCCTCGAGCGCCTGTTCGGCATCAACTACGACTTCAAGGGCACCTGGGGCGTCTCGTTCGCGAAGTTCGAAGTGCTGACGCTCGGGACGCTCGCGGTGGTGGCCCTCATCGCCGTCGTCGGCTACGTGCTCGGCGCTCCGGTCCGCCGGCGCGAGGTCGACGTGCTGATCGAGGCGCCCGATTCGGGCTCGCTCGCGCTCGAGGGCAAGCCGGTCGTGGGGACGACGCCGTGACCGACCTTCAGCAGGCCGCCCGTGACCACCTCTGGCTCCACTTCACGCGCATGGGGGCGTACGCCGACGGCGACGTGCCGATCATCGTGCGCGGCGACGGCTGCTACCTCGAGGACGCCCAGGGACGCCGCTACCTCGACGCCCTGGCCGGGCTCTTCTGCGTCAATATCGGCTACTCGTACGGGGAGGAGATGGGCCAGGCGGCGCTCGCGCAGATGCGCGAGCTGCCCTTCTACACCAACTGGTCGTACGCGCACCCGCGGTCGATCGAGCTGGCCGCCGAGATCGCCTCGCTGGCGCCCGGCGACCTGAACCGCGTCTTCTTCGTCTCGGGCGGGTCGGAGGCGGTGGAGGCTGCGTGGAAGCTCGCGCGCCAGTACTACCTCGCGCGCGGGACGAAGCGCATCACCGGCGCCGAGGTGCAGGTCATGCACGACGAGCACGTCGGCGCCCCACCGCCGCGCAAGTACAAGGCGATCGCGCGCCAGGTCGCGTACCACGGTACGACGTTCGGAGCGCTGTCGATCAACGGCATCCCGGCGATCCGCATGCCGTTCGAGCCGCTCGTGCCGGAGGTGCGGCACGTCTCGAACACGAACCGCTACCACCGCCCGGCGGAGGAGACGGAGCAGGAGTTCACGCGCTTCCTGCTGGCCGAGCTCGAGTCGACGATCCAGTCGATGGGCCCGGAGACCGTGTGCCTCGTGCACATGGAGCCCATCCAGAACGCGGGCGGCTGCTTCACGCCACCGGCCGGCTACTTCGCGGGCGTACGCGAGATCTGCGACCGCTACGACATCCTGCTCTCGGCCGACGAGGTGATCACCGGCTTCGGCCGCGTCGGCGGCTGGTTCGCGTCGGAGCGCTACGACATCCGGCCCGACATCGTCTGCGTGGCGAAGGGGCTGTCGTCGGCGTACGCCGCGATCGGCGGCGTGGTCGCCACCGACCGGGTGATGGAGCCGTTCCTGAGCGGCGCCTCGATGTACGCGCACGGCATCACCTTCGGCGGGCACCCGGTGGGTTGCGCCGTCGCGCTGAAGAACATCGAGATCATGAAGCGCGACGGGATCGTCGACAACGTGCGCGCCAACGAGGACGCGTTCCGCCGGACGCTCGCCCAGCTGCTCGACCTGCCGATCGTCGGCGACCTGCGCGGCGCGGGCTACTTCTACGCGCTCGAGCTCGTGAGAGACAAGGAGACGCGCGAGACGTTCTCTGACGAGGAGTGCGAGACGCTGCTGCGCGGCTTCCTGACGCCCGCGCTCTTCGAGGCCGGGCTCATCTGCCGCGCCGACGACAGAGGCGACCCGGTCATCCAGATCTCACCGCCCCTGGTCGCGGGGCAGGCGCAGTTCGACGAGATCGCCGGCAAGCTCGGCGACGTGCTGGCCGCCGCCTGGGAACGGCTTACGCCGGCAGCGGCGCGGGCTTAGCCGCGCGCCGCTCGGCGACGACCGCAGCCCAGATTGACCCCTCGTAGAGGACGAGGAGCGGGACGGTCTGGACGGTCATCGTCACGAAGTCGATGCCGGGGAGCAGCACCGCGATGATCACGACGACCCCGTAGCCGATGCGGCGGTTCGAGCGCAGGGTGTCCGACGACAGGATCCCCAGCCGGACGAGGCCGATCATGAAGATCGGCAGCTCGAAGATCAGGGCGATGCTGAAGATCATCAGCGCCACGAAGCCGAAGTAGTCCTTGGCGCGGATCTCGGTGTGGTACTGGGCGGCGTCGAAGTTCAGCAGGAAGTGCAGCGAGGTCGGGAGGACGACCCAGTAGGCGAACGCCATCCCGAGCGCTGCCAGACCCGATGCGGCCAGGACAAGCTTCACCACTGACCGGTCGGTCTGCTCCGAGAACGCCGGGGCGAGGAACGCCCATAGCTGCCAGACGACGATCGGCAGCGAGAGCGCGAGCGCCGTCCAGAAGCAGATGTTGAACGAGGTCATGAACGGCTCGGACGGGCTCAGCGTGATCGGCTTGCCGATCCCGTTGGGAAGCGGCACCGAGAGCCAGTCGATCAGCTTGTGCCGCAGCCCGAAGAACAGGATGCAGAACCAGGCGGTGACCGTGACCAGGCAGATGATGATCCGCGTGCGGAGCTCGGTCAGGTGCTCGACGAGCGACGCCTCCTCCTCGTGGCCGAGGCGCTTCGGTAGAGGACCCCTCAGGAGGGGCATGCCGGCCTAGACGACGGTGTCGCGCTCGCGGGGCTGCTGCTCGGGCAGCTCGGTCGTCGGCGCAGGGCCGATCTCGCCGATCTCGTGCTGCTCCGCCTCGACGTGCGTCGAGTCATCGTCCTTGTGGTCGTGGTCGCCGGACACAGAGTCCTTGAACTCCCGCATGCCCCGTCCGAGCGAGCGGCCCAGCTCCGGAAGCCGCTTCGGGCCGAACACCACGAGCAGCACGAGCACGATGATCACGAGTCCCTGCCAGCCGATGTTTCCAGGCATGGGTCGAGGGTAGCAGCACCGTTCGGCGGGGCACGGGTGATTTCAGCCCATCGGAGATGGGTACCCCTCGGGTACGATCGTGTTACGAGCGTGGCCGCGAACGGGCGTCGCGCCATAACTTTCGGAGGCACAAACTTTTGGCTCAGCTGGAGATCAAGGACCTGCACGTCGCCCTCGAGGACGGCACCGAGATCGTCAAGGGCGTCGACCTCGAGGTCGCCTCGAACGAGGTGCACGCGATTATGGGCCCGAACGGCTCGGGCAAGTCGACGCTTGCCTACGCGCTCATGGGCCACCCGGCCTACGAGATCACCGAGGGGCAGATCCTCCTCGACGGCGAGGACGTGACCGAGCTGGGGGCCGACGAGCGCGCGCAGCGTGGGCTCTTCCTCGCCTTCCAGTACCCGCACGCGATCCCGGGCGTCACCGTCACGAACTTCCTGCGGAGCGCGATCAACGCGACCCGCAAGGCGCGCGCCGGCGAGGAGAACCCGGTGCCGATCCCCGAGTTCCGCAAGGAGCTCCTGGCGGCGATGGAGCGGCTCGGCATCTCACGCGAGCTGGCGTCGCGCTATCTGAACGACGGGTTTTCAGGCGGCGAGAAGAAGCGGGTCGAGATCCTGCAGATGGCAATGCTGAAGCCGAAGATCGCCGTCCTCGACGAGACCGACTCCGGGCTCGACATCGACGCGCTGCGCATCGTTGCCGGCGGCGTCAAGGAGCTCGTCGGCCCCGACATGGGCGCGCTCTTGATCACGCATTACCAGCGGATCCTCAACTACATCCAGCCCGATTTCGTCCACGTCTTCGTCGGAGGGCGTATCGTCGAGGAGGGTGGTCCCGAGTTGGCACATAGGCTCGAGGCAGAGGGCTACGAGGCGTTTACGCCGGAGGTGGTGTCATGACCGCGATTGACGAGACAGAGGTTGTTGCAGGAATCGGCAACGACTACAAGTACGGCTTCCACGAGAAGGAGGACTACTTCTTCAAGTCGGGCCGCGGCCTGACGCGCGACGTGGTCGCCGATATCTCCGAGCAGAAGAACGAGCCGCAGTGGATGCGGGATCAGCGGTTGAAGGCGCTCGAGTACTTCGAAGCGCGCCCGCTGCCGACGTGGGGCGGCGAGCTCGGCAACATCGACTTCGACGCGATGCACTACTACATCCGGCCGACCGAGAAGCAGGCGACCTCGTGGGAGGACCTGCCCCCGGACATCAAGAACACGTGGGACCGGCTCGGGATCCCCGAGGCCGAGCGCAAGTTCCTTGCGGGCGTCGGCGCCCAGTACGAGTCCGAGGTCGTCTACCACAAGCTCCAGGAGCACCTCGAGTCGCAGGGCGTGCTCTTCCTCGACATGGACTCGGGGCTGCGCGAGCACGAGGACATCGTGAAGGAGTACTTCGGCTCGGTCATCCCGGCGAACGACAACAAGTTCGCGGCGCTGAACTCGGCCGTCTGGTCGGGCGGCTCGTTCATCTACGTGCCGCCGGGCGTGCGCATCGAGCAGCCGCTGCAGGCCTACTTCCGCATCAACGCGGAGAACATGGGCCAGTTCGAGCGGACGCTGATCATCGTCGACGAGGACGCCTACGTGCACTACGTCGAGGGCTGCACCGCGCCGATCTACTCGTCCGACTCGCTGCACTCCGCGGTCGTCGAGATCATCGTCCGCCCGCGGGGCCGCTGCCGCTACACGACGATCCAGAACTGGTCGACGAACGTCTACAACCTCGTCACCAAGCGCGCGGTCGCCTACGAGAACGCGACCATGGAGTGGGTCGACGGCAACCTCGGCTCCAAGCTGACGATGAAGTATCCGGCCATCTGGCTGATGGGCGAGGGCGCGCACGGCGAGGTGCTCTCGATCGCGTTCGCCAACGAGGGCCAGCACCAGGACGCGGGCGGCAAGGCGGTTCACGTCGCGCCGAACACGACCTCGGTGATCACCTCGAAGTCGATCTCGAAGAACGGCGGCCGCTCCTCGTACCGCGGCCTGCTCGAGGTCGCGAAGGGTGCGCACGGCGCCAGGTCGAAGGTCGTCTGCGACGCGCTGATCCTCGACGAGGACTCGCGCACCGACACGTACCCGTACATCCGCATCGACGAGAACGAGGTCGACATCGGCCACGAGGCGACGGTCTCGAAGATCGGCGAGGAGCAGCTCTTCTACCTCATGTCGCGCGGGCTCTCGGAGTCCGAGGCGACCGCGATGATCGTGAGCGGCTTCGTCGAGCCGATCACGAAGGAGCTCCCGCTCGAGTACGCCGTCGAGCTGAACCGCCTGATCCAGCTGCAGATGGAAGGCTCCGTCGGCTAGGGAGCCGGCGGCGCTCGCAGTGCAGTGATCGAGGGAACGGACTTCATCTCCCTGCCGACGCAGGACGTGGCGCGCGCCGAGCGCTTCTACGGGGAGACGCTTGGGCTGCCGCGTTCTGGCGCGGACACCGACTTCCCGGCGTTCGACACGGGCAACGTGCGGCTGCTGATCGTCGATCCGAACCGGATCGGCACGGCGTTCTCGCCCAACCGGAGCGGCTTTGCGCTGCGCGTGGCGGACGTCGCCGCGGCGCGCGCAGAGCTCGAGGCGAAGGGCGTGCAGTTCTTCGGCGAGGTGGTCGACACCGGCGTGCGCCAGATGGCGTTCTTCGCCGACCCGGACGGAAACGGCGTCGTCCTGCACCGGAGGAGCTCGTGAGGACAGACCTGCTCGAGCGCTACCAGGCGCTGCCGTTCCCGACGACGACCGACGAGCCGTGGCGGTTCACCGACCTGCGCGGCTTCGACCCGGACAGCTTCGCCTCTAACGGATCCTTAACAGGGACAGTCCCTGTTAAGGGGCTGTCCCCGCAGGGGGCTGTCCCCATGCTCGACATCGACGTCGCAGGCCTGGCGCTCATGGATGTTGGCGGGATCACGATCGAGGTCACCCCATCTAAGGGCGTCCGCTTCGAGCCGCTCACCGACCACGAGCTGCTCGGCACGCTCGTCGGTGCCGACGAGAAGTTCGCCGCACACAACGCCGCGGCGTGGGAGCACGGCCTGCTCGTGCACGTCCCCAAGGGCGTCGAGCTCGAGCGGCCGCTGTACGTCCGCGTTGCGAACCCGCCCGACGGCGGCGCCCGCTTCTGGCGCCTGCTCGTGGTCGCCGACGAGGGCAGTCGCTTCAGCGTGATCGAGGAGTTCGCGGGCGCCGCCGACGAGACGGCCGGCTACTCGAACGCCGTCTCCGAGATCTTCGTCGGGCAGGCCGCGAAGGTCGAGTACGTGTCGATCCAGAACCTCGCGCGTGAGACGTGGCACTTCGCCTCGCACCGCGCGCGTGTCGGCCGCGACGCCGAGCTCGACTGGGTCGCCGGCGGCTTCGGCTCCAAGAAGGGCAAGGTCCGGATCGAGAACGACCTCGCCGGGCAGGGCGCGACCTCGCGCGTGACCGGCGCGTACTTCGCCGACGGACGCCAACACCTCGACTTCGACACGTTCCAGTCCCACCAGGCGCCGAACACGACGTCGGACTTCGCCTTCAAGGGCGCGCTCCGCGACCGGGCGACAGCGGTCTGGCGCGGGATGATCAAGGTCGAGAAGGAGGCCCAGAAGACCAACGCGTACCAGGAGAACCGCAACCTGCTCCTGTCGCCGCGGTCGCACGCCGACTCGATCCCCGGCCTCGAGATCGAGGCCAACGACGTGCGCTGCACCCACGGCGCAACGATTGGCCAGGTCGACCGTGAGCAGCTCTTCTACCTGATGGCCCGTGGCCTCTCCCGCAGCGAGGCCGAGCGTCTGATCGTGCGGGGCTTCTTCGCCGATGTGCTCGACCGCATCGACCTCGAGCCCGTGCGCGAGGCGCTCGGCGCGGCACTCGAGGCGCGGATCCCGCAGGCCTAGTCCGGGCGCGCCTCGAACACGGCCCAGTCAGAGGCCGTGGGCGTGCTGCCGACGAGCTGCAGGCCGGCCTGCTCGCACAGCTGCGCGTACTCGTCGTACGTCCGCTCGCGCCCGCCCGGGTTAACGAGCATGTTGAGGTCCGAGAACTTGGCGTCCGGCACCGCGTTTGGCGGCCCCAGGTCGCGCTCGATGAGCACGAGCGCCGCCTCCGGTGTCATCGCGTCTCGGCACGCGCGCAGGATTGCCATCGCCTCTGGGTCCTCCCAGTCGTGGATGATCGCCTTCAGGACGTAGGCGTCCCCGCCGGTCGGCACGGCCTCGAAGAAGCTGCCGCCGACGATGCGGCACCGGTCGGCGTAAGGCGCGAGCACCTCGGACGCGCCGGCCACCACGTGCGGCTGGTCGAACAGGACGCCCTGGGCGGAGCTGTGGCGCCCGAGCACGCCGGCGAGCAGCGTCCCGTTGCCGCCGCCGACGTCGACGATCGTCGCGAACCGGCCGAAGTCGTACGCGTCGAGGACCGAATCGTGGGCCGCGCCGGTCAGTGCCGCCATCGCCCGGTCGAAGACCGCCTGGTCCTCGGGGCGCGCCGCCCGGTACTCCCAGACGCTCTCGCCGTGCAGATGACGGAACGCGTTCTCGCCCGTCCGGACGCTGTGCAGCAGCGCACCCCAGCTGGCCCAGAACAATGGGCTGCCCACGTACGCTGCCCAGCCGGCGAGCGAGCCGGGCGCTTCCGAGCGCAGGCCCTGGCCAAGCTCCGTGAGCGCGAACCGCCGGTCGCCGAGCTCCTCGAACACGCCGATGCTCGCGAGCGCGCGCAGCAGTCGGTAGAGGGCGTCGACATCGGCGTCGACCGCGTCGGCGAGATCTGCCGCTGCCCGCGGCCCCGCCGCGAGCTCATCGGCAATCCCGAGCACGGCGGCGACGTGGATTGCCTGCGCCGCCCGGTAGCCGTTGACGAGCTGCGGGAGGTCGGTCACGCGTCGATCGGAACGTGCCCGGGCTCGGCTGCGACGCGGGCGATCCAGCCGCGGACGGCCGGGTACGGCTCGAGGTCGAACCCGCCCTCGCCGGCCGCATGCGTGTAGGCGTAAAGCACGATGTCCGCGAGCGACATCGCGTCGCCCGCGAACCACTCGCGCCCCTCGAGGCGCCGCTCCATCGCGTCGAGTGCCTTCACGCCGCGCTTGTGCAGGTGGTCGCGCTGGGCCTCGTACCACTCCGGGCGGCCCGAGTAGGTCTTGAGGAACCGCAGCACGGCGATCGTCGGCTCGTGCTCGTACTGCTCCCAGAACATCCACTGGAGCATCTGCGCCCGCGCGTACGGGTCGTCCGGGACGAAGCGCGTGCCCTCGCCGAGGTACCAGACGATCGCGTTCGACTCGGCCAGCGGGCGGCCGTCGTCGAGCACGAGCGTCGGCACGCGCCGGGTCGGGCTCAGCCCGTCCAGCTCGTCGCGCGACAGCGTGCGGTCGACGGCGTCGACGAAGCGCGTCTCGTACGGGATGCCGAGGTGCGCGAGGAGCAGTCGCACCTTGTAGCAATTGCCCGAAATCGGGCTGTTGTAGAGCAGCACCGCGCGCTCAGCGGTTCCGGTACACGATGCGCCCGCGATCGAGGTCGTACGGCGACAGCTCGATCTTCACGCGGTCACCCGGGTTGATCCGGATGCGGTAGCGGCGCATCTTGCCGGCGGTGTAGCCGATCGTGGGATGGCCGTTGTCGAGGATGACCTTGAACTGGCCGCTCTGGTACGCCTCGACGACCTCGCCCTCCATCTCGATCTTCTCTTCCTTGTTGGCTATGTCTCCACCTCCCTTCTCGTTGTTCGCTTCGTCCATTGTGCCAGCCTCGAGCATTTAGGGTCCCGCGGTGGCCGGCGAGCGCGAGCGGATGGTGGCCGGCGAGCTCTATCTCGCCACCGACGAGGAGCTCATGCGCGGTCGCGCTCGTGCCCGCGCGCTGACCGCCCGCTACAACGCCACCACCCAGGACGCGCAGGGCGAGCGCCGGGAGCTGCTCGAGGAGCTGTTCGCGTCGGTGGGCCAGGAGGTCTGGATCGAGCCGCCGTTTTACTGCGACTACGGCTGGAACATCGAGCTCGACGACCGCGTCTTCCTGAACTTCAACTGCGTCGTGCTCGACGTCACGCCCGTGCGCGTCGGCGCGGGCACGCTCGTCGGGCCGGCGGTCCAGCTCTGCGCGGCCACCCACCCGCTCGACCCGCGCGAGCGCGAGCAGATGCTCGAGTACGGCGCCTCGATCACCGTGGGGAGGAACGTCTGGATCGGCGCGGCGGCGGTCATCGCCGCCGGTGTCACGATCGGCGATGACTCGGTGGTCGGGGCAGGGAGCATCGTCGTGCGCGACATCCCGGCCGGCGTGCTCGCGGCGGGCAACCCGTGCCGCGTCATCCGCGAGCTCTGAGTGGACACCGTCCGCTACGTCAACCTCGGCCTGCGCTTCGTGCTCGAGCTCGGCGCCCTCGTCGCGCTCGCCTGGTGGGGCTTCCACGTCGGCGACTCGACGGTGGCCGATCTGGTGCTCGGTCTCGGGCTTCCGCTGCTGGCGGCGATCGTCTGGTGGCTGTTCGTCGCGCCGAAGGCCCGGTTCCCGGTGCCGCTGAAGGTGCGCGCGCCGATCGAGATGGCGATCTTCCTCGCCGCCGTGCTCGCCTTCTGGGGCGTCGGCCAGACCGGGCTCGCCGTCGCGTTCGCCACTGCGGCCGTGATCAGCGAGCTGCTGCTCTACGCGCTCGGCGAGCCGCTCGCGGGCGAGCGCCGCTTCTAGCGCGCGTCGAGCGCCTCGAGCAGCTCGGTGATCTGCTCCTCGAGTCGGGCCACGCGCGCCTCGAGCGAATCCGGCGCCGGAGCGGGCGCGATCGCCGGCGAGTCTCCGCCGAGCAGCTGCGCGTAGCGCTCCTCCTTCTGGCCCGGGCGGCGCTCCTGGCGCGCCACGAGCTCCCGGGCGATCAGCTCGCTCAGCGTCTCGTTCAGCTCGTCGAACGACGAGAACGGGTACAGCCGCTCGGTGCGAGTCCGTAGCTCGCCCGGCGTCTGCGGCCCGCGCAGCATCAGCACGGCCAGGACGCTCAGCTGCGGCGCGGAGAGGCCGAGCGCCTCGTCGACGAGGTGCCGGTACTTGACCGCCCGGCTGCCCGGGCCGCTCGCCAGCCGCGCCCAGCGCCGGCGCGACAGCCGGTCGAGCGCCTCGCGGATCGTCGGCTCGTCGTAGTCGACGACCGGATCGCGGTTCGTGGCCTGGTTGCACGCAAGGCGCAGGGCATTGAGCGACAGCGGGTAGACGTCCGGCGTCGTCCGCTGCTTCTCGATCAGGCAGCCGAGGACGCGCAGCTCGGCGGCGTCTGGATCCATGTCCCGAACGCTAACCGAGCCAGCGGCGGCGCTTGCGCTCCGGCTCCTCGCCCAGCGACTGCGCCGCCGTGGCGACGTCGTCGGCCGTGAGCGTCGTCACGTCGGCACGGTCGAGCTCGGACAGGTCGCGACCCTCGACGCGCGCAAGCCTGAGCGCCTGCCGGTTCAGCGCCTGCTCGAAGATCGTGCGCGCGAAACGCGCGTTGCCGAAGCCTTCGCCACGCTGCGCGTTCTCGAAGATGTGGCGGAGCGTCTCGACCGCGGCCGGCTCGAGGGTGTACTCGGCGTCGCCCGCCATCTTCTCGCTGATCGCGACCAGCTCGTCGTTCGTGTAGTCGGGGAACGAGATCTCGCGCGCGAAGCGTGAGCGCAGGCCGGGGTTCGAGTCGAGGAACCCGCGCATCAGCCGCGGGTAGCCGGCGACGATCACGACGAGGCGGTGGCGGAAGTCCTCCATGCGCTTCAGCAGCACCTCGACCGCCTCGGGGCCGAAATCCATGCGCCCGTCCTCGGGGGCCAGCGAATAGGCCTCGTCGATGAACAGCACGCCGTCGAGCGCGCGGCGGATCGCGCGGTTCGTCTTGATCGCCGTGGCGCCGACGTACTGCCCGACGAGCGAGGCACGGTCGACCTCGACCAGGTGGCCCTTCTGGAGCAGGCCCATCGAGCGGTACATCTGGGCGAGGAGGCGGGCGACGGTGGTCTTGCCGGTCCCGGGGTTGCCGAGGAAGACCAGGTGCTGGCTGGTCGCGACCTCCGGGAGCTCGTGCTCCTTGCGCCGCGCCTGCACCTGGAGGAAGGCGACGAGCGCGTGCACCTGCTCCTTCACTGTCTCGAGCCCGACGAGCGAGTCGAGCTCGGCCTGGAGCTCGCTCAGCGGGAGGGGCGGCAGCCGCTTCGGGGCGAGCCGGTCGCCGAGCCATTCCTCCAGCTCCGGGCCCGCGCTGCGGCGGAGCTGGTCGCCCAGCTGCCTGACCGCGTCGAGCGGGTTCGTCGGCATGGCGGGAAAGTACCCGCCGGTCAGCTGTCGAGCGCCGCCACGAGCCGCTTCGGCGCCGTCATCCGGTAGCTCTCCTCGACGAGGTCGGCGAGCTCGTCCCAGTCGGTTGTGCCGTCGAGCCAGATGCCGACCCAGCCGTTGTGGCCGACGTAGGGCGGCACGAAGAACCGATCGGGATCGTGGCCGACGAGCATGTCCTGCACGCCCTCCGGCGCCTTCATCCAGCAGGACGGCCGGCCCTGGTGGCCGTGCTGCATCGCGAAGATCTTCGCCCGCACCTTGAAGGACGGGTTGCCGACGCCGCCCGTCTCCTCGGCCTCGGGCAGGCAGAGGCAGGCTCCGCGCAAGCGGTCGAGCAGCTCGGGCGGCGCGTGAACGATCTCCACGTCAGTCGAGTGCCTCGACCGGTGCCAGGACGGCCTGCGGGCGGCGATCGATCGACAGCGCGACGAAGAACGCGACCAGTGCGGCGACCGCGCTGAGCGTGAACGCGGTCGTGTACGCGCTCTCGGCCGGCACGGCGGAGCTCCCGATCGTCTCGGCGGTCAGCAGGGCGGCTGCGATCTGGCCGCCGATCACCGCGCCGACCATCCGCACGACCGTGTTGACGCCGGTCGCCACGCCCGTCTCCGTCGGCCGCACGTTCTCCGCCACGAGCGCAGCCACGGTCGCGAGCGCCGCGCCGACGCCGGCGCCGAGGGCCGCGGTCGCGGCCATGATGTGCCAGGGCTGGTCGGTGGGCGAACCCGAGCAGGGTTGCGGACACGCTGATCAGCAGCATCCCGGCCGCGAGCGGCACCTTCGACCCCCAGCGCCGCCCCGCCAGGCCGGCGACCGGCCCGGCGAAGAGCATGGCGACCGAGCTCGGCAGCAGGTAGAGGCCGCCGATCGTCGCGGTGGCGCCGAACCCGTATCCGTCGGCCGACGAGGTCTCGACGAACCTCGGCACGAGGACGAAGCAGCCGAACAGCGCGAAGCCCGCGATCAGCGTCGTGATGTTCGTCCGGAGCACCGTGCGCTGCGAGAGCATCTCGAGATCGACCATCGGGGCGCGCGAGCGGCGCTCGACGATGCCCCAGCAGGCGAACAGGGCGGCGGCCAGGCCGAGCGCCCCGATCAGGCGCCCGGACGTCCAGCCCCACGACTCGCCCTCGGTCAGCCCGAGCAGGAGCGTCACGAGCGCGGCCGAGAGCAGCACCGCGCCCGGGATATCGAGCGGTGCCTTCGTGCGTACCGGCGACTCCGGCACGTAGCGGCGGATCAGCAGGATCGCGATGGTCATCGGCACGAAGCCGAAGAGGAAGAGGTAGCGCCAGCCGAGGTTGTCCACGACGAGGCCCGACAGCACGATGCCGAACCCGCTGCCGACGCCGAACACGGCGGACATCAGCCCGATCCCGACCTTCACCTTTTCGGGCGGGAACTCGTCGCGGATGATCGCGAAGCTGAGCGGGAAGAGCGCGGCCCCCGCGCCCGCGACCGCTCGGAACGCGATCAGCGACCAGATGCTCCACGCGGTGGATGCGCCCAGACACCCGAGCACGAAGAGCGTGAGAGCCACCTGCAGCATCCGCGCCTTGCCGTACTGGTCGCCGAGCCGCCCGAGGATCGGCGTCATGACGGCACCGGAGACGAGGAACGCCGTCACCACCCACGTCGCCCACGCGGTGGTGGTGCCGAACTCGCGCTGGAACGTCGCCAGCGACGGGAACACCATCGTCTGCTGGAGCGAGAACGCGGCGCCGGCGAGCACGAGGATTGCGAGCGTGAGGTTGTAGTGCGGGCGCTCGCCGTCCACCCGGAGACCGTAGCTCAGTACTTCTGAGCAGCGTCCATCCCGGAGCGCGCGGATGCCCTGCGGACACCCCCGCGAGAGGGTGCTGGAGATCTGCGAAGGGAGGTGTGCAGATGTTCACGTACGTCAGCTTTTTCGAGCTGACTCCCGAAGGCAGGGAGAAGCTGCCCGAGATCCCCAAGTTCCTCGAGAAGATCCAGGTGATCGTCGAGAAGGAGCACGGGACGCTCGATAGGTGGTTCGCGATGATGGGTCCCTGGGAGTTCTTCACCATCGTCAAGTTCCCGGATAACGAGGCGGCGTTCCGCGCGCTCGGCAAGATCGGCGCGCTCGAGTACCTCAAGACCGAGACGTTCCCGGTCGAGGAGGTCGACGTCTTCGTCAAGGCGTTCGTCTAGACCCCAACTCCGCGTTGGGTTGACACGCGAGGGCCGCTTCTGCGGCCCTCGCCCCTTTCAGGCGACGAGCCGCCTGTAGGTGATGCGGTGCGGCTCGAGCGCGTCCGGGCCGCGGGTCTCCTTCATCCACTGCGCGAATTCGAGGTACGAGCCCTCGAACCACGTCACCTGCGAGTCGCCGTCGAAGTGGAGGATGTGCGTCGCGACGCGGTCCAGGAACCAGCGGTCGTGCGAGATGACGACGGCGCAGCCGGCGAAGTCCGCGAGCCCTTCCTCGAGCGCCCTGAGCGTGTCGACGTCGAGGTCGTTCGTCGGCTCGTCGAGCAGCAGCAGGTTGCCGCCCGAGCGCAGCAGCTTCGCCAGGTGGACGCGGTTGCGCTCGCCGCCCGAGAGGTCGCCGACCCGCTTCTGCTGGTCGGAGCCCTTGAAGTTGAACCACGAGACGTACTGGCGCGAGTTCACGTCGCGCTTGCCGAGCTGGATCGTGTCGTGGCCGCCCGAGATCTCCTTCCACACGTTGTTGGCCGGGTCGAGGTCGGCGCGGGCCTGGTCGACGTAGGCCAGCTCGACCGTGTCGCCGACCCGCAGCGCGCCGTCGTCGGGCTGCTCCTCGCCGGCGATCATCCGGAAGAGCGTCGTCTTGCCGGCCCCGTTCGGCCCGATGACGCCGACGATGCCGCCCGGGGGCAGCGAGAACGACAGGTCCTCGAAGAGCAGCCGGTCGCCGAAGCCCTTCGCGACGCCGTCCGCCTCGACGACGGTGTCGCCCAGGCGCGGCCCCGGCGGGATGTGGATCTCGACGCGGTCGAATTTTTTCGCGTCGTCCTCTGCGAGCATCTTCTCGTAGGCGGTGATGCGCGCCTTCGACTTTGCGTGCCGCGCGCGCGGGCTCATCCGCACCCACTCGAGCTCGCGCGCGAGCGTGCGCTGGCGGGCCGACTCCGTCTTCTCCTCGACGGCGAGCCGCGCCTGCTTCTGCTCGAGCCAGGACGAGTAGTTGCCCTTGAACGGGATGCCCTTGCCGCGGTCGAGCTCGAGGATCCAGCCGGCGACGTTGTCGAGGAAGTAGCGGTCGTGCGTGACGGCGACGACCGTGCCCTTGTACTCGGCCAGGAAGCGCTCGAGCCAGGCGACCGACTCGGCGTCGAGGTGGTTCGTCGGCTCGTCCAGGAGCAGCAGGTCCGGCGAGGACAGCAGCAGGCGGCACAGCGCCACCCGGCGCCGCTCGCCGCCGGAGAGCGTGGTGACGTCGCGGTCGCCGTCCGGGAGCCGGAGCGCGTCCATCGCGCGGTCGAGCGTGGTGTCGAGCGTCCACGCGTCGCGGCGGTCGATCTCCTCCTGGACCGTGCCCTGCTCGGCGAGCAGCGCGTCGAAGTCCGCGTCGGGCTCGGCGAAGGCGGCCGAGATGGCGTTGAAGCGGTCGAGCAGGTCGCGGACGGGCCGGACGCCGTCCTCGACGTTGCCGCGCACGTCCTTGGCCGGGTCGAGCTCCGGCTCCTGCTCGAGCA
Organism: uncultured Thermoleophilia bacterium; assembly: GCA_963755085.1. Lineage (GTDB taxonomy): Bacteria > Actinomycetota > Thermoleophilia > Gaiellales > Gaiellaceae > JACVRM01. The sequence goes on along the minus strand of CAVWIN010000008.1, from coordinate 222,650 downwards.
GACCGACACTCGCGCCGCGCGCCAGCTCGGCGACGCCGCTCGACGGCTCCTCGCGGCCGGCCATGATTCGCAGCAGCGTCGACTTGCCGGCTCCGTTCGGGCCGAGCACGCCAATCTTCGCTCCGGGCAGGAACGACAGCGAGATGTTTGCCAGTACCTGCCGGTCCGCGCCGTAGAACTTGTCGGCCCGGTACATCGTGAAGACGTAGTCGCTCATCGGGTCGGAACCCTAGCCACCAAGCCGATTGTGGCCGTGGGCGTCAGGACGGCTACGGTCGGGCGACAGCACAGTCGCCCAGGCAAGTCATCTCTCACCTGCTCGCGTCGCACTCCTCTGGCGAGGTGCCAAAGCGGCCCGCGCCGCATCACCGACGGCAGTAACGTGCGCCGAACAGTATGCGAGCGGCCGGGATCACAGCACTCGGCGAGCCCGTCGAGATCTTCGAGGTGGACGAGCTTGCGACGCCTGCCGCAGGCGAGGTTCTCATCGACGTCGTTGCCGCCGGCATCGGCAGCTGGGACGAGCTTGTCAGGATCGGCAGCTGGCAGATCGGCGGCCCGGCTCCAATGGCGCTCGGGACGGAGGCGGCCGGGACGGTCGCAGCGGTCGGCTCCGGCGTGGCCGAGCTGCGCGAGGGCGACGAGGTGATGACACATCCGCTGCCGCTCCGGCGTCACGGGACGTGGGCGGGGAGGGTGCTCGCGCCGGCGGCGACCGTCGCGGTCCGGCCGCCAGAGGCGTCATGGGAAGCCGGCGGAGCCTTTCCCATTCCGGCGCTCACTGCGGCTCAGGCACTCGACGAGTCTCTCGGGATCGAGAGCGGCGGCTGGGTCGTCGTCAACGGAGCCGGCGGAGTTACGGGTGGCCTGCTCGTTCAGCTCGCCGCGGCTCGGGGCGCCCGCGTGATCGCGACCGCGAGCGCGAAGAAGGCCGGGCGCATCCGCGACTACGGCGCGTCGGAGGTGCTCGACTATCACGGCGACTGGCCTGCGCTCGTCCGCGAGGTCACCGGCGGCGGCGCGCCGAAGGCCGTCAACGCTGCCCCCGGGCAGGCGGCCACCACGTTGAAGGCGGTTGCTGACGGCGGCCGCCTCGCCACTATCACGGGCGACCCGCCGCGGGAGGAACGGGGCGTCGCCGTAGCTGACGTCTACGTCCGGCCTGATGGTCGGCAGCTTTCGGCCCTCGCGGAGCCGCTGGCCCACGGCACCCTTAGCGTGCCGATCGCGTCCGTCCGTCCGCTCGATCAGGCGGCACAAGCGCTGCGCGAGGTAGTCGCGGGAGCGGATGGCGCGGTCGTTCTGTCACTGCGAACCTAGCCTGGCCCGCTGATGGTCGCGCCCAAGCTGCGCAGCTTCGGGAGCTTCACCGCGCGGATTCTGGCACGGCGATCTGGCGTCATTGCGGAACGCCGGCCCAGTTTGGGGTGTCTCCGGCTGATCGCATGTTTCTCCGGCCTCCGTTCGGTTGAGATCGGCGACGACGACCGACGCGCCCTCGCGCGTCATCAGCCGCGCCGTCGCCTCGCCGATACCGCTACCAGCGCCCGTGATGATCGCGACCTTGCCGTCGAGCCGTTTCATCCGCCGAGTATTTCAGCGGTGGGGCATGGGGTCGCTCTCGCCTTCAGCGCGCCTGATAGATGTCCAGCACCCCTGTCTGTGCGTGGTCGTTCGCGTTCCCCTCGGGGAGCGCGATACGGCCGTCGGTCACGATCGGGCTGTTCCAGTGTCCGCTCCCGGCCGTCAGCTGCGCGACGCGCGCGCCAGTCGTCGGTCGATAGACGTTCAGCCCGCCGTCCGGGTCGTAGACGTAGAGCAGGCCGCCGGCGACGACCGGGCTCGTGCCCGGCGTGCCGTTCGACCACGCCTGCCGCAGTCGGCTGCCGACCAGGCGGAACGCCTGCGTGCCCGAGAACGTGCCGCAGAAGACCCACCCTTGCCACACGGCAGGCGCTGTGAACAGCCCGGCGCGCAGCGGCAGCGTCTGCAGCTCGCCGCCCGTCTTCGCGCTGTGCCCGCCCTGCCCGTTCATGCGTGCGAGTGAGAGCAGCCGCAGCTTCCCGTCCTTGCCGCCCTGCACCGCCAGCCGGGCGTTGAGCACGGCCGGCACGGTCGTGCCGAGGTCGCCGTCGGTCGCGTTGAGGGTCGCCTGGTCGGTCGGCGTCCAGTTCTGGAGCAGACGCGACGCGTCCGGCGACAGCATCAGCGCGCTGTCGCCCCAGTTCGTGCGGCCGTCGAACTTCGCGTTACCGGTCGCGACGAGCAGGTTGCCCGTGCCCGGCACGACCACGACACCCCCGCGGCCCCAGATCGCCGAGTCGCTCTCGGTGCAGCTCGAGGGCGTGATCAGCCCGGAGCGGTTGGAGCAGAGCGAGTTCCAGACGTGGCGGATGCGGCCGGTCGCGGCGTCGATCGAGACGACGTGCCCCTGGTACGGCGGCGCGTCGCCGATATACCCGCCGGTCGCGGCCAGGACCAGCCCACGCGAGTAGTTGAGCGGCGGCGCGATCTTCTCGTGCGTCGGGTCGAGCGTGATCGTGACCGGCCAGCCCGACGCCTCGCGGCCGTTCGCGACGGACAGCTTGTGGATCCTCCCGTCGGGCGAGACCGCGTAGACGAACTTCCGGCTCGGGTCGGCGAGCGGCGTCGCGTTCGTGATCCGCGCCGAGCCGGCCCAGGACGAGTACCCCGGCGGTGTGAAGCGCCAGAGCACGCGTCCGCTCGTCGCGTCGATCGCCTCCGTCTTGCCGTAGGTGGTCGTGACGAAGAAGGTGTCGTGCGCCTGGCCGGCGACGGTGACGCCGCGCAGATAGATCGGCGAGGAGTCGACGGTGCCGTCGAGCACGACGCGCCGGCGGACAAGCCGGCGCACGTTCGCGGCCGTGATCCCCGTGGCGGCCGGGCCGCTCGACGAGCGCTGCGCGTCGTAGCCGAACCGCGTCCAGTCGCCGCCCTGCTTCCTGGTCGCCGCGCCGGAGGCGCCTGCGAGCAGCAGCACGGCGAGCGCTGCGAAAACCACACGCATCGCGGCACCGTAGCGACTGGAAATTAAGCCTCCGGTAACACCTCCGAAGTACGCTTGAGCAGGGTCGTGACATGGTGATCTTGCTCGGAATCGCGTTCCTCGCCGGGATCGTCACGGCGCTGTCGCCGTGCGTGCTCCCCGTTTTGCCGATCCTGCTCGTCGGCGGCGCGACCGGGACGAGCAAGCGGCGGCCGCTCGCGATCGTCGGCGGCCTCGTCGCCAGCTTCACGATCTTCACGCTCGCGGGCACCGCGCTGCTCGACGCGCTCGGCCTGCCGGAGGACTTCCTGCGGAACCTCGCGATCGGGCTGCTCTTCCTCCTCGCGGCGACGCTGATCTTCCCGCCGGTGGCACGCCTCGTCGAGCGGCCGTTCTACCGGCTCACCCGCCGCCGGGTGAACACGGAGGGCAACGGCTTCGTGCTCGGGGCGAGCCTCGGCCTCGTCTTCGTCCCGTGCGCCGGCCCCGTGTTCGCGGCCGTCGCGTCGCTCGCGGCCACGGGCAACGTCGGCGTGCGCGTGGTGTTCCTGACCCTCGCATACGCGCTCGGCGCCGCGCTGCCGATGCTCGCCATCCTCTTCGGGTCTCAGAAGCTGACCGCCGGCGTCGGCTTCCTGAAGCGTGAGGCGCCGCGCGTGCGCGTCGCTGCCGGAATCGTCCTCGCCGTCACGGCGCTCGCGATCACGGAGGGCTGGGACCAGCGCTTCACGACGTCGCTGCCCGGCTACACACAGGCCTTCCAGAACCATGTCGAGAACAGCTCGATCGCGAAGCGTGAGCTGCACGGCCTGCGCGGCGGCGGCGAGGCGCTCGCCGCGGCCAAGGGCAACCAGGGCCCGCTCGCGCCGAGCTTCACAGGCATCTCCGACTGGATCAACACGCCCGGTGGCAAGCCGCTGACGCTCCAGCAGCTGCGCGGCAAGGTCGTGCTCGTCGACTTCTGGACGTACTCGTGCATCAACTGCCTACGCACGCTCCCGCACCTGAAGGCGTGGGACGCCCGCTATCGCAAGGACGGGCTCATCATCGTCGGAGTGCACACGCCCGAGTTCGCGTTCGAGCACGTCCCGTCGAACGTGCGCACGGCCGTCAAGAACCTTGGCGTCCGCTACCCGGTCGCGCTCGACAACAAGTATGGGACCTGGACGGCGTACCACAACGAGTACTGGCCGGCCGAGTACCTGATCGACCGCTCCGGCCGCGTCCGGCACACCCACTTCGGCGAGGGCGAGTACTCGCAGACCGAGAGCCTCATCCGGCAGTACCTCGGCGACGCGACGCAGCCGGCGACCGACGTCGCCGACACGACGCCGCAGCACTACATGACGCCCGAGTCGTACCTCGGCTACGGGCGGCTCGAGCGCTTCCCGGGCCGCGTCACCTTCGATCGCTACGCGCTGTACAAGTTCCCCGCGCAGCTGGCCCAGGACGACCTCGCGTACTCGGGCAGCTGGAAGGTGCTCGAGCAGCGGATCGTCTCCGGGCCGTTCGCGCGGCTGCGGCTCCGCTTCGCCGCCCAGAAGATCCACCTCGTGCTCGGCGGCCGCGGCAGTGTGCAGGTCGTCGTCGACGGGAAGCCACTGCGCACGGTGGCGATCCGGGGCGAGCCGCGGCTCTACACGCTCGCGAGCTTCCCCAGGCTGCGCACCGGGCTGCTCGAGCTGCGCTTCTCGCAGGGCATCTCCGGCTACGCCTTCACCTTCAGTTAAGGGGTCTCCGGCGGAATACAGCTGTGTCCGTCGCGGCACGCTGCTCGTCCCGAGGCGTCGTCCTCGGTCGCGCCCGTATGGCAAGCATACGAACGCTCCCTGCGTCCTAGCCTCGGAACGAGCATCGCACCACGCCGGACGAGCGGTATCCCGCCGAAGACCCCTGGGGCGGCCGAAGCCGCCCCTCTCATGCGCTCCTAGCCGGCTGCGCCCGTGACCAGCTGGCCGCGGACTGCGCCGTTCGGGTACTTCGCGTTGTGCACGTTCACGTAGTACGCGCCGGGCTTCGACTCGACCGCGGTGATCGCGCTCTTCGACGCGGTCGTGCAGCCCTTCAGTGCGAACTTGCCGCCGAGCGCGATGAACACCGGCCCGGAGACGCCCTTGCCGCCCTTGTGGATGTGCGAGGCGTTCGGGCTCGTGACGCCCTTCAGGTTCTTGAACTGCCAGCAGACGGTGCCCTTCGCCGCGTTCAGGTGGATGATCGGCGAGGCCGGACCCGCCGGCCGGGCCCTTGGGGCTCTCCGCCCCGCCGGTCATCTTGGCCGACACAACCGGGCTCATTGCCGCGCTCGCGGCGACGGCCCAGACGGCGGCTGCCAGGACGGCGATGATTGCAGTGCGATACCGCATTAAGGCTCCTTCCAGGTTGAGGTGCATGGGGGTCATTCGTGTCCCGCAGGCACCCGGTTCTTTCCGATTCCCTCGGATGGGGGAGTTCGGGAGCCGCCCCGCCAGGGAACATGGGGCTCAAGGTCGGACCGTGGCGGCCGATGGAAGGAGGAGCGATGACGACAGAATCTGCACTTGGCCGTGTGCTCGTCGTGGACGACGAGGACGACATCCGCAGCATGCTCGGCATCGTCCTGTCGACCGAGGGGTGGGACGTTGACGAGGCCGCCGACGGCCGCGAGGCGCTGCTACGCGCCGCCGCGGGCCGCTACGACCTTGTCGTGCTGGATCTCCGCATGCCGGAGATGTCGGGGCTCGACGTTGCGCAACGCCTGGTCGCGGACGGGTTCGAGGGGCGGCTCGTGCTCTTCTCGGCCTTCGTGGACGACGAGGTCGAGCGCGAGTCTGCGGGGATCGGCATGACGGTCGTGGACAAGGTCGACTGGTACGGCCTCGTCGACGCGTGCCGGTCGGTCGCCCCCGCGAGCACCGCGAGCTAGCGCCCGTACGCGCACGGCCTGCGCCGCAGGCCCGGGAGTACGATGCCGGGGTGGCCGTGACGACCCCGAAGAAGCTCGATGCGCGGGCGCTCCGCGCCGACTTCCCGATCTTCGAGCAGGAGATTCACGGCAAGCCGCTCGCGTATCTCGACTCTGCGGTCAGCTCGCACAAGCCGCGCCAGGTCCTCGACGCGATCCGCGATTTCTACGAGACGTCCTACGGCAACGTGCACCGCGGCGTCTACGCGCTCTCGGAGCGCGCGACGGCCGGCTACGAGGGCGCTCGCCAGAAGCTGGCCGCCTTCATCAACGCGCGGAGCCCGCGCGAGATCATCTTCACGCGCAACGCGACCGAGAGCCTCAACCTCGTCGCGTACGCGTGGGGCCTGTCGAACCTCGGCCCCGGCGACGTGGTCGTCGTCACCGAGCTCGAGCACCACTCCAACTTCGTGCCCTGGCAGTACATCGCGAAGCGCACGGGCGCGACGATGCGGATGATCCCGGTCGACGACGCCGGCGAGCTCGACCTGGACGCGCTCGACGAGCTGCCCGCGGCCGGGAACATCAAGGTCGTCGCGATGAACCTCGTCTCCAACTCGCTCGGCACCGTGAACCCGGTCGAGCGCGTGGCGGCGTGGGCGCACGGCCAGGGCGCGATCGTCGTGGTCGACGCGGCCCAGGCGGCGCCGCACCGGCGCATCGACGTGCAGGCGCTCGACGCCGACTTCCTCGCCTTCTCCGCCCACAAGATGTGCGGGCCGACGAGCGTCGGCGCACTCTGGGGGCGGCTGGAGCTGCTCGAGGCGATGGAGCCGTTCAACCTCGGCGGCCACATGATCCGCAAGGTCACGTTCGAGAACACCACCTGGGGCGACGTCCCGGCCAAGTTCGAGGCGGGGACGCAGCCGATCGCCGAGGCGGTCGGGTTCGGTGCGGCCGTCGACTACCTGGAGGCCGCCGGCCTCGAGGCGATCGAGGCCTGGGAGCATGAGCTGACCGCCTACGCGCTCGAGCGGCTCGTCGATGTGCCCGGGATCACGCTCTACGGCCCGCCCGCCGAGAAGCGGGCGGGGATCGTGTCGTTCAACCTCGACGGGATCCATCCCCACGACGTCGCCCAGATCCTGGACATGGGCGGCGTGGCCATCCGCGCCGGCCACCACTGCTGCCAGCCGCTGATGGGCCGGTTGGGCGTCGCCGCGACGAACCGGGCGAGCTTCTACCTCTACACGGTGCCGGAGGAGATCGACCGGCTGGTGGAGGGGCTCCACAAGGCCCGCACCGTTTTCGGCTAGCGCCGTCGCGCCACGAAGACGTACTCGCGGCTGTCGCCCGTCAGCGGCTCGCCCGCGAAGCCGCCGTGCAGCGACTCGAGCTGGAGGCCGGCCACGTCGATCAGCCCGAGCCACTCGTTCTTGGTCGCCCACCACAGCGAGCTGCGGCCGCCGCCGTCGAGATCGATATCGATGCGGTTGTCGGGGACGTCGTAGCGGAGCGAGTGGGGCACCGGCTCGTCCTGGTGCGCGCCGTCGAGCCGCGCCGCGATGTGATGGTCGAACGCGAATGCGTTCCAGGCGAAGCGACCGCCGGGCCGGAGCGATGCGGCCACGCGCTCGAACGTCTGTCTCCGGTCGGACCAGGTCGGCAGGTGGAGGAGCGCGCGGAACGGGCAGTAGACGAGACCGGCCGGCTCCTCCAGGCGGAGCTCGCGCATGTCGCCCTCGTGGAGATCGAGCATCACGCCCGCCTCGTTGGCGGCCTCGCGCGCGAGCGCCAGCATCGCAGGGGACGTGTCGATGCCGATCACGGTTCGCTCCGTCGCCCGCGCGACCGGGATCGCGACCCGGCCGTTGCCGACCGCGAGCTCCACGAGCGGCCCTTCCGCCGCGCGCGCGAGCGCGACGTAGAAGGGGACGTCCTCCGTCATGTGCGCCGCCCAGTCGTCGTAGGCGACCGCGAAGCCCTCGTCCCAGCTCATCGGACGATGCTAGACGGGCGCTAAGCTCGATTGGTGAGCGAGTTCGAGCAGATGTACCGGGAGCTGATCCTGGACCACTACAAGAACCCGCGGCAGCACGGGCACCTCGAGCACGCCGACGTCGCGGCCGAGGGCATGAACCCGCTCTGCGGCGACGAGGTCTCGGTCGAGGTCGCCTTCGACGAGGACGGCGACACCATCCGCGACATCCGCTTCGAGGGCCGCGGCTGTGCGATCAGCCAGGCGTCGACCTCGATGCTGATGGAGATGGTCAAGGGCCGGAAGGCCTCCGAGGTGGCCGCGATGCCGAAGGAGGAGCTGCTCGAGGAGGTCGGCATCCCGCTGACGCCCGTGCGCCTCAAGTGCGCCATCCTCGGGCTCGGCGTCCTGAAGCTCGCGCTGCACAAGGCGAAGGGCACGCCGCTCCCGGAGGAGTGGACGAGCGCGGCCGACCTGACGCTCACGTAGTTGGAGGTCGACGTCTGCCCGCTCGACGAGCTCCCGCCCGGCGCGCACCGCATCGTCCACGCCGGCTATGACGGCGCCTGTGTCTACAACCTCGACGGCGAGCTCTACGCCATCGAGGACCGCTGCTCGCACGACGATGGCCCACTCTGCGAGGGGCCGGTCGACCTCGAGGACTGCACGGTAATCTGCCCACGCCACGGCTCGAAGTTCGAGATCAAGACGGGTCGCGTCCTGAACCCGCCTGCATACGCGCCCGTTCAGACGTTCCCGGTACGCGTCGACGAGAGCGGGATGATCAAGGTCGACATCGAGGTCGACTGATGCTCGACGAGCGCGTCCGCATGGTGCTCGCCCGGCTCGAGGCCGAGGACGCCGACGAGCGCGCCCGCGGGCTGCCTTCCTCGCAGCGCTCCCGCCAGGTCGCGGCCACGACCGGGCGGTTCCTGTTCGCACTGATAGCGTCGCGGCCCGGATGCCGCGTGCTCGAGATCGGCGGCTCGCGCGGCTATTCGACGATCTGGCTCGCGGCGGCCGCGCGGCTGTCGGGTAGCCGGGTCACCTCGCTCGAGGCCGATCCCGTGAAGTGCGAGGCGTGGCGGCGGAACGTCGCCGACGCCGGCGTCGAGGCGGAGCTCGTCGAGGGCGATGCGTTCCAGGCGCTGCCCCGCCCGGCAGATGTCGTCTTCCTCGACGCCGAGAAGGACGACTACGAGCGGCTGTTCGCGGCGTCGCGGCCGGCGCTCGAGCCGGGCGCCCTGGTCGTCGCGGACAACGTCATCTCGCACCCGGACCCGCTGGCGTCGTACTCGGCCGCCCGGCAGGCCGACCCGAACCTCGAGAGCGTGACCGTCCCGCTGGATCGTGGTCTCGAGCTTTCAGTCGTCCTTGCGTCCTGGCTACACTCTGATTAACCGCGGAAAGGAGGTGGTCCGGACGTGACAGATTCGAGTACGGGCAGTGGAGGTACCAGCGGGTAGGGACGCTGTCCCCGAGACCTACGGGGAATCGTCTAGCCAGCGTGGGGGACACGCTTTAAGCGCCGCCGTCTAGCGACGGCCGGCAGGCGTCCTTACCAATACACCGCTGGTAACCGGAACCGGGGGCCGCGCGAGCGGCCCCCGTTCTTTTCTCAGGCGCGAATGTGCTCGGCGACCTCGGACGAGTACATGAACTCGGCCGACTCGCCGTAGCTCGCGTCGAAGCGGGTGTCTAGGCGGTGCCGCGGCGGAGCTGCTCGTCCAGCGGCATCAGCTTCACGCCGAACGTTTCGGCGGCGGAATTGTCAGCCGTGACGTTGTCGCCGGCCTCGAGCATCTTCAACAGGTCGCGCGTCAGCGGGATGTTTCCGGGCAGCCGCTCGGTGACGACCGCGTTCGCGCGCATGAACCACATCGGCATGTGTACGGTCGGTCGCCGCTTGATGCCGAGCGTCCGGCGCAGCCGAGTCCAGAACTCGTTCCAGTCCACGCGGTCGGGGCCGCCCAGCTCCCAGGTCTGGTTGAGGACGTCGTCGCGCGTGGCCGCCTCGGCGAAGAACTGCGCCAGGTCGTCGATCCAGATCGGCTGGATGAGCTGCGTCCCCTTGCCGGTCACGGCGGTCACCGGCCCGATCTTCGCGAGCTTCGCGAACGTCTTCAGAATGCCGCCGCCCTCGGCGAAGATGAAGCTGGGCCGGAAGATCACGTACGGGATGCCGGACGCCTTGACGTCCTGCTCCTCGGCCCACTTGGCCCCGTAGTACGGGACGACGTCCTTCGTCTCCTCGGTCGTGCCGAGGGCGCTCATGAGGACGAACCGCTTCACCCCCGCCGCCTTCGCGGCATCCAGCAGGCCCTGCGTGCCCTCGATCATGATCCGGCGGAACTGCTCGGTCGTGCCCTGGCGGATCGCGACGAGGTGGACGACGGTGTCGACGCCGTTGACGGCCCGCTTCAGGCTCTCGGGATCGGTCATGTCGCCCTGGACGAGCTCGACGTTCCAGGAGCGCAGCTTGCTCTCGTGCTCCGGCTTCCGCGCCAGCGCGCGCACCGGCAGGTCGCGCGAGCGGAGGGCGTGCACGACCCGCGGCCCGACGAAGCCGGTGCCGCCGGTGACGAGGATGTTCACCTGATGGGGGCCTGCTCGAAGTTCTGCCAGTAGCGCGACGGTGTCGGCCCGCGCTGCCCCTGGTACTTGGAGCCGAGCTTGTCGGCCCCGTATGGCGTCTCGGCCGGCTCGGTCAGCTGCACGAATGACAGCTGCCCGATCTTCATCGTGTAGTAGATCGTGATCGGGAGGTTGGCGACGTTCGAGAGCTCGAGCGTGACGTGCCCGTCCCAGCCCGGGTCGATGAACCCGGCCGTGGAGTGGATCAGCAGGCCGAGCCTCCCTAATGAACTTTTTCCTTCTAATCGAGCGACCAGATCGTCCGGGAGCGTGACCCGCTCGAGCGTCGACCCGAGCACGAACTCGCCGGGGTGCAGCACGAACGGCCGGTCGTCCTCGACCTCGACGAGCTCGGTCAGCTCCTCCTGCGGCTCGCGGACGTCGATGTACGGGTAGCGGTTGTTGTGGAAGACCCGGAAGTAGCGGTCGACGCGCACGTCCACCGAGGACGGCTGGAGCAGCGACTCGTCGTACGGGTCGATGCCGATCCGCCCCTCGTCGAGCAGCCGCCGGATCGTGCGGTCGGCAAGAACCACGGCGCGATCATAGGGGCTGGCCGGGGCTGTCCCCGAAGGGGGCTGTCCCCAGTGATTGGCCGCGGCTCGGTTCGCTCGAGCGTCTCCGCGCGCAGGCACTTGGGACAGCCCCTACGGAGCCAGCCGCTCCCGAACCCACCCGTCTGGACGGCGCCGGTACCGCAGCCGGTCGTGCAGACGGTTGTCGTGGTGCTGCCAGAACTCGAAGACCTCCGGCCGGAGGCGGAAGCCGCCCCAGTGCGGCGGCCGCTCCAGCTCGGCGCCCATGTGCTGCCGCATCGTCTCTACCGCCGCCTCCAGCTCGCCCCGCGAACCGATCACCTCGCTCTGCGCGGACACCCACGCGCCGATGCGGGCACCGAGCGGCCGCGTCGCGAAGTAGGCGTCCGAGGCCGCCTCGTCGAGCCGCTCCACCGGCCCCTCAACTCGCACCTGCCGCCCGAGCGGCTGCCAGTGGAAGAGCAGCGCCGCCCGCGGGTTCGCCGCGAGCTCGCGCCCCTTGCGGCTGTCGTAGTTCGTGAAGAACACGAACCCATCCTCGCCGGCGTCCTTGAGCAGCACCATGCGCGCCGACGGCGCGCCGTCGGGTGCCGCCGTTGCAAGCACCATCGCCTCGGGGACCGGGACGGCCTCGCCCGCCTCTGCGAACCAGCGGTCGAACTGGAGGAACGGGTCGGCGGCGGCGTCGGCCTCGCGGAGCTCAGGCACCGGCGAGCACGACGTTGTCGGCAAGCGCATACTCGGCCGCGCGCTCGACGGACAGCGCCCGCCCCGCGGCATGCTCCGCCTCGTACTCGTTGCGGAGCTGCCCGCGCGCCTCGTTGATCGTCCAGCCGTGCAGCGCGAGCTCGAAGGGGTCGAGGTTGAGCTCCAGGCTCTCGAATACGGCGGCAGACGCGCCGAGCAGGCGTGCCGCGCGGAGGTGGTCCGACTGGGCCACGGCTACCGCGGCCAGTCCCTCGAGGCAGTAGGCGATGCCCTCGCGCGAGCCGATGCTGCCGAAGCGCCGGAGCGCCTCCTTCATCAGCGCCTCCGACTCCTTGAACGCCGACCGCTGCCACGCGACGAAGGCGAGGTTCAGGACCGAACGCGCAACGCCCTCCTCGCTCGACAGGCGGCGGAAGACCATCAGCCCTTCCTCGAACAGCTGGCCCGCGCGGTCGTTGTCGCCCTCCATCAGCAGCAGGTAGCCGAGGTTCCCGAGCGCGCTTGCGAGCCGGAAGGGGTCGTCGAGCGAGCGCGCCAGCGCGAGCGCCTGCTCGTAAAGCTGCCGGGCGCGCGTGCCGTCGCCCTCCACCAGCGCGACGCCGCCGAGCGTCGTCAGCGCGCTCGCCTCGCCGCCCAGGTCGCCAAGCTCGCGGTAGAGGTCGATGCTCTCCTTCGCGTACAGCTTGGCCCGCCGTGTGTCGCCCATCCGGTGCGCGAGCGCAGCGCCGGCCTTCAGTGCGTCCGCGCGCAGCGCGATGGGCTGCGTCGTGCTTCCTTCGAGCGCACGGTCGACGGTCGCCGTGGCCTCGGTCAGGTGGCCGTGGACGATCCAGAAGAACCACAGCGCCGAGACGAAGCGCAGCTCGCCTTCCTTGTCGCCGGCCCGGCGCACGTACTCCGCCGCGGCGCGCAGGTTCGGGTGCTCCTGGTCGAGCGAGGCCAACCACCTGGCCTGGCCCGCGCCGCGCAGCTCGTCGCGCGCCAGCTCGGCGAAGGCGAGGTAGTGCTGCGCATGGCGCCGCCGCACCTCGTCGACCTCGCCGAGCTCGCGCAGCCGCTCGAACGCGTACTCGCGGATCGTCTCGAGCAGGAGGAAGCGGAGCTCGTCGCCGTGGTCGTCCCGGCCGAGGAGGCTCTTGTCGACGAGCGATGCGAGGTCGTCGAGCGACGCCTCGCAGACCTCCTCCGCGGCCTCGAGGGTGCACCCGTTCGCGAACACGGCGAGTCGGGCGAGCAGCCGCTGCTCGCTCGCCTCGAGCAGCTCGTAGCTCCAGTCGATCGTCGCCCGCAGGGTCTGCTGGCGCTCGGGCAGGTCGCGGGCGCCGCCGGTCAGCAGCTGCAGCCGCCGTCCGAGCCGGCCCTGGAGCGCCCGCGGCGAGAGCAGCTTCACGCGTGCGGCCGCGAGCTCGATCGCCAGCGGGAGCCCGTCGAGCCGCCGGCAGATCTGCTCGATCGCCTCGCGGTCGAGCTCGTTGTCCTCGAAGGTCGGCAGCGCCGCCTTCGCGCGCGCCGTGAAGAGCGCGACCGCGTCGGTCGGGCTCAGCGGCGGCACGGTCAGCTCGCGCTCGTTCGAGAGGTGCAGCCGCTCACGGCTCGTGACGAGCACGGTGACGCCGGGCGCATCCGCGAGCGTGCGCGCCAGGTGCGGCGCCGCGCCGAGCACGTGCTCGAAGTTGTCGAGGATCAGCAGCAGGCGGCGCTCGCGGAGGTGGTCGTGCAGCACCTCCTCCAGCGACCGGCTGCTCGACGCCTCGACGCCGAGCGCCTCGCCGACCGAGGGCACGACGAGCGAGGCGTCGTTGATGCCGCCGAGCGCGACGAACGTGACACCGTTCGGGAACTTCTCCACCAGCTCGCGGCCGACCTCGAGCGCGAGGCGCGTCTTGCCGCTGCCGCCGGGGCCTGTGAGCGTCACGAGCCGCGTGTCGGCGCGCAGGAGCAGCTCGCGCACGTAGTGCACCTCCCGCGTGCGGCCGACGATCGGCGTCGGCGGCTCGGGCAGGTTCGTGTTCGTAAGCGTCTTCAGCGGCGGGAACTCCTGCGGGAGGCCGTCGACGGCGAGCTGGAAGAGCTCGATTGGCTCCTCGAGGTCCTTGAGCACGTGGTGGCCGAGCTCGAGGAGCGGCGTCTCGGCGACGATCGCGTCGCGCGTCGCGCGGGTGATCAGCACCTGGCCACCGTGGCCGGCCGAGCAGACGCGCGCGGCGGCGTGGACGTCGATGCCGACGTAGTCGTCTGCGCCGACCACGCCGGCGCCCGTGTGGATGCCCATCCGCACGCGCAGCTCGCGGCCGCGTGGCCACGTCTGCGCGGCGAGCTGCTGCTGGGCCGCGGTCGCTGCCGCCACCGCCCGGTCGGCCTCGCTGAAGACCGCGAAGAAGGCGTCACCGTGTGTCGAGATCTCGCGGCCGCCCGCGCCGCTGATCGCCTCGCGCAGCACGCGGTGGTGCTGCGCGAGCGCCTCGTGGTAGGCGGGGCCGAGCTCGTGCAGCAGCCGCGTCGAGCCCTCGATGTCCGTGAAGACGAACGTGACGGTGCCGGTTGGGAGCGATTGACTCAAGAATCAGTCACGATAACCGCCAGCCGTGCCCCCGAAGAAGCCGCCTCCGAAGACGCTCGGCCGCGTGGAGCGGACGATTCTTCGCGCGCTGATGTGGCTCGTCGCGGTTGTCGTGGGCCGCCGGCTACGAAAGGCCCTCGGGCGACCGCCATCGCAGTAGGCGTTCGGCGGAGCGGGGGTTCCCCCCGCGCAGCCACGTCGCGCGAAGTCGCGTGAGATCTTCTCCGCGAAAAATCGTCATGGCTAAGCGCAGCGAGCCGGATTTTTCGCGGTAACTAACGTCGCCAGCGCCAGAGATCTAAGAAGAGCAACGCCGTCACGAGGGCCGCGAAGATGCCGAGGAGCAGCGGCGCCCACCCGCCGATCTGGTCGCTGGCCGCCGTTGCGCCCGTGGCGGTCCACGTGCCGGCGGCCACGAAGGCAAGCGCGACCTGCCGGGCGGCGCGCTGGATCGTCCGCTCCAGCTCGGGCCCGCGGAAGCTCACCGTGAGCCGCTCGCCCGGCCGCGCACCGACGACCCGCTCGACGCCCTCGACGAGCCGGGACGCGCGGGCGCGGAGCTTCTGCGCGTCGTAGTACAGGCGCTTCGGGTCGGCCAGACCGCGCACCTGCGTCGTCAGCTGCCGGCGCAGGAACGAGTCGACGACCGACAGCGGGTCGAGCGTCGGGTCGAGCTCGGAGGCGGCGAGCTGCATCTGCGCAAGCGCCTTCCCGGTGAGCGCCATCGACGCCGGCAGGCGCACGCCGTGACGCGCCGAGATCTCCGTGACCTGTTGGATCACGGGGCCGAGCTGGATGTCGGCAAGCGCGGTGTGCCGGTAGGTGCCGAGCAGGTCGCCGAGCTCGCGCTCGAACGCCTCCGGGTCGTCCGGCGTCGTCGTCGCGCCGCCGAGCATCAGCACGACGTCGGCGAGGAACGGCACGTCCTCCTGCCAGAACGCGAGCAGAAGCAGCAGGACCAGCTCGCGCACCTCCGGCGGCACCTCGCCCACCATGCCGAGGTCGAGGAAATAGATGCGCTCCTGCCACCAGAGCAGGTTCCCGGGGTGCGGGTCGGCGTGGAAGAAGCCGTCGGTGAGGATCTGGTGGTAGTAGGCCTCGATCAGCTGGCGGGCGGCCTCCTCGCGCTCGCGGCCCGGCGGGGCCTCGCGCAGAGGGACGCCCTGAATCTCCTCCATGACGAGCAGCCGCGACGACGTGTACGCGTCGTAGACGCGCGGCACGTCGAGCCGCGAATAGGGCCGGAGCACCTCGCGCAGCCGCTCGATGTTGCGCGCCTCGATGCAGAAGTCGAGCTCCCGGCGGAGCGAGCTGGACAGGTGCTCCACGACGGCGGGGATGTCGACGACGGTCCGGAACACGTCCCGCTCGGCCACCTGCTCGGCGAAGAGCTCGAGCAGCGCGACGTCGCGCAGGATCTCGTCCTGTGCGGTCGGCCGCTGCACCTTCACGACGACGCGCTCGCCGCCCTCGAGCTGCGCGCGGTGCACCTGGCCGATCGTCCCGGCGGCGATCGGCTGCGGGTCGATGGTCGTGAAGACGTCCTCCCACGGGACGCCGAGCTCCTCCTCCATGACCTCGACGACCTCGTGCTCGGCGAGCGGCGGGACACGATCCTGAAGCGCCGACAGCTCCTCGACGTACTCGGGCGGCAGCAGGTCGGGCCGTGTGGACAGAACCTGGCCCAGCTTCGCGAATGTCGGGCCGAGCTCCTCGAGCGCCTCGCGCAGGTGACGCGCGCGGATCGCATCCGACTCGTCGCCGCGCCGCTCGCGCAGGCCATGGCGGGCCATGACCACGCCGATGCGCGTCGCTCGCCCGAGCAGGCCGGCGGGCAGCTCGTCGGGACGCGCCTCCTCGGTCGTCACGCGCTGTCCGCCGTGTTGACGATCACCACGGTGCAGCCCGCAGTGTGCGAGACCCGGTTCGGGACATTGCCGAGCAGGAACGTCCTACGGCCGCGCATGCCGACGCTGCCGACCACGACGACGTCGGCGCGCTCGCGCTGGACCGTCTCGACGATCGCGTCGGCCGGGTCCTCTCCGACGGCGACGACCGCGGTCGCCCCGGGTGCGACGCCGGCGGCGTAGCGCTCGAGCTCGTCCCGCGCCGCCGGTGTGTCCGCCGCCACGACGCGGACGAGCAGCAGCTCGGCTTCGTAGCGGGCGGCCATGTCGGCCGCCCAGGCGACCGCGCGGCCGGCCGTCGGCGACAGGTCGGTGCCGACGAGGATCCGCCGCACCCGCGGCCCGTCGTCCGCGGCGGATCGGCGCCCCAGCGGCATGCGGGGGATTCTGCGCTACCCGGCGGCGGGCCGTTGCAAGACGGGTATTCACGTATACAGACCGGCCGCCCGCTTCGTTATCGTGAGGTCATGGCGGCCACCCGCGCGATCGACATCAGAACCGACATCCCGGGCCCTCGCTCACGCGAGATCCTGGCCCGCAAGGAGCAGGTCGTCGCCGACCCGCTCTCGATCTACCTGCCGGTCGTGATCGAGGAGGGGCGTGGTGCACTCATAACCGACGTGGACGGCAACACCTTCGTCGATTTTGTCGGCGGCGTCGGCTGCCTGAACGTCGGCCACTCCCATCCCGACGTGGTCGCTGCGGCGCAGGAGCAGCTCTCGCGCTTCGCGCACACCGATTTCACGATCGTCCCTTACGAGGTCTACATCCAGCTCGCCGAGCGGCTCTGCGCGACGATCCCGATCGCCGGCCCGACCAAGGCGGCGTTCTTCAACGCCGGCACCGAAGCGGTCGAGAACGCGGTCAAGTTCGCCCGCTCGTACACCGGCCGCCCCGCGGTCATCGCCTTCGAGGGCGGCTTCCACGGGCGCACGCTGCTCTCGCTCTCGCTGACGTCCAAGACACACCCGTACAAGGCCGGGCTCGGGCCGTTCGCGCCCGAGGTCTACCGCGTCCCGTTTGCCCACGATTACCGCGGCCCCGATGTCCGCACTGCGCTGGAAGCGCTCGAGCGCGCGCTCGTCACCCAGGTCGCGGCTGAGAACGTCGCCGCGATCGTGATCGAGCCCGTGCAGGGCGAAGCAGGCTTCCTCGTTGCGCCGCGCCCGTTCATGGAGGGCGTGCGGCGCGTCTGCGACGAGCACGGGATCGTGATGGTCGTCGACGAGGTGCAGACCGGCTTCGCGCGCACCGGGCGTATGTGGGCGATCGAGCAATACGGCGTCGAGCCGGACCTGATCACGATGGCGAAGTCGATCGCCGCCGGCCTCCCGCTCTCGGGCGTGATCGGCAAGGCGGCGATCATGGACGCGCCCGGCGACTCGGCGATTGGCGGGACCTACGTCGGCAACCCGGTCGCGCAGGCTGCCGCGCTCGCCGTGCTGGATGTGATCGAGGACGAGGGCCTGGTCGCCCGCTCGGCCGAGATCGGCGAGGCGATCCGCGACCGGATGCTCCGCTGGCAGGGCCGCTTCCCGGCGATCGGCGATGTTCGCGGGCTCGGGGCGATGCTGGCGATCGACCTCGTCCACGACCGCGACACCAGGGAGCCGGCTGCAGACCTCGCGTCCGCCGTCGTCGAGGCGGCGGCCGCCCGCGGGCTGCTCCTCCTGAAGGCCGGCATCTACGGCAACTGCATCCGCGTGCTCGTTCCGCTCGTCATCTCCGACGCGCAGCTCGACGAGGCGCTCGAGGTGTGGGAGGAGGCGCTCGACGCCGCCCTCCACGGCACCGGCGGGCACCTCCCCATGGACGAGCTTGCGGGCGAGTCGCCCGACTAGCCGCTCACACCGCCTTCATTCGCTGCGAACTACGCTCCCGGGGTGGTCGGGGAGATGATTGCGGGGCGGTTTGAGCTCGAGGAGGTGGTCGGCTCGGGCGGGATGGCGTCGGTGTACCGCGCGCACGACCAGATGCTCGAGCGGCCCGTCGCGGTGAAGATCCTCCACGAGCAGTACGTCTCCGACGAGGAGGCGGTCGAGCGCTTCCAGCGGGAGGCCCGCTCCGCCGCGCAGCTCGCCCATCCGAACATCGTCACGGTCATCGACCGCGGCGAGGACGACGGGCGGCCGTACATCGTCTTCGAGTACGTCGAGGGCGAGAACCTCAAGCAGCTTGTCGCCCGGGAGGGCGCGCTGCCCGTCGGGATGGTGATCGACCTGGGCATCCAGATCGCCCAGGCGCTCGAGGCGGCGCACGAGCGCGGCGTCGTCCATCGTGACGTGAAGCCGCAGAACGTCCTGCTCGCCGAGGAGGGGCGCGTGAAGGTCACCGACTTCGGCATCGCCCACTCGCGCGGCACCGTGGGGCTGACGCTGACCGGGACGATCATGGGCACGAGCGACTACATCGCGCCCGAGCAGGCGAAGGGCGAGCCCGCCGGCGAGGGGAGCGACATCTACTCGCTCGGCGTCGTGCTCTACGAGCTGCTGACGGGGCGCGTGCCTTACGAGGCCGAGTCGCCGGTCGCGGTGGCGATGCGGCACGTCCACGACCCCGTTCCGAGCGTCCGCTCGACGCGGCCGGAGGTTCCGCCGCGGCTCGACGCCTGCGTGCGCCGGGCGCTCGCAAAGGAGCCGCGCGACCGTTTCGCGTCGATGAGCGACCTGATCGCCGAGCTGGAGGCGTGCCGGCGCGGCGTCGTCCCGGTCGCGGGGGACGCGGCCGCGACGATGATCGTCCCGCCGGTGGCTTGGCAGAAGCCGCGCCGCGCGCGCCGGGCCCTGCGCATGCTGGTGATCACGCTCCTCGCGGTCGCCATCGTCGCCGCAGCGGCCGTCGGCGCCTACGTGCTGACCAAGGGCGCGTCGAACGCGACCGGCATCGGCAACGGCGGCGGCTCGTCCGCCGGCAAGGCGGTGCCGCTCACCGGCGTCACCGCCTACGACCCGGAAGGCACGGGACCGCCCGGCGAGCACAACGCCCAGGCGCCGCTTGCGACCGACCGGAGCCGGCAGACCTACTGGACGACCGAGGAGTACCACGGCGCGTTGACCAAATCGGGCGTGGGCGTCGTGCTCGCCGCGGGATCGCCGAAAAAGATCCGCACCATGACGGTCACGACCGACACGCCAGGCTTCACGGCCGAGATCGAGGCCGGCGACGTGGAGCAGGGAGGCTTCTCGCCGGTCTCGTCGAGCAAGACGGTCACAGGCACGACATCGTTCACGCTCGACGGGAGCAGCCATCGCTACTACGTCGTCTGGATCACCAACCTCGGCCCGAACAGTGTCGTGCACGTGAACGAGGTGACGGCGAGGAGCTAGCCACAGTCTTGGCACACCGCTGCTGCACAAGCGGTGCTACCGGGGTCTGACCCCTGGGTGTCCTGCCGGGACTAGTACTCGAGCCTGGCCCGCCGCCGGTGGCGGTCGAGGGCCAGCTGGATCAGCCGGTCGAGCAGCTCCGGGTACGAGATCCCCGACGCGGCGAAGAGCTTCGCGTAGACGCTCGTCGCCGTGAAGCCCGGGATGGTGTTCAGCTCGTTGATCAGCACCTCGCCGTCCGGCCGCACGAAGCAGTCGACGCGCGCCATGCCCTCGCAGTCGGTGGCGACGAACGTCCGCACCGAGAGCTCCTGGATGCGCTCGACGACCTCGTCGTCGAGCCGGGGCGGGATGACGAGATCCATGCCCCCCTCGTCGTACTTGGCGCCGAAGTCGTACCAGTCGGCGTGCGCGACGATCTCACCCGGGAGCGACGCGATCGGCGCCTCGTTGCCGAGCACGCCGCACTCGACCTCGACCCCGTCCACGAACTCCTCGACCAGCACCTTCTCGTCGTGGCGGAACGCGAGCTCGATGCCGGCGTCCAGCTCCTCCGGCATCGTCGCCTTCGTGATCCCCACCGAGGAGCCGAGCCGCGCCGGCTTCACGAACACCGGGAAGCCGTACGGGTTCTCCCACGGCTCGCCCGGGCGCAGCGTGACGTTGCGCGTCACCGGGATGCCGCGGTCGCGGAGCACCGCCTTCATCAGGTCCTTGTCCATGCAGAGGGCCGATGCGGTGACGCCGGCGCCGACGTACGGCACGCCGGCCAGCTCGAGCAGCCCCTGCACCGTCCCGTCCTCGCCGAACGGGCCGTGCAGCACGGGGAAGACGACGTCGACCTCCCCGAGCATCGCCGGCGTCGTCTCGCGCACCGGCACCGGCAGCGTCTCGGCGGCGCGCTCCTGACTTGGTGACTCCTCGCGAATATGTCCGGCCGGGCGGCCGTTGGTCAGCTCCCCGCGGGAGCCGGGCTCGAGCGCCCAGCGGCCGTCGCGGCCGATCTCGATCGGCACGGCCTCGTAGCGGTCGGGGTCGAGCGAGTCGACGACCGAGCGGGCCGATGCGAGCGCGATGTCGTGTTCGCTCGATCGGCCCCCGGTCAGGATGGCGACGCGGATGCGCTCGCTCACGGGACGGTCGGCGTCGTGGTCGTCGTGGTGCTCGTGGCACCTGATGACGAGGTGCCCTGGAAGCGGCCGACGAAGATCGTCACGGTCGACCCCGGCTTCACCGTGGAGAGCGCGGCGGGGCGCTGCTCGACGACGAGCCCGTCCTCGGTCGAGTCCGACGTGACGCGGTTGCGTGACTGGACGACGAACCCCTTGTCCTGGAGCTGCGCAGTCGCCGTAGCCTCGTCGAGGCCCGTCACGTCCGGCACGTTAACGGCCGTTGGGCCCTTCGACACCGACAGGGTGATCGTGGCGCCCTGCGAGACCACGGCGCCGCCCAGCGGGTTCTGCGCCACCACGACGCCGGCCTGCTCGTTCGATTCGATGTTCTGGCGCGCGACGGCGAAGCCGCTGCTCTGGAGCTGGCTCGCCGCGGCGTCGTACGTCTGACCGACCACGTTCAGTACCGAAACCTGCTGCGGCCCCTTCGAGACATTGATGTGCACCGTTGTCTTCGCCGGCACCGTCTTGCCCGGCGCGGGATCCTGGGCGACGACCGTCAATGCCGGCTTGCTCGACGGCACGTTCATATACGCAGAGTGCAGGCCGCGTGCCGCAAGCGCCGCGATCGCGTCGCTCAACTGCTTCCCGCGCACGTCGGGCACGACCGCCTCCGGTGGGCCGGTCGAGACCTGCAGGCTGACGAGCTTGCCCTTCGGCACCTTGTCGCCCGCCTGCGGGTCCTGCGAGATCACGATCGCCACGGGCACGGTCGCGCTCGGGACGCGCTTGATCGAGCTGTTGCCTCCGGTTCCGGACGTGACCGTCAGGCCGGCCTCACGCAGCCTCCGCACGGCGAGGATCTCCTTGGTCCCGACGACGTATGGCACGGCGACTGCCGTGTTCTTGTTCAGCTGGTCCTGGATCTTCCCCCAGGCGAGGAATACGGCGGCGCCGGCGGCAAGGACGAGGAGGCCGACGACGATCCACGGCCAGATTGCGCGGCGACGCGGCGGCGGCTCCTCGTAGTAGTAGCCCCGGCTCGGCGGCCGGTACGGCGGTATGACCGCCGGCGGCTGCGCCGGCGGGCGCGGCGTGATCGCCGTCGGTGCGCGCGCGATCGCCGTCGCTGCCGTGTCGATCGCGCCGGCGCCGGCGAGCACCTGTGTGGCCGCCTCGGCGGTTTCCGGGCTGACGGGGTAGCCCTCGGCCACCCGCGCGAGCTCCGCATCCATCTCCTCGGCCGTCTGGTAGCGCTCGTCCGGGTCCTTGGCGAGCGCGCGCAGCACGATCTGGTCGAGCGCCTGCGGCAGCTCGGGCCGGCGCGCCGACGGCGGCTCCGGGGTGGTGGAGAGGTGCTTCATTGCGATCTCGACTGTCGTGTCGCCGTTGAACGGCACGGTGCCGGTCAAGAGCTCGTAGAGCACGACGCCTACCGAGTAGAGGTCGGAGCGGGCGTCGATGACGCCGCCGCGCGCCTGCTCGGGCGACAGGTACTGCGCGGTGCCGATGATCGAGCCGGCCTCGGTCATCTGGCTGGCCCCGGCGCGCGCGATGCCAAAGTCCGTGACCTTCACGCGGCCGTCGGCGTCGCACATGACGTTGTGCGGCTTGATGTCGCGGTGGACGATGCCCTTCCGGTGTGCGACCTTCAGCGCGCCGAGGACGTCGCGCGTGAACCCGATCGCCTCGCCGACCGGAAGCGGGCCGCGACTGCCGACGATGTCCTTGAGCGTGGAGCCCTCGAGGTACTCCATCGCGATGTAGTAGGTGCCCTCGGCCTCCCCGCGATCGTAGATCGAGACGATGTTCGGGTGCGACAGCCCGGCGGCGTTCGTCGCTTCGCGCCGGAAGCGCTCCACGAACTGCTCGTCGGCGGCGTGGCGGTCGTTGAGGATCTTGACCGCGACCCGGCGGCCGAGCTCCTCGTCCTCGGCCAGGTAGACGTCCGCCATCCCCCCGCGCCCGAGCCGGCGCAGGATGCGGTAGCGCCCGTCGAAGAGCGTGTTGATCAGCGTGTCCGAGGTGGCCATAGACCTAGGGGTGAGAGTTCGACGCCTTCGGCAAGAGTGCCTGCAAGACGGCCTTTGCAACAGGGGCCGCGTACGTGTTGCCGACGCCGGGCTGGTTCTCGACGACGACCGCCACCGCGACCTTCGGATCGTCGGCCGGAGCGAAGCTGATGAACCACGTCGTGTTGCGCCCGGCGACGCCGGTTTCCGCCGTCCCCGTCTTGCCGGCGACCTTGACGCCCGGGATCTGCGCGTTCGTCCCGGTGCCCGCCGCGACGACCGACTGCATCATCTGGTTGATCTGCTCGGCGACCGGCGGCGTCATGGCGCGGTTGAGCGCGTCCGGGTGGAGCTTCACGACGGTCTTGCCGCTCGGCGAGGTGATCTTCTCGACCAGCTGCGGCTTCATCAGCACGCCCTTGTTCGCGACCGTCGCCGCGACCATCGCCATCTGAAGCGGCGTGACGCCGAGGCGCTCCTGGCCGAACGCCAGCCGGCCCGGGTCGACCTGGAAGTCGTTCTTGGGGAAGAAGAGCTTGTTGTTCTTGTAGAGGCCGCTCGCCTTGACCTCGCCGCTCGGCAGGTCGAGCGGCGGCTTGCCGTAGAAGCCGAACTCCTTGGCCGCGTCGAGCAGCTTGATCGCGCCGAGCGCCTTGCCGACGTTGCAGTACACCGAGTTGATCGAGTGCTGGAGGCCCTGGGCGAGCGTGACGGTGCCGAACGGCGAGTTCGTCTCGGCGTTGTAGACGCGCTTGCCGTACTCCTCGCAGTAGCCGGGGTCGTCGAACGTTGAGGTCGGCTTGAACTTGCCCGAGTTGAGCGCCGCGGTGGTCGTCACGACCTTGAACGTGGAGCCTGGCGCGTAGAGGCCGGCCGTCGCCCGGTTCACGAGCCGCCCGCCGCAGCCCCCATTGGACGAGGCGGCCTTGTTGAAGTTCTTCTCGATCAGGTTCGGGTTGTACGTCGGAGTCGAGGCCATGACCAGGATGCGGCCGGTCGACGGCTCAATCGCCACCACCGCGCCGCAGCGGCTGCCGAGCTGCTGGTATGCGACCCGCTGCGCGCCCGGGCGCAGCGTGAGATGGATGTCGTTGCCGGTGACCGTTTTGCCCTGCAGCTTGTTCAACGTCGTGTCAAGGACGGTGGACAGGTTGGTGTTCGCGCCGGTGAGGAAGTCGTTCTCCGACTGCTCGAGCCCGGCGCGCGAACGCACCTGCGTCGAGTAGCCGACGACCTGCGAGAAGAGCCCGCCCGTCGGGTAGCGGCGGAAATAGAGCGTCTGGCCGCCGATGCGCCGCCTCACGTTCGTCGCCACCACGGTGTTGCCGGCGTAGATCTTCCCGCGCTTGACGGTGAGCGCGGCGACCGTCTCGAGGGCGTTGTCCTGCCGGTCGGCGAGATCCGTTGCCGCCCACGCCTGCCAGTAGGTCGTCATCACGATGAGCGACGCGAGCAGGACGACGGCGACGACGCCGAGGCGGGTGATCTGATGGTTCATGGGCGGTTTGAGCGGTTGGAGACGAGCATCAGCCCGGCGAGGAGCACGAAGTTCGAGAGCAGGCTCGACCCGCCGTAGGAGACGAACGGCATCGTGATCCCGGTCAGCGGGATGATCCGCAGGACGCCGCCGACGATGATGAACGTCTGCAGGGCGAACCCGAACGTGAGCCCGGCCGCGAGCAGCTTCGAGAACCCGTCATCGGCCAGCAGCGCGACGCGCATGCCACGCAGCACGACCAGCATGTAGACGAGTACGAGCGCGGCGACGCCGATCAGCCCCAGCTCCTGCGCGAGCGCCGAGTAGATGAAGTCGGTGTTTGCGTACGGGATGATCTGCTGGCCCGACGTGGTCGTGAACGTGCCCTTGCCGAGGCCCGTCCCGCCGAAGGCGCCGTGCCCGATCGAGTAGAGGCCCTGGAGCGTCTGGTAGCCCTGGTCGTGCGCGTACTTGTAGGGGTCGAGCCAGACCCGGACGCGCTCCTGCACGCGCGCGGTGTAGTGGTAGACGAAGGCCGCGCCGCCGACGAACAGCACGAGGCCTATCAGGACGACGAGCGCGCGCCCGGTGGCCACGTAGACCATCGCCAGGAAGATCCCGAAGAAGAGCAGCGCGCTGCCGAGGTCGTGCGTCTCGACGAGGACGAGCATCGCTGCGCCCCAGATCGCCAGCAGCGGGCCGTAGTCCTTGATCCGTCCCTGGGCCAGCACCTCGCGCTTCTCGCGCAGGTAGCCGGCCAGGAAGACGATCAGGAAGATCTTGGCAAGCTCGCCCGGCTGGAACTGCAGCGAGCCGACGCGCACCCACAGGCGGGCGCCGTTCACGGTCGCGCCGAAGTGGGGCAGCGCCGGGAGCAGCAGCAGCAGGATCGATGCGATGCCGAAGAGGTACTTGTACGACTCGAGCTGGCGGTAGTCGCGCCGCAGGGCGATGAGCGTCAGCGAGAAGAGCGCGACCCCGACGACCACCCAGGTGCCCTGCCGGAACGCATCGGCGGTGTGGAGCCGGTAGATCTCCGTCAGGCCGACCGCCGTGAGCAGCCCGCCAAGCGGCAGCAGGTACGGGTCGGCGTACGGCACCGTGTAGCGGGCGACCACGTGCGCGACGAGGTAGAGGGCGAAGAAGAAGCCGGCCGCCGTCAGCGAGGTCGACGAGATCTGCTCCTGGCGGGCGATGTAGACGCTGGCGAAGCCCGCGCTCATCAGCAGGCCGACGACGATCAGGTTCCAGAGCTCGCGGTTGCGGGCTCCCATCAGCGCAGCACCAGCCAGACGAGCACGACGATCGCCACCACGGCCGCGCCGAGCAGCGCCGGGGCGAAGAGACCACGGCGCGGCTCCTCGGGCGGCTCGATCGCCGTCGGCGCGTCGAGCCCGTGGACCGTGTCCTCGTCGAGCGCGTTCTCCTCCGTCGGACCGTCGATCGCGTCCATTGAGGCTGTCGCGCCCTCGGGCGTGTCCTCGCCCATCGCGAAGCAGACGACCGTGATGTTGTCGTCGCCGCCCACGCGGTTGGCCGCGTTCACGAGTCCCTTGGCCGTCGCCCGCAGGTCGTCCGGGTGCTCCTCGAGGACGGTGCGGATTCCGCCGTCGTCGAGCATGTCCGTCAGCCCGTCCGAGCAGAGGAGGTAGACGTCGCCCGGCTCGGCGGCGACGGTAAAGGCGTCCACGTCGACGTCCGGGTCGGTGCCGACCGCGCGCGTGATCACTGAGCGCTGCGGGTGCGCGTCGGCCTCCTCGGGCGTCAGCCGGCCGCTCCGCACGAGCTCGGCAACGAGCGAATGGTCGTCGGTGAGCTGCTCGAGGGCTCCGTCGCGCAGCCGGTAGGCGCGCGAGTCGCCGACGTGGCCGATTGTCACGCCGCCGTCGTCCACGAGCGCGACCGTCATCGTCGTGCCCATCCCCGATGCGGACGCGTCCTCGTTGGCGCGTTCGAACACGCGGCGGTTGGCCTCCTGGATCAGCTCGACCACCCGCTCCTCGGGCGCGCCGTCGGCGGCGCCGTCGTCCTCGAGCGCCGCGGCGGCGAGGCGTGACGCGACCTCTCCGGCACGCGCGCCGCCCATCCCGTCCGCGATCGCGAACAGCGGCGGCCGCTCGACGTACGCGTCCTCGTTGTGCCGGCGCTTGCGCCCGGCGTGGGTCGCGGCCGCGTGCGCGCTGATCCTCATACCTCGAACCTCAGGTCAGTCTCGCCGACGCGCACGACGTCGCCAGGCTGCAGCCGGCGCGGTTCCTCGACCTTCTCGCCGTTGACGAAGGTGCCGTTGGTGGAGCCGGCGTCCTCGACCCACACCCCGTCGCGCTGCGGCGTGAAGCGGGCGTGGTTGGACGAGGCGAACTCGTCGCGCTCGATGGCGATGTCGTTCTGGCCGCCGCGGCCGACCTGGACCGGGGCGGAGTCGATGCCGATCGTGTGGCCGGGCGTCAGCGCCGGGCTCTGCAGCACCCTGAGCTTTCCGGCCGAGCGCCGGCTGCGCCGCTCGCGCGCGCCCTCGGGCGTCAGCACGAAGCTCTCCTGCGGCAGGCGGAGGTCCTTGCTCGCCGTCCGGACGATCCGCCAGATGAAGAGGTAGAGGACGACGAGGAACGCGATCTTCAGCGCGAGCAGCGCCTCGTCGACGTTCACGGTGCTGGTGGCTCCGATCATCTCCTAACTCGCCCGGTGTTGCCCGCTCACGCGGTCTGGCCGAACACGAGATCGGTCGAGCCGATCGTGATGCGGTCGCCCTCGTTGAGCCGCGAGCGGCGGATCCGGCTTCCGTTGAGCTCGACGCCGTTCGTGGAATCCAGGTCGACGACCCAGTAGGCCGCGCCCTCGCGCCGCACCTCGGCATGGTGGCGCGAGACGTTCGGGTCCTCGAGGCGGATGTCGCAGTCCTTCGACCGTCCTATGACCACGCGCTCCTTCTCGAGGGAATGCGCGCTGCCGTTCACGCTCAGGGTTGCGGGCAGTTCCGGCTCCGGTTCCGGCTCGGGTTCCGGGGCGGGCGGCGGCGGCGGCTCGGGCCGGTAGATCATCGTTGCGCCGGCCTCGACCGCGGGCTCCGGGGAGCCGTCGGTGCCCGGCTCGATCATCTGCGTCGCGATCCCGAAGACGCCGTCGGTGAGGTCGTCGTCGGTCTCGAAGCGGACCCGCGGCCGGGTTGTGAGCGCGTAGTCCTCGCGGCGCGCGTGCTCGGCGATGTACTCCTGCAGCTCGCTGCGCAGCGCGTCCTCGTACGACGAGAACTGCTCGCGGTCGCCGGGAGACAGGTAGATCGTGTACTCGTTCGGGACGTAGACGCGCGAGACCGAGACGAGCCGGTGGTCGTCCATCTCCTTGGCCAGCTTCCGCGCCAGCTCGACGGGCTGGACGTGGGTGCGGAACGCCCGACCGAAGACGCCTTCGAACAGCGCCTCGATCTTGCCCTCGATGCTCCTGAGTACGCTCACCGCGGCATTCTGCCCGGAGGGCGAGTTTAGTGGCCCTTCCGGTAATGGTCAGGGCATTTCCGGCGGCGCCCGGAACCGCCATGCGGCGTCCTCGGTCGCCCAAATATGCCGGCATATTGGGGCTCCCTGCGTCCTTGCCTGACGGCCCCGGGCACTCGCCGGAAACGCGAGACCATCACCGGAAAGGCCACGAGTTAATCCGCGGAGGCGCGCCCGGGAGCGGGCACGAGGCCGCCCTGCAGGCGCTCCCGCGCGGTTGCGAGGAGCTGGGAGGGGGGCACGTCCGACTCGCCGAGGTACCGGCCCGCCGCGAGCGCGATGCACGTCAGCGCGGTTGCGCAGACGGCAGGGACGGCTGCGATGCCGACGCCGGCGGCGAGCGAGACGGCGAGGACGGCGAGGCCGTAGCCGGCGATCCCGGGGTAGCCGCGGCGGACTGCGAGCGGAAGCGCGGCGGCCGCCAGCGCGGCGATTGCGGCGGCGACCAGCGTGACCGGGTGGGCCTGCAGCGTCGACAGGACGATCGACGCGGCCTCGCGCGGGCTGTCAGTTGCGCCGAGGGCCAGGCGTGACGGCGCCTGCTCGTGGGCGAACGGCAGCGACGCGCCGCCGATGCCGGCGACCGCGACGGCCGTGAGGACGCCGGCGCCGGCCGTGGCGGCGCGGCGGAGCGGGCTCCTGATGCAGAGCGCGACCAGCGGGAGCAGGCCCACGAGCGCGACCGGCGCCAGCAGCGGCCCGGCGGCGAAGAGCAGCCCGCGCCGCGGCTCGCCCCACATCAGCGC
The DNA here is from genome assembly GCA_963755085.1 of uncultured Thermoleophilia bacterium. Lineage (GTDB taxonomy): Bacteria > Actinomycetota > Thermoleophilia > Gaiellales > Gaiellaceae > JACVRM01. The sequence goes on along the minus strand of CAVWIN010000008.1, from coordinate 194,272 downwards.
CAGCCAGACGGTCGCTGCGGCGATGTAGGCGAGGGCGAGCCCCATCGAGACGTTGCCGAGCGGAAGCACGGGCACGGCCAGCGTGAACGCGAGCCCGGCGCGGTCGCGCACGAGCGTGAGCCCGGCGGCGGCTGCGGCGGCGATCCAGGCCCAGCCGCCCGGGAAGAAGGGCAGTGTCGCCACGACCCAGCCGCTCGCGATCGCGGCGAGCCCGACGGCCGCCATGCGGCCCACGGGCGGCGTGCGGAAGCGCAGGCGTGGCTGCTGCTTCTTCGGGCGGCGCGCGCGCCGGCGGCTCCGCCAGGCGCTGCGTACGGCGGCCGCCATCCGCGTCGCGCTCGGGCGCTTGCGCGGGTCGCGGCACATCGCCCGGTCGACGATCTCGATCAGCGGGGCCGGGAGATCGGGGCGCACGGTGCCGAGCGAGGGTGGCGCGTCCTGGATCTTCTTGGCCGTGTCCAGCATCGACGATGTCCAGTACGGGTGGAAGCCGGCGAGCGACTCCCAGAGCAGGACGCCGACGGCCCAGACGTCGGCGGCCGGGTCGGCCGTCTGGCCCTTGAGGCGCTCCGGCGAGATGTAGGCGAGCGTGCCGGGGACATCGCCGGCGGCCGTGAGCGTGTCGGCCTCGTCGAAGAGCGCCAGGCCGAAGTCGAGCAGGCGGACGGAGACGCCCCCCTCGTCGTCCGCGAGCAGGATGTTCGACGGCTTGATGTCGCGGTGGACGATGCCGAGCCCGTGCGCGTGCGCGAGCCCGTCGAGGATCTGCGCGCCGGCTTCCACCGTAGTTCCGTCGTCCAACCGGCCGGCGCGCAGGGCGTGGCGGAACGTCTCGCCGGGCACGTACTCGTACGCGATGTACGAGTGGTCGGCGTCCGTCCCGAAGTCTCTGGCCTTCAGGCAGCGCTCGTGGTCGAGCCGCTCGGCGGCCTCGTGCTCGCGCTCGGCGCGCTGGGCGGCCTTGCCCTCGCGCGCGACGATCTTGAGCGTGACCTCGTCGCCCTCGAGCTCGTCGCGGGCGAGCCAGACCGAGCCCGAGCCACCGCTGCCAAGCGGCTGGACAGGGCGGTAGCGGCCGAGGACAAGCTCGTCGCGCGGGAGGGCAGCGGCGACCGAAGACACAGGACGCCATCTTGGCCAACGCGTCGGAAAGTCCTTGTCCGATCCGGCGAGAGCTATACAGTCATCCGGCGAAGCCGCATGAGCGAGCGCGACAGCGAGATCGATTTCGACTTTTTCGAGGAGCCGGAGCCCGAGGAGGAGGAACCTCGCAGCCGGTCGCCGCTCCGACGGTCCCCGCGCGGTCCGGAACGGCCGCCAACCAACTACACGCCGCTGCTGCGCCTGGTCGGCCTCGTCGTGGGCTTCATCCTGGTCGTCGTGCTCCTGGTCTTCGTGGTCGATCGCTGCCGCGGCGACAGCAAGCAGTCGACCTACCAGAACTACATGGGCGACGTGCAGAAGGTCGCGACCGACTCGCAGACGGTGGGAACGCAGTTCCAGTTGCTGCTGGCGCAACCCGGCATCAAGGTGACCGCCGTGGAGAGCGGCCTGAACGGGCTGGCGCAGCGGCAAGCGCAGGCGGTGCAGCAGGCGCAGGCGATCAACCCGCCGGGCGCGGTGCGCACCGAGAACCAGGAGATGATCACGGCGCTCCAGCTGCGCGAGAGCGGCCTGCGCGGAATGTCCGCGGCCTTCGCGCAGACGGCGAAGACGACCAACCCGACCGACGCCGCCACCATCCTCGCCAACCAGGCGAACCGATTCGTCGCGAGCGACGTGATCTGGGACGACCTCTTCAAGGTTCCGTCGAAGAAGGAGCTGGCCTCGCGCGGCGTCCACGGCGTCGCCGTCCCGGATTCGAACTTCCTCAAGGACTCGAACCTGGTGTCGATCGCTCAGCTGCGGCCGGTCTGGAAGCGGATCGAGGGGTCGACTGCGGGCGTCTCGAAGAACGTCCGCCACGGAGACGGGATCGAGGGCACCGTCTGGCTGCCCGGCAAGGGCGGCAATCCGACGGCGCTCGACCCGAACGGCGTCACCGTCGTGACGGCGTCGCCGCAGCTCAAGTTCCGCGTCTCGGTGAAGAACTCGGGCCAGGTTCAGGAGGTGCAGGTGCCGGTGACACTGACGATCAAGAGGACGCAGGGCGCGAACATCGTCAAGACGAGCACCATCTCGGCGATCAACGCCGGGCAGACGGTCGAGGTCACCTTTGCGGTGCCGGAGGCCGTCCCGATCGCGATTCAGACCACGGTCACGGCCGAGGTGAAACCGGTGCAGTACGAGGTGAACGTCAACAACAACTCCGTCGACTACCCGGTTGCGTTCTCGCTCCCACCCTAGTCTGATCGCATGAGTGCGTCGACGATCGCCGTCGTCGCCGCCGCCGTCGCGGCGGCCGTCGCGGTGGCGGCGCTTGCGCTCGGGGTGGTGCTCGCCGTCCGCCTGCGGCGCGTGCGCGCCGCGCAGCAGGTGCTGCTCGGCGGCGAGAAGGGCGACCTCGTGGACTTCGCCGTCTCGCTGCAGGCGCGCATCGACGACCTGCACCGCGCCGTCGACGAGGTGGCCGCCGGCCTCGGCCGGGTCGACCGGCGCGTCGACGGCTCGGTCGGCAAGACGGCGGTCGTTCGCTACGACGCGTTCGAGGGGCTGGGCGGCCAGCAGTCTGCCTCGCTCGCGCTGCTCGATTCGGCACGCACCGGGATCGTGGTCAGCGCGATACAGGGCCGCGACCACGCGCGGATCTACGTGAAGGAGCTGGATCGCGGGCGCGCCCCGATCGCGCTCTCGCCCGAGGAGGCGGAGGCGGTCGAGCGCGCGATGTCGCAGTAGCTACGGCCGGCGCGCGCTGACGCGCCAGACGTGCTTGAACGGTATCCCGGTGCGCCCGTCCGGAATCTCGACGAGGCTTGCATTCACGTCGGCCCAGCCGGCGAGCACCTCCGCGATGTAGGTGCGCGAGAAGAAGCGCACACGCTGGCCGGCGCGCTCCAGGACGTAGTTCGGCTCGAGCTCGCGCTCGACGGGGCGCCGGACGGCGCGCAGCGCGCGGTCGGACGTCGCGTTGACGTGGAAGAGCAGGAGGCCGCCTGGCCGAATGACGCGCTCGATCTCGGCGAACAGGGCTCGCGTTACGGCGTCCGGGAACATGTGCAGCGAGACGTTGGCCATGACCGCGTCGAACGACGCATCCGCAAACGGCAGCGGCTCGGTCATGTCCGCCACCAGGAACTCGACGCCCTGATGCTTCCGCGCGATCCCGATCGCCTCTGCCGATGCGTCCACGGCGACGACCTCGAAGCCTGCCCGGGCGAGGCGCGCGGCGTCGTTCCCGCTCCCGCAGCCCAGCTCCAGCACACGATCCGCCCCGGCGTTCCGCAGCAGCGGGAGGAACGGCTCTGTCCACCGCCCGCCCCAGTCCAGGTCGGTGCCGGCGGTGCGGTGCCGGGCGAAGTACTCGTCCCAGTAGCTCATCGGCGCGTGGTTCAGTCTGCAGGCCCGGTGGTACTTTTCGATCAGTGCAGCAAGTTCTGGTCCTGAACGCGAGTTACGAGCCGCTCAACGTGACCTCGGTGCGTCGGGCGTGGGTCCTCGTGTTCAAAGGCAAGGCCGAGGTGATCGAGGAGCTCGAGGAGCCCCTCAGATCGGCGACCGACACCTACCCCTGGCCGCACGTGATCCGGCTTCTGACATATGTCCGGGTGCCTCGGATCATCCAGCGCAAGATCTCGCGCCGCGCGCTCTTCGCGCGTGACGGCTGGCGCTGCGTCTACTGCGGCGAGACGGGCGGGCGGCTGACGCTCGACCACGTCGTCCCCCGCTCGAAAGGGGGCGGTTCCGTGTGGGAGAACGTCGTCACGTCGTGCGCGCCGTGCAACCTGCGCAAGGGTGACCGGCTGCTCCACGAGGTGTCGATGACGCTCCACTCGCCGCCGAGGGCGCCGGCGCCGGTGCTGTTCATCCGGCTCGCCGCGCACACGATTCCCACCCGCTGGCAGCCGTACCTCGACAACTTCGGAGGCACGAGCACGGCCACCGGGGCTGTCGCCGCCTAGCGCAGCAGCGCGTCCAGCGCCGCGTCCACGTCGGCTTCCGTGTTGTAGACGTGGAACGACGCGCGCAGCGACCCGGCGCGCGTCGCGGCGCGTACCCCGGCAGCGTCCAGCCGCTCGGCGGCGCCGGGAACGGCGGTCGCGACGATCGACGAGCCGGCCGGCTCGAGGCCGAGCCCCGCGCGGAACCGGTTCGCCAGCCCGACGTCGTGCTCGTGAATCGCGTCGACGCCGATCTCGTTGACGAGCTCCAGCGCGGGCGCGGCGCCGACCCACGAGAACCAGGCCGGTGAGGTGTCCAGCCGGCGCGCCGACGAGGCGAGCCGCATCGGCAGGCCGTAGTAGCTGCCGTGCACGTCGTCTGCCGCGAACCAGCTCGCGTGCAGCGGCGTGACGCGCTCCGCGAGGCGCTCGCCGACAGTGAGGAACGCCGTGCCGCGCGGCCCCATCAACCACTTGTAGCCGCCGCAGACGAGCGCGTCGTACTCGCCCGCGCGTATGGGCAGCCAGCCGCAGGCCTGGGTGGCGTCGAGCACGACGAGCGCCTCCGCCGCCCGGGCGGCCTCCCTGATCTCCTCCAGGTCGGCGACGGCGCCGTTCGCCGACTGCACGGCGCTCACAGCCACGACGTCCGTCCCCGGCTCAACGGCGCCGGCGAGCCGGTCCAGCGGCACCGCGCGTACGTCGTGCCCCTGGGCCACCCAGGGGTAGAGGATCGAGGTGAAGTCGCCCTCGGCGGTCAGCACCCGCGACCCGGCCGGCACGGCCGCGGCGAGGAGCCCGACCAGCTCGGCGGCGGTCGCGCCCACCGCGACCGCGTCCTCGCTCACGCCGACGAGCCGCGCGAACGCGGCGCGGGCCCGCCCGGTGCTCTCGCCCCATTCCTCCCAGACGCCCCGTCCGGCGCGCCAGTCGGTGAGCGCCGCCTGCAGCGCCTCCCAGGCCACGCGGGGCGGCAGCCCGACGCTCGCCGTGTTCAGGTACGGCACCTCCGGCTGCCACTGGCCCGGCCGCATCAGATCCGCTCGAGCTGCGCCGCGACCGCTTCGAGGCTCGCCAGGTTGTGGCCCGCGGCGAAGAGGTCGATGGACGGAAGCGCCGCGGCCATCCCGCGTGCGAGCGGCTCGTAGCCGGCGTACTCGTGGAGCGGGTTGAGCCACACGACCGCGTACGCGAGCCGTGAGAGCCGCGCCATCTGGGTGCGCAGAACCTCCGGCTCGCCGACGTCGAGGCCGTCCGAGCAGACCACGATGACGCTGCCCCGGACGACGCTCGCGTGCCGTGCATTGAGGCGCGCGACCGAGTCGCCGATCCGCGTGCCGGCGTTCCAGTCGACGACCTCCTCGGCCGCCCGCCGCAGCGCCTCGTCCACACCGCCCGTCGCGAGCGCTCCGGTGACGCGCGTGAGCCGGGTGCCGAAGCAGAACGCCTCCCACCGCGGGTCGGCACGCAGCGCCGTATGTGCGAAGAGCATGAGGCCGCGCGAGTAGTCGGCCATCGAGCCCGAGACGTCGAGCACGAACACGAGCCGCCGCCGCACGCGCCGGCGCTCACGCCAGGCGCGCTCGACCGGCTCGCCGCCCGTGTGGAACGAGCGCCGGAGCGTGCGGCGCAGGTCCGGCACGCCGCGCGCGGCCGGGCGGCGCCGTCGCGAGCGCCTGCGCGGAGCCTCGATCCGGATCCGCTCCATCAACGTCGCCAGCTGTGCCAGCTCCTCCGCCGAGCAGCGCGCGAAGCTCCGCTCCTTCAGCACCTCGACCGGGCTCGCGAGCGCGGTCGAGTCGCGCGCGCGTGCCGTGATCTGCCGCCGGGGTGGCGGCTTCGCGACCGAATTGCCGAACCACCCTCGGAACACGCGGTCGTAGGCCGCGATGTCGTCCCGCCGCGAGATCAGCGTCGCCCGTCCTGCCCAGTAGAGCTGACCCGGGCCGGCGTGCTCGACGGCGTGGCAGAACGCCTCGATCCGGTCCGTTCCGACGGCGAGCCCCTCGGCCCGCAGCGCGCGGCCGAACTCGACCAGCGGTGCGACCGGATCAGCCAGCCAGCGACTCCTCGACCCGGCGCAGGTCGTCGTGGTTCTTGACCGCCCAGCCGAGCGTATCCCGCGCCGCCTCGCCGTCCGCCGACGCCGCGCCCAGAACGGCTAGAGCCTGCGCCCAGTCGATCGCTTCGGCAGCTCCCGGAGGCTTGAGCAGGTCGAGCCCCCGGAGGCGGGCAACGGCCCCGGCGACGGACCGGGCGAGCCCGTCCGACACCTCCGGCGCGCGAAGCCTGATGATCGCCACCTCGCGCTCCAGGTCGGGGAAGTCGATCCAGTGGTAGAGGCAGCGCCGCTTGAGCGCGTCGTGGAGCTCGCGTGTCCGGTTCGACGTGATGACCACGGCCGGCGGGTCATCGGCGGCGATCGTCCCGAGCTCGGGGACCGTGACCGCGAACTCGGACAGGGTCTCGAGCAGGAACGCCTCGAACTCGTCGTCGGCCCGGTCGAGCTCGTCGATCAGCAGGACGGCCGACGCCCCCGAGCGCAGCGCGCGCAGCAGCGGCCGCTCCAGCAGGAACTCAGGCCCGTACAGCTCGGCCACTCGCTGCGAGACGTCGATCTCGCCCGCCTGCAGCGCGCGCGCGTAGAGCAGCTGCCGCGCGTAGTCCCACTCGTACAGCGCCTGCGTGGCGTCGATGCCTTCGTAGCACTGGAGCCGGATCAGGTCGGCGCCGAGAGCGGCCGCGAGCGTCTTCGCGACCTCGGTCTTCCCGACCCCCGGCTCGCCCTCGAGCAGCAGCGGCCGCCGCATCCGCAGCGCCAGGAAGACCGCCGTCGCGAGCCCGCGGTCGGCCAGGTACGACTCGCGCTCGAGCGCCTCTTGCGCCTCGTCGACCGAACCGAACGGCACCCGGCCATCGTATTCGCGGACATGAGGCGGAAGTCGTATGCTCGCCGCCGAGCGCCGACTTCTCGACGCCCCGCGCGCCACGCGCGGGCAACCCGGTTGAAGGGAGGAGAGTGAGGGTGCGACCACTAGCGCTGACCGTCAACGGCACGCGTCAGGAGGCCGAGGTCGAACCACGCGAGCTGCTCGTGTACTTCCTGCGCGAGCGGCTCGGGCTGACCGGCACGAACGTGGGCTGCGACACGTCGTCATGCGGGGCCTGCACGGTCCTGCTCGACGGAGAGTCGGTCAAGTCGTGCACGCTGCTCGCCGTCCAGGCAGACGGCTGTGACATAACCACCATCGAGGGGCTCGCCGACGACGGCCGGCTCCATCCGGTGCAGCAGGCGTTCCACGAGCAGCACGCGCTCCAGTGCGGCTACTGCACGCCGGGGTTCGTGATGGCCACCGTCAGCCTCTTGCAGGAACGGCCGGATCCGAGCGAGGCCGAGATCCGCAAGGCGCTGGAGGGCAACATCTGCCGCTGCACCGGCTACGTCAACATCGTCAAGGCCGTGCGCCAGTCGGCCGCGACGGTCTGAGGAGGCCGGCGATGACTGTCACACAGGACGAGGCGGTGCAGACGCTCATCGGCACCTCTGCGCCGCGCAAGGAGGACGCGCGGCTCCTCACCGGCCAGGCCAGCTTCGTCGACGACATCTCGATTCCGGGAATGGTCTGGATGGCCGTCGTGCGGAGTCCGTACGCGCACGCGCGCATCCGCAGCGTCGACCTCACGAAGGCGCGCGCGGCAGAAGGCGTGGTCGCGGCCTTCTCGGGCGCCGATCTCGCAGGCGACTGGACCGGGCCGCTGCCCATGGCCTGGCCCGTCACCGAGGACATCAACAACCCGGCGCACTACCCGCTCGCGACCGACAAGGCCCGCTACGCGGGCGACGGTGTCGCCGTTGTGGTCGCCGCGAGCCGCGCGCTCGCGCAGGACGCCGCAGAGCTCGTCGAGGTCGACTACGAGCCGCTCCCGGCCGTGACCGACGTCGAGGCGGCGCTCGCCGACGGGGCGCCGATCGTGCACGACGAGTTCGGCACGAACCACTGCTACACGTGGCCCCTCACCGGCGGTGAGGACGTCGACCGGCTCTTCGCCGAGGCCGACGTCACCATCGAGGAGCGCTACCGCCAGCAGCGGCTGATCCCGAACCCGATGGAGCCTCGCGGCGTGATCGCGAACCCGGTCCCGGCCACCGGCGAGGTCACGCTCTACACGTCAACGCAGATCCCGCACATCACGCGCGTGACGATGGCGCTGGCCACCGGCGTGCCGGAGTCGAAGCTCCGCGTGATCGCGCCGGACGTGGGCGGCGGCTTTGGCTCGAAGCTCCAGGTCTACCCGGAGGAGGGCCTCGCGATCGTGCTCGCGAAGCGCACGAAGCTGCCCGTGAAGTGGATCGAGGAGCGCACCGAGAACGCGGTCGCCACGCACCACGGGCGGGACATGATCCAGGAGATCTCGCTGGCGGCGACGGCGGAGGGCAAGATCACCGCCGTCCGCGTTCGCCTGACTGTCTCCATGGGCGCGTACCTGATGATCATCACGCCCGGCACGCCCTTGCTCGGGGCGTGGGTCTACGGCGGCGCGTACGACATCAAGGGCTACTCGTTCGAGTGCTCGGGCGTGTTCACGAACCAGACGCCGACCGACGCGTACCGTGGTGCAGGCCGCCCGGAGGCGACGTACGCGATCGAGCGGGCCGTCGACGCGCTCGCGCGCAAGCTCGGCAAGGACCCCGTCGAGCTCCGCCGGCTCAACCTGATCTCGGAGTTCCCCTACGAGCTCGCCTCGGGGCTGACGATCGACTCCGGCGACTACCACGCCTCGCTCGACCGGGCGCTCGAGATGCTCGACTACGAGGGGTTCCGCCGCGAGCAGGCAGAGCGGCGGGAACAGGGCGACACGAGGCAGCTCGGCGTGGGCTTCTCGACCTACATCGAGATGTGCGGGCTCGCCCCCTCGCGGATCCTCGGCGCGCTGCGGTACGTCGCGGGCGGCTGGGAGGCGGCGACGATCCGCTTCCTGCCGACCGGGACCGTGCAGGTCCTCACGGGGACGACGCCGCACGGGCAGAGCCACGACACGACGTTCGCCCAGGTCGTGGCCGACCGGCTGGGCGTCGGCTACGACGAGATCGAAGTGCTCCACGGCGACACCTCCGTCGTGCCGCTCGGGATGGACACGTACGGCAGCCGGAGCCTCGCCATCGGCATGGCCGCGCTGTGCAACGCGACCGACAAGATCGTCGCGAAGGCGCAGCGGATCGCCGCGCACGGGCTCGAGGTGGCCGAGGCCGATCTCGAGTACGAGGCCGGGACCTTCCGGGTCCGCGGTACCGACCGCACGATGACGGTGAAGGAGGCCGCCTTCGCCGCGTGGCACGCCCACGACCTGCCCGAGGGCCTCGAGCCGGCGCTCGAGGAGACGGCCGTCTACGACCCGGCCGTCTTCAGCTGGCCGGGCGGTACGCACATCGCCGTCGTCGAAGTCGACACCGAGACCGGCGCCGCTGACCTCGTCCGCTACGTCGCGGTCGACGATGTCGGCACCGTCGTCAACCCGCAGATCGTCGACGGCCAGGTGCACGGCGGCATCACCCAGGGCGTCGGCCAGGCGCTCTACGAGGAGGCCGTCTACGACGAAGAAGGCACCCTGCTGACCGGTTCGCTCGTCAACTACCTCGTCCCGACGGCGGCCGAGCTCCCCACCTACGAGCTCGACCGGACGGTCACGCCCAGCCCGAACCATCCGCTCGGTGCGAAGGGCGTCGGCGAGACGGGGACGATCGCCTCGACACCGGCCGTCGTCAACGCCGTGCTGGACGCGCTCGAGCCGTACGGCGTGACCGACATCGACATGCCCGCCAGCCCCGAGCGAGTCTGGCGCGCGATCCAGGAGGCACGGCCATGATTCCCGCACGGTTCGACTACGAGCGGGCCGAGTCGGTCGACCAGGCGATCGAGCTGCTCGGCTCGCGCGAGGAGGCGAAGCTCCTCGCCGGCGGGCACTCGCTCCTGCCGCTGATGAAGCTCCGCTTCTCGCGCCCGTCGCTGCTGGTCGACATCGGCCGCATCGACGAGCTCAGCGGCGTCCGCGATGCGGGCGACCGTCTGGCGATCGGTGCCGGCACGCGGCACCACGACCTCAACCACGACCCGCTTCTTCGCGAATGGTGTCCGATCCTGTCGTGGACGGCCGGGCTGATCGGCGACCCCCAGGTCCGGCACCGGGGCACGATTGGCGGCTCGATCGCGCATGGCCACCCGGCGTCCGACCTGCCGACCGTGCTGGTCGCGCTCGACGCGGAGGTGGTCGTCAGGGGGCCCGGCGGCGAGCGCGCGATGCCGGCGGTCGACTTCTGCCGCGGCCTGTTCGACGTCGCGCTCGGGCCGCAGGACGTGCTGATGGAGCTGCGCGTGCCGAAGCTCGGGCCGGACGTCGGCTGGTCGTACGTGAAGTTCTCCCGGCGGGCGCAGGACTGGGCGACGGTCGGCGTGGCCGCGCTCATCGCCAGGGCGAACGGCACGATCGGCGAGGCGAAGATCGCGCTGACGAACATGGGGCCGGTGCCGATGCGCGCGCCGGCGGCCGAGGAGCGTCTTGCGGGCGCGCCGCGTGACGCCGGGGCGGGCACCGAGTACGCAGTGTCCGAGGCGGCCGCCGTGGCCGATCAGGGCACCGAGCCGCCGGGCGACGTCAGTGCGAGCCCGGAGTTCCGTCGCGAGCTCGCGCGCGTGATCACGAAGCGGGCGCTCGAGGAGGCGCTGTCGCGTTAGCCGAGTGGCAGGGGGCCTGCCGGCAGGCAGGCCCTCAGCCGCGCTCCCGGGGCAGGTCGCGCGTCTCCCAGTCGCTCCACGAGCCGGGGTAGAGCCGGCCCTCGCGCCCGGCGAGGTGCAGCCGGTGGAGCGTCACGCAGGCGGTCACCCCGGAGCCGCAGTACGCGACGACCTCGCCCTCCGGCACGGCGCGCAGCGCATCCGCCCACGGCGTGCTGATCGCGCCGGGGATGCGGCCCGGCACCGTGTCGACGGGGTTCGCCTCGCCGCGGTAACGGTAGTGCGGGCGCGCATCGAGCAGGACGAGCTCGGCCAGGCGCTCGGCGAGCTCGTCGGCGCCGATCGTGTCGTCCTCGCGTGTGCGCGGCACGAAAACGGCGGGCTCGACCGCCTCGGGCCCCGGCGTCAGCGGTCCGCGCCACGCGTCGAGGCCGCCCTCCAGCACGGCGCAGTCGCCGTGTCCGAAATGCCGGAGCAGCCACCAGAGCCGCTCGGCTCCGCCCATCGACCCGTAGGCGACGACCAGCACGCCGGGGCCGATCCCGGCCCGGCCGGCCGCGCCCGCAAAGGCCTCAGCGGACGGGAGTGGGTGTCGGCCCGCGCTCTCGACGGAGAGATCCGAGAGGTCGGCCTCGACGTCGAGGAACGAAGCACCGGGGACGTGCCCGGCCTCGTACAGCTCGCGGCCGAGGCCCGGTTTGCCCAGCTCCCAGCGGCAGTCGACGAACTGGTAGCGCACGAAAGGAACCTACTCGCGGTGACGTGGGCTGCGGCGGCGGCGTATACGGCGCATGGAGAAGTCCCGAAAACTCATCGTCATCGCCGCCGTCGCCGTCGCGGGTCTCGCCGCGGTCGCATTCGCCGGAGTGGGCCTCCCGACCGCCGCCCACGGCGACGCCGGCATCACACGCACTATCACCGTCAACGGCACCGGCGCCGTCAAGGTGGCGCCCGACCGCGCCGGGTTCTCGTTCGGGGTCGACTCGCGGGCCGCCTCCGCCCAGGAGGCGAGCGCCGACAACGCCCGCGCGATGCAGCGGCTCATCGCCGCCCTGAAGGGGGCCGGCATCGCCGAGGACAACATCCAGACCGATCAGGTCTCCCTCTGGCCGGCCACCGACAGCGACGGGAAGGTCACGGGCTACACCGCCTCTGGCTCCGTCTCCGTCGAGACCTCGGTGAACCGCGCCGGGGCGATCGTCGACGTCGCGAGCGGCGCCGGGGCGACCAACGTCTCCGGCCCCAACCTGACCGTCGGCGACACCGACGCCAACGAGGCGGAGGCGTTGCACCGCGCGCTCGCCGATGCGAAGCGCAAGGCGGCCGCCGTCGCGGACGCCGCCGGCGGCAGCGTGGGCGCGGTCGTCAAGGTCGTCGAGGGCGGCGCGGCCGGGCCGCCGTACCCGATGGCATTCGACAGCGCCAGCGCGAAGGCCGGGACACCGGTCGAGCCGGGCACCGTCGACACCACAGCAGCGCTCACCGTCACGTTCGCGCTGCAGTGACCTCACCTGATGGAGGGGGCGCCGGCCGAGGCGCCCCCTCTCCATCAGGTGCCGTCTAGAGGGGTCGCGGTAACGGCGTCTCCGGCAGGGCCGTTGCCGCCAGCGCGGTCGCCGCTGCCGGATGCGCGTGGGCGACGCCGAGATGCCCGTGCGACTCGGTGCCGTAGCCGCCCGGGACCGGGATGTAGAACTCGGGATAGCCCCACATGCCGTGCTCGGACACGTCCAGGCCGGCCGTCTCCACCTCGGGCTCCACGCGGATCCCGAACGTCGCCTTCATCGCCCACAGCGCTCCGAACGACAGCGTGAACGTGAACGCCCCCACGGTCAGGAGGCCGAGCGCCTGGACGCCGACCTGGTGAAAGCTGCCCGTGTAGACGAGCCCGCCCTGGCCGGTGGCCATGTTCTTGGACAGGGCCGGCACTGCGAACAGCCCGGTTGCGAGCGTTCCCCAGACGCCGGCCATCCCGTGCACGGAGACGGCGCCGATCGGGTCGTCGATCCGGAGCCGCTCGATGCCGAGCACGCCCAGGACGGCGATCGTGCCGGCGATCCCACCGATCACGATCGCGGCCCACGGGGCCACGAACCCGCACGCGGCGGTGATGGCAACGAGGGCGGCGATCGCCCCGTTCAGCATCATCGAGAGGTCGGGCTTCTTGATCACGATCCACGACACGAACACGGCGCCGAGCGCGCCGGCCGCCGCCGCGATGTTCGTCGTCACCGCGACGTAGGCGAAGTAGCCGACGCGATCCCCCGTGACGATGTTCAGCGTCGAGCCGGGGTTGAACCCGAACCAGCCGAACCACAGGATGATCACGCCCAACGTGGTGAACGCCATGTTGTGCCCCGGGATCGCGTTGGGCTTCCCGTCCGGGCCGAACTTGCCGATGCGCGGACCGAGCAGAAGCGCGCCGGCGAGCGCCGCGAGCGCCCCCTGGTAGTGCACCACCGTCGAGCCGGCGAAGTCCTGCATGCCCTTCGAGAAGAGCCAGCCGTCCGGGCTCCAGATCCAGTGCGAGACGACCGAGTAGATGAGCGTGAAGACGACGCCGAAGGCGAAGTAGACCCAGAGCTTCGTGCGCTCGGCCATGGCTCCCCAGACGATCGCGAGCGAGACCGCCGCGAAGACGACCTGGAACATGTAGCCGGCACCGGCCGGGATCGAGCTGAACCAGCTGAACGGCGCCTGCCCGATCGAGAGCAGCTCGTTGACGGTCGGGAAGAAGCCGCTGCCCCCGACAAAGCCGTTGCCGCCGTCACCGAACGCGATTCCGTAGCCGACGCAGTAGTAGATGATCGAGGCGATCCCCAGGACGAGGACGTTCTTCGCGGCGATGTGACCGACGTTCTTCATCCGCGTCAGTCCCGCCTCGAGGAAGGCGAAGCCGGCCTGCATGAACATGACCAGCACGGCCGCGATGACGACCCAGATCGTGCTCGCCGCGATGGCGAGATCCTTGTTGCTCATCCGACTTCCACCTCCTTCAGGCTCAGCCCGGTGCGGTTGTGCGTGACGTTCTCGACGGGGCTCGTCCAGACCAGCCCGTCTCCCGATTCGTTGCCGCTGCGCGCCGCGTCGGCGATCGCGGCGACGACCGTCTCGGCGATCTCGTCCTCGACGATGAACGTGAGCAGCGCCTTCGGCAGGAAGCGCGACTCGAAGATCCGCCCGCGGTACTCGTGCGTGATGCCGCGCTCGCGCCCGTGGCCGATCGCCTCGATGACCGTCACGCCGACGTGGCCGGTCTCCATCTCCACTGCGTCAATGACCGTTTCCACGCGCTCGCGGATGACGATTGCCTCGACCTTGATCACCGGATCACCTCCGATCGACGTTCCATCAACACGACGTCGCGCCAGCGGCCGTCCAGGCGGCCGATCGCCGAGCGCACGCCCACGACCCGGAAGCCGCAGCGGCGGTGGAGTGCGAGGCTCGCCTCGTTCTCCGGGAAGACCCCTGCCGTGATCGTCCAGATGCCGGCCAGCTCTGCGTCGGCGACCAGCCGGGTCAGCAGCGCGGTGCCGACGCCGAGCCCCTGCGCCCAGCGGGCAACGTAGACGCTGTCCTCGGTCACGCCCGCGTAGCACTCGCGCTCGGAGACCGGCGCGAGTGCTGCCCACCCGGCAACCTCCCCCGCCTGGATGGCCACCAGCCGGTGGCCACCCAGATGGCGGGAGTCCCATGTGCTCCACGCGGGAGTCGTTGTTTCGAACGTTGCGTCGCCGCTTTCGATTCCAGCCTGGTAGATGCGCTCGACGTCAGGCCAGTCGGCGGTGAGGAGCGGCCGCAGGGTCAGGCCGCCGGCCGTCTCCGCCCTCATGCCGGGGTCTCGAGCGAACGAGCCCGGTCGCCATGCCGCACGCGCCGTGCGGCCCCCCGACCCGCTCGCTGTCTCTGCTGTGCTCACCGCTCCTCCCTGTTTCGGACCACAAAAAAGCCCCAGGACTCCCAGAGTCCTGAGGCGCCATTGCCTCCGCGCGGGCCTTCGGCGGCCCGCGACTCACCGTAGCGTACGCCCCCGGGGCGCTGTCAAGGGCTCACAGGTCGTCGACAGGGATGAGCCGGTACGCGAACGCGCCGTGCCCATGCTGGTAGGCCATCGAGATGACGAGCTCGGCGAAGGATTCGAGGCGGGGCGCCTGGTCGAGCCCGCCGGCGTCCCACGGCTCCAGGCCGAGGTCGCGGACGAGGGCGGCGACCGTCTCCTTCGCGCCGGCGTCGTCGCCGCAGATGAGCATCGACGCGCTCCCCGGGTTGGCCGCCGCCTTCGGGAAGACCGCCTGGAAGACGGTGTTGACGGCCTTGACGACATGGGCGTCGGGGACGAGCTCGGCGATCGCGCCCGCGCCGGGCCCGTAGTTCGTCGCGTCGATGAGAGGCACGCCGTCGAGCGGGCCGACCGCGGCGAGCGCCGCGGGCACCAGCGTTCCAGGCGTGGCAAGCAGCACCGCGCCCGCGCCCCGCACTGCGTCGCTCGGCTCCGCGGCGCTTCCGCCCGCGGCCGCGGCGCGGTCGGCCAGCGCGGCCGGGTCGCGAGACAACGTGTAGACGACCTCGTGCCCAGCCCGTGACCAGAGCTCGCCGAGCGTCGTCCCGATCTTCCCCGCGCCGACGATCGCGACCAGCATCACCTGCCTTCTACCAGCTGCGATCCGGCTTGCGCGCGCTGCCATGGACGCGCTACCCTCGTCGGGCGATGACACCCGTTGTCTGAGAACCCGTGATGCCGCGCGGCCCTCCTTTCCCGGAGGCGCCGCGACTGTTCTCGACAACGAAGGAGCACCGCATGATCCACACAGACGACGCGACGGCCGAGCGCGTGGGCGCCCATAGGGACGGGCCCCCGGCGATCGAGGTCGTCGAACTCCGCAAGGAGTTCATCCGTAAGGAAAAGGCCGGGCGACTGCGTCCCAAGCGCCGCCGCCGCGTGCCCGCGATCAAGCACCTGAGCTTCACCGTCGAGCGCGGTGAGTGCGTCGCCATCCTGGGCCAGAACGGCTCGGGCAAGTCGACGATGATCCGCCTGCTCTCGACGCTGCTCCTGCACGACGGCGGAACGGCGCGCATCTTCGGGCACGACGTGTTCAAGGAGCCGAGGGCGATCCGGCGGCTCGTGAACCGTGTGTCGGTCGAGGCTTCGTTCTTCAAGAAGATGTCGGCCTCGGAGAATCTCGCCTACGCGGCGCGGTTCTACGGAATGACCTCCGCCGACACCCGCGAGAAGATCCCGCACATCCTCGAGCGGGTCGGCTTCCCCGCCAAGCGAAGCGGCGAGTCGATGGAGAACCTCTCGCGCGGCATGCAGCAGAAGGTCGCGCTGGCCCGGGCCCTCCTGACCTCGCCGGTGCTGCTCCTGCTCGACGAGCCGACGACGGGGCTCGACCCGCGGTCGAAGCTCGAGGTGCAGGAGTTCATCCGCGAGGTCTGGACCTCGCACGACGCCACGATCCTGCTCTGCACGCACGACATGGCCGAGGCCGAGTCGCTCGCCGCCCGCGTGGGGATCCTCCACCGCGGCGACCTGCTGTGCCTCGAGCCGGCCGACGAGCTCAAGCGGCGCTACGGCGCCGAGACGCTCGAGGAGGCGTTCTTCGCGGCGACGGGCGCGTCGCTCGAGGAGGAGGAGCGGGAGGAAGACAAGGACGACGAGAGGGAGGTGTGGGCCTGATGCGTGGGGCTGCACAGGCGCTGCGGCACGAGTTCATCGGGCTCGGCGGCGTCCTCGAGCGCAACTGGTACCTGGTCAAGCGCTACGCGTGGTGGGAGCTCGCGTTCTTCGCCTGGACAGCGGCGAACACGCTCACCATCGTCTTCATCGCCGACGGCATCGAGGCCACCGGCGGGCAGATCGACGTCCAGTACGTCACGACCCAGCTGCTCATCGGAGCGGTCATCTGGTCGTACCTCGGGATCGTGTTCGAGATCATCGTGGAGACGGTCGCCTGGGAGCGCTGGGAGGGGACGATCGAGTACACGTTTATGGCCCCGCTCTCGCGGCCGGTGCACCTGATGGGCATGGGCTTTTTCGCCGTGCTCTACGGCATCGTGCGGGCGGCGATCGTGTTCGTCGTCATCGCGGCGTTCTTCGGGCTGCACATGCCGGACGCGAACTTCGCGGCGGCCCTGGTCGTGCTCGCGATCGCCTCGGTCTCGTTCATCGGGATCGGGATGATGACCGCCGTCCTGCCGCTGATCTCGCCGGAGAAGGGCATGCAGATCGGGTTCGTCGGGCAGGGCATCCTGCTCGTCGTCTCGGGCGTCTACTACCCCGTGTCGGTGCTGCCGGAGTGGATGCAGTGGCTGTCGAAGATCTCGCCGGCGACCTACGCGCTGGCGGGCATCCGGCACGCGATCCTCGACGGCTGGGGCGTGACCCAGATGTGGCAGTTCATCTGGCCGCTGCTGATCATCGGCGCGGTCGCGGTCCCGCTCGGCCTCGAGATCTTCCGGCGCGGCGAGATCCACGCGAAGCGGCACGGGAAGCTGAAGCGGTCGGGCTAATGGCCGTCCGGCGCGCGGACGACGCGGACGGACTGCGCGGCGTGGTCGCGGTATGGAACGCGATCACGCCGCGCGAGCCGGTCTCGGTGGAGGTGATCGAGGCGCCGCGCGCTGGGCGCGCCAGCCCGAGCGGCTCTACCTCGTCGCCGAGGAGGGAGGGCGGTCGGTCGGTACCGCCATGGCGGCGCCCTCGGACTCGCCCGGCCGCCTCTTCCTCGACGTCCGCGTACTGCCGGACGCGCGGCGTCGGGGCGTCGGGTCGGCGCTCTACGAGCCGCTCGAGGTGCACGCGCTCGCGCTCGCCCCGGGGGCGTTGTCGACCCATGTGTCCGAGGCGGCGTCTGACGGGCTGCGCTTCGCGACGCAGCGCGGCTATCGCGAGGTCGACCGCCAGGTGGAGCTCGTCCGCACGCTGCAGGGCGACGAGCGCCCGCCGCCCCGGCTGGCGGGCGTCGAGATCGTCCAGCTCACCGAGGAGATGCGACCGGCCGCCTACATCGTCACCCGCCAGGCGTGGGCCGACTTCCCGCACTCCGCGGCCGTGCCGGCACCGGACTGGGACGACTGGGTGCGGGAGGAGTTCGACGGCCCGATCGCGTTCGCCGCGCTGGAGAAGGGTCAGGTCGTCGGCTTCGCGGCGCTGATGGCGCGGGCTGTCGACGGACTGCTCGAACACGGGCTGACCGCGTGTCTGCGCACGCACCGCGGGCGCGGCATCGGCACGGCGCTGAAGCAGTCGCAGATCGCCTGGGCCGCCGCGCACGGCTACCGCGAGCTGATCACGTTCACCCAGGAGGGCAACGAGGCGATGCGCCGAGTGAACGCGAGGCTCGGGTACGTCGAGCAGCCGGCGTGGCTGACGATGCGCCGCGACCTCTCTATGCCGGCGACAGGAAGTTCGGCCGCACGTACACCGGCCTGAACCCGGCCCGGACGATGTTCCGGTACGAGTTCGTCGGCCGATCGGGGAGGAGCTCGCCCGTCTCGGTCACGAGCGTCGTCGCGCCCAGCTCGACCGCCCGCCGCGCGCGGGCCGCGAAGAGCGCCCGCTGCCCGCCGCGGCGGCGGAACGCCGGGCGCGTCGACCCGAAGCCGAGCCACGCCGTATCGCCGAGCACGACGAGAGCGCCTGCCGCCGCCGGCTCGTCGTCCGCGTACGCGACGAAGCAGCTGTAGCCCTCGAGTTGCGGCGTGACGGCGAGCAGGCTCGCGGCGTCCGGGGGCAGCTCGTACGCCTCGGAGACGACCAGCGCGAAGTCGTCCCCGCCGTTCGCATCCACCAGCTTCACGTGCAGGTCCGTGATCGAGGCAGTCGCCTCGTCGGCCGCGCGCGTGAACTTCGTCCACGCGAAGCCGGACGCGAACCCGCGCTCGGCGAGCAGCCCGGTCAGCTCGGCCGGCTGCGCCTGCGGCGCGACCGCGATCGCGTACTCGACGCCGAACGACTCGAAGAACGCCGCGATGTCGTCGAGATGCCGCTCGCCGGCGGGCTCCGCGAGGCCGAGCCCGGCCACACGGTTGAGCATCGTCGAGGGGATGCCCGGCAGCGCGAGCAGTGCTGCACCGCCGACCTCTGCCGTGTGCGCGCCGTGCCCCGCGGCGAAGAAGCGCCGGTACGCCTCGAGCTCGACCAGCTCCAAGGCCGGGGCCGGGATCCGTCCGGTCACCACGCGAATGTACGCGCACGGATCGTCTAGGATGGGTGAGTTCGTTGGAGGCGACGAGGCCTCGGGCGTATTCTCGCCCGGGGCTTTTTGCATTTTCGGAGGAGGTTTTGAATGTCGCAGGTCGAGACGAGAAACAGAGCGACCTCGAGCGAGGAGGCGCGCAAGGACGTGCTGAAACGCGTCGAGAAGGAGGGGGTCGAGTTCGTCCTGCTCTGGTTCACGGATCTGGAGGGCCACCTCAAGAGCTTCGCGATCACCCCGTCGGAGCTCGGAGGCGCGCTGGACGACGGGATGGGCTTCGACGGCTCGTCGATCACCGGCTTCAACGCGATCGAGGAGTCGGACATGGTCGCGATCCCGGACCCGGGCACGTTCCAGGTGATGCCCTGGAAGGAGGGCGAGACGCGTGTCGGGCGCATGATCTGCGACGTCGTCACGCCGGACGGCGAGCCGTACGAGGGTGACCCGCGCTACGTCCTGCGCCGGGCGCTCGAGCGGATGCAGTCGATGGGCTTCGACACGTTCAACGTCGGGCCCGAGCTCGAGTACTTCCTCTTCGAGGACTCGAACGGGACGAAGACGCTCGACGAGGGCGGCTACTTCGCGATGACAACGCTGGACGCCGCAAGCGAGCTGCGCCAGGAGACCGTCCGGGCGCTCGAGTCGGTCGGGATCCCGATCGAGTACGTCCACCACGAGGTCGGCCCGTCGCAGCACGAGATCGACATGCGCTTCGCGCCGGCGCTCGAGATGGCCGACCACACCCTCACCTACCGGCTGATCGTCAAGGAGATCGCGAAGAAGGCCGGCTACCACGCGACCTTCATGCCGAAGCCGATCTTCGGCGAGAACGGCTCCGGGATGCATACGCATCAGTCGCTCTTCAGCGACGGGCGGAACGCCTTCTTCGACGCGGACGACAAGTGGAGCCTGTCCGACGTGGGCAAGGGCTTCATCGCCGGGCAGCTCCGGCATGCCCGCGAGATCTCGGCTGTGTTCGCCCAGTGGGTCAACTCGTACAAGCGGCTCGTGCCCGGGTACGAGGCCCCGGTCTACGTCGCCTGGTCGCGGCGCAACCGCTCGGCCCTGATCCGGATCCCGCTCTACAAGCCCGGGAACGAGCAGGCCACCCGCGCCGAGATCCGCTGTCCCGATCCGGCGTGCAACCCGTACCTGACGTTCGCCGCGCTGCTCCATGCGGGGCTCGAGGGGATCGAGAAGGGCTACGAGCTGCCCGAGCCGATGGAGACGAACCTGTACCACCTGACCGCCGAGCAGCGGGCAGAGCGCGGGATCGTCGCGCTGCCGGAGACGCTCGGCGAGGCGATCACTGAGCTCGCCGGCTCGGAGCTCGTGCGCAAGGCCTTCGGGCCGCACATCTTCGACCGCTACGTCGAGCTCAAGCGCGGCGAGTGGGACGACTACCGCGTGCAGCTCACCGACTGGGAGATGCAGCGCTACCTGGCAGTTCTCTAGGCGCGTTTCGGGGCCGGCTAAAACGGGGGAACCCCTGGTTCCCCCGTTGGCCCCCTCCTTGCGGGCGGCGGCTGTATTCGCGTTGTTTCAGGAGCCGCCACTTCCTGGGGGCGTTCCAATGGCTGCCTCTCGGACGTGAGCCTCTCGCCGGAGCAAGTCCGGCTTCGGCGGTGATTGTTGGTGGTCTGCCGAGGGCGTCCTTTCTTGGGAACCTGCGGTTCCCTGGCCCCTCCCTCGGGGTGTCTCTTGGGGACACGTAGACGCGGACGCCGAAAAAGGGGCAGAATGGGGTCGTTCACCGGCTCCGCTGACTTGGCGGACGGCGGAGCCGCTGACGGCCGATCGCGAGCTGCACTCTTATGAGGCAGCTCGTGGTCGTTAGTGGCTCGGTCCGGAGCGCTTAGAGAAAGCGGGGAAGCGCGTCGCGGTCGACGCGCAGGTCGATGCGCCGCTCGGCGCCGTCGATCCCGGAGATCGCGTCCGCCGGCACCATCCGCCGCGAGGCGAAGAAACGCCGCGCGCGCACCGACAATGCATCGGGCTTGTCGGGGCGCGTCCCGTACATCGGGCACTCGACGCGCCCGAGGAGGCGGCCCGCCGCGTCGGTGACGCGGAAGCCGACCGTCGTACGGAGATCGACGTCGATCGTGCTCACGGCACCGACCGTACTCCCAGGCTGCAAAGAGAATGCGTCCGAACCCGTAAGGGGTTTGTTAGCGGGCGTCACGTGGGCTTCGTCGTCATCGCCCAGATCGCGACCACATATGCGATCAGAAGCGCGACGCTCAGAACCGTGACCACCCGCGCGCCCGCGCGGCCTCCGCCTGAGCGCATGCGGCGGATGCCGATGCCGGCGAGGATCAGGCTGATGATCAGGACGAGAAACCCGGCGTCCGAGATGATCATCCCGATGCCGACCCAGTTCTGGTCGCTGTTGTAGGGCGAGGCGCTGAGCACCCACGCGGCTCCGATCCGCATTGCGAAGAACGCCGGCAGCACGACGAAGAAGAGGGTGAGGTAGCCGAATCGTCGGATCTTCGCTTCCTCGGCGTCGTCCGTCGCTCGCCACGCATAGACCAGGGACGCGCTGACGACGAACAGGCCGCCGACGAGCAGCATCGCGCCGGCCACATGCAGGAAGAGCGAGGCCTCCCAGGCGCCGTCCGGCCGAATCGAGGCCAGCGTCATGCGCCCGGCTTCCAGACCATCATGACGAGGAGCAGGATCAGACAGATGCCCGCGACCGTCTGCAGCTGCAGGCCGCTCCGGCGGAGCACAGCCGCCTCATCCCGGTTTATCGCCGCCTGCTGAAAGCAGCGGCCGGCGCGCTGGCCGGTGCCGACGGCGATCACCCAGAGGATCAGGGAGGCGATGATCCAGCCGTCCCACGGGTGGTACTCCGGTCGTTCGATCGCGAGCCAGATGCCGAAGATCAGGACGCCGACCGCGCCGATGCCGACGACGATCGCGCCGGCGCGTCCCAGCCACATGGCGGCGGCGGGGGTAAGCGACATACGTCCCGGCCGCGTCCCCAGGATCAGCGCCCAGAAGAGCGTCACGGCCGCAACGAGCGTGAACGCGAGCAGGACGTGCAGGAACAGCAGGGTGTGATACACCGCCCGCGAGGGTACCCGGGAAATCGGACACCTAGACTCGCAGCGATGGACGCGCCCGCCCGGCACCTGCGTCTCCTGACGGAGACGATCGCGGCGGTCAACTCCACGCTCGACCTCGACGAGGTGCTTGCGCTGATCGCGCGCAAGGTGGCGGAAGCGCTCGAGGCGGACGCCTGCTTCGTCTACCTGTACGACGACCGCACCGACGAGCTCGTGCTCGGCGCGACGCACGGCGCTGCCGTCGAAGAGGAGACCCGCCGTCCGCGGATGCGGCCCGGCGAGGGCATCACCGGCGCGGCGGCGGCGCAGCGTGAGCCGGTCATGCTCTCGTCGCAGGCGCACCTCGACCCGCGCTTCAAGGTCTTCCCGAACCTGCACGAGGAGGAGTACGAGTCGATCCTCGCCGTGCCGATCCTCATGCGCGAGAAGCTCGAGGGCGCGCTCAACGTCCGCACCCGGCAGCCGCGCGAGTTCACGCAGGCGGAGATCGAGCTCCTCGTCGGCATCGCCGGCCAGGTGGCGCAGTCGATCGAGCACGCCCGGCTCTACGCCGCTGCGCAGCGACGCGTCACCGAGCTCGAGGCTCTGGCCCGCATCTCGGAAGCCGTCTCCGAGTCGCTCTACCTCGAGGAGTCGCTCGAGGCGATCGTGAAGACGACGATGGACGCCGTCGGCGCGACGGGCGCGGCGCTCGTGCTCGAGGACGGCCGCATCGCCTGGCCGGAGGGCCGCCCCGGCGCGTACGCCGTGCGCCTGCCGCTGCGCTGGAAGGGCCGGCAGATCGGCGAGCTCGTCGCCGACCGCGACGCCCCGTTCTCGGAGGACGACGAGCTCATGCTCGCCTCGATCGCCCAGCAGGCGGCGATGGCGCTCGAGCACGGGCGAGCCGTCCTGCGCGGCGTGCTCGCGCAAGAGATCCACCACCGCGTGAAGAACAACCTGCAGACGGTCGCCTCGCTGCTCCGCCTGCAGGCGCGCGCCGCGGACGGCGTCGACCCCGCCAAGGCGCTCGGCGACTCGGCGAACCGCATCCTCGCCATCGCCGCCGTGCACGAGGTGCTGACGGAGCAGCGCGACGAGGAGGTCGACCTCGCCGCCCTGCTCGACCGGCTGCGCGCGATGCTCGTGCAGGGACTCGGCGTGTCGAAGCAGGTCGAGACCGATCTCCAGCCGGTCGAGCTCGGCGGCAGCCGTGCGACCGCGCTGGCGCTCGTGTTCAGCGAGCTGCTCCAGAACGCGCTGGAGCACGGCGGCTCGTCGGTGCGCGTCGAGCTCGCGCGCCAGAACGGCGACGTGCGGCTGGCGATCTCCGACGATGGCGGGCCGGTCTCGGGCGAGCTGGAGGGAACCGGGCTCTCGATCGTCCGCGCGCTCGTGCGGGACGAGCTGCGCGGCACGCTCACGCTGGCGACGGAGGGAGGGCTCCGGGCGCAGGTGGTGTTTCCGGGCTGATGCCGCAGTAGCAGGCCCAGGCGAGCCGCGCCATCGCGTCCCAGGTCTCCTGCGTGAGCGGGTGTGTGGTGAACAGCGCGACGCCCTGGCGATCGCCCGACTCGCTCGACAGCGCGATCGTCGTGTGCCCGAGCGTGAAGCCGAGGTGCCCCCAGGCGGTCCCGCACGGCGAAGTCTCCGCTGCGATCGAGGTGATCTCCTCGATCCCGAGCCCGTAGCCGGCGCTCTCGTCCCAGTCCGAGACGACCGTGCGCAGCAGCTCGGGGCGAAGCTCCGGCGCGATGAGCTCACCGCCGAGGAGCGCCCGCAGGAAGCGCGAGACGTCGTCTGCCGTCGACACGATCCCACCGCCGGCGTAGTCGCCCGGAAGAACCTCTGTGACGTCGACGAGGCCCGGACCGGGCGTGGGCAACAGTGGGTTGTCGGGTGGGAGATACCCGCGTGCGAGGTCCTTCGGCAGCGCGTCGGGCAGGTCGGTCCCTGCCAGGCCGAGCGGCTCGAAGATCCGGCGTTGCAGCTCACGGCGGAGCGTCGAGCCGGCCACGTCCTCGATGAGCAGCCCGAGCATGAGGTAGTTGCTCCCCGAGTACGACCAGCCCTCGCCGGGCGGGAAGAGGCGCGGCTTGCCCAGCACGAGCGCCGCGGTCTCCCGCGGGATGCCGTACGGACGGTGGGTGGGATCTCCCCGGTAGAGCTCGAGCAGCTCCTCCGTGCTGTGCGCGTTCGGCAGCCCGCTCATGTGGTTGAGCAGCTGGCGCACGGTCGCGTCGAGCCCTTCCGGCGGACGGTCGAGCTCGAGCGTTCCCTCGGCGACGAGCTGGAGGACGGCCGCCGCGACGAAGGTCTTCGTCACGCTTGCGATCGGAAAGCGATGCGCGGCGGTCAGGGGAGCCCGGGTCTCGATGTCGGCGAGACCGGCCGCCTGCTCCCAGCGCCCCTCCGGGCCGACTGACAGGGCGATCACGCCGGGCACGCCGGCGGCCAGGACCGCCTCGAGGTAGCCGTCGAGCGCCGTGCTGTCGATTATCCAGCTCGGCGTTCGTCGTCATGCAAAGGAGCCGAATGGAATTCGACCGCTACAGCCTCGTCCTCCTACGCCGCGGCCACCGCGCGCTCGACCTCCCGCAAGAGGAGCTCGACCGCCTGCAGGCTGCGCACCTCGCCCACCTCGACGCCATGCGCGAGCGCGGGGTGCTTCTGTCCGCCGGGCCGTTCCGCGACCAGGAGGACGAGACGTTCCGCGGCATCTGCATCTATCGCACCGGGCTCGAGGAGACGCGCGAGCTCGCCAACAGCGACCCATCGGTGCAGGCGGGACGGATGCGGGTCGAGGTCGTCACGTGGCTGACGCCCGCAGGAGAGGTCGTGTTCCCCGGCTCGGAGGACGAACCGAAGGAGGCAGCATGAGCCAGCAGACGGCAACCGCCCCTGCGCAGGCGCCGTTCGCCTACGGCGACCACGTCACGATCGCCGTGAATGTCACGGACTTCGAGCGCGCGATCGCCTGGTATCGCGAGGCGTTCGGGTTCGAGCTGATCTACAAGCTCGACGACTGGAAGTGGTGCGAGCTCTCGACGCCGATCGACGGCGTGCACATCGGGCTCGGGCAGACGGACGACGAGACGCGCGGGGGGGTTAGAACGCGGCCGACCTTCACGGTTGCCGACATCGAGGCGGCGAAAGCGCACCTCGAGTCCGTCGGCGCCGTGTTCGACGGTGACATCCACGAGGTCGAGGGCATGGTCAAGCTCGCGTCGTTCAAGGACCCGGACGGGAACGCGCTCGGACTCGCCGAGCGCATCTAAGGGCTGTCCCGCGAAGCGGGGGCTGTCCCAAGCGTTCAGGGCGGCAACTGGTCTGGACACTGGGGACAGCCCCCTGCGGGGACAGCCCCGGGACAGCCCCTTCCCTAGACTCGTCCGATGACGCGGGTCCTGATCGCCGAGGACGAGACGATCATCCGCATGGACCTGGCGGAGATGCTGGAGCGCGCCGGGTTCGAGGTCTGCGCGCAGGCGCGCGACGGCATCGAGGCGGTCGACCTGGCTGCCTCGGAGCGCCCGGACCTCGCCGTTCTCGACGTCAAGATGCCGCGCCTGGACGGCATCGAGGCGGCCCGGCGCATCCTCGACGAGCGGCCCATCCCCGTGGTGATGCTCACCGCCTATGGGCAGGAGGAGCTCGTCGCGCGGGCAATCGAGGCGGGCGTCTTCGGCTACCTCGTCAAGCCCTTTCGCGAGACCGACCTGCTGCCGGCGATCGAGACGGCGCGGGCGCGGCACGCCGAGCTGCTCGCCGTCCGCGACGAGGCGGACACACTGGCCGAGGCCCTCGCCGCGCGCAAGGCGATCGAGCGGGCCAAGGGGCTGCTGATGAAGAAGGAAAAGCTCACCGAGGAAGAGGCGTTCGCCCGCCTGCGGAAGGCCAGCCAGGTCTCGGGGCGGCCGCTGCGCGTCATCGCCGAGGCGGTCGTCGCAACCCTCGCGGACGAGTGACCGAGCACCCGAACGCCGCGCTGACGCGGCGGATCTTCGAGGCGTTCGGCCGCGATGCGAAGGTCATCTCGGCGGGCCTCGCGCGCGACATCGTGTGGCTCGTGCCTGGCAACACGGTGATGAGCGGCGAGTACCGGGGCCGCCGCGAGGTGGTCGAGTTCCTGCGCCGCACCGGCCTCGAGACCGGCGGGACCTACCGCTCGCAGCTCCAAAGCGTGCTCGCTGACGACGACTGGGCGGTCGCCATCTACCGGGCGCAGGGGACCCGGAACGGGATCGACCTCGACGTCGACCAGGCGCTCGTCATCCGCATCCGCGACGGCCAGTGGGCCGAAGTGACAGCGGTCCCACTTGACTCGCAATTCGATGCGTTCTGGGCCTGAGTCCTGGAAATTACGACTCGATGCGTTCTGGTCCTGAGGCTTCACGACTCGATGCGTTCCGGGCCTGAGCCGTTCGACTCGCCCGAGGTCGTCCGCCTGGCGGAGGCGCAGCAGGCGGAGATGCTGGAGCTCTACGGCGAAGGCGGCAACGACATCGGGCCTGCGCGCGAGGCGACGCAGTTCGAGCCGCCGGACGGCGTCTTCCTCGTCGTCCGCGACGACGCCGGCGAGCCAGTGGCGTGCGGGGGGATCGTGCGCTTCGACGGGACCCGCGCGGAGCTGAAGCGCATGTACGTCCTGCCGGAGGCGCGCGGCCGCGGGCTCGGGCGGCGCGTGCTCGAGGAGCTCGAGGCGGCGGCGCGGCGCTTCGGCTACACAGGGGTTGTGCTCGAGACCGGCGACCAGTCGGCCGCCGCGCTCGGTCTCTACCGTTCGTCCGGCTACGAGCCGATCCCTTGCTACGGCGTGTACTCGCACCGCGGGCTGAGTCGCTGCCTCGAGAAGCGCCTGCCCTGCTGACGGTGGTGGGCGACGCAGGGGTGGGCAAGTCCCGCCTCGTGGCGGAGGCGCTTGGCGCGGTCGACGGTCGCATTCTCAGGGGCCGCTGCTTGCCCTACGGGGACGGGATCACGTACTGGCCGGTGGTCGAGGTGGTGAAGCAGCTCGCGGCGTTGCCCTCGGACCCCATCGCGGCCGCGGCGCTGCGCTCGCTCCTGGGCGAGTCGGATGTCCCGACGACCGGCGACGAGATCGCGTGGGCGTTCCGGAAGCTGCTCGACGAGCAGGCGCCGCTGGTCGTGGTCTTCGACGACATCCAGTGGGGGGACGAAACGTTCCTCGACCTCGTCGAGTCCACGGCGCTGCTTTCCGCCGGCGCACCGCTCCTGCTGCTGTGCATGGCCCGGCCGGAGCTCGTGGAGCGGCGTCCCGGCTGGCCCGGGACTCTCCGCCTCGATCCGCTGCCCGCCGAGCAGGCCGACACGCTGATCGGCGACGCCGTCTCGCAAGGCCTGCGTGAGCGGATCGCCCACGCCGCAGGCGGCAATCCGCTGTTCATCTCGGAGATGCTCGCGATGGCGGCCGACGATGCGGAGGTCGAGGTGCCGCCCACGCTGAAGGCGCTGCTGGCCGCTCGCCTCGACCAGCTCGACGAACCGGAGCGCAGGGTGCTCGAGCGAGGCTCCGTGGAGGGAGAGGTCTTTCACCGCGGCGCGGTCCATGCGCTGGCCCCCGAGGAGACGCGGGTGACCACGCGGCTCGCCGGGCTCGTGCGCCGTGAGCTCATCCGCCCCGACCGCTCCCAGCTTCCGGGCGACGACGGCTATCGCTTTCGCCACCTGCTCATCCGAGACGCGGCGTACGACGCGCTCCCGAAGGCTGTCCGAGCCGACCTGCACGCCCGCTTCGCCGATTGGCTCGACGAACACGGCGGCGCGCTCGTCGAGCGCGACGAGATCGTCGGCTATCACCTCGGGCAGGCAGTCCGTTATCGGGCCGCGCTCGGGCAGGCCGACGGGGCCCTCGCGGAGCAGGCCTCGTCACGGCTCGCGGCCGCCGGCAGGCGCGCATACAACCGCCTGGACATCCGGGCCGCTTGTGCGCTTCTCACAGAGGCGGCCGAGCTCGTGCGACCGCATCGGCTCGACGTCACGCTCGAGCTCGAGGCTGCATGGTCGAGCAGGCCGACTTCGACCTCGGCGCAGCCACGACGGCGGTGGCGGCCGCCGGCAACCGTGCCGAGGCCGCAGGCGACGCTTCCGGCGCGATGCTCTGCCGCGCCATGACACTGTTCTTTCGCATGTTCGCCGGCGAGGCCGTCGGTATCGGCGAGCAGGTGGAGCTCTGCCGGGCGGCGCTTCCCCTCGAAGAAGAGCGGGGCGATCCACGACGGCTCGCAATTCTCTGGGAGATGTTCGCCCAGGCCGCGAACTTCCGGATGCAGAACGACGACGACGTCCACGCGTCGCAGCAGGCTCTGCACTACCGGCTTCCTGGCCGGGTACTCGCCCTCTGACAACCGGATCGAATGGCCGCTGATCCTTGGGCCCCGGCCTGCGGACGAAGCGATGCGGATCCTCGACGAGCTCGACGCCCGACGGCCGACGCGGGAAAGGGATCTTGCGCGCGCGACTCTGCTCGCGATGCTCGGGCGCGTCGACGAAGCGTGGCCCCTCGCCGAAGCGCGTGTCGAGCCACGTACAGCGAGATCACGGGTAATACCGCCCAGCAGGGTCACGTGTACCTGTGGCTGATCGCGGAGATCGAAGGTGATCGGGAACGCGCGTGCCGGCATAACGCCGACATGATCGAAGTGATGCGCGGCAGCCTCAGCGTCAGTGCCGCCTTCTGGTCGTTTCAGGCGCGTGAGCTCTGTTATCTCGGTCGTGTTCGACGAAGCGGAGCCATGGCTCCGCAAAGTTGAGGCGGTTCCGCCGCGTGCTTCCGTTCGCGTGATGGCCCCGTCCGCCGAGGCGCTCGTTCTCGCAGCTCGTGGCAAGCTCGAGCAAGCGGAGGCGCGCGCTCGCACCGCCGTCGAGAGGGCCGAGACGGAGACGGACAACATCTGGTTCCAAGCGTGGACGAACGAGGACCTCGCGACCGTGCTCGGACGTGCCGGCCGCGTCGAAGACGCGCGCGTGGCCCTCGAGCGAGCCCGGGCGGCTTGGGAGCGGAAGCAGTGCCTGCCCTGCGCGGCCCGCGTCCGCGAGCAGCTCGAGTCCCTCTAGGCCCCGGCCTGCTCGAAGAGCTCCTCCCAGCGCGCGATCAGCGCGCGCAGCGCCTCGCGCCGCGCGGCGTGCGCCTGGAGCGTCTCGACGTTGCGCCCAGTCCTCGGCGAGCTTCGCCTCCAGCCCGGCGACCTCGGCCTCGCAGGCGGCGATCTCCTGCTCGAGCCGCTCGAGCTCGCTCGGACGCCGCGGCGGCGGGGGCGCCGGCCGAGCCGGCTTCGGCTTGCGCGGAGGGGGAGGCGGTGGCGCCTCGCGTTCCTCGCGGCGGCGGAGCATCTCCGCCCAGCCGCCGTCGTAGGCGCGGATGGTGCCGTCCTCGATCGCGAGCGTCCGCTCGGCGATCGCGTCGAGCAGTGCACGGTCGTGCGAGACGAGCAGCACGGTGCCCGGGTACGCCTCGAGCGCGGCCTCGAGCGCCTCGCGGCTCTCCAGGTCGAGGTGGTTGGTCGGCTCGTCCAGGATCAGCAGGTTCGCGCCGGACGCGACCACGATCGCCAGCGCGAGCCGCCGCCGCTCCCCGCCCGAGAGCACGGCGACCGCCTTCGTCTGCTCGTCCCAGCCGGAGAAGAGAAACCGGCCGAGCAGATTCTGGGCGTCCGGGCGCTGCAGCCCGGTCGCGCGCTGGACGCACTGGAGCACCGTCCCGCGGGTGTCGAGCTCCATCTCCTGCTGCGAGAAGTACGCGGGCTCGACGCCGTGGCCGAGGCGGATCTTCCCGGTCTCCGGCTCGTCGGCGAGAATCGTTTCGAGCAGCGTCGTCTTGCCGGTGCCGTTCGGCCCGACGAGTGCGACGTGCTCCCCGCGCTCGAGCGCGAACGAGACGTGGTCGAGCAGCTCCTTGTCCCCGGCGCGCACGGCGACGCCTTCGACCTCGAGCACCGTCCGCCCGCTGCGCTTGGGCTTGAGGAACTCGAAGCCGAGGCTGCGCTGCTTGCGCGTGAGCCGCTCGAGCTCGCCGGTGTGCGTCGAGCGCTCGTTCTTCAGGCGGGCGATCTGCGTGATCTTCGCCTGCGCCTGCTTCGCCTTCGACTTCTTGTAGCGGAACCGCTCGACGAAGCGGTCGAGCCGTGCGATGTCGACCGCGATCCGGTCGGCCTCCTTGCCGGCATACAGCGCGCGCGCCGCCTTCTCCCGGCGCCAGGCGTGCCACGTGCCGTTGAAGGCCAGCGAGCGCCCGCCCTCGAGCTCGAGCACCGACGTCGTCACCGCCTCCAGGAACCAGCGGTCGTGGGCCACGAGGATGACGGCGGCGTCCATCGTCTGGAGCTCCCGCTCCAGCCACTCGAGCCGCTCGACGTCCAGGTGGTTCGTCGGCTCGTCGAGCAGCAGCAGGTCGGGGCCGCCCGTCAGCGCCCGTGCGAGCGAGGCGCGGGTCAGCTCGCCGCCCGAGAACGTGGTCAGCTCCCGGTCGAGGTCGTCGTCGCGAAAGCCGAGGCCGCGGAGCGACGCGACGGCGCGCTCGCGCCAGGCGTAGCCGCCCGCGTGCTCGAGCAGCGCCTGAGCCTCGCCGTAGCGGGTCAGCGTCTCCGGCCGCGCGTCGCCGCCGGCCATCGCCTGCTCCAGCCGCGCGAGCTCCTCCTCCGCGGCGATCACGTCGCCGGCCCCCGAGAACGCGTACTCGCGGAGCGTCAGCCCGAGCTCGAGCGGCGGGCGCTGGTCGTGCAGCGCGACGCGTGTCCCTTTCTGGAACGCGAGCTCGCCGCCGTGGATCTCGGTCTGGCCGGCCAGCATCCGGAGCAGCGTCGTCTTGCCGGCCCCGTTTGGGCCGGAGAGCGCGAGGCGCTCGCGGCGCTCGACCTTGAAGCTCACGCCGTCGAAGAGGACGTCTCCGGCGAGCTCCTTGCGCAGGTTGTTGGCGATGACGACGGCCACGCTTCAAGCGTAGGCCGTCGAGTGTCTGCTCAGGCTTGTACGGCCGCGCCGACGAGCGCCCGCGCCGCCGCGGCGATCGCCTCGGCGTCGATGCCCGCCGCGGCGAGCAGCTCGGCCGGCTTGCCCGACGTGGGCATGTCGCCGACGGCGAGCTTCGTCACGTGCAGCCGGCCGTCGAAGTCTGCGAGCTCCGACAGCACGGCTTCGCCGAGCCCGCCCTCGGGCCAGTGGTCCTCGACGGTGACGACACGCCCGCCGGTTGCCTCGGCCGCGGCGCGCAGCGTCTCGCCGTCGGCCGGCTTCACGGAGTACAGGTCGATCACTCGCGCGTGCACGCCTTCGGCGGCGAGCGTGTCGGCCGCCTTCAGCGCCTCGTGCAGCGTGATACCGGCGCCGACGATCGTCACTTCGTCGTCGTCCGACGAGCGGACGACGCGGGAGCCGCCGACGGGGAACTCCTCGTCGGCGCCGTAGATGACCGGCGTATTGGCGCGCGTCGTGCGCAGGTACGAGATGCCCTCGAGGTCGGCCATCGTCGCGACGAGCCTCGCGGTCTGGTTCGCGTCGGACGGGTAGAGCACGGTCGAGCCGTGCACGGCGCGGAGCGCTGCGAGATCCTCGAGCGCCATCTGCGACGGCCCGTCCTCGCCGATCGAGACGCCGGCATGTGACCCGCAGAGCGAGTACGTCGCGCGGCTGATCGCCGACATGCGGATGAAGTCGTACGCGCGCGAGAGGAACGCCGCGAAGGTCGACGCGAACGGCCGCCAGCCGCGCACCTGCATTCCCACCGCCGCCGCGACCATCTGCTGCTCGGCGATGAACATCTCGAAGTACCGCTCGGGCAGCTCCTTGGCGAAGAACTCGGCGTAGGTCGAGTTCGAGACCTCGCCGTCGAGCGCAACCACGTCGCCGCGCGCCTTGCCGAGCGCGGCGAGCGCGTCGCCGTACGCCTTGCGCGTCGCCACTTCGGAGCCGACCTCGTAGCGCGGCAACTCGAGCGGGCCGCTCTCGAAGCGATGGGGCTCCGCCGGCTCCGGCGCGTGCACGTCGACGCGGAGGTTGCGCTCGCCGCCGAGCTCCGCGACCGCCTCCTCGGGGTTGTCGAGCGCCTTGCCGTGCCAGCCCGACTTGTCCTCGACGGCCTTGACGCCCTTGCCCTTCAGCGTGCGCGCCACGATGACCGTCGGGCGGTCGCGGATCGACTCCGCCTCGGTGTAGGCGCGGTCGATCGCCTCGACGTCGTGCCCGTCGATCTCGATCGCGTGCCAGCCGAACGCGCGCGCCCGGTTGGCGTACGAGTCGAGATCCCAGCCGTGCATCGTCTCGCCGCGCTGGCCGAGCCGGTTCACGTCGATGATCGCCGTCAGGTTGTCGAGCTTCGAGTATGCCGCGTGCTCGAACGCCTCCCAGACGGAGCCCTCGGCGATCTCGCTGTCACCGTGGAGCACCCACACGCGGTACGGCAGGCGGTCGAGCCGCTTGCCCGCGAGCGCCACGCCGACCCCGTACGGCAGCCCCTGGCCGAGCGAGCCGGTGGCGACGTCGACCCACGGCAGAACCGGCGTGGGGTGGCCCTCGAGCCGGCTGCCGAACTTGCGGAACGTCAGCAGTTCCTCGTCGGTGATCGCGCCGGCCGCCTTGTACATCGAGTACAGGAGTGGAGACGCGTGCCCCTTCGAGAAGATGAGGTGATCGCTCGCCGGGTCGTCGGGCGCGTCGAAGCGGTAGCGCAGGTGGTTCGCGAGCAGGACGGCCATCAGGTCGGCCGCCGACATCGACGACGTCGGATGCCCGGATTTCGTGACGGCTGCGGCCCGCACGGAGTCCACGCGGAGCTGCTGCCCGAGCTCGCGGAGGAAGGCGGCGTCGGCCATCGCTGGGAATCTACCCCCGGTGTAACCTCGTCGGTGTGACCGTCGACGTCGCACGGCGCTACGGGGAGGCGCTCGACGACCGCGACTGGGAAACGGCGCGCCAGCTGCTCGACCCGGACGTGGAGATCGTCCGCCCGAGCGGGCGGTGCTACAAGGGCGCCGACCGCTGGATCCGGCTGCTGAGCGACTCGGAGGGGTTCGACAACATCGAGTCGGAGATCGCCGCGCGCGCATACGAGCAGCGCAACGGCGAGGTGGTCGAGGTCAAGGATCTCGTCCACCGCTGGCGCGACGACGGCTCGCCCGCCTATATGAGCCGCGAGGAGACGGTGATCGCGTTCCGGGAAGGCCGCATAGCGCGGATGGAGTCGACCGTGGAGCACAGCCACCCGTGAAGGTTGCGCTCGCGTTCGACCACCGCGGCGTGAAGCTGCGGGAGCGCGTCTTCGAGGAGGTCGCGCGCCTCGGCCACGAGCCGGTCGATCTCGGCACCGACCGGCCGGAGCCGCGCATCGACTACCCCGACAAGGCGCGGGAGGTCGGCGAGGCGATCCGCGACGGCCGCGCCGAGCGCGCGGTGCTCATCTGCGGCTCGGGCGTCGGCGCCTCGGTCGCGGCCTGCAAGATCGCCGGCATCCGTGCCGCCATCTGCCACGACGCCTACTCGGCACACCAGGGTGTCGAGCACGACGACATGAACGTGCTCTGCCTCGGCTCCGAGGTGGTGGGCGCCGAGCTTGCCGCCGACCTCGTCCGGGTCTTCCTCGCGGCGAGGTTCGACGGCGGCGAGCGCTACGTACGACGACTTCACAAGATCGAGGAAATGGAGAAAGCACATGGCTAAGTCGCGACTGCACGAGCTGTCGGAGCAGGGCCAGAGCGTCTGGATCGATTCCGTGTCGCGGACCTGGCTCCGCGACGGGACGCTCGCCCGGCTGATGGACGAGGATGCCGTGGTCGGCGTCACGTCCAATCCGACCATCTTCCAGAAGGCCCTGGCCGAGGGGAATGCGTACGACAACCAGTTGCGCGAGGTGCTGCGCGAGGAGGACGACCCGAAGGAGATCTTCTTCCGGCTCGCCGTTGACGACATCCGCGACGCGTGCGATCTGTTCCGCGGCACGTGGGACTCGAGCCGGCACCTCGATGGCTACGTCTCGCTCGAGGTGGAGCCGGGGCTCGCCTACGACACGGACGGGACGATCGAGCAGGCCCAGCGCTTCCACGAATGGGTCGACCGCCCGAACCTCTACGTGAAGATCCCGGGCACGGCGCCCGGGCTGCGCGCGATCGAGGAGATGATCGCGCGCGGGAAGAACATCAACGTCACGCTCATCTTCGGCCTCGGGCGCTACGCCGAGGTCTTCGAGGCGTACATGCGCGGCCTCGAGCGGCTGGTCGAGGCCGGCGGCGACCCGTCCACCGTCAACTCGGTCGCGAGCTTCTTCGTCTCGCGTGTGGACACGGAGGCCGACAAGCGGCTGGAGGCGATCGGCGGCGAGGCGCTCGCCCTGCGCGGCCGCCTCGCGATCGCGAACGCCAAGCTGGCGTACGAGCACTACCTGGGCGTGATCGCGTCCGAGCGCTGGCGGTCACTCCAGGCGCGGGGCGCGTGGCGGCAGCGGTGCCTCTGGGCGTCGACGTCGACCAAGAACCCCGAGTACCGCGACACGCTCTACGTCGATGAGCTGATCGGGCCCGAGACCGTCAACACGATGCCGCTCGAGACGGTCCGCGCCTTCCAGGATCACGGCCACATCGCGCGCACGCTCGACGCGAACGTGGACGAGGCACACCACGTGCTCGAGGAGCTCGCCCGTGTCGGTGTCGACTATGACGACGTCATCGAGACGCTGGAGCGGGAAGGCGTCGAGAAGTTCGCGCAGTCGTTCGAGGAGCTGCTCGACGGCGTCCGCGCCAAGCGCGGCGACCTGGCCGCGGCATGAAACGCTTCGCCGTCCCGGCAAGACGGTTCCGCCCGTGAGCGCCGTCACCGGCACCGAGATCGTCGAGCGCATCTGGGCGCGCGACCCGACGCTCTGGACCGGCCACGACGAGGCCGAGTGGCTGGGCTGGCTGGATGAGCCGATCCGCCTGCTCGAGGATCTCGACATCCTCCTCTCGCTGGCCGAGCGGGCACATTACGAGCAGGTCGTGCTCCTCGGTATGGGCGGTTCGAGCCTCGCGCCGGAGGTGCTCCGGCGCTCCTTTGGCGCCGACGTGTTCCACGTCCTCGACACGACCCATCCCGCCGCGATCCGTCGCCTGACGGACTCACTGGACCTGGGCCGCACGCTCTTCGTCGCCTCGTCGAAGTCGGGTGGAACCATCGAGACGCGGTCGCATCTCGAGTACTTCTGGGAGCGCACGGGCGGTGTCGCCACGCGGTTCGCCGCGGTCACGGACCCCGGCTCCTCGCTCGAGCAGCTCGCGCACGAGCGGGACTTCGTCGGCGTCGCCTACGGCGAGGCCTCGATCGGTGGGCGCTACTCGGCGCTGTCGCCGTTCGGAATCCTGCCCGCCATCCTGATGGGCCTTGACGCCCGGCGGCTGCTGGAGCGCGCGGAGGAGATGCGCGAGGCATGCCGCTACGGCGAGGGCAATCCGGGTCTCGACCTCGGGCTCGCCATGGGCGAGGCGTGGCGCCAGGGCCGCGACAAGGTGGCACCCACCGAGGTCAGCGGCGGCTTCGACCTCTGGGTCCAGCAGCTGCTCGCAGAATCGACCGGCAAGGACGGCAAGGGGCTCGTGCCCGTCGAGGGCGACGGCCCGGACGTCCAGACGCACGAGGTCCGGCTCGAGTCGCCGTACGAGCTCGGCCAGGAGTTCTTCCGCTGGGAGTTCGCCACCGCGGTCGCCGGCTCGGTCCTCGGCATCAACCCGTTCGACCAGCCGAACGTCCAGGCGGCGAAGGACAAGACGAACGAGGTGCTCCAGCGGGGCGAGACGGCCGACCTGCAGCCGCAGGGATCGCTCGACGAGCTCCTCGCCGGCGCGGGTGCGGGAGACTACGTCGCGGTGTGCGCGTTCATCGACCCGGCTCGGGAGGCGGACCTCGAGCCGCTGCTCGACCGGGTGCGCGCGACCGGGCGTCCGCTCATGCGCGGCCTCGGCCCCCGCTACCTGCACTCGACCGGGCAGCTGCACAAGGGCGGCCCTGACACCGGGCTCTTCATCCAGGTCGTCGACGACCTGGGCGAGGAGCTGCCCATCCCGGGCAAGCCGTTCGGGTTCCGGCAGCTGATCGCCGCGCAGGCCGAGGGCGACTTCGAGGCGCTGCGCGAGCGTGGCCGCCGCATTGTCCGCGTACGACTGGAGGACGTCGCATGAAACTGGGAATGGTCGGTCTCGGCCGCATGGGCGGCAACATGACGATCCGGCTGCGCGAAAACGGGCACGAGGTGCAGACGTACGCCCGCTCGGGCGGCGGCACAGCGAGCTCGCTGAAGGATCTCGTATCGCAGCTCGAGCCGCCGCGGGTGGCCTGGCTGATGATCCCGGCGGGGCCGCCCACCGAGGGCGCGTTCCAGGAGCTGCTCGGCGAGCTCGAGGGCGGCGACATCATCGTCGACGGCGGCAACTCGAACTTCCGCGACTCGCAGCGGCGCCACGCCGAGGCGGGCGAGCACCGGATCCGCTTCGTCGACGCCGGTGTCTCCGGCGGCATCTGGGGCCGCGAGGTCGGCTACTGCCTGATGGTCGGTGGCGATGCCGACGCGGTCGCGGTCGTCGAGCCCGCTTTCGTCACGCTCGCGCCGGAGGACGGCTATGCCCACGTCGGGCCGTCCGGTGCCGGGCACTTCGTGAAGATGGTGCACAACGGCATCGAGTACGGGCTGATGCAGGCCTACGCGGAGGGGTTCGAGGTCATGCGCGGCTCCGAGTTCCCGCTCGACCTGCACGAGATCGCCGGCATCTGGCGCTACGGGTCGGTCGTTCGTTCCTGGCTGCTCGAGCTGCTGGAGCGGGCCTTCGAGGAGGACGGCTCCGACCTCGCGAAGATCCGCGGCTACGTCGACGACTCCGGCGAGGGGCGCTGGACGATCGCCGAGGCGATCGCGGAGGACGTTCCCGTGCCGGTGATCACCGCAGCGCTCTTCGCCCGCTTCGCCTCGCGCCAGGACGAGTCGTTCGCCGCCAAGGTGAACGCCGCGCTGCGCAACCAGTTCGGCGGGCACGCGATCCATCCCGAGGAGGCCACGGCGGCCACCGCGGAACCGCGCTGATGGTCGCCTCTGCAGATACCACGGCGAACCCGCTCCTCGAGGGGCTGCGGCTCAAGCGCACGCCCGAGCCGTGCATCATCACGATCTTCGGCGCGTCGGGCGACCTGACCGCGCGCAAGCTCTTCCCGGCGCTGTACTCGCTCGCGCACCGCCGCCTCCTGCCCGAGCACTTCGCGGTCGTCGGCTCCGCGCGCAGCGAGATGTCCGACGACGAGTTCCGCGAGGCGATGCGCCGGGCGGTGGAGGAGCACGGCCGCGACCCGGTGCGCGACGACGTCTGGGACTGGCTCGCCGAGCGCATCCTCCTACGTCCCGACGGAATTCTCCGACGATGCGGCGAGGACCGCCTGGACGCCCACCTGGACCAGGTCGATGAGCAGTGGCAGACGCAGGGCAACCGCGTCTACTACCTCGCCGTCCCGCCCGCCGCGATGCCGATGCTCGTCGGCGAGCTCGGGAAGCGGCGCACGACGAAGGGCTGGACGCGGCTGATCATCGAGAAGCCGTTCGGCCACGACCTCGCCTCGGCTCGCGAGCTGAACGCCATGCTCGCCGAGCACTTCGAGGAGCGCGAGATCTTCCGCATCGACCACTACCTCGGCAAGGAGACGGTCCAGAACCTGATGGCGCTCCGGTTCGCGAACGGCATCTTCGAGCCCGTCTGGAACCGCCAGTTCATCGACCACGTGCAGATCACGGTCGGCGAGGAGATCGGCATCGAGGGGCGCGCGTCGTTCTACGAGCAGGCGGGCGCGATGCGCGACGTCGTCCAGAACCACCTGCTGCAGCTGGTCGCGCTCACGGCGATGGAGCCGCCGCCCGACTTCGACGCCGAGTCGATCCGCAACGAGAAGGTGAAGGTCCTGCGCGCGCTGCACACGCCCGGGCCCGACGACGTCGTCCGCGGCCAGTACGGCGCCGGCTGGATCGACGGCGTCGAGGTGCCCGGCTACCGCGCAGGAGCCGGGCGTCGCGCCCGACTCGATGACCGAGACCTATGTCGCCGCCAAGCTCTTCGTCGACAACTGGCGCTGGGCCGACACGCCCTTCTACGTGCGCACCGGCAAGCGCCTGCCGCGCCGCGAGACGACGATCGCGATCCAGTTCAAGCGCGCGCCGCACCCGCCGTTCGAGGAGGGGGCCGCGGACGGGCTGCGCCCGAACGTGCTGCTCGTCCACGTCCAGCCGGACGAGGGCGTCTCGCTGGCGATCGGCGCGAAGGTGCCGGGCCAGGGGATGACGATCCGCACGGTCAACATGAACTTCCTCTACGGCGGCGCGTTCCACGCCGACCTGCCCGAGGCGTACGAGCGGCTGATCCTCGACACGATGCTCGGCGACGCGACGCTCTTCATGCGCGCCGACGAGATCGAGGAGCAGTGGTCGCTCGTCGACGCGGTGGTCGCGTTCTGGCGCCGCGACCGCCCGCAGTTCCCGAACTACGCGGCCGGCACGTGGGGCCCGAGCCGCCGCGGACGAGCTGATGCACCGCGACGGCCGCTCCTGGCGCCGGCATTGACCGCGACCGTCTCGGCGAGTGGAGCGGCCGGGACGTTCGGCGTCGACGACGTCGAGCACGAGCTTGTCCTGCTGCGCGCCGACGACGACGGCACCGCAGCTGCGCACGAGCGTCATGACGCACATCGCCTGGGTGCCGCCGGCCTGGGAGGAGCAGGCGCGGGCGACGTTCGACGACCTCGGCGAGTTCTATCCCTCCCGGACGATCCTGCTCCTGCCCCGCCCGGACGAGCCCGACGGCCTCGACGCGCGCGTCATCGATGCAGTGCTTCTCCGCAGGCGGCGGCAACCAGGTCGCCACAGAGCTGGTCGAGCTGACGCTGCGCGGCTCGCGGGCGGAGGCTCCGTCGAGCGTCGTCGTGCCGCTGCTCCTGCCGGACCTGCCGGTGTTCCTGCGCTGGCGCGGGATGCCGCCGTTCGGCGACCCGACCTTCGAGCGGCTTGCTGGGCTCGTCGACCGGCTCGTCGTCGACTCGCGCGAGTGGGAGGACGGCCTCCATGCCGCTTACGGGAGCCTGGCGGAGCACTTCGGCGACCACCTTGCCGTCTCGGACATCGTCTGGGCGCGCACGCTGCCGTGGCGCGAGTCGATCGCGCAGGCGTGGCCGGGCGTCGCCGAGGCCGAGCGAGCTCGAAGTGCGCGGCCCGGAGGCCGACGCGCTGCTGCTCGCCGGCTGGCTGCGCTCGCGCCTCAACCGGCCGGTCGCGCTCTGAGCAGCACGATCGCGAAGGAGATCGACGCCGTGTCCGTCGACGGCGAGGCGGTCGCCGAGCCGACGCTGCCGCGTGTCTCGTCCGGTGCGCTGCTGAGCGGCGAGCTCGACCGCTTCGGCCGCGACCGCTTCTACGAGGCGGCGGTTCGGGCGGCGGCCGGCGAGTACGTGCGGCACGCCTGACGCCCGAGCCGTTCTTGCGCTGACCCGCCTCCGGTAAAACCCGAGGGTGCGCGTCGCCGACCTGAACTGGATGCAGCTCGAGGCGTACCTCGAGCGCGACGACCGGATCGTGCTGCCACTCGGATCGACCGAGCAGCACGCCTACCTGTCGCTCGCGACCGACAACCTGCTCGCCGAGCGGGTCTCGGTCGAGGCCGCCGAGCCGCTCGGCATCCCGGTGCTGCCGGTGCTCGCGTACGGTGTCTCGCCGCGGTTCACGGCCTACCCGGGCAGCCTTTCGGTCGACCGCGACACGTACGTCGTCCTCCTTCGCGACCTGCTCGGCTCGCTGCGCGGCCAGGGCTTCCGCCGCGTGCTGATCGTGAACGGGCACGGCGGCAACTCGTTCGCCGCCGAGCACGTCGCCGGTGACGGCGTCCGCTGGCACGACTGGTGGTCGAGCGATCGCCAGCGCGAGCTGATCGTGGCGCTGGGCGACGGCTCGCACGCCTCGTGGATGGAGAACTTCCCGTGGACGCGCCTGCCGGGCGTCGAGCTGCCGGGTGAGGCGAAGCCGATGGTCGCCGTCTCACCGGAGTGGACGCCTTCCGAGATGCGGGCCGCCCTCGGCGACGGCTCGTTCGGGGGCGCCTACCAGCGGTCAGACGAAGACATGGAGCGGCTGTGGGACGCGGCGGTCGCGGAGGTAGGCGCGCTGCTCGGGTCGCTCTAAACGGCCGCCGAACCGGTTTTCGTTTGCGGCTTCGGTTCGCGGACATATCCCGAGAAAGTCGGCGCTCGGTCGGGGCGGTTCGCCTACAGCCGCCTCCCGTCGGCGTTCGCCGTGTGCGCGCTCGTCACTGTCGTAATCGGCGAAACTCCGCCATCTGCGACTGAATGAGGAAGACCCGCCGTCTCCGACGGGCCTTCCTCTCGGTCTTGAATGGACATTCACCTCCTGGCTCGCCAGCGGCAAGCCGAGGACGCTCCTACTAGGGCGCCGGAGGGAAGCTCAGCGGAGTGCCTCCTGTGTAGACAGCACCCGAGACTGCTGCGCACTCGAAGTAGATGCCCGAGTCGGCGAATGGGGTCACGTTCCCGGCTGCCTGGGCGTCCTTCAGCTGAGCCAGGGTGAGGATCCGGATATTGCTGGCACCATCCTGAACCCCATGCTGGGTGAAGCGCGTGACCCACACGTGCCATGCGACATCGTAGTCACCGTCCGGCGTCTTGCTTCCCGGCACGCCCACCAGGTGGTCGTGGCCCTTTATGCCGGGAATCTGCGCGTGGTCGCAGTTGTACGGAGAAGCCAGATGATCAAAGAACCCCGCGGTGTAGCAGTTGAATGGCGCGTTGGCGTCGGCGGTCGACCCCAACGGATAGGTCACGAGGTAGAGCGGCGCGCTGTGGCTCTTAAAGGGAGCCGGGATCGGCGGCGGGCCGGAGTAAAACGGCGAGTGATTCGGTGTGATCAGGAACGTCTGTGTTCCGTCGGTGAGATTCACTGCCGGTTCGATTGTGGCGCCGTTGCCGACCGCTCGAATACCCGTCTGCCAGGGCAGGTCGCCTGACGGTGGGGCGCCGCTGGCACCGATAACCCCGACCCCGAGTATGACCAGGCCCCCGATTAGGAGCCCAACGTAAAGTCGCAGCTTCATTAATTCGTCCCTCCCCTTCGAACGTTGTCTGCGAACAACGAAGATACGCTCCTGAACGGGCAATTGCCACTGCCTCCCCACGGGTATTCGTGCCTTTCGCCCCGATTTCGCCCCGGATATCAGACGGCTCCCGGTGGAGGCGTCTGAAGCCGTTCGGCGGCGCTTACCAACGCCCGGATGGCGACATGGAGCGGATTTGGGACGCGGCGGTCGCCGAGATCCGCGCGCTCGTTGCGAGCTTCTAACCGGCGATGGCGGGCACGGCCTCCGGCAGGCGCGCACCGTACTCGTGGACGATCTGCACGGCCATCGCGCCTTCTCAGACGGCCGAGGCCACGCGCTTGATCGACCCGTGGCGCACGTCACCGGCGACGAAGACGCCGGGCATGCTGGTCTCGAGTGGGGCGGGCTCGCGGTCGAGCGGCCACGAACGGTCGCGCTGGAGAAGGACGTCGTGGCCGGATAGCACGAAGCCCCTCGCGTCTCGGGCGACCGCCCCTTCGAGCCAGTCCGTGTGAGGAGCCGCGCCGATAAAGATGAAGAGGCCAGCGGCTGGAACGGCTTCGACCTGCCCGGAGGCGACGTTACGCACGTGCACGGCGTCGAGCACCGAGTCGCCCGCCGCAGCGGCGACGACGGCACCGAGCCGGACCATGATGTTCGGTGACGCAGCGACCCGATCGACGAGGTAGCGCGACATCCGCTGCTCGAGGGACTGGGAGCGGACGACCATCGTGACGAGCCGCGCATGGCGAGCGAAGTTCAGCGCCGCCTGGCCGGCCGAGTTGGCGCCGCCCACGATGACGACGTCGCGTCCCGCGGCGACCTGCGCGTCGGTAACGCCTGCGCCGTAGAAGACGCCCTTGCCGAGCAGGAGCTCGAGGCCCAGTGCATCGAGCCGCTGATACGAGACGCCGCACGCCAGCAGCACCGCGCGAGCGCGTAGCTCGCCACCTTCGGAAAGGCTCACGGCGCGCTCGTCGCCTTCCGCCCAGAGTGCCTCGGCGGCTCGCAGGTAGACGATCTCCGCGTCGAAACGCTGAACCTGGCGGAGCGCCCGCTGGGCCAGGTCGGTGGCGGTCAGCCCGTTCGGAAAGCCGAGGTAGTTCTCGATGCGCGAGCTCTGCCCGGCCTGTCCGCCGAGTGCGTAGCGCTCGATCAGTGCCGTCCGCAGTCCTTCGGACGCGCCGTACGGCCGCTGCGAGACCGGCCGGGCCGGCACCGATGATGAGGAGGTCGTAGTTCGCCTGCAGCGGTCGCGTCGAGAGCCCGACCGCCTCGGCGAGCTCGAGGATCGTCGGCGTGCCGAGCTGCGTGCCGTCGCGCAGGATGACGAGCGGCAATCCGTCTGCCTCGAACGGGGATTCCCGCAACAGCCGCGTCGCGGTGCGGTGGCGCTGGATGTCGAGCACCCGGTGATGGATCTGCGCCCGGCCGAGGAAGTCGCGCAGCTCCCGCACTGGTCCCAACTCCGAGGCCCCGGCGATGCGAACGGCGCGGTCCTCCTCGACCGTCCACCGGCGCCAGTCGTCGAGCAGATCGAAGACGACCGAAACCAGCTGGCCCTCGGCCTCCTGGAGCGGCACGACGAAGAAGTGGTCCACGTCGCCGAAGTTCATGGCATCGATGGCGACGCGCAGGTCCGTGTGCTCGACGAGCAACACCGTGCGCACGTCCGGGAAGAGCTTGCGTGCCTCGCCGGCGAGGTCGACGCCGGCGGTCTCCTCGAGCGTGTTTTCGGCCACCAGCAACGCGAGGTGCTCTCCAGTCTTCTTCAGCTCCGAGGCGAGCCGCAGCGCGTCGGCCGCCGAGGTACGGCGTCGCTCCTGACGACGAGGAGGACGTCGCGCGCCGGCTGATCCTCCGTGTCGTTGGCTCCGTCCGTCGACACGTCTCGATGGTAGTAAGGCTGTCGCTAGCGTCCTGGGGTGATTCGCCTCCCGTACGACGATCCGGGCATCCCGGACCGGCGGTCGCCCGTCCGGTTCCTCCTCTGGGTGGGCCGGCAGCAGGTGCCGACGCTGATCGGCGGCGTCTTCTTCGGCGTGCTCTGGATGCTGTCCCAGGCGTTGATGCCGTTCGCGATCGGCGCGGCCATCCAGAAAGGGATCGCCGACCACGACAACCAGGCGCTCGCCGAGTGGACGCTCGTGCTGCTCGGCCTGGGCGTCGTGCAGGCGGTCGCAGGCGTGCTCCGGCACCGGTTCGCCGTCCAGAACTGGATCCGCGCGTCGTTTCGCATGGCCCAGATCGTCGGCCACCACATCGCGCGCACCGGCCCCGCGATTCGCGGCGGCGCCTCGACCGGCGAGGTCGTGGCCACGATCTCGAACGACGCCATGCGCGCCGGCGCCGCCTTCGACATCACGGCGCGGCTCTCCGGCGCCGTCGTCGCGTACATCGCCGTCGCGATCGTGCTGCTTTCTGCGTCGGTCGTACTCGGATTGATCGTGCTCGTCGGCGTGCCGATCCTTGTGCTGCTGCTGGGGGCGGTGATCAAGCCGCTCCAGAGGCGCCAGGGCGACCAGCGCCACGAGGTCGGCGCGCTCACCGCGCTCGGGGCCGACACCGCCGCGGGCCTGCGCGTCCTGCGCGGCATCGGCGGCGAGCAGGCGTTCTTCGACCGCTAC
The DNA here is from genome assembly GCA_963755085.1 of uncultured Thermoleophilia bacterium. Classification (GTDB taxonomy): domain Bacteria; phylum Actinomycetota; class Thermoleophilia; order Gaiellales; family Gaiellaceae; genus JACVRM01. The sequence goes on along the minus strand of CAVWIN010000008.1, from coordinate 150,520 downwards.
CACCGCCAGTCGCAGGACGTGCGGCGTGCGGGCGTTCGCGTGGCGACGCCGCAGTCGACTCTCGACGCCGCGCAGGTCTTCGTCCCGGGCCTCTTCGTCGTCCTCGTGACGTGGATCGGCGCCCGCTTCGCACTCGACGGGAAGATCGGCACCGGCGAGCTCGTCGCCTTCTACGGCTACGCGGCCTTCCTCGTCATCCCGCTCCGGACCGCCGCCGAGGCGGTGGACAAGATGACCCGCTCGCTCGTCGGCGCGAAGCGCATGCTCGACGTGCTCGCCATCGAGCCCGCCGTGCGCGATCCCGAGCAGCCGGCCGAGGAACCGGCGGCCGGGGTCCCGCTCAGCGATCCGCAGTCGGGGCTCGTCGTCGAGCCGGGCACCCTGACGGCGCTCGTCTCCTCGGAGCCGCACGAGACGGCGGAGGTTGCCGATCGCATCGGGCGCTTCGTCGAGGACGGTGCCGCGCTCGGCGACGTCCGCCTTGCCGACCTCCCGGTTGCCACCGTTCGCCGCCGGATCGTGGTCAGCGAGGCCGACCCCGTGCTGTTCTCGGGCGCGCTGCGCCATGTGCTCGACCCCTGGGGGCGCGCCGACGACGGCGTGGTCGAGGAGGCAATCGCGGTGGCGAACGCCGAGGACGTCGTCGAGGCGCTGCCCGCGGGGTGGGACGAAGTCATCGACGAGCGCGGCCGGTCGTTCTCGGGAGGCCAGCGCCAGCGCCTGGCGCTGACGCGGGCGCTGCTCGCCGACCCGGAGATCCTCGTCCTCGTCGAGCCGACGAGCGCGGTCGACGCGCACACCGAGGTGCGGATCGCGCGGCGGCTGCGCGAGGCGCGCGCCGGGCGAACGACGGTCGTGGTGACGGCGAGCCCGCTCCTGCTCGACCGCGCCGACCGCGTGGTGCTCGTCGAGGACGGCCGCGTCACGGCGCAGGGCAGCCACCGTGAGCTGCTGCGCGGGAACGCGCGCTACCGCGAGATCGTGACGCGGGGGTCCGAGGAGTGAACCAGCTGCTTCCCGTCGCGGAGGGGCCGGAGCTGCGTGCGCAGGCGCGGCGCCTCGGACGCCGGCATCGCCGCGGGCTCGCCGGCGTGATCGGCCTGCATGCCGCCGCGGCCGCGTGCGGCCTGGCCGGGCCGGCGCTGCTCGGCGCGCTCGTGCAGTCGGTGGAGAGCGGGACGACGATCAGCCACGTCGACAAGCTCGTCGCCGTCCTCGCAGTCGCCCTGCTGGCGCAGACGATCCTGACGTGGTTCGCGCGGCGGACGTCGTTCGTGCTCTCCGAGCGGATCTTCGCCGAGCTGCGCGAGGACTTCATGCGGCGCGTGCTCGCGCTGCCGCTCTCGACCGTCGAACGCGCAGGCACCGGCGACCTGGTGTCGCGGACGACGGCCGATGTCGATGCGCTCGCCCGGACGATCCGCTTCGCCGTGCCCGAGACGCTCATCGCAGCGGTCACCGCGACGCTCACCGTCGTCGCCGCCGTCATCGTGAACCCACTCGCCGCGCTCTCGTGCCTCACAGGCGTGCCGGCGCTCTGGATCGCGACTCGCTGGTACCTGCGCCGTGCCCCTTCGGTCTACCTTGCGGAGCGCGCGTCCTACGCGACGCTCGCCGGCACCGTCAGTGAGATCGTCGAGGGCGGACGGACGATCGACGCGCTCGGCCTGGGCGAGGAGCGGGTCGGACGGATCGACGCGGATCTCGCCAACTCCGCGCACTGGGAGTTCCGCGGCCTCTACCTGCGCACCGTCTGGTTCCCGACCGCCGAGTTCGCGTATGTGCTGCCCGTGGCGGCCGCGCTGGCGTGGGGCGGCTGGCTCGTCTCCGCCGGCCACGCCACGATCGGCGAGGTGACGGCGATCGCGCTCTACGTCGTGCAGCTCGCCGACCCTGTCGATCGCCTGATCTCCTGGCTCGACGAGATCCAGGTCGGCGCCAGCTCCTTCGCGCGGCTGGTCGGCATCAACCGGGTGCCGCCCGACCGCACCGAGGGCGACGAGCGCCCGGACGACGAGCGGCTGCGCGCCGAGGAGGTGCGCTACGCGTACGTCGACGGCCGCGACGTCCTGCACGGCATCGACCTCGACCTCGAGCCCGGCGAGCGCGTGGCCGTCGTCGGCCCCTCCGGCGCGGGGAAGTCGACGCTCGGCCGCCTCCTCGCGGGCATCCACCCGGCGCGCGAGGGCCGGGTCGAGGTGGGCGGCGTCTCACTCGTCAAGCTCCCGCTCGAGACGCTGCGCCGCGAGGTGGCGCTCGTCACGCAGGAGCACCACGTCTTCGTCGGCACGCTCGCCGAGAACCTCCGGCTCGCCCGGCCGGAGGCGAGCGAGCAGCAGCTCGTCGCCGCGCTCGACGCGGTCGACGCACTGGACTGGGCGACCGGGCTCCCCGAGGGGATCGAGACGGTCGTCGGCGCCGGCGGCACGCCGCTCACGCCCGCGCAGGCGCAGCAGCTCGCGCTCGCGCGGCTCGTGCTGGCCGATCCGCACACGCTCGTGCTCGACGAGGCGACGTCCCTGCTCGACCCGCGCGCGGCGCGGCACCTCGAGCGCTCCCTCGCCTCCGTGCTGGAGGGCCGTACGGTCGTCGCCATCGCGCACCGCCTGCACACGGCGCACGACGCCGACCGGGTCGCGGTCGTCGAGGACGGCCTGCTACGCGAGCTCGGCACCCATGACGAGCTCGTGGCCCAGAACGGCTCCTACGCCGACCTCTGGGAGTCCTGGCACGGCAACGGCAGCTAGCCGCGCAGCCCCGCGATCACCGCATCGTGGAGCAGGCCGTTCGTCGACAGGAACGACGATCCGTGCACGGGCGGGTTGCCCTCGAAGTCGGTGCAGCGCCCGCCGGCCTCCTCGACGATCAGCTGCACGGGCAGGTAGTCCCACGTGTTCAGCTCCGGCTCGAGCACGACGTCGACGGCGCCCTCGGCGACGAGGCAGTGCTGCCAGAAATCGCCGAGGCCACGGCTCGACCACGAGGCGTGGCTGAGCGCCATGTACTGGCGCTCGTAGCCGGCCCGGGCCATGGCGCGCGGGCTCGTGACGGAGATCGACGCGTCCTCGAGCCGGACGATGTGCGACACGTGGATCGTCTCGCCGTCGGCGAAGGCGCCGCCACCGCGCTCCGCCCACCAGCGGCGCCGCAGCGCGGGTGCCGACGCCACTGCCACGACCGGCACGCCCTCGCGCTCGAGCGCAACCAGCGTCGCCCAGATCGGAACGCCGCGGACGAAGTTCTTCGTGCCGTCGATCGGGTCGACGACCCAGCGGGCCCCGGGTCCGGTGCCTTCCTCGCCGCCCTCCTCGCCGAGCACGCCCTCGCCGGGCCGGTGCGCGCGGACGAGCTCGCGGATCGCGTCCTCGGCGGCCTTGTCCGCGTCGGACACGACCGTGTCGTCGGGCTTGATGTCGATGCGGAGATCGACGGCCCGGAAGCGGGGGAGGGTGATCGCGTCGGCGGCGTCCGCGAGCTGGAGCGCGAACGCGAGGTCGCCCGTCATGGGCGTCAGCCTATGCGGAAGCTCCGTGCCATCGAGGCGAAGAGGCCGGCGTTGCGGCCGAACGTGGTCTCGCTCGCCGTGAACGTCAGCACGTAGGCGCGCCCGTGCGCGTGGAAGATGTACGCCAGCCAGCGCAACCGGTGCGCGGCCATCGTGCCGCGGTAGCGCATCACTGTCGCGCTTCCGGCCGGTAGCCGGGCGTTGCCGATGGCGAGGCTGGTGATCTTGATCCCCGCGCCGCGGAATGCCTGCATCAGCCGCGAGCGGATTTCTATCGGCGGCCCGCCTGCGTCGGGCGTCACCACGACGTTGGCGTTCACGTAGAAGCCGTCCTGCGGGACCTTCGTCGTCGTTATGAGCCGGACGGTGCCGATGTGGGTGAGGGTCCGCCAGTCGCTCGGGACGCTCAGCGAGAAGTCGTCGACGCGGACGGTGTGCAGCGATGTCGCGGCGGCCGCGGGCGACGCGAGGACCGCGACGGCCAGGGCGGCGAGCCAGGGGCGGCGCATGATGCTCTAGGCATCGGCACCGGCATCTGCGCCGTCGCTCGCCAGAAGGAGGGACTCGAGCGCTGCGCCGGCGCCGAGCACGAGCGCGTCGTCGCCCGGCTTGCCGACCAGCTGGACGGACGCGGGCAGGCCGTCCTCGGCCGGGCCGCACGGCAGGGCGAGCGCCGGCCAGCCGAGCACGTTCAGCGGAATGGTCAGGCGGATCGCCCCGTCACGGATCGCCAGGTCGTCGACCGGCAGGAGCGGCGCGACGAAGCCGAGCGTCGGCGTCATGAGTAGGTCGAGCCCCTTCGTGGCCAGTTCGCAGCGCTCACGGTACTCGTCGCGCGCGGCCAGCCCGCGCTCGTAGGCATCGTCTGGCAAGGCGAGGCAGCGCTCGATCTTCGTGCGGACGTTGTCGCCGTACTCGGCAGCGTGCTCGGCGAAGAGGTCGCGGTGGACCTTCGCGACTTCGTGCATGAACACCGCCCCGACCTGCGGCAGCGGCAGCTCGACCGGGGTGGCGTGCAGCCGCCCGGCGACATCGCCCACGCGCGCGCGCACGAGCGGGTCGGCGTGATCGAGCCAGGCGACGCCGATGCGAAGGTCGGCCAGGTCCACGTCTGCCGGCGCCAGGCCGGGTACGAGCGCGGCCATCGCCGCGGCGCAGTCCGCCACCGAGGCCGCGATCGGCCCGGCGTGGTCGAAGGAGGGCGCGAGCGGGAAGCAGCCGTCCATCGGGACCAGCCCGAAGGTCGGCTTGAAGCCCACGAGCCCGCAGCAGGCGGCGGGGATGCGGATCGAGCCGCCGGAGTCGCTCCCCAGCCCGACCACAGCGAGCCCGGCCGCGACGGCGGCCGCGGAGCCGCCGCTCGAGCCACCTGCCATGCGACCCGGAAAGCGCGGGTTCGGCACCGTCCCGTAGTGGGGGTTGACCGACGTGATCCCATAGGCGAACTCGTGCAGGTTCGTCTTGCCGACGTTCGCGTAGCCGGCCTCTTCGAGCAGGCGCACCGCCGCGGCCGTCTCGGTGGGGACGTGGTCGCGGAAGACCGCCGACCCGTACGTCGTCGTCAGGCCCGCGGTGTCGAACAGGTCCTTGACGGCAAGCGGGATGCCCTCGGCTCGCTCCGGCCGCGCCAGGAAGATCCCGTTCATCGCCGGGTGAGCGCGATCGACCGGATCGGGTCGCGGCCGAAGAAGACCCTCACCTTCGGAAGCGTCGCGCGGCACCAATTGTACGGCGGCTTCTCGCCGCCCGCCGTCTGGCCGCAAAGCGCGACCCGCACTAGTCGAACTGGAGGTATGCGAACGCGATGAGCACCGTGCCGATCGCGATGAGGAGCGACAGCCCGAAGAGCGCGAGGCCGAAGCGCACGTTCTTGCGCTGAAGGGCGAGATCGGGCTCGGTGACGGGCACCGTGCGGCCGGAGTGGCGCGGCTCGACCTCGGGCACGCTCACACGCCCACGACCGCGTCGAGCGCCATCGCCACGAAGAGCAGCGCGAGGTAGAGCAGGGAGTAGTGGAAGAGCAGCGCCGCGCCGCGCGGGCTGGGCGCCCGCCGCAGGCGCCACGCCATCCAGATGAAGATCGCCCCGAGCACGAGCGCCGCGATCGTGTACCCGACGCCGAACATGCTCCAGGTGAGCGGGAGCAGCGTCACGCCGACGAGCACCAGCGAGTAGAGGAGGATCTGGCGCACCGTCTCGCGCTCGCCGCGGACGACGGGGAGCATCGGCACCTTCGCCGCCTCGTAGTTGCGCCGGATGAGCAGCGCGAGCGCCCAGAAGTGCGGCGGCGTCCAGAGGAAGACGACGAGGAAGAGGTAGAGCGCCGGCAGTGTCAGGTTGCCGGTCGCGGCCGACCAGCCGACCAGCGGGGGCACCGCGCCGGCAGCCCCGCCGATGACGATGTTGCTCGGCGTCGAGCGCTTGAGCCAGCGCGTGTAGACGAGGACGTAGAAGAGGTTGCCGACCAGCGCGAGGACGGCGCACAGCACGTTGGCCAGGCTCGCGAGCAGGACGAACGACGCCGCCGACAGCGCCAGCGCGAACTCGATCGCGCGCGCCGGCGGCACGCGGCCGGCGGCGACCGGCCGCTTCTCGGTCCTCTTGCCCATCAGCTTGTCGATGTCGGCGTCCATCACGTGGTTGAACGCGCTCGCGCCGCCGCAGGCGAGCGCGAGGCCGGTCAGCAGCACGGCCAGCTCGCCGAGCGGCGGGACGCCGCCCTCGCCGACGAACATCCCGCACGCGCCCGTGAGCAGGAGCAGCGACATGATCCGCGGCTTGGTGAGCGTGAGGTAGTCGCGCCACGGGCCCGAGGGCGCCGGCTCGCCGCGGAAGGTGAGCGCCGCGGTCACCGTGGCGGAGGCGAACGCCAGCGTCGCCAGCGCGACGTGCGCGACCTCCACCGTCACGGCCGCGGCCGCGGCGAAGAGCAGCACCGACGCCAGCGCGGGCTTGAGCAGCCGGCGGTGCGTCGTCCACGCTGCGACCACGACGGCGACCAACGGCGGGAGCGTGAGCGCGGCGAGCACGCGGTGCGCGGTACCCCAGCCGGCCGTGCCGCTGACGACGGCCAGCAGGCAGCCGGCTGCGCCGGCGATCGCGGTCGTGCGCAGCCACGGGCCGGGGGCGATCTCACGCATTGACGCCCTCCTGGAGCCGGCGGCGCAGATCGCGCACCGGCCGGGCGCTCGTCACGTACGGCACCCGGTCGAAGTTGTGCGGCGGCGGCGGCGAGGTCGCGTACCACTCGAGCGTGTCCGCCAGCCAGGGGTCGTTGCCGACGCGCGGCACGCGTCCCTTGCGCGACCAGAAGACGTTGACGAAGAAGAGCAGGATGCCGAAGGCCATGATCGCCGATCCGATCGACGAGATCAGGTTGTACGTCTGCCACCAGCCGTCGCCGTCCCAGGTGTAGACGCGGCGCGGCATGCCGAGCAGCCCGAGCATGTGCTGGGGGAAGAAGGTCAGGTTGAAGCCGGCGAACACGATCCAGAAGTTCCAGATGCCGAGGCGGCGGCCAAGCTTACGGCCGAACATCTTCGGCCACCAGTAGTAGAGGGCCGCGAACATCGCGAAGATCGCGCCGCCGAACATGACGTAGTGCATATGGGCGACGACGAAGTAGCTGTCGTGCACCTGCCAGTCGAACGGGAACAGCGCGACCATCACGCCCGAGAGCCCACCGATCGTGAACACCAGGATGAAACCGAGCGCCCACAGCATCGGCGGGTCGAAGATCAGGTTGCCCCGCCAGGTGGTCGCGACCCAGTTGAAGATCTTGATCCCCGTCGGCACCGCGATCGTGAGCGACGTGATCATGAAGAAGGCCTGCAGCCCGATCGGCAGCCCGACCGCGAACATGTGGTGGGCCCAGACCAGCAGCGAGTAGAAGCCGATCGCCACGGTCGCGAAGACGAGCGCCTTGTAGCCGAAGATCGGCTTGCGCGCGAAGACCGGGATCACCTCGGAGATGACGCCGAAGGCGGGGAGGATCATCACGTACACCTCGGGGTGCCCGAAGAACCAGAAGACGTGCTGGTAGAGGATCGGGCTGCCGCCGTCCGCCGGGATGAAGAAGTGCGTGCCGGCCTGGCGATCGAGCAGCAGCAGCGTCAGCCCGACCGCGAGCGCGGGCAGCACGACGACGAGCAGCCACGAGTAGATCTCCATCGCCCAGACGAAGAGCGGCAGGCGCATCCACGTCATGCCGGCGGTGCGCATGTTGTGGATCGTCACGACGAAGTTGATTGCTGCGGCGAGCGACGAGATCGTGAGTATGTGCAGGCCGAGGATCCACAGGTCCTGGCCGTGGCCCTGCGCCTTCACGGAGAGCGGCGGGTAGCCGTACCAGCCGGTGTGGGCGGCGCCGCCCTTCGCGAAGAAGCTCCCGAGCAGCACGACGCCGCCGAGCAGGAACATCCAGTACGAGAACGCGTTTAGCCGCGGGAACGCCATGTCGCGTGCCCCGATCATCAGGGGCACCAGGAAGTTGGCGAAACCGGCCCAGACCGGGACGACGACCAGGAAGATCATGATCGTCCCGTGCATCGTGAGCAGCTCGTTGTAGGAGTTGCGCACGATGAAGTCCTCGTTCGGTCGGGCGAGCTGCGCGCGCATGAGCTCGGCCATCGCGCCGCCGAACAGGAAGAAAATGAGCGCGGTCGAGATGTAGAGGATCCCGATCCGCTTGTGGTCGACGGTCGCGATCCAGCTCGCGATGCGCCCGCTCGTCCACGGGACGTCGTAGGCAGGGGTCTCAGCCCGAACTGCCACCCGTGCTCCCTCCGCCCTTCACAACCGTGCTCGTGATGTAGTCCGTCAGCGCCTGAAGCTCGGTCTTGCCCCATCCCTGACCGACCGCCGGCATGGTCACGCCGCCGTGCTCGACGAGGGTGTCGAGCCCCTGTGCGTTCGAGGCGACGGCGCTGCCGACGAGCTTCGGCCCGACCAGCCCCTCGCCGGCGAGGCCGTGGCAGGTGGCGCAGGCGCCCTCGAAGATCTCCTTGCCAAGCGCGTGCCGGCCGGTCGGCGTCTTCTGGGCGGCGCCCAGCCCGTCGACCCACGCGGTGTACTGGGCGGCCGGCACGACCTCGACCGTCCCGCTCATGACCGCGTGCTGGAGCCCGCACAGCTCGGCGCAGCGGATCTCGTACGAGCCCTCGTCGAGCGGCTTGAGCTTGAGCGTGTTGACGCGCCCCGGAATTGCGTCCCGCTTCGGCCCGAGCGCCGGCGCCCAGAAGCTGTGGATCACGTCGTTGACCGGCGCGGTGATCTTCAGGGTCGTCACCCGGTCGACCGGCAGGCGCAGCTCGTTGATCGAGATGGCGCCGTTCGGGTAGACGAACTGCCAGTAGAACTGCCGGCCCTGCACAAGCACGGTGCCGGGGTTCCCGGCGGCGCCGGCGGGGTCGTTGACCTCGCCCAGCTTCCAGAAGGTGAAGGCGCCGAGGATGATGATCACCGCGATCGGGAACGCCGTCCAGGCGAGCTCGAGCCGCGTCGAGCCGTGCATCTGCGGTCCCTCGACAGTGCGGGCCCGCCCGCGGCTGCGGTAGCGGACGATGAAGACCACGAGCGGCACGGTGACGAGGAGGAAGATCACGCCGGACCACGCGAGCACGAACCACCAGATCGCCGAGATGCCGTTCGCGTTCTCCGACGACGGGTCGATCGGGGAGAGGCCGGCGCTGCCGGTGTCGGCAAGCGCGACGGCGGGTAGAGCCAGCGCGCCGGCGAGGACCACGATGGCGAGGAGGCTCCGGCGCACGGCGGGTGGCATTCTAGGAGGGTGGAGCCGGGCCCCGCAGCTTCGTCGCAGGAGTCGCGAGCGTCGAGCCGCGTCTTGCTGCCGCGCGACGCGCGCGAACCGCTCGAGGTCTACATCAACGGCGTCGAGCAGAAGCCCGGCGTGGACTACGTGATCTCCGACGGCACGCTCGTCTTCAACCGCCCGCTCGCGCAGGAGGGGAAGCTTGGGTTCGTGCGGTGGCTGTCGATGCTGCTCGGCATCGCCGGGACGTACCGGAAGCACGAGACCGTCGACGTGATCTACACGCGCGCGGGGCGCAAGGTGGTGGCAAGCGGCCTCCCGTTCGTGGCCGACGACTTAGTAGTCGTCCAGGACGGCGACGGCGGAGCCGTCGGCCACGCGCCAGGCGCGCAGGTGCTCCTGCAGCTCGGCGAGCGCCCGCCGGCAGCGGTGGCGCGCGTCGCCGTTCACCGCCGCGCCGACGGCGGTCGGCGCCTCGATGCGGCAGTCGTGGCAGCGGGGCGAGCCGAGCCGGCGCAGGGCCTCCTCGACCTTCTCGCCGCAGGCGGCGCAGAGGCCGTCGCCCGCCCGCTCGTGCAGCAGCGGCGCCGGCCAGACGTCGACAGAGACCTGGTCGACCTGCTCCGCGATGCAGCCGCGCTCGCGCAGGTACGCGAGCAGATCGGCGACCCTCGTGGGGTCGACCAGGCGAATCCTGAGTGGCCGCAGGGAGCTGGTCATCGGAGCACGGCGCGGCGCGCCGCTAACCCGAACGGTGGATCCCCCGCGCAAGAGCCTCAATGCTCCGATCGAGGGATTCTGCGATCGGCTGCGGACGGAGGCGCGCCATGTTTGTCGCCGTCCCGGAGCGGGGAACATGGAAGTGACATTCCGGCCGGGCCCACCCTCTCCTCTCGGACCCTCCCGAGCTAACTCGAACTCCAGGGCCCGGCCGGACGTCTATAGGCTTTGCGTCCGTGCGGCGCGCACTGCTTTCGGCCCTCGCGCTCTCGACTCTGGTGGTCGGCGCGGCAGCGTGCGGAGGCAGCGGCTCGAGCTCAGGGACGACCTCGACGACCGGTTCGACCGCAGCCGCGTCGTGCAGCAAGAGCACCCTCGAGCTGACGACGCCGGGGAAGCTCACGATCGCGACCGACAACCCGTCGTTCCCGCCGTGGTTCATCGGCGCGAAGGCCGACTCTCCGTGGGACCCGACCACGACGCCGACCAAGAAGGGCTACGAGGCCGGCGTCGCGTACGCGGTCGCACACAAGCTCGGCTTCACCGACCCCGAGGTCGTCTGGAAAGTGCAGCAGTTCACGCAGCTCTTCAAGCCGGGCTCGAAGCCGTACGACTTCGACATCAACCAGGTCTCGTACAACCCGAAGCGGGCGAAGGCGGTCGGCTTCAGCGACTCGTACTACGACGTCGAACAGGCGGTCGTGTCGTACAAGGGCTCGAAGATTGCGAACGCGAAGTCGCTGGCCGATCTCAAGGACGCGAAGCTCGGCTACCAGATCGGCACCACGAGCGGCGACGCGATCAGCGAGACGATCAAGCCGAGTAGCTCGCCCAGCGTCTACAGCAACAGCAACGACGTCGTCTCCGCTATCAAGGCGCACCAGGTCGACGGCATAGTCGTCGACTTCCCGACGGCGCTGTACATGGCGGGCGTCCAGGTACCGAACGGGCTGATCGTCGGCCGGCTGCCGAGCACCGGTGGGAAGCAGGAGCACTTCGGCCTGGTCACGGCCAAGGGCAGCTCGCTGATCCCCTGCCTGAACAAGGCGCTGAGCGAGCTGCGCGCCGATGGCACGCTCAAGCAGCTCCAGCAGAAGTGGATCGCGGGCGGCGCGCCCGTGCTGTCCTAGCTTCCGGCGCTTGAACGACCCCGGCCGGGCCTCCCGCATCCTCGGCGCCGGGAGCGCGGGCCGCAGCACGGCGATCGCGACCGTCAGCACGGTGATCGTCTTCGGCGCGATCGCGCTGATCGTCGTCTCGTCGGCCGGCTGGCCCGACGTCAAGCAGGCGTTCTTCAACTGGGACGAGTTCACGTACTCGTTCCCGAAGATCCTGCGGGCGCTCAAGCTGAACATCGAGATCTTCCTGACCGCCGAGGTGTTCATCCTCATCTTCGCGTTGGCGATCGCAATCCTGCGCGGGCTCCAGGGGCCGGTGTTTTTCCCCGTGCGGCTGCTTGCGACCGCGTACACGGACATCTTCCGCGGGATCCCGACGATCCTCGTCGTTTATTTGCTCGGCTTCGGCGTGCCCGCGCTGCAGCTGTCGGGCGTCCCCTCGTCCGAGCTCTTCTGGGGCACCGCCTCGCTGGTCCTCGTCTACTCGGCGTACGTCGCCGAGGTCTACCGCGCCGGGATCGAGTCGGTGCACCCGAGCCAGGACGCCGCGGCGCGCTCACTCGGCCTGACGCGCGGCCAGTCGCTTCGCTTCGTCGTCGTCCCACAGGCGGTGCGGCGCGTCGTGCCGCCGCTCCTCAACGACTTCATCGGCCTCCAGAAGGACACGGCGCTCGTCGCGCTGCTTGGTCCCGTGGAGGCGTTTCGCGAGGCGCAGATCATCAGCGCCGCCGACTTCAACTACACGCCGTACGTGGTGGCCGCGCTGCTCTTCATCGCGCTCACGATCCCGCTCGCGCGCTTCACCGACTGGCTGATCGCGCGTGAGCGCAAGCGGCGGCTGGCAGGAGGCGTCCGGTGAGCGAGGCCGTCCGGCTCGAGGACGTCCACAAGTCGTTCGACAGCAACGAGGTTCTGCGTGGCATCGACCTGGCCCTGGAGGAGCACGAGGTCGTCTGCCTGATCGGCGCGTCGGGCTCGGGCAAGTCGACCCTCCTTCGCTGCGTGAACCTGCTCGAGCCGATCGACCGCGGACGGATCCTCGTTGCAGAGCAGGATGTGACCGCGCCCGGCATCGACCTCAACGCGGTGCGTCGCCGGATCGGGATCGTCTTCCAGGCCTACAACCTCTTCCCGCACATGACGGTGCTACGCAACGTCACCCTCGCGCCGCGCCAGGTGCTCGACCTGTCGCGTGCCGACGCCGAGGCCCAGGCGCTCGAGCTGCTCGACCGCATCGGGCTCGCCGACAAGCGCGACGACTATCCCGACCGGCTCTCCGGCGGTCAGCAGCAGCGCGTAGCGATCGTGCGCGCGCTCGCGATGCGGCCGCAGCTGATGCTGCTCGACGAGGTCACCTCGGCGCTCGACCCGGAGCTCGTCGCCGAGGTGCTCAACCTCATCCGCGAGCTGGCCGAGGGCGGGATGACGATGATCATCGCCACGCACGAGATGTCGTTCGCGCGGGACATCGCCAGCCGCGTCTGCTTCCTGGACGCCGGCGTCATCCTCGAGGAGGGCCTGCCTGAGCAGATCTTCTCGGCGCCGCGCGAGGAGCGCACGCAGCAGTTCCTCGTCCGGATCGTCGAGGCGGGGCGGCTGTAGTCAGGAGGGTTTGACGGAACGTCGCTCGTTGCAGGGGTGCGATGGTCGTTCCGAGGCTAGGACGCAGGGAGCGTTCGTACCCTTGCGGTACGGGCGCGACCGAGGACGACGCATCGGGACGTCCAGCGCGGCCCGGCGACTCAGACGTCGTTTCGTCAAGCCCTCCTAACAGTCTTTGGTCGTCTCGCCCGGCTGCTCGAAGCCGAGGATGACCTTGCGCAGCAGCCCGTTCAGCTGCTCGCGCTCCTTCTCGGTGAGCGGCTCGGCGATGGATTGCTCTTTGGCCGCCTGGACGCCGACGGCCGCGAAGTAGGCGTCGAGCCCCGCCTCGGTGAGCGCGACCAGCACGCCGCGGCGGTCGTCCGGGTCGGGCAGCCGGCGAATGAAGCCGCGCTCCTCGAGCCGGTCGAGCCGCGCCGTCATGGCGCCGCTGGAGAGCTGCTCGTGCTTGGCGAGCTTCCCTGGCGAGCTGGTGTAGGGCTCGCCCGAGAGCCGCAGCTGACCGAGCACCTCCCACTCGCTCCAGCTGAGGCCCACGTCCGCGAGCGTCTCGTCCATGCGCCGGCGGATGTAGCGCTGGAGCTTCTGGACGCGCTGGACGATCGTCTCCACCTCGAGGTCGATGGCCGGGAGGTGGGGCGCCCAGCGCGCGACGAGGCGGTCGATCGAGTCCTCCTGATCGGCCGCCTTTGCCATCTCTCGTAGGTTCTCCGAAATTTCTCTTGACGTCAAGCTATCTCCGTTCTTACAATGCCGCAGACGAGTTTCTCGACATAAAGATAGTTGGCGGAGAGGAGGTCAGCGTGTATCCGACGGACATCGAGACGAGAAGGCAGCTGGCCCTGTTGCGCGCCGCCCATATGGCGGAAGCGGGGCATCACGGCGAATCGCGCGGCGCAGCGCGCCGGCGGTTCGGGTTCTGGCTGGTCGAGGTCGGCCTCCGGCTCGCGTGTGAGCGGCCGGTGCTGTCGCAGGTCTAGGCGAAAGGAGCGGAGGATGGCAACCACGCGGACGGGATTTGCGGTCGCGACGATCGACGACATCGAGCAGGGCGTCGTCAATGCGGGCCGCGTTCGGCACAAGGTGCGCGAGCACTTCGGTATCGAGGGCTTCGGCGTCAACGCGATGCGCGCGGTCGAGGCCGGCGGCGAGGTGATCAACGAGCACAGCGAGAGCGGCGTCGTGTCCAACGGCCAGCAGGAGCTCTACCTCGTGCTGAAGGGGCACGCGCGCTTCACGGTCGACGGCGCGGAGATCGACGCTCCCACGGGAACGCTCGTCTTCGTCGAGCCGGGCGTGAAGCGTGCCGCAATCGCGGACGAGCAGGACACGACTGTGCTCATCGTCGGCGGTGCGCCCGGGGTGGCGTACAACCAGACGCCGGGCTGGATTGTCGCCCCGATGTTCGGGCCGTACCAGGAGGGCGACTTCGCGGGCGCGGCGGCGAAGCTCAACGAGGTGCTCGAGGAGCACCCGGGCATGCCGCTCGCCCTCTACAACCTCGCCTGCTGCGAGAGCCGCCTCGGCGAGGCCGACGAGGCCCTCGAGCACCTCGCGAAGTCGATCGCTGCCGAACAGGGCTTCGCGTCGCTCGCGCGCGACGACGACGACTTCGAGCCTCTGCGCGGCGATGCGCGGTTCCAGGAGATCGTGGGCTAGACGGGACTCCCTCTCGTGCACGGGCGGCTCGACCGGAGCCGTCCGTGCGCTAGCCCAGCTCCCGCCCGATCCGCTCGACGGCGCCGACGTCCTCGTGGTCGAGGTGCTGCAGGAAGACGCGCTCGACCCCGGCCGCCTCGTACTCGTGCATGAGGTCGACCGTCCAGCCCTCGAGCGGCGTCATCAGCGACAGCCGCACCGACCCGGGCTCGCGGCCGACGGTGACGAGCGCCTCGTCGAGCCGCTCGCGCAGGCCTCGGAAGAACTCGGGCTCGACGTGGAAGGCGTTGTACTCGTCGGCCCAGCGGGCGGCCACCTCGAGCGTGCGCCGGCGCCCCTTGCCGCCGACGAGCAGCGGCGGGTGCGGCAGCTGCACCGGCTTCGGCAGCGCCTCGCAGTCGGAGAGCTCGTAGTCGTCGCCGTGGAACGAAAAGCGGTCCTCCGTCCACTGGCGGTGAACGATCTCGATCTGCTCGGCAAGCATCGCCGCCCGCTCCTCGTAGGCAGGGAACGGGAAGCCGAAGCTGCGGTGCTCGTGCTCCATCCAGCCGGCGCCCATGCCGAGCTCGACGCGCCCGCCCGAGATGTGGTCGACGGTGACGACGGCGCGGGCGAGCAGGGACGGGTGCCGGAACGTCACCGGTGACACGAGCGTCCCGAGCCGCAGCCGCTCCGTCACGGCCGCCAGACCGGCGAGCGTCGTCCACGCGTCGAGCGAGCCGCCCGCCCGCCCGGTGACCGTCGAGTAGTGGTCGGAGCGGAAGAGCGCCTCGATGCCGGCCCGCTCCGCCGTCTGCGCCAGGGCCACCCATTGCGGCCAGGTGACGCCCTCCTGGCCCTCGATCATCAGGGCGATCCGCACGACCGGCATCTTGCCCTTCGTTCACCTTTCTTTCAGGATAGGCCGCACAGTGAGCTCGCCCGGGGAGCCGACGCGAGGCGCCGACGCCACCGACAGCGTCCTCGCGCCATCGCCCCACCGCCAGAACGGCGGCGCGATGGTCCGTCTGGAGGAGGTCCGGAAGAGCTTCGGCTCGAACCTCGTGCTCGACGGAATCGACCTGAGCGTGAACCGCGGCGACGTGCTCGTCGTCATCGGGCCGAGCGGGAGCGGGAAGAGCACATTGCTGCGCTGCGTGAACCTGCTCGAGCCGGTCGACTCGGGCCGCGTGTTCCTGGAGGGGGAGGAGGTCACGGGCAAGGGCACGAGCGTGTCCTCGGTTCGCCAGCGGATCGGGATCGTGTTCCAGCAGTTCAACCTGTTCCCGCATCTGAAGGTGATCGACAACGTCACGCTCGCGGCACGCCGTATCCGCAAGCTGCCGCGGCGTGACGCGGAGGCCCGGGCGCACGTGCTGCTCAAGCGCGTCGGCCTCGAGGAGAAGGCGGATCAGTATCCGCATCAGCTGTCGGGCGGCCAGCAGCAGCGTGTCGCGATCGCGCGTGCGCTGATGATGGAGCCGCACGTGATGCTGTTCGACGAGGTGACGTCGGCGCTCGATCCAGAGCTCGTCGGCGAAGTGCTCCTCGTCATGCGTGACCTGGCTCGTGCGGGGATGACGATGCTCGTCGTCACGCACGAGATGCAGTTCGCGCGGGAGGTCGGGGACCGGCTCGTCTTCATGGACGAAGGCCGGATCGTGGAGGAGGGCGTGCCGGCGGACGTCCTCGACCGCCCGAAGGAGGAGCGCACGAAGCGCTTCCTCCGCCGTTCACTGCAGCTCGCCGATTCGCTGGACGAGCTGCACATCGACGATCAGGAAGGAGGGGTCGAATGAAGAAGCTGCTGGGGGTGTGCGTCGCGTTAGCGGTCGTTGCCGCTGCAGTCGCGGCGTGGGGTGCTGCGGCGCCCGCCCAAGGAGGGGCAGCTCACAAGGCATCGGCGACGAAGCTGCCGCCGCTGCCGCCCGAGATCAAGGCACACAAGCGCTGGAGCATCGGGGTCAAGTGCGACTCGCCGCCGTTCGGCTACATCAACGTGAAGGGCGAGCATGCCGGCTTCGACGTCGAGATCGCGAAGTGGTTCTCGCGGTACGCGTTCGGCCGCCCGAACCGCGTCACCTTCGTCTGCACGCCGACGGCCGCTCGCGAGCCGTCGCTGACGACGGGCCGCACAGACCTGGAAATCGCGACGTTCACGTACACCCAGGACCGCGACACGCGGATCGACTTCTCGATCCCGTACTACAGGGCGACCGGCCGCCTGCTCGTGCCGAACAGCTCGTCGATCCACTCGACTGCGGACCTCGCCGGGAAGACGGTGGTGACGACCCGCGGGTCGATCTACGACAAGTGGGTCTCGAAGTGCTTCCCGAACACGAAGCTGCTCGTGACCGACACCGTCACGAACTCGCAGCTCGCGTTGCAGCAGGGCCGTGCTGACACGTTCATGTTCGACGACACCGTCGTGCTCGGGATCGCCGTCAACGACCCGACGCTGAAGCTGACCGACGACGGGTTCCTGCAGGCGCCCTACGGCATCGGCATCAAGCAGGACAACGTCGCCATGAAGAAGTGGGTCGACTCGCGCCTGAACCTCATGCGCCAGAAGGACCTCTTCAACACGATCCTCAAGGCCAACGTGCCGAACAGGGTGTTCGCCTCGTTCCAGAAGAACATCCTCAGGCCGAAGCAGACGTTCCAGTACAACACGGTCGATCCGTCGACGGTGTGCCCGTAGCAGCACCTCGATCGAGGAGCGGCCGCCCCGGCGGCCGCTCCTAGCTCTCCGGAGTCGCCATGCTGCTCGCCTTCGACTGGTCGTTCATCAGCGACAACTGGCATGCGCTCCTCTGGGGGCTCATCCGCACGCTGGAGATCTCGGCGATCGCGATCGCCGGCGCGTTCGTCATCGGCGTGCTCGGAGGCGCCGCCCGCGCGTACCGGGTTCCCGTCGCGAGTCAGGTGGCGGCCGTCTACGTCGAGGTCATCCGGTGCACTCCGATCCTCCTCCAGATCTTCTTCCTCTTCTTCGCGCTGCCGGAGATCGGCATCACGCTCGACGCGTTTACGGTCGCCTGGCTTGCCGTGATGCTCTGGGGCGGCGCGTACAACATCGAGAACTTCCGCGCCGGCTTCCTGGCTGTCCCGCAGAGCTACCGCGAGGCCGCCCTGGCGCTCGGCTTCGGCAGGACGGGGACGTTTCTCAACGTCACGCTCCCGATCGGCGGGCGCATCTCGCTTCCTTCGTCGATCAACACGTACATCTCCGTCGTCAAGAACACGGCCCTCGTCTACGCGATCGGCTACAACGAGTTCACAACGACGGTGCTGAACATCAACGCGCTGACGTTGCAGACGACGGAGGCCTTCACGGTTCTCGCCGTCGTCTACCTCACGATCGTCTGGTCGATGTCGATCGGCCTGCGCGTCCTCGAGAACCACCTCGCGCTGCCGGAGAAGGCGTAGAGGATGCTCGCGCTGCTGCCGTCGTGGGTCGATCCGACCGCCCACTACATCATCCACGAGGGACTGACGAACACGCTCAAGATCGCGGCAGGGGCGCTCGTCGGCAGCCTGCTGGTCGGGGTCGTGCTCGGCGTGCTGCTGACGATCGACTTCCTGCCGACGCGCGCCCTCATTCGCCTCTACATCGAGGTATGGCGCGGGCTGCCCATCATCGTCACGCTCTTCCTGATCTTCTACCTCGCACCAAGCCTCAACTCGCGACTCACGTTCTCCTGGATCGCCGCGGGCATCATCGGGCTGACGCTGTGGGGCAGCGCGCAGGTCGCCGAGGCGACGCGCGGCGCGGTGCGTTCGATCCCGCGTGAGCAGCACGAGGCGGCCTCCGCGCTCGGCTTTGGCTGGGTCGGTCGCCATGCGTTCGTCGTTCTCCCGCAAGCGCTTCGGCGCCTGCTCCCGCCGCTCGTGACGCTGATGGTCGGGATCATCCAGAACACGACGCTCGTCGCAGTCATCGGCGGCTCCGACCTGCTCGGCACCGCCATACGCCAGAACGAGCGCCTCTCCGCCTACCCGCCGATCGGTATCGGGCAGATCAAGGCCTTCGAGATCTTCATCGTGATCATGGCCGCCTTCTTCGCCATCTCGTTCCCGCTCACGCGGCTCGCCGCCTACCTCGAGCGGCGGCTCGTGTGACCGCCGTCGCCTCCGAGCTCCCGTACGCGCGCGGAGCAGCTGCTGCGCTCGACGGCGGACGACGTCGCGAAGCTCCGGGCCGCGTGGCGTATTGTCGCCCGCCGGCACGCCGACGGGACGCTGTACGACTTCACCGGCCTCGTCCGCTCGATGGCGGCCCCGGACCTGGGCGGGCCGCTCGACGACGAGCTCGCACCCGCCCTGTATGGCGAGCGCCTGACCGAGCTCGGGCTCGAGCACCTCGGCGGCCTGCCGAGCCGCGACGACGTCTTCGTCGCGAACCGGACGACCGCCGGGATCGTCGCCGCGATGCAGGTGCTCGTCCCGCCGGGCGGGCGCGTCGTGGGCTTCTCGGCCGGGTACAGCCATCCCGCCGTCCGGCGGGCGGTCGCGCTTGCGGGCGGTGAGCTCGACGACGGTCGCGACCTCGACGAGGCACGTCTCGACGGCGCCGCGCTGCTGCGTGCTTACGCGCCTCGCCGTCACCTACGAGGCGCTCTCCGCGGACGACCTCGCCCGCGCCGTCGAGCTCGCGGGCGACGTGCCGGTGTTCGTCGACGACGCGGGCGGCGCGCGCGTCGGGCCGGCGGTCTTCGGCCAGCCCCGGATGCTGGAGCTGGGGGCTGTTGCCGGCGTCACGGGCCTCGACAAGTACGGCACGGCCGGCCCGCGCCTCGGCCTCGTCGGCGGCCGGGCCGATCTCGTCGCCCGCATCCGCGCCCGCGCGATCGAGCTCGGCCTCGAGGCGCGGCCGATGCTCTACCCCGCCGTCGTCGCCTCGCTCGAGCAGTACCGGCCCGAGCGGGTGCGCGAGCTGGTCGCGACGACGGCGGAGCTCGCGGATGCGCTGCCCGACTGGGCCGTGCGCACGCCGGTGGCAGTCAAGCTGGAGGGCGAGGACATCCTCGCCGCGATCGGCGCGCCGGACGGGTCGCTCGTGCCCGTCGAGGCGACGGCCGGGCTAGCGATGCTCCTGCTCCGGGACCACGGGATCCTCACCGTCCACTTCGCGGCGCTGCCGCCGGGGACGTCGGCGCTGCTGCTCAAGTTCGTCTCGCCGGAGACGCTGAGCCGCTTCGGCGGCACCGCCGCGTTCGCCACGGCGCTACGCGAATCCGTCGACGAGCTTGCACGCGTGGTCGCCGCCGGCGGGCTGCGCGAGCTGCTCGGTCTCTAGGCGGCGAGCGCAGGCGTCAGCGTGTCGAGGCGGGCGCGCATGGCGGCGATCTCGCCTCGCTCTGCGAGGAAGACCTCGCGGTGCAATTGGTAGATCACGGCGCCGCCCGGCCGCAGGCGCGGCTCCGCCTGCGCGAGCAGCCGCCGGTAGGGATCGAGGCCGTCGCCGTCCGCGAAGACCGCAGACGGCGGCTCGGCGGCGAGCTCCGGGTAGAGCGCACGGTCGGCGTAGGGCAGGTACGGAAGATTCGCGACCACGAGGTCGAGCTCGCCGGGAACGGGCGCCAGCAGGTCGCCCTCGAGCACGTGCACGCGCTCGTCGACGCCGGCGTCCAGCGCGTTCAGCCGGGCGAGGATCACCGACCAGGCGCACGTGTCCGTCGCCCACACGTCGGCCCGGGAGGCGCGGGCGATCGCGATCGCGATCGCGCCCGAGCCGGTCCCGACGTCAGCCACGCGTGCGGGGTCCTCGCCGATACGGGCGAGCGCGGTCGCCACGACCGCCTCGGTCGCCGGGCGCGGCGTCATCACGAGGCCGCGCAGCGTGCGCAGCTCCGTCCCGGAGAAGAGAACGTGCTCCATCGAGAGGTTTGTGTACCCGACTGCGTAGGTCTTACGCGGCGTGCTCGTCCGCGACCGCGAGGGCCTCGTCCAGCATCGCGAGACCCTCGTCGAGCTCCTCGCGTGTGATGGTCAGCGGCGGCGCGATCATCACGACGTTCCAGTGCACGAAGAGGTAGAGGCCGCGCTCCATGGCGGCCTTGCCGAGCGCGACGACCGGTGCGGCGTCGGCGCCCGAGGCGTTGAACGGCACGAGCGGCTCGCGCGTCGAGCGGTCCTTGACGAGCTCGAGCCCCCAGAAGAGCCCCTTGCCGCGGACGTCGCCGATGGACGGATGGCGTTCGGCCAGGCGCGGCAGCTCCTCCGCCAGGTACTCGCCCATGGCGGCAGAGTTCTCGACGATGCCCTCCTCCTTGAACGCCTCGATCGACGCGACGGCCGATGCGCACGCGAGCACGTGGCCCGAGTACGTGAGCCCGCCGGCGAAGTACTGGTTCTGCACCCAGTCCGCGAGGCGCTGGTTGATGACCATGGCGCCGAGCGGGACGTAGCCGGAGTTGAGGCCCTTCGCGACCGTGAGGATGTCGGGGACGACGTCCCAGTGCTCGCAGGCGAACCAGCGGCCGCTGCGGCCGAAGCCGGCCATGACCTCGTCGCAGATGAGCAGGATCCCGTGCCGGTCGCAGACCTCGCGGATCGCCTGGAGGTAGCCGTCCGGCGGGACGATCACGCCGTTCGTGCCGGTGATCGTCTCGAGGATCACCGCCGCGACCGTGTCCGCGCCCTCGTACTGGAGGATCTCCTCCAGGTGGGGCGCGCCCGTGCACACCGGGCACGGGTCGGGGTGGCCGGCCGGGCAGCGGTAGGTGTACGGGTCGAACATGCGCACGACGCCCGGGATGCCGGGCTCCGCGGGCCAGCGGCGCGGGTCGCCGGTGAGCGTGATCGCGCCGGCGGTCGCGCCGTGGTACGAGCGGTAGCGCGCGATGATCTTGTGGCGGCCCGTGTACCAGCGGGCCAGCTTGATCGCGTTCTCGTTCGCCTCGGCGCCGCCGTTCGTGAAGAACGACATGGTCAGGTCGCCGGGCGTGACCTCGGCGAGCAGCCGCGCGAGCTCCGAGCGGCTCTCCTCGGCCATGCCGGGCCCGATCGTGCAGAGGCGGTCGGCCTGCTCCTTGATCGCCGCGATCACCTTCGGGTGCTGGTGCCCGATCGAGACGTTGACGAGCTGCGACGCGAAGTCGAGGTAGCGGTTGCCGTCGTAGTCCCAGAAGTAGCGGCCCTCCGCGCCCGCGACGGGCAGCGGGTTGATCGCGTTCTGCACCGACCACGAGTGCAGGACGTAGCGCTTGTCGAGCTCGCGAATGCGCTCGGCGGCCTGCGGGTCGGTGCTCACTGTCGCCATGGCGGCGATGTTACAGCGGCGCTGGACGGCCTATTCCGCGGGCGGTGACGGCCACTGCAGCCGTCCCGGCCGGGAACCGGCCGACCACCCGCCCGTTCAGCATCGCGTCGAGGTTCCCGCCCGCCCCGAACGCGACCCAGAGCCGCCTGCGCGTGAACCGGACCGTTCCGCCCTGCGCCAGCGTCCCCGCGTAGAGGACGTGCCCGCCCCTCCCGGGCGCACGCACCTCGAGCCAGCACGCGCCCCGTGCCGCGCTCAGGACGAGCCGGGCCGGTGCTGCCGCGTGGTGGACCGCCACGACCGGCGCGGCGGGCGCCGGCTTCGGAGACGCCGGGCGCGCCGCGGCGACGGTGACGATCGTCCGCTCACTCGGCCGCGTCAGCTGCCAGACCGAGACCGCCAGGGCTGCGACGGCGACGACGGCCACCATGGCGAGCGCCACAGCGAGACGCCGGATCGTCCGGACGGCCGGCGGCGTGGCTGCGCCCGTGACCAGGTGCCGCCCGGCCTCTTGGGGGGCCGGTTCCTGCCTGGTACCCCTCAGCAGCTCCTCGAGGGAGCTGTCGCGCAAGCTTGCGCGCTGCCGCAATGCGGCGACTATACGCCGGTACCCGAGCGAGGAGGGATGGGAAGGGCATGGCGTACATCGACACCCCGGCCGAGAGCGAGCTGTACGAGGCCGACCGAGCAGCAGCAGGGCTACGTGGCGAACATGACCCGGCTCTTCGCGCACCGTCCCGAGCTCTGGGGGGCCTGGCGTCAGCTGGTGACAGCGCTCCGCGGATCGATGGACTGGCGCCGGTACGAGCTGGTGACGCTCGCGGCCGCGCGGGAGCTGCGCTCGAGCTACTGCATGCTCGCGCACGGCAAGGTGCTCGTGCAGGAGTTCTACGACGCCGACCAGGTGCGCGCGATCGTCGAGGGCCACGGCCCGCTCGACGAGGTCGACCGGGCGGTCATGGAGCTGGCGCCAAGGTCGCCCGGGATGCAATAGCGGTGACGGCCGAGGACATCGCGCGCC
The DNA here is from genome assembly GCA_963755085.1 of uncultured Thermoleophilia bacterium. Taxonomy (GTDB): domain Bacteria; phylum Actinomycetota; class Thermoleophilia; order Gaiellales; family Gaiellaceae; genus JACVRM01. The sequence goes on along the minus strand of CAVWIN010000008.1, from coordinate 127,882 downwards.
TCCGCGCGCTGGGCCTCAGCGACCCGGAGATCCTCGACGTCGTGGCGACGGCGAGCGCCCGCTGCTTCTTCAGCAAGGTGCTCGACGGGCTCGGCGCTGAGCCCGATGCTGCCTACAGCGAGCTCGACCCGGCGATGCGCGACGAGCTCATCGTCGGAAGGCCCATCGAAGCGACCTAGAGCCGGTCGAGCAGCTCCTGCTTCTTCTGCTCGAACTCCTCGGGCGTGATCAGCCCGCGTTCACGCAGGCCCGCGAGGTGGGTGATCGACGAGTCGACCTCCTCGCCGGTCAGCGGGGCGTCGGCGGGCACCGGCGCGGGCGCTGCCTGCTGGACGACCTTGCCCCCGCCGACCTCCAGCTCGTACTCGTGCCGCGCGTCGAGCAGGCTGCGCTTGAACTCGTCGGCCTTCGGGAGGAAGCGGATCCGGGTCGTGCCGCCCTCGGACGCCGTCAGCAGGTCGATCTGCCCGTAGCCGAGGATGCGCCCGAGCCACGGGTGGCTGACGAGCATGTCGGTGATCATCTGGAGCGAGGTGTCGCGCGAGAACGTGTTGATGATCCCGCCGGCCTCGATGACGCGCCTCGTCGTGACCAGGTAGCGCTCGCGCCGCCACTCGAGGTAGTACCAGCCGACGCCGGCGAGGCCGATGACCAGCAGGACGCCGAAGCCCCAGCCGAGCACGGAGCTGAGCCAGCCGAAGATGCCGTCGTTCGGCACGCCCTGGTTCAGCAGGGCGGCCAGAGCGCCGATCGCGAGGACGAGCACGAACCAGCGGGCCGCGTTGATGAAGGTCGCCCAGTGCCGCTGGCGCACCACGATCACCCGCTCCTCCGAGGCGAGGAGCGACGCGAACCGCTCGCTCGGATCCTCGGCTACCGCCGGTGCGGAGGACGACTCGGACATGCTCGCCATGGTAAGCGAGCTAAGCTCGTCAGGAGCTTTCTGAGGAGGCATTGATGACCGAGGTACTCGAGGCGCAGACCGAGCGCGGCAGCGACGTCAAGCGCATCAGCCACTGGATCGGCGGCCGTTCCGTCGCCGGCGAGTCGGGCCGCAGCGGCCCGGTGTTCAACCCCGCGACGGGGCAGCAGTCCGGCGCCGTCGACTTCGCGTCCGTCGAGGAGGTCGACCGCGCCGTCAAGGCCGCGCGCGAGGCGTTCCCGGGCTGGCGCTCGACGTCGCTCTCGAAGCGCTCGGACCTGCTCTTCCGGATGCGCGAGACGTTCCATCAGCACCGCGAGGATTTCGCGCGCATCCTCACCGCCGAGCACGGCAAGGTGCTCTCGGACGCGCTCGGCGAGGTCGCGCGCGGGCTCGAGGTGATCGAGTACGCCTGCGGCGTGCCGACGCTGCTCAAGGGCGAGTACTCGGAGCAGGCCTCGACCGGCATCGACGTCTACTCGATCCGCCAGCCCCTCGGCGTCGTCGCCGGCATCACGCCGTTCAACTTCCCGGCGATGGTGCCCATGTGGATGTTCGCGCCGGCCATCGCCTGCGGGAACACGTTCATCCTGAAGCCTTCCGAGAAGGACCCCTCCGCGAGCCTGCTCATCGCCGAGCTGCTCAAGGAGGTCGGGATCCCTGACGGCGTCTTCAACGTCGTCCACGGCGACAAGGTCGCCGTCGACGCGCTGCTCGACCACTCCGACGTCGACGCCGTCAGTTTCGTGGGCTCGACGCCCGTGGCGAAGTACATCTACGAGCGCGGGACGAAGGCGGGCAAGCGCGTCCAGGCGCTCGCGGGCGCGAAGAACCACATGATCGTGCTGCCCGATGCCGATGTCGCCCAGGCCGCCGACGCGGCCGTCAGCGCCGGCTACGGCTCGGCGGGCGAGCGCTGCATGGCGATCTCCGTGGTCGTCGCCGTCGGCGACGTGGCCGATCCGCTGGTGAACGCGATCCAGGAGCGCATCCCGAAGGTGAAGGTCGGTAACGGCCTCGAGGAGGGCGTCGAGATGGGCCCGCTCATCACGCGCGAGCACCGCGACAAGGTGGCGTCGTTCATCGAGAAGGGCAGCGAAGCGGGCGCGACGGTCGTTGCCGACGGACGCGAGAACGCGCCGGACGGCGGCGGCTTTTTCCTCAACCCGTCGCTCCTCGACAACGTCAAGCCGGACATGGACGTCTACCTCGAGGAGATCTTCGGCCCCGTGCTGGGCGTCGTCCGCGTGGACACCTACGACGAGGCCGTGCGGCTCGTCAACGAGAACTCGTACGGCAACGGGACGGCGATCTTCACGCGCGACGGCGGCGTTGCCCGCCAGTTCCAGTTCGACGTCCAGGCCGGGATGGTCGGCATCAACGTGCCGATCCCGGTGCCGGTCGCGTACTACTCGTTCGGCGGCTGGAAGGACTCGCTCTTCGGCAGCTCGCACATCTACGGGCCGGAGGGCATCTCCTTTTACACGCGCGGGAAGGTGGTCACCAGCCGGTGGCCCGACCCGGCGACGTCGAAGGTCGACCTGGGCTTCCCGCAGACGCGTTGACGCCGTAACAAAGCACGCTCTCGGCAGACTTAACGGCATGCCGAAGATCAAGAAGACCGACGCCGAGTGGCGTGCGGAGCTGACCCCTCAGCAGTACCACGTACTGCGCGAGAAGGGCACCGAGCGCGCGTTCACCGGCGAGTACGACCATACGTTCGAGCCCGGCACGTACCGGTGCGCCGGCTGCGGCGCCGAGCTCTTCTCCTCCGACGCCAAGTACGACTCCGGGTGCGGGTGGCCCGCCTTCTCCGCGCCCGCAGCCGGCGAGGCGATCGACGAGGAGACCGACAGCAGCTTCGGTCATGGAGCGCACCGAAGTGATGTGCGCCAACTGCGGCGGCCACCTCGGCCACGTGTTCCCGGACGGGCCGCAACCCGACCGGGCTGCGCTACTGCATCAATTCCGCCGCACTGCGGCACGAGGAGGACTGAGAGACCGAATGTTCCTGTTCCAGCGCCACAAGACCGAGCTGGTCGCCCCCGAGGACGCACTCCCCGGTCGCGACGCGACGATGCCGGTTCCGGAGCGCCACGACGTGCTCGGCACCCCGATCACGCCGCCGTTCCCGGACGGCTACGAGTCGCTCGTCGTCGGGATGGGTTGCTTCTGGGGTGCCGAGCGCATCTTCTGGAAGCTGCCCGGCGTCTACACGACGGCCGTCGGCTACGCGGGCGGGTTCACGAAGAACCCGACCTACGAGGAGGTCTGCAGCGGGCGCACCGGCCACACCGAGGCCGTGCTCGTCGTCTGGGACCCGGAGAAGACGAGCCGCCAGGAGATCCTGCGCGCGTTCTGGGAGGGCCACGACCCGACCCAGGGCATGCGCCAGGGCAACGACGCGGGCACGCAGTACCGCTCGGCGATCTACGCCTCGTCGCCGGAGCAACTCGCGGCCGCCGAGGCGACACGCGACGCGTTCCAGGCCGAGCTGAGCGCGGCCGGCTACGGCGAGATCACGACCGAGATCGCCGAGGCCGGGCCGTTCTACTACGCCGAGCCGTACCACCAGCAGTACCTGGCCAAGAACCCCAACGGGTACTGCGGCCTCGGCGGGACGGGCGTGTCCTGCCCGGTCGGCGTAGCGGCGAAGTGAGAGCCGACCTCACCGTCGGCAATCCCTTTCCAGACATCCGCCTGCCCGAGACCACCGGCCGCGAGCTCGCGCTGAGCGAGATCGCGGCCGGGCGTCCGCTCCTCCTGGCGTTCGTCCGCGGCTGGTGGTGCCCGAAGGAGCAGGTGCGCGTCCGCACGCTCGTCGGGCTGCAGGAAGAAGTCCAACGCGAATACGGCCGCATCGCTGCCGTGACCGTCGACGAGCCGTACGTCAACGGCGCCTTCCGCGCCGGCATCGGCGCACAGTTCCAGTTCCTCTCGGACGAGGACCGCGCCGTCGCGCGCGAGCTCGACCTGCTCGAGCTCACGGACGAGTGGCACCTGCCGTACCTGCCGTTCACGTTCCTGCTCGACACGCACCTGCGCATCGAGGGGATCTGGTGCGGCTTCTGGTCGTGGGGGAACCCGACGCCGGACGAGATCCGGCTCGGCTTCCGCGAGATCGCGCGCCGCGAGCAGCCGAGCTTCGACCCGCAGGCGGTCTGGGCGGCCGGTGGCTCCGCGCCCGTCTCGGCCGGCATCGACGGCGAGGTGATCTGGATCCGCGAGAACAGCAAGGGCGCCGAGCTCTGGCGCGGCGTCCACGACGGGCCCGTCCCGGCGGTCGGCGACACCCTGGGGCACTCCTCGGTCGACGGCCGCCCGTGGATCGTGCGCCGCATCGAGCGGGACGGCGAGCGCCTCGCGATCCACGTCAGCAAGGAGGGCAAGACCGGCTCACCGCGCCACGTCGGCCACCACGTCGTCGCTCCACCGGATGGGCGCTGACGCGTAGGCTCATGCCCGTGGCGGTGCGACGCCAGAAGAGCCTCGTCCTGATCCTGGCCCGGGAGTTCGCGTCGCAGCTCGCCATGCCCATGTTCGTGGCCGACGGCGACGGGACGCTGATCTTCTACAACGAGCCGGCGGAGCAGATCCTCGGCCGGTCGTTCGCCGAGGTCGGCGAGCTGACCGCCAGGGAGCTCGTCGAGACGTTCGACATCCAGGACGTTGAGGGCGAGTTCCTCGAGCCGGAAGACCGGGCGCTCGGCATCGCGTTCTTCGAGCGCCGGCCGATCCACGGGAAGCGGCGCGTGCGTGGCGTCGACGGCGTCTGGCGCACGATCGCGATCACCGCGTTCCCGCTGATGACAGGCCCGGACGAGCTCGGCGGCGTCGTCGCGATCTTCTGGGAGAACGGCGAGGACGAGGGCTAGCAGTGCGGATCACGATCTGGGGCTGCCGCGGGTCGCTCGCGTCCCCGGGGCGGCATACGGTGCGCTACGGCGGGAACACGTCGTGCATCGAGGTTCGGCACCGGGACGGGTTCGTCATCGTCGACGCGGGAACAGGGCTGCGCCCGCTGGGCGAGCACCTCATGGCCGAGGCGCCGCCGAGGATCGATCTGCTGCTGACCCACCTGCATCTCGACCATCTCGAGGGGCTCGGCTTCTTCCTGCCGCTCTGGCATCCCGAGATGGAGCTGCACATCTGGGGCCCGCCCTCGCCCACCCGCACCCTGCAGGAGCGCATCGCCCGCTACCTCTCGCCGCCGCTCTTCCCGATCGACGTGTCCGACGTCCCCTCGCAGGTCTTCTTCCACGACGTGCCGGACGAGCCGTGGGAGCTGGCCGGCTTCCGGGTCTCGGCCGCGCCCGTCGCGCACCCGGGGCCCGACGGTCGGCTTCCGCCTGGAGTCGGGAATGTCGTCGCTCGCGTACATCCCGGACCACGAGCCCGCGCTCGGTGCGGACCTCGCGGCGATCGGAGCCGACTGGATTCCCGGCTGCGACCTCGCCCTGGGCGTCGACCTGCTGCTTCACGACGCCCAGTTCACCGACGCCGAGTACCCGGAGCGCGTCGGCTGGGGCCACTCGAGCGTGACGGACGCCGTCACGTTCGCGCTCCGCGCCGGAGTGCGCAGGCTGGTGCTCTTCCACCACGACCCCTGGCATGCCGACGGCGTGCTGGACGAGATCGAGGACCGCGCACGAGAGTTGTGGAACGGAAACGGTGAGCCGCCGCTGCTCGCACGCGAGGGCATGCACATCGAGCTCGGAAGCCTCACTCCGTCGCTGCAGGAGCAGCCCGCCTAGCGATCACGTGGAAGACGTGCCAGTGCTTGGCATCGCCGAGCGCCGTCTTCCCGTCCTCGTCCTCCTCGTCGAAGCGCTCGAGCTCGAACGGCTCGAGCCGGCGGAGCGCCTCGTCACGCGTCAGGAACGTCATCGAGCCGTCGCCGGCCCACTCGTCCCGGTCGCCGAAGAGCTGGCCGCTGAAGCGACCGCCGGTGCGCAGGGAGGCGACAAGCCGCTCCCACAGGGCGTCGAACCGGACGGGCGGGCAGAACGGCAGCGCGTAGCCGGCGTTGACGAGGTCGGCCTGCGGCCACTCGGCCTCCGCGAAGGACGCGACGCGCGTCTCGAGGCGGGGCTCGTCCCCGGCGCGGGCGCGCAGGCGCTCGATGGCCTCCGGTTCGGCGTCGATCGCGAGCACGCGCCAGCCGCGCTCGAGCATCGCGAAGGTGTCCCGCCCCTGCCCGCAGCCCAGGTCGACGGCGAAGCCCGGCGCCGCGAAGTGCCGGAGCGCCCCGAGCACGGTGTCGTGCGCGGGGCGCTTTGAGACCGCGTCGTAGTACGCGCCCCAGTCGTCGGCGATCTCGCTCAGGAGACGGTCACGCCGGCGGTCAGCTGCTCGCCGAAGCGCGCGCGCGGGATGAACTGCCCGACCCCGGGCTGCGCCACGAGCTCGTCGCCGTCGACCAGCACCTTGCCGCGGAGCAGGACGACCTCCGGCGAGCCGGTCACCGTCGTGCCCTCGTAGAGGTTGTAGTCCGACTTCGAGTGCTGGGTCGCGGCCGAGATCGTGTGCCGCTTCTCCGGGTCGAAGACGACGATGTCGGCGTCGGAGCCGACCGCGATCGTGCCCTTGCGCGGGTAGAGGCCGAACAACTTGGCGGGGTTCGTAGCCCAGAGCTCGACGAGCCGGTTGAGCGAGATCCGCCCGCCGCGCACGCCGAACTCGTGGAGCATGTGCAGCCGGTTCTCGAGGCCCGGCCCGCCGTTCGGGATCTTCGAGAAGTCGTCGCGGCCCATCGTCTTCTGGCCGTCCCAGAGGAAGGCGCAGTGGTCGGTGGAGACGACGCTGAGGACGTCGGTGCGCAGCGCGTTCCAGAGCACGTCCTGGTTCTCCTTCGGCCGCGGCGGCGGCGTGTACACGTACTTTGCGCCTTCGAAGTCCGGCCGCTCGAGGAACGTGTAGTCCACGAACAGGTACTGCGTGCAGGTCTCGCCGTGGATGTTCCAGCCCTTCTCGCGTGCGAGCTCGATCGGCTCGACCGCCTCCTTGCAGGAGACGTGCACGACGTAGAGCGCCGAGCGGGCGACGCGCGACAGCTGGATGGCCCGGTTCGTGGCCTCGCCCTCGGTCTCGGGTGGGCGCGTCAGCGCGTGGTAGCGCGGCTCGGTGTTGCCGGCGGCGAGCGCCTCCTTCACGAGCACGTCGATGGCGTCGCCGTTCTCGGCGTGGACCATGACGAGCGCGCCCGTCTCGGCGGCGACCTGCATCGTCCGGAAGAGCGTCTCGTCGTCGACCATGAGCGCGCCCTTGTAGGCCATGAAGAGCTTGTAGGACGTGATGCCCTGGTCGGGCAGCGTGGCGAGCTCCTCGAGCGTGCCGCCGTCCTTCAGGTCGGTGACCGCCATGTGGTAGCCCATGTCGATCATCTGCTTGCCCTCGGCCTTGGAGCGCCACTCGTCGAGCGCCTGTCCGAATGTCCAGCCCTGCGGCTGGATGATGAAGTCGACGTGCGTGGTCGTCCCGCCGAACGCCGCCGCCGTCTGGCCGGACTCGACGTCGTCGATCGTGACGGTGCCGCCGAACGGCATGTCGAGGTGCGTGTGCGGGTCGACGCCGCCCGGCAGCAGGTACTTGCCGCCCGCGTCGATCACGCGGTCCGCCGGCTGGTCGAGCGACTCCCCGATGAGCGTCACCCTCTCGTCCTCGATGAAGACGTCGGCGACGTAGTCGTCGGCCGCGGTCACGATGCGGCCGCCCTTGATCAGAACTGACATCTCTTCGCGCCCTCCTCGGTGTGTCCCGCCAACCTAAATGCGGAGCCGGAGCAGGTCTACCCGAACCCGCGTTACCTGTGGGCGAACAGTTCCTGGGACTGTCCCCATGAGGAGGCAGCCGCCTGAATCCGCGCAGGATCCGCCGGCGAGTTGTGCCGATTGATCCACTCGAACGACGAGGGGCGGCCGGAGCCGCCCCTCGAGAACCGATCAGCCGAGGCTGTCTACTTGCCGCCCAGCTTCAAGGCGACCTTGGCCTTCTTGAAGCTCGTGCCGTAGACGTCCACGCCCTGCTTCTTGAGCGCCGCCACGGCCTTCATGGCCAGGTCGGTCCGGTACGCAGCCGACGTCGCCGGCTTCTTGATGACCTTGTACTTGTAGGCGATGTTCGCCGTCTGCTTGAACGCGGCCGGGCTCATGACGCCGATGCCGCTCTTGTTCGGCCAGATCAGCGCGTTGACCTCGTTGACCTGCCAGAGTTGATGGCCCTTCGGCAGCGCCGTGCCCTTCGAGACCACGATATTCGCGCAGTCCTGATAGTGGTCGCGGCAGTAGGCCCAGCCCTTGAACGACGCCTCGAGGAACTTGACGGCCGTGTCCTGGTTGGCCTTGTCCTTGATCCAGTCACCGCGGACGAAGATCCCGTCCTGCAGCATCCCGGTGCCGAGATCGTTGTACTTGAAGACGTTCAGGTCGCTGAGCTGCACCTGCTTGCCGGTCTTCGAGTTCTTCGACTCGAGGATCTGGGCGAGCTCGTTGTAGGTCATTGCCGAGGTGGCGTCGACCTGCCGCTTCAGGAACGGGTTGACGTCGAAGTTCTGCTTGACGATGTGCACGTCCTTGTCCGGGTTCATCCCGTACTTCACGAGCGCGGCGCGCTGCTCGAACTCGTTGCCGAAGATCCAGACCCCGAACTTCTTGCCGCGCATCTTCGAGAACGTGTTGATGCCGCTGTCCTTCCAGGTCACCTCGGTCGTGCCGCTCCGCGCGTAGACCTGCGCGATGTTGACGAGGTCCTGGCCCGTGTCCCGCTGTGCCAGCAGGCTCGGCAGCCAGTCGATCCCGAACTCCGCCTGCTTGCCGAGCACGACCTGCTCCGGCAGGAAGTCCGGGCCGCCCGGCTTGATCGTCACGTCCAACCCGGCCTGCTTGTAGTAGCCCTTCGCCTGCGCCGCGTAGTAGCCGGCGAACTGGCCCTGCACGACCCACTTGCTCTGCAGCGTCACCTTGGTGAGCTGCGTGCCCGTCGACCCCGCGGCCGCGATGCTTGCCGCGGTGAGCGCGGCCAGCGCGGCGACGGCCGCCACGAGCAGATACCACGTACGTCCTCTCACTCCGGTCCCTCCTCCTGGTCCGTGGCGGCCGACCGGGCCGCCAGTCCTTCTACCCTCTCACTCGAGTCGGCTGCGCGTCGCCGGATCCCACCGCAGGGTGCGGCGCTCGGCGAGCACGACGACGCCGTAGAACGCGAGACCCATCAGGCTCGTGATGAGGATCGCGGCCCAGGCGGTCTCGTACTGGGCCAGCGACACCGCCGACAAGATCTGTACGCCCAGCGCGTTCACGTCGCCGCCGAAGTAGTCCCCGACCACGGCGCCGATCATGGCGAGCACGCAGGCCACCTTCAAGGCCGCGAACACGAAGGGGAGCGACGTCGGGATCCGCACCCGGCGGAACTCCGACCAGTTCCCCGCCGCGTAGGAGCGCATCAGCTCGATCGACTCCGGCCGCACCGACGTCAGCCCGCGCAGCGTGTTGACGAGCACCGGGAAGAAGCAGAGGACGGCCGCGATCGTGATCTTCGACCACGGGCTCAGCACGCCAAACCAGGCATTGGTGATCGGCGCGAAGGCGATGATCGGGATGGCGTTCGCGGCGATCATGTACGGCATCAGCGCGTTGCCCAGCGGGCGCCAGCGCGCGAGCGCGAGCGCGGACAGGAACGCCACCCCCGAGCCGATCACGAACCCGGCGACGGCCTCCTTGAGCGTGATCCAGGCGCCCTGGAGCAACTCGGTGTGGTTGTCTCCGAATGCGGTGACGATGTCCGAGAACCGCGGCAGTAGGTAGCGCTCGACCCCGAGCGCGGGGAGCAGCCACTGCCAGATGGCGAGCCCGACCGCAAAGACGAGGATCGCAGGCCCCCAGTGGATGACGTGGCGCTTCACGGGCGGCCGTGTCCGGACCTCCACGGTGGCGGTGCTCACTCGGCCAGCTCCTGGACGACGCGGTCGGCGCCGACGCCGTGCAGCGCCTCGCGCACCTCCGTCACGAGCTCGAAGAACCGCGGGTCCTCGCGCGTCTCGGCGCTGCGCGGCTGCTTGAGGTCGACCGGCACGATGCCCGCGATGCGTCCGGGGCGCGGCGACATCACCACAACGCGTGTGGAAAGGAAGACCGCCTCCGAGATCGAGTGCGTCACGAAGATCACGGTTGAGCCGGTCTCGCGCCAGATGTCCAGCAGCTCGAGGTTGAGGCGCTCGCGCGTCATCTCGTCGAGCGCGCCGAACGGCTCGTCCATCAGCAGCAGGGCCGGCGAGAACGAGAGCGCCCGCGCGATCGAGACGCGCTGCTGCATGCCGCCGGAGAGCTGCCACGGGTAGTGGCTCTCGAAGCCGCCCAGCTCGACGAGGTCGAGCATCTCGCGCACGCGGTCGGCGCGTTTCTGCCGGCCCCAGCCGAGCAGCTCGAGCGGGAGCGCGATGTTCTTGGCCACCGTCCGCCAGTCGTAGAGCACGGCGGCCTGGAAGACGATGCCGTAGTCGCGGTCGAGCCGCGCCTGGTGGGCCGACTTTCCGTTGACGAGCACCGTTCCCGCGGATGGCTCGACGAGGTCGCCGATCACGCGGAGCAGGGTCGACTTGCCGCAGCCCGACGGGCCGATCAGCGAGATGAACTCGCTCCGCCCGACGTCGAGGTCGATGTTCTGAAGCGCCGTCGTGCCCCCGCGTGGGAACGTCTTCGTGACGTCGCTCAGCGAGACGACGGTGCCGTCCCCCTGGTCCGGGGCCGTCATACGAGCTGCTCCGGCGGCCGCCGGACGAGCAGCTTCTCCGCGAGCACGATGGCGAGGAAGAACGAGATGCCGAGCGCCGCAGCGACCAGGTTCGTCGCCCACAGGTAGGTCGGCTGCAGCGAGTAGTACTGATTGAAGTTGAGGATCGCGCCGCCGAGGCCCTCCTGGATCGACGACGGCAGCTCGCCGATGATGGCGCCGACCACGCAGGCGGTCGCGGCGATGCGGAAGGCCGCGAACAGGAACGGCAGCGACGCGGGCACGCGCAGCTTCCAGAAGACGGCCCATTCGCCCGCCGCGTAGGAGCGCATGAGCTCGACCGCAGCCGGGTCGGCCGACTGCAGCCCGCGCACCGTGTTGACCGTCACCGGGAAGAAGGTCAGGTAGGCGGCGATGATCGCCACCCGCTGCCAGGCCTGCGGCGACCAGCCGAGCACCGAGACGTTCGCGAGCCCGACGACGACGATCGGGGCGATCGCGACGATCGGGATCGTCTGCGACGCGACGATGTATGGCATGACCCCGCGCTGCATGACGCCGAAGCGGGCGATCACGGCCCCGAGCGCGAACCCGAACGCGGCCCCGAAGACGAACCCGACGACCGCCTCCTTCGCCGTGAAGAGCGCTGCGTGGAAGAGGTAGTCGATCATCAGCTGGTTCGTCGAGGTGCGGTCGAAGAGGGACGCGACGATCGAGTGCAGGTGCGGCATGGTCGAGTCGTCGACGAGGAACGGCCAGGTCCAGCCGAAGTGCATCCACGTCCAGCGGTAGCCCTCCCAGAGCGCCCAGAGCACCGCGAGCACGAGCACGAGAACCAGGACGCGTGAGGCGGCGTGTTTCGCCTTGTCCCTACGGGGCTCGTGGGCAGGCGCATTGGCGGTGACGGTCGCCATCCGCGCGATTCTTACCTAACCATTTCGGCGCAGCCGAAATGGCCTTAGAGTCGCAGCGTGCCCCTCGACCCGAGCCGCACCGTCGAAGAGCTGCGCGAGCTCCGCGAGCTGACCGGCGACGAGAACGGCGCGCAGCGCGTCGCCTGGACCGATACCTGGGCGCAGGCGAAGGAGTGGCTCCAGGGCAAGCTCGCCGGCCTCCCGCTCGAGTACGAGGTCGACGAGGCCGCCAACCAGTGGTGGACGCTGCCGGGCGCCTCCGAGCGCGCCGTCCTGATGGGCGGGCACATCGACTCGGTGCCGAACGGCGGCTGGCTCGACGGTGCGCTGAATGTCGTGGGCGCCGTCGAGGTGCTGCGCCGGATCGCCGAGGACGGGCAGCCGGCCACGACTGTGCGCCTGGTCAACTGGGCCGACGAGGAGGGCGCGCGCTTCGGCCGCAGCCTGTTCGGCTCGAGCGCCGCGTCCGGGACGATGGCCGACCAGGAGGAGATCCGGAACCGCATAGATGCGAACGGCATCCGCTGGGAGGACGCCCTGCGCGCGTACGGCGTCGACCTCGACCGTGCGCTCGACGCGCACCGGCAGCTCGCGAACGCGGCCGCCTACCTCGAGCTGCACATCGAGCAGGGGCCGGTGCTCGAGTCGATGGGCCTGCCACTCGGAGCGGTCATCGGCACGTTTGGCGTCGAGCGTTCATTGATCACGTGGCGCGGCCAGGCGGCCCACGCCGGCTCGACCCCGATGGATCAGCGCCGCGACGCGCTCGCCGGCGCGGCAAAGCTCGAGCTCGAGATCCGCGACATCGCGCGCCGGGCCGGCAGCGGGGCCGTCTGCACCTCCGGCGGGGTCGTCTGCAAGCCGGGCATCGTCACGTCCGTGGTCGAGACGGCCGAGCAGCTGCTCGACCAGCGCAACATGGACGCCGCCACGCTGGCGCGGATGCTCGCCGAGGCGAAGGAGGCGTCCGAGCGGTTCGCCGCCGAGGAGAACATCGACGCCGAGTGGAGCCGGATCTGGAACATCCAGCCGATCCTGTTCGACGAGACGCTCGTCGGCTTCGCCGAGGATGCGATCCGCGAGGTGTCCGGCACGACGCACCGCCTGCCGTCTGGCCCGCTGCACGACGCGGCCGAGGTCGCGCGCGCCGACGTGCCGACGGTGATGCTGTTCGTGCAGAGCCTGCGCGGCCTGTCGCACACGAGGCTCGAGGACACGAAGCCGGAGCATCTGGAGCTCTCCGTGCAGGCGCTCGACCGGCTCGCGAGCCGCACGATCGCCTGGGTCGCGGGCTCCTAGCTTCTGACGCGAACCGGCTCGCGCAGCCGCGCGCGGTTCTGCACCGCGAACACAATCGTCGTCGAGACCACCAGTACCAGGCCGGTGACGACGGCGACGTCGCCGAGGTTGAACGCGAGCCGCCCGACGACGAGCGGGTCCGGCACGCCGCGGAACGACGGGAACAGCATCAGCGAGGACAGGTTCCCGATCGCGCCTCCGACCGCGATGCCGCCGGCGAACGCGATCGGCAGCGAGCCGACCAGCACGATCGCCGCCGCCCACACCGCCGTGGCGCCCGCGCCGGCCAGGACGTAGCCGAGCGAGCGCTCGTGGCCGACGACCGCCTCCGGCCGACTCAGGGCCAGCGCCTTCTGGGTGAGGTCGATCGCCACGACGGACCCTGCCGTCAGGGCGAGTACGAGTGCCGCAGGCCGCACGAATCCAGCGTAGTGGATCGAAGTGCCGGCGACGCTTGAACCTTTCAGGTCATGGTAGGTTCGCGTCGGGCTGTACAGCCTGTCCACTTGCACTGAACACGCGCCCGAAAGGAGAGGCGACGCGGCATGTTGACAGCGACGAAGGATCGGATCCTCCCGACCACGGTGACCGGGTCCTGGCCGCGGCCGGCCTGGTACACGGGGAACCTGCTCGAGCGCCCGTACTCGACGGCGCTGGGCGACGTCCAGTTCCGCGAGCAGCACCTCGACGCGGTCGCCACGGTGATCGCCGACCAGGAGCTCGCGGGGCTCGACATCCTCACGAACGGCGACTACCACCTCGACTTCGACCTCGCGGGCCGCTCGTGGTTCTCGTACCCGAGCGAGCGCGTCAGCGGCATCTCGGAGTACGACACGGAGCGCACGGCTCTCTGGGACTACCCGGTCGGCACCTGGCTCAACGAGATCGTTGGCGGCTGGAAGTACCACTCCATTGTGGACAAGATCGGGCCGCGCGTCCCGCTCGAGTTCGCCAAGATCTGGCGCGTCGCGCAGGCGCGCACCGAGAAGCCGGTCAAGTTCGGCACGGTCTCCTCCGACCTCGCGTGCACCGTACTCACGATCCAGACGGACGCGTACGACAACGACAAGCGCGAGCTGATGTGGGACCTCGCCACGATCCTGAACGCCGAGCTGCGGCAGCTGGTCGCCGGCGGCTGCAAGGTCGTGCAGATCGAGGAGCCGGCCATCCACAGCGCGGCCGCGTGGGGCGCCGACGAGGACACGCTCAACTTCTACGTCGACCTGTTCAACCACACGGTCGAGGGTCTCGACGACGCAGAGCTCTGGGTGCACACGTGCTGGGGCAACCCGGGCGCGCAGCACTGCTTCGACCCGAACATCTCCTACGAGCCGTCGCTCGAGATCTACATGGAGCGCATCAAGTGCGACGTCTGGACGATCGAGTCGAAGAACAACAACCACCAGCTGCTGCCGGCGCTCGCCCCGTACAAGGGCAAGTCGGACAAGAAGATCGCCGTCGGGATGCTCAGCCACCGCCAGCTTCAGGTGGAGACGCCCGACGAGGTCGCCGCCGACATCCGGCTCGCGCTGGACTACATCGAGCCGGAGAACCTTGTGCTCTCGTCCGACTGCGGCTTCGGCCGCCAGGGCGTGCCGCGGCCCATCGCCACGTACAAGGCGGCCGCGCTCGCGCAGGGTGCGAACATCGTGCGCAAGGAGCTCGGCGCCGAGACGACGTACGTGCCGATCGCCGATCCGGCGATCCAGATCGACACCAAGCCTGTCCCCGAGGGCGTACCGGCCTGACTTAGTGGCTCCCTGCCACTAGGTCAGACGGTATCCACGAGGGCGTCTGCCGTCCTCTCGCCTCGGAGCGAGAGGGCGGCCGCCGCCCACAGCCCGGCGACGACGGCGAAGCCGATTGCACCCTCGCCCGGCAGCGCGAAGGTGAAGCCGAGGAGCGGCGCCCCGACGAGGATCGCCAGGGTCGCGCAGCTGTTGACGAAGCCGGTCGCGAGCGCGGGCGCGTCGCGGCGGATCTGCTGCGCGCGGGTGAACGCATAGGCGAACGGGATGCCGGCAGCGAGGCCGAGCACGGCCGCGCCGAGCACGCGGACCGGGATGGGCACGTCGAGGAGCAGCAGCACCGTGCCGCCGGCCGCGGCCAGCATGCTCAGCTCGACATAGCGCGGGGTCTGCCGCGGCCAGCGCTCCATCATCCGGCCGCCGAGCGGCCGCGTGACAAGCCCGCCCAGGAGCGTGAGCGCGCCGATGACTCCGCCAATCTCGCTCCGGTAGCCGTCATGCTCGAAGAGCGAGACCGTCCAGACGCCGAGGATGACGCTGAACCCGAACGACGCCGTGTGGATCACGGCGAGCGGGTAGAGGCGCCGGTCGCGCAGCATCGCCCAGGGGTTGCCGCGGAATGCCCCGGCGTGCACGTCGTCCGCCGGCGCCGCCCACAGCACGACGAGGAAGACGGCCGCCATGACGAGGCCGGCGAGGTACGGCGCCCGCCAGTCGACGGAGAGCGCGGCGAGCGGTACGAGCGCGATCGCGAGCCCGGCGCCGCCGACGCTGAAGCCGCCGTACAGCCCCTGCGCCGTCGGGGTGCCGAGCTTCGCGCGGACGTAGTTGCTCCCGGCGATGAAGCCCACGCCGGTGCCGAGCCCCGTCACGAGCCGGCCGGCGATGCCCACGCCGAGGATCCCGGTTGTCAGCGCCAGCGCGTTCCCGGCGACGATCACCGCCAGCGCGAGCATCCCCATCGTGCGAGCCCCGTGGCGGTCGATGAGCCGGCCGCCCGGCAGCTGCGACGCGAGGTGCGTCGCGAAGAGCGCCGTCGTGAGGAAGCCGATCACGCCGAGCCGGACGCCGTACTGGGAAGCGAGCACGTCGGCTGCCGGGCCGACGGTCGAGATGTTGAAGCCGGCGCCGAGGCCCAGGCCGAGGCCGCCGGCCGCGGCCCGGCGATTCACGGCCGCGAGAGCACCTCACGGGCGATGCGCTCGGGGCCGGGCAGGTGCGCGTCCTCGAGCGCAGGGCTGTACGGGATCGGCGAGTCCGGGGTCGTGATCCGCCACGCGTCGTCGAGGTCGCCGAGGCCATGCTCGGTGACGAGCGCGAGCACCTCGCCGGCCCAGCCGCCGGTCAGGGGCCCCTCCTCGACGACGGCGATGCGGTTCGTCTTCTGCACGGAGGCGAGCACCGTATCCAGGTCGACGGGACGGATCGTGCGCAGGTCGATGACCTCGGCCTGGACACCCTGGCCCGCGAGCTGCTCGGCTGCGGCGAGGCAGTCGTGCATGCCCTTCATCGCGCTGACGAGCGTGACGTCGCCGCCTTCGCGCACGACCTGCGCGCGGCCGAGCGGCACGACGTCGCCGTTGACGGCGCTCTTCACGGAGTAGAGCCGCTTGTGCTCGAAGAAGATCACC
Organism: uncultured Thermoleophilia bacterium; assembly: GCA_963755085.1. GTDB lineage: Bacteria > Actinomycetota > Thermoleophilia > Gaiellales > Gaiellaceae > JACVRM01. The sequence continues at coordinate 111,642 of CAVWIN010000008.1, read as the reverse complement.
GGGTTCTCGTCGCGGATCGCCGCCTTCAGCAGGCCCTTCGCGTCGGCCGGCGTGGCCGGTGCGGCGATCTTCAGCCCGGGGATGCCCATCAGCCAGGAGACCGGCATCTGCGAGTGGATGGCGCCGAAGCGCCCGCCGCCGCCGACCACCGAGCGGATGACGAGCGGGACGCTCTGGCGGCCGCCCGTGAGGAACCAGTACTTGGTCGCCTGGTTGATCAGCGAGTCCATGGACAGCGCCAGGAAGTCCCCGAACATGATCTCGAGCACCGGCCGCTTGCCGGTGAGCGCTGCCCCGTAGGCGGCGCCCGTCATCGCCAGCTCGGAGATCGGCGTGTCGATCACGCGGTCGGGGCCGTGCCGCTCGAGCAGGCCGGGCGTGACGGCGAACACGCCGCCGGCGACGGCGACGTCCTCGCCCATCAGGAAGACGCGCTCGTCGCGCTCCAGCTCCTCGTCGAGCGCCTGCCGGACGGCCTCGCGGAACTCGATCTCGCTCACGCCGGGGGAAATGCCATCAGGAGCAGGGACGGGTGCTCGAGCAGGCGGCGCACCTCGGCGAGGAAGCGCGCCGCCTCGGCGCCGTAGACGACGCGGTGGTCGCACGAGAGCGACGCGTCCATGCCCGGCCGCGGCACGACCGCGCCGTCCCGGACGACTGCCCGCTCGGCGACCTCGCCGACGGCGAGGATCGCCGCCTGCGGCGGGTTGATGACCGCGTTGAAGCGCCGGACGCCGAGCATGCCCAGGTTGGAGACGGTGAAGGTGCCGTCGCCCAGCTGGGCGGGGCTCAGCGTGCGGCTCCGGGCGCCCTCGGCGAGCTCGCGCGTCTCACGCGCGAGCTCCGGCACCGACTTCGTGTCCGCGTCGTAGACCGTCGGCACGATCAGCGCGTCGCCCGCGTCGACCGCGAAGCCGACGTTGACCCGGCTGTGGCGAACAGGGCGGTCGTTCTCGTACGTCGCGTTCAGCGCGGGGAACGCGTGCAGGGCGAGCGCGACCGCGCGGATCAGCAGGTCGTTGAACGAGGGCACCGGGTCGGCGCCGGCGGAGCGCAGCTCCTCGCGCAGGCGCGCGGCCGAGTCCATGTCGATCTCGGCCTCGACGGTGAACTCCGGGATGGACGCGCGCGAGGCCGCCATGCGCTGGGCGATCGTGCGCTGGGTCGGGGTGGGGGAGACGGGCGTTGCCGCGCCGCGGCCCGACAGCGGCGCGCCGTCCGCGCTCCCGGCCGGGACGTCGGCGGCGACGATGCGGCCGCCAGGCCCGGAGCCGGCGACGCCGTCCAGCGAGACGCCGCGCTCGTTCGCGAGCTTCCGGGCGACTGGCGTCGCGCGTGCGCGACCGGGCTTCCGTGCGGGTCCGGGAGCGGGCGTCGGAGCGGCGGCGGTTGCGTCCCCGGTCCGCAGCCGCGCGATTGGCGCGCCGAGCGCGGCGGTCTGGCCGTCGCCGACGAGAATCTCGTCGAGGACGCCGTTCGCCTCCGCCTCGTAGACGACGGTCGCCTTGTCGGTTTCGACCTCGACGAGCGGCTCGCCGCGCTCGACGGCCTCACCCGGCCGCTTCAGCCACGCGAGCACGGTCGCCTCCTCCATCGAGTCGGAGAGCTTCGGCATCGTGACGTCGACGACGGTTTCAGCCGTTGTGTTCATTGAACTCCGGGATCGAGATGCTCTCTGGGAACGGCGCCGCGAGCGCGGCGGCCTCGATGCGCTCCAGCTCGGACGCGACCTCGGCCTCGACGGCGTCGAGCTCGCCGGCGTCCAGGCCGAGCGCGTTCCGCGCGACGACGAGCGGGTCGCGCTCGCGCCAGCGGTCGAGCTCGCCCTCCGGCCGGTACTTGCCGGGGTCGCTGCGCGAGTGGCCGACGAAGCGGTAGGTGATCGCCTCCACGAACTCCGGGCCGCCGCCCTCGCGCACGCGCGCGGTGATCTCGGCCGCGGCGGCGCGGGTTGCGCGGATGTCCATGCCGTCGATCTGGCCGGCCGGGATCTCGAGCGCGGCCGCGCGCGGGACGATGCCGCCCGGCGTCACCGCCTCGAACGGCGTGTACTCGCCGTAGCCGTTGTTCTCGCAGACGAATAGCACCGGCAGCTGGAACACCTTCGCGAAGTTCAGGCACTCGTAGAAGTAGGCCTGGTTGATCGCGCCGTCGCCGAAATACGCGACCGCGACCCGGCCGGTGCCGCGCAGCGCCAGCCCCGCGCCGGTGGCGGCGGCGATCGAGCCGCCGACGATGCCGTAGGAGCCGAGCACGCCGTGCTCCGGGTCGACCATGTTCATCGAGCCCGAGCGGCCGCCGTTGAGGCCCGTCTCACGGCCCAGCAGCTCGGCCAGCAGCGCTTCGGGGTCGCTGCCCATCGCAAGCAGGTGCCCGTGGCCGCGGTAGGTGCAGGCGATCCGGTCGCCCTCGCGGAGCACGCTCGCGAAGCCCACGGCGACCGCCTCCTGGCCGCTGTACAGGTGCGTCGTGCCGTACACCTCGCCGCGCAGGAAGAGGCTCTGGACGCGGTCCTCGACGCCGCGGATCAACAGCATGCGCCGGTAGAGCTCGCGCGCGGTGGCAGCGTCGAGCTGCGCAGTCTCGGTCGTCGCCATCAGCCTCGCCTCCTCGCCAGCGCGTCGATTGCCACCGCTCCCAGCAGGATCGCACCTGTCGTGATCTGCTGGTAGAGCGGGTCCCAGCCCATCAGCACGTAGCCGTTGCCGATGAAGGCGATCAGGAGGACGCCGACCACGGACCGCCAGACGGCGCCCTCGCCGCCGAGGATGCTGGTGCCGCCGACGACGATCGCTGCGAGCACCGTGAAGGCGAGCGTCGTGTTGTCGCTCGACGCCTGGGCGCTGCCGATGCGCGACGTGTCGATCACGCCCGCCAACGCGGCCGCGGTGCCGCTCAAGGCGAATGTCAGCACGCGGATCCAGTTCACGCGCACGCCCGCGAGGCGCGCCGCTTCGGCATTGCCGCCGGAGGCGTACATGTAGCGGCCGGCGGTCGTGGCGGCGAGCAGGAAACCGAGCAGGACGACGACCACGACCATGATCCAGGTCGAGGTGTTCACCCCGAACCAGACGGTGTTCGACACGCGTGCAAAGGCCTGCTTGATGTTGCCCTCGGAGTCGTAGAGGACGAGCAGGTTGCCCTTGGCTATCAGGTTGGCGAGGCCGCCGACGATGAACGCCGCGGCGAGGGTCGCGATCAGCGCGTTGATGCGCAGGCCGGTGATGATCAGACCGTTGCAGAGGCCGACGGCCAGGCCGGCGCCGATGGCCAGCGCGATTGCCAGCGTCGCCGAGTGGTGCTGGCCGACCTGCGCCATCACGACGGCCGCCAGCGCGTAGGTCGAGCCGACCGAGAGGTCGATGCCGCCGGCGACGATCACCAGCGTGCCGGCGGCGGCGATGATCAGCGTCGCCGACTGCTGGTCGAGGATGTTGAGCAGGTTGGAGCGCGTCGCGAAGTGCGAGCTCTTCCAGCTCAGCAGCCCGAAGAGGAGGGCGAACGGGATCAGGATTCCGAGCCCGCGCACACGGTCCCAGCCGAGCCGCTCCGGCCACCAGCCGAATGCGCGCGAGGCGTGCGTGCTCACGCCGCCGCCGAGTCGTCCGCGAACGCGGCGCGCAGGATCGCGTTCTCGGTCATCTCGCCGCCCGCGAGCTCGGCGACGATCCGCCCGCGGCGCATGACCAGGATCCGGTGGGCGAGGCCGAGCACCTCCTCGAGCTCGGACGAGATCAGGATCACGCTGCGGCCGTCGGCGGCGAACTCGGCGAGGAAGTCGTAGATCGCCCGCTTGGCGCCCACGTCGACGCCCCGCGTCGGCTCGTCGGCGATCAGCACCTGCGGCTCGCAGAACAGCGTGCGCGCGAGCAGCACCTTCTGCTGGTTGCCGCCCGACATGCTCTGCACCGGCGCGCCGAACACGCCGCGGACGTCACAGCGCTCCAGCATCGCGCGGGCCGCCCTGCGCTCGGGCCCGCGCCGGACCACTCCCGCGCGCGCGAACCGGGCGAGGCGAGAGAGCGTCGTGTTCTCGATCGCAGAGCGGCCGAACAGGAGGCCCTCGTCCTTGCGGGACTCCGGGACGAGCGCGAGCCCGCCGGACAGGCTGCGGCTCGGGCTGCGGCCAAGCTCGGTGCCGTCGGCGAGCGCGACCGTGCCGGCCGACAGCTTGGCGGCGCCGAAGAGCGCCCGGGCGAGCTCGGTGCGCCCGGCGCCGACGAGCCCTGCGATGCCGACGATCTCGCCCGCGCGCACGACGAAGCTGGCCTTCGCGACCCCTGGCGCGGTCACGCCGTCGACGGTGAGCAGCACCGGCGCGTCCGGCGGCGGCGGCTGCTTCGCCGGGAACGTCGAGGTGAGCGGGCGGCCGAGCATCGCCTCGACCAGGGATTGTTCCGTCTCGCGGGACGAGGGCGCGGTGCGGATCAGGTGGCCGTCGCGCAGCACGGTGACCGTGTCCGAGAGTTCGAGCACCTCGCCGAGGAAGTGCGAGATCAGGACGATCGTCGTCCCGCCCGCGACGAGCGAGCGGATGGTTGCGTGCAGCTGCTCCGTCTCGCCGGCGCTGAGCGCCGCGGTCGGCTCGTCCATGACGATCAGCTGCGCGTCGCGCGAGAGCGCGCGCAGGATCTCGACCTTCTGCTGCTCGCCGGTGCGGAGCCGGCCGGCCGGCGCGTGGCCCGGGAGCTCGAAGCCCGCGCGGGCGGCGAGCTCGTCGTAGGCCGCGTAGAGCTTCCGGCCGCGCAGCACCCCGGCGCTCGACGGCTCGACGCCGAGGAAGACGTTCTGCGCGACGGTCAGCTGCGGGACGACGAACGGCTCCTGCGCGATCGCCGCGACCCTGTGCTCGAGGGCCTCGCGCGGCGAGCGGAAGGAGACAGGCTCGCCGTCGAAGACGAGCCGGCCGCCGTCGGGCGCGAGCGCGCCGGAGACGATGCGGCCGAGCGTGGACTTGCCGGCCCCGTTCTCGCCGACGAGGGCGTGGACGGAGCCGCGGGTGATGTCGAGCGAGACGCCCCGGAGCGCCTGGACGCCGCCGAAGTGCTTGGCGACGTCCAGGCACTGCAGATACGGACGACTCTCGTCGTCGGGGCCGGGAGGTGCTACCCCGGCCACTCAGCCTTGAACTTGGAGGCGTTCGCCTTCGTGACGACGCCGCCGTTGGGCAGGCCCGCGAGGACGTCGATGCCGCCGCAGCCCTTGCCGGTCTTGACCGCCTTCAGCGCGCACTCCATTCCCCGCTGCCCCTCGGTCGCCGGCCGCTGGACGACCGTGCCGAACCACGCGCCCGACTTCACGCGCGCGAGGCCCACGCCGCCGCCGCCGTAGCCGATCAGCGTGACGTTCTTGTTGCCCTTGAGCGCCTGCTGCGCGCCGGTCGCGCCCTGGTCGGCGCCCATGATCACGTTGATGTCGGGGTGCGCCTGCAGGATCGTCTGCGCGGCCTTCAGCGCGTTCGCCGGCTGGTAGAAGGTCTCGCCCTCGGCGACGATCTTGATGTTGTGGCCCTTGATGGCCGAGTCGACGCCCTTGCGGATCGCGGCGTCGAGCGACGACGCCTTGACCGAGTACAGGTAGCCGACTGTGCACGGACTCGCCTGGATCTTGGCGCAGGCGGCGACGAGCAGCTTGCCCTGCTTCTGGCCGATCTGCGTCTGGACGAAGACGACGTTCCCGGACATGCCGGGCACCGGCGGCGCTGCCGTCGCCGGGTTCGTGCCGAGGATCTGGTCGATGTTCACGACCTTGATCCCGGCCTTGATCGCCTGCTTGACCGTCGGGAGCAGCTGCGGCCCGTAGATGGGCTGGACGATGATCGCCTGGTACTGATTCGCGGCGATCGCCGTCTGGAACTGCTGGAGCTGCTTCTTCGGATCGTTGGCAGCGTCGAAGACGGTGACCTTCGCGCCGCCCTTGGAGGCGACCTTCTTCGCGGCCGCGAGCATCGGCGCGTCGTAGCTGTTGGCGACGGCGAACGACAGGTACGCGACGTTCGTCGTCGCCGCCGTGCGGGACGGCGCACCCGATGCGGCGTTCGCGGCGATGAACAGCGCCGCGACTGCCATGAGCGCCGTCGCCATCAGGGCGACGAGACCGATGCGAGGTAGAGCAAACGAGCGGTTCACTTCAACCAACCCTCCTGTGTAGGTGCTGCGGCCGCCAATGGCGATGGCGCCTCCCCCAGGAGTGCGCCATCGTTAGACCCCACGCTTCCGCTGCGACAAACCGGCGCGAGTGTAGGGAGGCTGAACGGCCCTCGTCAACCTGTTACCTCCACTGAACGAGCGCGCTGGACCCAGTGCGGCTGGACCTCGGTGTGGCGCAGCAGATGGTCGAGCGACGAGCGTGCCTCGTCGCGGGCGCGGCGGAGGTCGGCGCCGACGAGCTGCCCGCCGCGCTTCAGCGGCTCGCCGGCGACGAGCACGGTGTCGACGTTGCGCGTGTCCGCCTGGAGCACGACCGTCGAGACCGGGTCGATGACCGGGTACGTGTTGGTGTCGTCGCCGCGGATGAGGACGACGTCCGCCTGCTTGCCCGGCGTGAGCGAGCCGGTGCGGTCCTCGAGCCCGCAGACGCGCGCGCCCTCGATGGTCGCGAACTCGAGCACCTGGCGGCTGGTGAGCAGCTCGGGCTCGGTCTCGCTGCCCGCGGCGAAGGCCGCCTCGTGCGACAGGAGCCGGTCGGACGCGAAGAGGAACCGCATCTGCGTGAACATGTCGCCGGACACGGTCGTGACCACGTCGATCGAGAGGCTGGGGCGGAGGCCGTGGGCGAGCGCCCTGGCGGTGGGCGGCGTCCCGTGGCCCATGATCATCTCGACCGACGGCGAGATCGAGACCTTGCCGCCGCTGGAGGCGATCAGCCGGAACTCGTCGTCGGAGAGGTAGTTGCAGTGGATGTACGTCGTGCCCGGGTAGAGCAGGTCGAGCCGCTCGAGGTTCTCGACCATGGCAAAGCGTCCGGCGTAGGGGCCCATGCCGACGTGGACGCTGATCGGCGCTCCGACGTCGCGGGCGAGCTCCCAGTCGTGCCGGACGACCTCGTCCGTGCAGAAGCCGGGGCCGCGCGTGCCCATCGCGAGCGTGAGCAGGCCGGTGTCGCTCGAGAAGTACTGGTCGCGCACGCGGCGGATGTCCTCGGGCGACTCCAGCGTGCTCGTGTACCACCAGTCGGCGAGGCTCGTGTTCGGGTTGCCGTAGCAGTAGACGGCGCGCAGGCGCGCGTCGCGCAGCCCGCGGATCGCCTCGTCGGAATGCTCGGGCGTGTTGTTGATGTGCGACCAGTCGAGGAGGGTCGTGACGCCGGCGTCGATCGCCTCGAGCGAGCCGAGGTAGTTGCCGGCGTAGACGTCCTCGGGGCGGTAGGCCGGTGCGAGCTGGTCGAGGACGACGTCGAAGTAGCCGCCGAGGCTGACGTCGGGCGCGATGCCGCGGATCACGGTCTCCCAGGTGTGGCGGTGGGAGTCGATGAAGCCCGGGATGACGATACATCCGTCGCACTCGATCGTCTCCGCGTCGCCGACGTCGAGGCCCGGCCCGACCGCCGCGATGCGGTCGTCCTCGATCAGCACGTCCCCGCCGTAGACGTCGCCGAGGCCGGGATCCATGGTCAGGACGTCGCCGCCGCGGAGCAGCACGCGCTTCGGCACGGCCTCCTCCCTTCTGTTCAGTGCTGTGGAGTGTGACTGTACTGCGGCGCGAGTCTTACCACCTTCGTGCAGGCGCTGCAACGTCTATTCCGCATTGTCAAGGGCAACGTGGCCATACGGATCAGTTGACTGACGCTACACAGCGCCTCTATCGTCCCCGCCGTGAGCGACGGAGCGGTTGTGATCGTCGGCGGTACCGCCGGGATCGGACGCAGGCTCGCCGAGACCTACGCCGCGCGCGGCCGGGACGTGGTCGTCACCGGGCGCGACGCCGAGCGGGCAGCCGGTGTCGCGGCCGAGATCGGCGAGCGCGCGACCAGCGCGGGCTTCGACCTCGGCGAGCCCGAGACGATCGCGGACGGCCTCCGCGACGTCGGCGCGGTCGGCCACCTCGTCCTCGCTGCGCTCGACCGCGACGAGAACGCGATCCGCGACTACGACATCGCCAAGGCGATCCGGCTCGTCACGCTGAAGCTCGTCGGCTACACGGAGGCCGTGCACACGCTGCTCGACCGCATGACGCCCGAGGCGGCGATCCTTCTCTTCGGCGGTCAGGCGTCGCATCATCCGTACCCTGGCTCGACGACGGTGACGACGGTGAACGGCGGGGTCGAGGGCCTCGTCTCGACGATGGTGGTCGAGCTGGCCCCGCGGCGCGTGAACGCGATCCATCCGGGGATCGTCGGCGACAGCCCCTGGTGGTCGGCCAAGCCGCCGGACGTGCTGGAGGCGCATACCGCCCGCACGCCGCTGGGCCGGCTCGTAACGATGGACGAGATCGTCGACGCTTCGATCTTCCTGCTCGAGAACGGCGCCATGAACGGCGTTTCGATCAACGTCGACGGCGGGCGGCGGTTCGGATGAGTTTTCGGGAGGTCGGCCTCGTCGGCCTCGGGAAGATGGGGCAGGCGTTCGCGGAGCGGCTGCTGGACGCCGGGCCACGACCTCACTGTCTTCAACCGCACGGCCGGCCGCGAGCAGGAGCTGGTCGAGCGCGGCGCCCGCTGGGACGGCGAGCTCGGCGAGCTCGACGTCTGCTTCTCCTCGCTGGCCGACGACGACGCGCTCGACGCGTGGGCGGGGCGCTTCACGGAGCTGCGTCCGGGCGCGGTGCTCGTCGAGATGAGCACCGTCTCGGTCGCCGCCTCGCGCCGGCTCGGCGACGCGCTCGCCGAGGCGGGCGTCCGCTACCTGCGCAGCCCGGCGAGCGGGAACCCCGGCGCCGTCCGCGCGGGGACCGCGGCGCTCATCGTCTCCGGCGACCGCGCGGACTTCGACGAGGTCGAGCCGCTGCTCCAGGCGATCACGCCCACCGTGCGCTACGTGGGCACGGGCGACGCCGCGCGCGTCGTGAAGCTGACCTTCCAGATCCTGATCGTGGGCACGGCGGCCCTGCTCGCCGAGGCGCTCGTCCTCGGCGAGGCCGCCGGCGTCGAGCGCGAGGCGCTCCTCGACGCGATCGGCGCGTCCGTCGTCGGCTCCACGTTCGTGAAGTACAAGAGCGAGCCGCTGCTGCGCGACGACTACACGGCAACCTTCACGTCGGCGCTCATGCAGAAGGACGTCGACCTCGTCTTCGACCTGGCCGAGGAGGCCGGCGTCGAGCTGCCCGCGACCCGTGAGATCGCGGCGCTGCTCGACGCGACCGCCCGCAACGGCCACGCGGACGAGGACTTCATGGCGATGCTGCTCGAGCTCAAGGACCGGGCGGCATCGGCCACGACCCACAGAGAGAGGTGATCCAGGTGAGCGGGACCCCCATCGCGTCACGCGGGGCGACCATGGCCGTCGACTGGGAGCAGCGCATCGACTTCCCCAAGCTGCGCGCCCACCGGCTCGAGCGCGCGCAGGCGTCGCTGCGCAGCTCCGAGCTCGGCTGCCTGCTGCTCTTCGACCCGAACAACCTCCGCTACGTCACCAGCACGGCGATCGGCACCTGGGAGCGCGACAAGAACATCCGCTTCGCGCTCGTGCTGCGCGACGAGCCGCCGATCCTGTGGGACTTCGGCTCGGCCGCGCGGCACCACCAGCTCTACTGCCCGTGGCTGCCCGAGTCGAGCTGGCGCGCCTGGGTGCCGCCGATGCGCGGCGCCATGCCGGACGCGACCGGCATCCCGGACCGGCTGGCCGCGATGATCTGGGAGGAGCTGCACGAGCGCGGCCTCGACGGCGAGCCCGTCGGCATGGACGTGCCGGACATGACCACGCTGCTGGCGCTCCAGCGCAAGGGCCTGCACATCACCGACTCGCAGCCGGTCATGCTCGAGGCGCGCAAGATCAAGAGCGACGAGGAGCTGGCGCTGCTCGACCACGCGGCCGGCATCGTCGACGCCACCTACGAGGAGATCTACCGGCTGCTGCGGCCGGGGGTGCGCGAGAACGAGATCGTCGCCGCGGCCATGCAGGTGCTCTTCGACCTCGGCTCCGAGCACGTCGAGGCGATCAACGCGATCTCGGGCGACCGCTGCAACCCGCACCCGCACACGTTCGCCGACCGGCTCCTGCGCCCGGGCGACAGGCCTTCTTCGACATCATCCACTCGTTCATGGGCTACCGGACGTGCTACTACCGCACGTTCAGCGTCGGCTACGCGACACCGGCTCAGCTGGACGCCTACAAGCAGTGCCGCGAGTGGCTCGACAACGCGATCGACCGGGTGCGGCCCGGCGTCACGACTGACAAGATCGCCGAGGTGTGGCCGACGGCCGAGGAGATCGGGATGAAGGACGAGCACGCCGCGTTCGGGCTGCAGTTCGGGCACGGGCTCGGCGTCGGCCTCTACGAGGCGCCGATGATCTCGCGCCTGCACTCGTTCGACGACCCGGTCGAGCTCGAGGTCGGGATGGTCTTCGCGCTCGAGACGTACTGCGCCGCCTCCGACGGGCGCAACGCGGCCCGGATCGAGGAGGAGGTCATCGTCACGCCGACCGGCCCGCAGGTGATCACGCGCTTCCCGGCCGACGAGCTGCTCGTCGCCGGGCGGCAGTACGTGCGCGGCGCCGACTTCGACGCGCCGCAGACCGCCGTGCAGGCGGGCGGCAACGGGCGGCCGGCCGTCGACGAGAAGGCGAGGGCATGACGTGCATCTGCTGATCCGCCGCGAGGACATCGAGCTCGGCCCGTCGATCCCCGGGCACACGTCCGGCGCCCGGCGCGCGCTGCTCATCGGCGAGCACACCGGGGCGACCCACACCGGCCTGACGCTCGTCGAGCTCACCGATGGGTACGTCGAGACGCATCTGCACTCGTACGAGTCGACGTTCTACGTCTTCGAGGGCGAGCCCGTGCTGTACCTCGATCGCACCGCCGTGCGGCTCGAGCCCGGCGCCTGCGGGGCGATCCCTGTCGGCGTCCCGCACGCGTGGCGCTCCGAGGCCCGCTCGGAGTGGGTGGAGGCGGCGTCGCCCCGTCCGCGCGGTCAGGAAGGGCCGGCGGACACGTTCTGGATCGGCCCCGCGCCGGACACGGAGCCGGTCCCGCTGAACCTCCGCGACCCGCGCAACCGCAACCTGTTCCTGCTGCAGCCCGGCGACATGGACATCGACCGGCTGAAGGAGGGCGCCAGGGTCGACGAGCCCAGGGTCTCGGCGAGCATGGCGACCGCAGCGCTCGCCTACAGCGGCATCACCGTGAAGATGCTCGTGGACAAGCGGCTCGACGCCCAGCTGCAGACGATGTTCATGGTCGGCTACCAGCCCGGCGCGGTCGCGCACCCGCACGACCACCCCTTCGAGGAGTCGTACTACATGCTCGAGGGCGAGGTCGACGTCGTCGCCGACGGGGAGCGCTACACGCTTCGCCCCGGGGACGTCTTCTGGACGGGCGTCGGCTGCGTGCACGCCTTCTACGAGGTGAAGGGCGGGACCGTGCTCTGGCTCGAGACCTCCGCGCCCGGCCCGCCCGACCGCCACTCGTACCGCTTCGACCGCGACTGGGAGTACCTCGCCGAGCAGCTGCGCGACCGGCTGTCGGCGGCCGCCGGGTAGTCGTGGAGGCGCCGATCGAGCACACGAACGGCCTCGCCGAGATCAACGGCCTCGGCGCCCGCCTGCGCGAGGAGCGGCACCGCAAGGGGCTGACGGTGCGCGAGATCGCGCGGCGCGTCGGCGTGTCGCCGAGCCTCATCTCCCAGATCGAGCGCGACAAGGTCAACCCGTCCGTCGGGACGCTGTGGGGGCTCGTGACCGTGCTCGGGCTGCCGATGAGCGACCTCTTCCCGGAGGGCGGCGTGCCAGGCCCGCGGCCGGTCTCCGCGGCCGCCGCGCCGAGCCCGATGACGCGGCCTGGCGACCGGGCGGTCATCAACCTCGAGAGCGGCGTCCGCTGGGAGCGGCTCACCGCCGGCAGCGACCCGCTCGTCGAGTTCCTTGCGGTCACCTACCAGCCGGGCTCCGAGTCGTGCGACGAGGACTCGCTGATGCGCCACGGCGGCAAGGAGTACGGCATCGTCACGCGCGGGCGCCTCGGCGTGCGCATCGGCTTCGACGAGTACCAGCTCACGCCCGGGATGGCGGTGTCGTTCGACTCGTCGTCGCCGCACCGTCTCTGGGCGATCGGCGACGAGCCGGCCGAGGCGATCTGGGTGGTCGTGGGCCGTCAGAACGACAGCCGCGGCCCTTCCCGTGATGTAATCGGTTTTCCACTCGATCACCGAGGAGGCCCGCCATGCTGACGTTCGGCGTCACGGTTCTGCCCGACCCGCCCATGTCCCGGTTCTTCGACCTGATGCAGCAGGTCGAGCAGCAGGGGTTCGAGTACGGCTGGACCTACGACTCGCACATCCTCTGGCAGGAGTCGTACGCGACCTTCCCGGTCGTCGCCGAGCGGACGTCGAAGCTGAAGCTCGGCCACTTCGTGACGAACCCGGGGATTCGCGACCCGACGATCACGGCCAGCTGGTACGCGACCATGCACGACCTCTCGAACGGCCGCATGGTCATGGGCATCGGCCGCGGCGACTCCTCGCGCCGCGTCGTCGGGCTGAAGCCGGTGCGCGTGGCCGAGTTCGAGGCGCGCTGCGCGATGATCAAGGAGCTGATGAACGGCCGGCCGGTCGTGTGGAACGAGAAGGAGCTGCAGCTGACGTGGGCGCGCACCGACCTGCCCGACATCCCGATGTGGATCGCCGGCTACGGGCCGAAGGCGCTCGCCGTCGCCGGCCGCGTCGCGGACGGCGTGATCATCCAGCTCGCCGACCCGCAGATCATCCAGTGGATCATGGACACGGCCCGCAAGGCGGCCGAGGAGGCGGGCCGCGACCCGAGCGAGCTCAAGTGCATCGTCGGCGCGCCGAGCCACATCGGCGACGACATGGCCGCCGCCCGCGACCAGGTGCGCTGGTTTCCGGCGATGGTCTCGAACCACGTCATGGACCTGATCGAGAAGTACGGCTGGGACTCCGAGATCCCGAGCGCGCTGACCGACTTCGTCAAGGCGCGCAAGTTCTATGACTACAAGGACCACAGCCGGGTGGGGGCCGCTCACGGCGAGTTCGTGACGGACGAGATCTGCGACCGCTTCTGCGTGCTCGGCACGCCCGAGCAGGCGATCGCGAAGCTGCGCGAGCTCGAGTCGGTCGGCGTCGACCAGTTCAACATCTACCTGATGACCGAGGGGCAAAAGGAGACGCTCGAGACCTACGGGCGCGACATCCTTCCGAAGTTCGCCTCCGTAGCCGCATAGCCCCGTCACACGCAGGGGCTGTCCCGCGGAGCGGGGCTGTCCCTCATGTCGGTACGCAAAGCATCCGGCTGAGTGGGTTCCGGCCGAGCTCTGGCTGATCACTGGGACAGCCCCCTGCGGGGACAGCCCCACGCGGAAGCCGCACGTTTGGAGTTGACACCGCGGGGTGCTCTCTCGCTAGCGTGCGCCGCGTGGAGAGGCTCGCGCACCTCGTCATCGCGCGGCGGCGCTACGTCATCGGGCTCTGGATCGCCCTGACCATCGTCGGCGTGATCTCTGCGGGACAGTTGTCGAGCCGCTGGTTCCAGTCCTTCTCGATTCCCGGCTACTCGGCGTACGAGAACGGCCAGCGGATCGAGAAGACGTTCGGGAACGGCAGCCTGAACCCGGTCGTCCTCGTGGCGAAGGCCAACGGCGGCGAGGTGACGACACCGGGTGTTCGCAAGGCGTTCGCCGCGGCGGCCGCGAAGCGGCCCGGCTCGCGCGTGAGCTCATGGTTCACGACCCACAACCCGGTCTACCTATCGAAGGACCGCAACGTGGCGTTCGAGGTCCTCTACCCGCCGGGTGAGGCGCAGTTCAACCTGGCCACGTACGACGATGTCTCCGCCACGCTGAAGCGGGCGGCGCCCGCCGGTGTGACGACCTATGTGACAGGGATCGACCCGCTCTACAACGAGTCGAGCGGCGGCGCGACCAGCGGCCCCAGCGTGCTCGTCGAGACGCTGATCGGCGCGCTCGGCGCGCTGGTCATCCTGCTGTTCACCTTCGGGACGCTGCCGGCGGTCGCGTTCCCGCTCATGGTTGCCGGCGCGTCGATCCTGAATACGTTCACGCTGATCTACCTCCTGACGTACCTCACCGACGTCTCGATCATCGTGCAGTTCCTCGTCGCGCTCGTCGGGCTGGGCGTGGCCATCGACTACTCGCTGCTGATGATCTTCCGCTTCCGCGAGGAGGTGCGCCACGGCAGGGACCGCGAGACGGCAGTCGTGGAGACGATGACCCACGCGGGGAGATCGGTGATCGTCTCCGGGTCGACGGTCGCCGTCGGCCTGCTGAGCATGATCATCCTGCCCCTGCCGTTCATCCGCTCGATCGGCATCGGCGGGATGCTGATCCCCGCCGTGTCCGTGCTCGCCGCGATCACGCTCCTGCCGGCGATGCTGTTCGTCCTCGGCCACCGCATCAACTCGGCGCGTGTCCTGCCGAAGCGGCTCGTCGAGGGGAGCGACGACCCGGAAAAGGGCTTCTGGAACCGCTGGGCGAAGACGGTCACGCGCCACCCGATCTCGATCGGGCTCGCCGGGCTCGCGATCGTGGGCGTGCTCGTCTTCTACGGCCTGCAAATCAACCCCGCCGACGCGCAGGCGAAGGACTTCCCGGGCGCCGGCAACGCCCACCGCGGCTACCAGACGCTGGTCGCGGCCGGGATCTCTTCGGGTGTGCTCTCGCCGTTCAACATCGTTGCCGACAACGCCTCGCCGCAGCAGCTGCAGCAGGTCGCGAGCGCGCTCGACCGGACCGAGGGCGTGGCCGGCGCGGCCGTGCCGCCGGGCTGGACGCATGGGAACCTGTCCATCATCGAGGCGTTCCCGGCGCAGGACGGCGCGGCCAAGGCGACGAACGGCGTGATCTCGCGGCTCCAGAACGACGTCCTGCCCGCACAGGCGCAGCAGCTCGGCGGCAACGTGAAGCTCGCGGTGACGGGCGTCGCGCCGATCTCGCGCGACTTCGTGCACGCGGTCTACGGCAAGTTCCCGTACGTCCTGCTCTTCGTCGTGATCCTGACGTACATCCTGCTGATGCGCGCGTTCCGTTCGGTGTTCCTGGCGCTGAAGGCGGTGATCCTGAACCTGATCTCGCTCGCGGCCGCCTACGGGATCATCGTGATTATCTTCCAGAACGGCCACGGCTCCGAGGCGATCTGGAACGTGCCGGCGACGGGAGCGATCATCTCGTGGATCCCGTTGATGATCTTCGCGTTCCTCTACGGGCTCTCGATGGACTACGAGGTCTTCATGCTCACGCGCATGCGCGAGGCGTACGACGAGACCGGCAACACGAACGACGCGATCCGCCTCGGGCTGGCGCGCACCGGGAAGCTCGTGACGAGCGCGGCCCTTGTGCTCATGTTCGCGTTCCTCGTGCTCTCGCAGAGCCCGGGCACCGACATCAAGCAGTTCGCGATCGGCCTCGCGGCGGGGATCATCTTCGACGCGACCGTGATCCGGGCGCTGCTCGTCCCGTCGATCATGATCGTCATGGGCCGCTGGAACTGGTGGCTGCCGGCCCCGATGGCGCGGGCGCTGCGCACGCGGCCAAGCGAGGCTCTGCCCGAGCAGCCCGCGACCGAAGTCGCCTAGCCGCAGACCTCCTTCGTCGGGAGCGGTGCCTGGCAGCCGCTCAGCCCCGGGAAGACCTCGATGTTCACGGGCGTGCCTCGCTCGGGCACGGCTTTGATCTCGGCGAGCGCCGTTGCAGGCGTCAGGTGGCCGGCGGGGACAACGTAGAGGAGTGCACCGTCGTGCAGTGGCACGGTCACGTGCGAGTAGTCCGCAAACGTCATGGTCACGCTGCGGAATCGCGGCGCGAAACTCCCGGCGACGACCACCGAGTGAGGAGTCGGAATCCAGGTCGCATCCGCCGCGCCGGCGCCGCGATGGCGCGGTGTCCCTCCGATCTCGACCCACCTGGCGACGCCGCCATAACGGGTGGGCGCCGACCAGAGAACCGCCTCGCCGTCCGGCGTCGGGGCCCGAGCGAGTGCCCGCTGCTCGGACGTCAGCGCCTCGGGAGGCGGAACGGGCGCGGCGCTCGGGTCGTTGTACTCGCTCATGACGACGTTCCCGTCGGCGTCCAGCGCCTCGACTGCCACTGCCTCACGGCCGCCGATGCGGTGGCTCGGAGGCACCTCGAAGTAGAAGAACCCGCCGCCGATCGGCGCGGACACCCACACCACATTCGCGCGTTCGGTGGCGCCGTCGGCGAAACGGACACGCAGCGAGTCGACGAAGCGCGCGCGTACGAATCCGTCGATCTCCGTCATGACGCGCGGATCGTCCGGCCGCTTCCCCGTGGAGTCCCACGCGCCCCAGGCGGCGCTCACCGGGAACGCGCCGAGCCTGTCGCACCCGCCGCCGACGTCGGCGATCTCCATGCACCAGCCGCCGCTCCGCGTCGGTGCGACCCAGAACGTCCATACCCGGCCGGTGTTGTCGGGTACCGGGATGCGCCGCGTCTGATCTGCGATGACGCCCGGGGCCATCCCCGGCGGCGCCTGCACATCCAGGTCCGAGAACCGCTTCACGATGTCCGGCGGCGCATGCTCGGCCTGCGAGAAGTCGATCCAGTCGGCGCGGAGCGCGAGGGCCGCACCCGCCGCGACGAGGACGGCCACTCCGGCCGCGACGGCGACGACCAGCCGGCGGCGTCCGCGCGCGAAGATCGGGGTCGGGTCGAGCTCCTGCCATGAGCCGGCAAGCTCGTGCGCGCGTTCGTCCAGCGGGCCGGGGAACGGATTTGCACGGGCAAGCCTCTCCATCGCGGTGCTCATGACGTGACCTCCTCTCGAACCGCCGGACGGGTTGGGTCGCGGGCGACGAGTCGTTCAAGTCGCCGGCGCGCGCGGAACAAGCGCACCCGGCACGTCGCGGCGGTGGTGCCGAGCGCGCGTGCTGCCTCTGCCGGTGAAAGCCCCTCCCAGGCGACGAGCATCAACAGCTCGCGGTCGGCGGGCCGCAGGGCTGCAAGTGCAGCGAGCACGGGCTGGGCGTCGCGTGTCTCCGCCCGCGGCTCGGCGGCGAGCCTTGCCGCGGCGGCGCTCTGCCGGCGCGCCGACCGGCGCTGGTTCGCAAGCACGCGCCGCGCGACGCCGTAGAGCCAGGGCAACGGCTCGCGCGGGATCGCGTCGCGCCGCCGCCAGGCGACCGCGAATGTCTCGGCTAGCGCGTCGTCGGCGCCCTCGCTCGTGCGCCGCATGCAGTAGGCCAGCACCCGCCCCGCGTGCTCGCGGTACAGCGCTTCGAACTCGTCCGGGCCCATCACATGGACTATGTCCGGCTCGCGCCGTTCGTTACATCCGCGTCAGCCCGGAGAGAGCGCCGCCCGCCGCAGCCGCTCGCGCGCCTCGGCGTAGCGGATCGCCTCGTAGGCGATCAGGCCTGCCGACACCGCCGTGACGAGCGCGAGCGTCACCAGCGAAGGCACCGAGACGGCGACAGGCACGAGCGCGAGCAGGATCCCGGCGCACACCACGCGCCGCACGCTCCAGGTGCGCATGTTGCGCAGGCGGAAGGCGACGTGCGCGAGCAGGTAGAGCGCGACGCCGCCGCACAGGGCGACGGCCGGCACGGTGTGGAGCGGGTCGCCGACGTGGGCGATCGTCTTCTTCACGCCGACCGCGTAGAAGATGATCCCGGCGACCATCGGCAGGTGTAGGTAGCTGTACGAGTCACGCGCGATCGAGAGCGCCTCCATGCCCTCGGCGCGGCGCAGCCGCCGCTCCGCCGCGATCGCGACGACGTCGAAGTACGCCCACCAGAGCGCGCACGCGATCGCGAGCCCGAGCAGCGCCGCGGTGACGACGCCGGCGTCGAGCGGGACGCCGAGCGTGCCGGCGCCGACGGCGACGATCGACTCGCCGAGCGCGATGATGATGATCAGCCCGTGCCGCTCGGCGAAGTGGCTCGCGGCGAGGTGCCAGCCGCGGCTGCCGCGGACGAACGCGCCGAGCATGTCGATGACGATCGCCACCGCCCAGAGCGCGATCTGGGCGTTCCCGCCGATAGCCGCACCGGCGACCAGGAGCACCGCCGCGGCGATCGTGCCGTAGCTCAACCGCACGATTGCGCCGAGCAGCTCCCTGTCGCCGCGGCCGACGAGCGCATAGAGCACGAGGTGGGCGAGGCGTACCGCGACGTACGTCCCCACGAACAGCCAGGCGTCGTCGCCGAACGCGTGCGGCACCGCCAGCGACGCGGTCAGCATCGCGCCCATCGCG
This sequence comes from uncultured Thermoleophilia bacterium, assembly GCA_963755085.1. Classification (GTDB taxonomy): domain Bacteria; phylum Actinomycetota; class Thermoleophilia; order Gaiellales; family Gaiellaceae; genus JACVRM01. The sequence continues at coordinate 93,307 of CAVWIN010000008.1, read as the reverse complement.
GCGAAGATCGCGAGGCGGATGACGCCGTCCTCCGGGTCGACGGTGCCCGTCAGCCAGGCGTACGCCGTCCACGCCCACCAGAGCAGCGCGAGCACGACGAGGCCCTGCGCGACGCCCTCCCAGGTCGGATTGCGCGTCACGAGGCCGGTGACCTGCGTGATCGCGAACACGAAGACGAGGTCGAAGAAGAGCTCGAGCGGTGTGACCCGCTCCTCGCCTTCGGCCCTGTGTGTCAGCGACATTGCGCAACGCTAGCCCGCCGGCGCGGGTCTGGGCGGGGGTCGACTAGGGTCCCGCCGTGGACGTCTTCAACCTCGGCGCCGACGAGTGGGACCGTATCGAGGAGCGCGAAGGCTGGCGGGCCAAGGACGTCTGGATCGGGCACCGCCTGAACGCCGAGCTGATGGGCGGGAGCATGTACGAGCTCGAGCCGGGCAACCGGCTGTTCCCGTACCACACGCACCACGCGAACGAGGAGTGGCTGATAGTTCTCCGCGGCGAGCCCACGCTGCGCACGGCCGACGGCGAGCAGACGCTCGGCGAGGGCGACGTCGCCGTCTTCCGGCGCGGTGCCGACGGCTTCCACCAGGTCATCAATCGCACCGATGCGCCGGTGCGCATCCTGATGCTCTCGACGATGCTCATGCCCGAGATCGTCGAGTACCCCGACAGCGGCAAGATCGGCGCGCGCAGCGCCGCCGGCGAGCGGATCTTGCTCAGCCGCCCCGGGCCGATGCTCGACTACTTCGACGGGGAAGAGGACTAGCCCGGGAGCTCGAGGCTCGCGACGCCCGTAAGTTCGACGTACGTGCGGCCCGGCGCGCGCACGATGCGCAGCAGCACGGCCTCGCAGTGCCGGCAGCGTCCGACGATCCCCGGCGCGTCGCGGTAGACCTGCATCTCGGCCAGCTGGTCGTGGGCGCCGCAGGAGCGGCACACCGCCCACGCGACCGTCATCTCCGTCCCGAAGAGCTCCATCAGGTCGCCGCCGATCGCGTTGCCGTCCAGGCGCCGGTCGTCCATCAGCCTGTCGCTCCGAAGCGCTCGGTCCTGATCCAGCCTGGGTCGTAGCCGAGCCGTACAAGCCCGTCCGCGGCCGCGTCGACGAAGTGCGTCGACCCGCACACGAACACGATCGGCTCGTCGCCCGCCGGCCAGGCGACCTCGCGCAGCATGTCGTCGTCGATCCGTCGCGCGTAGCCCGTCCATCCGGGTGGCTGGCCCCGCGTCAGCGTGTACGAGACGTCGAAGCCGCCGTGTGCCAGCCGATCGAGCTCTTCGCGGTAGATCACGTCGTCGATCGTCCGCGAGGAGTAGAGCAGGCGCATGCGCGCGCCGGCGCCGGACATGGCCCGCGCGCGGGCCATCGCCATCAGCGGCACGACGCCCGACCCGCCGCCGACGAGCAGCACCGGTCTCTCGTCGCCCGGCTCCCAGACGAAGTAGCCGCCGATCGGACCGCGCACCTCGAACGCGTCACCCTCGTGCACCACGTCGACGAGGTAGGGCGACACCTCGCCGTCGGAGAGCCGCTCGACGGTGATCGCGAGGCGGTCCCCCGGCGCGGAGGCGATCGAGTAGGAGCGCTGCGCCTGGTAGCCGTCGTCCGAGGTCAGGCGCACGTCGAGGTGCTGGCCGGCCCGGTGGCCGCCCCAGCCCGGCACGTCGAGCACGAGCGTGCGCGTGCGCGGCGCCTCCGGGACGGTCGCGGCCACCTCGGCCACGAGCCATGTCAGTCGCCCCAGTACCGCTGTTCCAGCCACGGGTCCCCGCGCAGGTGGTAACCGTTCGACTCCCAGAAGCCGGGGTCGTCCTCGTCGCGCATGATCAGGCCGCGCACCCACTTCGCGCTCTTCCAGAAGTAGAGGTGCGGGACGAGCAGCCGTGCCGGGCCGCCGTGCTCCGGGTCGAGCGGCTCGCCGCCGAACGTGTCGACGACCCACGCCTTCCCGTCGCTGACGTCGTCGCGCGGCAGGTTCGTGTCGTAGCCCCCGTAGGAGTAGGCGAGGACGTAGGCGGAGTCGTCGTCGACGCCCTCCAGCAGCGTGTCGACCGACACGCCTTCCCACGTCGTGTCGAGCTTGGACCACTTGGTGACGCAGTGGATGTCCTGCGTGACCGGCTCGCGCGGCAGGGCCTGGAACTCGTCCCAGGTCCACGAGGCGAGGACATCGCCGCCGCGCTGGATCTCGAACGTCCACGAGTCCAGGTGGACGTGGGGCGTCGGTCCGGCTGAGAGAACCGGAAAATCGCCGGTGACGTACTGGCCCGGCGGAACCCGGTCGGACGGTTCGTCCTGGTGGCGGCCGTGGAAGCCGCGGGAGATGACGGGCATCAGCTCGCCGCCAGCCCCGCCACCGTGTCCGGCACACCGGCGATCTCGCCGACCGGGGACAGGGCGCCGTCGGCCCCGACCGTCCAGCCGAAGAGGCGCTGGGCGTCGGCGTCGATTGCGTAGAGGAAGCGCCCATCCGGGGTCAGGGCCTCGTCGCGGATGCCCTTCTCGCCAAGCCGGGTGGACGCTGCGACCGGCTCCAGCAGCTCGAGCGCGCCGCCGTCGCCGACCGTGTAGCTCGAGATCGTGCCGTCGCCGAAGTTCGTGACGAATGCGTAGCGTCCGTCGCGGGTCACGACGGCCCAGCAGACCTCGCTGCGGGTGTCGGCAACCGAGCCGCTCACGGGCGCGAGCCTACCCGGCTCCGCGACCGTGTACGAGGACGCAGCCGCGGCGCCGACGGCGCCGCCGAACGCCTCGGTGACGACCAGCGCGTCGCCGGCGAAGTCGAACCCGTATGGCGTGGCGCCCGCCGACGGGATCGTCGACGGCCCGTCAAGGCCGCCGTCGGGGCGCACGGCGTAGCTCGAGATGCTGTTCGTGCCGCGCTCGGTGACGACGAGTGTCTTTCCGTCCGGGCTGAACGCCACCTGTGCTCCGTCCGCGTCGGGCGAGCTGAGTGACCGCGCCGAGTCGGCGATCGCCACCAGACCGGCGTCCTCGATCCGGAAGCCGCTGAGCGACGCCGAGCCGTTGTTGAGGACGTAGACGAGCGAGCCGTGGACGGCGACACTCGTCGGCGCCGAGCCGCCCGAGGCGATCTGGTCGGCGAGGCTGAGCCCGGCGTCGACGACGGCGAAGAGGGTGATGTCGTCGCTGCCGGCATTCGCGACCAGCAGCCAGTCGCCGCTCGAGTCGAGCACGACGGAGCTCTGGGAGGCGAGATGCGGCTTGCCGGTGCCGCGTCCGCCGGTCACGTACCGCTCGCCGGCGGCGAGCGCACCGTCGGCGCCGCGGGCGAACGCGAGCACCTCGTTGGTCGCCGCGTCGTTCGTTTGGACGTATACCGCTGGGTTCCGAGTCATTGCTGCTCCTTGCCGACCCCTGCTGTTTGGCGGCCCGGCCGCCAGGTGCCAGCCGCGCGCGCCGCCGATGACCGCGCCGAGCGCGTCGACGACGATTGCCACAGCCCAGATCACGATCTGCGCATCCCCGCCCACGAGCGCGCCGACGAACAGCAGCACGGCCGCCGGGGCGGCGCCGTACCCGAGGCGCGCGATCGCGCCCAGCAGCTCGCGGTCGCCGCGGCCGACGAGCACGTAGAGCCCGATATGGGCGAGGCGGACGGCCACGTATGCGGCGACGAAGAGCACCGCGTCGTCGCCGAAGGCGTGCGGCACCGCGAGCGACGCGATCAGCATCGTCCCCATCGCCCCGAAGATCGCCAGCCGGATGACCCCGTCCTCCGGGTCGACGGTGCCGGTGAGCCAGGCGTACGCCGCCCACGCCCACCAGAGCAGCGCGAGGATGATGATGCCCTGCGCGACGCCGGTCCAGGTCGGGTTGCGCGAGACCAGGCCGGTGACCTGGGTGATCGCGAACACGAACACGAGGTCGAAGAAGAGCTCGAGCGGGCTGACTCGCTCCTCGCCCTCCGCGCGGTGGCTCACCGCCATTGCGACAACGCTAGACGCCGGAGGGGTGTCTAGGCGCGGCGCGGCTGTCTAGTGTCCCGCCATGGACGTCTTCAACCTCGGCGCCGACGAGTGGGACCGGATCGAGGAGCGCGAGGGCTGGCGCGCCAAGGACGTCTGGATCGGGCAGCGCCTCGGCGCCGAGCTGATGGGCGGGAGCATGTACGAGCTCGAGCCCGGGCAACCCGCTGTTCCCGTACCACACGCACCACGCGAACGAGGAGTGGCTGATCGTCCTCCGCGGCGAGCCGACGCTGCGCACCGCCGACGGCGAGCAGACGCTCGCGCGAGGGCGACGTCGCCGTCTTCCGGCGCGGCGCCGACGGCTTCCACCAGGTGATCAACCGAACCGACGCGCCGATACGCGTCCTGATGCTCTCGACGATGCTCATGCCCGAGATCGTCGAGTACCCGGACAGCGGCAAGATCGGCGCGCGCAGCGCCGCCGGCGAGCGCATCCTGCTCAGCCGCCCCGGGCCGATGCTCGACTACTTCGACGGGGAAGAGGACTAGCCCGGGCAGCTCGAGGCTCGCGACGCCCGTGAGCTCGACGTACGTCCGGCCGGGGGCGCGCACGATGCGCAGCAGCACGGCCTCGCAGTGCCGGCAGCGTCCGACGATCCCGGGCGCGTCGCGGTAGACCTGCATCTCGGCCAGCTGGTCGTGGGCGCCGCAGGAGCGGCACACCGCCCACGCGACCGTCATCTCCGTCCCGAAGAGCTCCATCAGGTCGCCGCCGATCGCGTTGCCGTCCAGGCGCCGGTCGTCCATCGTCAGCCTGTCGCTCCGAAGCGCTCGGTCCTGATCCAGCCCGGGTCGTAGCCGAGCCGTACGAGCCCATCCGCGGCCGCGTCGACGAAGTGCGTCGACCCGCACACGAACACGATCGGCTCGTCGCCCGCCGGCCAGGCGACCTCGCGCAGCATGTCGTCGTCGATCCGCCGCGCGTAGCCCGTCCAGCCGGGTGGCTGGCCCCGCGTCAGCGTGTACGACGACGTCGAAGCCGCCGTCGTGCCAGCCGGTCGAGCTCCTCGCGGTAGATCACGTCGTCGAGCGTCCGCGACGAGTAGAGCAGGCGCATGCGCGCGCCGGCGCCGGCCATGGCCCGCGCGCGGGCCATCGCCATCAGCGGCACGACGCCCGACCCGCCGCCGACGAGCAGCACCGGCCGCTCGTCGCCCGGCTCCCAGACGAAGTAGCCGCCGATCGGACCGCGCACCTCGAACGCGTCACCCTCGTGCACCACGTCGACGAGGTAGGGCGACACCTCGCCGTCGGAGAGCCGCTCGACGGTGATCGCCAGGCGGTCACCCGGCGCGGAGGCGATCGAGTAGGAGCGCTGCGCCTGGTAGCCGTCGTCCGAGGTCAGGCGCACGTCGAGGTGCTGGCCGGCCCGGTGGCCGCCCCAGCCCGGCACGTCGAGCACGAGCGTGCGCGTGCGCGGCGTCTCCGGGACGGTCGCGGCCACCTCGGCCACGAGCCATGTCAGTCGCCCCAGTACCGCTGTTCCAGCCACGGGTCCCCGCGCAGGTGGTAGCCGTTCGACTCCCAGAAGCCGGGGTCGTCCTCGTCGCGCATGATCAGGCCGCGCACCCACTTCGCGCTCTTCCAGAAGTAGAGGTGCGGGACGAGCAGCCGTGCCGGGCCGCCGTGCTCCGGGTCGAGCGGCTCGCCGCCGAACGTGTCGACGACCCACGCCTTCCCGTCGCTGACGTCGTCGCGCGGCAGGTTCGTGTCGTAGCCCCCGTAGGAGTAGGCGAGGACGTAGGCCGAGTCGTCGTCGACGCCCTCCAGCAGCGTGTCGACCGACACGCCTTCCCACGTCGTGTCGAGCTTGGACCACTTGGTGACGCAGTGGATGTCCTGCGTGACCCTCTCGCGCGGGAGGGCCTGGAACTCGTCCCAGGTCCACGAGGCGAGGAGATCGCCGCCGCGCTGGATCTCGAACGTCCACGAGTCCAGGTGGACGTGCGGGCGTCGGCCCGGCGGAGAGAACCGGAAAATCGCCGGTGACGTACTGGCCCGGCGGAACCCGGTCGGACGGTTCGTCCTGGTGGCGGCCGTGGAAGCCGCGAGAGATGACGGGCATCAGCTCGCCGCCAGTCCCGCCACCGTGTCCGGCACGCCGGCGATCTCGCCCACCGGCGACAGGCCGCCGTCGGGCCCGACCGTCCAGCCGAAGAGGCGCTGGGCGTCGGCGTCGATCGCGTAGAGGAAGCGCCCGTCCGGGGTCAGGGCCTCGTCGCGGATGCCCTTCTCGCCAAGCCGGGTGGACGCTGCGACCGGCTCCAGCAGCTCGAGCGCGCCGCCGTCGCCGACCGTGTAGCTCGAGATCGTGCCGTCGCCGAAGTTCGTGACGAATGCGTAGCGTCCGTCGCGGGTCACGACGGCCCAGCAGACCTCGCTGCGGGTGTCGGCAACCGAGCCGCTCACGGGCGCGAGCCTACCCGGCTCCGCGACCGTGTACGAGGACGCAGCCGCGGCGCCGACGGCGCCGCCGAACGCCTCGGTGACGACCAGCGCGTCGCCGGCGAAGTCGAACCCGTATGGCGTGGCGCCCGCCGACGGGATCGTCGACGGCCCGTCAAGGCCGCCGTCGGGGCGCACGGCGAAGCTCGAGATGCTGTTCGTGCCGCGCTCGGTGACGACGAGTGTCTTCCCGTCCGGGCTGAACGCCACCTGTGCGCCGTCCGCGTCGGGCGAGCTGAGTGACCGCGCCGAGTCGGCGATCGCCACCAGACCGGCGTCCTCGATCCGGAAGCCGCTGAGCGACGCCGAGCCGTTGTTCAGGACGTAGACGAGCGAGCCGTGGACGGCGACACTCGTCGGCGCCGAGCCGCCCGAGGCGATCTGGTCGGCGAGGCTGAGCCCGGCGTCGACGACGGCGAAGAGGGTGATGTCGTCGCTGCCGGCATTCGCGACCAGCAGCCAGTCGCCGCTCGAGTCGAGCACGACGGAGCTCTGGGAGGCGAGATGCGGCTTGCCGGTGCCGCGTCCGCCGGTCACGTACCGCTCGCCGGCGGCGAGCGCACCGTCGGCGCCGCGGGCGAACGCGAGCACCTCGTTGGTCGCCGCGTCGTTCGTTTGGACGTATACCGCTGGGTTCCGAGTCATTGCTGCTCCTTGCCGACCCCTGCTGTTTGGCGTCCAGTCCCGGAGGCGGCGCTGTCATTACACCGCTTGTAAGAACTTTGTTCGTATCGCGATGGATGTGATGGGCGCGCATCTGCTGCGGGTACCTCCCTGCGGACAGAGACCAGAGGAGGTCCCGACATATGAAGAAGCTCATCACGGCCCTGGCGGCGCTCGCCGCGCTGCTCGCCACCTCCGCGGCGATCGCCGAGACGGCCGGGGTCGACATCACGAAGACCGGGCCCAACCCGAAGGCGGTAACGGTCGAGGCCGGCAATGCCGTCAGCTGGAAGAACTCCGACACGGTGGAGCACTCCGTCGTCGTCGACAAGACGACGTGCAACCTCGCGCTGCAACCGCAGCAGTCGTCGTCGTGCACGTTCGCGACCCCCGGCACGTTCACCTACACCGACCCCGCTGCGAAGGAGAAGACGTTTGACGGCACCGTCACGGTGACGCCGGCCGTCCAGCGCTCGGTCACGCTGTCGGCGAACCGGAACATCGCCATCTTCGGCGACTCGGTCACGCTCTCGGGCGCGACGTCGACGAAGACGGCCGGCGAGACGGTGACCGTCTACGTGCGGCCGGCGGGCGAGCCGGTCTCGCGCGTCGACGTCACCACGACCACGAACGGCGCCTGGTCGCTGCGCGTCCAGCCGCGCGCCCTCACCGAGTACCAGGTGCAGTACGGCGCCGTCTCCAGCGGCAAGCTCGCCGTCGCGGTGCGCCCGCGGATCACGTTCCAGAAGGTCGGCGCCGACCGGTTCCTTATCGTCGTGCTCTCGAACAAGGCGCTCGCCGGCCAGACCGTGCAGATCACGCGCTATGTCAACGGCACCGGCTGGGTGCCGGTCGGAGACACCCAGCTGGGGACGATCGCCAGGACAGACTCGATCGCCGTGAAGACGGTCACCGAGCCGTTCGCCCGTGGCACCAAGCTGCGCGCGGTGATGTCGGATGACCAGACCGGCCCCGACTACATCGACGCGCACAGCAACTTCATCGTGAAGTAGCTCCTCCCCACCAGACGGGCTGCGGCCGGCGGGGTCCCGGCCGCAGCCCGGCTTGTGAGCGCCTGTGAGCCGGCGGTGAGAGCGCTGTGACCGCGCCGCGCGACGCTTGGGCCGATGAAACGGCTCGGCACGATCCTCACGGCACTCCTCCTCGCGGCTGCCCTCGCCCCGGCGGCGACCGCGGCCAAGCGGCAGCGCCCCGACGCCGTCTCGGCGACCGCCGAGGCGGCGGCGCCGAACGCGATCCAGGTCTTCAACGACTACGTCACGCCGGCGCGCACGTACTCGTCGGAGCGCGCCGTCGTCCACTACGTGACCCTCGGTGTCAGCGCCCCGCCGCTGAACGACGACGACGCCGACGGCGTGCCCGACTACGTCGAGCGCGTCGGTGCCGCCGCCGACACGGCCCTGGCCTACTACGAGCGGCGCGGCTTCGCGAGCGTCATCGCGGACGCCGGCGGCCCGGACGCGCGGCCCGACATCTACATCTCGCGCTTCGCGGCCGGCTACTTCGGCGTCGCCTTCCCCGCGGCCGACGCCGACGGCGGCGGCTTCCTCGCCGTGTCGAACTGGCTCGATCCGAGCCCGACGGCCAGCCTCGGCAGCCTCGACGGCACCGTCGCCCACGAACTCTTCCACCTCGTCCAGTTCTCCTACTTCCGCGACGAGCCGCCGCTCGAAGAATGGGTGCTCGAAGGCACCGCCGCGGCGATGGAGACCCGGGTGTTCCCGGAGGTCGAGGACATCGTCTCGTCCCTGCAGCTCCGGCACTGGCTCGCCGCGCCGCGGCAGCCGGTCACCGCGCAGAGCTACGGCGCGCAGCTGCTCTGGCACTACCTCGACGAGCGGCAGCCGCCGCTGCTCCCGGCATACCTCGGCGAGATCGCCCGTCACCCGGAGCGCCAGGCGGCGGCGCTGGCGGCGCTGTACGGGCGGGTCACGCACCGGCCGTTCGCCCGCGCGTTCGGCGGCTACGCCGCCTGGGTGGCTGGCGAGTACGGCGACCGGCTCCAGCACCTGCCAGAGCTCAGCCGCGCGCGCAGCGCGTCGGTCGCCCCCCTGGCAATCGACTTCGTGCGGCTTTCGCCCCGGACGAGGTCGCTCACGCTCCGGTTCACGCGCGGCCGCGGCGAGGCCGTCCTCAGCTATGCCGTCGCCAGCCCGCGAGCCGGGGAGCCGTCGGTCGAGCGCCGCCTGGCCGCGCGGACGGTCGGCGGGACGTTGACCTTTCGTATCCCGGCCGCGCTCCGAGCGAGTGACCGCTACGAGCGGCCGACGCTCGTCGTGGCCAACGGCGGCACGGCCGGCGCCGTCCGCTATCGCGCCTCGGCCGCGTAGAGCCGCTCGCGCGCGCGGCGCTCGGCCAGGACATACCCCATCGAGCCGGCGAGGTCCGCCGCGCGGCGCAGGTACTCAGCCTCGCGCGTCTCGTCACCTGCAAGCGCGGCGGCGTCTGCGGCGTAGAGATACGTGTCGGCGCCGAAGCTCGCCGACGGGCCCGCTGCGATCGCGGCCGTAGCGCTGTCGAGGAGGCGGAGCGCGGTCTCGGTCGCTCCGCTCCGCGCTGCGAGCGCCGCCTCGACGGTGTCGCACCAGGCGCCGGCGAAGACCCCGCCGTCTGCCTCGCGCGCCCGGTCGAGGAGCGCAGCCGCCTCGGTCGTCTCGCCTAGGCGCTCGTGCGCCATGGCGAGCCGCCACGCGGCGTTGATGAGACTGAACGGCTCCTCGCTGTCCTCGAGCCGTTCGACGGCTTCGCGGAGGACGGGCACCGCGCCGGCGTAGTCGCCCGCCATGAGCTCGATGTCGGCGACCTGGATGAGATCGGCGGCGGCCGTCGCGTCCATCCCCTCGTCCTCCCACATCTCATGACTCTCGCGCGCAAGGATGCGTGCCTCGTCGAAGCGGCCCTCCATCGCCTCGAGATTGGCGACGGCCCCCAGCGCGGCGCCCCGCGCGAACCGCGTCGGCGGGTCGTCGAGCACGGACTGGACGAACCGCCGCGCCTCGGGGAGCGTCCACGGACCGCGTCGGGCAACCACGCAGAGCCAGCTCACGGCGTAGCTCTCGAGCGAGCGCGCACCGGACAGCCGGGCATGCCGGGCCGCCGTGAGGAGGTAGTCGTGGTCCTCCCAGACGGCCGGCTGGCGCTCGAGCGCGATGAACAGCCCGACGTGTGCGAAGGCGAGCATCTCGTGGTCGTCGGCCGCCTCGAGCACGCGAATCCGACGGCGGAGGCCGTCGATGACGTCGGCCCAGTCGCTGCGCGTCTGGTCCCAGAGCAGCAGGCACTCGCGGGTGACGGTGAGCCGTGCGAGGAGGTGCTCGTCCGTCGGGTCCGCCGCGGCGATCGCCTCGTCGATCACCAGCTCGGCGGCGCGTCCTTCGCCAGTCCACGAGAGCGCGTCGACGAGCAGTGGCACGAACGCCATCCGCGCCGGGTCGTCGACTGGCAGCAGCTCGGCCGCCCTGCCGAGGAGCCGTGCCGCGCCGCGGACGTCCATCTCGTTGTGCGCGCGCTTTCCGGCCGCGGCGAGGTGAGATGCGGCCGCGCGTGCGAGCTCGGATCCCTCGGGCGCCGCCGGCGCGACCTCGGCGAGCGCACGGTACGCCGCGTCGAGGTGGCCGCCGACGACCTCCTCGACGTCGAGGCCCGAGTTCCCGGCGAGCTCGAGCACGATCGCCGCCACTCGCTCATGCAGCGTGGCGCGCCGCCGCTTGGGAATGCTCGCGTACGCCTCGTCCCGAAGCAGTGCGTGGCGGAACGCCCAGCGGCGCTCGCCGGGCATTCGCGGGACATCCGGCTCGACGAAATCCCGCCGGGCAAGCCCGTTCAGGATTCCGTCGGCATCGCGCTCGGCCAGGCGCTCCACGATCGCGACCGGAAACGACAGGCCGCACACGGCTGCTGCCTGCACGACGCGGCGCTCGTCGTCGCCGAGCGCGTCCAGACGTGCGGCGAGCAGGGCGTGGATGCTGTCCGGGATCGCCGCGTCGTCGCTGTCCCGCGCGGCGGCAACGAGCTGCTCGAGGAAGAGCGGGTTCCCGCCGGCAGCGGCGAGGATCCTGCTGCGCCGCTCGTCGGCGAGGTCTGAGCCCGCGTCGAGCTCCGCCAGCAGCCGGCGGGCGTCCGGCTCGGCGAGCGAGTCCAGGAGGAGGGTCGTCGTGCTGAGCCGTCCGCCGGCCCAGTCCGGACGCGTGTCGAGGAGCTCGGGCCGGGCGAGGGCGAGCACGAGGATCGACCCACGTGCCAGGCCGGCGACGTGCTCGACAAGATCGAGGAATGCCGGCGGCGCCCAGTGGAGGTCCTCGAGCATGAGGACGACCGGCGCGCGGCGGGCGAGCGCCTCGAGCAGCCGCCGGACGGCCCATGCGGTGTCCTCGACCGGCCCGCTCGACCCGGCCTCGCCGACCGCGGCCGCGACGAGCTCGATCGCGGCGCTCGCGTCGGCGTCGTCCGCGAGCACCTCGGCCGCCCACGTTCCGATCGAACCGCCGGCGACGGGTGCCAGGGCGTCGCGGAGTGGTGCGTACGTGGGCGCGCTGCCCGACGCCGGCGTCCGGCCCACCAGGCACGTCGCGTCCGTCTCGAGCCGCGCCAGCGCCTCGCGCGCGAGCCGGGTCTTGCCGACCCCCGGCGAGCCGAAGACAGTGACCAGCCGCGCGCGGCCGTCACGTTTGACTCGCCGGAACGCAGCAAGAACCTCGTCCAGCTCGTCCTCCCGGCCGACGAAGGGCGCATCGAGATGGCGGACGACGGCGTCGTCGCCGACGACGGCGCCGACGGCATGCGCTCCGTCGCGCGCCACGGCCTCGACGGCGTGGCGGACCAGCCTCCACGTCCGTGGGCCGACGAGAACCTCCGTGGGGGCGGCGTCGCCGCGCAGCCGGTCGGCCTCTTCGAGCGGCCGGCCGGACGCGAGCGGCTCGCCGCGTCCGGGGTCACCTGTGATCACATCGCCCGTCGCGACCCCGAGGCGCGCCGCGATCCCGGCGGCACGCAGGTCGCACGCCGCTCGCACTGCGCGCAGCGCGTCATCCTCCCGCGCGGCCGGGATGCCGAAGAGGCCGAGCACGCGGTCGTCGGCCGTATGGCCGGGTTGGCCCCCGTGCCGCACGACCACGCCGTTCGCCTGCTCGCGCGCACGGCGCAGCAGCTCGCGCCGCGCCTCGGGGTCCTCGCCGTCTGCGACGAGATCGCCGAGCAGAACCGTCACCGTCTTCCGCGAGGGCTCGACCCGGGGCGCCTCGGCAGCAGGCGCCTCGACGGGGCCGCCGAGCGCCGGGTCCTGCTGCAGGATCGCGCGCTGGAGCTCCTGCAGCTCCTCGCCCGGCTCCGTGCCCAGCTCGTCGACAAGGGTCTCGCGGGCGGCGGCGTAGGTGGCGAGCGCGTCCGCCTGCCGCCCGGCGCGGTAGAGCGCCAGCACGAGCTGCGCACGAAAGCGCTCGCGGAACGGCTCCTCCGCGACGAGCTCCTCGAGCTCGGGGATCACCTCGGCCTGCCGGCCGAGCGCGAGGTCGGCGTCGATCCGGCGCTCGAGCGCCTCGAGGCGCAGCTCGCCGAGATGGGCCGCAGCGGCCGCGGCCGGCTCGCCGGCCAGGTCGGCCAGCGGCACGCCGCGCCACAGCGCGAGCGCTTCGCGCAGGGCCTCGGCGGCCGCGGCCGGCTCAGCCGCGCGCGCACCCTCCACGAGCCGCCGGAAGCGCTCGAGGTCGAGCTCGCCCGGCTCGGTGCGGATCAGGTACCCGGGCGCCTGCGTCACGAGCCGGCCGCCCAGCTCGCGTCGAAGCCGGAGCACGTGGTTCTGGAGCGACCCCGCCGCGGAGGGCGGCGGCTCGTCGCCCCACACGCCGTCGATCAGCTGCTCGGCCGCGACGACGCGGTTTGCGTGCAGGAGCAGCAGCGCGGCGACGGCGCGGCGCTTCGCGCCGCCGAGCGCGAGCACCCGCTCGCCGTCGCCGATCTCGAGCGGCCCGAGGATCCGAAACTCCACTCGGTCCACGTAATCAGCGGGGGAGGCGGCGGTCAACACGCTGCGGTACCGTCGGCGGCGATGGGAGCATCCGAGCTCCAGCGCAAGGCCGACCTGGCCGAGCTGCTGCTGCACGTCGCGCGTGAGCTGGGCGCGACGCTCGAGCCGGAGGGCGTCTACGACCGCTTCCACGAGCTGCTCGCCGACGTCATCCAGCACGACGGCGTGATCGTCTCCTCGTTCGACACGGAGACCGAGGTGTTCCACTGCGAATACGCGTGGGCCGACGGCGAGCGGCTCGACGCGTCGATCTTCCCGCCGATGCCGCTGAACCGCGAGGGGGGCGGCATGCAGAGCCGCGTGATCATGTCCGGCGAGTCGCTGCTCGTGAACGACGTCCGCGAGCAGGTCAAGGACGAGGGCACCTACTACCAGGTCGACGCCGGGGGCGAGCTCAAGAGGATCCCCGAGACCGGCCCGCCGGCGGCGCAGGCGGCCATGATGGTGCCGATCAAGCTCGAGGGCCGAGTCGTCGGCGTCGTCCAGCTGATGAGCGACCGCGTGACGTACGCGCCCGAGCAGCTCGAGGTGCTCGAGGGCATCGTCACCCAGACGGCGATCGCCGTCCGGCACGCCCGCCTGCAGAAGGAGCAGCGCCGCCTGGCGGCGGCCGAGGCGGCCGCGCGCGCCGTCGCTGCCGAGCGTGCCCAGGCCGCTGCGGTGCTCGAGGCGGTCGGCGACGGCATCTTCCTCGTCGACGACGAGGGCCGCGTTCGCTTCTGGAACCACGGCGCCGAGCTTCTCCTCGGCCTACGCGCCGCGTCCGTCCGGGACAGGCCCGCGGCCGAGGCCTTCCCCGACTGGGAAGCGATCGCCGACCGGGTGCCTCCGGCCGGCGCCAGGTCGGCGGCCCATCCGGTCACCCTGCCGGTCTCCGTCGGCGGGCGCGAGCTCTGGCTTTCGTTCGTGGCCGTCCGCGCGACGCCTGGGGTCGTCTACGCATTCCGCGACGTCACCGGCGACCGGCGGCTGGAGGAGGCGAAGAGCGACTTCATCACGACGATCTCCCACGAGCTGCGCACACCGATGGCGGCGATCTACGGCGCTGCCCTCACGCTGCTGCGCGAGGACGTCGAGTTCGACCGCGGGCGCCAGCGCGAGCTGGTCGAGGTGATCGCGCAGCAGGCCACGCGACTGAGTCAGATCACCGAGGAGGTGCTGCTCACGAGCCAGCTCGACCGCGGCGCGGCCCGCATCGAGCCCGAGCTCGTCGACGTCGCCGAGCTCGCCCGTGCCGCCGTCCGCACGATGGCCCCGGCGCTCGAGGTGGAGGTCGAGGCAGGCGATACCACCGCGTCGGCCGATGGTGACCGCCTCCAGCAGGTGCTCGTGAACCTGCTCGACAACGCGCTCAAATACGGCGGGGAGGGCGCGGTCGCCGTGCGCGTCGAGCCCGCCAACGGGGCTGTCCGCGTGCTCGTCAGCGACTCCGGGCCGGGCATCCCGCTCGCCGACCAGGACCGCATCTTCGAGAAGTTCTTCCGCGCCGACCCGCAACTCACGCACGCGCCGGGCGGCACGGGCCTCGGCCTCTATATCTCGCGCGAGCTCGTCGAGCGCATGGGCGGTCGCCTCGGCGTCAGCTCCGAGCCCGGCGCGGGCGCCACGTTCGTGGTGGAGCTGCCGAGGTGCGAGCCGGGGCGCGAGGACGCCCCGGCTCCGTGAGCACAGCTAGGTGACCGCAGGGCGGCGGCGCTGACCGGCGCTGCCGAACGCGAACGCGGCGCCGGCGATGATGATTGCGGCGCCTCCGAGCGCAGCAGCGCCCGGGGCGATCTCGGAGATGACGCTCTCGCCGCCCGTGGCGGGCTGCTCGTTGACGACGCGCATGCCGGTGGTCGGGTTGACGATGCCGCCGTCGGTCGGGTCGGCCTGGCCGATTGCCGGGCCGCCGCCCGATGACATCGGCATCGCCGAGGCGCCGCCGGCGACGCCGGCCGCCGCGGCAACGGCGACGGCGAGGATGGCCGCCTTTTGCTTGAGGCCGTGCGCCTCGACGTCGTCCTCGGCGAACGCCTGCTCGAGCGCGGCGCGGTCGAAGGTGAGCTGGATGCTGTCGCCGGTCGCCTCGCGGAGCAGCCGCTCGAGGTCGTCCCGCTTCCACGAGACGGCGATGCTGCGCTCCCCGGCGGGGCCGGTAACGTCGAGGACGAGCTCCGGCGGCTCCTCGAGCCGGACGGCCTCCTCGACGGCGCTGCGGGAAATCGTGGTCGAAAGACCGCCGTGCAGTTCGGACTCCGACACCATCGACGCCTGTGCGTGCTCCTGCACGACGCCTCCTTTCGTCATCGGCTTGGTACCTCTGCGTCCTGGACGCGGTGGAGGCCACTGATCTTCCCACCCGCCTCGCGCGATAACAATCGCGCATGGCCGACCGCCGTTTCATCGTCCGCGAGAACGTCCGGAAGCGGTTCGCGCCGCTCGAGGGGACCGCGGGCCGGTCGCTGTATGCCGGCGGCGAAGTGCGCCTCGAGCTCCCCGGCGAGACCGTCACCGTCCGGCCGCCGTTCGGCCTGGCGGTCGAGGGCGAATGGGACGTCGTCCACGTCGAGCCCCTGCTCGCGGCTGTCGCCGAGGATCATCTCGTCGGCGTCCTGCTCGTCCGCCTCGGCGGCTTCGCCGCCGGCGTGTTCGAGGGCGACGAGCTGGTGGCGTCGAAGGTCGGCACACGCAACGTGCATGGACGCCACCGTGCCGGAGGCTCCTCGGCGAACAGGTTCCGCCGCCGCCGCGAGGGCCAGGCGCGCGTGCTCGTCGAGGCGGCCGCCGAGAACGGGGTTCGCGTGCTCGGCCCGTACCAGGGCCGGCTGCGGGCCGTCGCGCTGGGCGGCGACCGCACGGCCGTCCGCCAGGCGCTCGCGGCGAGCCGCGACCTCGCGCAGATCGCCGCCACGACGACGCCGCGCTTCCTGACGGTGCCGGAGCCGCGCCGCCAGGTGCTGGAGCGCGCGATCCACGACGTCTATGCGGTGAAGGTCGTCACCGACGCACCTTCCTAGACTGGGTGCGTGGACGCCCACGCCCTCGCCGTGCTCGAGTATCCCGCCGTCGCCGAGCGGCTGGCCGCGGCCGCCGCGTCCGCCCCGGGCGCCGCGCTGGCCCGTGCGCTCGAGCCCTCGGGCGACCCGGCCGAGGTCGAGCGCCGGCAGGCGCTGACGGCCGAGGCGATCGCCCTGCTGGACATCGCCCAGGAGCCGGTGCTGCACGCGGCCGCCGACGTGCGCGAGGCCGTGGCGCACGTCGCGCGCGGGGGGACGCTGGACGCCCGCGCGCTGCGCGAGGTGGCCGCGACGGCCGCGACGGCGGTGGCCATGGCTGCGCACCTCGAGGCCCACCAAGAGACAGCGCCGCTGCTGGCCGATTTCGCCGCGCCGGTCGACCCCGCGCTCGGGGCGCTGGCCGAGGCCATCGGGCGCTGCGTCGAGGAGGACGGCTCCGACCTGCGCGACACGGCGTCGCCGCGGCTGCGCAAGCTGCGGGCCGAGCTGCGCGACGGCCGGCACCACGTCACCGAGCAGCTGCGCCGGCTCGCCCGCGGCTCCGAGCTCCGCGAACACCTGCAGGAGGACTTCGTCACCGAGCGCGGCGGCCGGCCGGTGCTGGCGGTGCGCGCGAGCGCGCGGGGGAGCGTCAAGGGGATCGTCCACGACACCTCCGCGACGGGGCAGACGCTGTTCGTCGAGCCGTTCGGGATCGTCGAGGCCAACAACCGCCTCTCCGAGGCGGCCGCGGCCGAGCGCGAGGAGGTGGCGCGGATCCTGCGCGAGCTGTCCGAGTCCGTCGCTGCTGACGGCGATGCGCTGCGCGTGGCGGTCGAGGCGGTCGAGGCCGTCGATCTTGCGGTCGCGTGCGGGACGCTCTCACGGCGCTGGCGCGGAGCGCCCGTCGACGCCTCGGGGCCGGTGCGGCTGCTCGGTGCGCGCCACCCGCTGCTCGACCCGGCGACCGCCGTGCCGATCGACCTCGACCTCGACCAGCTGCGCGCGCTGGTGATCAGCGGCCCCAACGCGGGCGGCAAGACCGTGGCCCTGAAGACGATCGGGCTGGCCGCGGTGCTCCATCAGGCCGGCCTGCGACCGCCGGCGACCGAGGCCGCGCTGCCCGTCTTCGACCAGGTGCTGGCCGACATCGGCGACGAGCAGTCGATCGAGATGAGCCTCTCGACCTTCTCGGGGCACGTCGCCAACCTGGTCGCGATCCTCGAGGCCGCCGGCGAGCGGTCGCTCGTGCTCGTCGACGAGCTGGCGTCGGGCACGGACCCGGTCGAGGGCTCGGCGCTCGCGCAGGCGCTGCTCGGGCGGCTCGTGCGCCAGGCGCGCCTGACCATCGCCACCACGCACTACGCGGAGGTCAAGGAGTGGGCGAGCGCAACGGACGGTGTGCTGAACGCGGCCACGGGCTTTGATCCCGAGACGTACGCGCCGCTCTTCACCGTCAACGTCGGACGGCCGGGGACGTCGCATGCGCTGCGGATCGCCGAGCGGCTGGGGCTCGACGCGGCGGTCGTGGACGATGCGCGGGCGCGGGTCGCGCCCGAGCGACTCCGCGTCGCCGACCTGCTCGCGGAGGCGGAAGCGGCCGAGCGCGAGGCCGCGGCCACGAGGGACGCGGTCGTCGAGGAGCACGCCGAGGCGTCGCGTGCGACCGAGCGCGCGCGCGAGCGCGAGGAGGAGCTGGCGGAGGAGGTGTCCGCCGTGCGGGCCTCGGCGGAACGAGAGCGCGAGGCCGCTCGCACCGACGCGGAGCGCGAGCTGGCTGCGGCGCGCGCCGAGCTCCGCGGCCTGCGGGACGAGATCCGGGCAGCGCGCCAGCAGGAGCGCGAGCGCCGGCGGGACACCCCCGACGCCGAGCGTGAGCGCGACCGCCGGCTCGGCGCCGCGTCGGAGCGGGCCGCGCAGGCCGAGGAGACGCTGCGCGCGTTCACCGAGCCGGTCGCGGCCGGGCCGCTGGCGCCGGGCGACCCGGTGCAGGCGCCCGACCTCGGCATCCGCGGGACGCTCGGCGCGATCGAGGGCGACGAGGCCGAGGTGCTGGCCCCGGGTGGGCTGCGCGTCCGTGTGCCGGTGTCACGCCTGCGGCCCGACGCGCGGCGCGAGCCGGCCGAGGCGCCGGAGCCCGCCGTGCGCGTCCACGCTGCGGCGTCCGCGCAGGACGTGCCGAGCGAGCTCGATGTGCGCGGCCGCCCCGCCCAGGAGGCGCGCGAGGCGGTGCGCTCCTTCGTCGACGACGCGGCGCTCGCAGGGCTGCCGCTCGTCCGGGTCATCCACGGCCGCGGCACCGGCGCGGTGCGCAGGGCGGTGCGCGAGGAGCTGACGAGGCACTCGCTGGTCGAAAGCCAGGAATCCGACTCTGCGAACGGCGCCACCCTTGTGCGCCTGGCCGGCTAGCGGCTGCGCCGGTACAGCCCCTAGAACGGTCCGGCGCCCTCTGGCGACACTGCCAGCACTTCGACGCGCACATCAGGGAACCGCGCGACCAGCTCGGCCGCGCACGTCTCGACCGCGCCCGTGTCAGCCCACACCAGCACCGTGGGGCCCGAGCCAGACAGCGACGCGCCGATCGCACCGACGGGGAGGTCCGCCCGCACCGCGTCGAGCAGCGGCGCGTCCTTGGCGCGGTGGGGCTCGTGCAGGCGGTCCGCGAGCGACTGCGCGAACAGGTCGGCGGACCCGTTCGCGAGTGCTGCGCCGAGCATGGCCGCGCGTCCGGCAGTGAAGGCGGCGTCGCCGTGCGGCACCGACTTCGGCAGCGCCGCCCGCGACGCCGAGGTCGAGACGGTCGTCTCGGGGATGAGCGCGACCGGGACGGCGGGCGCGGTGTCGGCGATCCGCTGGATGCGGCCGTCCCAGGTCAGGCAGGCGCCGCCCGCCAGGGCCGGCGCGAGGTTGTCGGCGTGGCCCTCGAGGTCGACGCCCTCGTAGAGCAGCCACTCCGGGTCGGGGTCGCGGCCTTCGGCGAGCGCGCCCGCGACCAGGCCGAGCGCGACGACCGCGGCGCTCGAGCCGAGGCCCCGCGCGCGTGGGATCCGGTCGACCCAGGCGAACGTCCGGCCGCGTGGCGACGAGATGCGCGCGAAGGCGCGCACGCCGAGGTGGCGCTCGTCCGGTGCGGCGTTGCCCTCGCCGACCTCGACCTCGTTCCAGAGATCGAGGGCGATGCCGGCGCAGTCGAAGCCGGGGCCGACGTTCGCCGTGGTGGCGGGCGCGCGGACGCGGATGGTCACGCGGCGGCGGCGATCGCGTCCGGGTCGGCGTCGACCGCGATCGGCTGCGGGCTCAGCCGGGACGCCGTCTCGGGGTCCTTGAGGCCGTTGCCTGTGATCACGACTACGGCGCACGCGCCGCGCTCCGGCTCTCCGGACATCAGCCCGGCCAGGCCGGCGGCGGAGGCCGGCTCGCAGAAGACGCCCTCCTCGTGTGCGAGCAGCCGCCAGGCGTCCAGGATCTGGTCGTCGCTCACGGTCACGATCTCGCCGCCGCTGCGCTCGAGCGCTGCGTCGACCTCGGCGTGGTGCACCGGGTCGGCGATACGGATCGCCGACGCTGCCGTCTGCGAGCGCTCCGCCGCCTGGACGGCAACGATGCGCGGCAGGTCGTCCTCCTCTTCGAACCCGATCTCGTAGGCGCAGGTGTTCCCACCGCCGCCGTAGGGAAGCGCGAGCACGTCGGGCGCGTTGCCGAGCTCGTCGACGATCTCGAACGCCGCCGTCTTCTGCCCCTGGATCCGGTGCGGGTTGAGCGAGTTCACGAGCGCGTGGGTCCCGCGGTCGGCGAGCGTGCGCGCCGCGGCAAGCGCCTCGTCGAAAGTCCCGCGGACCTCGAGCACCTTTGCGCCGAGCGCCATCGCTTGCGCCAGCTTCCCGAGCGCGACCGCCCCGGCCGGCTGCAGGACGAGCGCGGGCAGGCCGGCGCGCGCCGCGTACGCCGCCGACGACGCGGCCGTGTTGCCGGTCGATGCGCACACGACCGCGCGCACGCCCTCGGCCTTCGCGAGCGTCACGGCGACGGTCATGCCGCGGTCCTTGAACGAGCCGGTCGGGTTCGCGCCCTCGCACTTGAGCCAGATGTCCATGTGCAGGCGCTTCGACAGGCGCGGCGCCCAGAGCAGCGGCGTCGAGCCCTCGCCGAGCGTGATCAGCTCCACGTCGTCGCCGACGGGGAGGCGGCCGCGGTAGCGCTCGATGAGCGGCGTCATCCGCGCTCGGCGACGACGCGGATCACGTCCGGCTCGCCGTGGACCTCGGGCAGGTGGGCCAGCGCCGCGGCCGCCGCGCGGACGCTGCCCGCCGACGCCTCGTGCGTGACGATGTCGAGCGACGCCGCGCCGTTCAGCTGCCGCTGGGTGAGGCGCGCAACGGAGACGTCGTCGGCGGCGAGCCGCAGCGCGACGTGGGCAAGCACGCCGGGGCGGTCGTCGACCTCGATCGAGAGGTAGTACGGCGAGCGCAGGTCGCCGGGCGGCAGCCGCTCGAGCGTGCGCCACGACGCGTCGTTCTGGAGGAAGCCCGTGCCCGTCGTGCCGATGACGCTGACCATATCCGCGACCACGGCCGAGGCCGTCGCCAGGCCGCCGGCGCCCGGGCCTTCCAGCGTGATCTCGCGGATGGCATCGCCCTGCAGCATCACCGCGTTGAACGGCCCGTCCACGGCGGCGAGCGGGTGGTTGCGATCGACGAACGCGGGCTCGACCCGGACGTCGACGGCGTCGCCGATCAGGGTTGCCGAGCCGATCAGGCGCACGGCCATGCCGAGCTCGTGCGCCGCGCGCACGTGGTCCGGGCGGATGCGCTCGATGCCCTCGTAGGAGACGTCGTCCAGGCGCACGCGCGAGCCGAAGGCGACGGTCGCGAGGATCGCCATCTTGGCCGCGGCGTCGGCGCCGTTGACGTCCTCGGTCGGGTCGGCCTCCGCGTACCCGAGCCGCTGCGCCTCGGCGAGGGCCTCGTCGTACTCGTCCCCCGCCTCCATGCGGGTGAGCATGAAGTTGGTCGTGCCGTTGACGATGCCGAGGATGCGGTGGACGTTCGTGGCGACGAGCGCCTCGCGCAGGACCTTGATCACCGGGATCGCCGCGCACACGCTCGCCTCGAAGCGCAGCTGCACGCCCGCCTCGGAGGCGGCCGCGAAGAGCTCGTCGCCCCGCCGCGCGACCAGCTGCTTGTTCGCCGAGACGACCGGCTTGCCGGCGCGCAGGAGCTGCAGCACGTGGTCGCCGGTCGCGTCGACGCCGCCCATCACCTCGGCAACGACGGCGATCGATTCGTCTCGAAGGATCGACTCGAAGTCGGTCGTGATGACGCCCTCGCCCGCCGGGAACGAGCGCTCCCGCCCGGTGTCGCGGACGAGCGCGCGCACGACGCGCACCCGGTGGCCGGTCGCGCGCTCGATGTCGTCGGCGCCCTCGGTCAGCAGCCGGTTGACGGCGGCGCCGACCGTGCCGTAGCCGAGCAGCGCGACGGGGACGTCAACGCTGCCCATACGCCTCCTCGAGCACGCCCGGCTCCGCGAGCCGGAAGCGGTCGTGCACGGCCTTGACCGCCCGCTCGACGTCGCCGGCGCGGATCAGGACCGAGATCCGGATCGTCGACGTCGAGATGATCTCGATGTTGATGCCGGCCTCCGCGAGCGCGTCGAACATGTCGGCTGCCACGCCGGGGTGGGTCTTCATGCCCGCGCCGACGAGCGAGATCTTCGCCACGTCCTCGTCGGTCGTGACGTCGTCGCCGCCCACTGCGCGCGCGATCTGCCGGAGCACCGGCTCGGTCGTCGCCAGGTCGGATTTCGGCACGGTGAAGGAGACGTCGGTGTGCCCGGCGGCCGAGACGTTCTGGACGATCATGTCCACGTTCACGTTCGCGTCGGCGAGCGGCCGGAAGATCGATGCCGCGATGCCCGGCTGGTCGGGTACGTTGCGGATCGTCACCTTCGCCTCCGACGTGTCGTGCGCGATGCCCGAGATGACCGCCTGCTCCATTCCTGCCTCCTCCTGAACCCAGGTTCCTGGGGTATCGGCGAACGTCGACCGCACGTGAAGCGTCACCGTGTTGTTGCGTGCGTACTCGACCGAGCGCGCCGCGAGCACCTTCGCGCCCGACGCGGCCAGCTCCAGCATCTCCTCGTACGAGACGCGGTCGCGCTTGACCGCCTCGGGGACGATGCGCGGGTCGGCGCTGAAGACGCCCTCGACGTCCGTGTAGATCTCGCAGACCTCCGCATCGAGCGCGGCCGCGAGCGCGACCGCGGTGGTGTCGGAGCCGCCGCGGCCGAGGGTGGTCGTGTCCTGCGACGGCGAGATGCCCTGGAAGCCGGCGACGATGACGAGCTTGCCGGCGTCGAGCGCCTCCCTCACGCGGTCGACGCGGACGTCGACGATGCGCGCGCGCCCGTGCGTCGTGTCGGTGTGGATCCCCGCCTGCGCGCCGGTCAGCGAGACCGCGTCACGGCCGAGGTCGATGATCGCCATCGACAGCAGCGCGATCGAGATCTGCTCTCCGGCGGAGAGCAGCATGTCCAGCTCACGCGCGTGCGGGCTGGGCGAGACCTGTCCGGCGAGCCGGAGCAGATCGTCGGTGGTGTCGCCCATCGCCGACGCGACCACGCAGACGCGGTCGCCGGCCTCGACGGCCCGCTTCGCGACGTGCCGGATCCGCTCGGGCGTCGCGAGGGACGTGCCGCCGTACTTCTGGACGAGAACGCTCATTGGCACGTATCTCATCCTGGCTGATCCATCGCCGAGCGCGCGTGCGAAGGGAGCCCTGCGAAAACCGTTCGCGGCGCGATAGCGTTCTACAGACGGCGGTGATGCCGACCCGGGGAGGGCACGTGTTCGTCATGACGTCGGTCGGCATGGCAATCGCGCTGGTGCTTGCCCTGCCGCCGGAGCCGCCCAGATGCAGTGGTTCGACTGGCGGGGCGCGGCGCGCATGCCGCAGACGCCGTTCGGGCCGACGGCCGTGGTCGGCGTCACGACGATCGCCGGCGTTCCCGCACTGCGAGCCCGGTACGACTTCCGGCGCGTCGAAGCGCTGCGGGCGCAGCTGCGCGCCGATCGTGTTCAG
This sequence comes from uncultured Thermoleophilia bacterium, assembly GCA_963755085.1. Lineage (GTDB taxonomy): Bacteria > Actinomycetota > Thermoleophilia > Gaiellales > Gaiellaceae > JACVRM01. The sequence goes on along the minus strand of CAVWIN010000008.1, from coordinate 70,106 downwards.
GCGCTAGGTCGATCCTGATCCGCGAGTTCCCGCATGCGCGTGGCGGGACGATGGGGGATCCTGCTGGCTTCGCGACCAGGGAGGGACCAATGGCGACCATCCTCTGCGTGCTCTACGACGACCCGTTCGACGGGTACCCGCCGGCCTACGCGCTGGACGGCATCCCCAAGATCACGCACTACTTCGACGGGCAATCGACGCCGGCGCCGAAGGCGATCGACTTCACGCCCGGCGAGCTGCTCGGCAGCGTGTCCGGCGAGCTCGGCCTGCGACCGTTCCTCGAGGCGGCCGGTCACACGCTGATCGTCACGGCTGACAAAGACGGGCCCGACTCGGAGTTCGAGCGGCGCCTGCCGGAGGCCGACGTCGTCATCTCGCAGCCGTTCTGGCCGGCCTACCTCACCGCCGACCGCTTCGCGAAGGCGCCCAACCTGAAGCTGGCGATCACCGCCGGCATCGGCTCCGATCACGTCGACCTGCAGGCGGCGATCGACGGCGGCGTGACGGTCGCGGAGGTGACGTACTGCAACAGCATCAGCGTCGCCGAGCACGTCGTGATGCTGATTCTCGCGCTCGTCCGCAACTACCTGCCGTCGCACGAGTGGGCCGTCCGCGGCGGCTGGAACATCGCCGACTGCGTCTCACGCGCGTACGACCTCGAGGGCATGCAGGTCGGGACGGTCGGCGCGGGGCGGATCGGCTCGGCGGTGCTGCGGCGACTGAAGCCGTTCGAGGTCGGCCTGCACTACACCGACCGTCACCGGCTGCCGGCCGAGATCGAGCAGGAGCTCGGCCTCACGTTCCATGAGGACGCGGCATCGCTCGTCCCGGTCTGCGACGTCGTGACGATCAACGCGCCGCTGCACCCGGAGACCGAGCACCTCTTCGGCGAGGAGCTGATCGGGAAGATGAAGCGGGGCGCCTACCTCGTGAACACGGCCCGCGGGAAGATCTGTGACGCCGACGCGGTCGCGCGTGCCTGCCAGAGTGGGCAGCTGGCCGGCTACGCCGGCGACGTCTGGTTCCCGCAGCCGGCCCCGGGTGACCATCCGTGGCGGTCGATGCCCCACAACGGGATGACCCCGCACGTGTCGGGCACGACGCTGTCGGCCCAGGCCCGCTACGCGGCCGGGACGCGCGAGATCCTCGAGTGCTGGTTCGACGGGAGCCCGATCCGCGACGAGTACCTGATCGTCGCCGGCGGTGCGCTCGCGGGGACCGGGGCGCACTCCTACAGCGCCGGCGACGCCACGCGCGGCGCGGAGGAGGCCGTTCGCTTCACGAAGTAACGGGAGTACATTCGGCGGGTGCTCTGCGCAGCCTGCGGCAGCGAGAACCCGGACGGCTTCCGCTTCTGCGGCAGCTGCGGGGCGGCGCTGGCGCCCGCCGAGGCTCCCCGTGAGGTCCGCAAGGTCGTCACGATCCTCTTCTGCGACCTGAGCGGGTCGACCGAGCTCGGGGGCCGCACCGACCCGGAGACGCTCCGCCGGACGATGCGCTCGTACTACGACGAGATGCGCATGATCCTCGAACGCCACGGCGGCACGGTCGAGAAGTTCGTGGGCGACGCGGTCATGGCGGTGTTCGGCGTGCCGGTAGCGCACGAGGACGATGCGCTGCGTGCGGTGCGGGCGGCCTGGGAGATGCGCGCTGCGGTGCCTGCGCTCGGCCTGGCCGCGCGGATCGGCGTCAACACGGGCGAGGTGGTCGCCGGGGAGGGCGACACGCTCGTCACCGGCGACGCCGTGAACATCGCGGCGCGGCTGGAGCAGGCGGCCGCGGCGGGCGAAGTGCTGATCGGTGCGGACACCCGGCGGCTCGTCCGGGACGCCGTGTCCTGCGAGCCGGTCGCCGTCGACGCCAAGGGCAAGGGCACGGTCGACGCGTTCCGGCTCACCGACGTCGACCTGGCGGCGCCCGCCCTCGCGCGGCACCTCGACGCGCCGCTCGTCGGTCGCGGCCGCGAGCTCGAAGTCCTCCGCCAGGCCGCGAGCCGCTCGGTGAGCGAGTCGTCGTGCCACCTGTTCACGCTGCTCGGGTCGGCGGGCGTCGGCAAGTCCCGTCTGGTCGCCGAGTTCCTCGCCGGGTCGGACGCCCAGGTCGTCCGCGGCCGCTGCCTCGACTACGGCGAAGGCATCACGTTCTGGCCCGTCGTCGAGGTGCTGAAGCAGCTCGGCCCGCGCGCCGGTCCGACCATCGACCGGCTCGTCGCCGGCGCCTCGTCGCCGAACGAGCTGTTCCTCCTCATCCGCCGCCTCCTCGAGGAGGTCGCCCGCGAGCGGCCGCTCGTCGTCGTGTTCGACGACATCCATTGGGCCGAGCCGACCTTCCTCGACCTGCTCGACCACATCGCCGATCTCTCACGCGGCGCGCCGATCTTGCTCCTTTGCCTGGCGCGCCCCGAGCTCCTGGACGAGCGGCCCGGCTGGGGCGGGGGCAAGCTGAACGCGACGACGCTCCTGCTCGAGCCGCTGACGGCCGACGAGTGCGCACAGCTCATCGAGGAGCTGGACGGCGACGTCGATGCCGCGACGCGGGCGCGGATCATCCAGGTCGCAGAGGGCAACCCGTTGTTCGCCGAGGAGATGCTGGCCCTGGCGCGCGACGGCGGGGACATCGGCGTGCCGTCCACGATCCACGCGCTGCTCCAGGCGCGCCTCGACCGGCTCGGCCACGACGAGCGGGGCGTCATCGAGCGCGGGGCCGTGGAAGGGCAGGTCTTCCACCAGTCCGCGGTGCGTGAGCTCGCACCGGAGGCCGCTCGCGACGGTGTCGAGCGAAACCTCGTCGGGCTCGTCCGCAAGGAGCTGATCCGTCCGGACCAGCCCACGTTTCCGGGTGAGGACGCGTTCCGTTTCCGTCACCTGCTGATCCGGGACGCCGCCTACGAGTCGCTGCCGAAGGAGACGCGCGCCGAGCTGCACGCCCGGTTTGCGGACTGGCTGGAGAGCCGCACTGACCTCGTCGAGCTCGATGAGATCGTCGGGTTCCACCTGGAGCAGGCCGTCGAGTATCGCCGGGAGCTCGGCACCGACGACGCCTCGCTCGCGGCGCGCGCAGCCCGGCACCTCGGGCGCGCGGGGCGCGCGGCGCTCGGCCGCACCGATCTCCACGCCGCAGGGAATCTGCTCGAGCGCTCGCTCGTCCTCTTCCCCGCAGGCGACCCCGAATCAGCAGTGTTCACGCTAATCCTCGCGGACTCGTCCCAGGCCGCGGGCGGCTACGACAAGACGGCCGCGCTCCTCGCGCCGCTGACCCGTTCCGCGGACCCGCTGGTGCGGGCGCAGGCACGCGTTCTCGCCGTCCACGCGCGGCTGATGAACGACCCGCACGGTGCGACCGCGGAGGCGACCGCGGTGCTGGACGATGTCCTGTCCTGGCTCGAGACCGCCGGTGACGACACCGCGCTCGCCCGTGCGTACCTGCTCGCTGCGGACGTCGACTGGATCGGGAGTCGCGCCGGGCCCTACGTGCGCACCGCCCGCCTGGCCTTGGAGCACGCCACGCGGGCGGGCGACGAGCGCCTTCGCGGTGTGTGTGCGTACCACGTCGCGGCTGCCGTCGCTTGGGGACCGTTCGGCCCGAGCGAGGAGCTGGCTGTCATCGAGGAGCTGGAACGGCACCACGCAGAGACGCGATTGGCACAGACAGGCGCGTTGTTCGTCCGTATGCATCGTGCCGCAAACCGCGGCCACCGCGGCGAGGTGCGCGCGCTGAGCGACCGCCTCTGCGCCGTGCACCTCGAGGTCGGCGACGAGATCGTGGCCCACGCTTCGATGCAGGCGCCGGTGCTCATCGAGCTCTGGTCCGGGAACACGACCGAGGCCCGGCGGCTCGCCGAGGACGCGTATCGCAACCTGCTCCGGCTCGGAGCGGTGGGGTTCGCCTCGACGACCGCCGTCCTCCTCGCCGAGGTCCTCTACGCCTCTGGCGAGCGCGACGAAGCGGAGCGGACGGCGATCGAAGGGGAGAACCTGGGCGGCGCCGAAGACGTCGTCAACTTCGCCATCGGACGCGGGGTACGCGCCCGGGTGGCCGCGGACCGCGGCGAACTCGTCGCGGCGGACGAGCTCGCGCGAGACGCCGTCCGCTATGCGCTCGAGACGGACTTCCCGCTCATGCATGGCGACGCGTACCGCGCGCTCGCGTACGTGCACCACGCCGCCGGCCGGCCCGACGAAGAGCGGGCGGCGCTCGAGCAGGCGCTCGCCGCCTACCGCCGCAAGGAGATCCTGCCGATGATCCGCGAGACCGAGCGCTTGCTTGCGGCTATTCCGCCCCCGCCCAGAGGTTGATGTCGCTGTCCGTCGCGTAGCGGTCGATCTCGGCCAGCTCGTCGTCCGAGAAGTCGAGCCGGTCGAGCGCTGCCACGTTCGCCTCGAACTGCTCGATGCTCGACGCGCCCGGCAGCGTCGACGTCACGCGCGGGTCGCGCAGCGTCCAGGCGAGCGCCATCTGCGCGAGCGTCTGCCCGCGCCGCTGTGCGATCTCGTTCAGCGCGCGGATCTTGGCCAGCGCCTGGTCGGTGAGCATGTCCGTCGAGAGCGATCCGTGCTGTGTCGCGCGCGAGCCCTCCGGGATCCCGTGCAGGTAGCGGTCGCTGAGCATCCCCTGCGCGAGCGGCGAGAAGACGATGCAGCCGATGCCGAGCTCGCCGAGCACGTCCAGGAGGCCGTCCTCGATCCAGCGGTTCAGCATCGAGTACGACGGCTGGTGGATGAGGAGCGGCGTGCCCAGCGATGTCAGGATCCGGTGCGCCTCGCGCGTCTGCTCCGCCGAGTACGACGAGATCCCGGCGTAGAGCGCCTTGCCTTGCCGCACGGCCGTGTCGAGCGCGCCCATCGTCTCCTCGAACGGCGTCTCGGGGTCGGGGCGGTGCGAGTAGAAGATGTCGACATAGTCGAGCTGCATGCGCGCGAGCGACTGGTCGAGGCTCGCGAGCAGGTACTTGCGCGAGCCGAACTCGCCGTACGGTCCCGGCCACATGTCCCAGCCGGCCTTCGTCGAGATGACGAGCTCATCGCGGTACGGCCGCAGGTCCTTGTCCATCAGCGTCCCGAACGTCTCCTCGGCGGAGCCGTACGGCGGGCCGTAGTTGTTGGCGAGGTCGAAGTGCGTGATGCCGAGGTCGAACGCCCGGCGCACGATGGTGCGGCTGTGCTCCAGCGGGCGCTCGCCGCCGAAGTTCTGCCAGAAGCCGAGCGCCATCGCCGGCAGCTTCAGGCCCGACCGGCCCGAGCGCCGGTACGGCATGCCGTCGTAGCGGTCGGTGGCGGCAACGTAGGTCACGAGCCCGCCGAACGGTAGAGGGCCTCGATGGCGCGCGCCTGGCCGAGGGCGTCGTCGCGGCCGAGGAGGAGCGGCGCCGCGCCGCTGATCGCGTCGGCGACGTTCTCGAGCTCGAGCTGGTACGAGTCGGCGTGGGGCATGTCGATCCGCTCGACGCCGTCCTCGCGGTGCACCTCGATGCCCGGCTCCGTGGCATGCCAGGGATCGCGGACGACGATGACGCCGTCCTCGCCGGCCACCTCGATCCCGGCGCGGTACGGCATCGCGAACCCGCAGTCGAAGTGGGCAAGCACGTCGTCGGGGCAGCGCGCCGTTCCGGCGAACACCAGGTCGACGCCGCTCGGGCCGAGCACCTCTTCGCCGGCGAGCGAGAGCGGCTCGCCGGCGATCGCTCGGATCGCGCTGACGCAGTAGCAGCCCACGTCCATCAGCGCGCCGCCCTCGAGCTCCGGGTCGAGGCGGATGTCGGCTGTGCCGGAGAGCACGAAGCTGAACTGCGCCCGCACGACCCGGATGGGCCCGGCGGCGCCTTCCCGGACGAGGCGCAGCAGCTCGTGCGTCTGCGGGTGGTGGCGCCACATGAACGCCTCCGAGAGCACGAGCCCTTCGCGCTCGGCGACCTCGAACGCCGCCTCCACGTCCTCGGGGTGCGGTGAGAGCGGCTTCTCGCAGAGCACGTGCTTGCCGGCCTCGAGCGCGCGGATGCTCCACTCGATATGGAGCCCGTTGGGCAGCGAGATGTACACCGCGTCGACCTCGGGGTCGGAGACCAGCGCCTCGTAGCTGGCGTGCGCCCGCTCGATGCCGTGCTGCCGCGCATACGCCTGGGTGACCGCGCCGTCGCGGCCGCCGACGGCCACGATCTCGGCCCGGTCGGACAGGGCCGCGGCCGCGAGCACGCGGTCGTTGATGCGCGCAGTGGACATGAGCCCCCAGCGCAGGGTCGAGGTCGCGGGCGCCGCCACAGCGTGATAGCGATAGCACGTGGCTGCGTTCGGCGGCATCGAGACCGGCGGCACGAAATGGATGTGCGCCGTCGGCACGGGGCCGGACGACCTGCGCGCCGAGGTGACGATCCCGACGACGACGCCGGACGAGACGATCGCCCGCGCGGTTGCGTTCTTCCGCGAGGGCGAGCCGGTTGACGCGGTCGGCATCGGCTCCTTCGGGCCGGTCGACCTGCGGCGCGGCTGGATCACGACGACGCCGAAGCCCGGCTGGGCCGACACCGATCTTGTAGGGCCGATCAGGCGGGAGCTCGGCGTGCCGGTCGTGTTCGACACGGACGTCAACGCGGCCGCGCTCGGCGAGCACCGCTGGGGCGCCGCGCGCGGGCTGGACACCTTCGCCTACGTCACGGTGGGGACGGGCATCGGCGGAGGGGGAATGGCCGCCGGCAGGCTCCTGCACGGCCTGACCCATCCCGAGTTCGGCCACGTGCGGATCCCGCACGACCCGGAGGACCCATTCCCGGGCACGTGCCCGTTCCACGGCGACTGCTGGGAGGGGCTCGCCTCGGGACCGGCGATCGCGGCGCGCTGGGGCCGGCGCGGCGAGGAGCTGGACGATCCGGCTGCCTGGCGGCTCGAGGCTCGCTACCTCGCTCTCGGCCTGGCTGCGGTGGTGGCCGTGCTCTCGCCGCAGCGGATCGTGCTCGGCGGCGGAGTCCTGAGCCGGGGCGGGCTGCTGGAAGGCGTCCGCGGCGAGCTGGACGCTGTGCTCACGGGCTACGTCGAGGCACCGGCCGTGGTCGCGCCCGAGCTCGCCCCGCGGTCGGGCGTGCTCGGGGCGATTGCGCTGGCTTCAGGCGGCGAGCTCGCGCCGTAGCGCGGCAACGGCGGCCGGGCGGTTCGCCGCGACGGCGCCGACGAGCGCGCCGGAGCGTGCGCGGTAACGGGCGACGAAGTCCGCCGGGCCGCCTTCCATCTCCACCGTCGACGCATGCGCCGGGTCGCCGACGAACTGGAGGCGAAGCCCGAACTGGTCCGACCATACGAACGGCGGCTGCGCCGGCAGCGGCTCGAGGCCGAGCAGGCGCCGTGCGAGCGCCACGCCGCCGGTCGCGGCGTCCGTCCAGTGGCCGTGCCCGCCGGCTGCGTCGCCGACGACGTGGACGCCGGGCGCGCGGTTGCCCGCGAGCTCGTCGGCGCGCTCGGCGCCGATCGCGACGAGCACGACGTCGCACGCGACCATACTGCCGTCGTCGAGGACCACGCCGGAGACGCACCCGTCCGCGTCCGAGCGGAATCCCGCCGCCTGCACGCCGGTGCGCAGGTCGACGCCGTGCTCGCGGAAGCGGGTCGCCAGCGTCTCCGCCAGCTGGCTGCCGACCAGGGCGGCGAAAGGCGCCGGCCCCAGGTCGAGCAGGGTCACCTCGACGCCGAGGCTCCGGGCGGTCGACGCCACCTCGGCGCCGACGAAGCCGCCGCCGATGACCACGAGTCGGGCGCCCGGCACGAGCGCCTCGCGAAGCGCGGCGGCATCGGCGAGCGTACGGAGCTCGTGCACGCCCGCCGGGGCGGGGAACGGAAGCCGCCGCGGCCGTGCGCCGGCCGCGACGATCAGCGCGTCCCATGCGTGCAGGGCGCCGGCGGCGGTCACGGCGACCCGCGATCCGTTGTCCACGCCGATCACCGGATCGCCGAGCTTCAGCTCGATGCCGTGCTCGGCCCAGAAGCCCGGCGGCCGGAGCAGGAGCCGTTCCGCCGGCTTCGTGCCCGCGAGGAACTCCTTCGATAGCGCCGGCCGCTCGTACGGGGCGACGGGCTCGGCGCCGAGGACCGTGAGGCGGCCCTCGTAGCCCTCGGCGCGGAGCGTCTCGGCACAGCGCGTGCCGGCGAGCCCGGCGCCGATGACGACGACGGAGCGCGGCGCGGTCATGCCGCCGCCTCCTCGATGATCCGGATCGCGGCCATCGGGCAGGCCGCTTCCGCCTCGAACACCTGCGGGTCGTCGGACTGCCCGACGCGCAGCTGGGCGGTGCCGCTGCCGTCGAGCTCGAAGATCTCGGGGGCCAGCTCGGCGCAGGCGCCGAAGCCGCTACACAGCGACCGGTCGATCTCGATGCGGTACATGGGTTGCTCCTTTCTGCTTGGTGGGGCGAGTGAGCGCACGCCAGGCGGTGGCGGTGGCCACGGCGAAGACGGCGCCGAGGTAGAGGCCGAAGACCCAGGGCCGCGACGAGTCGCTGCCCGCCGCCAGCCCGTGGGCCGTGGCCAGGGCGAAGATCCCGTACGTGGCCCAGTGCAGGCGCCGCCACATGCGCTGGCCGATGCGCTTGCGCAGGGAGAACGAGACGGTGACGAGCACCATCAGCTCCGCGGCGGCGACGCCGAGGCCGACGGCGGCCGGGCGGTAGGCGCTCGTCCCGGGGACGAGCAGCGCGCCGAGGCCGATGTGCACCGTCGAGTCGAGCACCAGCGTCAGGCCGTGCGCCGCGACCGCGCCGATCGCGAGCATGGACAGGAAGCGGTGCGTGTCCATGACGGAAGCGGCCTTCACCGCCCGTCCGAGGGGCCGGGACTTGAGGGTCAGCCCGGCGAGCATCGACGTCGTGAGCAGCACGTACGCCGTGAGTCCGGTCGCCCGCGCGAGGATCCAGAAGGTCGGGTCCTTCATGCGAGCCCTCCGGCGACTCGCGTGGTGCCGTCGGCGGCGACGAGCACGGCCGGGAGGCCGCGCTCGTCGGCCTCCTCGGCCGCCTCCGCGCTGCCGCGCAGGTACAGCGCCTTGGCCCACACCTCGGCCGCGACCGCGTTGCCTGCGATCACGGTCAGGCGCAGGAGGTCGCTCTCGGCCGAGGTGCCGGTCTGCGGGTCGATCAGGTGGTGGAGCTCGCGCCCGCCGCGCCGCCAGGTCCGGCGGTCGCGGCCGGAGGTCGCGAGCCCGCCGGCGGTCAGCTCGACGGTCATCGTCTCGACGCCGACGGGCCAGGAGCCCCCGCGGACGGCGATGTCGCCGCCCGCGTTGACGAGACAGGGGCCGGCCTCCGCGAGGATCTCCGCGGCCCGATCGGCGGCCCAGCCCTTGCCGATGCCGCCGAAGTCGAGTCGGACGCCGGGGTCGAGCTCGATGCGGCTTCCGTCGACGCGGACGCCGCCGCCGCACGCGACGGGCCGGGCGTCCGGCCCGTCGGCCGCGACGTCGTCGAACGTGCGGTCGTACCCCGCGGCCACGACGGCGTCGTGGACGGTCGGGTCGAACCGCCCGTCGGTCAGCTCGCGGGCTGCGAGCGAGAGGCTGGTCAGGGCGACGAGCTCCGGGCCGGCGTCCGCCGCGCCGGCCTCGTTGAGCCGGCTGAGCTCCGACTCCGGACGGAAGCGGGACAGGATCGCCTCCAGCCGGTGGAACTCGGCCTCGGCAGCGTCGAGCGTGCCGTCGGCGTTCTCAGCGTCGACGAGCAGCTCGATGTCGGTGCCCATCGCCCTGAAGGTGCGCCGCTGCATCAGGAGGTCCTCGTGATCGTCAGCGGCGGGAGATTCACGACGCGGACCGGGGGCGCCGCGGCCGCGACGGGGGCCGCGTAGGACGGCGCCGCGTAGGAGGGTGCGGCGGCGACGGCTGCCTGCTGGGCCGCTGCGGCGGCTGCCGCCGCGGCTGCCTGGCGATCGGCCGCGAGCTGGGCCCGGTGCGCGGCCGCGATCTGCGTCTCGCGCTTGTGCAGCTGTACGCGGTAGACGGCCCAGCGGCGCTTGACGAGCCGGTTCACGACGACGCTCTCGTGGCGCAGGCGTTGCTCGCGGGTGGCCAGGGCGGTCCAGCGGGGATCCGCCGCCGCCGTCTGCGTGACCCACGGCTTGGTCGCGATCGCCGTCCAGGTGGCGAACATCACGACCAGGGCGAGAGCGAGTGCGTAGAGACGGCCGGTGTGGCTAGTCATCGCCGCCGCCTCCCTCGTGGCCGCCGCCTTCGTGGCCGTCGTCACCGTGGTGGGTGTGCCGGACGATGACGATCGGCGCGGGGCGGTGGTAGATCACGCGGGGCGCGGCGGGCGCTGCCGCTACCGGCGGCGCCGACGCCGGGGGTGCAGCGACCGGAACGGCCGGGGCAGCAGGCGGTGCCGCCGGGTGATGCACCGCAGGGACGCGGGGCAATGCGGGCGGCCGGCTCTGGCGGGCCTTGGCGAGCGCACGCTCCAGCTGGTGGAGCTTTCGCTCGCGCGCCCGAAGTTGTGCCGAAGCCGATGTCGACGCCTTCGCGTGCGCCGCTGCTCCGATCCCTGTCGTGCGGGTTGCCCCGACGACGCCGAGGATGGCGGCGAAGCCGAGGAGCGCTGCGACTGCGAGGACGTGGATCTTCTTCATCGGAAACCTCCTTGAACGTCGTCTTCGACGGTAGGACGCGCGTCGCAAGGGGTGGGCGAGCGCACGGCAAAGCTCCGCCAGCGAATGGCAAAGGTTCGGGAAAGACCGGAGGACGACACCGGACCAAGGGGCGATGATCAAGCCATGCGCGTGCTGGTCGTCGAGGATGAGGACGCCATCGCCGAGCCGCTGGCCGAAGGCCTGACCCGCGAAGGCTTCGAGGTTGTGCGCGCGAGCACGGGCGGCGAGGCGCTCGCCGCCGCCGAGGCGGACGTCATCCTGCTCGACCTGCGCCTTCCGGACATGGACGGCCTCGACGTCTGCCGTCGCGTGCGCGAGCGCTCCGGCGTGCCGATCATCGTCGTCACCGCGCGCGGGGAGGAGGCCGACCGCGTGGTCGGGCTCGAGCTCGGCGCCGACGACTACGTCGTGAAGCCGTTTGGCCTGCGCGAGCTGATCGCGCGGATCCGCGCCGTCACGCGGCGCACGCACGACCGCTCGCCTGACGCGCCGCTGCGCATCGGCGCACTCGAGGTCGACACACGCGCCCGCCGCGTGCACATGGACGGCCGCGAGTTGGAGCTCACGCCCAAGGAGTTCGACCTGCTCGCCGCGCTCGCCCGGGATCCCGGCGCCGCCGTCAGCCGGCGGCGCCTCCTGGAGGAGGTCTGGGACACCACCTGGTACGGGTCGACCAAGACGATCGACGTCCATGTCGCCGCGCTCCGTCGCAAGCTGGGCGACCCGGGCCTCATCGAGACGGTCCGCGGCATCGGCTTTCGCCTGCACGCGTGAGCCGGCGCTTCCTGCTCGGCTACCTCGGGCTCGTGGTCGTTGTGCTGGCTGCGCTCGAGATCCCGCTCGGCGTTCAGAACGCCCGCACCGAGCGCAACCTGCTCGAGACGCGGGTCGAGCGCGACGCGACCACGCTCGCGTCGCTCGCGCAGGACGCGCTTCGGCGGCGCGACACACCGGCGCTCCGCCGCCTTGCGGCCGTCGCCTACGGCTACCGCACGGACACGGGCGGGCGTGTCGTCGTCGTCAACCGCAGCGGCACCGCCGTCGTCGACACCAACCCGCGCGGCACGGGCGCCGAGAGCTTCGCCTCGCGGCCCGAGATCCGCCGGGCGCTCCGCGGCCTCATCGCCGCCGGCACGCGGCCGTCGCGAACGCTCGGCACGAATCTGCTCTACGTCGCCGTTCCGGTCGCCCCGGGCGGCCGGCTCGGCGCCGTCCGGATCACCTACCCGACGTCCACGGTCGACGACCGCATCCGCCGCTACTGGCTCGTGCTGGCCGGCATCGCGCTGCTCGCCCTCGGCGTGGCCGCCGTGGCCGCGACCGGCCTCGCGGCGTTCGTCGTGCGGCCCCTGCGCCGTCTCGAGGGCGCCGCCGACGCAGTCGGGCGCGGCGACCTTTCGGCCCGGGCGCCCGAGCATGAGGGGCCGCCCGAGGTGCGCTCGCTCGCCCGGGTGTTCAACGAGACCGTTGCGCGCCTCGAGCAGCTCGTCCGCTCACGCGAGGAGTTCGTGGCCGACGCCTCGCACCAGCTGCGCACGCCGCTGACGGCGCTGCGCCTGCGGCTGGAGAACCTCGCACGCGACGTCATCCCCTCGGGTCAGCGGGAGCTCGCCGGCGCAGCGGCCGAGGTGGAACGCCTGGCGGGACTCGTCGACGGGCTGCTCGCGCTCGCCCGTGCCGACCAGGCGGGCTCCGCCCGCGAGGCCGTCGACCTGTCGGAGGTCGCGCGCGAGCGGGTGGACGCCTGGTCGGCGCTCGCCGCCGAGCGCGGGCTGCGGCTGACGGCCACGGCGGACGGGTCGGCCACCGCGAATGCCTCGGCCGACCGCCTGCGCCAGGTCGTCGACAACCTGCTCGAGAACGCCTTCGAGGTCTCGCCCGAGGGCGCCGCCGTCACGGTCGAGGTACGCCGCGGCGAGGGGTGGGCCGAGCTGCGTGTCCGGGACGAGGGGCCGGGCATGAGCGCCGAGGACCGGCGGCGCGCCTTCGACCGCTTCTGGCGCGGCCGCAGCGGCGAGGGCAGCGGGCTCGGGCTGGCCATCGTGCGCCGCCTCGTCGAGGCCGACGGCGGGACGGTCGAGCTCGTCGATGCGCCTGCACGCGGGCTCGAGGCCGTCGTGCGCCTGCGGACGGGCTAGTCGTCGCTCCCGTCGTGCCCGCGCTCGCCCTCGCGCGGCCGGATCACGTCGGCCGGCGCGGGCGGCAGCCCGCGCTGGATCACGAGCTTTCCGACCGGGTCGCTGCGGTCGGCCGCGTACCCGAGCAGCGCCAGGTTGGCGACGCCGGCCGCCGCGGCCGCGATCGCGACCAGGAGCACCGCCAGCACGATCGTGCGCACGCTTCAACGGTACTCCGAAATGCGACGGGGCCGGCTCTCGCCGGCCCCGTAAGGGAAAAGCGCGGTGTCGACTGGGACCGGGAAGCGCGCTACCTGGCGCTCGGCCTGACGGCGATGGTCGCCTTCCTCTCGCCGCAGCGCGTCATGCTCGGCCCCGGGCGTCATGCGGCGCACGGGGCTACCGGAGGCGGTCGTCGGGTCGTCGACCAGCTGCAGCCACAGGCCGAACTGGTCCGACCAGACGAACGGCGGCTGTCGGCGGATCATGCCCCAGCAGCCGTCGTGCGAGCGCAACGCCGCCCGTGGCCGCGAGGGCCCGGGACTCTCGCCCGAGGAGCGCCGGCGCGCGTTCGACCGCTTCTGGCGCGGACGGGCAGGCGAGGGCAGCGGCCTTGCGCTCGCGATCGTCCGGCGCCTTGTGGCGGCGGACGGCGGAACGGTCGAGCTCGAGGAGGCCGCCCCGCACGGACTCGAGGCAGTGGTGCGCCTGCCGTCCTAGTCGTCTCTCTCGCGCTGTGGCGCACGTGCTGCCGCGGCCGGATCACGTCGGCCGGCGCGGGCGGGAGACCGCGCTGGATCACGAGCCTGCCGACCGGGTCGCCGCGGTCGGAGGCGTAGCCGAGCAGGGCCGAGGTTCGCGACCCCGGCGGCAGCAGCCGCGAGCGCGACGAGCACTGCGACGAGGACGATGGTGCGCACGCTTCAACCGTCGCTCGAAAACGGAAGGGGCCGGCGGTGCCGGCCCCTTCCGAAAAGCGTCTGCCGTCGTGCTTACGACGGCGTGACCGTCAGGCTCCCGGTCATGCCGTCCTCGGCGTGGAACGGCACGTCACATTGGTACCCGTATCCCGCCGCGTTGGCCGCCAGGCCGATCGTCCACGTTTCGGACTGGCCGGGCGAGAGGATCGTCCCGGCCTTATGGGCCAAGACGTCGAAGTTGTGCACCAGGGAACCGTCGTTCTTGATCACGAACGTGATCTGACCCTGCGGCACGGAGCTCACCACCTGCCCGTTGACCGTGAGCGTGAATTTGTACTCCTTCATGCTTACATTGACCGTCGTGGACGGCCCGGTCACGGTCGTGGTTGACGTCGAGGTTGATGTCGAGCTGTTGGTGGACGTCGAGGTCGTGACCGCCCTGGTCGCGACGGCGAACGTGCCCCTCATCCCGTTCGCCGCGTGGCCCGGCACCGTGCAGCGGTACGCGTAGCGGGCCTTCTTCGCGAACTTGACGGTAAGCGTCTGGGACTTCCCCGGGCTGAGCAGCTTCGTCTTCTTCCCGGCGATCTTGAAGTCGTGGCCGATCTTGCCCTTGTTGATGACCGTGAAGGCGACAGTGCCCGTCTTCGGGATGCTGGCCTTCGAGAGCTTGAAATGGAACTCGGTCGCAGTGACCGTGATCTTCGTCACCGACGCCGCGCTCTTCCCCGGGACGGCGCGGCCGGTGCCCACCAGCACGCCTGCGACGAGCGTGGCGAGCGCGAGCGAGCTGATTGCCAAGGTCCCTAGTACTCGTCGCATGGATGTACGGCTCCTCTCACCTCGTTCATGGCGGCGCAACTGCACGTCTCCGGCAGATAGCAGTGGCCAAGCTATCAGCGAAGTTGCGCTCGCAAGTTAGGAAAACGAAAAGGGCGGGGGCCTGAAGGCGCCCGCCCTTTTCGCAGTGGTTCGTTACGGCAGTGTGAACGTGTAGATCGCGTCGTCGCGGAGCCGCTTCGGGTTAGTGAGACCCAGCGGGCGCGAGACGTCGTTGTGGGCCTGGCCGCCGACCGCGACCGAGATGTACTGCTTGCCGTTCACCTCGTAGGTGACCGGGGCAGCCCCGACCGGTGCTGACATCAGGGCGGACTTCCACAACGAGGCACCGGTCTTCGTGTTCTGCGCCTCCAGGAAGCCGTGGCCGTCCTGCGCGTTGCCCTGGCCCAGCCAGCCGATGAACGTGAGCCCGGAGGCCGTGTTCATCGAGCCGCTGTAGCACGGAGCAGGCCAGTGCTCGTGCCATGCCAGCTTCCCGGTGGTGACGTCGAAGGCCGAGAAGTTGCCGGTGTTCGCCGTGGACGTGTCGCCCACGGCGGTTATGCCGAAGCCGATGCCACCGGCGGAGCCGGCGACCTGGGACGCCGCCGGGACCTGCTCGAACGCAAAGGCCCGGTCGCTAACCCCGCACGTGATGAACGTGTGGTTCTCCGGGCTGTACGAGCTCGCGGGCCAGTCCATCATCTCGAACGGCGTGACGACGTACTGCGACGTGTCGTACGGGTCGTAGACGCACCCGATCTTGAACGGCTTCCCGTCGGGCGCCGTGGCCTGGGAAAACGGGACGTACCCGCTCGTCTGCGACACGGTGCCGTCGGTGCACGGCAGGCCGCTCGAGTTGAGCTTGTTGAACAGCACGTTCGCGGACTGCGGGACCGGCTGCGTCGGCCACGTGTTCACTTGCGCGGCCGAGCTCTGGGGAACCTTCACTTCCTTGATCGGAAGCAGCGGCTTGCCCGTCTCGCGGTTCAGGACGAACGTCATGCCGTACTTGCTCACGAAGGCAACGCCCGGCTGGGTCTTCGTGACGGTCTTCGTCTTGGTGACGGTCTTGGTCACGAGCTTGCCGTGCACCCTTCTTTTTACCTTCGCCTTGTACTTGACCGGCGTCTTGTACGGCGCGTCGAAGAGGACGCCGTTGTTCGGCAGGTCCGAGTCCCACAGGTCGTGATGCGTCGTCTGGTAGTACCAGACGAGCTGGCCCGTGTAGACGTTCACCGCCACGATCGAGGCGGTGAAGAGATTCTTGCCGGGGCCGCGCGAGTTCCATGGCACCGCGTTGCCGGTCCCGAAGATCGCCAGGTTCAGCTTCGGGTCGATGACCGGGGACTCCCACATGGCGCCGCCGCCGTAGTTCGAGTCCGCGCCGGACCAGGTGTCGCCGCCCGGCTGCCCGTGCGCGGGCGTGATCGCCCAGGTCCAGAGCTCACGGCCCGTGGCGGCGTCGAGGGCGTGCATCCCGTTCGACGCGCTCCCGCCGTCGGCGCCGCTGTCGCCCGTGAGGATCAGGCCGTTGTAGTAGATCGGAGCGTCCGAGACGCGGCCGCCCTTGCGCCACGGGAGGATCTCGGTCTTCCAGACCTGCGCACCGAGCATCTGGTCGAGCGCGACGATGAAGCCATCGACGGTCGACGCGTACACGAGGCCATTGGCGATCGCAACGCCCGGCTGCCTGCCGCCCGAGCCGATCGGGAAGGCGGGGTCGTAGGTCGGAACCCAGTGCCAGAGGATCTGGCCGGTCGCCCCGTCGATCGCGAAGACGTCGCTCCTGGGCGTCTGAATGTACTGGACGCCGTTCGCAACGACGGCGTTCGCTTCGAGGGAACCGCAGGCCTGGTCCTTGGTCGGACAAGTTCCGAGGTTGATCTTCCACGCCAGCTTGAGCGTGCCGACGTTCGCCGGGGTGATCTGGTTGAGCGACGAGTGCCGCGTCCCGGCGAGGTTGCCCATGTTCATCAGCCAGTCCGCACCCGGATCGGCCTGGAGCTGAGCTGCTGTATACGCCGGCGACGGGGTGATCGCCCGCGTAGCGGCCATCGCCGCGCCCGACCAGACGCCGGCAACAACAACCGCCGAGAGAACGGCTAGTACTGCCCCGCGCATGCGCACCTCCATGGGTTGACGAGCGTGAACCTACCTTTAAGGCTGTTGCGCTTTCAACATTTTTTTCTGATGAACCCGTCAACTGGCGATTCGCGAAGACGTCACCTACACTGCCGCGCGTGTTTCGCCTCGCCGTGGTCATCTCGCTCGCGTCGCTGACGCTCGTCGCCGGTGCGGCGTTCGGCTCGTCTGCGCCGCGTCATGCCGCCGGGCGCTCGGCCGACACCGTTGCGCTCTGGGCGAAGTCGCGCGGCGGTCCGTGGCGCCGGACCCTGTCCTTCAAGCTCCACAAGCTGAAGCTCAGCGTCTTCTACGTCTGTGCCACGTACAAGACGACGCTCGGCGTCCGAGACGACTGCTCGCCGGACGAGTATCTGCCGAGCAACACCTTCCTCCGCATCGAGCAGACGCCGATCAAGCGGGCGCAGAAGCGCGCCGACAGCCCGGGCTGGGGCTTGGTTGCGATGGGACCGACGAAAGTCCTCGGGGCGGAGCTCTCAAACGAGGTGAGCGGCGATTCCTACGGGACCTTCCGCTACCGCGCGACGCTGCGGAACGGCGCCGGCATCGTGAAGGCCACCTCGAACCGGGTCACTATCACCTGGCACCGTTAGCAGGCGCGAACGCGACCAGCTCCGGGACGGCTCCGGGCCGGCCGACACCCGCCCCCGCGAGCAGCAGGTCGCCGGCGACGGCCGGGCACGAGTTCACGCCCGCGCGCAGCCGCGTCTGCCAAAGCACCGAGCCGTCGGCCGTCGAGAGTCCGTAGAGCCGGCCATCGTATGTCGCCACGAACACAACGTCGTTCGCCACCGTGGCGCAGCCGAACGCGGGTGAGGGGAACCGGCGCGTCCACCGGCGGGCGCCCGTCGCCGCGTCGAGCGCGACCAGCTCCCCGCGCCCGGTGCTCGCGTCGACCTTCGTCAGCGGCTCGGAGATGGTGGCGCCCCCGGGCACGCACAGATCGACGACCGGCACAAAGACGAGGCCGCCGGCCGCGGCCATCGGCGTCTCCACGCCGCCGAGCAGCCCCGGGCAGACGACGACGCGGTGGGCCGGGAGCGGGCCGGTGTCGTTGCGGTGCATGCCGACAGTCGCCTCCCAGAGCCGCTTGTGCGTGCTCGGGTCCCACGCGATCACGCGGCCGCCCTTGCCCGCGCCGATGATGCGGCCACCGGTCAGGACGGGCGTCGCCTGGAAGTCGTGGTCGCGGACGTCGTGCGGCGTCACCTGGTCGTGCCAGAGCAGGCGGCCCGTACGCGCGTCGAGGACGAGGAGGGAGTCGGTGTACGGCACCGGACCGGGGTAGGCGGCGCCGTTCGGCAGCGCCGGCGTCCCGCCCCAGGGCGCCGGGTTCGCCGTACCCGCGTACAGGCGGTCGCCGGCGTCGACCGACATCGGCTGCCAGACGCCGCCGCCGCCGGCCTCCAGCGGATGCGCCCAGGGGTCCCTGATCGTGTCCAAGCGCCAGTGGACCACCCCGGTGGCCGCGTCCAGGGCATAGATGGCGCCCCGGCCGCCCGGCGGATAGCCGACCGTCGCCGTGAACACGAGCTTCTTCCAGACGACGGGCGCGACGTTCACGAACTGCTCCGTCGGCCCTGTCAGGTGCCGGTGCCAGAGCAGGTGTCCTGTCTTTGCGTCGAGCGCGAACACGTCCGAGTCGGTGGCGCCATAGACCTGGCCGGCGTCGACCGCGACCCCGTTCGGGCCGTCGTTGGCCGCGTCGAACCGGTGCTCCCAGCGCAGGGCACCGTTCGAGCGGTCGAGGGCGAACACGTTGCTGCGCAGGTCCTGCACGTAGACGGTGTCGCGATCCGCCACCGGCGTCGACGCGTATATCCCCGAGAATGTGGGGGCAGAACGGAACCGGAAGTGCCAGCGGGGCCGGAGCCGCGCCACCGTCGCGGAGCGGATCGGCGTGCCCGAAACCGCCCGGGTGCCGGCCAGGTCGCCGTTCGGAAGTTGCCAGGCCTGGCCGGCCGTCCCGCCGCCGCATGCCGCCGTCCCGGCCGCGACCGCGATCCCGAGACAGGCAGAGGCGAGAGGTCTCGAACCCACGAGCCGTTGCTAACCTAGCGCCCGTGAAAGCACGGCTCATGGCGTTCTCGGGCGCGTCGGCGCTGGTGCTGGCAGTCGGCGCTCACGCGGCCCTCGGACCGAGCACGACGGCACCCCCGCCCGTCTTCGACATCCGGGTGACAATCACCGACAGCGCGGTGCTGATGCGCCCCAAGTTGGGGTACCGCGGCGACTACGCGCGGTTCAGCATCTTCAACAACGGCCAGGAGCCGCACACGCTCACGTTCGGCCACCACAAGAAGGGGACCGGCGTCCAGACCGGCTTCACCGCCGCCCTCAAGCCGAAGCAGCAGAAGATCCTCCTGCTCTTCCTCGACTACCGGGGCAAGGTGCCCTACTACGGCGCGCTGCCGGCAGACCGGACGAAGCCCGGCATGAAGGGCAGCTTCACCATCCGCTGACCGCTCACGGCTGCCAGGCTGGGGCGTCCGCTTGGGGGACGTGGGTTCCCGCCGACAGCTTCGTCTTCTTACCGGTCTTGACGACGTCGATCGTGAGCTTGCCGGTCGCCACGTAGGCGATCTCCTTGCCGTCCGCCGACCAGCTGGCGGCGCCGGTGGAGTCGCCGACCTTGCGGCGATGGCCGGTCTTGATCGGTGCGAGGTAGAGCGCATACGCGGGGCACGGCGACTTCGCATCGCCGCAGTCGGGCGCCCCGGTCGGCGGGCGCGTCTGGACATAGGCGAGTTCCTTCGCGTCCGGTGACAGCGCGGCGCCCTGGGAGACCGCGATGTCGAGCCGGACGTTGTAGCGGTTCTCGATGCGGCCGTTCAGCGCGCTGACCTGCACCAGGAGTCCGCCGGACGACACGAAGATCGACCTCCCGTTCTTCGTCCAACTCGGCCGGCCGGCCGGCGGCGCCTCGGGGAGGAGGTGGACGTTCTTGCCCGTCGCGGTCATTGCGTACAAGCGCCAGTCGGAGCCCTTGACTCGGACGAAGGCGATCTGATTCCCGTTCGGCGACCACGTCGGGTAGCTGTCACGGCTGCCCGACGTGAGCTTGCGCTCCCCGCTGCCGTCCAGGTTGGCGGTGAAGATGCCGATTCCCAGCCGCGTGTACGCGATCACCTTGCCGTTCGGTGCGAACGACGGCTGCCCAACGGGCTGCGCGCTGTTCGTGATCTGCGCCAGCCCCTGGCCGTCGGTCTGGATGCGGTAAAGCTGCGGTGCGATCGTGTTCGCGTCGGGCTTCGCCGCGAAGACGATCCAGCGCACCGGCGACGTCGCGGAGTCCGCCGTCGACTGTGCGACGACCGCCAGCAGCGACGCCGCAACGACGGCGACGACGACCCGAACCCCGACCCTCATGGGCGCAACAGATACCACAAGGTTTGATGTCGCCCCTACGATCTCGACGTGACCGCGCCGCAGACGGAGCCCGTCAGCCCCACCTTCGAGCGCGCCGTCGACATCGCCGGACGCCTGCTTGCCAACGCCGAGACGGTCGTCCACGGCAAGCGCGAGGAGATCCGCCTCGTGCTCGCCGCGCTGGCCTGCGGCGGCCACGTCCTGTTCGAGGACGTGCCCGGGACGGCCAAGACGGTGCTCGCCCGCGCAATCGCCGGCAGCGTCGAGGGCGCGGTCTCACAGCGCATCCAGTGCACGCCCGACCTGCAGCCGACGGACACGACCGGGCTGTCGGTCTACAACCAGCAGACGCGCGAGTTCCAGTTCCGGCCGGGGCCGATCTTCGCCAACGTCGTCCTCGTCGACGAGATCAACCGTGCCATGCCGAAGACGCAGTCGGCGCTCCTCGAGGCGATGGCCGAGCGCACGGTGACGGTGGACGGCGTCACCCGCCAGCTCCCCGATCCGTTCCTGCTCATCGCGACCGAGAATCCCATCGAGCAGGAGGGCACCTTCCCGCTGCCGGAGGCGCAGCTCGACCGCTTCTTCCTGAAGATCGCCCTCGGCTACCCGGACGAGGACGAGGAGATCCGGATCATGCGCGAGCAGCGGCACGGGCATCCGCTCGACTCGCTGCGACCCGCCGTCACCGCCGCGGAGGTGCGGGAGCTCCAGCGCGCGGCCGAGGACGTGTACGTCGACCAGCTGCTCGAGCGCTGGATCGTCGAGCTCGTCCGGGCGACGCGCCGGGTGGACGGCGTCGAGCTCGGCGCCTCCGTCCGCGGCAGCCTCGCGCTCGACCGGACCTCACGCGCCTGGTCGCTGCTGCACGGCCGCGACTACGTGACCGCGCAGGACGTCGAGCGCCTGTTCTTGCCCGTGCTCGGGCACCGGCTTCTGCTGACCCCGTCGTTCCTGGCCGAAACTCGCTCCCTGCGCTACGAGGACGCACTGGTGATCGTGCGCGACCGCTGCTTCGCAATCGCGCCGCCGCCGGAGCCCGATTGGGACGGGAAGCCCCGCCCGGTCGCCCAGCCCGCCCGCGAGTGAGCCCGGAGGAACGCCGGCCCTTCCCGCTCGTGCCGCGCTGGCGGCTGACGGGACTGCCGTTCGGCGAGCAGCCCAGCGTGCGCCGCGGCCCTGGCTCCGACGTCGCCGGCTCGCGCGAGTACGTCCCGGGCGATCCGATCAGCAGCATCGACTGGTACGCGTCGGCCCGTCTCTCGTCGGCGCGAGGCCGCGAGCAGTTCATCGTCCGCGAGCACTTCGAGGACGAGGCGCCGCGGGTCGTCGTGATCTCGGACCGGCGGCCGTCGATGGCGCTGTACAACGCCTCGCTGCCGTGGCTCTCGAAGCCGGCAGCGGTCGCGGCCGTCGTCGATGCGGTCGTCGTCAGCACGCTCGTCGCGCGCGGAGAGATCGGCTACCTCGACGAGGCCGGCGACAGCGACTACCCGTACTGGCTGCCGCCGCGCTCGGGCCGCCGCCGCTGGGCGATCGCGGACCGTGTCCGCGAGGCCGGCTGGGACGCGTCGCCCGACACGCTCGAGCGCGCGTTCGCCCACCTCCACCGCGCCCGCGCCGCGCTGCCGCCGGGGAGCTTCGTGTTCGTCGTCTCCGACTTCCTGGGCGAGGTGCCGGCCGCGGCGTTCCTGCGGGCCACCGCCCTGCGCTGGGACATCGTTCCCGTCGTCGTCCAGGACCCGGTCTGGGAGCAAAGCTTCCCCGAGCTTCCGGCCGTCGTCGTCCCGTTCGCCGACGCGGCGACCGGCCGCCTCGTCGAGACCCGGCTGCGCCGCGGCGAGGCGCGTGAGCGCCGGCTGGCGCACGAGGGACGGCTGCACGAGCTGCGCGAGGACCTCGTGCGGATGGGCCTCGAGCCCGTCGTCATCGGGACCAGCGACCCGGTCCAGATCGACCGCGAGCTGCTCGCATGGGCTGACCGCCGGCGCCGCGCCGGGAGGCGTCGCCGGTGAGGCTCCTCCTCGTGCTCACGGCCGCGCTCGGGGTCGCGGCCTCGGCGTCCGCGGCGACCACCGCCCTCTCGCCGAACCCGGCCCGCTTCGGCGACGTCGTCACGGCGACGCTTGTTGCGCCGAAGGGCGCGGCCATCGAGCCGGAGTTCGGCCCGTACACGCCGGTCGCCGCCCCGACGCGGTCGAGCACGACCGTCACCTACCGGCTGCAATGCCTGAACGAGGGCTGCGTGCCGCCGAAGACCGTTCACTTCCCGCCCGCTCGGGTCGACGGTGCGCGCGTCCCGTGGCCCGCGCTCCGCGTCGTCGGCCGGGTTCCCGAATCGGCGCTGGCGAAATCACCGCCCGGCTGGCGTGAGCAGACGGCGTTGCCGGCGCCGTCCTACCGGATTCGCCCTGGCCTGCTTGCCGTTCTGCTGGTGGCCGCGGCCACCTTGCTCGCCGCAGGCGCCGTCGCGCTCGTCGCCGTCGAGCTCCGCCGCCGGCGGCGGGCCGAGGAGCAGCGCATCGCCGACGCCCGCCCGCCGCTCGAGCGCGCGCTCGAGTTGCTGCGCGAGTCCGAGCGGCGGCCGCCGCCTGACCGGCGCAAGGCGCTCGCGCTCGTGTCGCGTGAGCTGCCGCCCGACGATGCGCTCGAGGAAACCGCGACCGCGCTCGCGTGGCGGCGCAGCGAGCCCGGCGCCGACCGGATCGAGGAGCTCGCCGATGCGCTCGAGGAGGAGCTCACGTGAAGGAGCGAGTGATCCCGCTCGCCACCACGCGGGAGCTGCTCGGCCCCGCGCGCCGCACGCAGGTCGTGCGCGCCGCCGCCGCGCTCGGCCTGCTCGCGCTCGCGCTGATCGCGATCCTCGTCTCGCGGCATCCGCGCACCCACGAGATCCGCTTCCTGCCCGCGGGCTCGAACGGGATCGTCGTCCTCGACCTGTCGGCGAGCATCTCCTCCGACACCTACTCGCGGATCGGCCAGGCGCTCTCCGACCTGAGCAAGAGCCGCGGCCGCTACGGCCTGGTCGTCTTCTCGGACAGCGCGTATGAGGCGCTGCCGCCGGGCTCACCCGCGTCGGCCTTCCAGCCGCTGGTCCGATTCTTCACGCTGCCGCCGCAGAAGCGCCCGGGCGTCGCGCCCACGTTCCCGAACAACCCGTGGTCGGACTCGTTCAGCGCCGGCACCAAGATCTCCACCGGCCTCGACCTTGCGCGCTCCATCCTGATCGGCGACCGGCTCGCCCGGCCAGAGGTGCTCCTGATCAGCGACCTGGACGACGACCCCAGCGACCTGCCTGCGCTTGGCGCCGTCGCCACGGCGTACCGACAGGAGCACATCGGGTTGAACATCGTCGGGCTCAACCCGTCGACCAACGATGAGCAGCTGTTCCAGAAGTTCGTGGCGGGAAGTGGAACGCTCTCGCATGCGCAGCTGCCGGGGGAGGCCGGGCAGGCGGCCGCCGGCTCGCCGTTCCCGTGGACGCTGGCGCTCGTCGCGCTCGCGCTCGTCAGCCTGCTGGCGCTGAACGAGCTGTGGACGGCGCGGCTCACGTGGAGGCAAGCGTGAGGCCGGGGCGGCTCATCCTCGCGGGCGCGGCGCTGCTCGCCGCGGGGGTCCTGCTGCTGGTCGCCGCCGACGTCGTGCGGTGGCGCGACGCGATCGAGCACGGGCACCGCGCGGACACCACGCTGCCGTTCGGCGCGGCCCGGCGGCTGCTCGCGCTCGACGACGACCTCGCGCTGCGGCGCGCGGTGCTCCTGTATCGCGGCGTCGCCCGGCAGGCCAGGAGCTACGACCCGACCCTCGTACGCCGCGCACGGATCGAGGCCGAGATCGCGCTCGCCGACGTCGCCGCCTCGCAGTCCGGCCCCCAGGCGTCGCAGGCCGACGACCTGCTCGGCATCCTCGCCTTCGCCGACTCGACCGCGAGCACGGACACCTCGCCGTTCGGGTCGGCGTTCGGCGGCGCGACGGCCGGCCCTCCGGCGCCCGTCGAGGGGAGCGTGGGCGCGTTCCAGAACGCGGTCTCCCTCGATGGCCGCAACGAGGCGGCGAAGTACAACCTCGAGCTCGTCCTCCGCCTGCTGAAGGCCCACGGCCAGCGCGCGGGCGGCACGCCGTCGGCCGGCCCGCGCGGCGGCGGCAAGCGCGGCGCCGGCGGCGGGACGCCTGGGCGGGGGTACTGATGAGGCTCGTTTCAATTCCTCACGCCGTGGGCCGGGGTCCTCGTCGCGGCGGCCGTCGTCCTCCCGCTCGCAGCGCTGGCCGTGGCCGAACGCCGGCTCGGCCTCGCCCGCCGGCTGCTTCGCCTGCCGGATCCCGGCGCGGCGGGGCGCGGCGCGACGATCGCCGCGCTCGTCGCGATCCCCGTCCTGCTCGGCCTCGCCGCCGCGCAGCCGGTGATCCGCCACGATCACGGCCGCACGGAGCGCACCGATGCGCAGGCGCTGTTCGTCCTCGACATCTCGCGCTCCATGGCGGCTTCGCCGCGTCCCGGCGCACCGGACCGACTCGCGCGGGCCCGCGCGGCAGCGCTCGAGATCCGGTCGGCGATCCCCGACGTACCCTCGGGAGTGGCGACACTCACCGACCGTGTGCTCCCCAAGCTGTTCCCGGTCGGCGACCAGGCGGCGTTCGACTCGACCGTCGCGACCACTGAGATCGAGCAGCCTCCGCCGGAGGCCGTTTCGTCGACGGCCACGACGTTCGGCCCGCTGGCCGGCGTCGCGCACGACGGCTACTTCGCGCCGGGCACGAAGCGGCGCGTGATCGTGCTGCTCACGGACGGCGAATCGCGGCCGTTCAGCGCGAGCGCGGTCGGTCGGGCGCTCGACGGCACCTCGCTCGTCGTCGTCCGCGTCGGCGACCAGGGCGAGCGCGTCTACCGGGCGGACGGGACGCTCGAGGCCTACCGGCCCGACCCCTCGGCCGCCGTGACGGTCGCCCGCCTGGCCTCCGCGACCGGTGGCCGCGTGGCCACGCCCACGTCCGCGGGGAGCGCCGTCCGCGCTGCGCTCGGGAGCGGCCCGACCGCCGCCCGCGGCCGCGAGCGCAGCATCACTGCGCTCGCGCCCTGGCTGGCCGGACTGGCAGCAGTCCCACTGCTCTTCCTGCTCGTGCGCCGACGGCCGAAAGTGCACATTGCCTTCCAAACATCAGCGAACTAGGCTCCCAGGGTTTCGAGGATGAGAACGAGGGTCTCCTTTCTGCTAGTCCTTGCCGCAGTCTGTCTTGCGGTCGCCGCAGCGACCGCGGTCGCGGCTGACAACGGCAACTGGACAGCCTGGGGCCGCACGCCGGACCAGGTCAGGCACTCGCCGCTGACGCAGATCACGAAGGCGAACGTCGACTCGCTCCAGCGGGTCTTCACGGTCGACTTCCGCGCTATCGACGCCAGCGTTCGGCGCGGCGAGCAGTCGTACCCGCTCGTCATCGGCAACCGCCTCTACATGACGACGAACGACGACAACGCCTGGGCACTCGACGCGACGACCGGCAAGGTGCTCTGGCGCTACAAGCCCGAGAACCTCGCCGTCTTCCGCAACTTCGGCATCGTCGCCAACCGCGGCCTCGCGTACTGCGGCGGCCGCCTGTTCATGGCGACGCTCGACATGCACCTCGTCGCCCTGCGCCCGTCCGACGGCCAGCTGCTCGCCCGCGTCGCGGTCGGCTCCGCCGTGCCCGGCGCGGCCCCGAACTTCGGCTACTCGCAGACGAGTGCGCCGATGTGCGCTAACGGCGTCGTGGTCATGGGCGCGGCCGGGTCCGAGTACGGCGTCCGGGGCTTCGTCATGGGCTGGCACACCGACCTGACGCCGGCCTGGGCGAACCCGTTCTGGACGATCCCGCCGCCCCAGACCGAGTGGCGCTTGCGCGGCCGGCTCGTCGGCGGCGGTGCGGTGTGGTGCCCGGTCTCGATCGACGCGACCACGAACACCGTCTACTTCGGCACCGGCTCGGCGACGCCGCTGTACGTCCCGAGCCTCCGCCCCGGGCCTGCTCCGCGGACCGACTCGCTGATCGCCGTCGACCTGCACACCGGGAAGCTCAAGTGGTGGCAGCAGCAGCTGGGCCACAACGAGTGGGCCTACGACACCGCGCAGCCGCCCGTCGTCTACACCGCGAAGGTCGGCGGCAAGACGCGGCGGATCGTCTCGGTCGCGACGATGGAGGGCGTCTGGTTCGCCTACGACGCGAAGACCGGCGCGCCGATCTACCAGCGCGTCAAGGTCATCGACCGCGTCGAGCACCCGTCGCTCAAGCCCGGCCAGCCGGTGGCGATCTTCCCGGCGTCGATCGGCGGCCTGAACTTCTCGCCGGCCGCCTACGACCCGACGACGAACTACCTGCTGAACGCCGCAGCGGAGACGGGCGCGATCCTCGTGCAGGCCAAGCTCACGCCGACGCAGAAGAAGCGCAAGCTGATCGGCGACGTCTTCCTCGGGCTCGCGAACGGCAACTTCGGCGTCCCGGCGCCGGGCTGGAAGGATCACGGCTCGATCAGCGCGATCGACGTCAACACCGGCAAGCGCGTCTGGAAGTTCGACACGCCCGAGCCGGAGCGCGGCGGCATCTCGACGACCGCGACCGGCGTCGGCTTCGCCGGCGGCGGCGACAGCCTCCTGCGCGCCTTCGACACCAAGACCGGCAAGGTGCTCTGGACGTTCAAGACCGGCGACCCGATCGCAGCCGGGCCGACGATCTACTCGGTGGGCGGCAAGGAGTACATCGCGATCACCGTCGGCGGCACGCCGACCTCGTCGTCCGGCGGAACCGCGACGAAGCTGATGGTCTTCTCGCTCGGCTCGAGCGGCTACCGGGCGCCGGCGGCGCTCGACCAGCTCGCCGAGGTGACGACCGCGCCGCAGACCGCGCCCGCCGCGGCCGCGCCCGCCCGCGCCGAGGCGCCGGCGCGCGTCACGCGGGTCGCCCAGACCGACACGGCAGCCCGCATCGTGATCGACGGCCACAACATCGTCCGTGCCTGGCAGGCGACCGGCTCGAACGAGCAGATCGCGACCGGCCGCCTCTTCCTCGGCAGCCGTCCGGTGCAGGGCGCGCAGATGCGCGTCGACACCTACACGCTGCCGGCGCCGACCGATGCCGGCGGCCGCTTCAGCTACCGCGCCGACGTCACCCTCGCGCGCCGGCACCCGATCAGCGTGGCGTCGGTGGACAAGGCCACCGTCGGCGGCAAGCGCCTGAGCGACGCGCAGCAGGCGGCGGTGAAGCAGGCGCTCGGCGGCTTCAGCGTCGGCTACAAGCTCTCCGGCATCAGCACGAAGAAGATCTCGGGCGGCCGCATCCTCGTCAGCGGGCGCGTCACGGGGCCGAACGGAACGCCGCCGCCGCCGGTCGTGCTCTACACGTACCGCCTCACCGGCACGATCACCGACGCGAACGGCAACCCGGTCGCCGGCGCCGTCGTCGTCTCACGCACCGGCGACCGCGACTTCTGGACGTTCTCCGAGCCGAGCGACGGCTCGGGCCACTACGTCTCGTTCTTCACCGCCTCGGACGAGCAGGGCGCCGACCCGGTGCCGATGGCCGTCGGCGTCGCCAGCGGCGATACCTCCTACGGCGGCGTCACGGGCCAGAACGCCAACTTCGCGCGCCTCAAGAGTGCGACGCTGGACATCAAGCTTCCCGCCACGGCCACCGGGGCGATGAAGTTCTCCGACCCGACGTCCTACCCGGGCGCGATCTACGACGGCCTGCTCGTCGGCGTCTCCTCCGGCGACACCAACGCGACGATCCGCCCGGTATCGGCGAAGTGGCCGGACGCGAAGGGCAACTTCAGCATGGTGCTCCCGGCCTCGGCGCGCGGGAAGACCGCGTCGTTCTGGATGGACGACCGGCCGGTCTTCTCGCGGACAGTCGCTGCACCCGGCGCCGCGGTCGCGCCCGGCCTCTACCCGTCCTCGCCCAGGAACCAGGCCCCGCAGGGGCTGCTCCGCATCCGGCTGCCGCGCTGAGGGAGGTTTGGCGAAACAACCTCTGAGTTGCCGCGGCACGCTGGACGCCCCCATGCGTCGTCCTCGGTTGCGCCCGTATGTGCCATACGAGCGCGCCCTGCGTCCTAGCCTGGGAACGTCCATCGCACCACGGCAACGAGGGCGGTTCCGCCAAACCTCCCTGGCCGCGTAGCGCCAAGGCAGCATGGGTCTCGTGCGCCGCCTGGCCGCGATCGTTGCCGTGCTCCTGGCCGCCTGCGTGTGGGCGCCGGCGGCGTTCGCGCATGCGAACGTGATCAGGACGACGCCGCCCGACGGGGCGATCGTCGCCACCGCGCCGGACGCGGTCAGCATCCTGTTCGACGATCCGGTGACG
Source organism: uncultured Thermoleophilia bacterium (assembly GCA_963755085.1). Taxonomy (GTDB): domain Bacteria; phylum Actinomycetota; class Thermoleophilia; order Gaiellales; family Gaiellaceae; genus JACVRM01. Next base: position 41,792 of record CAVWIN010000008.1, on the reverse strand, counting down.
GTCGCCCCCGGCAACGCCGTCGTCTCGAGCGACCACAGCTCGGTGATGGACGGCGACCCTCGCACAGAGCGTGGCGGGCACCAGTTGGTGCTGCCGCTGCTCAAGCTCGCAGACGGCGACTACAGCGCCCGCTGGCGGATCATCTCGGACGACGGGCATCCCGAGTCCGGAGTGCTCGCCTTCCGGGTCGGGTCAGGCGGGGCGAAGCCGCAGTCGGTGCTGAAGGCCGAGTCGAGCAACCCCTCTTCGCTCGACGTCGCCGCTCGCTGGCTGCTGATCGGCGGGATCCTCGTCGCCGGCGGTGCAGCGCTCTTCGTCTTCATAGTTACACGCGCGCGCGAACGGGACGCCGCGCTGACCGCTGCGATCGCGCTCGTCGGCGCGGCAGTCGGCGGCGTCTGGCTGCTGCACGCGACGAACGACGCGGCGACGCGGTTCGGGCACGTGACGCAGGCGACCATCGTCGTGGCCGCCCTCGGCGCTGTCGCCGCGTCGCTCGCGTGGGCGCTCGGCCGGTACGTGGTCCCGGCGCTCGTCCCGGCGGCGCTGCTCCTCCTGGCCCCGACCCTGGCGGGGCACGCGTTCCGGCCGGCGGGGAACGAGCGGCCGTTCTCGACGGTCGCCGACCTCGTGCACGTGACCGCGGCGGCATTCTGGATCGGCGGGCTGTTGCAGCTCGCGATCGTGCTCCTGCGCGGCGGCGCGCCGGAGGCGCCGCGCCGGTTCTCCCGGCTCGCCCTGCCCGCCGTCCTGCTGATCGCCGTGTCGGGCGTGGCGCGCGCGGTCGTCGAGCTGAGCTCGGTGTCGCAGCTCTGGTCGACCGGGTACGGGCGCGCGATCGTCGTCAAGACCGTGCTGCTCGCGGTGACGGTCGCGATCGCGTACGGAAGCCGCCGCGCCCTGGCGGCCCCGATGCGCCTGCTGCGCAGCGTGTCGGCGGAGCTGGCGGTCCTCGCCGTGCTTGTCGTCGCCGTCGCCGTCCTGACGGCGCTGCGGCCGGGCCGCGACTACGTCGCCGCAGTGGCGGCGCCTGCGCCGGCGGAGACGGCGGCCCCGCCGCTGCCGGCCGGGGGCCAGGTCGTGTTCGCCGGCGAGGCCGGCAAGCTGGCCGTCGCGCTCGGCGTCCGCCCTGGCTCGCCGCTGCGCATGACGGCGACGGTGCTCGGCCAGAGCGGATACGGCGTCGACGGGCTCTCGGTCGCGGTCTCGGCGGCCGACAAGCACGGCTCGCGCACCGCGCAGGCAGCGTCCTGCGGCCACGGCTGCTACACCGCGCGCGTCCCGCTGAAGGATCCGCGCGAGTTCGCGGTCACGCTCGTGGGCAACGGCGCGTCGCACGCGCTCCGTTTCCGGGTGCCGGGTGCATGGCCGCCGCCGCCGGGCACGGCGTTCCTGCGCCAGGCCACCCGGGTGTTCGACCGCCTGCACTCGGTACAGCTGGTCGAGCGGCTCTCGTCCGGCCCGGGCCGGACGCTGTACACGCACTGGCAGCTGCTTTCGCCCGACAGCCTCCGCTACGACATCCACGGCACGGGCAGCGGCATCGTCATCGGCCGCAGCCGGTGGGACCGCCTTGGCCCGGCGGCGCCCTGGAAGAAGTCGGAGACGGTCATCCTCCCGCAGCCGACCGCGCCGTGGGGCAAGCAGTGGCGCGACGTCCGGGTGCTGAAGGTCACGCCGCGGCAGCTGACGGTCTCGTGGGTCGACCCGTCCGTGCCCGCCTGGTTCACCACGACGTTCGACCGGGCCACCGCGCGGCCGGTCAACCTGCAGATGACCGCGGCGGCCCACTTCATGCGCCACCGCTACTTCGCCTACGACGCGCCAATCCGCATCGCTCCCCCGCCAACGAGCAAGTAGGATTCCCGCGCTGTTCACCAAACCGACCGAAGGGGTCAGATGACCAGACGCTCCATTGCTGTTGCCATCTTCGTCGTGCTCGGCGCGCTTGCGCTCGTGCCCATCGCCGCCTCCAGGTCGACCGCGACCACCACGGTCAACGTCACCGCGCTCGACACGCTGAGGTTCAAGCTGTCGAAGACGTCGGCGCCCGCCGGCAAGGTGGTCTTCAAGTTCAAGAATGGCGGGACCCTCATGCACGACTTCAAGATCGCCGGTAAGAAGACGCCGCTCCTCAGCGGGGGCAAGACCGCGACGCTGACGGTCACCCTCAAGAAGGGCAAGAGCTACCCGTACCAGTGCACCTTCCCCGGCCACGCCGCGGCGGGCATGAAGGGCGTCTTCAAGGCCAAGTAGCACCTGCGGCTGCGGCGCGGGCCCGACCCCGGCCCGCGCCCGTCGCGCCTCTCCAACCCGGTCCGCCTGCCCTAGAACCGCAGGGCGGATCAGCGCCTCCGCGGATTCGCGCCTAACGGCGCGGCGGGACGCTGCGGGCGAGTTCCCGACAGTCCGAATGCGGATGGAGGCACCATGGCCACTTCTTTCAAGGAAGCCGATCTCGCCGGCCCGGGCATCGGCGACTACGCCGTGCTCGAGCACGTCCTGCCCGACGACTACGAGGCGCTGCTCGGCCCGGCCGAGACGATGCGCGCGCTCTATGCGGCCAAGCGGCACATCGAGGACGGCCTCTGCGACGCGCTCGACCTGATCCCGGTGCAGGTGCCGCTCATCGTCGACCGCGAGAGCGGCGTCAACGACTACCTCGACCGGGACGGCACCCGCACGCCCGTCGGGTTCCGCATCGCGAACGACCACGGCCGGCATCCGATCGACGCCGAGGTCGTGCAGGCGGCGACGAAATGGAAGCGGATGGCCCTCCGCCAGTTCGGCATGGAGCCGGGCGAGGGCCTGCTGACGGACATGCGGGCCGTGCGCAAGGACTACTTCCTCGACCACGACCACTCCGCGTACGTCGACCAGTGGGACTGGGAGCGCGTGATCGCCGACGAGGACCGCACGCTCGCCTACCTCACCGAGACGGTCCGGTCGATCTGGCGTGTGCTCAAGGAGACGGAGCAGATGCTGCACCGGCAGTGGCCGGCGCTGGCCGCCACGCACCCGCCGCTGCCGGACGAGCTCCTGTTCATCCACGCCGAGGACGTCCTCGCGCTCTACCCCGACCTGCCGCGCAAGCAGCGCGAGACGCTGCTCCTCCAGGAGCACCCGGCCGTGTTCATCTACGGCATCGGCTGGTCGCTCGCCGACGGCCTGCCGCACGAGCTGCGTGCGGCCGACTACGACGACTGGTCGACGGAGACGAAGTCGGTCGACGGACGCCCGATGCACGGGCTCAACGGCGACATCCTGGTCTGGAACCCGGTCACACGGCGGCGCCACGAGCTCTCGTCGATGGGCATCCGGGTGACCAAGGAGGGGCTCGTCCGCCAGCTCGAGCTCTCCGGGCAGCTCGACTTCCTGGAGCTGCCGTACCATCGGGCGATCATGGAGGACCGCATCCCGCTGTCGATCGGCGGCGGCATCGGCCAGTCGCGGGTGATGATGCTGCTGCTCCGCAAGGCGCACCTCGGCGAGGTCAGCGTCAGCGTCTGGCCGCAGGTGCTGAAGGACATGTGCGCGGCCAGGAACATCAACGTCCTCGAATGACGAGCGGCTTCCGGACGATCATCGAGCCGTTCCGGATCCACTCCGTCGAGCCGCTCCGCCTCAGCACCGAGGCCGAGCGGCTCGACGCGCTCCAGGCGGCGCACTACAACCTCTTCGGCCTCCGCGCCGCCGACGTCCTGATCGACTTCCTCACCGATTCCGGGACGGGCGCGATGTCGCGCGACCAGTGGGCGGCGATCCAGCACGGGGACGAGAGCTACGCCGGGTCGCCGTCCTGGGACCGCTTCCGCGACGCGGTGCAGGCGCTCTTCCCGTTCCGCCACATCATCCCCACGCACCAGGGGCGGGCGGCCGAGAAGATCCTCTTCTCGGTCATCGGGGGGCCCGGGAAGGCGATCCCGAACAACACCCACTTCGACACGACCCGGGCGAACATCGAGTACACCGGGGCCGAGGCGGTCGACCTGCTGATCCCGGAGGGCCGGGATCCCACGTCGGAGCACCCCTTCAAGGGCAACGTCGATGTCGCGGCGCTCGAGCGCTTCCTCGCCGGGCGTGACCCGGGCTCCGTGCCGGCCGTGTTCGTCACGATCACGAACAACACGGGCGGCGGGCAGCCGGTCTCGCTCGAGAACCTCCGTCGCGTCCGCGCCGTCTGCGACCGCTTCGGCGTGCCGCTCTTCCTCGACGCGTGCCGGTTCGCCGAGAACGCCTGGTTCGTGCGCGAGCGTGAGCCGGGGCAATCCGGACGGCAGGTCGCGGAGATCGTGCGCGAGTTCGCCTCGCTCGCCGACGGGATGACGATGAGCGCGAAGAAGGACCCGCTCGCCAATATTGGCGGCTGGCTCGCGCTGAACGACGACGAGATCGCCGAGCAGTGCCGCAACCTCGAGATCCTGACCGAGGGCTTCCCCACGTACGGCGGCCTTGCCGGGCGCGATCTGGAGGCGATCGCGCAGGGCCTCTCGGAGGCGGTCGACCACGACTACCTCCACTACCGCGTGTCGTCGACCGCGTACCTGGGGCGGGGGCTGACGCAGGCGGGGATCCCGGTCGTGAAGCCGTTCGGGGGGCACGCCGTCTACATCGACGCACGCGCGCTGCTCCCCCACGTGCCGCCGCTCGAGTACCCCGGGCAGGCGGTCGCCGCGGAGCTCTACCTGGCCGGCGGCGTCCGGGGCTGCGAGATCGGCACGGTGATGTTCGGCCGCCGTCCCGACGGCAGCGAATCGCCGGCGGCAATGGATCTCGTGCGCCTCGCCGTGCCGCGCCGCACGTACACCCAGAGCCACGTCGACTACGTGATCGAGGTCGCAGAGCGCGTGGCGAGGCGCGCGCCCGAGATGCGCGGGTACCGAATCACTTCCGAGCCGTCGGCGCTCCGCCACTTCACCGCACACTTCGAGCCGTTGTAGGCGCGCGGGCAGGCGGCGCCCGCCGCCGTGTGCGGCGGGCACCGCCGTGCTCGTTCTCGTGCCGTTACGGCGCGCCCGCGGTCGGAATCGACGCGGGCGGCTGTGTCGTCGGATACGCCGTCGCCGGCGCAGTCCCGGGCTGCACCCACACGTACCCCGTGGACGCCGTGAAAGCGGGCGCGGGGCCGATGGGCACGGTTGCGGGCGGCTGTGTCGGTGCGTACGACGTGGTCTGGGCGGGCCACTCCGCCTGTGAGGCGGGCAGCACGCCGGTCCACACGGGTGGTGTCACCCACGGGTACGACGCCGTCTGGATAGCGGACGGCGACCCGGAGGCCGCCGTCGGCACCAGGCCGGCGACGGACGCAGCGGCGAGCACAACGACGAGCTTGCGTACAGCGGGCATGCCCACCTCCTTGTCCGCCCTCATCGTCGCCCGCCAGGGTGCCGGGGGCATCCGGTCCGGCCCCGACCGCCCTGCCCGAAAGTCGTGAGGCGGCCGGGTCGGGGGATCCTCCGATGGGCGATCCGTCTGGAGCACCGATGCCGTCGCTCGGCCACCGGTCGACACTCGCAGGCACGCCGCAAGACCCCGCGGCGCCGAACCCGCTGCTCGCGGCCGCCGCTCGCCCGCGACTGAGCCGGTCCGCCGGGGTCGGTGGATTCTCCGATGAGGGATCCGTACCGAGGCGGATGGCGGTGCACAGCGTCGAGGGCCACGCTCGGAAAGACATTGCGGAGAGAGGAGAAGACGATGACGACCATGACGATCGACGTGCACGGGTTCCACCAGGCGCACGAGGGCATCGGGCATCTGACGGCCGAGCTGCGCATCGCCGCGCGCACCCTGCCGATGCTGACCGCGCCCGAGCGCGAGCGCATCCGCAGCGACGTCCTCCGGCTCCTGCATGAGCAGGTCGAGCCGCACACCAAGCTCGACGAGGAGCTGCTTTACCCGGCCGCCGCGGAGCGTCTCGGCGACGCGCTCGTAACCGCGTCCATGAACTACGACCACCTCGCGATCCGTGACTGGATCGCGCAGATCGAGGCCTGCAACGTCGACGAGTGCTCGTACCTGCAGGAGCTGCTCTACGGGCTCGACGCCCTGATCCGCGTCCACATCTGGAAGGAGGACGCGCTGTTCCTGGCGCCGCTCGAGTCGGACTGGCCGGCTGCGTAGCGATTCCCGATTGACAACACCTGCTCGTCCTTCATAGGCTCGCGCACCCCCGCAGCCAGGAGGACGCATGCAGTCAGAGCCCCTTGCCCACCCGCCCGCCGACGTCGATGACGCCAGGCTCGAGGCGCTCGGTTACCAGCCGCAGCTGAACCGCGCGCTCGGCTTCTTCTCGAACTTCGCCGTCGCGTTCACGTACCTGTCGCCGATGGTCGGCATCTACTCGCTGTTCGTCCTGGGCGTGGCGACGGCGGGGCCGGCCTACGTGTGGCTGACCTGGCTTCCCGTTGCCGGCATGCTGCTCGTCGCGCTCGTCTTCGGCGAGCTCGCGAGCCACTACCCGGTGGCCGGGGCCCTCTACCAGTACAGCAAGTTCTCGGTCGGCGCCGGCTACGGGTGGTTCGTCGGCTGGTTCTACGGGATCGCGCTGCTGGTCACCGTGGCATCGGTCGACACCGGCGTCGTCACGTACGTGGCCGCCCTGACACACAACTGGTTCGGGTGGAACCTCGATGCGACCGACCACCTGACGATCCTGATCATCACGATCATCCTGCTGGCGATCCAGACGACGCTGAACATCACCGGCGTGAAGGTCATGGGCCTCATCGCCCGGCTCGGCGTCGGCGTGGAGATCATCGGGACGCTCGGCATCGCGCTGATACTCGCGATCCACGGCTTCCACCACAGCCTCGGTTTCCTGTTCTCGTCCGAGGGCACGACACACGCGTCCGGCAACGGGTACGGCTTCGACTTCCACGGCGCCTGGCTCTCCGGGGCGGCCCTCGTCGCCATCCTCGCGCCGGTCTACATCTTCTACGGCTTCGAGTCCTCGGGCGACATCTCCGAGGAGACGCAGGACGCCGGCCGGAAGGTGCCACGTGCAATGCGCCACGCCCTCATCTGGGGCGGCATCGCATCGTTCATCCTGACGGCGGCGCTCCTGCTCGCGATGCCCGAGCACGATCCGATCAAGTCGACGGTCGCCGGCGGTGGCGTGCCGTTCATCCTCTCGCAGCTCTCGAGCGGCGTTGAGGACTTCCTGCTCCTGATCGTCATCTTCGCGTTCTTCTCCTGCGGCACGTCCGTGCAGGGAGCGGGGAGCCGGCTCGCCTTCTCATACGCGCGTGACGGTGCCCTGCCGGCCTCCCGGTGGATCGCAAAGGTGCACGACCGCTTCCGTACGCCCGTGAACGCGCTGCTCGCGGGTGCCGTCGTCTCCACGCTGTTCGCCCTGCTGGTCTTCTACCAGCCGACCAGCAACGTCCACGTGTGGTTCGTGACCTACCCGGCGAACTTCAGCGCGCTGACCTCGCTCATCTCGTTCGCCGTGAGCGGCATCTACCTGGCGTTCCTGCTGACGGTGGTCGGCGCGATCATCGCCCGCCTCCGCGGCTGGGTGCCCGAGGGCAGCTTCACGCTGGGCCGGTGGGCGTGGATCGTGACCATCGGTGCGGCCGTGTATCTCGGCCTGATCCTCGTGAACGTCGTCGCTCCCACCGGGCTCGACAGCGCGCGCGGCGCCCTCTTCAACGAGGACTGGATCACCCTGCTCGTCATGGTCGTGATCACGCTCGTCGGCGCGATCTACTTCTTCGTCGCCCGGCCGGACCGCGCGGTCGGGTCCCATCTGCACGACGAGCTGGAGCCGACGGGCGCCGAGCGCCAGGGGATCTCGCCGACCTAGTCGACCGAGAGCAGATCGACGACGAAGATGAGGGGCTCGTGCGGCTTGATCACGCCGCCGGCGCCGCGCGCGCCGTAGGCCATGGCGGACGGGATCGTCAGCCTGCGCCGGCCGCCGACCCGCATACCCTGCACGCCGGTGTCCCAGCCCTGGATGACCTGGCCCTTGCCGAGCCTGAACTCGAACGGCTGCCCGCGGTTCCACGAGGCGTCGAACTCCTCGCCCGTCGAGAACGAGACGCCGGCGTAGTGGACGGAGACCTTCGAGCCGCTGGTCGCCTCCTGACCGTCGCCGACGACGATGTCCTCGATCCCGAGCTCGAACGGGATGTCGCCTTCGGGCGGGTCGATCTCGGGGCGCTCGAGAGCCATCGGCCCCGGCACCCTAGCGGCCGCCGGCTCGCATGGCTGGGCGCTGCGCTCATGGAGTTGTCGTGGCTCGACCAGCGCGCGTACTGCACCGCCCGCGGCCCCGCTGACGCGTCCCGCATAAGATGACCGCGTGTTCCCATGGCTCATCTTCGGCGTCGTGGCGGTGTTCGTCCTCGTGGTGGGCTTCGGGCTGATGCGGTCCCGAAAGGCCGCCGAGCACCCCGCCGGCGAGACCGACGCCGATCGCGCCGAGATCGAGCGGGAGTTCGAGGCGGCCGAGCGCTATGAGGAGCAGTGGCGCGCGGAGCAGCACAAGCACCCCGACGACACGCTGATTCCCTGACACGTCGGCGGCCCTGCCGGTTGCGGAGACGTTTCTAAGGTCGGCCCTTGCTCGCGTGAGCGCCGGCAAATGCGCCAGCGCCCTAGCGAAGCTGCTCGCCTCGTCTCATCATTCAGGCGAGTGCGCGATCTCCCTTCCGGAACCGTCACCCTCGTCTTCACCGATATCGAAGGATCGACGTCCCTCCTGACCGACCTCGGCGACGTGTACGCCGGGCGCCACCCCGAACGTGGGGTCGATCCGAGCCGGAGGTCGAGTCGGGCGCTCGCTACGCGACGTACGAGAGCGGCCGCTCGACGATCCCGCGCTCATAGGCGCAGCGAACGGCCTCGGTGCGAGTCGAGACGCCGAGCTTCCGGTAGATGTTCGTCAGGTGGAACTTCACCGTCTGCTCGGCAAGGAAGAGCTGGCTGGCGATCGCCTGGTTCGAGGCGCCGGATAGGAGAGCCTCGAGGATCGAGATCTCGCGCCTGCTGAGGCCTGTCTCCTCAAGCGTCGTCTGCCTGACGGACGCCTTGAGATCGAGGGGACGGAACATCGAGCCGTCCGACGACCTGTCTCACTGCCGCCGCGAGGTCGCGCGGGTCGACATGTTTGAGGACGAAGGCTGCAGCGCCGCGCTCGAGTGCGGCCCGGACGAGCGCGGGGTCGTCGATGCCCGACAGCATCACCACCGCGACACTCGGATATCGCTTTCGCAGCCGCTCGAGGACGGTGAGGCCGTCCATGCCCGGCATTCTCACGTCGAGCAGGACGACGTCGGGCCCGGTCTGCCCGACGAGAGGCAGGACCTTCTCGCCCGAGTCCGCGGCGGCGACGACCGCGATATCCTCCTCCCGCTCCAGGATCGAGCGAATCGCGTCGAGCATCAGTCGATGGTCGTCGACGATCAGGACCTTCAGGCTCCGCATTGCCCCACTCCCCCCGAATCTGCGGGCTCCCCCCGGAGCCCGTCCCCGCACGCAGCGTATGGAGGGGTGCCCGGGAGCGCAAGACCTCCGATGCCAACTAGACCTTCGGGTTGCTCGGTCCCGCCGAACGTCCTGGTCGACACTCGCACACGAGCGGCGGGCAGCGAGCAGGATCCCGCGATCGAGGGATTTCCCGCGGCCCTCAGGAGCCGGAGAGTGTGATGGGAGCGTCGAGACGACGCAGCTCGGGCGTCTGGAACGTACTGCGGCTCAGGAAGGAGCCAATTTTGCGGCAACTCAGGGTGGTTGTGGCGGACGACCACGGCCTGATGATCGAGGCGATCAGGATCGCGCTCGACGGACGGCCGGAGTTCGAGATCGTCGGTGTGGCGGAGTCGGGCAGCCAGGTGATGCCGGTGGTGGAGCGGACGAGCCCCGATCTCGTCCTGCTTGACCTGCGTATGCCGGGCATTGATGGGCTGACCTGCATCCGGCTTCTACAGGAGCGGATGGCATCCGTGAAGATCGTGGTGCTCTCGGGTGTCGACTCGGCGGCCGTCGCCGAGGAGTCGCTCGCACTGGGCGCCAGCGCCTTCATCTCCAAGCGCATCGACCCGAAGGAGCTGCCGGACGCGCTGCTCGGGGCGTTCGAGGAGCCGGTGCGCGAGCCGATCGCGCGCGTCGACGGGCCTTCCGCGCCCGCGGTTCGCGCCGCGGGCCTGACCGACCGGGAGCTCGAGATCCTGCGCTCCCTCGGCCAGGGTCGCTCGAACAAGGAGATCGCGAAGCTCCTCTGGCTCGCCGAGCAGACGGTCAAGTTCCACCTCACCAACATCTACCGCAAGCTGAACGTGAGCAGCAGGACCGAGGCCGTCCACTGGGTCTACCGACATGGCCTCGTCGACACCTCGGCCGACGCAGAGGCCGCGGCACTGCTGCATGGATCAGGGTACAAGTGACGCTTGCGCGCGGTCGTGGCGCGCCTGCCATGCGCGCAGGAAGAACGTGATCTCGACCCGCGCCTCACGCTCGTCTACCGCCGACTCGTGCTCGACGGCACAGGATCTGGGCCCCATCCGCCGCGCGGGGCAGCCGCTGCTCAGGAACGAGCTGACGAGGTCGTCGACGAGCTCAGGGCGGTTGACGTGGACGGTGAGCGCGCCCACGGGCTCGATCATCGGGGCGTCGCCGGCGGAGGGCATCACGCAACGCCGCTGAGCAGCAGCGTCGCGACCGCCCCGGCAGCGAGGAAAGGCCCGAGCGGCAGGTGGCGCCTCAGCGCCGGCCGGCCCTCGAGCGCGAGCAGGACGAGGCCGGCTGCCGCCACGAGCGAGAAGCCGATCGCCAGAGCCTGAAGCACCGAGCGGCCGAGCAACGCCCCGAGCAGGAGCGCGAGCTTCGCGTCGCCCATGCCGAGATCACCGGGCCGCAGCGCCGCGGCGGCGAGCAGGAACCCGCCGGCCATCACGGCCGCGAGCGCGTGCTCCAGGAACGCGGCCGGGCCGAGCAGGAGCGCCGCCGCGGCGACGGCGAGCGCGCCGGGCACGACGATCCGGTTCGGCAGCAACCTCGTCTCGAGGTCGATGGCCGACAGCCAGACGAGAATGGCCGCGGTCGCTGCGGCGACAAGGCCCCAGCTCGAGGCGCCGCCCTGGACGAGCACCGCCACGGCCGCGCAGGAGGCGACGGCGACGGTCACGCCCAGTCGGGCCGGTCGAAGCGGCGTGGCCGTCACGGCGGTCGTGAGGTTGCCCACGCGGATCACTATCGCCGATCGCCTGCCGCGCTGTCTGCGCCGAAGGGCTAGCCGCATCAGGACCTTGGTGGGTGGGGCGCGCAGGCGGCTGGGGACTCAATGCCTACTAACCACACCAGTGCAGACGGGCGTGCCTGCCCGCCTGTCCGACCTTACCTGAGGGGGTAAGACATGCAGAAGCTGTACGAGCAGGTCTCGGTCTCGCTTGGCCGCGTGCTGACGCTCAGCCTCGAGGACCTCAAGCGCCAGGAGGGCCAGGGCGCGACGGAGTACGGCCTCGTGATCGCCTTCGTCGTCCTGACGATCGCTTTGACGATCGGCCTGATGGGCACCGCGATCCAGGACTTCCTTGGCCGCGTCGCGGGCAAGCTCGACGCCCTGGTTCCCTAGGTCGCTGCGGCCATCGCGAGAGCTGGAGGAGCGGTGCAGACACCACAGCAGCAGGCCGCGCCCGGCGCTCGCGTGAAGGCGCAGGCGTGGGCTCCGCCACAGCGTGCGGAGCCCACGCCGATGCGTCGGGGTGTCCGTGACGAGACGGGTCAGGCGGCGGTCGAATTCGGCCTCGTCGTGCCGTTCGTCTGCCTGCTCGTCTGGGCGCTCCTTCAGTTCGGCCTCGCCCTGAACTACTACATCGACGTGACGCACCTCGCGAACGAGGGGGCGCGTCTGGCCGCGGTCGTCGGCAACCAGGCGCAACCGGGCGGCGACCTCAAGAGCTGGATCCAACAGCAGGCCGAGACGACCGAGCTCCGCAACGGAACAGGATCCGTCACGACTCCCGCGCAGGTGTGCGTCACGTTCCTGACCGGGCCGACCGGGACGAAGGGGCAGATCGGCGATCCCGTGCAGGTCACGGTCTCCGCTCCGTACAAGTGGATCCCCTTCATCGGCGGCGGCACGCTCACGATCAGGAGCTCCTCGACCATGCGGCTCGAACAGCTCCCGACGTACTCGGAAGGCTGCTACCAGCCGTGACCTTCGGCGCGGATCCCTTCGCGCGCGCCGCGGAGCAGCGCGGCAGCGTCGTCGTCCTCTTTGCCTTCCTGCTGCCGGTACTGCTGCTCACGCTGGCGCTCGCAATCGACGTCGGCAACTGGTTCGTGCACAGGCGCCACCTCCAGATGCAGGCTGACGCCGCGGCTCTGGCCGGCGGTGCGCGCTTCGGCGACTGTTTCTCGCCCGACGCCGGCGTCTCGGGCGCGGCGGACACGACGATCGAGAGCGCGGCGACGAGGTACGCCGGCAACGCCTCCAGTACCTACAACTTCCAGATCGGGGGCGGGGCGGCGCGCGTGACGACGCTCTTCAACAGCAGGACCTTCGCGGCGGGTGGCCCGCCTGCCGACGACACGGAGACGGGCGGGCCCTGCGAGACCCCGCACCTGATGCTCGACGTCAAGCAGACCGAGACGGACGTGCCGTACATCCTGGGCTCGCTGGTCGATGCGATCGTCCCCGGCTCCCCGACGATCGTGCCCGCGATCAACGCCCGCGCGCGCGTGCAGCTGAAGAAGGCGACGATCCTCAGCGGCATGCTGCCGCTGGCCGTTCCCGACGTCAACCCGCGGCACGTGACGGCCACGTTCGTCAACGAGACGGCCGGCGGGACGCTGATCGCCGGTCCGCTCGACCTGACGAAGGGGGCGTCTGCAGGGGGCATCAACTACTGGAGCGGATCCCAGCCGGTGACCATCCCGGCCGGGGTGAAGGTCGGGGTCCGAATCGGGCTCGGAGGCCAGGGCGGCCCGTGTGCCGCCGCGAACGGGACGGGCGGGAGCGGTTATGTCTGCTACGACTTCAACTCCTCGTCGACCGGGCTCGTGGCCATCAACGCGTACGGCTCGGGCGGCACCGTCAACGTGCCTGAGCCGCACGCCTGGGCGACGACCTCCTGCACCGGCTCGCCGTTCTTCTCCGACGCGTCCATCACGGCTCCGGCCACCACCTGCAGCGTCTCCGTCCAGGCCGTCCTGAAGGCCGGCGCGGTCGACGTCGACCCGGCGAAGAAGAAGGTCTTCAAAGCGATCCTGAACGGCGCGGGTCTGAACAACGTCGCCGCCGACCTCACCTACTCCGCCGCCTCCGGGTACTGGTCCACCGGCTACGTCTTTTCGGTGCCCGTCCAGGGCGGTCCCGTCGACGTGTCGCTCCAGTGGCAGTCGACGAACGCGGGCGCGAAGCAGCAGACCTACACGAACATCCAGCGGGTCTATAGCGGCAGCGACGACGCCTCGGGCCCGGTGAAGGCGCTCTCGCTTTCGTCATTGACCTCGACCCTCGGGTCGCCCTACGCGCTGGCCGGCGGCCAGACGCACACGATCGGGGTGTCCGTCGGGGTCGCGGGCGGCCTGAGCCTCACCGACAGCGCCACAACGACGATGCTGCGGCTCACCGGCGGAAGCCGGACGAGCGCGGTCGCTTGCGACGGCCCCGGCGCGAACGAGTTCCGCGCCGCGATCATCAACGGCTGCCAGACGCCGTACCAGCTCAACGACCCCGACGTCTGTCCTGACCCCGCGGCGCCGGCAGGCCCCGCCGACTGCGTCCCGACCAAGACGGGCACCACGGCCGGCCCGACGCTCCAGGGACTCGACGCCCGCTACGCGGCGTGTCCGGCCAACAACTGGCCGAACTACGACGCCGGCACCGACCCGCGGGTCGTGAAGCTGCTGATCACCGACTTCTCCGCACTGGGCGGCAGCGGCACGACCGACGTGCCCGTCACGAACTTCGGCGCCTTCTACATCACCGGCTGGACCGGCTCAACGTGCTCGAACAACGCCCCGGCGCCAGGCGACGTGAAGAAGGGAGCCATCTGGGGCCACTTCATCAAGTACGTGGCCCCGGACCCGTTCAGCGGGGGTACCGAGGACTGCGACCCGCTCGCGCTGGCGCCATGCATCCCCGTACTCGTCAAATGACAAGCGATTGGAGGGAACACCAATGGAATACGCACAGAGGCTGATCTCGACGAGGAGGGGTTCGCTGTACGTCGCCATCGGCGCGGCGGTGCTCGCCGGAGTCGCGATCCTCGTCTACCTCAACAGTTACCGCAACAACCTGCAGGCCGGAACGACACCGGTCACGGTGCTGATTGCGAAACAGACAATCCCGAAGGGGACGGCGGGCAGCGTCATCGCCTCGAAGGGCATGTTCACGGCCACCACGATCCGTGAGAGCCAGCTGCGCGAGGGAGCGTTCAGCGACCCCGCGAGCCTCGCGGGCAACGTGGCGACGACCGACGTCTACCAGGGCTCGCAGCTCACGGCGGGCGCCTTCTCGGCGTCGTCGACCGCACTCGCCGGCACCCTGACCAACCGGGAGCGGATCCTCTCGGTGCCGCTCGACTCCGCCCACGGTCTCAGCGGTGCGGTGGAGGTCGGCAACCACGTCGACGTCTATGCCGGCTTCAACGTGATTCCGCTGCGGCCCGACGGCACGCCGGCGGCCGGCGGACAGACGCGGCCGGTGCTTCGGCTGATCATGTCGGACGTCCCCGTGGTCGCAATCGGCAGCACCGGCGGCGTGGGAGCCAGAACCGCCAACGTGAGCCTGCGCGTGACCGACACGCAGGCCGGCAGGCTCGCCTTCGCCTCGGACAACGGCAAGCTCTGGTTGTCGCTGCGCCCGAGCGCCGGCGGGAAGTCGTCGCCCCCGGAGATCGTCACGGCGGAGACCTTGCTGCTCGGCGTACGGCCCGTGGTTGCGCTGCATTCGCTCGGCGGCCGTCGATGAGTGCTGCAGCCCACAAGGTCTTCCTCGCCGTCGAGGACGGGCTCGACCCACGCCCGATCGAGGAGGCGCTGCCGCGCGGCACCCGGATCGAGCCGGCACGGCTGCCGGACGCCGATCAGGCACCGCTCTCGCTCGGGAACGCCGGTGATGCCGAGCTTGTAGTCATCGTCTGCGCCCGGGCGAGCGAGCGCACGCTCGAGGTGATCGAGGCGGCGAGCAGCCAGCTGCAGAGCCGCCCGCCGGTCGTCGTGCTGTTCGCGGGCAGCCCGAACGGGTTCATGGAACGCGCGTTCGAGGCCGGCGCGGACGACCTGATCACGCTGCCACAGCCGCGTGAGCAGCTCGCGTTCGCACTCGAGAAGGCGCTCGTGCGCAGGCGCGGGGAGCACGCGTCGCAGGCGGGTACGATGATCACGGTTCTCGGGCCGAAGGGCGGCACGGGGAAGACGCTCACGACGTGCAACCTCGGCGAGGCGCTCGCCGGCGCCGGCGCATCGCCCGTGATCGTCGACCTCGACCTCCAGTTCGGCGACGTCGGCCTCGCGCTCGGCCTGCGGCCGGAGCGCACGATCCACGACCTCGCCGTCGCAGGCGGTTCGCTGGACGGCGAGAAGGTCGACAGCTTCCTTGCCCACCACGCCTCCGGAGCGGCCGCCCTCCTGGCGCCCGTGCGCCCGGACCAGGCGGCGAGCGTGTCACCGGGCTTCCTGCGCTCCGTCTTCGAGCTGCTGCGCCTGCGCCACGACTTCGTGATCGTGGACACGCCTCCGGCATTCACGCCCGAGGTGATCGCTGCGATCGACAGCGCCTCGCATCTCTGCCTCGTCGGGATGCTGGACGCACTCTCGCTGAAGGACACGAAGATCGGGTTGGAGACGCTTGCTCAGATGGGGTACGACCCCGGCGAGGTCACCCTGGTGCTCAACCGGGCCGACACGAGCGTCGGGATCACGATGGCGGATGTCGAGCGGCTGCTCGGCCGTCGGCCCGACGTGCTCATTCCGAGCGATCGCGCGATTCCGACGGCGATCACCGACGGAACGACGATCGTCGCGGCCGCACCGAGCTCGGCCGCCGCACGGGCGTTCGCGTCGCTCGCCCAGCGCTATCTCGATGGCGGTAACGGCGCTCGCCCGCGCGCGCACGCGGCGCCTGAGCGAGCCCCTCGACGCCGCCTCACACTGATCAGGAAAGGAGCGGCGTGATGGAACTGCACGAACGACTTTCGGGCACCAACGGCGACGGGCCCGCGTCGGTCGACCCGTTCGCCGAAGTCAAGGACCGCATTCACCTCGCCATCGTGAGCGAGCTCGGCCCGCGGCTGTTCGACGTCGCGGGCGGCTCGGCCCGCGAGCGCGTGATCGACGAGATCCGCGCTCAGCTCCAGCAGGAGGTCGGACTCTCGCGGGAGGACCGCGAGCAGATCACGGCCGAGATCGCGGACGACATCTTCGGGTACGGCCCGCTCGAGCGGCTCCTGCCGGACCAGACGATCTCCGAGATCATGGTGAACGGGCCCCACGAGATCTGGATCGAGCGCCGGGGGCTCCTCTCGCGGACACCGCTCCGCTTCGCGGACGAGTCGCACCTGCGGCGGATCATCACGAAGATGGTCGGCCAGATCGGCCGTCGCATCGACGAGTCGTCGCCGATGGTCGAGGCGCGCCTTCCCGACGGCTCGCGCGTCCACGCAATCGTCCCGCCGCTCTCGCTGAGCGGCCCGCTGCTGACGATCCGCAAGTTCGCCCAGGACCGCTTCGGGCTCGACGAGCTGGTTGAGATCGGGACGCTGTCGAGCCAGTCCGCCGACTTCCTCGCCCGCTGCGTCCAGGCCGACCTGAGCATGCTGATCTCGGGCGGAACCGGCACGGGGAAGACGACACTCCTGAACGCCCTGTCGGCAGCGGTGCCCGGAGGTGACCGGGTCATCACGATCGAGGACGCCGCCGAGCTGCAGCTCTCGCAGGCGCACGTGCTGAGGCTCGAGTCGCGGCCGAAGAACATCGAGGGCGAGGGCGAGATCACGATCCGCGACCTCGTTCGAAACGCCCTGCGCATGCGGCCCGACCGGATCATCGTCGGCGAGGTTCGCGGCGCCGAGGCGCTCGACATGCTCCAGGCCATGAACACCGGCCATGAGGGTTCGCTCTCGACGATCCACGCCAACTCGACGCGCGACGCGCTGAGCAGGCTCGAGACGATGGTGCTGATGGCTGGATTCGACCTGCCCGTCAAGGCGATCCGGCAGCAGGTCTCCTCGGCCCTGGACGTGATCGTCCAGCTCGAGCGTCTCGACGACGGCACGCGGCACGTCACAGCGATCGCCGAGGTGCAGCGGATGGAGGGCGACACGATCACGCTTCAGAACCTGTTCGAGTTCCACGTCGATCACGTCAAGCCCGACCGCACCGTCGTCGGACAGCTCCTGGCGACGGGGCTGCGGCCCGTCTTCCTGCCCAAGTTCGCGCGGCACGGGATCGAGCTGCCGCTGGACCTGTTCGGGTCCCCGGTCGCCGCGATGTACGGGGCGGCCGCGGAGGCTGCGAGCCAGCCCTACGCCACGGAGGCTACGCGATGAAGAAGGCCCTCCTTATCCTCGCGCTGCTCGCGTCGGCGGCTGCGGTCGCATCATCGGCAGCCGCAGCCGCGCCGCAGGTTCAGCTCACGCCGGTGGGGCGCCTGCCGTTCCCCGACCGCGGCTACGTCGTCGACCTGCCGGCGGGCGTCGTCGCTGGTCGGAGCGCCGTCCGGGTCCGCGAGAACGGCCGTCCGGTGCGCAACCTGCAGGTGACGCCGATCGGCACGTCCGGAATCCGCTACGGCGTCGTCGTCGCCCTGGACGCGAGTGACAGCATGCGCGGCGCTCCCATGCAGGCCGCCGTCGCCGCTGCGCGCTCGTTCGTGAAGAACCGGCCGGGCGACGAGGAGGTGGGCATCGTCGCGTTCAACGGAGCCGTTCGCGTGCTCCGCACGCCGACGTCCGATCCCTCGCTCCTTGCACGTGCGCTGTCGCAGCCTCCGCGCGTCGCCTACCGGACGCGGATCTACGACGCGCTGTCCCGGTCGCTGACGCTGCTCGAAGACGCGCAGCTCTCGACCGGCTCGATCGTCCTGCTCTCGGACGGCGCCGACCTCGGAAGCCACACGCAGGTCGCCGACGTGCTCAGGCGCGCGCGCGCACAGCATGTGCGCGTGTTCACGGTCGGGCTGCGGTCGGGGGCCTTCGAGGCGCGACCTCTGCAGACCCTCGCCGAGCGAACCGGGGGCACCTACGTGGAAACGCCCGCGGCAGAGCGGCTGCAGTCGATCTACGCCGCTCTCGGGCGCAGGCTCTCGGGTGAGTACCTCGTGCGGTACCGGTCCGACGTCACGCCGCACTCCCTCGTGCGAGTGTCCGTTGACGTCGGCGGCGTGGGGCGCGGCACGGCCAGTTACACCGCGCCGACACCCGCCGGGCTCGCACCATTCCACCGCACGTTCTTCACGCGGCTCGTGCTCTCGCCCGGGGCGATCTTTCTGCTCAGCCTGCTGATCGCGGCGCTGGCGGCTCTGACGATGCTCGCCTTCCTGAGCCCGCGGCGAAGCACCGTCGTCGAGCGCGTCGCGGCCTTCACCACGGCCGGTAGACGAGTGGAGGCCGACGAGCGGCGGCCGATCTCAGGGAGGCTCGCCGGCCGCCTGCACGCCCACCAGAGCGGCCGCCTGGCACGGCTCGAAGAGCAGCTCGAGATCGCCCGGATCGACATGTCCGCCCGGCGGGTTGTCGTGCTGACGATCGCGGGGACGCTCCTCGCTGTCCTCCTGCTCAGCTTCATCTCGCCGGTCTTCGCGCTGCTCGGGTTCCTGACCCCGCTCTGCACCCGGTCGCTGATCGGCAAGAAGCTCCGGAAGGTTCGGGACGATTTCGCCGACCAGCTTGCGCCGAACCTTCAGGTGCTCGCCTCGGCGCTGCGGGTGGGCCACAGCTTCATCGGGGCGCTGAACGTCGTCGTCGAGAACGCGCACGAGCCCTCGCGGAGCGAGCTGCAGCGCGTGCTGACCGACGAGCAGTTCGGTGTTCCCCCCGAAGAGGCATTTCGGCGCGTGGCGGCAAGGATGGCGAGCCGAGACCTCGAACAGGTTGCCCTGCTGGCGGAGCTCCAGCGGACCGCTGGCGGGAACGCCGCCGAGGTGCTGGATACGGTCGTGGAGACGCTCCGCGAGCGAGCCGACCTCAGGCGCCTGATTCGCACGCTGACCGCACAGGGGCGGATGGCGCGTTGGATCCTGACCGCGCTGCCGATCGTCGCCGGAATCGGGTTCTGGCTCCTCCAGGGGCCACTCATGCGCCCGCTTCTGACCTCACAGGGCGGGCAGATCGCGCTCGTCGTTGCCACGGCGATGGTCGTGGCGGGCTCGCTGGCCATTCAGCGAATCATCGAAATCGACGTCTAGGAGCGACATGGTCATCTTCCTTCTTTTCGGTCTCATCCTCACCGGCGTCGCGGTCGCCCTGGCGATGCGGACGCTCGCGTTCGACCACCTTCGGCACCGCGAGGCGCTGGCGCAGATCGACGCCTATGGCTTCGGACGGCCTGTACCGGATGCACGCGAGCGGCCCAGTCTGCGGGACCTGGCCGACCGCCTCGCGACCGCCGTCGGAACCCTCGCCTTCCGCTGGCTGGGCGACGAACGGCAGCGCGGCCTCCTTGTCCTTCTCCGGCGCGCCGGGTACTACCGGACGAAGCCGGAGACGTTTCTCGGCTACCGGGTGCTCGCGGCGACGCTACTGCCGTTCTTCTGGCTGCTCCTGCTGATCGACGGGGGCGCCTTCGGCCCCCGCGCGCTGGCCATCGTCTGCCTGGTCGCCGGGCTCGCCTGGATCCTGCCCAAGTTCGTCCTCGAGCGACGGGCGACGAGTCGCCTGCAGCAGGTGGATCGCGAGATGCCGGAGCTGGTCGACCTGCTCGTGACCACGGTCGAGGCAGGCCTCAGCTTCGCGTCGTCTCTCCAGCTCGTCGCGCGCCGCGTCGAGGGGCCTCTGGGCCAGGAGCTCCGGCTCGCGCTTCAGGAGCAGAGCATGGGGATGACGATCGAAGATGCGCTCCGGCGCATGCTCGACCGCATTGAGAGCGCCTCGGTGCGCGCCTTCGTTCAGGCGATTCTCCAGGGCCAGACGCTCGGCGTCTCGATCGGGAAAATCCTCCGCGACCTCGCCGTCGACATGCGCAAGCGCCGACGGCAGGCAGCCGAGGAACGGGCGCAGAAGGCTCCGACGAAGATCCTGTTCCCGCTCGTGATTCTGATCCTGCCCGCGCTGTTCATCGTGTCGCTCGGCGGCCCGATGATCGGGCTCGTCCACAGCCTCGGCTCGTTCTAGCTGCGAAGCCCAGGCGTCTCCGCGATCATGCGCAGCACGCAGCCCGAGACCCAGAACGCGGCGGTGAGGATCGGCAGCACGACTGCGAGGAGGCCGACGAACCCGCCGTAGCGTCCGAGCCCCACGACTGCGTCGAAGAGGGAGCCGGCAAGAGGGAACCCCGCCACGACGGCGAGAACGGCGACGATCACGGCCCTCGGGCGGCGCGGTCCCAGCGCGGGGAACCGGGCGAGGGCCCAGAGAGCGAGCGCCGCACACCCGAGGCAGAAGAAGAGCAGGATCTCGCTCCCGTGCACGATCGTCCTTTCGACAGCTTGCCCGTCGGTCTAGAGGATATCGCCAACGGTGTGCCGCTCACAACGGCGCGCCCTCGTGCCGGATGGCGTGCGTCCGCGGATACCGTGAACGACGCTGCTCGAGGTGGCGTCCCTGTCATCCCGCCGGGAAGCGGCGTCCACTCTCGACATCGGTCCGGCGGTCACCGATCCCTCGGTCTAGTGAACTTCCGCCTCGATCGAGGTACTTAGCGTTGTCACGAGCCTTTCCCCACCTACAGAAGAGGTGCCGACTGTAGATGGCCTCTCCCGAGAGCCCGCACAGCGGCCTGGCGAACACTGGAGGTTGGGCCCGCTGCCGCGGCCGGGCCGCAGGGGCCTTCCGGAGCGAAGGGTGACACCGGAGCGTCAGGACGGCAAAGATGGTGCCCAGGGTCCGCAGGGTCCGAAGGGCGACGCTGCTCCTGCAGTCTCGACGGCAACCGTGTGGCTCTGCCTGAACACGGTCAACGGCAACGTCCAATTCGGCAGCGTCGGCGCTACGTCGAACTGCTCTGGGTCCAACGTCGTCGCGCGCCAGGCGTATCTGGTGCCGACCACCCGTAGGTCTGCGCTCCGGGCGTCGGTCGCTCCGGCGACCCGGCTCGTCCTAGACGCACCAGCGAGAGCCGCTTCGGCGGCCCTCCCTCGTCCCTCGTCCGGGGATTGGCGTCGGGGCTCGTTCGCTTGCTGAGCTTCTTCTGCATCGCGTTCGCCTCGGGCTCGATGCGGGCGCGCTCCAGTGTGCGGCCTATCCAGTCCTGGCCTCACGTCCTGGGACTTGACTTTAGTACAGAGTTCAGTAGAAAACATAGGCTATTGACTTCCAGCTGAGACGGGTTTAGGTTGAATTCCGCTCAGCGGCCTGGAGTGCGCTGAGCGGCTGGCGTAGCCGGTATGCGGTGGGGGAGAGGTCGAGGTCCCGAAGTGGAAATCTGGCGGCGGGGGTCCGAGGCAGCGACTGCTCGGACCTTCATACATCAGGCGCGATCACCAGGGACCAATGTCTTGCCTAGCGTGCGCCGGTACGCAACCAAGCTGGTCGGCACGGGCGAATCCCCGGACGACTGTGGTCTCGGGCCGACCGGACAGAAGAGTTTCGGAGGAGGAGGAAAACTGTGGCAAGACAGTTAGGTAGGGCGCGGAGAGGCATCCGCGCGAGGTGGCTCTTTAGAGCGTTGCTCGTGTTCGTTCTTGCTGGCGTCGCTCTCGGAGGCTCGAGTGCTTTCAGCTCGGGCGCTGGCCCGACGATCACGAGCGACTAGGCCGACTACAACCCGGGCGCGACGGTCACGCTCACGGGCGCCGGCTGGGTCGGTGCTACCGACACGGCTCCGCCGAGTCGGTGCACATCGTCGTCAACGACACCGTCGGGTCGAGACGTGGTCACACGACGCGACCGTCGCCGACGCGAGCGGGAACGATCAAGGACGTCTTCCCGCTGCCGATCTACTTCGTCGCCGAGTACGACGGTGACGGCGACGCAGCAGACGGTCTCCGGGAACGCTACGGCGACGAGCGACGCTTCACCGACACGAATCCGTCGGTCGAACCTCGACCAGTGCGAGAACGGTCAGGCCCCCTCACCAGCCGGACGGGTGCGACGCCACTGCGAGCGACTGGGTGAACGGCAACCTCGGTGCGAGCAAGTCGAGCTACTTCGAGGGCGACTCCATCCCGTTCCGCATGACGATCGACAACCTGTCGCTCGCTGGCACGCACCACGCTGATTATCGAGTGGGATACGACGAAGAGCGGCAAGCACGCGATCGATTACCTGACGACGCTTTGACCGGACCGTCGCAAACGCGAATCCGTGCCTCGGCGTCACGCCGTGCGCGGTGCCGCGACTGCCATCCCGATCCCGGCACGATCCGCATGTGACGGGTGCCGGCGTGACGCCGGTCGCGCCGGCGTACTTCACGATGCTACGGCGGGCACGATCACCGGCATCGACGCCCCGCTATCTCGGCGGTCGCCGTTCTCCACCGGCGACAAGTCCCGGCGAATCCGATCAACTTCACCGCGACTGGCGAACCCGGTGCATCGCGTGGGGCGGCGCACATCGCGACCCGGAGCGACTGGGGTGCTGAGCAACTCGGCGGTCGCCATCTCGGGTCGCCGTACCACATCGGCTCGATCGGCCTCGACGGGTCCGGCGGAACCAGGATCGCTGATCTCAGAGCGCGACGCGGTCATCTTCCCGGCCTCGATCACGGTGATCAAGGACGCGACGCCGAAGGCTCCACGAGCTTCCCGCTTACGGCCTCGCCGGCGCCGCTCACGAACTTCAGCGCTCGTCGATGACGGGACGTGCGGCGAACACCAAGGTCTTCACCAACATCTACGGCTTCGACTTCCAGGGCAACTTCGCCTACACGGGCTCGTCAACGAGACGCCGATCCCGGCGGGCTGGGGCTTCGATTGGTCTCCTGCACGGTGGTGATCCGTTTGGCGCCAACGGCGGCTCGGCTACTACGACCACGCACGGTACGGCCGTAACATCAACGTTAAGGAAGCCGACAGCTGGGTCTGTACCTACCTCGACAGCCTCCGCAACCGGAACGCTGCGTTGTCGATCAAGCATGTGATCAACGACAACGGCGGCACGCAACGTGGCCGGCGATTGGTCGATCCACGTCGAGAGTCGGGTGCGAACGAGGTCACGGGTTCGCCGCAGGCCGGGCGTTGAGTCGCCGGGCACGAGCGTACACGCTGCACGGCGGGCACGTACACCGCTTCGCGAGACGGGTGCCCCTTCGGGGTACACCTTCGACGGCTTCTCCGGTGACTGCGACACGAGCGGCTCGGTCACCGTGGTCGCTCGGTCAGACCAAGACCTGCACGCTGACCAACAACGACATCGCGCCGACGCTGAACGTGATCAAGCACGTGATCAACGACAACGGTGGCAGCGAACGTGGCCGCCAATTGGTCGATCCACGTGAAGTCGGCGTGCGAACGAGGTCGACGGGTTCGCCGCCGGCGGGCTCGAGTCGCCGGGCACGACCGTACACCGTCGACGCCGGGCACGTACACGGTGTCGGAGACGGGTGCCCCTTCGGGCTACGCCTTCGACGGCTTCTCGGGTGACTGCAACTCGAGCGGTGTCGTCACGCTGGCGGTCGGTGAGAACAAGACCTGCACGCTGACCAACAACGACATCGCGCCGACGTGCATCGTGATCAAGCACGTGATCAACGACAACGGCGGCACGAACGTGGCCGCCGATTGGTCGATTCATGTGAAGTCGGGTGCGAACGAGGTCACGGGTTCGCCGCAGCCGGGCGTCGAGTCGCCGGGCACGACTGTACACGGTGCCGGCGCTGGCACGTACACGGCTTCGGAGACGGGTGCTCCTTCGGGGTACGCCTTCGACGGCTTCTCGGGTGACTGCAACTCGAGCGGTGTCGGTCACGCTGGCGGTCGGTGAGACCAAGACGTGCACGCTGACCAACAACGACGTCGCGCCGACGCTGCACGTGATCAAGCATGTGATCAACGACAACGGTGGCACGAACGTGGCGGCCGACTGGTCGATCCACCTGAAGTCGGGTGCGAACGAGGTCACGGGTTCGCCGCAGGCGGGCTCGGAGACGGGCACGACCTACAGCGTCAACGCGGGTTCGTTCACCGCGTCGGAGACGGGTGCGCCGTCGGGTTACCACTTCGATGGCTTCTCCGGTGACTGCAACAGCTCTGGAGTGGTCACGGTGGCGGTCGGTGAGAACAAGACGTGCACGCTGACCAACAACGACATCGCGGCGACCGTGAAGGTGATCAAGCATGTGATCAACGACAACGGTGGCACGAACGTGGCGGCCGACTGGTCGATCCACCTGCAGAACTCGACGCCTGCTGAAGTGAGCGGGTCGCCGGCTGCGGGTTCGGAGACCGGGACGACGTACACGGTTCCGGCGGGTACGTACACCGCGTCGGAGACGGGTGCGCCGTCGGGTTACCACTTCGATGGCTTCTCCGGTGACTGCAACAGCTCTGGAGTGGTCACGGTGGCGGTCGGTGAGAACAAGACGTGCACGCTGACCAACAACGACATCGCGCCGACCGTGAAGGTGATCAAGCATGTGATCAACGACAACGGTGGCACGAACGTGGCGGCCGACTGGTCGATCCACCTGCAGAACTCGACGCCTGCTGAAGTCGAGCGGGTCGCCGGCTGCGGGTTCGGAGACCGGGACGACGTACACGGTTCCGTGCGGGTACGTACACCGCGTCGGAGACGGGTGCGCCGTCGGGTTACCACTTCGATGGCTTCTCCGGTGACTGCAACAGCTCTGGAGTGGTCACGGTGGCGGTCGGTGAGAACAAGACGTGCACGCTGACCAACAACGACATCGCGCCGACCGTGAAGGTGATCAAGCATGTGATCAACGACAACGGTGGCACGAACGTGGCGGCCGACTGGTCGATCCACCTGCAGAACTCGACGCCTGCTGAAGTGAGCGGGTCGCCGGCTGCGGGTTCGGAGACCGGGACGACGTACACGGTTCCGGCGGGTACGTACACCGCGTCGGAGACGGGTGCGCCGTCGGGTTACCACTTCGATGGCTTCTCCGGTGACTGCAACAGCTCTGGAGTGGTCACGGTGGCGGTCGGTGAGAACAAGACGTGCACGCTGACCAACAACGACATCGCGGCGACCGTGAAGGTGATCAAGCATGTGATCAACGACAACGGTGGCACGAACGTGGCGGCCGACTGGTCGATCCACCTGCAGAACTCGACGCCTGCTGAAGTGAGCGGGTCGCCGGCTGCGGGTTCGGAGACCGGGACGACGTACACGGTTCCGGCGGGTACGTACACCGCGTCGGAGACGGGTGCGCCGTCGGGTTACCACTTCGATGGCTTCTCCGGTGACTGCAACAGCTCTGGAGTGGTCACGGTGGCGGTCGGTGAGAACAAGACGTGCACGCTGACCAACAACGACATCGCGCCGACCGTGAAGGTGATCAAGCATGTGATCAACGACAACGGTGGCACGAACGTGGCGGCCGACTGGTCGATCCACCTGAAGTCGGGTGCGAACGAGGTCACGGGTTCGCCGCAGGCGGGCTCGGAGACGGGCACGACCTACACGCGTCAACGCGGGTTCGTTCACCGCGTCGGAGACGGGTGCGCCGTCGGGTTACCACTTCGATGGCTTCTCCGGTGACTGCAACAGCTCTGGAGTGGTCACGGTGGCGGTCGGTGAGAACAAGACGTGCACGCTGACCAACAACGACATCGCGGCGACCGTGAAGGTGATCAAGCATGTGATCAACGACAACGGTGGCACGAACGTGGCGGCCGACTGGTCGATCCACCTGCAGAACTCGACGCCTGCTGAAGTGAGCGGGTCGCCGGCTGCGGGTTCGGAGACCGGGACGACGTACACGGTTCCGGCGGGTACGTACACCGCGTCGGAGACGGGTGCGCCGTCGGGTTACCACTTCGATGGCTTCTCCGGTGACTGCAACAGCTCTGGAGTGGTCACGGTGGCGGTCGGTGAGAACAAGACGTGCACGCTGACCAACAACGACATCGCGCCGACCGTGAAGGTGATCAAGCATGTGATCAACGACAACGGTGGCACGAACGTGGCGGCCGACTGGTCGATCCACCTGCAGAACTCGACGCCTGCTGAAGTGAGCGGGTCGCCGGCTGCGGGTTCGGAGACCGGGACGACGTACACGGTTCCGGCGGGTACGTACACCGCGTCGGAGACGGGTGCGCCGTCGGGTTACCACTTCGATGGCTTCTCCGGTGACTGCAACAGCTCTGGAGTGGTCACGGTGGCGGTCGGTGAGAACAAGACGTGCACGCTGACCAACAACGACATCGCGCCGACCGTGAAGGTGATCAAGCATGTGATCAACGACAACGGTGGCACGGCGTTGGCGTCGGCCTGGTCGATCCACCTGAAGTCGGGTGCGAACGAGGTCACGGGTTCGCCGCAGGCGGGCTCGGAGACCGGGACGACCTACACCGTCAACGCGGGCTCGTTCACCGCGTCGGAGACGGGTGGCCCCTCCGGGTACCACTTCGACGGCTTCTCCGGTGACTGCAACAGCTCTGGAGTGGTCACGGTGGCGGTCGGTCAGAACAAGACCTGCACGCTGACCAACAACGACCATCCCCGGAACGATCATCGTCCAGAAGATCGTCAAGGGGACCACCACATCGACGATGTTCTCCTTCCAGACGACAGGGACGGGCTACATCGGCTTCTCGTTGGGTGGCGGCCAGTCAGAACACCCAGACGCCGCTCAATGCCGGCTCGTACTCGGTGAAGGAGCTCGTGCCGCTCGGCTGGGTGCTCACCGGAATCGGTGGCTCCACTGATCCCGACCACGCCGTTCAACTGCACGGTCACCGGTAGCGGTGGCAGCACAGGCGTCGGCGACCTGAACACGCAGACCGCCACTATCACCCTGAAGAACGGCGACACGGTCACCTGTGTGTTCGAGAACACCGGTCAGGGCGTGACCCGCACGCAGGGCTTCTGGGCCACGCACCCGCAGCTGGCGAATATCGCCTGGTTCGGCGGCACCGGCTTCGGGCACGACTTCGGCGGGTGTTGCCGGAGTGGCGGTATCGGCGACACGACGCCTCTGCGGTCAGGCCGATCGACACCCTCGGCAAGCTGATGGGCGCCTTCTGGAGCGACATCTCCAAGACGTCCACCGGAGCCAGAAGCGGTCCGCGCTCGACCAGGCGAGGATGCAGCTCCTGCAGCAGCTGATCGCGGCCGAGCTGAACGCAGCTGCGTTCGGCACCGTGCCGAGCAGCGGCAGCGTTCGCCGCCTGGGAGGCCGCGTACTGCGGGACGAACGTAAACGCAATCAAGACCGCCCAGCAGCAGGCTGCCTCCTTCAATAGCGCGGGAGACAGCGGCCTGTTCACGCCGGGCACGTCGGCGGACAGCAAGACCGCCAGAGCGATCGCGAACTACGTGTTCTGGGACATCCTGCCGTAGGAGTTAACGAAACGACGGCAGTCGAACGACGATGACGCGGAGGGCCCGGCAACAGCCGGGCCCTCCCGTCTCGGTAGCGGCTAGCTAGATTCTCTGACCGATCAATACAAAGGGGTCGTTATGAGCACCGGGTATCGAATTAGAAGGCGCATCGTCCTTGGCGTCGTGCTGTTGGGGTCGGTCGGGCTCGTCGCCATGGCTATGGTCGGGACCGGCGCTGCGGCGCGGGTGTCTTCCCTCCTAGTAGTCAACGTCTCGACGAAGCAGACGATCAAGGACATGCTGAACGGGAGATTCGTCGAGGTTGTTACCTGCCGGCGATCGTGCAGCACTACGACTGTCGCGCTGGTTCCGGCGCGGGCCGTTCAGCCGAACCTCACCGGCGCTGCCGCCGACAAGCTCGTGGTGATTGCCACCGCATCCGCGAGGCTACGAGCGAATCGGGCAACGAAGGTCACTCTTCGCCCGAGCAAGGTCGGCCGCACGGCGCTGCCCAGGATTGGGAGCGTCGAGGTGATTGGTCGCGTGAATGGTGTCTCGAGGACCAGCGCAAGCGACACCGGCTCCGCGACTTGGCACTTCATCATGAAAAGGCGCTGAAGCCGAGCTACGCCGGAGGTCGCACGGCAGAAGGCCCGGATCATCGAGGATCCGGGCCTTCTTCGAATGAGGAGTAGCGGTCGGGGACGATTTAGCTGTCGCTAACCGGCGGCGAGCCAGTTTCCGGTGCCGGCCAGAACCCGGATCGACTCTTTCCCGCCCTTCCAGCCGTAGGCGTCGAGGTTCGCGAGACAGGTTGCGGGCCCGCCGCCGCGCAGCGTCCAGATCGACGAGTAACCGCCGAGCGTGAACGTGGCGTCGGGCGTGTCGAGCGAGGTGAAGACGACGTCGGGGCCGAGCAGGCTCGTGTCGACCTTGCCGTCGCCGTTCACGTCCTGGTAGCACTGCAGATCGACCATCGGGTACTCGTAGCCGGCCGTCGATCCGACGGTCGTGGCGAACTTCAGGCTGTCGCCGAGCTTCAAGGTCGGCGATTGCGTCGAGGCGGCCATCGTCGTGCCGTTAACGGACGCGATGGCGATGCTCGACGAAGTCGTGCCGGCGCCGGACCCGCCCTTGGAGGCAGACGCAGCGCTCGCCGCGACGGCGAGCGTGACGAGGGCGATCAAGAGAGGGGCGTGACGGACCATTGGGGGTCTCCTTTCGGGTGACAGGACGGAGATCGTCGATTTCGTCACGGAGCGACACCCCCGAAGTGGGGATGCGTGACGCGCGAGTCCGCGTGGCAAGCCGTCTAGCGTTCCGGCGCGTTGCCTGTCCAGCGGACGGGACGGCTCAGGCGCGACGGCCGACGCGATGTGCTGGGCGACGCCGGCGGTTGCGAGAACGAGCAGCTGGAGCAGACCCCGCTCGCCGAGGCGCGCCTCGCCGGGCAGCAGAGGGCGACGTCGTAGCATGCGGCCGAAACGGGCACGACGAGAACAGGATCGGAGCTGAGGAAGATGGGGCAGTCGAGCACCCAACGGCAGACAAAAGGACACGGTGTGAACGGGCGGCGGGGTTGGGCGGTGGTCACGGGCGCCTCGTCCGGGCTGGGCCGGGAGTTCGCCCGCGCGCTCGCCGACCGCGGGTACCCGGTGCTGGCCGTGGCGCGCCGCGAGGACCGCCTGCGCGCCCTCGCCGACGAGGTCGAGCGGGACGGTGGGCGACTGGAGCCGCTGGTGGCCGACCTCTCGACCACCGAAGGCGTCGACATGCTGCTGAGGAACGCTGGCGAGCGTGAGGTCGAGCTGCTCGTGAACAACGCGGGCCTCGCGATCTACGGCCCCTTCACCGGGGTGCCGCCGGAACGCGAGCGCGACCTCGTGCGTCTCAACGTGGAGGCCGTCGTCGCGCTGACGCGCGGGCTGCTCCCGGCCATGGTTGAGCGGCGACGTGGGGGCGTGATCAACGTCGCCTCCCAGATGGCGTTCCAGCCGATGCCCTACTTCGCCGCGTACGCGGCGAGCAAGGCATTCGTGCTCAGCTTCTCGGAGGCCCTCGCCGAGGAGTTGCGCCGGTCGGGCTCCGGTATCGAACTGCCGCGCTCGCACGAAGCGTGCGCGATGACTGCCGGTCAGCGCCGGGCTTCATCAGCTACCTAGTTCTCGGGCGGTCGCGGGGAGCGAGGCACCCGAGCGCCGGTTCCCACACCTGCAGCCCGACGAGGTCTGCCGTACCGGCCGGCGCTTCGCGCCTACGACCGTGGTCGCACGGTCGACGTGGTCGGCCCGCTCTTACAGCTTCCTCACCTTCGCCGGGCGCTTCGCGCCGCGGGCGATGCTGCGCCGGACGTGGGACGCGCAATGCGGCCCTGGCCGGCGCGTAAGCGCAGTCAGGCGGTGCCTGACCCTCGCCACCTGGCGCGCGGTCAGCCCGGGGTTCGCGGCTCAGGGATTGCACTTGAACCGAACACAGACCACGCCGAGAGTCCGGTTCATTCCTTCGCGCTGTCGAGGGCCCGATCGACGACCAACGACTGGACGGGCCGTGAGGCCCGTCCAGTCGTGCTCGTGGTGCGGTTACGGATGCACGTCGTGCACCAGCCCTTGTGTCTCCGCTACCCGGTCACCGGCGGCGTGAGTACACCGATCACTCCGATTCTCGGGTTGCTGCAGCTCTTCTTGGCGATCGGAGTGAACACCAGGATCCCGGCCTTCTTCGGCTGAACATGCTGTCCGATCAGGCCCCTGCTGTTCGAGGGCTTGGTCACGATGCTGACCGTCGACCCCTTGATCCGCACGCGGATCCCTGCCACTGCCTTGCCGTGCTGGGAGACCTTCATCGTCAGAAGGCTCCGCCTGCCGACGAAGATCGACTTCGGCGACACGACCAGCGCTGTGCAGTACACGACCTTCGGAACGAATGCTCCCTTCACGACGGTCGAGGCGGTCGCCGTGTTGTTGGCCGAGTTCGTCTCCGGCTCGTTCGCGACCGTGGTGGCCGTGTTCGTGAGCGTCCCGGTCGCGGTGGCCCTCGTGACGAGCGTGATCGTCACCGACGTGCCGACCGGCATGCTTCCGAGCTGGCAGCTGATGAGCGCGCCGCCGGTGCACGACCCCTGTGAGGTCGCCACCGAGACGAAGCTCGTGCCGGCCGGGAGCGGATCGGCCACGGTGACGCCGGTCGCGCCGTCGGGGCCGTTGTTGGTGACCACCATCGTCCAGGTCACGCGGTTACCGAGCGTTGCAGGGTTCGGCGTCGCCTTCTTCGTGATCTGGATGTCCACCTTCGGTGCCGGCGGCGGCGGCGGCGGAGGCGGCGGCGGCGCCGCGCTCGTGTTGGTGAGCGTGCAGGTGGCAGTTTGACCGGCCGCGAGGATGATCGAGCCGTCCGCCAGACAGCCGCTGATTCCCGTCAAGCTGTAGCCGGAGACCGGGTCTTCGCTCACCTTGTACGTGCCCGGCAGCAGGTGCCCGTACGTCGTGCCGGAGCTCGAACCGGGCTTCGGGCTATTGGGCAGATCGAGGCCGGCCGTGCTGACGTGGATCGTGAAGTCGCCAGGCTGCTTCGAGCCGCCGCCGTTGCTGTTGTCGACGACCTTCTTGACGATCAGCGTGGCGAGCCTCGTGTTCGTGAAGGTACAGACCACCTGGTCGCCGTATTGCAGGTTCGAAAGGCTGATTGCAGTTCCGCTTCCGGACTGCTTCGTGCTACAGCTCCACGCGCTCGCGTAATCGGACGCGCTGGTGTTGCCGTGGCCCGACTCTGTGATCGTGTGGTCGCCGGTCGTCACGTTGACCTGGCCGGTCGAGCCGCCGTTCCCATAGCCGCTGTTGTGGTTGTCGAGCAGCAACTGGCCCTCGCCCGGGTCGATCGTGAAGTCGAACGTCCCGGGGTCAGTCGACGGAAGTACCACCTTGTTGACCGTGATCGTCGGCCGCCTGCTGTTCGTGAACGTGCAGACGACATCCTCACCGGCCTGGAGGTTCGACAGGCCGATCGTGGTTCCGTTGCCGGCCGCGACCTGCGACTCGCCGCTCGTGCAGACGAAGCTCGACACGTAGTCGGCGTTCTGCGTCGGGCCGTTGCCGGTCTCGGAGACCGTGTGGTCGCCGAGCCCGACCGAGATCGCGTCGGTGTGGCCACCGTCTCCATAGCCGTCGCCGCCGTTGTCGAACGTCTGTCCGTCGATCGCGAAGTTGAACGTGCCATCGTCGGTCGACGGGACGAGCGTCTTGATCACCTTGATCGTCGGGAGCTTCGAGTTCGTGTACGTGCAGGTGACGTTCTCGCCGGCGGCCAGCGCGATCGTCGCCGTCCTCTCGTTGGTCGAGACGCCGCTGGCATCACCGCAGTCGAGGCTGTCGAACTGCCAACCAGCAGGCATTTGGCTCTCGGTGATCGAGTACGAGCCCGCTGCCAGGCCGTCGAAGGCCTTTGCGCCGGTGCCGCTCGATGTCGCGATCTGGAAGCTCGAGTCGACGCCGTCGCCGCTGCCGGCGTACGCGAACGTCCCATCGCCACCGTTGGTGTGCTTCACGACTTCGATCGAGCCGAGCTTCGCGTTCGTGTAGGTGCAGATCACGTCCTCATCGGCGGCCAGAACGATCGTCGCCGTCTGATCGTTCGTCGAGACCCCGTTCTGGTCGGTGCAGTTGAGGCTCATGAACTTCCAGCCGGGCGTGTCGTTCTCCGTCACGGTGTACGTGCCCGGCAGGAGGTCGTTGTAGACCTTCTGCGCCGTGCCGTTGACGGTCTGGAGAGCGAAGCGCCGCCGGAGCGAGGTTGGTCGAGGTCGTGAAGGAGAACGAGTCGTTTCCGCCGACGGCGGTCTTCACAACGGTGATCGATCCGACCTTGGTGTTCGTGTAGGTGCAGGTCACGTGCTGGCCGGCGGTGACCACGAAGGTCGCGACGCCGGTGGCCGTGTTCCCGCTGGAGTTGGCGTTGTCGCAGCTGATGTCGGTCAGATCCCAGCCGGCGGTCGCCGCCTCGGTCACGTGGTAGGTGCCCGGAGCAACCGAACTGTTGGCCGACTGGCCGTCCGACAGCGAGGCCGTGATGTCGCCCGAGAACCCGAACGACTGCTGAGCACCCGCCGGGTCGGTGACCTTCTTGACCGTGATCGTCGCCTGCTTGGTGTTCGTGTAGGTGCAGGTCACGTGCTGGCCGGCGGTGACCACGAAGGTCGCGACGCCGGTGGCCTTGTTCCCGCTGGAGTTGGCGTTGTCGCAGCTGATGTCGGTCAGATCCCAGCCGGCGGTCGCCGCCTCGGTCACGTGGTAGGTGCCCGGAGCAACCGAACTGTTGGCCGACTGGCCGTCCGACAGCGAGGCCGTGATGTCGCCCGAGAACCCGAACGACTGCTGAGCACCCGCCGGGTCGGTGACCTTCTTGACCGTGATCGTCGCCTGCTTGGTGTTCGTGTAGGTGCAGGTCACGTGCTGGCCGGCGGTGACCACGAAGGTCGCGACGCCGGTGGCCTTGTTCCCGCTGGAGTTGGCGTTGTCGCAGCTGATGTCGGTCAGATCCCAGCCGGCGGTCGCCGCCTCGGTCACGTGGTAGGTGCCCGGAGCAACCGAACTGTTGGCCGACTGGCCGTCCGACAGCGAGGCCGTGATGTCGCCCGAGAACCCGAACGACTGCTGAGCACCCGCCGGGTCGGTGACCTTCTTGACCGTGATCGTCGCCTGCTTGGTGTTCGTGTAGGTGCAGGTCACGTGCTGGCCGGCGGTGACCACGAAGGTCGCGACGCCGGTGGCCTTGTTCCCGCTGGAGTTGGCGTTGTCGCAGCTGATGTCGGTCAGATCCCAGCCGGCGGTCGCCGCCTCGGTCACGTGGTAGGTGCCCGGAGCAACCGAACTGTTGGCCGACTGGCCGTCCGACAGCGAGGCCGTGATGTCGCCCGAGAACCCGAACGACTGCTGAGCACCCGCCGGGTCGGTGACCTTCTTGACCGTGATCGTCGCCTGCTTGGTGTTCGTGTAGGTGCAGGTCACGTGCTGGCCGGCGGTGACCACGAAGGTCGCGACGCCGGTGGCCTTGTTCCCGCTGGAGTTGGCGTTGTCGCAGCTGATGTCGGTCAGATCCCAGCCGGCGGTCGCCGCCTCGGTCACGTGGTAGGTGCCCGGAGCAACCGAACTGTTGGCCGACTGGCCGTCCGACAGCGAGGCCGTGATGTCGCCCGAGAACCCGAACGACTGCTGAGCACCCGCCGGGTCGGTGACCTTCTTGACCGTGATCGTCGCCTGCTTGGTGTTCGTGTAGGTGCAGGTGATGGTCTGACCCGCAGTCGGGTTGAACGTCGCGGTGCCGGCGACGAGGTTGCCGGTCCCGTTGGCGTTGTCGCAGGTGATGCTCGTGAGATCCCAACCGGCCGTTGGCGTCTCGGTCGCGACGTACTGCTGGCCGGGAGCGACGGTCTCCTGGATCGTGCCGTTGTCCTGGCCGATCGAGCCCGCGGGATGACCGGTGAAGGCAAACGTGGCGGTTCCGCCGATCATGTGCTTCTTGACGATGATCGTCGCCTTCCTGGTGTTCGTGATCGTGCAGACCTTGTTGTCCCCTGCGTTGAGGTGCACGGTGCCGTCGGTGGCACAGTCGCCGCCGATCACCTGCAGGTAGCCGGCGAGGCTCGTGCTGGTCCCCGCCGCTTCTCCCACGGTGTGGTCTGAGCCGACGTCCTCGATGACCGGGCCTGTCGAGCCGCCGTCGCCGACGTTCGCCCCCGTGCCCGCCGTCTGGCCGTCGATCTGGAGGTTGAACTTGCCCGGGTCGTTCGCCGGAACGACCGTCTTGGTGACCGTCAAGGTCGGCTTGCGCCGGTTGGTGATAGTGCAGACCTTGTTCTCGCCGGCGGCGAGGGTCACCGAGCCATTGGCAGCGCAGTCGCCGCCGATCGTCGAGGCGTACTTGCCGAGGTCTGTCCCCGTACCGGCGGTCTCGCCGACGTTGTGTGAGCCGACGCCGACGACGACCACGCCGGTCGTACCGCCGTCACCGACGTTCGCTCCCGTGCCCGCCGTGTTGCCGTCGATCTGCAGGTTGAACATGCCGGCGTCCTGGGCCGGGACAAGGATCTTGTTGACCGTCAAGGTGGGCTGTTTGGTGTTCGTGAACGTGCAGGTGACGCTCTGGTTGACGTCCAGGCTGATGCTTTCCTGCTGCCCATTCAGGGTGCCAACCTGACCGTGCGTTGCGTCGTCCACGCAGGTGGCGCCGCTGAACGACCATCCCGCAGGCAGTGAGCCCTCACCGACCGTGTACGTGTGGCCGGGCTCGAAACCATCGAATGACCGGCCGGCCGGGTTATTCGAGCTCGTGTCGAGGTTAAAGGCCGAGAAACCGGACGGCAGCGAGATGCCGTTCGGACCGCCACCGGTGAACGAGAACGATCCAGTGCCGCCGACCGTCTGCTTCTTGACGGTCAGCGATCCGCAGTTGCTGATGTGGATCGGGCCGGGCGCGATGAAATCCTTCAGCTCGGAATCGATCGACGAGCCCGACGAGCGGCTCTTGACGAACTCCGTGCCGAACGCCTTGCAGGTGTTCTGACTGAACGGACCGCCCGGGATATCCGAGAGGTTGATCGCAGCCTCGCCGAACAGGCCGGTATCGACATTGTTCGGCGTCGACGACAAGAACTGATCGGTGACGGGAGCCGAGTTTACGGCCGCTTCGGCAAACCCGGAGGCTGTGGCATCCACGCGGTCCCCCCAGCACGGGAGCTTCGCGCCGCTGGCTTCGCAGTCGCTGCTGGAGTTGGCCGGGTTGCTCGAGGTGAGCCATGTGAGCACCCCGATGTCGGGCGTGCCGCTTCCGCCGAAGTCATAGGTGACGAGGAGGTCGCCCTCGGTGCGGTTGATCGTCACAGGCCCGGTCGTCGAGGAAGTCCAACCAGACGTGGAGTTCTGGTCGAGCTCGAAATCGATGTTGGCGCTACCGGTGTTGACCAGGCGTTCCCAGGCGAGGTAGAGGTAGTTCTTCCCGCCGTTGACCGTGCTCCACATGTACGAGCGCGTGAGGTCGTTCTTGTTGGGCGGGATCGACCCGGTCGCGATGGTTACGTTCGGATCGTCTTCGTGAGTGCCTTGCGTAAACGAGTTATCCGAGCTTCCGCTCGGCGTGTCCAGCGAGCAGCCTGTGCCCGTTGCGCAGTTGATCGGAAAGCTCGCCCAATCGGTATTGCCGGACGTGTCGACGACGAGGTTTCCGTCGTTGCCTTCGAATCCGTTGATGACCGCTCCTGACGCCGCCACAAACATGACGCCAAACACGGCGACGGCAACGACTGTCGCTCCCGTCAACCACCACCGACGGCTCTTTCGCCGGCGAAACTCAGTCCACTTTGCACTCATTGTTGGCCACCCCACCCCTCAAGTCGGCGCACGGGCAGGGGACGTCCCGACCCGCACTACTGGCTGTCTACTCAGGTCTTAGTCCCGGCCTCTCAGCCGGGACCCGGTCGTTGGTCTAGTCGGACCTGTCCTTTGGGACTAACCCCGTCTCTTTCCCCGAGCGTCACCGCCGACCGTTCTCGAAAGCGGACGGCCTCGACGACAAGGAACGCGGGAATAGGAGCTCCTTGCCGAGGTCCATGGCGGGGTGTGGTCCGCCAGAGGCTCAAGGGCCCGACCTGACCGGGGCTCCGTGACGGAATCACGCGTTCGAGGGAGGCGAGCGAGCGGTGGCGCGTCGATCTACGAGCCAGATCGCCTCCCCATCCCTCATGAAGACTGGCACCGCAAAGCTCCTGACGGTGGCGTCGGTCGCCGTCGCGGGCCTCCTGTTCAGCGCGGCCTCAGCGTTCGCCTGCGGCTCCGGCGGCTACAGCTATGCCGGTCTTGCCGCAACGTCGCCAGCGTTCGGGATCGCGGCGACGGTGACGCCACTCGGCGGCTTCGACATCCTCAAGGGCCACGTGGCAGGCTGGGTCGGGGTTGGCGGGCCCGGCCAGGGGCCAAACGGCGCCGATGAGTGGCTCCAGGTTGGTTCGAGCGGCTTCCCGGAACTGACGGGTAACGACCTTTACTACGAGTTGACGCTGCCGAACGAACAGCCGACCTACCATCAGCTCGCGAGCGACCTCCCGATGGGGAAGTCGTCGCGAGTCGCCGTTCTCGAGATGCGCGGTCGTGCGAACTGGTGGCGCGTCTGGCTGAACGGATCCCCCGTCTCGAAGCCGATCCACATGCCTGCAAGCCACGGCCGCTGGGCACCGATTGCCACGGCCGAAAGCTGGGACGGTGGAACGGCCGGCATGTGCAACGGCTTTCTCTACCGCTTCCACCGTGTTTCGATCGCCCAGGCGCCAGGCGGCGGGTGGCGGCAGCTCCGCCGCGGCGACCCGATCAGCAGCTCGACGACGCGCATCCAGCGGAGCAGCCCCGACGGCTCATTCCTTGCGGCGGAAGGCGACGTCGCCCTCCGCACGCTCGCCTCGATCAATCCGTAATCACGATCGGCGTGCCGAGCGGCGCGTACCGGCGCAGCTTCGTCGCGGTCAGGTTCGACACGCGAATGCAGCCGTGTGACACAGCCTGCCCCAGCAGCTGCGGCATGCTGGTGCCATGGATCCCGAACCAGCCGCCCCCCGGCCACTCGGTCAGCTTCGAGTAGCCGCTTGTCTCGACGGC
The DNA here is from genome assembly GCA_963755085.1 of uncultured Thermoleophilia bacterium. GTDB lineage: Bacteria > Actinomycetota > Thermoleophilia > Gaiellales > Gaiellaceae > JACVRM01. Next base: position 4,606 of record CAVWIN010000008.1, on the reverse strand, counting down.
GAACACCCCCAGGAACGGGTCCTGGTAGGGGACAAAACGTGCGGCCACGTAGTAGTGGCCGAGCGGCGTCTCCATCCCGGGAGCGCCGATTGCGACGACCCCGTGCCACACGCGCTTACTGTGCCAGAAGAGGTCGATCGTACGCGTGTTGCGGTGGACGTTGATCTCGCCGACGGTCGGCGTAAGCGAAACGCTACCGGCCGGGATCCAGCCCATCGTCCCGTTCGGCCGCATCGGGATGCTGATCTTGTACCAGGGGCGATGATTCGTGCCGGTCCGAGCCGCTACGGCGAAGATCTCCTGGATCCGGTAGTCATCGCGGAACTGGGTCATCACCTTGATCACCCGCGCCTTCGGGTTCGGCGAACTCCGCGCGGGTACTGCGCGCACGAGTAGCTGGCCCGCCGCCGGGAAGACCGTCTCGACAGGGACCGTGGCCTGAGCGTTGCGGGAACGTCCGGTCGCCTTCGCGGACTTCGAGACAGTCGGAGCCAGTTGAGGCATCGTCGATGTCGAGGTCGTGGCGGTTGTCGTTGTGGTCGCCGGCGAAGGTGTTGTTCCGTCGGCGACGGCCGGCGCCGCCGCAAGCGCCGCGCCTAGGGCGGCGAGCACAATGAGTCGGAGGAGCCGGGTCATGCCGTTACCGCGTAGACGGCGGCTGCTGGCGCCACAACGGGACGTGGCGACGCAGTGCCACGTCGTTCGAGGCAGGCGAGCCCATGAACAACGACGCGATCCATCCTATTGGAACCGGCGATTCCAACGCCAGTACTGAGAAGGTCTCCCGGATCACCGTGACCGCGTCCCCGTTGCCGCGCCATATGCGAACTGTGTGATGGGCTAGCGGGCGCGTCAATGCCGCGCCGGTAGCGCGACGGGGCGCCTCGAGGCGCCCCGTCGCGTGTCTCTCCCACCCGAGCGCGCTAGGGCGTCGTCGATTGCTTGTTCTGCTGTGCGTTCGCCTTCGCGGCCTGCGAGACGCACTTGCCGAACGCGTTGGCCTTGTTGCGGTTCTTGCCGTACTTGGTCTTGAACGCGGCCGGGTCGGTCGCGCGTTCGGCGCGGCATTGCTTGACCGCGTCAAGCACGGCGGCGTCGGCCGTGTCGTTCGCCGCCTTCGCTTTCGACGAGACGCACTTGCCGAACGCGTCGTTGCCTTTCTTCCCGGTGCCGTAGAACTGGTCGAAGGTCTTGCCGCCATGGTTGTCGGCGAACGTAGTGTCGGCCTGCTCGGCGCGGCAGGCCGAGACGGCGTTCGACTGCGACTTCGCGCGCTGGGTCGCCTTCTTCGCCACGCACTTCCCGAACGCGTTCGACTTGCTCGCGTTCGTGCCGTACATCGCGTTGAACGCATCGGCGCCCATGGCCGTCTGCTCCCCCTTGCAGGCCTGCGCCGGGCTCTTCCCGTCGGTGGTGCCGGGACCCGCTGCAAGCGCCGTAAACGGCACCGCGACGGCCACGACCGCGAGCACAAACAGCATCCGCTTCATGTGAGTCTCCCCTACTCGAACTGAACTCTGCCGCACCCAGTATCAGCCGCACCGCGGCGCGTTCAATCGTCGAGGGGACGAACACTTACAGGCAACTTACAGCCCCTTTACGGACATCCCTCGAACGGGGGACGTCCTGGTCGTCACGCGCAGCGGCGACCCAGGCCGCCTGGTGCGGGGTGCCCCCGGCAAGAATCGAACTTGCGCACGCGGTTTAGGAACCAGAGGGCGGAAACTCCATTTGCAGGCAAAAGGCCGGCACTTGCCCGAGTGCGCGCCAGTAAATGCGCCAGCGCCCTAGCGAAGCTGTGCGCCTCGTCTCATCATTGAGCCGAGTGCGCGATCTCCCTTCCGGAACCGTCACCCTCGTCTTCACGGATATCGAGGGGTCGACGTCCCTCCTGACCGACCTCGGCGACGTGTACGCCGACGTTCTGGCGGAACATCGCAGGATCCTGCGGGCCGCCTTCGCGAAGCGCGGCGGCATCGAGGTGGACACGCAGGGTGATGCATTCTTCTACGCGTTCGCGCGGGCCGGAGATGCTGTTGAGGCGGCGAGCGAAGGGCAGGACGGCCTCGCCGGTGGCCCGGTCAGCGTGCGCATCGGAGTTCATACCGGTGAGCCGCTAGTCGCAGCTGAGGGGTATGTGGGAATGGACGTCCACCGGGCTGCGCGGATCGCGGCGGCCGCCCATGGGGGGCAAGTGGTGATCTCTCAGACGACGCGTGATCTGATCGACGGCGACTCTGATCTCCGTGATCTCGGAGTTTCATCGCCTGAAGGACCTGACCGCGCCCGAACGCCTCTATCAGCTCGGACGCACTGACTTCCCTCCGCTTCGAACGCTTGATGCGACGAACCTTCCGATCACGGCGAGCCCTCTTCTGGGCAGGGACGAGGAGCTCGGGCAACTCCTCACGATGCTCACCGAAGGGCCGCAGCTCGTGACCGTCACCGGCGCGGGCGGGACGGGTAAGACTCGCCTCGCGCTTCAGGTAGCCGGCGAGTTAGTCGGGGCGTTTTCGGACGGAGTGTTCTGGGTTCCTCTCGCGAGCCTGACAGATCCTGAGCTCGTCGTGCCGGAGATGGCCCGGACGCTGCCTGCTCGCGATGACTTTCTCGGCTATCTGCGGGGGAATCGGCTGCTGTTGCTGCTCGACAACTTCGAGCACGTGCTCGCCGCCGCGACTGGGCTTGCGCCGCTCCTCGCCGCCTCCGATGGGTTGCGCGTGATCGTGACGAGCCGAGCGCCGCTGAGGATCTCAGGAGAGCATGAGTACCCACTCGAGCCGCTGCGTCCGCACGATGCGGAGACGCTGTTCCTGGAACGGGCTCGAGGGGTCGGGAGAGACCTGGCGCCCAGCCCGACGATCGAGGCGGTCTGCCGCCGTCTCGACGGCCTCCCGCTCGCGATCGAGCTCGCCGCCGACCGGCACCGCGGCGAGCACCCCGGATTCAAATGGCGCCACCGTCCAACCCTGGTGCCAGGCGAGGGTCGGCGGGTGTCCTCGCCTGTCAGTTCAAAAACTGATCTTCAAAATTCGGCCGCCGGTCCCTACGAACCAGCCGGCGTTCGGAGTCGCAAAGGCCACAGCCCAGTAACCCGTCACGCCCGGAAGCGCGAACCACGTCGTCCCCTCGTCCGGCGTCCACGCCGCCCCACCGTCGTTGGCGGTGATCACAACGGGGCGTCCGTCGGCATCCGCTCCGCCCACATAGCTCAGGCCGTATATCGCGCCTGTTACGGGCGGCGGATTCGTCAACGTCCACGTCTTTCCGCCGTCGCTGGAGCTCGCGGTTCGCGCGTTATTGGGGTCCGCTGGATCCAGATCGCCTCCGCCGACGATGCCGTGCCACGGATCGCGAAACGCCACCGTGAACGCACCCGCACTCGGGGAGCTCACGAGCGGCGTGTCGTAGGCGTTCCAGGTGTCCCCGCCGTCTCTGGTAGCGAGCACGCGGGCGATCGACGCTACTCCGGTTGCAATCCACGCGTTCTGCCCGCCTTGCGTTGCAGCGCACGTGCCGCTCGACGCGAACGAAGATTCCCCGGGAAGGGCGGGAGGCATGTTGCCGCTGATGTCTTCCCACGTCGCGCCGTCAGTTGTCCGCAGGTCGGGAAAAACTCCGTTCACCGAATCGCTGTGCGCAATGCCGCGCTTCGGGGTCCAGAACGCCATGCAGTCGTAGAACGCGCTGACGTTCTGGTTCTGAAACTGGAGCGTCCAGGTCGAGCCGCCGTCCACGGTCTTGTAGATCCGGAAGTCGCCCGGGTTGCCGCCGATCGACATCAGGTACGCCACCTTCTCGCTGAACCCCTGCACATCACGGAACTGCAGGGCCTCGGCGCCGGGCACGACTCCTGAACGCCAATGCTCGCCACCGTCAGTCGTGACGGCGAACGTGCCGCCGCGCCCTGAGGCCCAGACAACGCGCGGGTTCACTGGGCTCACCGCAATCAGTCCTTGCGTCGTGCCACTCGTCTGCGGAGTCAGCGTCGGCTGCCGAACTTTCGCCTGACCCGCTGCGGTCACGGCGAGCGCGACAACGAAGACGAGAGCTACGAGAGCCGAGAACGAACGCTTCAGCATGACCTCTCCCTCCCAGAGAAACGTCACTGACGGGCCGCAGTATAAGGAGCCTCAGCTCGACAAGAAGGTTGTCCCGATCAACAAGGGACGCCGGCCATGAGTGGATGGATGGGAAGTGTGCCCCCGGCAAGAATCGAACTTGCGCACGCGGTCTAGGAAGCCGCTTACACCAGCGGTGTCGAGCGGAAACTCGCAGGGCTTCGGGCATCGGCCGCGACACGCCTAACAGAGCGGTCTTGCGCCTAATCAAGCGGGATGCCCCCGGCAAGAATCGAACTTGCGCACGCGGTTTAGGAAACCGCTGCTCTCTCCACTGAGCTACGGGGGCGCGCGAGCAGCGTAGCCCCGCTACGCGTCGGCGTACGCGAAGCGAAGCGACTCGGGATACGGGAAGAAGTCGATCAGCTCGCCACGCTCGTTCCGCCGCTGGGCGGACTGCCAGAACTCGGGCAGGCGGGCCGGTATGTCGGCGAGGCGGTGCGCTTCTACGAGCACGACTGTAGCGCCCGCGCTGCGCGACGCAC
>CAVWIN010000007.1:0-242355 GCA_963755085.1 uncultured Thermoleophilia bacterium | reverse complement strand
AGATGAACGGCTGGACCGCGCCCATCATCTTGACGTGGCCCATGTAGTGGATGGCCCGCTCGCCGATCGCGCAGTCGAAGATCGGGTAGTGCTCGTGCTTGATCTTCGGCGCGCCGACGATCGTGTTGCGCTCGTCGATGTACGCGACGACCTCCTCGATCTCGTTCGGCGCGTAGCCGAGCTTGTCGAGCGCCATCGGCACCGTCTTGTTCACGATCGTGATCTCGCCGCCGCCGACGAGCTTCTTCGACTTCACGAGCGAGAAGTCGGGCTCCACGCCCGTCGTGTCGCAATCCATCATGAAGCTGATCGTCCCCGTCGGCGCCAGCACCGTGGCCTGCGCGTTCCGGTAGCCGTGCACCTCGCCGAGGTTCAGGACGTCGTCCCACGCCTTGCGGCAGGCGGTCAGCATCTCCTTCGGCACCACGTGCGCGTCCTCGATGTTGCCGACGGCCGCGCGGTGCTTCGCCATCACGCCGATCATCGGCGCCGCGTTCGGCCGGTAGCCGGCGAACGGCCCCATGCGCGCCGCGATCTCCGCGGACTTGCGGTACGCGCGCCCGGTCATGAGTGAGGTGATCGCCGCCGCGTACGCCCGGCCCTCGTCCGAGTCGTACGGCAGGCCGCGCGCCATCAGCAGCGCGCCGAGGTTCGCGTAGCCGAGCCCGAGCTGGCGGTACGCCTTCGCGTTCGCCTCGATCTCGGGCGTCGGGTACGACGAGTAGCCGACCAGGATCTCCTGCGCGAGGAAGGTGACGTCGACCGCGTGCTCGAACGCATCGACGTCGAACTCGCCGTCCTCGCGGCGGAACTTCATCAGGTTCAGCGAGGCGAGGTTGCACGCGGAGTCGTCGATCGACATGTACTCCGAGCACGGGTTCGACGCGTTGATTCGCGACGTGTTCGGCAGCGTGTGCCAGGCGTTGATGGTCGTGTCGTACTGCACGCCCGGGTCGGCGCACTTCCACGCCGCCTCGGCGATCTGGCGCAGCAGCTCGCGCGCGTCGCGCGTCTCGACGACGCTGCCGTCGGTGCGCGCGGTCAGGTTCCACTCCTTGCCCCGGTCGGCCGCCTCCATGAACGCGTCCGTCACGCGCACGGAGTTGTTGGCGTTCTGGTACTGGATCGAGCTCCAGTCGGGCGAGTCCAGCGACATGTCGTAGCCGGCGGCCTCGAGCACGCGCGCCTTCTCCTCCTCGCGCGCCTTGCACCAGATGAACTCCTCGATGTCCGGGTGGTCGATGTCGAGCACGACCATCTTGGCCGCGCGCCGCGTCTTGCCGCCCGACTTGATCGTGCCGGCCGACGCGTCCGCGCCGCGCATGAACGACACCGGGCCGGATGCGTGCCCGCCCTTCGACAGCTGCTCCTTCGAGGAGCGCAGCTTCGACAGGTTCGCGCCCGAGCCGGAGCCGCCCCGGAAGATCACGCCCTCGCGGCGGATCCAGTCGAGGATCGACTCCATCGAGTCCTCGATCGAGAGGATGAAGCAGGCGCGAGCACTGCGGCTTCTCCTCGAAGCCGACGTTGAACCACACCGGCGAGTTGAAGGCGACGTACTGGTTGACCAGGAGTGCCTTCAGCTCCGCCTCGAAGGTCTCGGCCTCCTCGTCGGACGCGAAGTAGCCGCCGTCACGGCCCCACGTGCCGACGGTGGCGACGACGCGGCCGATCATCTGCTTCACGGAGCGCTCGCGGTCGGGCGAGCTCATGCGGCCGCGGAAGTACTTCTGGGCGACGATGTTCGTGGCCGTCTGCGACCAGAACTTCGGGAACTCGACGCCCTTCTGCTCGAACACCGGCTTGTCCTTGCCGGGGATGAACGCGTCGCGGATCTCCCACTCGACCTCCTCGAACGGGTCGCGGCCGGCGATCGTGAAGAACCGGCGCACGCCGAGCGTTGCCTTCTCGTCGGCGACGTGGTTTGCGGTATCGAGGGTCGCTGCTGCGGGAATCTCGTCGACGGACGCCAAGGCTCTACCTCCCGATATGAATTTTGCCTGTCGCCGGGCGTCCTACGGGCGTCCCGAGCGGGAGGATCGACGATAGGGACCGTCCCGGACGGCGGGACCGCTGCGCGAGAGAAAGTCTTCGGAACGTGCGCGAAATCCGGCTCAGGCGGCCGGGTCGTCCGGCGTCACTCGCCGCGCCTGAACGTGGCGGTTCGCAATGCCGACCGCGCCGGCGGCGAGGAGCAGGATCGCGAGGCCCGCGACGATCAACAGCGGCACCGGGACGCTGTCCGCCGAGCTCGAGCCGAGCACCTTTACCATCGGGCTGGTCGGGCCGCCCGTGTTGTCCGAGCCGCCGCTGGAGGTGCCGCCCCCGCTGCTCGAGGAGCTGCCGCCGTTGAAGCCTGCCGTGTGGCGCGCCTGCTGCTTGTTGATCGCCGCCAGCTTGGCGGCCTGGATCGCGTCCGCGGCGTCCGAGTAATAGCGGATGTCCGGCGGGAGGTTCGTGACCGCCTGGTCGTAGCAGGAGATCGCGTACGTCGTCTGCCCGAGCCGATGGTTCGACCAGTCGCTCAGTACCGACTTCCAGCAGGGCGTGGCAGCGGAAGACGAGCCACACGCCGACAAAGCGGTCGCCAGGGCGGTGAGCAGGACGAGGGCGTGCGGGGCCCGTTTCCTCGCTATGCGCACTGCTGAAGTATGAGTGTCCAGAGTAATCGTCGGGTGAGGCTTAGGTAAGCGGGGTGTAAGCCGGGGCCGACGGCCATGGCCAATGGTAGCTTCGATGCGATGCAGGCGCCTGCCGGACGCCTTGGGGCGGGGTTTGCTGCCGGCGTCCTGGCGCTATGTGTCCTTTTCGCCGGCGGTGCAAACGGTCCTCGTTTCGGGACCGGCCCCGGTCCGAACGAGCCACGCAACGTCCTGATCGCCTCGGCGGCCGTGCTCGCGGCCGGGCTGCTGGGCGCGCTCGCGCTCTTCGGCGTCGTCGCCCTGCCCCGCGTCGGGCGGGCCGGCGTCTGGTTCCTGGGCTCGCTCGCGGCGCTCGCGGCGTGGGCGCTGCTCTCGCTCTGGTGGTCGATCCAGGCCGACCGCTCGTGGGACTACGCGAACCTGACACTCGCCTACGTCGCTTTCGCGATCGTTGGCACGTTCGCGGGGCCGCGAATCGTGGCCGGCGCCCTCGCGGCCGCGACCGGGCTCGCGGTCGGCTGGGGCCTCCTGGGCAAGGCGATCCCGCCGCTCGACACGCTGGGCGACAGCACGGGCCGGATGACCGGGACCGTCGGGTACTGGAATGCGTTCGCGCTGATCGCCGCCTGGGGCTTCCCGCTCGGGCTCTGGGTGGCGGCGCGGTCGCGCCTCGCCGGGTTGCTGCTGATCTACGGCAGCACGGTCGCGCTGCTCCTGACCTTCTCGCGCGGTGGGCTCGTCGTCGCCGCGGCGGCGGTCGGCCTCTGGCTGCTGCTCGCGCGCGAGCGGACGGCCACGCTCGCGACGCTCGCGATCGGAGCGCTGCCGGGAGTCGCCGCTTCGCTGGTCGCATTCGCGCTGCCGGGCGTCTCCAAGGACGAGCAGCCGCGGCATGTGCGCGTCCACGACGCACCTGCCTACGCCGCCGCGGTGCTTGTCGGGGCGGCAGTCGTCGTGGGCGTCTGGTGGTGGCTGCGCCGCCACCCGGTCACCGTCCCGCGCGCCGTCGTCAAGTGGCTGCTCGTCTCCGTCGCGGTGGTCGGGGTGCTCGCAATCGCCGCCGCGGCGAGCCGCTCGTCCGGCCCGCTCACGATCCACGGCGGGCCGTCGCGCTTCTTCCATCTCGGCTCCAGCGACCGCGTGCACTGGTGGAAGGACGCGTGGCACGTCTTCCGCGACCACCCGCTCGGCGGCTCGGGCGCCGGCACGTTCCAGCTCGCGCGCCGCGCGCTCGGGACGAGCAGCTCCGATGCGCTCGAGCCCCATGACCTGCCCCTCCAGTTCCTGGCCGAGCTCGGGCTCGTCGGGGCGCTCCTGCTCGTCGCCCTCATCGTGTCGGCCGGCGCGGCCGTCGTCTCTGCGGTCCAGCGCAACGGGTTGGCGACGAATGCGCTCGCGGCCGTCGTGCTCGCCTACGGGCTGCACACGCTGCTCGAGTTCGACTGGGACTTCCAGGCGCTGACCGGCCCGGCGGTGCTCGTCGTCGGTGCGCTCGCTGCGAGCGAGCGGCCGGAGCGCGAGCCGGTGCGGGCGCGCGTGGCCGCGCTCGGGATCGCGGTCGCCGCCGTGGCCGCGGTGCTGTCGGTGACGACGCCGTGGCGCGCCGACCGGAAGCTGGACGACGCCCTGGCCGTCCAGGACACGAACTTCCAGCGCTCCGCGGTGGCGGCCCGGGAGGCGCACGACATCAACCCGCTCTCGGCCGAGGCGCTGCTCGCCTGGGCCTACGCGGTGCGCCGCCTCGGCGACGTGCCGGCTGCACTCGACCTCTACGCACGCGCGACCCGGCTCCAGCCGGAGAACGCGATCACATGGCGCTCACTGGGCCAGTACCAGCTCGCCGTCGGGCAGCGCCGGGCCGCGGTCGACTCTCTCACGCGCGCGCACGAGCTCGACCCGAACGATCCGCTCGCCGCGAGCTGGCTGGCTAGAGCCCGAGGATGAGCGCCACGGTGGCGTCGCGCATCTTGGCCCGGCTGACGCCGTCGAGCGGGCCGACCAGCTTGATGCCGAGGTCGTGCGCCAGACGGCGCGCCTCGCGGGTGCGCCCCTGGGGGTAAAGCACCGTGCTGCGGCCGTAGTCCGAGCGGGCGGCGTTGCCGACCGCGGCGATGCGATAGCCCATCGACCGCACGATGGTGGCCTCTTCGCCGGCGGCGCCGCTGCGGCCGTTGCCGTTCAGGATCAGGATCCGGGTCTTGCCGCGCGGCAGGACGCGCGCCGGCGCACGGTGGTGCGTGACCCTGTGCTTCGCGGCAGTCGCTGCCGATGCATGGCCCGTGGAGCCGAGCAGCGTCACCCCGAGTGCAATGACGAGCAGCAGCTCGACGAGCGCAACCCCGACGGCCACCATCGTCGCCGTCCGCCAGGGCTGTACGAGCGCCGCATCGACCACGGCCTCCGGTTCGGCCCGAGGGTCAGACTTCCTTCAGAAGCACGTACTTAGACTGAGCTTTGTGCGGTCGGGTCTCCTCCTTGCCATGGTCCTGCTCCTCGCCGGTCTCGGCGTCGCCGTCGACGCGGGCGCCGCGCCGCACAGCGGCACCGACCCGCTCGCGATGATCCGCGTGCAGCGGCCAGGCGACACGATGCCGAAGGCCCTGCAGCAGGCGTTGCCGTCGCTCGCACAGTCCCGCCTCGTCGCGACCTACGGGAGCGGCAAGCGCAAGGCGCGCCTCTATCTCGCGCAGACCAGGAAAGGCTGGCTCTGCTCGGTCCTGCTCGCGGACGGCCACGCGAGCGGGACCGGCTGCATGTCGCCGTCGACATTCTTCGGCGACCCGCCGGCCGTTGCCGCGGTCAGCGGCCGCTACTTCGCCGGCGTCGCCGCGAACGGCATCTCGCGCGTCGTGCTGACGCAGCGCGACGGCGCCCAGGTGGACGTGCCGCTCACCGTGGACCACGGCTTCATCGTCAGCTGCACCGGGCCGGACCAGTGCGCCTGCGCCGTCGCGTGGGTCGACGCGTACAACGCCTCAGGCGTGCTCGTGTCGCACACGCGCTGGCTCGCACCGCGCTGCTGGCGCGTCCCCTAGCCGCGCACCCAGGCCCAGGTCTCGGCGAGACCCTCGTCCAGCGAGCGCCGCGGCCGCCAGGCGAGCTCGTCGATCGCGCGGTCGATCGCCAGCACGCTGCGCTGCAGCTCGCCGAGGCGCGCGGGCGCGTACTCCGGCTCGACGTCGACGCCTGCGACGGCGCGGCAGGTGTCGAAGAGCTCGACGACCGAGGTCTCGCGGCCCGTGCCGACGTTGAAGATCCCGCCGCGGACGCCGGCGCCCGCGAGGGTCGCGTCGACGACGTCGCCGACGAAGACGTAGTCGCGCGTCTGCTGCCCGTCGCCGAAGATGCGCGGCGCCTCGCCCGCCTTCAGGCGGTTGAAGAAGATGGCGACGACGCCCGCCTCCCCGTGCGGGTCCTGGCGCGGCCCGTAGACGTTCCCGTAGCGAAGCGCGACGTGGCCGCTCTCGTAGAGCCGGTTGTAGGTGCGGATGTACTCCTCCGCGGCGAGCTTGGACGTGCCGTACGGCGAGAGCGGCTGCCGCGCCGACTCCTCGGTCGCCGGCTCGGGGGCCTCGCCGTAGATCGCGCCGCCGGTGGAGCTGAAGACGACGTGCGTGCCGTGCCGGCGCGCGCCCTCGAGCACGCGCACGGTGCCGATCGCGTTCACCTGCGCGTCGAACTCGGGGTCGGCGACCGAGACGCGGACGTCGGCCTGGGCGGCGAGGTGGAAGCACACCTCCGGGCGGGCGTCTTCGAACACGTCGCCGAGGTCGTCGCGGACGTCCCGCTCGGCGAGCGCCGCCTCGGCGCGCAGGTTCTCGCGCTTGCCGGTGGCGAAGTTGTCGATGACGGTGACCTCGTCGCCGCGCGCCAGCAGCGCGTCGACGACGTGCGAGCCGATGAACCCGGCGCCGCCGGTGACGACCGCTCTCACGCGGTGTCCGCCAGCAGCCAGACCTCCGTCCAGAACGGGCCCATCGCGCGCGTGACGAGCGGCCCGCCGAAGTGGCGCGCGACGTCGAGGGGCGCGTTCGAATGGAGCGCGCGCCGGCTCCGGTGCAGCCGGTGCACCTCCGTGAACCCGGCGTCGCGCACGAGCTGCTTCAGCCGCCGCGCCGAGTAGCCGGCCTCGGTGACGCCGTGCTCCTGCGCGGCGGCGCGGCCGGCGAAGCGGTGCATCCAGTTCGGCTCGTGGAGCAGCAGGCGGCCGCCGGGCCGGAGCGTCTTCCGCGCCGTCGCCAGCACGAGGTCCGGCCGGGTGCTGTGGTGGAGCGCGTCGTAGAGCAGGCAGGTGTCGAACTGCTCGTCGGGCTCGAGCGTCTCCATGTCCGCGACCTCGTAGCGAACCTCGACGCCCTCGCGGGCGGCCTCTTCGCGCGCGATCTCCACCATCCCCGGGGAGATGTCGTAGCCGACCGCGCGGACGCCCTGGCGCGTGGCGAAGCGGCTGAGCCAGCCCGTGCCACAGCCGAGCTCGCAGAGCGAGACGCCCTCGCTCAGGTCGAGCACGAGGATGATCAGCGCCGCGTCGACGAGCAGCCGGCTCGTCTCGGCGGGATCGTTGCGAAACGGCTTCGAGTGCAGCCAGCCCCGGTGCGTCTCGTCGAGCGTCTCCGGGTACGCGCGCTCGGCGTCCTTGGTGTCCACGGCGGCGAGCGTAGTCCAGAACGACCAAGAGACCCCCGGGGCCCCCTCGGTCGCCTCGTGGACGGGGGCTTAGGCGGCCGGAACGGCCGCGGCCTCGGGGGCCGCTCGGCGGGCGCGGATGCTCTCCGCGCCGACGACGAGGAACGACACGAGCAGGGCAATCAGCGCCCAGAGCTCCCAGTCGCTCCACGAGACGGTGTCGTGGTAGTGGACGAGCGCGATCAGCTGGAGCGCGCCGAAGACGAGGAAGCTGACCGCCGGGCCGCCGATCCGCTCCCAGTCGGCCTCCTTCAGCGCCCACGTGCTCGCGACCGCGAGGCCGAGCAGGCCGGCGCCGACGGCGCGCGACGTCAACGGCGTCAGCGTCCACGGCCAGATGTCCGTGCTCGTATGCGGCGCGATGTAGAGCGCCAGGCCGACGCCGAGCGCGACCATCAGCTGCACAACCAGGACCACGCGCACCCACCCGGCGTACGGCAGGAGTCGCGGCGGGTCGGTGCCGGCGACGCGCTGCTGCCGGAACCACAGGATCGCGAGCGCCGGCGGCGTCAGCACGTACACGCCGATCCACGCCCACCCGCGCGGGCTGCCCGTCTGGAACTTGTCCAGGTGGATGAACGTCGCGATCGTCGTCAGCGTCGTGAACGTGAACGCGGCCGGCATGATCGAGCGGGCATCAGCCCACAGCTCGCGGCGCCCGGCCGCCCAGACGCCGCCGCACGCGGCCCAGTACACGCCGCCGAGCCAGGCCGCCGTCAGCGACGGATGGATCGTCCACGCGAAGTAGTCGTCCGTCTTGCTCGCGAGCAGGATCAGCGGGATCCCGACCAGGAACACGAGCACGGCGATGACGTAGAGCGTCCAGCGGAGCTCCGGCAGAACGGGGCCTGGCTCGCCCTCTGCCACCGTGCGGCGAGTCTACGACGCCGCCGGCATACAGTTGACCCCGATGTTCGTGAGCTTCGAGGGCGTCGACGGCTCGGGCAAGAGCACCCAGGCGAGACTCCTGGCCGAGCACCTCATCGCCGCCGGGCGCGAGGTGGTGCTCACGCGCGAGCCGGGCGGCACGCCGCTCGGGGAGGCGATCCGGGAGCTCTTGCTCACGGGCGACGCGATGGCGCCCTGGGCCGAGGCCGCGCTCTTCGCCGCCGCGCGCGCCGAGCTCGTCGCCGAGGTCATCGGCCCCGCGCTCGAGCGCGGCGCCTGGGTCGTCTGCGACCGCTTCGTCGACTCGTCGCTCGCCTACCAGGGCATCGCCCGCGGCCTCGGCGTCGACGAGGTGCTCGAGCTCAACCTGCCCGTGCTCGCCGGCCGCCTGCCCGACCGCACCTTCGTCCTGCTGCTCGACGCGCGCACCGCCGCCGGTCGGCTCGGCGCCCCCGACCGCATCGAGCGCGAAGGCGACGCCTTCCGCGCTCGGGTGAACGACGCCTACGCCGAGCTGGCGCAGCGCTTCCCCGAGCGCATCGTCACCCTCGACGGCACGCGCCCCGTCGACGAGCTCGCCGCCGCCGTCCGCGCCGACCTGGAAGCCCATGTCTGAGCTCCTCGCCGAAGCCGTCCCCGAGCAGGCCGAGGCCAAGCGCCTGCTCACCGCCGCGCTCGCCGAGCCGGCGCACGCCTACCTCTTCCACGGCCCACCCGGCGTCGGCAAGCGCGACCTAGCCGTTGCCTTCGGCGCGGCGCTCATCGGCGGCGACCCGGGCCGCGCGCTCCGCCGCGCCCACCCTGACCTCTACGTGCTCGAGCCGCTCGGCGACCAGATCCGCATCGACCCGATCCGCGAGCTGCGCCGCGACCTGCACATGCGGCCGTTCGAGGCCGACCGCCGCGTCTACCTCGTCTACCACGCGCACCTGATGAACGAGGACGCCGCCGACGCGCTGCTCAAGGACCTCGAGGAGCCGCCGGACTACGCGACCGTCGTCCTCATCGCCAACGAGCTCGGCCCCCTGCCGGAGACGATCCGCTCGCGCTGCCAGCTCGTCCCGTTCCGGCGCCTGTCCGAGCGCGCCGTCCGCGCCGAGGTCGAGCGCAGCGCGCCCGGCCTCGACGCCGCCCAGCAGCGGGCGATCGCCCGCCTCGCCGCCGGGCGCCTCGACCGGGTCGAGCGCCTGCTCGACCCGCAGGCCGCCGCCCGCCGGGCGGCGCTGCTCGACACGGCCCGCGCCGTCTACCGCGACCCCGAGTTCGACGCGGCCGCTGCGGCGGCGACCGTCCTCGCGGGCGCGCGCGAGCGCGCCAACGAGGCCAAGGCCGAGCTGGAGACGCGCCTCGAGGGGCTCGACCTGCCCGCGCGCGAGGTCGACCAGCAGCTCAAGCGCGCCGCGCGCGGCGCTGAGCGGGAGCAGCTCCTGCTGGCGCTCGAGGAGCTCGCCGCCTGGTTCCGCGACCTGATCGCCGTTGCCGCCGGCGCGCCCGACGTCGCCGTGCACGCCGACCGCATCGAGGAGCTCACGCAAGACGCGAGCGCCGAGCGCCTGCCCGCGGCCGAGCTCGCCGCCGAGCGCGTCCGCGCCCTGTGGCGCCTGCTCGAGGAGCTGAACCTCCAGGCGAACCTGGCGCTCGAGGCGCTCTTCATCGAGCTCCGCCGCGCGCTCGCGGTCACAGCAAGCGCGTAAACAACCAACGCGGCCCTCACACGGCCTTCACCGGCGCCCCGAAGACTCGAGAGCGTTCGCGCCCTGCTCGTGACCGTTCCCGTGCTCGTCCTGAGCGGTGCCGCCGCCGCGGCCGATGTCGCTGGCACGCCCGGCGACGACATCATCGCCGGCACCGACCGGCCCGACGTCCTCAACGCCCGCGCGGGCAACGACACCGTCAGCGCGCTCGGCGGCGGCGCCGGCAACGACCGCCTCTACGCGGTCGCCCAGGACGGCCTGCTCGACACGCTTGATTGCGGCCTCGGCAACCGCGACGTCGCCGTCGTGCGGGCCGGCGAGCCGGTCGCGCTGACCGGGTGTGAGATCGTCCGGACGGTCGCCGCCAATACGCCCTCGAAGGGCGAGCCGGGCGAGCCCGCGAACGGCAGCTAGGGACCCGGTTTCCCGGATCCCTCAACCTGTGGTTAGACGCCAGAAATAGCGAATTTGTTGTGGCGGAGAAACCCCGAATTTACAAACGGGAAAAAACATTGACGTGCGGGCATTTTTGGCCGTATGCTCCGCCCGCGCTCCGGGGGTCGGGGCGTCCCCGGAATCATCGATAGGAGTTGATATGTACAGCAAGCGTTTCACGCGCTTCGCGCTCGTTGCGTTGGGCGCGATGGCCGTGGTCCTGTTGGCCGTGGCCGCCGCATCGGCGCGCCCGGCGAAGACCTCGGCGACCACCCTGACGATCTGGACCGACAAGGACCGCCAGGCGGCGGTCACCCAGGTCGCCAATGCGTGGGCCCAGTCGAAGGGCATCACCGTCAACATCGTCCAGAAGCAGTTCGGCGACATCCGGACGAACCTCAGCACCGTCGCCGCTGCCGACGCCCCCGACGTCGTCGTCGGCGCGCAGTGACTGGACGGGCGAGCTCGCGGCCAGCGGCCTGCTGCTGCCGCTGAACCCGACCGCCGCGGCGAAGAAGAACATCGCGCAGCTACGCGCTCGACGGGTTCTCGTACGGCACCGCGGTCAAGCGCCTCTACGGCGCCCCGGTCGCGATCGAGAACATCGGCCTCTTCGTCAACACCAAGCTGGCGAAGGTGCCGACCTCGTGGGCGCAGCTCGAGCAGTACGCGCTCGCCTACAAGAAGAAGGCGCATTCGCAGGTCGGCATCGCCGTCCAGCAGGGCGCCAACGGCGACGCGTACCACATGTACCCGTTCTTCTCCGGCCTCTGCGGCTACATCTTCGGGAAGAACAGCGCGGGCAATCTCGACGCGTCGAACATCGGCGTCGCCAACAAGAAGTTCCTCGCCAATGCGTCGCTCGATCGACAAGTGGAACAAGGAGGGGCTGATCAACTCGAAGGTCGACGACTCGGCCGCCAAGAACCTGTGGGCCACCAAGAAGGTCGCCTACTGGGTCACCGGCCCCTGGAACGTCGACCTGGCGCGGCAGACCGCGACCGGCAGCAGCCTGAAGATCGTCCAGCTCCCGGCCATCAAGTGCCAGTCGGTGCCGTTCCTGGGCGTCCAGGGCTTCATGGTCACCAAGTACGCGGCGACGCACGGCGTCGAGACCGCGGCGAAGGACCTGGTCGGCAACTACATGCTCGGCACGGCCGCGCAGTCGGCGCTCGCCGCCGGCAACGGCCGCTACCCGGCGAACGTCCTCGCCGGCAAGCAGGTTTCAGGACAAGTACCTGTCCGAGCTCGGGATCGCCTCCAAGGGCGGCATCCCGATGCCGAACATCCCCCAGATGGCCTCCGTGTGGTCGGAGCTCGGGACGGCGTGGGTCAAGGCGACCAAGGGCAGTGGCTCGACGAAGGCCTCGAAGGCCTTCACCGTGGCCGCCCGCAACATCGCCAACAAGATCGGCTAGTTCCATGAGAGGGTGATGGGCGCTCCCGCGGGGAGCGCCCACCACCGCTCATTTCGAGGGGATTCCGTGAGCTCGACGGCAGTCGCACAACCGCGGGGGATCGTCTCGCCGCGACGGCGCCTGGTCGGCCCCATCGCGGCTCGTCGCCGCGCTGTCGGGCACGCCGGCGCTCGTCATCAAGATCGTCTTGCTCGCGGTCGTCAACGCGGTCGCCGTCTTCGGCGCGATGTCGCTGGCGTCGAACAACCGCTGGCCCGCGTTCGTCTTCGCGCTGCTCACGACGGCGCTGATCGACGTCGTCTACCTGTCGCGGATCCAGGCGCTCGTCCCGCTCAAGTACCTGCTGCCCGGGACGGTCTTCCTGATCGCCTTCCAGATCATCCCGATCATCTACAACGTCGACATCGCGTTCACCAACTACTCGACGGGTCACCTCTTCTCCAAGGGCGAGGCGATCACGGCGATCAGGACGCAGACCCTCGAGCAGCCGGCGAACGGCAAGACCTACACGATGGCGCCCGCCGAGCAGGGCGGGCAGCTCGTGCTGATCCTCAAGGACGACGCGACCGGCCAGTACTACGCCGGCTCGAAGGACGGGCTGAAGCCGCTGCCGAAGAGCGACGTCACCGAGAACATCGGGATCATCAGCGCCGCGAAGGGCTACGACATCATCAAGGGCCCGAAGCTGCTGTCACTCGACCGCCAGCTGTCCGCGCTCAAGATCCCGTCCGGAGGCGACAAGGCGATCCAGGCCGAGGGCCTGTCGACCGCCGTCGAGCTGCAGCCGACGCTGCGCTACGACAGGGCGAAGGACCAGTTCGTCCGCATCAGCGACGGCACGGTCTTCACCGACGACGGGCGCGGCTCGTTCACGGCGGCGAACGGGCAGGAGCTCGAGCCCGGCTGGAAGACGTACGTCGGAGACGGCGAACTTCAGCCGGGTCATCCACGACCCGCTGATCCGCAAGCCGTTCCTGCGCGTGCTGCTCTGGACGTTCGTCTTCGCCTTCACCTGCGTGGTCGGCTCGTTCTTCCTCGGCCTCTTCCTGGCGATCACGCTCGACAAGAAGATGCGCTTCCAGAAGTTCTACCGGACCGCGCTGATCATCCCCTACGCCATCCCCGGCTTCCTGTCGCTGCTCGTCTGGAAGGGGCTCCTGAACGACGACTTCGGGATCATCAACAAGACGTTCCATACGAGCATCCCGTTCCTGTTCGACCCGTGGTGGGCGCGCTTCTCGGTCATCCTCGTCAGCATCTGGCTGACGTTCCCGTACTTCTTCCTCGTCTCGATGGGCGCGCTCCAGTCGATCCCGGCGGAGCTGACGGAGGCGGCGAAGGTGGACGGCGCGCGCGGCTGGCAGGTGTTCCGCAAGGTGACGCTGCCGCTGCTCCTGATCGCCGTCGCGCCGCTGATGATCGCGTCGTTCGCGTTCAACTTCAACAACTTCAACAACATCTACCTGCTCACGCAGGGCGGCCCGGCCTCGAATGACCAGTCGATCGCCGGGTCGACGGACATCCTCATCTCGTACACGTACAAGCTCGCGTTCGAGGCCGGGAAGGGGAACGACTACGCGCTCGCGTCGGCGGTCTCGATCGTCATCTTCTTCCTCGTCGCCGCCATCGCCGGCGTCGGCTTCTGGCGCGCCGGGACCCTGGAGAACATCAAGTGACGACGGTCGAGCAGAGCGAGTACGGTGTCGGCACCGCCGTCGCCGAGCGGAGTCGAAGCGCCCGCGCTGGTCGGGCCTCGGCGACACCTGGTGGCGCCACGTGGTCGGGATCGTCGCGATCGATCTTCGCGCTTTTCCCGGTGTGGTTCGTGCTCTCGTCGGCGTTCAACCCGAACCAGTCGATCGACGGCTCGCAGCTGATCCCGACGCACCTGACGCTGCAGAACTTCCGCGACCTCTTCAACACGAACCTGAAGAACGTGAACGTGCCGACCGCGCACTACGTGCGCTGGTACGTCAACTCGCTGATCATCCCGGGCGTCGCGGCGATCTTCAGCGTCGCGCTCGGCGCGTTCGCCGCGTACGCGTTCAGCCGCTTCCGCTTCACGGGCCGCCGCTTCGGGATGCTCGCGCTGCTGCTTGATCCAGATGTTCCCGCAGATCTTGCTCGTCGTCGCGATCTACCTGATCCTGCTCCAGGTCGGCAACGTCTTCCCGGCGTTCGGGCTGAACACGCGCACCGGGCTGATCCTCGTCTACCTCGGCGGCGCGATGGGCGTGAACACCTGGCTGATGAAGGGCTTCTTCGACACGATCCCGAAGGAGCTGGACGAGTCGGCGAAGGTCGACGGGGCGACGCCGAACCAGATCTTCTGGGGCGTGATCCTGCCGCTGTCGATCCCGATCCTCGCCGTCGTCGCGCTGATCAGCTTCATCTTCACGCTGAACGAGTTCGCGATCGCGAGCACGGTGCTCCAGACGACGGACAAGCAGACGCTCCCGTCGGGTTACGCGTCTACATCGACAAGCAGTACGGCAACAACTGGGGGCCGTTCGCGGCCGGCGCGCTGCTCGCCGCCATCCCCGTGACCGCGCTGTTCCTGGGCCTGCAGAAGTTCATCGTCGGCGGGCTCACGCAGGGATCGGTCAAGGGATGAGCGCCACCCAGGAGCGCGGCGCGGTCGGCGCGTCGCTGCTCGCGGAACCGCACCACGACGGCTCGGACGCGTACGTGCTCGAGCGGCCCGACGAGGTCGGCGGCACCGCGACCGTGCGCCTGCGCGTGCCGAAGCCGACGCGCGTCGACACGGTCGTGCTGCGCTCGGTCGTCGACGGCGAGATCCGCCCGGTGGTGGCGGAGGTCGACGAGGAGACGAGCACGGACACCTGGTGGCGCGCCGACTTCGAGGTCGGCAACCCCGACGTCCCGTACCGCTGGCTGCTCTCCGGCGGCGACGTCGGCTACTCGTGGGTCAACGGCCTCGGCCTCGTCGATCACGACGTCCCCGACGCGGACGACTTCCGCATGACGACCGGCGCGCCGGGCCCCGACTGGCACCTGCGCTCGGTCGTGTACCAGATCTTCCCCGACCGCTTCGCGACCACGGGCGCCGCGCCCGGGCCGCCGCCGTGGGGCAAAACGAAGCAGTGGGGCGAGCTGCCGACCGGCCGCGGCTTCGGCAACCAGTACGACTTCTACGGCGGCGACCTGCCGGGCGTGGAGCAGCACCTCGACCACGTCGAGCGCCTCGGCGCCGGCGCGATCTACCTGACGCCGATCTTCCCGGCCGGCACCTCGCACCGGTACGACTCGGCGACCTTCGACCAGATCGACCCGCTGCTCGGCGGCGACGAGGCGCTGCGCTCGCTCGCCCGGGCCGCCCACGAGCGCGGGCTGCGGCTGATCGGCGACCTGACGCTCAACCATTCCGGCAACGGCCACGAGTGGTTCACACGCGCGCGCGAGGACACGGGCGCGCCGGAGCGCTCCTTCTATTTCTGGGACGAGTCGCTGCCGCACGGCTACGCGAGCTGGTACGGGCTGCCGCACCTGCCGAAGCTGAACTGGGCCTCGGCCGAGCTGACCGACCGCGTGCTCGGCGTCGTCGCGCGCTGGCTCCAGGAGGGCCTCGACGGCTGGCGGATCGACGTCGCCAACATGACCGGCCGCTTCCGCGGCGTCGACCTCACGCACGCGGTCGCGCGCGCGGTGCGCGACGCGGCCGATCGCGGTCGATCCGGACGCGGTCATCGTCGCCGAGCACGCGCACGACTTCCGCGCCGACCTGCGCGGCGACGGCTGGCACGGCGTCATGAACTACGCCGGCTTCTCGCGCCCTGTCTGGTCGTGGCTCCGCGGCGACGAGCTGCCGGAGGAGCTGCGCACCGCGTTCTGGGGCTACCCCGTCGGGCTCGTCCGCCAGGACGGCGAGCAGGCCGTCGCGACCATGCGCGCGTTCCGCGCGGGCGTGCCCTGGGACGGCCTCCTGCACTCGTGGGCGCTGCTCGACTCGCACGACACCGCGCGCTTCTCGAGCGTGACCGGCGCGCGCGACCGCCAGCTCGTCGGCATCGGGCTGCAGATGACCTCGCCCGGCGTCCCGATGATCTTCGCCGGCGACGAGATCGGCGTCGGCGGCGACTGGGGCGAGGACGCGCGCCGGCCGATGCCGTGGGACGCCCCGGAGACCTGGGACACCGACGTCTTCGCCGCGTACCAGCGGCTGATCACGCTGCGCCGCTCGAGCGAGGCGCTCGCGCGCGGCGGCATCCGCTACGCGCACGTCTCGGCCGACGCGATCGCCTACCTGCGCGAGACGCCCGGCGAGCGGCTGCTCTGCCTGGCGACCCGGGCGCCCGGCCCGCCCATCCGGTTGCCGCTCGGCGCGGAGCTCGAGCCGCTCGAGGGCGGCGAGGCGCGGCGCGACGGCGACTGGGCGGTGCTGCCCGGCGATGGACCAGCTTTTTCGGTGTGGCGACTCGTCTAAGGAGGAACGGTGGCTGACGTCAGCTTCCAACACGTCGACAAGGTCTACGACAACGGCGTCCAGGCCGTCTTCGACCTGACGCTGCGCGCCAACGACGGCGAGTTCCTGGTGCTCGTCGGCCCGTCCGGCTGCGGCAAGACGACGGCGCTGCGCATGGTCGCGGGCCTCGAGGAGATCAGCGCCGGCGAGGTCAAGATCGGCGACCGGGTCGTGAACAAGGTCGGCCCGCGCGAGCGGGACATCGCCATGGTCTTCCAGAACTACGCGCTCTACCCGCACCTGAACGTGGCCGAGAACATCGCCTTCGGGCTGCGGCTGCGGAAGATGCCGAAGGACGAGATCGAGCAGCGCGTCCAGTGGGCGGCCAAGATGCTCGACCTGTCGCCGTACCTGACGCGGCGGCCGAAGGAGCTCTCCGGCGGGCAGCGGCAGCGCGTCGCCATGGGCCGCGCGATCGTCCGCCGCCCACAGGCGTTCCTGATGGACGAGCCGCTCTCGAACCTCGACGCGAAGCTCCGCGTCCAGATGCGAGCGGACATCTCGAAGCTGCAGCGCAGCCTCGCGACGACGACGATCTACGTGACCCACGACCAGGTCGAGGCGATGACGATGGGCGACCGCGTCGCGGTCATGAGCCTGGGCCGGCTCCAGCAGGTGGACAAGCCGCAGAAGCTCTACGACGAGCCCGCGAACCTGTTCGTCGCCGGCTTCATCGGCACGCCCCCGATGAACCTGCTCGAGGGCACGCTGCACGGGCAGAACGGCTCGGTCAGCGTCACCGTCGCCGGCCAGCCACTGCCGCTCAACGAGCAGGCGCTCGCGCGCAACCCCGGCGCGCGCGGCCAGGAGGGACGCCCGGTCATCGTCGGGCTGCGGAGCGACGACCTGCACGTCGGGTCGGGGCGGCCGGACCTGCCGACGATGCCGGCCCACCTCGAGCTGCTCGAGGCGCTCGGCGCGGACACGATGGCCTACTTCCGCGTCGACGCCCGCGCGGTGACGTCGGGCTCCGGCGGCATCGAGGAGGCCGTGCAGGCGGAGGCCGAGAGCGAGGACGGCGTCACGGCGACCCGGCCGAACCTCGTCGCCTCGCTGCCCGCGCGCGAGGCGCTCGACCTGCGCATCGACGAGGATCTGGCGGTCGCGGTCGACACGTCGATGATCCATCTGTTCGACGCCGACTCGGGCGAGCCGCTCCGGTAACCCGATGAAGCTCAGGGGTCTGCTTCTCGCCGCGGCGGCCGCCGCGCTCGTCTTCGGCACCATCGCGTTCGGCGCGTCGCCGAAGCCGCCCGCGCCGCCCGCCGGCGCGACGCTCGCGCTGCTCTCGCAGCCGCCGACCCGGCTCGCGCTCGCCTCCGACCGCATCTACTTCGTGATGACCGACCGCTACGCGAACGGGGACACCGCGAACGACACGGCCGGCATCACGGGCGGCGCCTCCGTCACGGGCTATGACCCGACAAACGTCGGCTTCTTCCACGGCGGCGACTTCAAGGGGCTGACCGGCGACTGCACGAGCACGACGAACGGGCTCGCGCGGATCAAGAACCTCGGCTTCAACGCGATCTGGGTGACGCCGCCGTTCGTCCAGCGCTACGTGCAGGGCGACAGCGCCGCCTACCACGGCTACTGGATCCGCGACTTCACCACGGTCGACCCGCACCTCGGCACCGAAGCCGACTTCGGCGCCTTCGTCACGTGCGCCCACAGCCTCGGGATGAAGGTGATCCTCGACGTGGTCGTGAACCACACGGCCGACTACATCCTGCTGCCGACGAGCTCGAGCTACTCGGACGAGGCGTACCGCGACTGCCGCGGGAAGAAGTTCGACCCGGCGAGGTTCGTGCGTAGCGCCAACTTCCCATGCCTGAAGGCGGCGAACATGCCGAAGATCCCGACGCTCTTCGGCGCCGACCGCACGGTGAAGAAGCCGGCGTGGCTCAACGACGTCACGAACTACCACGACCGCGGCGACATCGACTTCTCGTCGTGCGACCAGGCCTGCTACGAGCAGGGCGACGTCTTCGGCCTGGACGACCTCTTCACCGAGAAGCCGGCGGTCGTGCAGGGTCTCGCCGACATCTACGCAAGCTGGATCCAGCGCTTCAAGATCGACGGCTTCCGCATCGACACCGCACGGCACGTCAACAAGGCGTTCTTCACCCTCTGGATCCCCAAGATCCTCGCGGCGGCGAAGGCGGCGGGTGTGTCGAACTTCCAGTTCTTCGGCGAGGTCGCCGGGCTGAACGCGATCGACATGTCGGACTACGTGCGCTCGCGCGGGTTGCCGAACGTCCTCGACTTCCCGATGCAGGACGCGCTCACCGGCTTCGCGAGCGGGCAATCGGGCCCGAAGGCGATCGCGTCGCGGCTCGACGACGACGACTACTTCGAGCGCGGCGGCGTGGTGGCGACGCCGCCGACGTTCCTCGGCAACCACGACATGGGCCGGGCGGCGCAGCAGATCCGCGCCAAGGCGGGCGCATCGATCTCACCGGACGAGCTGCTGAAGCGCGACCTGCTCGCGCACGACATGCTCTTCCTGCTGCGCGGGGCGCCGGTCGTCTACTACGGCGACGAGGTCGGGATGATGGGCTCGGGCGGCGACAAGGCCGCGCGCCAGGACATGTTCCCGACGCAGGTGGCGGAGTGGAAGACGGAGGAGCGGGTCGGCTCGGCGCCGATCGGCAACGGTTCGTCGTTCTCGGAGCCGCAGCACCCGATCTCGCAGCGGCTGCGCGTGCTCGGGCACCTGCGCGACACGATCCCGGCGCTCTCGACCGGCGCATCGTTCGTCCGCTCCGCGCAGGGCAAGGTGCTCGCCGTCAGCCGTATCGATGCCAACGACCGGCGTGAGGTGCTCGCGATGTTCAACTCGGACACCGCGCCGGCAACGGTCTCGGTGACGACCTCGACGCCGTCGGCAGGCTGGACCGCGCTGCTCGGGTCGGCCTCGGTCTCCTCGAACGCGAAGGGCGCGCTCTCCGTGACCGTGCCGGCGCTGTCGACGCTGCTCCTCCAGGCGAACGCGCAGGTGCCGGCGACGGCGCCGGGCGCGCCGAAGGTGCGGATCGCCCGCGACTCCCTGACCGACTTCTGGCGGCTCGGCGTCGCCGGCACGAGCGGGCCGGTCAGCGTCTCCTTCGCCGTGCGCCGGGAGCAGGGCAAGGCGTGGGTGCGCGTCGGCGTCGACGACTCGCCGCCGTACCGGGCGTTCGTGAGCCCGGCCACGTTCAAGAAGGGCGAGCGGGTCTGGGTGGTTGCAGTCGCCCGCGCATTGGACGGCTCGGTGGCGGTCTCGCCTCCGCTTGGTTTCAAACCGCGCCCATCGGAGTAACGTAGATACCAGGCGAGCACAATGCGGAATCCGTTCCGAAGCGAGTCCGACGCGTTCAGCTTCCTTCTGCTGACGATCATTTCGTTCGCGCTGATTGCCGCTGCCAGCCTGCTCGGCGGCTGGTGGGTGGGCATCCCGGTCTGGATCGTCGTGACCCTGGGCGCGATCCTCGTCTACCGCCGCGGTGGGGCCGGCGAGCCCGAGCGGGTCGAGCCACGGCCGCACGCCGCGGGCGAGCGGCGCATCCTCGTGATCGCGAACGAGACCGTCGGCGGCGACACGCTGATCGGCGACATCCGGCGGCGTTCCGAGGGGGTCGACGAGCACGTCCTGGTGGTGGCCCCGGCGCTGAACTCGCACGTGCGCCACTGGACGTCCGACGAGGACGGCGCGCGCGCGGAGGCGCGCGAACGGCTCGACGAGTCGGTCGCGCAGCTGCAGGCGGCCGGCGTCAACGTCGAGGGCCGGGTCGGCGACGACGACCCGCTGCAGGCGATCGAGGACGCGCTCCGGACCTTCGGCGCCGACGAGATCCTTATCTCGACGCATCCCGAGGGCCGGTCGAACTGGCTCGAGCGGGGCGTCGTCGAGTCGGCCCGCCTGCGCTTCACGCCGCCCGTCACGCACGTCGTCACCGACGTCCGCGAGCCCGCGCCGGCCCGCTGAGACTGATCCGGGCCGCTACGGTGGCGGCGAGGTGAACAGCACCCTCACGCTCGGCCGCATTGCCGGCATCCGGATCGGCGTCAACTGGAGCTGGCTCATCGTCTTCGGGCTGATCACCTGGTCGCTGGAGTCGAGCGTCTTCCCCGACACGAACCCGGGGCTGTCGCACACGACCTACCTGGCCATGGCGGTCGTCGCGGCCTTCCTCTTCTTCGTGTCGCTGCTCCTGCACGAGCTCGGGCACGCGATCCAGGCGCGGCGCGAGGGCATGGTGATCGAGGGCATCACGCTGTGGCTGTTCGGCGGCGTGGCGAGCTTCCGCTCGATGTTCAGGTCGGCGGGCGCCGAGTTCCGGATCGCGATCGCCGGGCCGCTGGTGTCGCTGGTGCTCGGGCTTCTCTTCGTGGGGTTCGCGGCCGCGACGGACGTGTCCGGCGAGGTCGACGGCGTCGCCGCGTGGCTCGGCTACATCAACCTGACGCTGCTCGTCTTCAACCTGCTGCCGGCGCTGCCGCTCGACGGCGGACGCGTGCTCCGTTCTGCGCTGTGGGCCGCCCGCAAGGACTTCCGCTGGGCGACTGCCGTCGCGGCGAACGTCGGGCGCGCGTTCGGCGTCCTGCTGATCGGCGGCGGCATCCTGCTCTTCGCGCTCCAGGGCTCCTTCTCGGGCGCATGGCTGGCGTTCCTGGGCTGGTTCCTGTTCGGCGCGGCGAGCGCCGAGGCGCGCTACGCGGTGACGAGCGATTCGCTGCGCGGGCTGCGCGTCGGCGATCTGATGGTGCGCGCGCCGGTCGTCGCGCGTGCCGACGCGACGATCGGCCAGTTCATGGCCGAGATCGCGGGCTCCGCCCGGCGCTTCACCACGTACCCGGTCGTCGACGCGGACGGCCGCGTCGTGGGGCTGCTGCCGTTCGAGCGCGTGGCGCGGACGCCGCGGTGGGAATGGGACATGCGCCTCGTCGGCGAGCTCGCGCTGCCGCTCGGCGACGTGCCGCTGCTGCACGAGGACGAGCCGGTCATGGAGGCGTTCGCGGAGCTGAGCGCCGGCGGCGTCCAGCGCGGGCTCGTGCTGGACGACGGGCGCCTGCGCGGGCTCGTCTCGGTCAGCGACATCGCGGGCGCGCTGGCCGCACGCGCGCGCTGACCGATTCCGTCCGACCCGGGACCTACCTTTTCGTATGGGTTGCAACGACGGCGAGAGCAGGAGCGGCGCTGCCTCAACTGTGGATTCCCTCTCGGGCTCGAGCTGGGGTTCTCCTCGTTCTGCTCTGCGTCATGCGTCGGGGAGCACGATCGGCTGAGCCGCGAGGCGTCGCGCACGATGGAGGCGTTCCGTGAGCACGTGGAGGCGGAGCACCGCGAGGCGAGCCGTCGGCGCTTCGGAGTGCTCGGCCGCCTGCGCGGCGAGGTGGAGCTCGACGAGGATGCCGCTGCGGTCGTTGCCCTGAGCGCGGCGGGCGCGACGGCGCGGCAGATCTCGCGCTACACGGCCCTCGAGCACGAGGCGGTGGAGAAGATGCTCGTCACCGACGACGAGGCGCGCGCCGCGCGCCGGGCGGCGCGTGAGCGGGAGCGGCGGCGGCGCCGCGAGGGCAAGACGCGCGCGGCGGCGCCGCGGGCCGGAACGCCGGAGCCGGAGTGGAACCCGCCGGCGGACTGGGCGGACGCGATGGGCGACTCGCTCGAGTCGGCCGGGGCGTTCGCCAGGCCCGATCAGGGCGAGGACGCGGCCGCGTAGCACGACGCGAAGGTTCCGCGGAACCCCGCTACGATGCGACCTGCGCCGACGTAGCTCAGCTGGTAGAGCACTTCACTCGTAATGAAGGGGTCCCCGGTTCGAGTCCGGGCGTCGGCTTCGCTAGGAAGGGAGCGGCGCGAGCAGCCGGTCGCCCTGCGCCCATTTGCGGACGTCCGCGTTCGCCGCGATCGCGCGGTTGAGCAGCTCACGGGGCGGCGCCCTCGTCGCCCTCGGCGGCCTCGACCCGCGCGCGCGCTTCGGTGGGCTGCCGCCGTGGTCCCGGAGGCGCCCTCGAGCAGACCTCGACCGGCTCGTCCGAACGGCTGGCCAGAATCACGGCCGAAATCCGACCAGGAGGGGTCAATGAGCTCGACTGCAACGACGCGATCCAGCGCCGGGATGGCGCGTTGGGCGGCGCTCGGCGGAGTGGCCTACGTCGTTCTCTTCGTGATCGGCGTGATCCTCACGTACTCCGGAGAGCCGGACACAAGCGGACCTCCGGCGAAGATCATCGCCTACTACTCGGACTCCGGGCACCGCGACCGGGTCAACTTCGGCTGGATCATCGCGGGCCTCGGGATCTTCTCCTTCCTTTGGTTCCTGAGCGCGCTGGTGCGGGCCGTCCGGCGGCTCGAGGTCGACGACGGGTTCCTCACCGGCTTGACGGCGATTGGCGGCACCGTCTACGCGACGCTCACCCTCGCGGCGCTTGCCGTGGAGACGGGCCTGCGAACGATGAGCGACGACACGTACCACCACCAGGTCTATCCAGAGTTGATCCACGCGGCCGACGACGTGAGCTGGGTGCTGCACGCGTCGGGCGGGGTCGGTGTCGGCACGATGCTGATCGCCGCCTCGGTGGCCGGGCTGCGGGCCGGCGCTGTCCCCAAGTGGGCGGGCTGGCTCGGAGTGGCCGCAGGGATCATCGCCCTCTTCCTGATTGTGTTCTTTCCGTGGTTCGTCGTCGGGCTCTGGATCCTGATCGTGAGCGTCGGGCTGTTCATGCGCGGCGGCCGGGCGGCTGACACCGCGCCCGCGGTTTCCGCCTAGGAAAGTGAGCGCCGGGGCCTGCTGGCAATGCAGGCCCGGCAGGCGGCCGCACCGGGGCGTCGGCTGCCGCCTTTAGGGTTTCGACCCGTGGGTCGTAAGCGGCGCGGCCATCCCGGTGGAGCGGACTGGGTCGTCCTGCTCGGTGTTGGTGCCTTCGTCATATGGAAGGCGGACGGATCGGCTGCTGCGACTACTTCGCGAGCGGGAACGTGTAGGCCCACGATCCGAAGCCCGGCGCGGAGTCGTCGATGAACGCACCGGAGACGGATGTCTGGGACAGGACGACGAACCCGAACCGCGTCGGGTTCCCGATGTCGGCCCTCGTGAACCGCCAACTGACGACATCGCCTCGCCGACCGAACGACTGTGCGCGCGATCGGGTAACCCTGCGCCATGCGTTGGCGCGCCTGCCCCACCGATCGATCCGCCAGACCGTGTCACCGCCAATCAGCCGGTAGTACAAGCGGTAGTCGAAGCCGACCCATCCCGTTGACAGCTTGCCGTCGGTGTTGAGGTACGCCCCCACCTCGGGCTTGAGGGTGCGGCTGATCGCCGACAGGCCGCGCGCAGTGATCGAGACCGTCGTCACGCTCCGCCGGTCGGTGCCCACGGTGACGGTGGAGATGTCGGGCGCGGCGGCGTCGTGCGCAGCGTCGCTGAACGTCACCGGGGTCGCGGCAAGGTCGTAATGCCAGCGCCCGGTCGCCGGCGCAACGTCCTCGGCGCTGATCCTCCTGTCCTCGTAGACCGCTGAGGCGATCCAGAGATCGAAGCCGGACGCACCGGCGAGGTCTGCAGTTGCGAGTCGCCACGTGAGGACGTCGCCGCCGCGGCTGAACGTCGCCGCCGGCACCTGCGGGCTGATCTCCCACTGCGCATTCGTCGCGTTCCAGCGGAGGATGTGCCAGGTTGGGCCTGTCGGGCTGCGCCAGAACTTCAGCCCGTACTCGCATCCCGACGCCGAGCCGGTCGAGTCGTTGCGATCGGTGTCGAGCCAGACCGAGACGTCGGGCTCCCAGCCCCGGTCGATCGCGAACATCCCGGCGGCCGTCACCGAAATGCTGAGCGAGCCGCTATCCGGGTCGCCGGCGATGGTCACCCTCGTGATGTCGGGCGCGCCGGCGTCGCCGACGATGTCGGTGAAGCTGCGGCCGCCGGCCGCCGCTCCACGGGCGAGCAGCAAGCCCGCCCCGAGTGCCAACGCTGTTGCCCACCGCGTGACCGGCTTCATCCCGCCGCCACCTCCAGCCTTCGGCAATCGTACCGCCGCACCCACGAACCGAAGGCCCGCCAGAGGCGGGCCTTCGGTTCGTGAGCAGATGGTGGAGCGGGTTACGACGCCGTCCTCGGCCGCGCGCTGCCCCTGCGGCTGTAGTGCACGCCCGCCGTGATGCCGCCGGCGAGCAGCACCAGCCCGAGCATCGACGCGGCGCCGATCGAGAAGTCGTTCCAGTCGAAGCTGCTGGACGTCACGGTCGCCGGCACGACGGTCACGGCATCCAGCGCCTGGCCGCGGATCTGCAGCGCGGTGAGCTCGGCGCGGGTCGGCTGGTTCGCGGCGCCCTTGGTGCCGCAGACCGCCACGTAGCCCTCGCGGGCGAGCGTCGGGTTCTGGCACAGCGCGTCCATCCCCTGGCCGCGGATCTGCAGCGCCCGAACGTCGGGGGTGATCGACTGCGAGACGGCCAGCGTGTCCATGCCCGCGCCGCGGATCTGCAGCGCGCGGAGCACGGCGCGGGTCGGCTGGTTCGCGGCGCCCTTGGTGCCGCAGACCGCCACGTAGCCTTCGCGCGAAAGCGTCGGGCTCTGGCACAGGGCGTTCATGCCCTGGCCGCGGATCTGGAGCGCCCGCTCCGCCGAATTGCCCGCCTGCGCGACCGACGCAAAGGCCGCGATGGCCGTTGCCATGACCACCAGATATGTCGTAAAGAGCTTCACCTCTGCCTCCTCCGGTTCCTGACCACTTGATTGCGGCCTTTGCACACCAGACCCGGAGGGGCTAAAAGAGCGCTTTGCGGGACCTAAAGGCCCGCTAAAGGAGGCGAGATAAGCCCGCGAACTTCCGGCATCGTGGGCCGTTTGGACGTGGAGAAACAGCAGCAGCGCAAGACCGTCACCCTCGTCTTTTGCGACCTGGCTGGATCGACCGCGCTCGGCGATTCGACCGATCCAGAGGTGCTTGAGGGAAGGCTGCGGCAGTACTTCGAGCGCATGGAGGCAATCGTCGATCGGCACGGCGGTACGGTCGAGAAGTTCATCGGCGATGCGGTGATGGCGGTGTTCGGGGTGCCGGTTGCACACGAGGACGACGCGTTGCGTGCGCTGCGGGCGGCGGCCGAGATGCGCGACGCGATGCCGGCACTGGAGCTCCGCGCAACCGCGGCGACCTGGGGGAGGCCGAGCGGCTTGCGCGCGAGGGGTTGGCCGCGACCGAGAAAACGCAGTGGCTCAACGAGCAGTGCGACGCCCTCTGGGACCTGGCGGAGGTCCTCTCGGTCGCAGGGCGCACCGACGAGGCGGCGACGGTGTTCGAGCAGGCGCTCGAGCGCTGCGCCCGGAAGCAGAACCTCGCGCTGGCCGCCCAGGTTCGCAACCGGAGGGACAGCCTCCTAGGCTGAACACGTGCGCCGGATGCTCCTCACGCTGCTGGTGGTCATGGCGACCGTGTCGGTCACCGTCAGCGAGGGCTCGCCGGCGACGTCCCAGCTCAGGGTCGGCTACGTAGTCGGCCCCGGCTACACGCCTGACCCCAACAATCTCTTCGGGCGCCCGTACGACGCCTTCATCCGCGCGGTCCAGGCGCTCGGCGTCCAGGGCCGTGTCCTTCAGGTGGCTCCCAACCAGGACACGACCGGCCCGCTCAGCCTCCTCGCCCGGCAGCGCTACGACCTCGTCATCGTCGGCCTGCCGGCGGCCGACTCGGTTGTGGCCGTCGCGCGGGAGTTCCCCGGGACGAAATTCCTGGTGCCCGACATCTCGCGGCGAGACCTTACGAACCCGCCGAACAACATCCAGGGCACCACGTTCCGTGACGAGGAGGCAGGCTACCTCGCAGGCTACCTGGCCGCCCTGATGGAGAAGCGGCGAGCCGGCCGCGACGTGATCGGCTCGGTCGCCGGCTACAAGTTCCCCGGTGTCGACCGCTGGATCGCCGGCTACCGCGCGGGTGCGAGGCGCGCGGACCCGGGCATCGTGCTGCTCAACACCTACGCGAACAGCTTCACCAACCCGACCAAGTGCCACGCGGCCGCGCTCGACCAGATTGCCAAGGGTGCCGGTGTCCTCTTCAACGTGGCCGGCGACTGCGGGCTTGGCACGCTCGACGCCGCCAGGGAGAAGCGCCTCTGGGGAGTCGGCGTCGATGTCGACCAGTCGTTCCTGGGGCGCCACATCCTGACGAGTGCCCTGGGCCGGCCCGAGGTGGCGATCCGCGACGCGATGGATCGGCTCGTGCACGGCACCTTCATCACAGGCGGCGACACCGTCTTCGATCTGGGCAACGGCGGCGTCGGGCTGGGCAAGATCAGCCCCGAGGTGCCGGCCCCGTTCCTCCGGCAGCTCGACGCCGTCCGGCGTCAGATCATCGCCGGCAGGATCAGGGTTCCGCGGGTTCTGGGCGTCACCCCCTGAGCGGCTGTTCCTGAACGCCCACCCAGACGGTGCCGTCTCGAGCGGCGACCGAGATCGGGTGGTACGCGACCGTGCTGATGAGGTTCGCCGTCGGAGCCTTTTCGTCGATCCGCCAGACGCGGCCCTGCGCGTGGTCGACCGCCCAGATCGCGCCGTCCCCGGCGGCGAGGGCGACCGGGAACGACTTCGGAAGCGACACCGACGCCATCTGCGCCGCGGTGTCCGGGTCGAGCTCCGCGACCTGCGACGTGTCGGTGCCGAGGATCAGCCAGATGCCGTCCGCAGTGGCGACCGGTGAGTACCCTAGGCCGGGAAGCTGCGACGTCGTCGTGATCGTTCCCGAGCCTTCGTCGACGCGCACGATCCGTTCGTCCTCGAGGGTCGCCCAGACGGCGCCGCCGCCGGCGGCGATGTCCTGTGGGTTCCCGGGGAGCGACACTTTCTGCCGAAGCCGGTTCGTCGCCGGGTCGATCTCGAGCAGCTGCCGCCCGCGCGTCACCCAGACGCCCTTGCGCCCGGCCGCGACGAAGAAGATGGGCTTCGGCCGGAGCGGGTCGGCGTTGCCGAACTGCAGCTTCGCCTGGACCGCGTTCTGGGCCGGGTCGATGCGGAAGACGGTCTCGTCGTTGCCGCCGGCAACCCAGATGGACCCGAAGCCGGTGGCCAGCGAGTTCACATCCGCACCGAGACCGATCGTCTTCACGACCTGGTGCTGCTTCGGATCGATGCGCGAGACGGTCCCGTCGTCCGCGTTCGCGACCCACACGCCCTCGGCGCCCGCGGTGACGGCGACGGGCCGCCCGCCGATCGGCGCGTCGCCGACCGGCTTGCCGCTTCCGGCGTCGATTGCGACGACGGAGTCGGGGAGGACGGCAATGTCGCCCGATCCCGAACCGCCCGTGACGGCGAGGGCGATCGCGACCAGCGCTGCCACGACGAGGAGCCCGCCGACCACCGCCACGATCCGCGAACGGTGAAAGAGCCGCACCCGCCGCTCCTCCGTCGCGAGCGCCGCCCCGGCGGCCTCCGCCAACTCCTGCTCGCGGCCGCCGATGGTCATCACGCGCGCCGCGCCGGCGGGATCCAGCGGCGCGAAGGAGGCGGGGAGCCCCGGTGCCGCCACCTGGAAGACGTGCTCAGGGCGCTCGAGGTCCCTGAGCCGGTACTCGCCGAGGTCCTCGAACGTCACCTCGTCGAGCGCTCCCCTCACGAGGTCTCTGGTCGCGGAGGAGATCAGCGTCTGGCCGCCGTGGGCCGCACCCGAGATTCGCGCCGCGCGCACGACGTCAAGGCCGTGGTAGCCCGTCTCGCCGGTGTGGATCCCGATCCTCACGCGCACGTCCGCCTGTCCGACGGCCCGCTGGAGCTCGACGGCGCCGCGCACCGCGTCCCGGGCGCGGCGAAAGGCGAAGAAGAACGCGTCGCCCTCCGCGTCGATCGCCTCGCCGCCGTTCCGCTCGAGCGTCTCGCGCACGAGGCGGTCGTGCTGCGCGACCGCGTGCTCGTCCAGTCGCGGCCCGCCCTCGATGTCGGTGAACAGGAATGTCGCCGTGCCGGCCGGCGCCCAGGCCGTGGGCGGCCTGGCGGTCGGCGGCGACAGGGACTCGTCCTGCTCGAGGATCCCGCGCTCCAGGCGGCGCAGGTCCTCGCCCGGCTCGAGGCCGAGCTCCTCGTCTAGCAGCCGGCGGCCAGACTGGTAGACGGCGAGTGCGTCCGCCTGGCGCCCGCAGCGATAGAGGGCGAGCATCAGCTGGCCACGGAGCCGCTCGCGCAGTGGATGGCCGCGCACGAGCCCCTCCAGCTCCGGCACGAGCTGCGCATGCCGGCCGAGCTCGAGGTCGGCGTCGATGCGCTGCTCCAGCGCGGCCAGCCGCTGCTCCTCGAGGCGGGCGCGCTCCGCGCGTGCGAAGGGCGCGTCGAGCTCGGCGAGCGGAGGGCCGCGCCAGAGCGCGAGCGCCTCCCGGAGCACCTCTGCCGCCTCGGCCGGCGGCTCGTCCCGAGCCCGCGCGACAGCGGTCTCGAAGCGGTCGAGATCCAGCTCGCCCTCGCCGACGCGCAGCAGGTAGCCGGGCGACTGCGTAACGATCGCGTCGCGGCCGAGCGCCTTGCGCAGCTGTGAGACGTGCACCTGGATCGCGGTCGCCGCGGTCTCGGGCGGCTCCTCGCCCCAGAGCTCGTCGATCAGGCGCTCACGCGGGACGGCCTCGTTCGCGTGCAGGAGCAACAGGGCAAGGAGGCCGCGCTGCTTCGCGCCGGCGACCCTGAGGCTGCGGCCGTCGTCCTCGACCTCGAGCGGTCCGAGGATCCGGAACTCCATGCGCTCTTTTAGCCTGTTGGCTTCCGGTGTGCAAAGGCGCGGGTGGCCGCGATGCGGTTAACTGACGCCGTGGATCCGGCACGCGCACGGCAACGGCTGGCGGAAGAGCGCGCACGCATCGAGTCGGCGCTCCGCCGGCTCGGCTATCTGGAGGGTGACGAGGAGATCGCCGACGAGAACGACCAGGCGGATCACGCGAGCGACCTGGCCGAGGACGAGCTCGAGGTCGGGCTCGCCGACGAGCTCCAGGAGCGGCTCGCGGCGATCGGGCGCGCGGAGGAGCGGCTCGCGAACGGGACCTACGGCGTCTCGATCTCCAGCGGCGAGCCGATCCCGGACGGGCGGCTCGAGGCCGTGCCGTGGGCCGAGCTGACCGTGGACGAAGAGCAGCGCCGCTAGTTTCAGCGAAAAGCGGGCAGGACCCGGTCGGTGGCCGGACGCTCGCGTGCCTTCCAGGGCCTCGCCCTGGTCTTCGCCCTGACCTTCGTGAACCTGGTCGGCGTGATCGTCACGGCGACCGCGCTCGGCGGCATCGAGCCGTGGAACCGCTGGCAGTTCATCGGGCTCTTCGGCGTGCTCGAGGCCGGCTCGGGCCTCGCCAACGTGCTGACCCCGAACCTCTGGCGCCTGCCCGAGGCCCAGCTGCGCACGAGCGGCCGCACGGACGTCCGTCTTGCGGCGACCATCCTGATCCCGCACTGGGGCGGGCTCGCCCGCTCGGCGGCGGGCGCGGTCTGCCTCGGGGTCGCGGCGTGGCACGAGGGCGTCGGCCCCGCGACGCTCGGCCTGGTTCCGCTGCTCGCCGCCATCGCGTGGGCTGTGCTCGCGCTCTCCGCGCTGTTTGCGCGCGCCGGCGTCGCGCGCCCCGACACGGACGTCGTCCAGTTCGTCGTCCGCTGGCGCGGGCGCGAGCACGAGACGACGCCGATCAGCGTCGGCGCCTCGGTCCTTCAGCTCGTCCTGTCGATCGCGACGATCCCGGCGGTCAAGCTGCTGCCGCCGTCGGTGCTCTACCGGCCGGAGCTCGGCCCGTCGGCCGCGCTTCTCGCGGTCGCGGCGATCACGTCGCTCGCCCTCCTCGTCCTCGTTGCGCTGCTGTGGTCCGGCCGCATCGGCTGGACGGCCACGCGGGAGCAGCAGCTCGAGGCCGAGGAGGGCGTAGGTGGATGAAGAGGGGTGGTGCAGGCGAGCCCGCCGGCGGGCTCGCCCCGGATCGTCTCCTAGAGCAGGAAGATGATCAGCAGGATGATGATGATCAGAAGGAGCAGTCCGCCTCCGATGTACATATTCGCCTCCTTCGTTCGTCGCTGACCGGACTTCGTTACCCGCGTACGGTGGGCGCCGAAACCCGGTATGTGGCAATGCACGCGATTCGTGCGGAGAATTCACGACGGAGACGGAGGACGCAGGCCGCAGAATCGGCCCGATGCCCCTTCGCGATGCGGCGAGGTTCACGGTGATCGACTCCGGCGGGTGCACCGTCGGCACCGTCGCTGCGCCGATGTACGGGTCGTCCCCCGAGATCCCTGACGCGGCGGATGTCCGTGCGGGCATCCGTGGGCGCAAGCACTTCATCGTCCCGAGCGCAACCGTGTGCTCGGTCGACCGGGGTGCCCGCGTCGTCCGCCTCCGCGTTCCGCGGCGGAAGCTGGTGCGCTTCCTCTAGCTGCCGAGCTCGGCGCGGCGCTGCAGCAGGAGCCCGAGTTTGCCCTCGAGCTCCGCGGCGAAGTCCGCGACGGCCGCCTGGCGCTTGTGCACCAGCGCGAGCTGCTGCTCGACGATCGGGATGGCGGCCTCGATGATGCGCAGCCGCTCGCGGTCGCTCGTCGTCTCGGCGTAGTCGCTCCGCAGCTCGGCCCGCGCCTCCTCGGCCTCGGTGAGTGCGACCAGCTCCTCGAGCGTGAGCCCGAGCAGGTCGCGCAGGCGGATCAGCTCCTGGAGCCGCGCGACGTCGGCCTCGGTGTAGACGCGATGCTTGCCCTTCGCCCGCCCGGAGCCCGCGCCGAGCAGGCCGAGCTCCTCGTAGTAGCGGATCGTCCGCGTGGTGATGCCGACGCGCTCGGCGACCTCGCCGATGCGGTACGGGCGCTCGGTTACCTTTGCGCTCATTTTCACGTTCACGTCAGATTAGCGGCGATCGGTCACAATCGCAGGGTTGGCCGGCTACCGCTTCGACGACCTCGGATGGCTGCAGTTCCAGCAGCTGGTGACCGAGCTCTTCGCGGACATGGGCCTGCCGGCGAACACCTGGCTCGGCGACGCCGACCGACTGCGCACGGCCCCGCTGACCACGGAGGCCGCCGACGCGCTGGGTGTCGCTCCGGGCGGCGACGTCGCCGTCGTCTGGTTCTCCGCCGACCAGGTTCCGACGATCTTCGAGTGGCTCCCGGAGCTGCGGCCGCCCATCCTCGTCCTCTCGAACCGGGAGCTCCCGATGCTGGGGCGAAGCGCGCTCCCGGTCGAGCGCCTCGCCGCCGAGCTCGACGCCCGTCCGAACGTCCGGCGCCGCGTCCCGTTCATGCTCGGCGTCCGCCCGCTCGAGGAGCTCGCCGAGCCGGCCGTGCTGGAGCGCTCGACGCTGGACGTGCCGGGCGCCGCGGAGCTCGCGCGTGTCTTCGTGCCGACCCGCGCATACCGGCGCGCGCTCGAGGTGCTCGCCGCGCACGGCTTCGCCGTCCTGACCGGCCCGCCCGAGATGGGCAAGACGGCCGCCGCGCGCACGATCGCGTTGGCCGCTCTCGCCGAAGGCTGGGAGGCGCACGAGTGCACGAGCCCGGACCAGCTGTGGAGCGCCTACTCTCGCGACCGCCGGCAGGTTTTCGTCGCCGACGACGCGTTCGGCTCGACCGAGTACCGGCCCGACGCCGCGGTGCGGTGGGCGCTCGAGCTCGATCGCATCCTGCGCGCGCTCGACGCGACGCACCACCTCCTCTGGACGAGCCGCCCCGGCCCGCTTCGCGCGGCGCTCGAGCGCATCCACCGCGAGCACGGCGTCGAGCGCTGGCCTCGCCCTGCCGAGGTGCACGTCGATGCGTCCGCGCTCGACCCGGCCGAGAAGGCGCTGATCCTCTTCCGCCACGCGCAGGCGGCGCAGCTCGACGCCGACGCCGTCGGCGTGGTGCGTGCCCATGCCGAGGACATCGTCGGCAACGAGCACTTCACGCCCGAGCGGATCCGCCGCTTCGTCTCACGCCCGATCAGCCTGGAGGCGATCGAGCGTGAGCTGCGCGAGCCGACCGAGGCGATGGCCGCCTCGCTCGACGCCCTGCCGGACGACCTGCGCACGGTGCTCGTCGCGCTGCTCGACACCCCGCCCGGCCCCGTGACGGCGCGCGACCTCGCGCTCGCCGTCCGCCGCCACGAGGGGACGGTCGCCCGCCCGCCGGGTGAGGCGGTCGAGCTCCTCGCCGATCACTTCCTGCGCGTCGTCCCGGGCGAGCGCATCACCTGGGTGCACCCGAGCTGGCGCGATCTTGTCATCGACCGCCTGGCCGCCGACCGGCCCGCGCGGCGCCGTTTCCTCGAGCGCTGCGGGCTCGACGGGCTCCTGCTCTCGCTCTCGACCGGCGGTGGCTCGTCCGGCGAGCGGACCCTGCCGCTCCTGCTCAACGACCGCGACTGGGACGAGCTGGGCGCTCGCATCCACGTGCTGGCGCCCGAGCTCGACGACCACGACGCGATGCGGCTGCTGCTCGCGCTGGGCGAGGCGCTCGGGCAGTCACGAGGTGCCGACCGCGCCGAGGCCGAGGCAATCGCCCGCGAAGTGCTGGACCGACTTGCGTGGGAGGGGCCTATCCCGGCCGCCGTTCTCGCCGAGTGGGTCTCGCTTGCGGGGCTCGTCGAGCCACGGCCGGAGCTGCCCGACCTCACGGCCACGTGGATCGAGTCGCTGCCCACGCCGGCCGCGACTATCCACGACCGCGACGACCTGCGCCGGCTGGACGAGTGGCTCTCGCTCGTCGAGATCCTCCAGGAGTACGAGGCCGCGGCGCTGATGCGCTTCGGCTTTCCCGCGGCCCAGGAGGCGGCGCTGGAGCGTGTCGCCCGGACGGCGCTGACGTTCGCCGGGGACGACGAGAGCCACCGCGAGCTCGCGCGCCGGACGCTGGTAAAGATGCTCCGCTACTGCCCGGAAGCGCACCGGGCACTGCACATGGTCGAGCGCTCGGAGCCGATGAGCGAAGTCGACTGGTGGGAGCCGGCCGCGCTCGCCGCGCCGGCGACACCGTCCGATGCGGCGACCGAGCCGATCGTTGCGCGGATCATGCGCGATCTTCGAAATAGCGACGCGTGATTTCGAAACCAATTTTGCCGATCTGGTGTATTCACCTTGCGGACTATCGATCCGTCATCTATCCTGCAACGCGATTATGACCATGAAGAACGCCAACACGCAGATGCCCATCCGTCGGCCCGTTGACGCCGTTGCGTGGACGTGCCCGAACGGGTCCGTCGTCAATGCCCTCACTGGGAGGTATGCGCGCTAGCTCGCTAGTCCGCATAGCAAGCCAGTTGAGGGCGGCCCCTGGGGGCCGCCCTTTTTCGTGCTCACACGAGGTGATGCTCAGCTTGAAGAAAACCTAGTTCCATCCTGAGGCCCCGCCTGAGAGAGAAAGACCCTCCGCGCCCGCGCGCGACATTACGGCCGGTGAATACCCGGCGGCTTTCGCCTGCGCATTTGCGGAGCATCGGGCTCCAGCGCCCCTCCACGTAGGACGCCGCACCTGCCGGCGATCCAGGGTCGAAGGGTAGGCGAGCGGCATGGACATCCGAGACCACATCGATTCACTGCGCTGCGCGGTAGAGGAGCGGCTGTCCTCGCGAGCCTCATGAGCTCGAAACCGTGGGTTCGAATCCCACCCGCGCGCTTCTCGCCACGGCCTCGGCGAGAACACAAACGACACAGAGGCCGCTAGAGAGGAACCACCATGAACGAGCTCGAGGCGCCGGCGCGGGCAACCGCCCTGACGTCGACGCTCCATCTCGACCTCGATGCCCTCCCGTGGCACCGCTACTGGAAGCTCGTATTCGAGCGCGGGCTCGAGCACGTGGCCGCGGACGGATGGCCAACCGACCGCATGGCGCTAGAGGGGCTGCACGAGCATGCACCGACGACGCTGCGTGACCGCAGCGAGCACGTCGTCGAGTTCGCCGCCTTCACGGCGGACGAGGCTGCCGCCTGGCTCGAGCGCCACGGCAGCGACGCCGGCTCGGGGCAGAGCACGCTCGCGTCGCTCTACGCCCACGCGGCCGGCATCGAGCCCGAGACGAAGCATCCGCTCGGGTTCACCGCCTGACGGCGCGCACGGCGCCGGCGGGCGCCCTTCGACAGGAAAGGAGGCGGAGATGCATCTCCACCTCGTGCGTATGCCCGCGCCGCCGCAGCAGGTGCAGCGGCCGGCGAAGGTCGTGGTCCTCGAGACGCGCCGGAAGGCCCGCCTCGAGGCCTCGCGGCGCGAGCCTCGGCCCGCCGCGTGAACGCGAACCCCGAGGGGCCGCTGGAGCGGCCCCTCGGTCGTTCTGCGGCGGGTAGCCTGCCGCGGATGCCGGGCGTCGAGCTCCGGGCGGTCGAGCCCGCCGACCTCGAGACCCTCTACGAGCACCAGCTCGACCCGGAGGCGGCGACGATGGCCGGCTTCCCCTCGCGCGACCACGACGCCTTCATGAGCCACTGGGCCGGGATCATGGCCGACCCGAACGTGCTCGTCCGCGCGATCGTCGCCGACGGCGACCTCGCGGGCAGCCTCGCCGTCTTCCCCGACGTCGGCAAGCGCGCGGTCGGCTACTGGATCGGCCGCCTGTTCTGGGGGCGCGGGATCGCGACCGACGCGCTCCGGCTCTTCCTGGCGGGCTTCGGCGAGCGGCCCTTGTACGCGTGGGTGATCGCCACGAACGTCCCGTCGATCCGCGTGCTCGAGAAGTGCGGCTTCCGGCCGGCCGACGATGCGGCCATCGAGCCTGGCGAGCTGCTCTTCCGTCTCGACATCTAGGTTTGCGCGGGTGAGCACCCCCGCCTCCGACCGCGTCCGCGTTCGGCGCGAGCCCGAACGCGGCCGCTACGGCCGAGCCGACGTCGACGCCGTGCTCGACGCCGGC
This sequence comes from uncultured Thermoleophilia bacterium, assembly GCA_963755085.1. Lineage (GTDB taxonomy): Bacteria > Actinomycetota > Thermoleophilia > Gaiellales > Gaiellaceae > JACVRM01. The sequence goes on along the minus strand of CAVWIN010000007.1, from coordinate 207,311 downwards.
CTCGTCGCTCACGTCGCCTTCGTGCACGAGGGGCAGCCGATCTGCATCCCGACGTTGTTCGCGCGTGTCGGCGACGAGGTGCTCGTCCACGGCTCGAGCGCAAGCCGGACGCTGCGGACGCTCGCCGCCGGCGCGCCCGCCTGCGTGACCGTGACGGTCGTCGACGGGCTGGTGCTCGCGCGCTCGGTCTTCGAGCACTCGGTCAACTATCGCTCCGCCGTCCTGCTCGGCTCCTTCACGCGCGTGGAGAAGGAGGAGGGCAGGCTCGCCGCCTACCGGGCCTTCACCGAGAAGCTGCTCCCGGGCCGCTGGGACGAGGTGCGGGCGCCGGCACCGCTCGAGCTGCGCGCCACCGAGATCCTGTCGCTGCCCATCGGGGAAGCGTCCGCGAAGGTGCGCACCGGTCCGCCGTCCGACGACGACTCCGAGGACGCCGCGCTGGACGTCTGGGCCGGTGTCGTCCCCGCCGTCACCGGCTGGGGCGAGCCCGTGCCGTCGCCCGGGCTGCGCGCGGGCATACGCGTTCCCGAGAGCGTGCGCGGCCTTCTCGACAGAGAACACGGATCGGCGTAGGGTCGAGCCGCGGGGTCAGAGCAGAGGAGGTTTCGATGTACGCAACGATCCGGACCTACACCGGCGCGCCCGAGCTGGCCGACGAGCTGGCTGCGCGTGCCGGTGACGTCGAGGAGTTGATCTCGACGATCCCTGGGTTCCAGGCGTACTACCTCGTCCGCACGGACGGGGGCTGTTCCACGATCTCCGTGTTCGACAGCGCCAGCGGGGCCGAAGAGTCGAGCCGCCGCGCGGCCGAGTACCTGCGCGAGCATGCCGGCGAGATCACCTCGTCGTCGCCGACCATCTGGGCCGGCGACGTGCTCGTGAACTTCGGCGCGCCCGCGCGCGTCTGATGCTCGGTTGGAAGGAGGCCGGCTCGCCGGCCTCCTTCCACCGGTAGAAATGGGCCCGTGGAGAAGCGGCTCCAGGCGCTCGTTGATGCCGGCATCGCCCTGACGTCGGAGCTCTCGCTCGACGCCGTCCTGCAGAAGCTGGTCGAGACCGCTGCCGAGCTGACGGGCGCACGGTACGCGGCGCTCGGCGTCATCGACCGCGAGCGCCGCGGCCTCGAGCGCTTCCTGACCACCGGCATCGATCCCGACACGCAGACAGCGATCGGGGAGCTGCCGAAGGGGCGGGGCCTCCTCGGTGCGCTCATCGACGACGCCCAGCCGCTCCGACTGCATGACATCGCCGATGACCCCCGATCGGTCGGCTTTCCGCCCAACCACCCGCCGATGAAGTCATTTCTCGGCGTGCCCGTGGTCCTGCGCGGCTACGCCTACGGAAACCTCTACCTCTCCGAGAAGACGGACGGCGAGGACTTCTCGCAGGGCGACCAGGACGTCGTCACGCTGCTCGCCTCGCAGGCCGCGGTCGCGATCGAGAACGCCCGTCTGTACGAGTCGGCCACGCGTTGGCTGCGGCAGCTCGAGTCGCTGATCGAGGTCGGCAACGCGCTGTCGATGGAGCTCGACCTCAACCGCTTGCTCGATCTCGTCGTGCGGCGCCTGCGCGAGCTTGTCGGCGCCAGGCTCGTCCTCATCGCGCTCCCGAAGCCGGACGGCACCCTGCGCGTCGAGGCGGCCGAGGGCGAGGGGGCCGAGGAGATCCTCGGCGTGCGGCTCAATGTGCGCACGTCGAAGCTGGGACGCGTGCTCGAGCGCCGCCGCAGCGAACGCGTGGACTCGATGATCGACGATGTGGAGGTCGACCAGGACTCGGCGCGGCGGATCAATGCAATGACGGGCCTCTATGTGCCGCTGATCGCGCGCGGCCGTGCCATCGGCGTCGTCGCCGTGCACGACAAGGTGGGCCACGACGCACGGTTCAGCGAGGAGGACCTCCGCCTGGTCGAGACGTTCGGGAACCGCGCCGCGACCGCGGCAGACCTCTCCGAGCGGGTCGAGCGCGATGCCCTGAGGCGCGCGATGGACGCGCAGGAGCTCGAGCGCCGCCGGCTTGCGCGCGAGCTCCACGACGAGACCGGCCAGGCGCTCACCTCGCTTCTGCTCGGGCTACGCGCAGTGGAGGAGGCGGACGACGACGAGCGTCGCGAACGGTTGGCCGCCGTGCGCGAGCTCGCGGTCGCGACGCTTCAGGACGTCCGGCGGCTTGCCGTCGAGCTCCGTCCGAAGGCGCTCGACGACTTCGGGCTCGTGCCCGCTCTCGAGCGTCTCGTTGCGACGTTCACCGAGCAGACGGGCATCCGCGTCGATCTCGAGGAGACGCTCGGAAAGAGCCGGTTGCCCCCCGAGACCGAGACCGCGCTCTACCGAATCACGCAGGAAGCGCTCACCAACGTGGTGAAACACGCTCATGCAACCAGCGTGAGCATCGTGCTCACACGTAAAGATGCGTCCGTGACAGCTGTGATCGAAGACGACGGCAGGGGCTTCGACCCCGGGAACACCCGCGAGGGCGGCTATGGCCTGCTCGGAATGCGCGAGCGTGTGGAGCTGATCGGCGGGCGCCTCGACGTCGAGGCCAACGGCGCCGGCACGGCGGTCGTGGCGGAGGTGCCGGTCGTCCGATGACCAGCGTGCTGATCGTCGACGACCACGCCGTCGTCCGCAGCGGGCTCCGGCGACTGCTCGAGCAAGAGGGCTTCGAGGTCGTCGCGGAGGCCGGCGACATGCGCAACGCGGTCTTCGAGGCGCGCGTGCACAAGCCGGACGTGATCCTCATGGACGTCGTCATGCCGGGGCAGAGCGGCATCGAGGCGACGCCGGCGGTGCTGAAGGAGGCGCCGGACGCGAAGGTGCTCGTCCTCTCGATGCAGGACGACCCGCGCTACGTCCGCGAGGCCTTCGACGCGGGCGCCTCGGGCTACGTGCTCAAGGAGGCGGCCGACACCGAGCTGGTGCAGGCGATCCGCGAGGTGGCCGGCGGCGGCCGCTATGTCCACCCGGCGCTCGGCGCGCGGATGATCACCGCCGCCGCCGAGGAGCGCCGGCGCGCGGAGGAGGACCCGCTCTCCGACCGCGAGCGCGAGGTGCTCCGGCTCCTCGCCCTGGGCCACACCAACCAGGAGATCGCGAAGATGCTCTACATCTCGGTGCGCACGGCCGAGACGCACCGTGCACACATCATGCAGAAGCTTCGCCTCACCACCCGCGCCGAGCTTGTGCGCTACGCCCTCGACCAGGGCCTGCTCGAAGCGCACGAGACGTAGACGGTCACACCTCGTTTCGGTGCCTGGCACCGCGACGGGCGCGCGATCGTGCCAGGCACTGCAACGAAGGTGTGACGAGGTGCTCAGTGGCTCATCGTCCCGGGCGGGTTGCCGACCTTGAGGAGCCCGACCTGGCCGAGGTCGACGCTCGCGAAGGAGTGGCTCACGAACGGGTAGAGCCCCTCGTCCGGGATCGTCACGTCGAAGATGCCACCGCCGCCCGCCGGCACCGTGACCGTCTGGACGCCGTGCTGCGGCGGGTCGGTCACGTCGGCGTTCACCCAGGCACGGTCGAACATCGTCCCGACGACGTGGAAGTCGGTGTCGAGGCTTGGTCCGGCGTCGACGACGTAGAAGCGCGTCACGTCGCCGGGGTCGGCGGTCAGCGGGTGCTTCACGTACTGCCCCGCGTAGCCGTTGAACGTCATCCAGTCCGGCATCATCGCGTGGGCCTTGTCCATCGAGAACACGGCCGGCTCGCTCGTGCCGGGGCCGTTCAGGTACCACTCGCTCGCGACGATGACGTACTCGTTGTCGGCGTGCGGCAGCGGGGTCGAGGGGTCGACGACGATCGCGCCGTACATGCCGTTCGCGATGTGCGCCAGCACCGGCCTGGTGCCGCAGTGGTACATGAACACGCCGGGGTCGGTCGCCTTGAAGCTGAACGTGAACGACGTGCCCGGATCGACGTCGCGGAAGGCGACGTTCGGGGCGATGCGGGCGGCGTGGAAGTCGATCGAGTGCGGGATCGCGCCGCCGTTCGTGAGCGTCATGCGCACCGTCTGGCCCTCGCGCACGTGGACGACCGGGCCGGGCGCGCCGGCGTCGAACCCCCAGGCCGCATACTTGATACCGGGGGCGATGTCGATCGTGACGTCCTTCAGCGTCATGTGCACGTTCGCCACCTGGCCTGCCGGAGCGGGCGGGAGCGCGGCCGGGTAGGGCTTGTGCGCCATCGCGAGCTCGTCGGCGTTTGCCGGCGCCGTGCCCGCGTAGCTAACGAGGGCGGCCTTTCCGCCGCCGCCGGTCGAGCTGCCCATGTCCATGCCGGCCGTTAGACGGCCATCCGACGTGGTGACCTTCGCCGCGGCCTGCCGCGCGTCGTCGCGCGCCGAGCCGGCCGCTTCCGTCATGACGACCGCCGTGATCGACAGCGCCCCGACGGCGAACCCCAGCAGAATGATGATTGCCTTCGCCATGTGTCCTCCTTCGATTTCACGACGAAGATTGGAAGAACTCGGAAGAGACTCCATCCGCATCAGGGACTGATCGCGCGTACGTGAGTTCACCGATTGCGTCGAACGCCGGCGCGGAGCACCGTAAATACCAGTGGCGTCAGAAATTCCAGCCCGCCATCGCGCCCTCGCCGATCCGAGCCGCGTGCGCGTGCTCGGGGCGCTCGTCGCCGCCCGCGAGCCGATCGATGCGGCCGAGCTCGCCGGGCGGGTCGGCCTGCACGCCAACACGGTGCGCTTCCATCTCGGCGTGCTCGCCGAGGCAGGTCTCGTCGAGAGCACGCTCGAGGCGACGCAGTGAGCCGGGCCGGCCGCGCGTGCTCTATGGGCCGACAGCGGAGGGCGCCGGCGGGGACGGGGAGGACTACCGCTTCCTCGCGCGCATGCTCGCCTCGGCGCTCGACGGCGTGCCCGATCACGACGTGGTCGCCGAGCGCGCCGGACACGGCTGGGGCCGCTTCCTCGTCGACCGCCGCGCGCCCGATGACCATGTCGACGCCGACGCGGCCACCGCCGAGATCGTGCGGCTGCTGGACGAGCAGGGCTTCGCGCCCGAGGCGGACGGAGCGACCGTGCGGATGTGCCGTTGCCCGTTCAAGGACCTGGCCGAGAGCCACGGCGCGGTCATCTGCTCGCTGCACCTGGGCATGCTCCGCGGCGCCCTCGAGGAGCTGCGTGCGCCGGTCCGCGTCGAGGCGCTGCATCCGTTCGCCGAGCCCGGCGTCTGCCTGGTCGAGCTCGAGTACGGATAAACACGCAACGGCGCCCCGCGGCCGCACGGAAGCCGCGCCGCCACAGCGGGCAGACGATGCGGGCGATGGACGAGACCGCCGTCATCGACGTCGCCGGGCTGGACGCGCTGATCCAGGTGCTACGGGCCCGCGGCTACCGGGTCGTCGGCCCGACCGTCCGCGACGGGGCGATTGTCCACGCCGAGCTTCGCTCGGCCGGCGACCTGCCCACGGGCTGGCACGACAGCGCGGAGCCCGGGCGCTACCGGCTCGAGCAGCGGGGCGACGAAGCCCGTTTCGGCTACGCCGTCGGGCCGCACTCCTGGAAGCAGTTCCTCTTCCCGCCGCGGCTGCGCCTCTGGCGCGCCCGGCGCAACGGCGACATCGAATTCGAGCCTGAGCCGCCGCCCGAGCAGGCGTTCGCCTTCCTCGGCGTCCGCCCGTGCGACCTGGCCGCGATCGCGATCCAGGACCGCGTGCTCATGGGCGGCACCTACGTCGACACGGACTACGCCGCGCATCGCGAGCGCGCGTTCATCGTCGCCGTCGACTGCGGCGAGCCGGCCGCCAGCTGCTTCTGCGCGTCGATGGGCACCGGCCCCGGCGCGACCTCGGGCTTCGACCTTGCGCTGACCGAGGTGGAGGACCGGTACGTCGTCCGCGTCGGCTCGGAGCGCGGCGCGGAGCTCCTCGCCGAGCTGCCGCACCGCCCGGCCGTGGCCGCCGACACGGACGCGGCCGCCGCGGTGGTTGCGGGGGCGGAGGCGCGCATCACGCGCACCGTCGACGCCGGCCACGTCCGCGAGCGCCTGCTCGCGAACCTCGAGCACCCGCGCTGGGACGAGGTCGCCAACCGCTGCCTCTCGTGCGCCAACTGCACGCTCGTCTGCCCGACCTGCTTCTGCACCGCCGTCGAGGACACGACCGACCTGACCGGCGCCGAGGCCGAGCGCACACGGGTCTGGGACACGTGCTTCTCGGTCGAGCACGCCTACGTCGCCGGTGGCAGCGTCCGGCCCTCGGGCCGCTCGCGCTACCGGCAGTGGCTGACGCACAAGTTTGCGACCTGGCAGGACCAGTTCGGCACGAGCGGCTGCACGGGCTGCGGCCGCTGCATCACGTGGTGCCCGGTCGGCATCGACGTGACCGAGGAGGTCGCCGCCATCGGAAAGGAGTCACCATGAAGACGCTCGACACGGTCGTCCTCGAGGCGCCCATCTTCGCCGGGCTTGACCCCGCCTTCGCCGAGCTGCTCGCGGGCTGCTCGACGACCGCCGGCGCCGGCCGCGGAGAGACCATCGTCCGCCAGGGTGAACGCGCGGACACGTTCTGGATCATCCGCCACGGCCGGATCGGGCTCGAGCTGTACAGCCCGAACCGCGGCGGTCTCGCCATCGAGACGCTCGAGCCCGGCGACGTGCTCGGCTGGTCGTGGCTGTTCCCGCCCTATGTCTGGCACTACGACGCGCGCGCCCTCGAGGACGTGCGCGCGGTCGAGGTCGACGGCGCCTGCCTGCGCGGCAAGTGCGACGCCGACCCGGCGTTCGGCTACGAGATGATGCGCCGCTTCTCCGAGGTCATGCTCGACCGCCTCGAGGCCACGCGCCTCCGCCTCCTCGACGTGTACGGGGTCGGCACAGCGTGACCGGGCCGATGGTGCCGCTGCAGTACCGGGTTGCCGGCTGGGAGCGCGACACCCACGACACCTGCTCGCTCGAGCTGGATCCGCTCGGGCCGGCGATCGAGCCCGAGCCGGGCCAGTTCGCGATGCTCTACGCCTGGGGCGCCGGCGAGGTTCCGATCTCGCTCAGCGGCCTCCAGGGCACCCGGCTGACCCACACGATTCGCGACGTCGGCGCGGTGACACACGCGCTGTGCGGGCTGCGCCCTGGCGGCTGCGTCGGCGTCCGCGGCCCGTTCGGCAACACGTGGCCGCTCGTCGAGGGCGCCGACCACGTCGTCGTCGCCGGCGGGCTCGGCCTGGCGCCGCTCCGCCCGACGATCCGAGCGCTCGCGCGCGACCCCGGGCGCTACGGGCGCGTCTTCGTCCTCTACGGCGCCCGCACGCCCGACGACCTGCTCTACCTCGACGAGATCGAGGAGTGGCGCGCGGCCGGCCTCGACGTCCGCCTGACCGTGGACGCTGCGGCGCCCGGCTGGGAGGGCACCGTCGGCGTCGTCCCGGAGCTGATCGACCGCGTCCAGTTCGACGGCGGCTCCGCGATCGCGCTCGTCTGCGGCCCGGAGATCATGATGCGCTTCACTGCGCCGGCGCTCGCCAGGCGCGGGATCAGCGGGACGCGCACGTACGTGTCCATGGAGCGCGCGATGAAGTGTGGCATCGGCCACTGCGGCCACTGCCAGCTCGGGCCGACGCTGATCTGCCGCGACGGCCCGGTCTACACGTGGGCCGAGCTCTCGCACTGGCTGATGGTGAGGGAGCTGTGAACCCGACACTCGCCGTCTGGAAGTTCGCCTCGTGCGACGGCTGCCAGCTCAGTCTGCTCGACTGCGAGGACGAGCTGCTCGCTGTCGCACAGCGCGTCGACATCGCCTACTTCCTCGAGGCGTCGAGCGCGACGGTCGAGGGCCCGTACGACATCTCGATCGTCGAGGGCTCGATCACGACCGAGCACGACGCGCGGCGGATCCAGGAGATTCGCGAGGCGTCCGGCCTGCTGATCGCAATCGGCGCCTGCGCCACTTCCGGCGGCATCCAGGCGCTGCGGAACTACGCCGACATCGACGGGTTCGTGACGGCCGTCTATGCGTCGCCCGACTTCATCTCGACGCTCGCGACCTCGACGCCCATCGCGGAGCACGTCCAGGTCGACCTTGAGCTGCAGGGCTGCCCGATCAACAAGCACCAGCTGCTCGAGGCGATCTCGGCGCTGCTCGCCGGCCGCAAGCCGAACCTGCCCGCCACCGCCGTCTGCGTCGAGTGCAAGCGGGCGGGCATCCCGTGCCTCATGGTCGCCCGCGGCGTGCCCTGCCTCGGCCCGGTCACGCACGCGGGCTGCGGCGCACTCTGCCCGGCGTACGCACGCGGCTGCTTCGGCTGCTACGGCCCGAAGGAGACGCCGAACCTCGACGCGCTGCGCACACGCTGGGACGACCAGGCGTATGACCGCGCACTCGCGACATTCAACGTGAGAAGGTTCCGGCAGTGAACCGGAGGACGATCCGGACCGACTACCTGGCCCGCGTCGAGGGCGAGGGGGCGATGTCGGTGAGGCTCCGCGGCGGCGACGTCGAGCACGTCGAGCTGCGGATCTACGAGCCGCCGCGCTTCTTCGAGGCGCTCCTGCGCGGGCGCTCGTTCGCCGAGGCGTCCGACATCACCGCCCGCATCTGCGGCATCTGCCCGGTCGCGTACCAGACGAGCGCCGTCAACGCGATGGAGGACCTGTGCGGCGTAACCATTCCGGACCAGATCCGCGCCCTTCGCCGGCTCCTCTACTGCGGCGAGTGGATCGAGAGCCACGCGCTCCACGTCTACATGCTCCACGCGCCCGACTTCCTCGGCTTCGACGGGGTCGTGCAGATGGCGCGTGAGCACCCGGCGATCGTCGAGCGCGGGCTCGCCCTGAAGAAGACCGGCAACGACGTGCTCGCGCTGCTCGGCGGCCGCGAGATCCATCCGATCAACGTCCGCGTCGGCGGCTTCTACCGGACGCCCGACGTGGCCGAGCTGCGCACGCTCGTCGAGCCGCTCGAGCGCGCCCGCGAGGCCTCGCTCGAGACGGTGCGCTGGGTGGCAGGATTCGACTTCCCCGAGCGCGCGGTCGAGTGCGAGCTCGTCTCGCTTGGCTCCGACCGCTACCCGATCGAGGACGGCCGCATCGTGAACGACCGCGGCCTCGACATCAGCCCGGCCGAGTACGACGAGCATTTCCTCGAGGAGCACGTCGAGCGCTCGAACGCGCTGCACTCGCGGCGCGACGACGGCTCCGTCTACCTGTGCGGACCGCTCGCCCGCTACTCGCTGCACTCCGAGCAGCTCTCGCCGCTCGCGCGCGAGGCCGCGGCCGAGGCGGGGCTCAGCCCCGTGTGCCGCGACGCCTTCCGGAGCATCGTCGTGCGAGCCGTCGAGCTCGTGTACGCGTGCGACGAGGCCCTGCGCATCATCGACGCGTACGAGCCGCCCGACCGCCCGTACGTCGACTTCGAGCCGCGCGCGGGCACCGGCTACGGCGTCAGCGAGGCGCCCCGCGGCCTGCTCTACCACCGCTACCGGCTCGACGAGGCCGGGATCATCCTGGACGCGAAGATCGTGCCGCCGACGTCGCAGAACCAGCTCGCGATCGAGGATGATCTGCGCGGCGTCGTCCAGCGGTACGCGGCGCTCTCCGACGACGAGCTGCGCCACGTATGCGAGCAGGCGATCCGCAACTTCGACCCGTGCATCTCGTGCGCGACGCATTTCCTGACGCTCGAGGTCGACAGGGGTTGAGCGTCCTCGTCATCGGGGTCGGCAACGTGTACGGGGGCGACGACGCAGCGGGCGTGCTCGCGGCCGAGCGCCTGCGCGACGAAGGACTGGCCGTTCGCGTCTGCGAGTCCGAGCCATCCCGGCTCGTCGACGCCTGGAGCGGAGCCGACACGGTCTACGTCGTCGACGCCGTCTCGTCCGGCGCCGAGCCGGGCACGATCCACCGCTTCGACGCGGCGGAGGGACACCTCCCCGCACCGATCTTCGGCTCGTCGTCGACGCACGCCCTCGGCGTCGCCGATGCGGTCGAGCTCGCCCGAGTGCTCGGCCGCCTGCCGTCCCGCACCGTCGTGTACGGGATCGAGGGGGCAACGTTCGACGCCGGCGCGGCGGTCACGCCGGCGGTCTCCCAGGCGGCTGCCCGGGTCGCCGAAGCCATCCTCGAGGAGGTTCGCGATGCATGAGCAGGCAATGATGCGCGACCTGGTCCGGCATATCGTCACCGTCGCCGAGTCCGAGGGAGCGAGCAGCGTCACGCACGTCGAGGTCGAGCTCGGGACGCTCTCCCATTTCACGCCGGAGCATTTTCGGGAGCACTACGTGGACGCGACGCGCGGGACGATTGCGGAGGGCGCCGACGTGGAGGCGACGATCTCCGACGACCGCGGCGCCGACGTCGTCCTGCTCGGGCTGGAGCTCGAAGTCCCCTAACGGTCTACCGGAACCAGCGCGCCCGCACGCGCCGCGGCCGCGGCGGCTTCCAGCGGATCTGCCGCTTGAACATGCCTGCCGAGAGCATCAGCAGGAGGGCGAGACTGGCGGCGAGTGTGGCGTGGGGCTCCATCGGTTGCAGTATCGGCAGTTCGTTCGTCGCACCGCATCGGTTTCCACACGTACGTGCCCGTCGGGGGAAAATGCGGAGGCGGATCGATGTGGCTTTCCCACAGCCAGGGCAGCGGCGAGCTCCGATGCGGTCCGCCCGGCCGGGGACGACGATCCGGTCGTGAGCGTGGCCCAGAATCCTGCGCCCGACGTCCGGGTCAGCCGGGGCGGGGGCGGGGGCATCGTCGTCGGCGTCGACGGCTCTGACCATTCGGAGCATGCACTTCGCTGGGCGATCGCTGAGGCCCAGCTCCGCCACGCTGGGCTCCACGTCGTGACCACGTGGTCGCTGGTGCCGGCGCTCTACGGCCCGGTCGGCGTCGCGACGTACGACCAGGCGGCCGGCGAGGTCAGCGCCGATGCGGAGCGGATCGCAAACGCGGCCGTCGACGCGGCCCGCGCAGCGGGTATCGACGCCGACGCCGTGGTGCGGCAGGCCCACGCCGCCGATACGCTGATCGAGATCTCACAGGACGCCGACCTGCTCGTCGTCGGGTCGCGCGGCCACGGCGGCTTCGCCGGCCTGCTGCTCGGCTCCGTCAGTGCGCAGTGCGCGCACCACGCGGCGTGCCCCGTCGTGATCGTTCGCTGACGCTGCGCGAGCACCCCGCCGTCGCGGGCGGCCGTGCCCGGCATGCGCTGCCGCCGGCGGACGTCCTGGCCGCGCTGCGGTCGGACCCCGAGTGCGGCCTCGGCCCCGCGGAGGCCGGCGAGCGCCTCGCGCGCTACGGCCCGAACGCTCCCGAGCGCGCGCAACGGCCGTCGGGGTCGTCGTCCTCAACGGTGCGGTCGGCTTGTTCCAGGAGATCGGCGCCGAGCTCGCGATGGCTGAACGCGAGCGTGCTCGCCTCGGTCATCGTCATCGCGGTGGTCGTCTACCTGCCGGCGGGGCACGCTGCGTTCGCGACGGTGCCGCTGACACAGCCGCTGGCCGCCGCAGTCGTGCTGCTGGCACTCATCCCCTTCGCAGGGGTCGAGGCGGGGAAGGCGCTGCTGCGCGCTCGCGCTCGCTGACTACGGAACGACCAGCACCTTGCAGGGCGCGTGGCGCAGCACCTCGTCGCCCACCGAGCCGACCAGGAGCTTCTTGCCGGCACCGAGCCCGCGCGTGCCCATGACGATCAGGTCGGCGTGCTCTCGCTCCGCCTCGTCGACGATGCGCACGGCCGGGTCGCCCTTGCGCTCGACGACCGTGGCGTGGATGCCTGCGTCGGCCAGGAAGCGGCCGGCCTCGTCCAGCTCGCGCTCGCGCTCCTCCGTTTCCTCCGGGACGAGCATCTGCGGTGCGCGGCCGAACTGCGGCAGCGGCTCCGCGACGCTGACGACGGAGATCGGCTCGCCGTTCGCGAGCTTGGCGGCCTCGGCGAGGGCGCGCTTCGCGCTCTCTGAGCCGTCGTACGCGACCAGGATCTTGGTCATGACTTGCTCCCTTCCTTGGGTTACAGACGCAGCGTCGTCCGTGCGGGCAACCTGCACATCGGGGAGACGGCGCCGCCTCTATGCGGCCTCCTGGCAGTCGGGGTGCGGGCGCCTCGGTATGGGCGCTCCGGAAGCCAGGCGGCAGGGCCGGGCCGGAGCTCCCAGCGCACCCGGCGAGCGCCAGGGGCGATGCCTGAAAAGGCAACAAGACGCATGGGGCAGGATACGGACTTTCCACCGACCGTTCCGCGGCCGCGCGGATGCCCGCGGCGCCCGTGGCCGCGAATGTCGGCTCATGGAGACCATGCTCGCGCTGCGCAAGCCCGAGCCCGGCCCGGGGCTCGTCCTCGACGAGGTGCCGGTCCCCGTCCCGCGCGACGACGAGGTGCTCGTCCGCATCGAGGCGGCAAGTGTCTGCGGCACCGACCTGCACATCTATCGCTGGGACGAGTGGGCGCAGCACCGCGTCGTGCCCCCTTTGACGCTCGGCCACGAGTTCTGCGGCACGATCGTCGAGACCGGGCGCGCCGTCCGCCACGCGGCCGTCGGCGACTACGTCTCTGCCGAGAGCCACGTGACCTGCGGCGGCTGCTTCCACTGCCGTACCGGCCGCGCGCACATGTGCGCGCGGACGCGGATCCTCGGCGTCGACCGCGACGGCGGGTTCGCCGAGTACGTCGCCATCCCCGAGTCGGTCGTCTGGCAGAACGACCGTGCCAAGCTTCCGCCCGAGATCGCCACGCTCCAGGAGCCATTGGGCAACGCCGTCTTCGCCGTCGAGCACGCCGACCTCGCCGGCAAGACCGTCGCGGTGCTCGGCTGCGGGCCCGTCGGGCTGTTCACCATCGCGCTCGCCCGCGCGTTCGGCGCAGGGCGCGTCTTCGCGTCCGATGTCGTCCCGTTCCGGCTCGAGCTCGCCCGGACCCTCGGCGCGGCCGCGTTCGACGCGAGCGCCATCGACCCCGCCCCCTGGTTCCTCGCCCAGAACGAGGGCCAGCATCTCGACGTGGTCTTCGAGATGTCCGGCGCCCCCGATGCCGTCCGCAACGCGTTCACCATCGTCCGGAACGGCGGCCACGTCGTGCTGTTCGGGATCCCCGGGCGGCCGGTCGAGATCGACGTCGCCGAGGCGCTGATCTTCAAGAACATCCAGGTTTCTGCGGTCAACGGGCGCGAGGTCTTCGCGACCTGGTACCGCACGCAGTGGCTGCTCGAGCACGGCGTCATCGACCTGCGCCCGCTGATCACGGCCCAGCTGCCGCTCACCGACTTCGAGTGCGCGTTCGCGCTGCTCGAGGCGGGCGAGGCGTGCAAGATCGTGCTCGTGCCCGCGGCAGCAACCGCTCGTGCCCCGGCCGCCGAGGCGGTCGCGACGGCATGAACGAGGAACTGCACGACGCGGCGGCCGCCGAACTGGACGCGCTCCGCGAGGCGCGCACATACAAGCGGTTCAACACGCTCGAGTCCCCGCAGGGGCCCGTCGTGCACATGTCCGGGCGCGGCCGGATCGTCGTCCTCTCCTCCAACAACTACCTCGGGCTGGCCGCGCACCCGGAGGTCGTCCGCGCGGGCCTCCAGGGACTGCGCGACTACGGCGCCGGCACGGCGTCCGTCCGCTTCATCTGCGGCACGTTCGCGCCGCACCACGAGCTGGAGGCGGCGCTTGCTGCCTTCTCCGGCACCGAGGCTGCGCTGACCTACGTCTCGTGCTGGAACGCGAATGAGGCCGCGATCCCGACGCTGACCGACGAGCGGACGGTGATCCTCTCCGACGAGCTCAATCATGCGAGCATCGTCGACGCGATCCGGCTTTCGAAGCCGGAGCGCAAAGTCGTCTACCCGCACTCCGACATGGCTGCGCTGCGCGACGCGCTCCGCGCCTGCGAGCCGGGGCAGCGCAAGCTCATCGTCACCGACGGCGTCTTCTCGATGGAGGGCGACCTCGCGCGGCTGCCCGACATTCTCGAGCTCGCGCGCGCCCACAGCGCCGCGGTCGTCGTCGACGACTCGCACGGCGTCGGCGTGCTCGGCAAGACGGGCCGCGGCGTCGTCGAGCACTACGGCGTCGCCGGTCAGGTCGACATGCTCACGGGGACGCTCGGCAAGGCTCTCGGCGGGGCCGCCGGCGGCTACGTCGCCTCGAGCGGCGCCGTCTGCGACGTGCTCGCCCAGCGTTCGCGCCCCCAGCTCTTCTCCAACGCGCTCCCGCCGACGGTCGCCTGTAGCGCGCTGCGCGCGCTCCAGCTGGTCGGGGAGGAGCCCGCGCTGCTCGATCGCCTGCGCGCGAACACGGCCTACTTCCGCGCCGGGCTCGCCGAGCGCGGGTTTGCCCCGCTGCCCGGGGAGGCGGCGATCATCCCCGTGATCGTCGGCGACACGGCACTCGCGATCGAGGCGAGCGAGCGGCTCCTCGACGCGGGCGTGTTCGTCACCGGCTTCGGCTTTCCGGTCGTGCCGGAAGGCACGGCGCGCATCAGGGTCCAGATGTCGGCGGCGCACGAGCGCGACCAGCTGGACTTCGCGCTCGACGCGTTCAGCCGCGTCGGCGCGCAGCTCGCGCTCGTCGCCGGGTAAGCCGCGCGCACTTCGGGGTTTCCACGGATGGCGTGCTCAGCGCCCGTGACGAAGCTGGGCGCAATGCATCAGGTACGGATCCACGGGCGCGGGGGCCAGGGTGTGGTCACCGCCGCCGAGCTGCTGTCGGTCGCGGCGTTCGCCGAGGGCCGGCACGCGCAGGCATTCCCGACCTTCGGCTCGGAGCGCACGGGTGCGCCCGTCGTCGCGTTCTGCCGCATCGACGAGCGGCCGATCCGCAGCCGCGAGCCGATCGCCGAGCCCGACACACTGATCGTCCAGGACCCGACGCTGCTGCACCAGGTCGACCTCTTCGCCGGCCTCCACGAGGGCGGGCTCGTGCTGCTGAACAGCACGCGGACGCTCGACGAGCTCGGCCTCGCCGACACCGGCTTTCGCATCGTGACGCTGCCGGCCACGGACATCGCGCGTACGCACCTCGGGCGCCCGGTGCCGAACGCGGTCCTGCTCGGCGGGTTCGCCGCGCTGACCGGGGTGGTCTCGCTCGACGCGGTCGTCGCCGCGATCAAGGAGAAGTTCCGCGGGGCCGTCGGCGAGAAGAACGCCACCGCCGCCCGCGTCGCGTACGAGCAGCTGGAGCCCGTCCATGCGTAGGCAGCTCGAGGGCTCGGTCGCGGTCGCGAAAGCCATCGCGCTCTGCCGGCCGGAGGTGATCTGCGCGTACCCGATCTCGCCGCAGACGCACATCGTCGAGCACCTCTCGGACCTCGTCCGCTCGGGCGAGCTCGCGCCCTGCGAGTACCTGAACGTGGAATCGGAGTTCGCCGCCATGTCGGCTGCCATCGGCGCCTCGGCGGCGGGGGCGCGCTCCTACTCGGCGACCGCGAGCCAGGGCCTCCTGTACATGGTCGAGGCGCTCTACAACGCTTCCGGGCTCGGGCTCCCGATCGTGATGACGGTCGCAAACCGCGCGATCGGCTCGCCCATCAACATCTGGAACGACCACTCGGACGCAATGTCCCAGCGCGACTCCGGCTGGATCCAGCTCTACGCCGAGTCGAACCAGGAGGCCGTCGACCTGCACATCCAGGCCTACCGGCTCGCGGAGACGATCTCGCTGCCGGTCATGGTCTGCATGGACGGCTTCATCCTCACGCATGCCTACGAGGGCATCGACTTGCCCGCCCAGGACGAGGTGGATGCGTTCCTGCCGTCGTTCGAGCCGCGCCAGGTGCTCGACCCGGACGACCCGGTGACGATCGGCGCCATGGTCGGGCCCGAGGCGTTCACCGAGGTCCGCTACCTCATGCACGCCAAGCAGATGCAGGCGCTCGACCTGATCCCCGGGATCGCATCCGAGTTTGCGCAGGCGTTCGGGCGCCCCTCTGGCGGGCTGATCCGGCGCTACCGCAGTGAGGAAGCCGAGACGATCGTCGTCGCGCTCGGCTCCGTGCTCGGGACCATCGAGGACGTCGTCGACGAGCTGCGCGCGGACGGCCTCCGCGTCGGCGCGCTCGGCATCACGACCTTCCGGCCGTGGCCGCGGGACGAGGTGCGCGACGCGCTCGCGCACGCCCGGCGCGTCGTCGTGGTCGAGAAGGCATTCGCCGTCGGCGCGGGCGGGATCGTCGGCCAGAACGTGCGCGACGCCCTGGGCGGCCGCGGTCCCGTCGTCTACGACGTCGTGGCGGGGCTCGGCGGCAGGCCGATCACGCAGCGTTCGCTCCGCGCCCTCCTGCTCGACGCAATCGGCGACAAGCTCTCGCCGGCCCGCCTCACGTTCCTCGATCTCGACACCGGCATCGTCGAGCGCGAGCTCGAACGTCCGTCCGGGCCGCATGCCGAGAACATCCTCCGCGACCTGGGCGTGCTCGCGAGGCCGTACTGATGACGACCGAACGCATCCGCTTCTACCAGGTCGGCTCGTTCGCGGCCGGCAACCGGCTGCTCGACCCGGAGCTGCGCACGGTGCAGGCCCGGACCGAGCGCTCGAACACCCTGACCTCCGGCCACCGCGCCTGCCAGGGCTGCGGCGAGGCGCTCGGCGCCCGCTACGTCCTCGACGCCG
This sequence comes from uncultured Thermoleophilia bacterium, assembly GCA_963755085.1. Taxonomy (GTDB): domain Bacteria; phylum Actinomycetota; class Thermoleophilia; order Gaiellales; family Gaiellaceae; genus JACVRM01. Next base: position 190,780 of record CAVWIN010000007.1, on the reverse strand, counting down.
CGATGCGCGCGACCGAAGGCCGGCTCGTTGCGGCGAACGCGACCGGCTGCCTCGAGGTCTTCTCCACGCCGTATCCCGAGTCGTCGTGGCAGCTGCCCTGGCTGCACTCGCTCTTTGGCAACGCGCCGGCGGTCGCCACCGGCATGGCGGCGGCACTGAAGGTGAAAGGGCGCGAAGACATCCGTGTGCTCGCGCAGGGCGGCGACGGCGGCACCGTCGACATCGGCTTCGCCTGCCTGTCGGGGATGTTCGAGCGAGACGACGATGTGCTCTACGTCTGTTACGACAACGAGGCGTACATGAACACGGGCGTCCAGCGCTCGGGCGCCACGCCGCCGGCCGCGTCGACCGCGACCACGAAGGCCGTCGGCATGGAGGCGGGCAACCGCTTCGGCCAGGGCAAGAACGTTCCCCTGATCGCCGTCGCGCACGAGATCCCGTACGTCGCCACAGCCACGGTGGCCGACCTGCACGACCTCGAGGCGAAGGTCGAGCGCGCGATGACCTTCAAGGGCGCGCGCTACCTGCACGTGCTCGTGCCCTGCCCGCTCGGCTGGGGCTCCGCGGCCGGCGACACGATCCGCGTCGCTCGGCTCGCGGTCGAGACCGGCCTCTTCCCGCTCTTCGAGGCCGTAGACGGCGAGATCACGTCCGTCACGAAGATCCGCCGGCGCACGCCGGTCGAGGAGTACCTGCGGCTCCAGAAGCGCTTTGCCCACCTCTTCGGCGACCCGCCGCGCCCCGACATCGTCGCGCGCCTTCAGGCCGGCGCCAACCGGAACATCAACCGCTTCGGGCTCGTCGAGGAGCGGGCAGCATGAAGAAGCCGTTCGCAATCACGCTGGACGTCGGGACGAGCCTCGCCAACAAGACGGGCTCGTGGCGCACCGAGCGCCCGGTCTACGTCGACCGGCTGCCGCCGTGCGCCGACGCGTGCCCCGCGGGCGAGAACGTGCAGAAGTGGCTGTACCACGCCGAGGAGGGCGGGGACGGCTACGAGCGCGCGTGGCGCCAGATCATGGAGGACAACCCGATGCCGGCCGTGATGGGGCGGGTCTGCTACCACCCCTGCGAGACCGCGTGCAACCGCGTCCAGGTGGACGAGGCGGTGGGGATCAACTCCGTCGAGCGCTTCCTCGGCGACCTCGCGATCGAGCGCGGCTGGACGGTCGAGCCGGGCACGCCGACCGGTCGCCGCGTCCTCGTCGTCGGCGCAGGCCCGTCCGGGCTCTCGGCCGCGTACCACCTCCGCCGGCTCGGGCACGAGGTCACGCTCGTCGAGGCCGGCCCGCTGACGGGCGGGATGATGCGCTTCGGGATCCCGCGCTACCGGCTGCCGCGCGAGGTGCTCGACGCCGAGATCGGCCGGATCCTCGAGATGGGCGTCGACCTGCACCTCGACACGAAGGTCGAGGACATGCTCGACGCGATGAAGGGCTACGACGCCGCGTTCCTCGCCGTCGGCGCGCACATCGGCAAGCGGGCCTACATCCCCGCGGGCGAGGCGGCGCACATCGTCGACGCGGTCTCGCTCCTGCGCTCGATGGAGGGCGAGGAGAAGCCGCTGCTCGGCCGCCGCGTCGCAGTGTACGGCGGCGGCAACACGGCCATGGACGCCGCCCGGACGGCGAAGCGGCTCGGCGCGGAGGAGGCGATCGTCGTCTACCGGCGGACGCGTGACCGCATGCCGGCCCACGACTTCGAGGTCGAGGAGGCCGAGCAGGAAGGCGTGCTCATGAAGTGGCTGTCGACGATCAAGCACGCCGAAGCCGGCAAGCTCGTCATCGAGAAGATGGAGCTTGACGAGAGCGGCTTCCCGCAGCCGACCGGTGAGACGGAGGAGCTCGAGGCCGACTCGCTGGTGCTCGCGCTCGGCCAGGAGTGCGACCTGTCGTTCCTCGAAGGCGTCCCGGATCTCGAGGTCTCCGACGGCGTCGTCAAGGTCGGCCCGAACCTCATGACCGGCTACCCGGGGATCTTCGCCGGCGGCGACATGGTGCCCGCCGAGCGCACGGTGACGGTTGCAGTCGGCCACGGCAAGAAGGCGGCCCGCTGCATCGACCTCTGGCTGCGCGCGGCGGAGAACGGTCGGGGCGAGCGGCACGAGCTGGCCTCGTTCGAGCGGCTGAACACCTGGTACTACACGGACGCGCCGCGCACGTTGCAGCCACAGCTGGAGCTGGCGCGCCGGCGATCGACGTTCGAGGAGGTCGTCGGCGGGCTCGACGAGTCGAACGCGCTCTTTGAGGCGCGCCGCTGCCTCTCGTGCGGCAACTGCTTCTCGTGCGACAACTGCTTCGGCGTATGCCCGGACAACGCGGTGATCAAGACCGGCGACCCGGACCGGCCGTACGCGATCGATCTCGACTACTGCAAGGGCTGCGGCATCTGCGCCGCCGAGTGCCCGTGCGGCGCGATCGAGATGATCCCCGAGACGGTCTAGGCGGTTTCCGTCAGCCGGCGGCGCTGCGCGAGGAACTCCACGCGCCCCTGGAACTCCGACTTGGAGCGCTCGAACCAGCGGATCGCCACCAGGTAGTGGGCGCCGAGCGCGGCGAGCCAGACGAGGGCTGCGACGGCCGTCACCACGACGTGGGAGGAGACCAGGCCCACGAGCACCAGGATGATCGCGCCGGTCACGAACACCTTCGCGTGCGTCCGCCAGCGCCGCTCGGCATCGCGGCGCATCACGAGCAGTTCGGCCTGCTTGTAGTCGTTTGTGCTGATGGGCGTCATGGTCGGCACCTCCGTGGATTGTCTCTCCCCACGGTGGCCCGGAGACGGCGTGGCCGCATCCGCGAAGCCATGATCACGATCCGTGGAAACTCCGCCTAACTTACGCGTACCGCAGCGCCTGCCCGGGCCGGTAGCGCACCGCGCGCCGGATCGGGAAGAACGTGATCACGAGCGCCAGCACCACCGTGCCGACGAGCGCCCAGGCGACGTTCGCGAGCGGGAAGGTGAACGGGACGACCACGTTCAGCTGCTCCTTGACGAGCCAGACGAGCAGGTGGTCGAGAGCCCAGCCGACGGGGATCCCGAGCAGCCAGCCGCCGACCGCGAGCGCGACGCTCTCGGCCGCGAAGATCCGGCGAACGTCCCGCCCGCGGGCGCCGATCGCACGCAGGATGCCGACCTCGCGGGTCCGCTCGATCACGCTCATGGTGAGTGCGTTCGCGAGCCCGACCAGGCTGATCGCGACGATGAGGAACCCGAGCACGGTGATCGAGGTGGTGACCGTCCGGTTCGATGCGACGTTGTCGGCCTCGGCCACGTACTCGATCTCGCTCCCGATGCCGTAGCCGCTCGACCCGAGGGCGTCCTCGATCGAGGTCGTCGTGCGGTCGACGAAGGGGTGATCGTGTGACGTGAACCGAACCCAGAAGCTTGGTGTCAGTCGGGCAGGAAGTCGCTGCACCGTCGCGAGCGGAATGAAGATCGCCGTCCCGTTCTCCTGCTGGTTCGTGGCGATCCCGATCACGCGCACGGCGATCGGGCCCGCCGAGGTGTCGACGCTGACCCGGTCGCCGACGTGCGCTCCGGTGGCCCGCGAGATGTTGCGCTCGACCACCGCGACACGTGCCTTCGCCCGCTGCTCGGCCGGCGTGTACCAGCGCCCGTCTGCGAGGTGGTAGTGGAACATCGTCCGCGGCTGGACCGCCCAGACGTAGCCGTCCTTGCCGCCGAGCCGGATCTCGCGGACGAACATCGGCTCGACGGCGGCGACGCCGGGCGTCATCCGGATGATCCCTGCGGCGCCCGCGTCGAGCGCCTGTCCGCTCTCGGAGGTGATCTTCACGTCCTCGCCGTGGTCCTTCCACTCGGCGTGCGTCGTCGCGGCGACGCCGCTCGCGAGCCCGACGATCGCGAGCAGGTTGCCGACGGCGAGCGCGATGATCGCCATCGTCGCGAGACTCCGTCTGCGCCGGCGGCCGGCGTTGCGGACGCCGATCTGCGCCGTGCGCGGCAGGAAGCGGATGCGCCGCAGCAGCCGGTCGGACGCGTCGAGCGTGCCCACGGCCGAGCCGCTCGCCTCGAGCGCCTCGCGGAGCGGCACACGCGTCGCGCGCCGGATCGCCGGCAGCGCCGCCAGCGCCGGGCCGAGCACGCCGACGAGCACGCTGATCGCGACGATCGTCCAGTCGACGCCGAAACCGATGTCGATCGCGAAGAACGTCGAGCCGAGGTAGCGGACGAGCAGGTTGGACAGCACGATCCCGAGCGCGAGTCCGGCGACGGTGCCGACGGCGCCGAGCAGCATCGCCGTCTTGACGTACACCATGGCAATCTGCCTGCGCCGTCCGCCGATCGCCTTCATCGTCCCGATCTCGCCGGTCTGCTCGGCCACGAGCGTCGCCATGGTGTTCGCGATCAGCACGAGCGCCGAGAGCAGCGCGAGCACGGTGATCACGGAGAAGAAGTTGGCGAACGTCTCGAAGTCGTGCTTGCCGGGCCAATCGCCCCGGGCGCGGATCTCGGGCAGGGCGGTGAACCCGGACAACGCCCGCCGCAGGCGCGTGACCGTTGCCGTGACCGCTGCCGGCCGCTTGTCGTCGAGCCGGACGGCGAATGCCGAGTAGCCGCCTACGCCGCTTAGCGAGGCGACCGTGCCGGGCGTGCTGTAGAGGACGACCTCGTTGTCGTCGATCGCGTCCTTGCCGCCATTTAGGTTCCGGCCGTCGCCGCTTACGCGCAGCGGCACCGTGGTCCCGTTCGAGTCGACGAGCCGCACCGTCTGGCCTGCCGAGACGTCGAGCAGGCCGTGCTTCGCGTTCTGTACCTCGGTCAGCACCTCGCCCGTCCGCGGGGCGGATCCCGACGCGACGTGGACGACGTCCGCATGCTGGTTCGCGTAGTTCGGGACGCCGAGCACGTAGGCGGGCGCGCGGCGCGCGCCGATCCACACCTGGCCGGAGTAGTAGGAGTGGGGCTCGACGCCGCGGATGTTCGGCAGCCGCTCGAGCGCCGCGATCTGCGCGGGCGTGAAGTCACGCGCGTTGGTGTAAACGGTGAGGTCGGCGAGCTTCCCTGCCTTCACCTCCGCCTGCATCGAGCGATCCATCAGCGCCGGCATCGCGAAGATGCCGATGCTCGCGACGGCGAGCGCGAGGGTCAGGCACGCGAAGAAGGTTCGTGATCGCCTGCGGGTGAGATCGCTGACCGACTTGCGCAGGAGCGCCGAGCGCACGGCCGGCACCTCAGACGACGACGCCGTCGCGGATCGAGACGATCCGGTGCGCCCGCCGGGCGAGCTCGAGGTCGTGCGTGACGTACACGATCGTCTTGCCCTCGGCGTTCAGACGCTCGAGCAACTCGAACATCTCGGCGGCGGTGACGGTGTCCAGGTTGCCGGTCGGCTCGTCGCCGACGACGAGCTTCGGGTCGGACGCGAGCGCGCGCGCGATCGCCACGCGCTGCTGCTCGCCGCCCGACAGCTCTGCTGGTAGGTGGCTGCCCTTGTCGCCGAGCCCGACGAGCTCGAGATTGTGCCGCGCGCGGTCGCAGCGCTCGCGCCGGGATCCCTTGCGCGCGAAATCGAGCGGCAGGATGGCGTTCTCGAGCGCCGTCAGCGTGGGCAGGAGCTGGAAGAACTGGAACACGACGCCGACGTGCTGCCCGCGCCAGACGGCGAGCTGCTCCTCGCTCATCTCGTCGATCCGGTTGCCGTCGACGGTGACGCTGCCGGCCGTGGGCCGGTCGATGCCGGTGATCAGGTTGAGGATCGTCGTCTTCCCGCTCCCCGATGGGCCGACGACGGCGACGAGGTCGCCCGCCTCCACGTCGAGGTCGACGCCGCGGAGCGCTCGGTACTCGAGCTTGCCCATCCGGTAGGTCTTCTCGACGCGCTCGAGCCGGATCAGCGGCGGGCGCGCGCGCGCGCCGGCGTGGGGAGTCTCGGGATGCGCGATGACAGTCGTGTGACGGCCTCCCGCCGTTGGAGCTTCGATCGTCAGGCCCGGCGGGCGGCGGCCCATCCGCGCCCGCCCGGATTCGCAGTGCGTGATTCCGAGTAAGCGGCTAGCGGGCGGTAATCTCGGCGATGTCGCGCGCGACATCGACCGCGTCGCGGTTCGTCCCGTACACGAGCAGCTGGCGCTGCGCACCGTTGCCGCGCTCGAGGATGCGGTTCACCCATTCGAGCTCGGCCTCGCAGCCGAGGTCGCGCGCGTCGCCGGCGAGCTCGTGCAGCCGGCGGCGCACGAGCCGCGCCACCGGGATCCGCGTCGGCGTCTCCGCGTCGAGGTCGATGACCTCCGCTGCCAGTCCCCAGCGCAGGCCACGCCAGCGGTTCTCGGCGATCAGCAGCGGGTGGTGCGGCGCCACCTCGCGCTCGGACAGGTGGTGCACGAGGCACTGGATGTACGCGGCGAGCGCGACTGCGTCGTCGAGGCTCGACACGGCGTCCATCACCCGCGTCTCGACCGTGCCGAGCCGCGGGTGCGGGCGCACGTCCCACCAGATCTTCGTGTAGTCCTCGATGCAGCCGGTCGCCTCGAGCGTCTCCACGACCGCGGCGAACTCCTCGTAGTCACGCAGCGGCGGCGGCGGGCCGGCGCGCGTGTGCCCGGCCACGATCTCCGCGCGGGTCGAGGCGAGTCCCGTCGCGTGGCCGCGCCAGAGCGGTGAGCTCGCGGCGAGAGCGATCAGCTCGGCGAGGTGGCGCGACAGCCCCCGCACGACCGTGATGGCCGTGTCCGGGTCGGCCACGCCGACGTGCACGTGGAGCCCGAAGATGAGCTCGCGGCGCGCGACGTACTGGAGCTCGTCGGCGATGCCGCGATACCGGTCGCGTCGAGTGATCCGCTGCTCCTCGAACAGGCTGAACGGGTGCGTCCCGGCAGCACCGAAGCGCAGCCCCTGAGCATCGGTCGCCTCGGCCACGTGCGCGCGCAGTCGGCGCAGCTCGCGGTGCACCTCGCCGAGGTCACGGCACACCGGCGTGTGCGTCTCGAGCAGCGACTCGTAGAACTCCGGTGTCAGTCCCGACTCGCGAGCGTTCAGCAGCCCCTCGATGCCCGACACGAGCTCATACGTCTCGGGGTCCAGGAGCATGTACTCCTCCTCGACACCGACGCTGAACGGCGGGCCGCTGCCGAACCGGGGCGCGGCAACGCTCGAGGCCGGTGCTGCGACGTCGGTCACACCAACGCAGGCACCCGCGCGACCCGCAGCTCGAGCTTGAGCTCGACCGGCACCTCGAGCGCCTGGCCGACGATGCAGAGCTCGTGCGCCTTGTGGGCCGCGGCCTCGGCCATGCCCTCGTCGCCCAGCTCACACTCGATGCGGACATCCAGCTCGATGGCGAGGAAGCCGATGCGGCCGCGCGCCAGCTGCGTCACGTGGCCGGTGGCGCGGACCTCGAGCTCCGAGAAACGGAGTTGTCGCCGGTCGGCGATCGAGCGCAATGTCAGCTCGTAGCACGATGCGACGGCGGCGACGAGGAGCTCCTCGGGCGACCAGTGGCCCTCGACCCCGCCACGAAACTCGGCCGGCATGGCGATCGTCAGCGGCGGCTTCTTCGCCGCCAGCGCAGTTACCCACAGCGCCTCCGACCGATCGATCCTCACGGGGAAGCGGTAATCCTTCACGGCACCCATCGCGCGTCTCCTTTCGGCTCGCTGCCCCGAGCGTGCCGCCGGTGCCGGCGACCGGCATCCGGGCCTTCCCGGCGCCCGGTGCGGGAACTCCGCGCCTTGCGTAACGTCGGCCGCGATGGAGGCGGTCGGGCTCACACAGGCGGGGGCGGCGAAGCGCCTCAAGGCGCGAGGGCCGCACGTGCCGCAGGCGTCGAGCCGCTCCTACGGGAGCATCGTCCGCGCGAATGTCTTCACCGTCTTCAACCTCGTCCTGCTCGTCTTCGGCGTCATCACGCTGGTCTTCGGCGCGTGGCAGGACGCGCTGTTCCTGCTCATCCTCGTCGCGAACTCCGCCATCGGAATCGCGCAGGAGATCCGTGCCAAGAACGCGCTCGACCGCCTCGCTGCGCTGGTGACGCCGAGCGCGCGCGTCGTCCGCGACGGCGAGGTGCGCGAGCTCCAGGTCGACGACGTGGTCGTCGACGATCTCGTCCGCGTCCGGGCGGGTGACCAGGTGGTCGCCGACGGCGAGCTCGCCCAGGCGACCGGTCTTCGCGTCGACGAATCGATCCTCACGGGCGAGGCCGACCCGGTGGCGCGCGGCGCGGGCGAGGCGGTGCGCTCGGGCTCGTTCGCGGTCGAGGGCGAGGGCGCGTACATCGTCACCGCGGTCGGCGCGCAGAGCTACGCCGAGCGCGTGGCCGGCGAGGCGCGCGAGTTCCGCCACCCGCGCTCGCCGCTCGAGCGCTCGTTCGACCGGCTGCTCTTCATCCTCGTGGCGATCCTGATCCCGCTGGCAATCGTCCTCGGCTACGCCCTCTGGGAGCGGAACACGCCGAAGAGTCAGGCGGTGTCGACGGCGGTGGCCGCCGGCGTCACGCTCATTCCCGAGGGGCTGATCCTGCTGACCAGCGTGACCTTCGCCGTGGCCGCGCTCGCGGTCGCGCGCCGCGGCGCGCTGGCACAGCAGTTGAACGCCGTCGAGTCGCTGGCTTCGGTGGACGTCATGTGCATGGACAAGACAGGCACGCTGACCGAGCCAAATCTGCGCGTCGTCGAGGCCGTTCCGGCGAACGGCGATCCCGACGGCCTCGAACGCGCGCTCGGCCGCTTCGCCGCAGCGTTCCCGACCCGCAACGCGACCCTGGAGGCGGTCGCGAACGCGTACGAGTCGCCTGCCGAGCACGCGAGCGAGACAGTCCCCTTCTCGTCGCGCTACCGCTGGAGCGGCGCCCGGCTCGGCGGCACCACCTGGGTACTCGGCGCGCCCGAGCGCTTCCCGCTCGGCGCGCTCGCCGGCCGCGCCGCGGAGGAGGCTGGACGCGGCCGGCGGGTGCTCGCGCTCGCGTCAACGCCGGCGCCGCTCGACGGCCGCGATCCCGGCGAAGGGCCGCCGCCCGGGCTCAGCCTGCACGGGCTCGTCCTGCTGGCCGAGCGCCTTCGCGACGACGCGGCCGAGACCGTCCGCTTCTTCCTCGACCAGGGCGTCGAGCTGAAGGTCCTCTCTGGCGACCGGCCGGCCACGGTGGCCGCGATCGCCGCTGACGCCGGCATCCCGGTCGGCGGCGAACCGATCGACGGCGAGGCGCTCCCGGACGACCCGGCCGCGCTGCGCGAGGCCGCGCTTGCCGCGTCGGTCGTCGGCCGCATCTCGCCCGAGGGCAAGCGGCGCGTCATCGAGGCGCTCCGAGACTCCGGGCGCTACGTGGCCATGGTCGGCGACGGGGTCAACGACGTGCCGGCGCTGAAGGCTGCCCGCCTCGCGATCGCCCAGGGCAGCGGCGCGCAGATGGCGCGCAGCGTGGCCGACGTCGTGCTGGTCAGGGGCACCTTTGCGGCCGTGCCGTCGATGGTCGCCGAAGGGCGCCGCGTGTTCCGCAACCTGCAGCGCGTCGCGAAGCTCTTCGTCACCAAGTCGGTCTTCGCCGTGGTGCTCATCCTCTCGATCGGGCTGACCCCGATCGCCTACCCGCTGCTGCCGCGGCACCTGACGATCGCGGCCGCGATCACGATCGGCATCCCGGCGTTCTTCCTGGCGCTCGCGCCGAGCGGCGGCGGCTTCCAGACCGAGGGCTTCCTCCGCGACGTGGCGCGGTTCTCCGTGCCCGCCGGGACGGCCGCGGGGCTCGGCGTGCTCGCGAGCTACCTGTTCGCGCTGAACGTGGCCAACATGAGCCTGACGAAGTCGCAGACGGTCGCAACGACGGTGCTCGTCATCGTCGGGCTCTATCTGATCCTGGCCCTCGAGGCGTCAGGGCTGCGGCGTGGGGCGGCGGTGTCCGTGATGGTCGCCGCCCTCGCCGCGCTCTACTTCTTCGTGCTCGCCTTTCCCCCGACACGCCACTTCTTCTCGCTGTCGGCGCCGAGCTTCGGTGTCATCCTGCTCTCGGTGATCGGCGCGGCGCTCGCGATCACGTTCCTGGTGCTGACGGACGACCGCTTCATCCCACCGCTGGCCTTCGAGCCCGCGGCTCGTGCGCACCCTGATCCAGCCGGAACGGCGGATAGCGATCCGTCATGAGCGCGACGTACGCGCCGACGCGGACGACCCAGCGGTTCAGGCCCATGAGGAAGTCGTACAGCCCGGCCGGGTAGCGCCCCGCGAAGAGCAGGCAGAAGCCGGCGACGACGACGAGAACTGCGATCAGCCCGAACTGCGTGTACCGCGGGCCCCACGCCGTCCCGAGCAGGATCCCGACGATCACGAGCTGAGGCAGCGCGAGCAGCCACCACTTCACCAGCACGAGCCAGTGCGACAGTCGCTCGGGGTACGCGACGTCGAGGCGGGCGGGGTAGTCGGGGACATCAGCAAGCGTGAAGGGCGGGTAGCGGTCGGTGCCGAGGGCGGCGTACGAGTAGTACGCGACGCGCCACGTCCAGCGCAGCACGCCGACGTTGAAGTCGAAGATGCCGCGCGGGTAGCGGCCGGTGAAGAGGATCGCAACGCCGGCGACGATCGTCAGGACGAAGAACGCACACCAGAGAAACGCGAGCACGATGATGTGCGGAATCAGGAGCAGCCACTTCACCAGCCAGAGCCAGCGGCTGAGCGCCGGCGCCGGAGTGGCGTCGAGCACGACCGGCGACGGCTCCGCCGCGTACCGTGCGGCCGTTGCTCCTGCTCCGGCCGCCCCGGTCGCAGCCGACCTGCGGCGGACCCCGAACGCGATCATCAGCGCTGCGGCCGCGGCGAACAGGACGCCTGCGAGGAACAGGCCGAGCGAGACCCAGCCGAGGAAGTTGACCTTCGCTGCGAGCCGCACGTCCGCGCTCACGCCCTGCGCACCGGATGCGTTCATGACGACGAGCGACCAGTTCCCCTTGCGCACGGGCCACGTGACCGCCGGCGCGGCCCCCGTTGCCTGCACCGACCAGACGTGGAGATTGCCGGGCCGCGTCATCGGCGCGGTGCCTGTCGAGCTGCGGTAGTTGACCGAGAAGGGGTCATACGACACGTCGGTGACCTCGTCGTGCGCGACGCCCCCGAGGTAGGCGTCGACGGCCGACGTTCTCGCGATGCCGACGAACAGCTGCCGGCCCGGGATCGCGTGTGCCGAGACACGGACGGTCGCGAGCCGCCCGGGGCGTGTGATCCACTCCGGCCGGTCGACGCCGGTGAAGACCCGCACGTGTTCGCGCGTCAGCGCGAAGGAAGGCGTCGAGTACCGGTGGTAGGTGGTCGCGAAGAAGCCGTCGGCGTCGCGCTGCGTCGCGTTGGCCCAGGTGATGAAGCCGGCGCCTGCGAAGAGGGCCAGGGCCATCAGCGCAGCGATGCAGCCGACGGCGATCAACACGATCCGGCCGGCGCCGAAGCGGCGCTCTTGCTCGGTGGGACGTGGGGCGGGCGTGCTCACGGGATGCCTCCTGTCTCGATGTGGGGGCGCGTTGCCGCCGTTGTACGGTCTGTCCAGAGGCCGTCGGCCGACGACTCGGGCGGCAGGAACGTCGGCGTCTCGTAGCTGTGCAGGACGGCGGCGACGTGCATGGACACGTGCGCGACGAGCGAGCCGGCCGGGTTCGCAGTGGCGAACGCCGGGATCGAGATCAGCGTGTTGCCGATCTCCGGCTGCTTGACCCCGTCTTCGCGGTACTGGGGATATCCGAGGTGGTACGTCGCCGTGATCAGCAGCACGAGCGGCAACGCGAGCGCGGTGTACCGCAGCCGTCCGCCGAACCCGGCGATGCGCCCTCGGAGGAGGCGATAAGCGATCAGGCACGGGAACGCGGTCAGCAGCAGTGCATCGACAACGCCATAGCCGGCTCCCCGCCAGAGCACCTCGAAGGCGAGGTAAGCGCCATTGGGGCGCGCCGTGGCGTCCGTGCTCATGACGTTGGCGACGACGAACGCGGCGACGGCGACCCCGATCCCCACACTCAGGTGCCACTGTCGCGTGAACGCGCCCACGACGTCGACGTGCTCGACGGCCGCCCACGCGCCGAGCAGGCCCAGGGTCACGCCGAAGTAGAGGAGGTAGTACACGTCGTGCTGCAGCTCGAGCACCGAGACGCCGAGGTACGGCACGAGGAAGGCGACGACCGACCCGAGCGCGAACCAGGCGAGCTCGTGGACGGCGGCCGGCAGCGAGACGCCGCGAGGTGCGGTTGCGGTAACCGACATGTCAGCGCGGCCCCATGACGACAGCCCCGGCGCCGGTGATGCTCTGCGTCACCTGCTGCGGGAACCCGCCGTACGTGATCTGGCCTGTGCCGGGGATCGCGGCGGCGAGGCTTCGGGTCGCAGTCACTGCGATCGCACCGGTTCCGGAGAGCGTTGCGTGCACGTCGCGGGCGACCAGGCCGGAGAGGCGCATCGCGCCCGTGCCGTCGAGCGTCGCGAAGAGCGTCGGCGTCGAGCCGCTCGCGAGCATGGCGCCGGTGCCCGACAGCCGCAGTGCGTCGACGTACGGGACGGTGATCGCGACCCGCATCGGGGTGACCGCGGAGAAGCTGCCGGGGGTCGTGATGCGCAGGGTGTCGCTGCGTACCGTCGTCTTCACCGTGCGCAGCAGGTTGTCGTCGGCGCTGATGGCCACGCGCTGAGGCGTCCCGATGCGGACGGCGACGTTGCAGTCGCCGGCCATCGTGACACCCGTGAACGGCGGGAGCGCACGCGTCTCCACCGCCGGAGTGCCCGAGCCCCGCACGGTCGGGGACCCGCTCGAGCCGAAGGTGTGCCCGTGCGCGACGACGGAGATCAGCACGGCGATCGCGAGGAAGGCGAGAACGGTGACGAGGATGGCGGCCGGAGGTCTGTGCGTCTCCGGGCGGCGGGGAAGTGGGGTCGGCGCAACGGTCATGTGGCCGCTCCTTTCGGACGACGGCTTCAGCATCGCGCGCGGCCGCGGCCCGCCCATCGCGCGGCGCCCGCCGATCGTGTACGCACTTCCCCGCAGACCGATCAGCCGGGGCGCGGATGCCCCTGCGCGGCGCGTCGCCGACGCTGGGCGCATGACGACAACGATCGACACCCACGAGATCAGCCTGCGCATCGCGCAGCAGGCCGAGCCGCGGCCCATCACGGAGGTAGCCGCAGAGCTCGGCCTCGACGACGACGAGATCGAGCTGTACGGCCGCTACAAGGCGAAGGTCGGCCTCGACGCGATCGAGCGCCGCGCCGACACGGCCGACGGCGCGCTCATCTGTGTCACCGCGATCACGCCGACGAAGGCCGGCGAGGGGAAGACGACGACAGCGATCGCGCTCACCGAGGCGCTCGGCCTGCTCGGCGAGCGCGCCGCGCTCTGCCTGCGCGAGCCCTCGATGGGCCCCGTCTTCGGCATCAAGGGCGGAGGCGCAGGCGCCGGCCGCGCGCAGGTCGTGCCGATGGAGGACCTGAACCTCCACTTCACCGGGGACATGCACGCCGTCACGGCCGCCAACAACCTGCTCGCGGCGATGCTCGACGCGCACCTGCTGCACGGCAACGTGCTCGGGATCGACCCGCTCAGCATCACGTTCCGCCGCTGCCTCGACACGAACGACCGCGCCCTGCGCGACATCGTCGTCGCGCTCGGCGGCCGGGCCAACGGCTATCCGCGCGAGACCGGCTTCGACATCACCGCCGCCTCCGAGGTCATGGCGCTGCTCGCGGTCGCCCGCGACCTGCAGGACCTGCGCCGCCGCCTCGGCGAGATCACCGTCGCGCACACCTACGGCGGCGAGCGCGTCACCGCGGAGCAGCTCGGCGCCGCCGGGTCGATGGCCGTCCTGCTCAAGGACGCGATCAAGCCGAACCTCATCCAGACGCTGGAGGGCCAGCCGGTGTTCGTGCACACCGGGCCGTTCGGCAACATCGCGTCCGGCAACAACTCGCTCGTCGCCGACCGCCTCGCGCTGAAGCTCGCCGACTTCGTCGTCACCGAGAGCGGCTTCGGCACCGACATGGGCTTCGAGAAGTTCGCGCACATCGTGGCCCCGCTCGCGGGCCTACGCCCGTCCGCGGTGGTCGTGGTCGCCACCGTCAAGGCGCTGCGCGAGCACGGCGCCGGCGATCTCGAGGCAGGCGCGGAGAACCTGCGCCGCCACATCGAGATCGTCAGGCGAGTTCGGGCTCGACCCGATCGTCGCCGTCAACAAGTTCCCGGGCGACACGCGAACCGACGTCGCCGCCGTGCGCAGGCTCGCGCTCGACGCGGGGGCGCTCGCCGCCGAGGTGAGCGACGGCTTCGAGCGTGGCGGACAGGGAGCCGCGGCGCTGGCCGAGGCGGTCTTCGAGGCTGCCCAGGCGGGCCCGCGGCTCACGCCGCTGTACACCGCGGAGGACCCGCTGCGCCAGAAGATCGAGGCGGTCGCGACCCGGGTCTACGGCGCCGGCGCCGTCGTCTTCTCGCCGCCGTGCGCAGGCGGCCGCCGAGCAGCTCACCCGCGACGGCCTCGCCGGCCTGCCGGTCTGCCTCGCCAAGACGCCGCTGTCGCTCTCGCACGACCCGGGGCTCGGAGCCTCGCCGAAGGGGTTCGCACTCCCGATCGCGGATCTGCGTCCCTACACCGGGGCGGGCTGGATCGTGGCACTCTGCGGGGACACGATGACCATGCCCGGCCTCGGCAAGACGCCGGCAGCCCTCGGGATCGACATCGACGAGAGCGGCCGGACGGTGGGACTGTTCTGAGTTCGGCCACGTCGCGCGCGCTCACCCCGTCGGCGCAGTTCAGCGCCACGCTGCGCGTGCGCCTGGACGACTCGCCGGGTAGCTTCGCGCGCCTCGCGACGGCGATCGGCGAGACGGGCGGCTCGCTCGGCGCCATCGATCTCGTCCGCGTCGAGCGCCACCACAAGGTGCGGGATGTCACTGTCCTCGCAGCCGACCAGGACCACCTCGACCGCATCGTCGCCGCCGTGCACGCGGTCGAGGGGATCGAGGTCGAGCACGTCTCCGACCGCACGTTCCTCATGCACCTCGGCGGCAAGATCGAGGTCGTCTCGCGCGTGCCGCTGAAGACCCGCGACGACCTCTCGATGGCCTACACCCCCGGCGTCGGCCGCGTCTCGTCGGCCATCGCCAAGGACCCGGCGAGCGTCTGGAACCTGACCATCAAGGCCAACACGGTCGCCGTGGTCAGCGACGGAACGGCGGTGCTCGGCCTCGGCGACATCGGCCCCGAGGGTGCGCTGCCCGTAATGGAGGGCAAGGCGCTCCTCTTCAAGGAGTTCGGCGGCGTCGACGCGTTCCCGATCTGCCTCGCGACGAAGGACACCGACGAGATCGTCCGTACGGTCGAGGCGATCGCGCCCGTCTTCGGCGGCATCAACCTCGAGGACATCTCGGCGCCGCGCTGCTTCGAGATCGAGCGGCGCCTGCGCGCCTCGCTCGACATTCCGGTCTTCCACGACGACCAGCACGGCACGGCGGTCGTCGTGCTGGCGGCGCTGCTGAATGCCCTGAAGGTGGTCGGCAAGCCCATTGGCGACGTGCGCGTCGTGATGACGGGCGCGGGCGCCGCCGGGGTCGCCGTGGCGCAAATGCTCGCCAACGCGGGCGTGCCCGACATCATTGCCTGCGACCGTCACGGGGCGATCGCTCGTGGCGACGACGGCCTGACGCCGGAGAAGGCCGCCTTCGCCGAATGGACGAACCCGCGGGGCTTCCGCGGGACGGCGGACGAGGCGCTCGCAGGCGCCGACGTATTCCTCGGCCTGTCCGGCCCGGGCGCGATCAGCGCCGACGGCGTCCGCACGATGGCCGATGGCGCGATCGTCTTCGCCATGGCGAACCCGACGCCAGAGGTGCAGCCGGAGGAGATCGACGAAGCGGTCGCGGTCATCGCGACCGGCCGCTCGGACTACCCGAACCAGATCAACAACGTGCTCGCGTTTCCCGGCATCTTTCGCGGCGCCCTCGACGTGCGCGCCTCGGCGATCACGCCCGAGATGGAGCTGGCGGCCGCGCACGCGATCGCCGAGATCGTGAAGCCGGAGGAGCTCGGCCCCGATTACGTGATCCCGAGCGTCTTCAACCGCGACGTCGCGCCCGCCGTCGCGGCCGCCGTCTCCGACGCCGCCCGCAAGGCCGGCGTCGCGCGGCGCGGCTAGGGACAGCCTCCTGCGGGGACAGCCCCGTCCGGGTGCGGCCTTTCGCGGATGCCGCCTTGCGGCTCCGGCCGGACGATTGGCACATGCAACCGCCACCCTGGAAGATCAAGGTCGTCGAGCCGATCGCGCTGCGGGAGCCGGAGCACCGCCGGCGCGCGATGGCCGCGGCCGGCTGGAACACGTTCCTTCTGCGCTCCGATGACGTCTTCGTCGACCTGCTGACCGACAGCGGCACCTCGGCCATGTCGCAGGAGCAGCGCAGCGCGATGGAGCTCGGCGACGAGGCCTACGCCGGCTCGCGCAGCTTCTACCGGCTGGAGCAGGCCGTCCACGACGTCTACGGCTGGCGCCACCTGATCCCGACGCACCAGGGCCGCGGCGCCGAGCATCTCCTGTCCCGCGTGCTGATCCGGCCGGGGCAGCTCGTGCCCTCGAACCTCTACTTCACCACCTCGCGCGCGCACGCGGAGCTGGCGGGCGGCGTATGGGCAGACGTCTCGATCGCGGAGGCGTCCGACCCGGAGTCGCTGCATCCGTTCAAGGGGAACATCGACGTCGAGGCGCTGCACCGCGTCCTTGCCGGCGCCGGCCCTGAGGGCGTCGCATTCGTCCGTCAGGAGGCCTGCCTCAACATGGCGGGCGGGCAGCCGTTCTCGATCGAGAACCTGCGGGCGGTGCGCGCGGTCGCGCGCGAGTTCGGCGTGCCGCTGATCCTCGACGCGACGCGCATCTCCGAGAACGCCGTGTTCGTCAAGGACCGCGAGCGCGGCTTCGGCGACTGGACGCTCCCGGCGATCATCCGTGAGATCGCACTCCTCGTCGACGGCGCGGTGTGCTCGTCCAAGAAGGACCACTTCGTGCCCATCGGCGGCTTCCTGGCGCTGAACGACGATGCGGTCGCCGAGCGCGCCCGCGAGCTCGTGGTCATCTACGAGGGGTTCCCGCACTACGGCGGCCTGGCCGGGCATGACATGGAGGCGCTCGCGCAGGGCATCCGGGAGTCCGCCGACGAGGCGGTCGTGCGCCACTACATCGGCCAGTCCGCGTATCTCGGCAGCTTGCTCGAGGAGGCCGGCGTCCCGATCGTCGTGCCGGTCGGCGCCCACGCGGTGTTCGTCGACGCGAAGCGGTTCCTGCCGCACCTCCCGCAGGACGAGTTTCCCGCCCAGGCACTCGCAGCGGCGTTCTACCTCGCGGGCGGCGTGCGCACGATGGAGCGCGGGATCGTCTCGGGGCAGCACGGCGACAAGCCGTACGACGGGTTGGAGCTGGTGCGGCTGACCATTCCCCGCCGCGCCTACACCCAGGAGCACCTGGCGTGGGTGGCGGAGTCGGTGGTGCAGGCGTACGACGAGCGGGAGGACATCCCGGGCCTGCGCATGACGTACGCGCCCGAGATCCTGCGCTTTTTCCAGGCGCGGTTCGAGCCGCTGGCGCGGTTCCCGGACGTCGCGGTCGAGGCGCCGCGGCGGCGGGGCGAGCCCGCCGCCGCGATCTACCCCTACTGGTAGCGCAGGGCCTCGGCCGGGTAGACCCGCGAGGCGCGCACGGCCGGCCACAGCGTCGTCCCGAGCGCCGTCGCGTAGACGAGCAGGAAGATGATTCCCAGGCTCAGCCACGGGACGGTGAACGTCAGCGACTCCCACCCGGGCTGTGAGGCCGAGTCGGCGACGACGTTGTAGGAGATCACCAGGCCCAGCGCCGTCCCGACGAGGATCGCCGTCAGCGCGATGAACGACGACTCGAGCATGAATGCCGCCTGGATCATCTTGCGCTGGAAGCCGATCGCCCGCAGCACCCCGATCTGCTGGCGCCGCTCCACGACCGCACGGGCAGTGATCACGCCGAGCGCGGCGACGCCGACCACGAGCCCGAGGCCCATGAACGCCTCGATGATCAGGTTGAACGTCTTCGAGGCGCTCACCTGGTCGTCGAGCGTCGCCTGCAGCGACTCGGCGTCCATGCCGTTGGCGAGGAACGCGGACTCGAGCGTCTTCGCCGTCGCGTTCGGGTCGACGCCGGGGCGGAGCTTGAACCAGTAGGTCGTCGGGTCGGCGCGCTGGCCGACGAGCCGGTAGAGCGTGCGTTCGGACGTCGCGACGCCCGCCAGCGCGGCCTGTGACGCGTCCTTCAGCACCCCGATAACCGTCAGGCGGATGTTCCGGTTCGTCAGGTCGTCGTGGACGGTCACGGGAACCGGGTCGAAGCTGCCGTCCTCGACGTAGAAGCCGCTCAAGTGGAACTTCGGCAGCGGGCCGAAGTTCCAGTTGTCGCGGCGCGGCGCGACGATGCCGTCGACGACGGCGAGGTTCGGGCGTGTCCGCACCGCGCGCCACACGTCGGCGGCGGAGCCGTAACCCTTCGCGATCGCGGAGAACCCGTATGTCGTGCGGGACAGGAAGCGGTCGTCGAAGCCGAGCACCGGGTACGTCTCGAGCTTGCGACCCGTGCCGAGCTGGGTCAGCTTCAGCGGCACGGACGCCTGCGTCGCCGCAACGCGGATGTCGCCGGGGCGGATCCCGGGCGCGTTCCGGAGTGCGACGCTCAGGTCGCGCACCGGCGTCGACGGCGCTGCCTGGCCGCGCACGTCGAAGCCGCCGCCGAAGAGGTCGACGCGGTCCCACGCGTGCACGAACGAGCCGGAGATGGTCGTCCCGCTCACCAGCGTGAAGACGACGAGCATGAACATCGCCAGCGTCACGCCCGTGCGGAACAGGTTCCGCATCGGGTACGCCGTCGACAGCTTCAGCACCGGCGCGGCGGCGCGAACGCGGCTGAACGCCCACGTCAGCGCGGCCACGAGCGGCCCGGCGTTGTAGATCAGCACCCAGGTTGCGCCCAGCACGATCACCAGCCCGCCGACCAGGAAGTACGTGAAGTCGAACGAGAACTCCGTGATGAAGTTCCACGTGTCCATCGGCAGCAGCGAGAAGACGATGATCGCCATTCCCGCCGTCGTGTAGGCGATGCGCGGCGGCACGCCCAGCTTCCGGGCCAGCAACGCCGCACAGGTCACGGTGAGCGAGAACCCGAGCAGGAACGACGTCGCGTTCGCCGCGCTCACGGCCGAGACGAGCGTCAGCACGCCGAACGCGAGGCCGACGGCGGACAGGATCCAGCGGCGGCGCCGGCCCGTCCGCATCTCGGGGTCGGGCAGGTTGCGGACCGCGCTGCTGATGTTCAGCCGGCTCACCCGCCACGCCGACAGGGTCACGACGATCAGCGTCAGCAGCACGCCGATCGAGTACCCGAGCACGAGGCTTTGCGCGGTGACGTGGAACGTGATGTCGAAGCCGAACGACGCGAACGCCCGGGCGATGACGAACACCATCCCCACCGCCAGCGCGACGCCGAGCACGACGCCGACGACCGCCGCGATCAGGTCGTAGGCGAGCCCCTCGAACAGGTACATCTCGACGAGGTGGCCGCGCCTCGTGCCGACCGCCCGGGCAATGCCGAGCTCCCCGCGCCGCTCGGCGGCGAGCATCACGAAGAGCAGGAAGATCAGCAGAATGCCGGCGACGATCGAGAACGTCCCGAACGTCGTGAAGAGCGACATGAAGCTGTTGCCCTGCGCGTCGGCCATCTCGAGCCCGTCCTGCTTCTGCTTGTCGATCTCAAGGCCGAAGCGGTTCACGGTCGGAGTCAGGAACTTCACGACCTGGTCGCTGAGCCCCGCGCCCGCGGTCTCGCCGCCGCGGTTCGAGATCAGGATGTGCTCGACACGGCCGACCTGGGCGAACAGCCGCTGGCCGGTCGCGAGCGGCGCGAGCGCAGAGGCGTCCGAGTCGAGCGCGCCGTTCCAGTTCACGATGTCCTTGACCGTGAACGGCTCCCGCAGGTCGCCGGCGAGCACCGCGACGGTGTCGCCCGGCTTCACGTCGAGCTTGTCCGCCGATTCCTGGTTCAGGTAGAGCTGGTGCGGCCCGAGCGCCGCGAGCGTGACGGGCCCGTCGCGGCCGTGGATCGTGCCGAACCCGTTCATCATTGTCGGGTCGGCCGTGAAGAGGTTGACGCGCGGCTCGGTCTGCCGGCTGCGCGCCGCCTGCATCGCGATCGGCTCGACGATCGCGGGCGTCACGCCGTCGATGTCCCGGTCGGCCTTGGCCGCCATCACCACCCAGGGGACGACGGTCTCGCTGAGCATCGTCGGCCGTGTGCCCAGCCCCGGCGGCGCGTCCGTGGAGACGCTCTGCGACGAGATGATCTCGTCCGTCTGGCCGTATGCCTGCAGGATCGACGAGCGGATCGTCGTGCTCATCGTGTCGCCTGTGGCGAGCGCCGACGCGATGATCGTCGTACCGAGCATCAGCCCGGCGACGATCAGCATGGTGCGTCCGCGGCGGCGCGGGATGTTGCGGAGCCCGAGCTTGAGGAAGATCGGGTTGCGGACTGCGAGCAGTCCGACGATCAGGAGCGTGAGGGCGAGCAACGCCGCCGCGCCGACGGCGAACGGCCCCGTTGGGATGCCGAAGAGCTTGTTCACGGCCCGCCTCCTACGTCAGCACGCCGACGGGCGTGTCGGCGAAGGCGACGCGGTAGCGGTCGCGGCCGGGCGGCGCGCGGAAGATGGTCGCGTAGCGGGCGAGGGTCTCCGGGTAGAAGCCCGCGCCGGCGTTTGTCTCCGCCTGCTCCTCGGTCTCCCAGAAGGCGACGAGAAGCGCCTTGCCATCCGGGTTGGTGAAGACGTACGCGCCGCAGTAGCCGTCCAGCTCGCGCAGGGCCGGCACCACGTCGCGCTCGTACATCTCGACCGCCTCGGCGATATCGACGCGGACGGGATCGATCTCGACTGTCGTGACACGTGCGTACACGGTCACCTCACCTCCAGGATGTGCTCCTCGGCGACCGCACCGTCGAGCATCCGGATGATCCGGTCGGTGGCACGGCCGACGTTGATGTCGTGGGTGACGATCAGGAAGGTCAGGCCGCGGTCGCGGTTCAGCATCCGCATCAGCGCGGTGATCTCCTCGGCGTTCTCGGAGTCGAGGTCGCCGGTGGGCTCGTCGGCCCACACGATCGCCGGGTCGTTGACGAGCGCCCGCGCGATCGTCACGCGCTGGCGCTGGCCGCCGGACAGCTCGTCCGGCACGTGCTCGGCCCAGTCGGCGAGGCCGACCATGTCGAGCGCTTCGATCGCGCGCCGGCGGGCCTCCTTCTGCGAGTGCCGGGCGACGAGCAACGGCAGCTCGACGTTCTCGACGGCGCTCAGCACCGGCATCAGGTTGTAGAACTGGAAGACGAAGCCCATGCGCCGCGCGCGGTAGTCGGTGCGCTGGCGGTCGGAGAGCTCGGACAGGCGGGCGCCGTCGATGACGACCTCGCCCTCGTCGATGGCGTCGAGCCCGGACAGGCAGTTGAGCAGCGTGGTCTTGCCGCAGCCCGACGGGCCCATGATGGCGAGCATCTCGCCGCGCGCCACGGCGAGGTCGACGCCGCGCAGCGCGCGGACCTGGACCTTGCCGGTGTCGTACGTCTTGTGCACCGCCTGCGCCTCGACGATGGCCTCGGGTTGCGGCATCTCGGAGACTGGGGCCATGGGGACTGGCCGCTCCAGCACAGGTGCAGACATCGTCCCTCCTCGGTGGTGGGTCACCCCGAAGGGTCTCCCGGCCGCACCGGTGCGCCATCCGCCTATGGACGTACGTGCGAAGTGGACAATCCCGTAGTGGCCGCGCAGCCGGCGATCCGGGTCGACCGCCTCCGTGTTGTCCGGGGCGGGGCGGAGGTGCTGCCCGGACTGTCGCTCGACGTGCGCCGCGGCGTGGTCACGGGCCTGCTCGGCCCGAGCGGCTCCGGCAAGTCGACGCTCCTGCGCGCGATCGTCGGCGTGCAGCAGATCGTGTCGGGCTCGGTCCGCGTCCTCGGCCTGGAGGCCGGCTCGCCGCCGCTACGGCGGCGGGTCGGCTACGTCACGCAGGCGCCGTCCGTGTACGGCGACCTGACCGTCGGCGAGAACCTGCGCTACTTCGCGCGCGTGCTCGGAGCGGGGCGCGACGAGGCCGGCGCCGCGCTCGCCACCGTCGGGCTGGAGGCGTTCGCCGACCACGTCGTCAACCGCCTCTCGGGCGGCCAGCGGGCCCGGGTGTCGCTGGCGACCGCGCTGCTCGGCTCGCCGGAGCTGCTCGTCCTGGACGAGCCGACCGTCGGGCTCGACCCGGTCCTGCGCCGCGATCTCTGGAACGACGTTCCACCGGCTCGCCGAGGACGGCGCAACGCTGCTCGTCTCGAGCCACGTCATGGACGAGGCCGACCGCTGCGACGACCTGCTCCTCCTCTCGGAGGGCCGGGTGATCGCCACCGGCTCGCCCGCCGACGTGCGCGCGCGGACCGGGGCGGAGAGCCTCGACGACGCCTTCCTCCGCCTGGTCGAGGCCGCGTGAGCGCGCGCGTCACCCTCGCGACCGCGCTGCGCGTGCTGACGCAGCTCCGCCGCGACCCGCGGACGGTCGCGCTGCTGCTGGTCGTGCCGGTCGCGCTGGTCGTCCTGCTGCGCTACGTCCTCGACGGTCAGCCGCTGGCGTTCCAGCGCGTCGGCGGCCCGCTGCTCGGGATCTTCCCCTTCATCACCATGTTCATCGTCACCTCGGTGACCATGCTGCGCGAGCGGACGACCGGGACGCTCGAGCGGCTGATGACGATGCCGCTGGCCAAGCTCGACCTGCTCGTCGGGTACGCGCTCGCGTTCGGCCTGGTGGCGCTCGTGCAGTCGACGCTGGTCTCGGCCGTCGCCCTCGGCGCGCTCGACCTGCACGTCGCGGGCGCCGAGTGGGCCGTGATCGCGCTGGCGGTCGGCAACGCGCTGCTGGGAATGGCGCTCGGCCTCTTCGTCAGCGCCTTCGCGACGACGGAGTTCCAGGCCGTCCAGTTCATGCCGGCAATCGTGTTTCCCCAGATGCTGCTCTGCGGGCTGTTCGTCGCCCGGGCCGACATGGCGCGGGCGCTCGAGGTCGTCTCGTGGGCGCTCCCGCTCACGTACGCCTACGACGCGCTCGACCGGGTGACACATCAGGGCACGGGCGGCGCGCCGCTGGCGCGTGACGTGGCCGTGGTCGTCGGCGCGACCCTGCTGGCGCTCGTGCTCGGCGCGCTCACGCTGCGCCGCCGCACGCCGTGACGCACTGTGGTTAACCCGCAGACCCGCCCGCGCGGCGCACGGATGCCGCTTCGCACCGTTGCCTTCAACCTCCGCACATGGAACGGTCGTACGCAGTGTCCTGGCAGAACGGCGACGGGCGGCAGCACGCCGGCCGGCTCGACCTCGGGCCGACCGCGGTCCGGCTCGAGGGCGGAAGCGCCGTCGACGACCTGCGGTACACCGACCTCGTGGATGTCCGCATCACGCGGGAGCCGGCGGAGCGGCTTTCGGGCCGCCCCACCCTGGTGCTGCGGGAGCACGGCGGGCGGACGGTGCGCGTCGCGTGCATCGGCGAGCCGGGCGCCCTCGCGGAGCTCGTCGAGCAGCTGACGCGTCAGCTCACGTCGTAGCCGAGCGACCGCACGGCCCGCGCGATCGTGAGCTCTTCGTGCGCCGGCACGACCTCGACGCGGAACGGCTCCGCGAAGGCGAGCGCGCCGGAGACGGCGTCGCGCACGTCCGCGCGGTTCTCCCCGATTCCCGCGGTGAAGGCGAGCGCGTCGAGCCCGCCGAGCGCGGGCAGCATGGCTGCGGCCGCGGCGGCGACGCGGTAGGTGAAGACGTCGAACGCGAGCGGGTCGTCGAGCCCGCCGAGGGCCGTGATCCCGGACTCGTGCTCGAGCGCGTGGTCGAGCTCGTCAGGGCTCATGCCCGACGCGCAGCACGTGGATGAGCGCTCCGGGGTCGACGGTGCCGGAGCGTGTCACCATCGGGGGCCCCTCCAGCGGCGTGAAGCCCATCGTCGTGTCGACGGAGCGTCCGTCGAGCACGGCGGTTACGGAGCAGCCCCCGCCCAGGTGGCACACGACGAGGCGGGAGACCGGCACCTGGCTCGCGACCCAGGCGACGTTGAGGCCGTGG
Source organism: uncultured Thermoleophilia bacterium (assembly GCA_963755085.1). GTDB lineage: Bacteria > Actinomycetota > Thermoleophilia > Gaiellales > Gaiellaceae > JACVRM01. The sequence goes on along the minus strand of CAVWIN010000007.1, from coordinate 166,674 downwards.
AAGCCGAAGCGCCGGATCCCCTGCTCGCGCCACGCGCGGGGGATCGCGTATGTGGTCGCGCGCTCGGGGATGGTGGCGTGGAACGCGGTGTCGAAGGCGGCGACCTGCGGCAGCCCCGGGAAGGCGGCGCGCGCTTCGCGCAGCCCGCGCAGCGCCGGCTCGTTGTGGAGCGGCGCAATCGCGCGCAGCTCCTCGATCGCCGCCTGAACCTCGTCGTCCACGAGCACCGGCTCGACAAACCGGGAGCCGCCGTGGACGACGCGGTGGCCGACGGCGGCGACGTCGCCCGCGGCGGCAAGCGTGTCGATGCGGCGGCTCTCGCCGCCGGAGACGACGTGCAGCTTCAGGCTCGTCGAGCCTGCGTTGACGGTCAGGATCGCCACGGCAGCAGGCGGGCGAGCAGCCCGGTGCGGGGCTGCGTGGCGCGCCAGTCGTCGTACAGCGGGAAGCGGCCGGCCTCATGCGCGGCCTTGACGCACTCCGCGTGAGCGTGCCGCCGCCGGCCGGTATCGCCCTCGGGCGCGATGAGCACGTGGTCGCTCGTCGCGTGCAGCTGCCGGTCGCAGAACGGGCACCGGTAGGTGGCCGGCTTCAGACTGCGAACCGGCCGGAACGTCCACCACCTCGGTTCGTCCATGTCGCCTATCGTCTCAGCACGCCGTCGGCCCGAGAGGGAGGACCCATGACCACGCTTGCCGAGACCGCACCGCTCACCGCTGAGGAGCTCCGCCTGATCGACGGCTACTGGCGGGCTGCGAACTACCTCTCCGTCGGCCAGATCTACCTGCTCACGAACCCGCTGCTCGAGGAGCCGATCGTGCCGGAGCAGGTGAAGCCGCGGCTGCTCGGCCACTTCGGCACGACGCCAGGCCTCAACCTGGTCTACGCGCACATGAACCGCGCGATCGTGCAGCGCGACCTGAACGCGATCTACGTCACGGGCCCCGGCCACGGCGGGCCCGGACTGGTCGCGAACGCGTACCTCGAGGGCACCTACAGCGAGGTCTACCCGCACGTGACCGAGGACGGGGCGGGCATGCGCGAGCTCTTCCGGCAGTTCTCGTTCCCGGGCGGCATCCCGAGCCACGTCGCGCCTGAGACGCCCGGGTCGATCCACGAGGGCGGCGAGCTCGGCTACGCGCTGACGCACGCGTTCGGGGCCGCCTTCGACGATCCCGACCTCGTGGTCTGCTGCGTCGTCGGCGACGGCGAGGCCGAGACCGGCCCGCTCGCGACGAGCTGGCACGGGAACAAGTTCCTGAATCCGCGCCGCGACGGCGCCGTCCTGCCTGTGCTGCACCTGAACGGCTGGAAGATCGCCAACCCGACCGTGCTGGCGCGCATCCCCGAGGAGGAGCTGCTCTCCTTGATGGAGGGCTACGGCTGGCGGCCGCTCGTCGTCGAGGGCGACGAGCCGCAGGTAGTGCACCAGCTGTTCGCGGCGGCGCTCGACGAGGCGCTCGACGAGATCGCCGCGATCCAGCGGCGCGCGCGCGAGGACGGCGACCTGGCCCGGCCGCGCTGGCCGATGATCGTGCTGCGCACGCCGAAGGGCTGGACTGGCCCGCACGAGGTCGACGGCGTCCAGGTCGAGGGCACGTGGCGCTCGCACCAGGTGCCGATGACCGACGTGCGCACCAACGCCGAGCACCTGCGGGTACTCGAGGAGTGGATGCGGAGCTACCGGCCCGAGGAGCTGTTCGACGAGAACGGCAGTCTCGTGCCGGAGCTGCGGGCGCTGCCGCCGCGCGGCGAGCGGCGCATGAGCGCGAACCCGGTCACGAACGGCGGCTCCGTGCTGCGCGATCTCGTCCTGCCCGACTTCCGCCACTACGCGGTCGACGTGGACGCGCCGGGCTCGAGCACGAGCGAAGCGACGCGCGTGCTCGGATCGTTCCTCCGCGACGTGATGGCGCGCAACGCGGAGACCTTCCGTGTCTTCGGGCCCGACGAGACGGCGTCGAACCGTCTCGACGCCGTGCTCGAGGCGACGGACAAGACCTGGGAGGCGGAGACCCTGCCGGTCGACGAGCACCTTTCGCCGGACGGGCGAGTGATGGAGATCCTCTCCGAGCACACGTGCCAGGGCTGGCTCGAGGGCTACCTGCTGACCGGCCGGCACGGGCTCTTCAACTGCTACGAGGCCTTTATCCACCTCGTCGACTCGATGTTCAACCAGCACGCGAAGTGGCTGAAGGTGACGAGAGGGATCCCGTGGCGGCGGCCGATCGCGTCGCTCAACTACCTGCTCACCTCGCACGTGTGGCGCCAGGATCACAACGGGTTCTCGCACCAGGACCCGGGGTTCATCGACCACGTGATCAACAAGAAGGCGGAGATCATCCGCGTGTACCTGCCGCCGGACGCGAACTGCCTGCTCTCGGTGGCCGACCACTGCCTGCGCTCGCGCCACTACGTGAACGTGATCGTGGCGGGCAAGCAGCCGTCGCTCGACTACCTCCCGATGGACGAGGCGATCGTCCACTGCACGCGCGGGATCGGCATCTGGGACTGGGCCTCGAACGACGAGGGTGGCGACCCGGACGTCGTCATGGCGTGCGCCGGCGACATCCCGACGCTCGAGACGCTCGCGGCGGTCGCGCTGCTCCGGCAGCACCTGCCCGACCTCAAGGTGCGCGTGGTCAACGTCGTCGACCTGATGCGGCTGCAGCCGGACTCGGAGCACCCGCACGGGCTCTCCGACAGCGCGTTCGACGCCCTCTTCACCGCCGAACGGCCGGTGATCTTCGCCTACCACGGCTACCCGTGGCTCATCCACCGCCTGACCTACCGGCGGACGAACCACCGGAACATCCACGTGCGCGGCTACAAGGAGGAAGGGACGACGACGACGCCGTTCGACATGGTCATGCTGAACGACATGGACCGCTTCCACCTCGTCATGGACGTCATCGACCGCGTCCCGTCGCTCGGCGAGCGCGCGGCGCACCTGCGCCAGGAGATGGTCGACCGCCGGCTGCGCGCCCGCGCCTACACGCGCGAGGTCGGAGACGACATGGAGGACGTGCGGGACTGGAGATGGCCTTCGGGCTAGCCGTCGAGCGGGAGCGCGATCCCGGGCTGCTCCAGCGCGCCGCCGAAATCCTCGTCCGTGCCCCAGATGCGCCACGCGTGGGGGGTGAACACGATCGTGACGTCGTCGTGGGCGCGGATCGCCTCGCCGACGTCCGGATGGGTCAGGCCGGCGGGGGAGAGGTACTTGGCCCAGACGCGCTCGTTCAGCGCGAGCGCCTCAGCACCGTCGATGACGCGCATCGTGCCGGTCGAGGCGGCGCCGCGCAGCGCGCCGGGCCCGTGCGTGTCGATCAGGAGGCTCGCCCGCGGGCGCTCGGCGGCGTTCCGCGCCTTGCGGGTTCGGCCGCCCGTGGCGACGAGGATCTCGTCGCCGTCGCGCAGGAACCAGACGGCCGACAGGTAGGCCGAGCCGTCCGGTTCCGTGGTTGCGAGCGTGGCGATCAGACGCGCGTCGAGCAACGAGGCCAGTCGGGCGTCCATCGCGACGCAGTCTGCACGGCGCGACAGCCGGTGCCAGGCACGCGGGACGCCGCTGCGACGGTGCCAGGCTCTGTAACGGGTCAGTCACAGTGCCTGGCACCGGATGTGTGTCAGCTAGCGGCCCAGTACCTTCTCGACCGCTTCGCGGACCTTCGCCTCGTCGGCGCCGGCCGCGGTGAGGAGCTCGGCCGCGAGGCCGTCCTCGACGCCGGCCAGGCCGACGAGCAGGTCCTCCGTGCCGACCCAGCGGGCGCGGCGCGCCTTGGCTGCGTCGAGGGCGAGGTGGAACGCCTTCTTCGCCTTCGGCGTCATCGGGACGCCACGCCGGCGGGTCGGCGTCGCCTCCGTCGCCTCGACCTTGCTGCGGATGTCGTCGTAGCGGACGCCGAGCGACTCGAGCGCCGCGGCCGCGCCGCCGCCCTCGGTCTTGAGCAGGCCGAGCAGCAGGTGCTCGGTGCCGATGTAGCCGTGCCCGAGCGCCTCGGACTCGGTGTGCGCCTCCTCGACGGCGGCGCGCGCGTAGCGGCTCAGCCGCCCGAACGGGCCGCGGCCGCGGCGGTAGAACATGACGTCCTTCGGCCCGCGTGCGTCCTCGGGCCCCGCGTCCACGATCTGGTGGACGCGCTGATGCGAGAGGCCGAGCTCCTCGGCGATCTCGCGCATCGACCCGCCCTTGGCATGCAGCCGGCGGATCACGTGCTGGTAGTCGACGCGGGCGCGGTCGACCTCGTGCTGCAGGTCGAGCAGGTGCTCGCGGACGGTCTTGGCTTCGTTCAGAAGCTGTTCATCGAGTGTCATCATGCCGTCTAGCGTACTAGACAAACGCGAGTCTGTCTAGTCCAGTAGACGGAGGATCCTCGCCGCCAGGACGGCCGCGTTCTTCGAGTTGTCGACGCCCACGCAGGCGACCGGGACGCCCGGCGGCATCTGGGCGATCGCGAGCAGCGCGTCGAGCCCGTCCAGCACCGATTTCGAGGAGCGGAGCGGCACGCCGATCACGGGCAGCTCCGTGTGCGCGGCCACCACGCCGGGCAGGGCGGCGGCGAGCCCGGCCCCGGTGATCAGCACGCGGATGCCGCGGTCGGCCGCCGTGGTCGCGTAGTCGGCGACCTCGCGCGGGTTGCGGTGCGCGGACAGCACGTTGAACTCCCACGCGATGCCGCGCTCGTCCAGCTCTTTCGTCGCCGCCTCCATCGCCGCGCGGTCGGACTCCGAGCCGACGAGGATCCCGACGAGCGGCTCAGGCAACGGCGCGCACCGGCGCGGCGATGTCGCCGCGGAAGCGGCAGCCGTCGAACCGGATCCGGCCGGCGGCGGCGTAGGCCTCGTCGCGCGCGGCCTCGATCGTCGGGCCGACGCCCGTGACGGCGAGGATGCGGCCGCCCGCGGTGATGAGCCGGCCGTCGCGCTCGGCGGTGCCCGCGTGGAAGACGAGCGCGCCGGCGTCCGCGACGCCGTCGATCGGCGTCCCGCTGTCGCCGCTCGCCGGGTAGTCGCGACAGGCGAGCACGACCGTGACGGCGGCGTCGTCGCCTACGGCAAGGGCCGTGCCGGCCAGCTCGCCGCGCGCCGTCGCGGCGAGGGCGGGCAGCAGGTCGCCCTCGAGGCGCGGAAGCACGGCCTGCGTCTCGGGGTCGCCAAAGCGGCAGTTGAACTCGAGCACGCGCGGGCCGTCGGGCGTGAGCATCAGCCCCGCGTAGAGCAGCCCGGTGAACGGCGTGCCGCGGCGGGCGAGCTCCGCCGCCACCGGACGATGCACGGCGTCGACGAGCTCGTCGAGCTCCGGCAGGCCCGGCACCGGCGAGAAGGCGCCCATGCCGCCCGTGTTCGGGCCAGTGTCGCCGTCGCCGATCCGCTTGTAGTCGCGGGCGGAGGCGAGCGGGAGCACCTCCGCGCCGGCGACGAGCGCGAAGACCGAGAGCTCCTCGCCCTCGAGCAGCTCCTCCACGAACGCATCCGGGCCGGCGGCGGCCAGTGCCTGGCGTAGCTCCTCGTCGGTCGTGCAGACCTGCACGCCCTTGCCCGCGGCGAGGCCGTCCTCCTTGACGACGGCGGGCGCCCGCGGCTCGTCGACCAGGTTCGCGCAGGGCACGCCGGCGGCGTCCATGACTTCCTTGGCGAAACGTTTCGAGCCCTCGATCTGCGCCGCGGCGCGGGCCGGCCCGAAGACGGCGATCCCGGCCGCTCGCAGCTCGTCGGCCAGCCCCGCGACGAGCGGCGTCTCGGGCCCGACGACGACCAGGTCGGGCGCGAGCCGGCGCGCGAGCGCCGGAACGTCCTCGTCGTGACAGGTCGCCAGCTCGGCGATCCCGGGGTTCCCCGGCGCCGCGTGCAGGTCAGTGAGGAGCGGGCTCTGTGCCAGCTTCCAGGCGAGCGCGTGCTCGCGACCCCCGCTGCCGACGAGCAGCACCCTCACGGGCCGTGACTGTACTCGGGCCGCCCGATGTTTGGGCCACGAGCCGATCGTTCATGATGTCGCCGTGCAGTTCGAGCCCGGCCTTGACCGTCACGAGTGGGAGAGTCAGTGGGCGCAGCTCGAGGAGGACCTGCGCACCTCCCCCGAAGAGACGCTCCCGGAGCTCGCCGACCTGATCGAGCACGTGCTCGAGGAAGCCGGCTACGACCTCACCGACGCGGTGGCCAGGGAAGGCGAGGAGCGCGAGGTGGTCGCGGAGTTCACTGCGTCCCGCGAGATCGCCGACCAGGTCGACAGAGGCGACGACGTCGACCCGGGCGACGTGGCGTCGGCCATCAACGGGCTGGTCGCGCTGCACGACTTCCTGTCGTCGAGCGACGCGCGCAATCTCTAGCGCGCGAGCGCTTGCTCGCGCTCGCGCCCGGTGCCGATCCAGGTGACCGGCACCTCGAGCTCGCGCTCGACAAAGTCCACGTAGCGGCGGGCCGCGTCGGGCAGGTCGTCGGCCGCGCCCACGTCGCCGAGCTCGGAGCGCCAGCCGTCGACGACCTCGTAGACCGGCTCGGCGTGATGGAAGTCGCTCTGATGCGCGGGGAACTCGCGTGTCTCGGTTCCGTCGGGCAGGCGGTAGCGCGTGCAGACCGGGATGCGGTCGAAGGCCGAGAGGACATCGAGCTTCGTCAGCGCCAGTGAGGTGAAGCCGTTCAGGCGGGCGGCGTAGCGCAGGCCGACCAGGTCGAGCCAGCCGCAGCGCCGCGTACGGCCCGTGACGGTGCCGTACTCGCCGCCCAGGTCACGCACGCGCTCCTGGTCCGGCCCCTCGATCTCCGTCGGGAACGGCCCCTCGCCGACACGGGTCACATAGGCCTTGGCGACGCCGACGACCGCGTCGATCCGGTTCGGCCCGATGCCGATGCCGGTGGCGGCGGCGGCCGCGACCGGGTTGGACGAGGTGACGAACGGGTACGTCCCGTGGTCGAGGTCGAGCAGCGTGCCCTGCGCGCCCTCGAAGAGCACCGCCTGGCCGTCGCGCAGCGCCTCGTGGACGAGCAGCGACGTGTCGGCGATGTGCGCGCGCAGCCGCGGCGCCCAGCGCTCCGCACGGCCGGCGACGTCGTCCAGGTCGAGCGGCTCGGCGCCGTAGATGCGCTCGAGCCAGAGGTTCTTCTCGGCGAGCGCGACCTCGATCTTCTGGCGCAGGATCTTGGCGTCGAACAGGTCCTGGACGCGGATGCCGAGCCGGGACGCCTTGTCTGCGTAGGCCGGGCCGATGCCGCGGCGGGTCGTGCCGATCTGCAGCCGGCCGAGCCGGTCGCTCGCTGGCGCCGTCGATGGCGACGTGCCACGGCATGATCACGTGCGCGTTGCCGGAGATGCGCACGCGCTCGGTCGAGAGCCCACGCGCCTCGGCGTCGTCGAGCTCCGCGATGAAGACGTCCGGGTCGATCACGCAGCCGGCGCCGAGCACGCACTCCTTGCCCCAGAGGATCCCCGAGGGCATGTGCCGGAACTTGTAGGTCTCGCCGTCGACGACGATCGTGTGCCCGGCGTTCGGGCCGCCCTGGTAGCGGCAGACGACATCGGAGTCACGGGCGAGCAGGTCGACGATCTTGCCCTTCCCCTCGTCGCCCCACTGCGCCCCCACGATCACGGTGGCGGGCACAGCCGGAGAGTGTGCCCGATCGGGTGGTCGGCCGCCGAGGATCACCCGGCCGACCGCCGAACCCGTAAGGCGTGGGCGATCGCTGGGCCACCGGACGCGTCGAGGCCTTCAGCGACGGCGTGCTCGCCATCGCGATCACGCTGCTGGTGCTCGAGATCCACGTGCCGCCGTCCGACTTCGACAACCTCTGGCGCGGGATCGCGAACCAGTGGCCGTCGTACCTGGCGTTCGCGACGAGCTTCCTGACGATCGGTGCGTTCTGGCTGCTCCATCACGGCGTCTTCCGCCGCTTGCGCTACGCGGACAGCCGCGTGATGCGGCTGAACCTGTTGCTCCTGATGGCGATCACGTTCCTGCCATTCCCGACCAAGCTGATGGCCGAGGCGATCTACGACAGGCAGGCGGAACGCGCGGCGGTGATCGTCTACGGGCTGAACCTGCTCGTGATCTCCGTGCTGTACGCGCTCCTTTGGGAGGCGGCGGTGCGCGGCCCCGATCTGCTCGAGCCGCACGTGACGCCGGAAGAGGTGGCCGCGTTCAGGCGAGTCGCGACGCCGAGCGCTGGTTTCTACGTGATCGTCACAGCGGCGGCCGTGCTGACGCCGAAGGTTGCCGTCTTCGGGCTGCTGGCGATCGCCGTCCTGATTGTGATGCGGGTGCACGGCGACCAAATGCCGGGAGGCGCTTCCAAGCCGGAGTGATCAGGCCGCGGCGAGGTCGCGCCGGGTCCGTGACAGCTCTCAGAGTGTCCGGAGGAGCGCCGCCACTTCGCGGGCGAGCCGGGCGGCGGCGTCGGTTCGGGCGTCCGACGTGCCGAAACACAGGGGCTGCCCGAAGCGCACCGTGACGGGGCCGCGCCGGGGTCGCCGCCGGCCCTTCGGCAAGAGCGCATGCGTGCCTTCGACTGCGACCGGGATCACCGGGATCCGCAGACCGGTCGCGAGCATGCCGCTGCCCCGGCGGAACGGCTGCAGCTGCCCCGTGAGTGAGCGTGTGCCTTCGGGGTAGACGAGAATCGACCAGCCTCGGTCGACGAGGTCGCCGCAGTGCTCGAGACTGGAGCGCACCGCGCCCTCGCGTGAGAAAGGAAAGCCGTTCAGCAGGAGCGGCGTCACGACACGGAACGTTCGCGTGCGGAAGAAGTAGTCCGCCGCTGCGGCGACGGCCACCCGGGCGCGCCGCCGGCGCGGCAGCGCGCGCAGGATCGAGGGCGTGTCGAGGTGGCTCGCGTGGTTCGCGACGAGCAGGATTGGCGAGCCGGCTTCGGCTAGGTGGTCGCGGCCCTCGACGCGGAACGGCGTGCACACGAGGGCATGCGCTGGCAGGAGGACGGCGGCCTGGAGGATCGCCCGGACGATCTGCACGGGCGAGCGGAGCGCCCAGTCGGGGAATGCGGCGGGCGCCGCGGCGGACTCCCCGCGCTCGATGAGCGCGAGCAGGTCGGCGACCGACCCCGCCGTGGCGAGGTCGCCGTCCTCGAGCGAGACGCCGAGCTCCGTTTCGAGCTGGACGGCGAGCTCCACCCGCGCGAGCGAGTCGAGGCCGAGGTCGAGTGCCAGGTCGGACTCGGGGCCAATGGCCACGGCTGGGTCGGCGAGCGCAGCGAGAAGCGCCAAGAGGCGGGCGGTGCGGTCCTCGGCGGGGGCGCGGGGCGCAGCGGTCGGAGCCGCAGCAGGCGCCTGTCCGGCGAGAGCTGCTAGCACTTCGTGCCGCTTGATCTTGTGCAGGTCGGTGCGCGGCAGCTCGCGGTCGTGCCACACCGTCAGGCCGGTGACACGCTGGTGCGGCGCGAGCCGTGCGTTCGCGGACCGGACCGCGGCGGCCACCCGCTCGTATGCCCTCTCGCCTCCTTCGGCCGGGACGACGACGGCGTGCACGTGCGGGCCGCCCCGCGGGCTGGGCGCGCCGACGACGGCGCAATCGGCGACAGGGGCTTCGCGCAGGAGCTCCGCCTCGACGTCCTCGGGGTCGACGTTGAGCCCGCTCGCGAGCACGATCAGCTCCTTCAGCCGGCCGTGGACGCTGATGAATCCGTCGGGATCGACAGCGCCGACGTCTCCCGTCCGGAACCAGCCGTCCTCTGTGAAGGCCGTGCGCGTCGCCTCCTCGTCCCGCCAGTAGCCGGGCGTCACATTGGCTCCGCGCACGAGCACCTCCCGGTCGTCCGAGACTCGCACCGCCACGCCGGAGACCGCTCGCCCGACGGTGCCCGACCGCCGCGCGGCCTTCGTGTTCGAGGCGATACTGGGCGAGCACTCGGTCGCGCCGTAGCCCTCCAGCACCGTCACGCCGAGCCGCTCCCAGGCCGCTGCGACGTCCTGCGACAACGTCGCGCCGCCACTGACGAGGAGCTCGAGCGAGCCCCCGAGCTCACGGTGGACGGCGCGGAAGAGGATGCGGCGGAGGCCGATCGGAAGGTGACCCGCCACGCGGTGGGCGTGCTGCCACCGGCGCAGCGCGCCCCGGCGCCGGACCTCGGCCTCGATGGCATCGAGGAGCATGGCGAGCACCTGCGGGACAACCGCCATCGCCGTCACGCGATGCCTCCGGAGGGCCTTGAGGATCACCGGCGCCTGGCGGCTCGTCACGTAGTGGACGCTGGCGCCGACGGAAAGCGGCAGGTAGAGGCCGGCGGTCTGCTCGAACATGTGCGAGAGGGGGAGCAGCGACAGCAGGCGGAAGTCACGGCGCGGCAGGAGCGCACGGTCGGCGGAGAGGACGTTGGCGACGACGTTGGCGTGCGTGAGCATCACGCCCTTCGGGCTGCCCGTCGTCCCGGACGTGAAGACGATCTCGGCGAGGTCGGTTGAGGCGGGCCGCTCGCCGACGTGCGTCCGGCCGGTGTCGACCGGCAGCTGGGACAGCGACACCACCGGCGCGTGCGTGCGGCGGTCCGCGGCGCGGCGCTCCTTCGCCTGGACGTCGCCTGCGATCAGGGTGGCCGCGCCGGTCGACTCGAGCACGCGGTCTACGAAGTCCGGCGTCGCATACGGGTCGACCGGGACGAGCACGAGCCGTGCGCGGAAGATGCCGAAGAAGGCCGCGACCAACTCGGGGCAGTTCGGCCCCCAGACGACGATGCGGCTCCCGGGTGTGATGCCGAGGTCCTCGCCGAGATGCGCCGCGACCGCGGCAGCGGCAGCGTCGAGGCGCTTGTAGCTCCAGGCGTCCTCGCGCAGTCCCGCGCGCATCGATACCGCCACCCGGTCGCCGTGGGCGGCCGCCGCGGCGTCGAGGAGATCGACCAGCGTCTCCACGGCGGCTCTTCGCGCCGTCGCTAGGACCGGCTCACGCCGGCGGGCGCCCGGGGACGAGGGCGATGCGGCCCTCGACCGAGACGGACACCGTGCCGCGGGAGGGCTGCTTGAGCCCGTCGACGTTGACCATCTGCACGGCCGCGCTGTCGAGGGGCCGCACGTCCAGCGTACGGACCGTGCGCACGACCGCGCCGTAGCGCCCAGGGTCGTCGAGTACGGCCGCCGTCTTGCAGGCGATCGCCTGGCGGATCGTGGCGCGCGCGCCCAGGTATCGCAGCGCGATCACGCGGAAGGATCCGCTTGCGAGGTCGAGCCCCCGGCCCAGCTTGAAGTCGCGCCCGAGGTCGCCGTTCAGGACGATCACGGACACCCACGTCTCCGGTGCGAGCTCCTCGCCGTCGAGCACGAGCGACAGGGCCGGCCGGCGCCCGCGGAGGCGCTCGACATTCCAGTAGGCCGTTGCCAGCGCGAAGCCCGTCATGAACGGCCCGAGGTCGCCGAAGAGCTGTCCGAGTACGCCCTTGTAGAGCTTGATCGACCGCGACTCGGTGAAGCGCGGAATTTCCCCGAAGACGCCGAGCCCGCCGAAGCCGACGAGGCGCCGGCGCACGGGTGTCCCGTCCGGCGCCACGGCGTCGACCGCGAGCACGTCCGCCGCGACGGTCTCGCCGCTCTCGATCCCGCCGACGATCACCTGCACCGCCTCGGGCAGCGTGTCGGGGATGCCGAGGACCTTTCCGATCAGGTCAGCGGAGCCCTTCCGCAGGAACCCGAGCCGCAGGTCGCGCGGGACGTCTCCGTCGATATGGATGCCGTCGACGACGGCGTTGAACGTGCCGGCCCCGCCGGCAGAGACGACGAGGCGGCCGCCGCGCGCGGCGGCGACGTGCGCGAGCTCGCGGGCCTCGACGTGGGTGCGCGCGACATGGACGCTGACGGGTCGGCGCGTCCTGAGGCGAAACTCGGAACCGATCCGACCGACCTTCGCCTGGTCCTCGAGCGAGCCGGACATCGTCGTGGCGATGACGTCGATGCGGTCTGCAGCCGCCGCGTGGTCGTCCGTCTCGGCGTCGAGCGTCCGCGCCAGCGCCTCGCGGATTGCCTCGACCGCGCGCGCCACGGTCTCGTCGCGGGACAGCTCGTCGACGCGGAGCCGCACGACCGGTAGACCCCGTCGCCGCTCGAGCAGTGCGCAGACGCGCTCGTAGGCGCGGTCGAGCTCTGCGAGGAACTCCTGGGTCTCGTGTGCCTGCCGCGGCGCACCCCGCGCACGGATGCGGGACAGTGCAACCGCCGGGTCGAGCCGGAGCAACACGACGAGGTCGGGGTAGGCGAAACGGCCGAACGGGAGCCGGTTCAGCAGGACGAGCTGCCACGAGCGCCGCAGCTCGCTCGGCAGCGCACGAAGCCCGAGTGTCCGCTCCCTCGTGAGCAGGGCGAGGCCCTCCGCGAGGGCGGCGTCGTCACCGGCCAGGCGCTCGCGCGCGAAGCGGGCGGCCGCCCACGCAGCCGTGTTCACGAGCGGGTCGCCGTCGCACACGATCACGCGCGGCGCATCGCGTTCCGCCACGGACGCCAGCAGGCGCGTGCGCTCGGTGAGGTCGAGGAATTTGACGTTCTTGTAGAGCGCCGGCGATCGCAGCCCCTTCGCCAAGCGGCCAACGGCCTCGGCGAGCCGCGCGCGCGGGACGTCCGTGCGCGCGCGCACGGACCGGCCCGGGCCGCCGCCCACCACGCGATCGCCGATCCCGGCGACGGTCGTGTCGCCGGCGAGCGTCGCGAGCACGCCATCGAAGGTCGAGCTCTTGCCGCAGCCGTCGATGCCGACGATCGAGACGACGAGCGGCCGTGTGCGCAGCGCGTCCGCGTTCGGCAGTGCGCGGCCCTTTGGCGCGCTGTGCCCGGCGGCGCCGGTCGAGTCGACGATGGTGTCCTGCACCGGCACCACTTTTCCTCTCTGCGTAGCAACACTCCGTGGCCCGCCGCCGGAGGGCATCGGGGGCGGCCCCGACTCCCGTTCGGACGATCCGCACGTGCAGGACGACGGTGAGGACGCCGGAAACGGGGCCGCGGGAGCCCGTGCGTGCCGGCGCGCCGGCCGCTACGCGGCGGCAAGGTCCGCGAACTTCGCGTAGCGCTGCAGGAACGACAGCTTCACGTGCCCGGTCGGCCCGTTGCGGTGCTTGGCGAGGATCACCTCGGCGAGCCCCTGATCCTGGCTCTCGTCGTTGTAGTACTCGTCGCGGTAGATGAAGGCCACGAGATCCGCGTCTTGCTCGAGACTTCCGCTTTCTCTCAGGTCGGAGAGGATCGGCCGCTTGTCATGGCGCTGCTCGACGGCGCGCGAGAGCTGCGACATGGCGATGATCGGCAGGTCGAGCTCGCGCGCCAGGATCTTGAGCTGGCGCGAGATCTGCGACACCTCCTGCACGCGGTTCTCGTAGTTCGAGTCCGAGCTCATCAGCTGCAGGTAGTCGACGATGATCAGGCCGAGGTTCGGCTCCTTCGACTTCAGCCGCCGCGCCTTCGCGCGGATGCCCATGATCGTCATCGAGCCGGTGTCGTCGACGTAGATCGGCGCCTTCGCGAGCTTGTCGCACGCGGCCGTCAGCCGCGGCCAGTCGTCGGCGGCGAGCTTGCCGCTGCGGAGGCGCTGCGATTCGACCTTCGCCTCGCTGCACATGAGGCGCTGCGTGACCTCCGCCTTCGACATCTCGAGCGTGAACAGGGCGACGGGCACCTGCTTGCGGACGGCGAGGTTCGCGGCCATGCAGAGCGTCAGCGCTGACTTCCCCATCGACGGGCGCGCGGCGACGATGATCAGGTTGCCCGGCTGGAAGCCGGAGGTGAGCCGGTCGAGGTCGCGGTAACCGGAGGGGACGCCGGTGATCTCCTCGCCCGCCTCGTAGAGCGCGGTGATCTTCTCGAAGCTCTCTTTCAGCAGCTCCTCGATGTGGCTGAACTCGCTCGAGACCTGCTCCTGGGAGAGCTCGAAGACGATCTGCTCCGCCTTGTCGAGCAGGTCGGCGGCGTCGCCGGGGCGGTCCCAGCCGAGCTGGGAGATCTGGCCGCCGGCCGAGATGAGGCCGCGGAGGATGCCCATCTCGCGGACGATGCGCGCGTAGTGGCCGGCGTTGGCGCTGGCCGGTACCAGGCGCGCCAGCTCGTGCACGCGGACGCGGCCGCCGACGGCGTCGAGCTCGCCTCGTTCCTCGAGCTCGTCGGCGACGGTGATTGCGTCGACCGGCTCGCCGCGCGCGAAGAGCCCGAGGCAGGCCTTGTAGATCTTGGCGTGGCTCTCCCGGTAGAAGTCGCCCGCGTCGATCGCCTCGGTGACCGCGCCGATGGCGCCGGGCGAGAGCAGCATCGCGCCGAGGACGGACTCTTCGGCGTCGAGGTTCTGCGGCGGGACGAGCGCCGCCTCGGGCGCGGCGGCCGCGGTGTCCAGAGACGCCATGCCCCCATTCAAGCGCGTGTCCGAGGAGACGGTCATGTCGCCTCCGGACGGTCGCAGCGGCGGGTCAAAATAGCCGCTTTGCAGCAGGATCGGAACATACGTTCGGCCATTATCCCCAGAAGCCCGGACGTTGTCCCCGGCATGGCCAACAGATGCGCTGGACAGATCGTCCGGTCGGAGCGGGGACTTCCTGGCCAAGTCCACAGCGGCCGACGGCCGCTGTGGACGAGGCTGTCCCCGCAGGGGGCTGCCCCCAGTGATGTGCCAGAGCTCGGTCGGCGGAACCTTTCAGCCGGCGGCTGCCTGCGTACAGGCACGGGGACACCCCCGCTGACACCGGGACGCCCCTAGGCGGATTCGGGCTCGCCGGTCTGGTCCAGGGTGCCTGCGGCGGCCTCGGCGACGATCTCGTCGACGGGCTCGGCCTCGGGCATGCCGGGCGGCGCGGTCTCCTCGGCCGGCACCTCCGCGTCCACCTCGGGCGCGGGCGCCTCGGCGACCGGCGTCTCGGCTTCGGCAGCCGTCTCGGCCTCCGGCGCCTCGACGGCCTCGGGGGCCTCGGGCTCCTCGGGCGGCAGCTCGCCGCCTTCCGGGACGACGAGCGTGCGGACGCTGGCGGTCACGTCCTCGAAGATCGCGATCTCGATCTCGTAGCGGCCGATGCGCTTGATCGGCTCGGCCAGGTGGACCTTGCGCCGATCGATGCGGATGGTGGACGCTTCGCGGATCCGCTCGGCGATGTCGGTCGGCGTGATCGACCCGAAGAGCGTCCCGGTCGGCCCGGCGTTCACGTCGAAGCGAAGCTCGAGCGCCTCGAGCTTCGCCGCCAGGTCGCGGGCCTCGTCGCCCGTGCGGGCGTCGTGCCGCGCCCGGTGCGCCTCGCGGCGCGCGAGCTCGGCGACCTTCGCGGGCGTGGCCGTCTCGGCCATGCGCCGCGGCAGCAGGTAGTTGCGCGCGTAGCCGCTGGCCACGTCGACCACGTCGCCGCGGAGGCCGAGGTTCTCGACGTCGGTGAGCAGGATGATCTTCGTCGCCATCGCTAACCCGACACGTAGGGCAGGAGCGCCATCTCCCGCGCGCGCTTGATCGCGACCGCGAGCTGCCGCTGGTGGCGGCGGCACGCCCCGGTGATCCGCCGGGAGCGGATCTTGCCCTTCTCGGAGATGTACCGGCGCAGCTGCGCCGCGTTCTTGTAATCGACCTCGTCGACCTTCTCGCGGCAGAAGTAGCAGTTACGGCGCCGGATCTGGGCATCCGCGCGACCGCCCTTGCCACGCCGCTGGTCGCTGTTGGTGCTGCCGCCGCGCTTGTCTCTCGAGCTGGGCGGCATCAGAACGGGATGTCGTCGTCGGTCGCGGCCGGCGTGAAGTCGGCCTCCTGCGCGGCGCCCGCGGGCACGAACTGCGCCTCGCCCTCGCCGCGGCTGCCGAGGAACTGCACGGAGTCGGCGATGATCTCCACCGCCTGGCGCTTCGTGCCGTCCTGAGCGTCCCACTCGCGCCAGTCGAGGCGCCCGTCGATCGCGACCGGCCGGCCCTTGGCGAGGTACTGCGCGCAGCTCTCGCCCTGGTTGCCCCAGACGGTCACGTCGAAGTAGTTCGGCTTGTCCGTCCACTGGCCCGTGGCGCCGTCCTTCATGCGCGTGTTCACGGCAATGCGGAGCTTGCAGACGGCGGTGCCACCAGACGTGTGCCGCAGCTCGGGGTCCTTCGTCAGGTTGCCCACGAGCACGACCCGGTTGATGTTGGCCATGTTTCCTGGTTCCTCCCTCGTGTCCTACGCGGCCTCGGCCGGCGCGGCGCTCTCGGTAGTGGACGTCGTCTTGCCCTCCGGCCGGCGCACGGCCAGGTGGCGCATGACGCCGTCGGTGATCTTGAGGATGCGCGACAGCTCGTCGAGCGTGTCGGCGTCGCTCGAGAACAGGAGCAGGTGGTAGGTGCCCTCGCCCTTGTGGTCGATCTCGTAGGCGAGTTTGCGGCGGCCCCACGGTTCGTGCTTCTCGATCGTGCCGCCACGGCCCTCGATGAGCTCGCGCGTCCGCGTCACGATCTCGTCCTGGCGCTCCTCGGGGAGCTCGGGGTCGAGCATGAGCAGCACTTCATATGGGTGGTTCACTGGTCCCGGACCTCCTCTCTTCCCTCGGTCTAGTGGCCTTGCCGGCCGGCGCCGCCCGGGAATGCGGGCGCGATGGCAAGGCAGGAAGCGGGCCGAGTGTAGCATCGGGCCCGTGCAGAACCGGGCCGCGATCATTGCCGGCGGGGTCGCCGCGGCGGCCGCCGTTGCCTACGGGCTGGTGCGCCGCAGGCCGGCCACGCCTCCGCCGGCCGGCGCGCCGGAGGAGTCGCCCGGCCCCGACCCGCGGGCCGAGGCGCTGCGCGAGAAGCTCGCGGCGTCACGTGAGCTCGCCGGCGAGCGCGACGCGTTCGAAGAGGCCGAGACACCCGTGGACGAGGCCGTCGCGGCCGAGTCCGACGAGCACGTCGAGGAGCACCGGCGGGCCGTGCACGAGCGCGGCCGGGCAGTCGCCGATGAGATGCGCCGCGGCAGCGGTAGCGGTAGCGGGGCGGCGTAACGCTTCGTACCCCGGCCTGTCCACAGCTGTGCGCAGTGCTGTGGATCGTGGTCCGAAAAAGGCGCTCGTAGCGGACAAACGATGCACAGGATCGTGTCCCCGGACCCAAGGAAAACCGCCAAAAAGCCCCGCCAATCTGCCGATTTCGACTGTGTAAAGGGGCGGTTATCCACATCTACACAACGTCCGATGGACGTGCTTTGCTCTCCGCGGGCCAGCACAGATACACCCCCATCTCCCCCGATGCCCGGGCCGCGTCCCCCCAAGCAGCGCTCGGCACGGCTGGCCTGGTGGCGATGACGACTCTCCAGGGACGCGGCCCGGGTATCCCCCTGCACCTCCCGGGTTACCGCAGGGCTGCGACCACCCCCGAGGCCAGTCCACGGGCGACGCGCGCCTGGTACCACCCCGTGCGGAGCAGGCGCCGTTCGCCTGCATTGGTGACGAAGCCCGTCTCGACCAGGATCGCGGGCACGTTCGCCCAGTTGAAGCCGGTGAGGTCGGAGCGGGGCACGAGCCCGCGGTCGGCGGCGCCGGTCGCCGCGACCACCGAGTGCTGGACGAGCCGGGCCGCGCGCAGGCTGCGCGCATAGATGTCGTCGGTCCAGCCGCGGTGGTAGGCGGGGTAGAGCGTCGCCACGCCGCGCAGGCCGGGGTTCACGGAGCCGTCGGCGTGGATGCGCAGCATCAGCGCCGCGTGCCGGCGGTTGCAGAACCGAGCGCGGGCGATGTTGCCGCCCGTGCCAAGGCGGAACGTCGGGCCGGTGCGGGTCATCACGACCCGGAAGCCGCGGCGGAGCAGCTGTGTCCGCGTCCGGCGCGCGATCGCCAGCACGACCTCGGCCTCGCCGGCCGCGCCGCCGCCGTCCTTGATCTTCAGCGTCCGCGAGCCCGGCCCGATCGGCTCGACCTGCCTTCCGATCGTCGGCGGCGTCCCGTGGCCCGGGTCCAGGCAGATGAGCGGGGCGAGCACGCGCTCCGGAGTGTAGGGGCGCTACGCCGGTAGAAAGGGGCGCGCTATCGCCTCGGCCAGCGACCGCTCCACCCTGACCGAGCGGTCGAGGCCGGTCAGCTGGAAGATGCGTACGATCCGCGGGTCGCTCGCGACCACGGTCACGTCGGCACGGCGTGCCGCGGCGCCGATGATGCCGAGCGCGGTCGAGTCGATGAAGGTCGTCCCGACGAGGTCGACGAGCAGCCGGCGGCCGTCCGCGTCGAGCGCGCGCCGGAGCTCGTCAGCGGCGTGGAGGTCGAGCTCGCCGTGCACCGCCACGACGGTCATCGACTCCCCGACGTGCGCGACGGTGATCTCCGGGTCAAGCAGGCGCATGCCCCGACCGTACGCAACCCCCGGTGTGCGCCGTTCAGGCGTTCTGTGGTGATCTGCTCACACCGCGACGAGCTTGTACCCGACGCCCCTGACCGTGATGAGCTGCTCGGGGCGCTCCGGATCGCGCTCGACCTTGCGGCGCAGGTTCGACATGTGGATGTCGCACGCGCGCTGGTCGCCCACGTACGTGCTGTCCCACAGGTGCTGCATGACCTCGCGCCGCGTGAAGACCCGCTCCGGCTCGCCGGAGAGGAGCGCCAGGAGCTTGAACTCGGACGGGGTCAGCCGCACCGGCCTGCCCTCGACCTTCACCGTGTGGCGAACCGGGTCGATCTCGAGCCGCCCGATCCTCATCACGGCGCTGCCGGTGGCGCGCAGGTCGAGCTCGCGCCGGCGCAGCACCGCGCGTACGCGTGACAGCAGCTCCGCCATGGAGAACGGCTTCGTGACGTAGTCATCGGCGCCGCTCTCGAGCCCGAGCACGCGGTCGACCTCGGCGTCCCGCGCACTGAGCAGGATGATCGGGACGTCGCTCGCCTCGCGCATCCGCCGGCACACCTCGATTCCGGACAGGCGCGGCAGCATGATGTCGAGCACGACGAGCTCGACGCCCTCGTTGTCCAGCACTCTGAGCGCCGCCTCGCCGTCCCCGGCCGTCTCGACGTCGAAGCCCTCGCTCTGCAGCGCGTAGCCGACCGCGTCCACCAGCGCGGGCTCGTCGTCGACGACGAGGACGCGCGTCACGCCGAGACCACCTGCGCCGCCGGAAGCACGACGTCCACCGTGGTTCCCTGCCCGACCTCCGAGGCGAGCACGAGCGAGCCGCCCATCGCCTCGACCGACTGGCGTGCGATCGCCAGTCCGAGACCGAAGCCGGCCGGCCCCGTCGGGTCGGCGCGGTAGAACCGCTCGCCCGCCCGGTCCAGCGCCTCCGGCCCCATTCCGCGGCCGGTGTCCCGCACGCGGATGCGCACCCTGCCGTTCGGCTGCGCCACCGAGAGCGTGATCCGGCCCTCGTCGGTGTACCGGGTCGCGTTCGCAGCGATGCTGGTCAGCGCCTGCTCGAGCAGCCCGCGGGTGGCGAGAGCGGCCGCGCCCTTCGGACAGCGAACCGAGACCCGGACGCCCTCGGCCGGCCGGAGGCCCCCTGCGACAGCGGCGAGGACGGGCCCGAGCGGGACGACCTCCGTGCGCGGCGCCTCGACGCCGCTCTGCACCCGGGCGAGCTGGAGCAGCGCGGCGCTCAGTCTCGTCAGCCGGTCGGCCTCGCGGGCGATGTGCCCCAGGAACCGGTCCCGCTCGGCGGGGATGTCCTTGGCCCCCGCGGCGAGCACCTCGACGCCGCTGACGATCGCCGCGAGCGGCGTGCGTAGCTCGTGCGCCGCGTTGGCGACGAACTCGGATGCGGCACGGAGCCGCGTGTCCGCGTCGGTGACGTCCTGGAAGAGCCCGACGGCGGCGACGATGGTGCCGCGCGAGTCGCGGATCGGGGCGGCGTTGACCTCGAGCACGGTCCGCCTTCCGGTGTGGAGGACGACGCGCTCGCGCAGGACCTCCTCGCCGGCGAGCGCGCGCGCGAGCGGCCAGTCGTCGGGGCCGTACGGCTTTCCGTCAGCACGCGTCCCGCGCGCGCTGGCCCAGGCCTCCTGCATCGGCAGCGCGCTCGCCTGGCCGCCGATCTCCAGGCTGCGCTCGTTGGCCAGTGTGATGTCGCCGGTCTGAGCGTCCGCGATGATGAGCCCGGCCGGGATGTGCTGCACGATCGTCTCGAGGTAGGAGCGCCTGCGGTCGAGCTCGTCCGAGGCCTGCTCCAGCTCGAGGGTCCCCTCGGCGATGCGCCGCTCGAGCAGCGCGTTCAGCTCCCAGGGGTCGGTCATGTCGCGGAACGCGAGCAGCAGCATCGCCTCCGTCCCAGCAACGCCGACGCGCGCCGCCCGTACCTCCGCATCGAAGGCGACGGCGCCGTTCCGCTCGAGGCGGGTCGTGAACGTGCGCCGCTCGACTCTCCCCTCCGCGACGAGGGCGAGCTGCTCCGCCAACGACTGCCGCAGCTCCGGCGCGCCGAGGGCCTGAAATGGCTTGCCCACAAGCTGCTCGGGGGCGATGCGGAGGAGCTCGCCGGCGGCCGCGCTCGCCTGGGTGATCACGCCTGCGGGTGTCGTCGCGACACACGGGCCGACCAGTTCCAGGAGCGCCTCGCGGGCGACATCGGGCACCGCCGCGTGCGCGGCGTCGAGCATGCGGTTAATCGGCATCGGCCGGACGCCCTTTCATGAGACACCATGGCCTTACCCCGTCGGCTCCCGGAGTCAACCGCGAGCCGCGCGGGCGACGCCTTGCCGCGGCGGACGCGCCGACGATGTTGTCGCACCCGTGGCTGTCGAGGTCGTTCACCGGCCCCCTCCTGAGACGTACTCGATCGTACTCGTCACGCCCGCAGACGCACACACACCGAGACGGAACGCCAACAGACGTGGGCGGCCGTTCGTGCGACGCTCGCGCGTGCCTGAGCTCTCCTCCCGTGTGCGCTCAGTGGGCTCTTGACGATTCGGCGCCGGGTGGGCGGGCAGATGCCTCTCAGTGATTGCTGCCTCCGTCTTGCGGCTGCTGTCGGCGCCCGTGCGCCTGGACGACATCCAGCTCGGAGTCGTCGTCGATGTGATCTTCGACGGGCGGCTCGCGCGCGCGGTCGGACTCGAGGTGCGCTGCGGGGACGGCGAGCATCGCTTTCTGCCGCTCGCCGCGGCGCGCTCGCACGGCGGCGAGGTCGCCGTGAGCTCGGCGCTCGCGCTGCTCGACCCGCCGCAGCTCGCGTTCTACGCGCGGCACGGCGCGAGCTTCCGCGCGCTGCGCGCCGCGCCGTCGCACGGGCTGCCGGCACGGGTCGCGGAGGTCGAGCTGACGGACGGCGGCTCGGTCGCGCGCCTCGAGCTGGAGGGCTCCGCCTGATCGTGTGCGCCGTGTGAGGAAACCCAGAAAAACCCGTGCGGTGGCGCTCACGAGCCGCGGCGTACGGTGCCCCGCATGCAGGTACAAGAGGCACCCGCCGCCGTCCCCGTCGACGTCCAAAAGCCCCGGCTGGTGTTCTTCCACTCGACGCGTTCCGGCCCGTCCCGGCGCGTCGAGGGCTTCCTCGCCCAGGTGCTCCAGCGCCGCGGAAACCACGGGACGTTCCGGCTCGTGCGCGTGGCCACCGAGGAGCGGCCCGACCTGGTCGCGCGGTTCGCCATCGAGGCCGTGCCCACGCTCGTCGTCGTCGACGGCAACCGTGTGAGCGGCCGCCTCGAGTTGCCGCGCGGGTGCGAGGACATCGAGCAGTTCCTCGGGCCCTGGCTCCGCTAACGGGTCTAGGCCCGTTGCCGTTCAGCAGCGGCGCCGGATAGGTTCCTCGCGTGCGCGAGGAACGGATCATCCGCAACGAGGCGCTCTACCGCGAGCTGAACGAGCGCGTCCGCGAGATCGAGGACGACATGTCGATGCGCGGCCTGGTCGAGGCCGAGCCGTTCAGCGAGTACTTCTGCGAGTGCGGGCTGGACACATGCATGGAGAAGATCCGGCTCGCGCGCGAGGAGTACGAGCAGGCACGCAGCGACTCGAAGCGGTTCGTCATCCTCCCCGACCACCTGATCGCCGACATCGAGCGCGTCGTGCACCGCGAGGACGGCCGCTACGCGATCGTCGAGAAGCTCGAGGGTGAGCGCGAGCTGGCGCTCTCCGATCCGCGCCGGTAGTTGAGCTTCGCAAGGCGTCACGCGACGCCGATCCTCTTCACGCTCCTCGTCGCCGCCGCCGCGGTTGCGTTCCTGCCTGCGGTCTCGGCCGGCTTCGTCGCCGACGACTTCATCCTGCTGCGCACGCTCGGCCGCTCCTCCGGGCTTGGCTGGGTCTTCACCCACAACGACCTCGGGGCGGCGAGTGGCCACTTCTACCGGCCGCTCTGGGTGCTCTGGCACCTCGGCATCGACCGGGTTTCCGGCTCGGCCTGGGCGTTCCACCTCGGCAACCTCCTGCTCTACGTCGTCATCACCCTCGAGGTCTGGCTGCTGGCCCGCCGGCTCGTCGGCCTTCCGTCCGCGTGGGTGGCGGCGTTCGCGTTTGCGGTCTACCCGCGACACGGCGAGTCGGTGGCGTGGATCTCCGGAAGCACCGACCTCGTCGCTGCCGCGCTCGGCCTGCCCGCGGTGCTCTGCGCCCTCGCGTACTGGCGCCCCGGTCCGCGGGCGGCATCGGCCGCGGCCTTCGCAGGGGCGGCCGCGCTCGCGAAGGAGAGCGCCTTCGTCCTGCCGCTGCTCGCCGCCGTCTGCGTCTGGGCGGCGCGGGGGCCGCGCCGCCGGTGGGTCGCGCCGGTCGCGATGGCGGCTGCCCAGCTCGTCGTGCTGGTCGTCCGGGCGGCGGTCGTCGGCGGCGTCGGCGGCTACTCGGAATATCCCTGGACACCGCTCCGCTTCGCCTCCGGCCTCGTCTCGTACGGCACCGCGGCTCTCAGCCCGCCGCAGTTCGAGCTGCTACGCGACCCGGCGCTCCTCATCGTGCCGCTCGCAGGACTCGCGTTCGCCGGTTTCGCCGTGCGCTCGCTCCGGCGCCGCGGCGAGGGCGAGCGCCTGCGGCTCGCCCTTGCCGGCGCGGCCTGGTTCGGCATCGCGCTGCTGCCTTCACTGAACCTGGCCGTCGACCTCAACACCGGCAACGGCGAGCGGCTGCTGTTCCTGCCGTCGGTCGGGCTCGCGATCGCGTTCGCTGCGCTCGTCCCGCTCCGCAGCGGATCGACGCTCATCGCGCTCTCCTCCGCCGGCATCGCGGCGCTCGCGCTGTCGCTGCTCGCGGCGCAGACGTGGCAGGACGCAGGCCAGCTGACACGGCGCGTCGTCGCCCAGGCCGCAGCGCTCGCGCCGCCGGGCAGCGAGCTGGTCGCGGTGACGCTGCCGGAGGAGTACCGCAGCGCGCACGTGCTGCCGGGGATCACGCTCGCGGCCGCGCTGGAGCGGCTGGGGCGCGGCGACGTGCGCGTCGCACCCTGCATCCCGGTCGTCGTGCGCACGCAGACGAAGGGCGCAGTCACGCTTGCCCCCTCGGCGAACGGGGTCTACGACGCGCACACGACCTGGGACGCGCCGTTCGACGTGCCCGTGCTCCGCAAGCCGTCGCCGGTGACCGCCGACTGCATCTGGGCCGCGAATGACACCTGGCCGCCGGGGCTCGAGCTGCGCGCGACGGCGGTGCCGCACCCGTCGCGGCAGCCGGTCGTGGTCGCCTACTTCGACGGGCGCGACCTGGTCACAGCGCCCGGCGCAGCGACCGCACCAGCTCCGTGAGCTCGTCCCGGCCCGCCTCCGCCGCGGCCACGGCCGCGGACCCGACCACGACGCCGTCTGCGAGCGTCGCCGCGGCGCGCGCGTCCTCCGGCGTCGAGATGCCGAAGCCGGCATAGAGCGGCACATTCGTCGCGGCGCGGGCGCGCCGCACGAGCTGCTCGAGCTGCGGCGAGAGCCCGCGCCGCGCGCCGGTCGTGCCGGTGACGGTGACGAGGTAGAGCCAGCCGTCGGTGTCCTCGGCTGCGAGGCGGAGCCGATCGTCCGCCGTCGTCGGCGCGACGAGCTGCACGCGCCGCAGCTCGGGCCGGTCGCCGGCCGGGAGGTCGGCGACGATCATGCTCGTCGCCCCCGCGTCGCGCATCTCCCCCGCGAGCCGCGCCCAGCCGCGGGTCTCGAAGAGCGACGCGTAGGTCATCGGGATCAGCGGCACGTCCACGCGCGCGCGTGTTTCTCCCAGGCACTCGAGGCAGGCGTCGGTCCGCATCCCCTCGGCCAGGGCGCGCTCGCCGGCGCGCCGGATCACGGGGCCGTCCGCGAGCGGGTCGGAGAACGGGAAGCCGATCTCGATGACGTCGGCGCCTGCCTCGACGGCCGCCTCGGCGAGCGCCGGCGTCTCGCGGCCGGCCATGAGGTAGACGACGAGCGTCTTCAGCGCGCCGTGACCTGGTCGAGGTCCTTGTCGCCGCGCCCGGAGAGGCAGACGAGCACGAGCTCTTCGTCGATGGTCGCGGCGCGGGCAAGCGCATGCGCCGGCTCGAGCGCGGGGAGGATGCCCTCGAGCCGCGCGAGGCGGCGGCAGGCGTCGACCGCCTCGTCGTCGTCGGCGGTCAGGTAGTCGACTCGGCCGGAGTCGCGGAGCGCCGCGTGCTCGGGGCCGACCCCGGGGTAGTCGAGCCCGGCGGAGATCGAGTGGGCGTCCTCGACCTGCCCGTCCGCGTCGGCGAGCACCGCGGAGCGGGCGCCGTGGAGCACGGTCGGGCGGCCGCTGGTCAGGCTGGCGGCGCCTTCCGCCTCCACGCCGACGAGGCGTACGTCGTCGGAGAGGAAGCCGGCGAACATGCCGATCGCGTTCGAGCCGCCGCCGACGCAGGCCACGACCGCCTCGGGCAGGCGGCCCTCCGCCTCGAGGAACTGTGCGCGGGCCTCGCGGCCGATGACCGCCTGAAGCTCGCGAACGATCGCCGGGTAGGGCGCGGGGCCGACCACGGAGCCGATGAGGTAGTGCGTGTCCTCGACGTTCGCGATCCAGTCGCGGATGGCCTCGCTCGTCGCCTCCTTGAGCGTCCGCGTGCCGAACTCGACCGGGATCACCTCGGCGCCGAGCAGGTACATGCGCTCGACGTTGGGCCGCTGGCGGCGCATGTCCTCGGCGCCCATGTAGACGTGGCACTCGAGGCCGAAGCGCGCGCAGACGGTGGCGGTCGCGACGCCGTGCTGGCCGGCGCCCTGTCTCCGCGACGATCCGGCGCTTGCCGAGCCGCCGTGCGAGCACCGCCTGGCCGAGCGCGTTGTTGAGCTTGTGCGCGCCGGTGTGGAGCAGGTCCTCCCGCTTCAGCCAGAGGCGCTTGCCTGGGGCGAAGCGCTCGCAGAGCGTCAGCGGCGTCGGCCGCCCCGAGTACGAGCGGCCGAGCTCGTCCAGCTCGGCGCGAAAGAGCGGCTCCTCGAGTGCCGCCTGCCAGCCGGCCTCGAGCTCATCGAGGGCCGGGATCAGCGTCTCGGGGACGAAGCGGCCGCCGTACTCGCCGTACCAGCCGCTCACCGCGCAGCCTCGACGTAGGCCCGCACCGCGTCGTGGTCCTTGATCCCGGGCTCGCGCTCGAGGCGGGAGCTCGCGTCGACCGCCCAGGGGCGGACGCGCTCGATCGCCTCGCGCACGTTGTCGGCCGCGAGCCGGCCGGCAAGCATCACGCGGCCGTCCGCCTCGGCGGCCCGGCGCCAGTGACCCTCGTCCTGCTCGCCCCACGGCAGGTCGAGCACCTGCGCGACCGGCTCCGCGTCGCGGAGCAGGACGGCGTCGCGGGCGCGATGGCCGTTTTCGCGCGCGTAGAGCTGCGTCAGGTCGGCGCCGGTCTCCTCGTGCTCGCCGACGAGCACGGCGACCGAGAGCGTCGTGTCCGGGACGGGCAGCACCGCTGCGGCGCGCCGCGGGCTCTCCGTTGCGAGGACGAAGCCGAGCAGGTCGGCGCCCGCCTCGGCTGCGACGGCGACGTCCTCCTCGCGCGTGAGGCCGCACACCTTCACGAGCGGGCGGGCGAGCAGGTCGCGTAGCCTGGCCTCCGGGTCCGGCGACCGCATCAGCGCCGTCCCGATCAGCACGGCATCGGCACCGGCAAGCTCGGCGGCGGCGGCCTGCGCGCGCGAGTGGACGGCGCTCTCGGCGATCACGACCCGGTCGCGCGGCGCGCTGGCGACGAGGCCAAGCTGGGCGCCCCGGTCGATGACGAACGTGCCCAGGTCGCGCGCGTTCAACCCGATCGGGTCGGCGCCGAGCCGGGCGGCGCGGTCGAGCTCGCCGGCGTCGTGCGCCTCGACGAGCGTGTCCATGCCCAGCGTGGCGGCCGCAGCGATGAGCGCCGCGGCCGTCGCGTCGTCCAGGTCGCGGAGGATCAGCAGCGCGGCGTCGGCGCCGGCCTCGCGCGCGGTGCGGAGGTGCTGCGGCGTGGAGAAGAAGCCCTTGGCGAGCAGCGGCAGCTCCGTCGCCGCGCGGGCGGCGCGCAGGTCGTCCCAGCTGCCGGCGAAGCGCTCGTCGACGAGCACCGACATGGCGGAGGCGCCGCCGCGCGCGTACGCCTGCGCGTGCCGCGCAGGATCGGCGCTCGCATTGATGTCGCCGGCGGAGGGCGAGCGGCGCTTGAACTCCGCGATCGCGGCCAGGCCGGGCCCGGCCAGCGCGTCCTTAAGGCGTCCCATGGGTGAACCCCGCGAGGTCGTCGAGGCGCGCGGCGGCGGCGCCGGAGTCGACCGCCTCGGTGGCGAGGGCAAGCCCCTCGCGCAGGTCGGCGGCGTGGCCGGCCGCCGCGATCGCGCCGGCCGCGTTGAGCAGGATTCCGTCGCGCCGCCCGCCGCGGGCGCCGGCGAAGACGTCGCGGATGATGCGCGCATTGTCGTCCGGCGACCCGCCGCGCAGCTCGTCCGGATCGCAGCGGTCGAGGCCGAGCTCGGCGGCGTCGACCGTCCGGTCGACCACCTTGTCGCCCACGACCTCGCAGACGCGGTTGGGCCCGGCCGGCGACAGCTCGTCGATGCCGCCGTAGCCGTGCACGACGAAGGCGCGGTCGGCGCCAAGCTGGGCGACCACCTCGGCGACGGTGCGAACGAGCTCGGGCGCATAGACGCCGATCACCTGCGCGCGGGCCCCGGCGGGGTTGGTGAGCGGGCCGAGGACGTTGAACACGGTGCGCGTCGCGAGCTCCTTGCGCACGGGCGCTGCGTGGCGCATGGCGGGGTGGTGGAGCTGCGCGAACATGAAGCCGAAGCCGAGCTCGTCGATCGACTGGGCGATGCGGTCGGGCTCGAGCTCGAGCCGGAACCCGAGCGCCTCGAGCACGTCGGCCGATCCCGAGGCGGAGGAGACGGCGCGGTTCCCGTGCTTCGCGACGCCTGCGCCCGCGGCCGCCGCCACGATCGCCGCCGCGGTCGAGATGTTCAGCGTGCCGCCGCCGTCGCCGCCCGTGCCGGCGGTGTCGACGAGGTCGCTCCGCTTCGGGTGGACGGGGACGACGTGCTCGCGCATCGCCTCGGCGCAGCCGGCGATCTCGTCCGCGGTCTCGCCCTTCGCGCGGAGCGCGGCGAGGAAGCCGCCGATCTGGGCCGGCGTCGCCTCCCCGGCCATGATCTCGCCCATCACCATCCGCGCCTCCTCGCGCGTGAGACTGTGCCCGTCGACGAGACGGGCGATCGCGTCCTGGATCGCGTTCGGAGGCGTCATCGGACTACGGTAACCCGCGTTTGGCGGCGCGCGCTCTCCACCGGTACGGCGACCACCCGGCGCAGGTCGCCGAGCGGTTCGCGCCGGCGGGCGAGCCGCGCGGGCAGGTGGTGGTGCTCCACGGCGGCTTCTGGCGCGAGGCGTACGACCGGCACTTGATGGATGAGCTCTGCGAGGACCTCGCCGCGGCGGGGTGGGCCGCGTGGAACGTCGAGTACCGCCGGCTCGGCGGCGGGGGCGGGTGGCCCGCGACGTTCGACGACGTGACGGCGGCGCTCGACCTCGTCGGCTCGCCGGCCGTCACGATCGGCCACTCGGCCGGCGGGCACCTCGCGCTCTGGGCGGCGAGCCACCCGAATGTCACCCGTGCCGTCGCGCAGGCCGGCGTCGTCGACCTCGAGGCGGCGATCCGGCTGGGGCTGAGCCGCGGCGCCGCCCGCGAGCTGCTCGGCGACGGCGACCTGGCCGCCTGCTCGCCGGCGGCGCGGGTGCCGTTCGGCGTTCCGCAGCTCCTCGTTCACGGCGCCGCCGACGACATCGTCCCCGCGTCGATGAGCGTCGCGTACGCCGAGCGCGCACGTGCCGCCGGCGACGCGGTCGACACTGCGATCCTGCCCGGCGTGGGCCACTTCGAGCATCTCGACCCGCGCTCGACTGCCTGGGCGGCCGTGCGGGACTGGCTGTGACCGAGCGCGCCGACGCCCAGGCGCTCGACCGCGCCGATCCGCTCGCGTCGTTCCGCGACCGCTTCGTCGTCGCCGACGAGCGCATCTACGCGGACGGCAACTCGCTCGGCCGGCTGCCGCGCGCGGCGGCCGAGCGAATCGACGCGCTGATCGCGGAGTGGGGGGAGCGGCTCGTCGGCGGCTGGGCGGACTGGATCGAGCTGCCCGTGCGGGTCGGCGACCTCCTCGCCGAGCTTGTCGGCGCGCGGCCGGGCGAGGTGCTCGCGTGCGACTCGACGACCGTGAACCTCTACAAGCTCGCCGAGGCCGCGCTCGATCTGCGTCAGGGCCCGATCGTGGTCGACGAGCACGAGTTCCCGACCGACCGCTACGTGCTCGAGGCCATCGCCGCCCGGCGCGGTGTCGAGCTGCGCCGGCTCGCGTCCGACCCGGTCGCCGGGCCGCAGCCCGACCAGGTCGCCGCAGCGGCCGAGGGCGCTTCGCTCGTCGTCCTGTCGGTGGTCGGCTACCGGTCGGGGGCGCTCGCCGACGTCGGCGCTATCGCCGACGCCGTCCACGGCGCCGGCGCCCTGATGCTCTGGGACCTGAGCCACGCTGTCGGCGTCGTTCCGATCGACCTGGCAAAGGCGGAGCTGGCCGTCGGGTGCACCTACAAGTATCTGAACGCGGGGCCGGGAGCGCCGGCGTTCCTCTACGTGCGGCGCGACCTGCAGGAGCGGCTGCGCTCGCCCATCCAGGGCTGGTTCGGCCAGCGGGACCAGTTCGAGATGGGCCCGCGCTACGAGCCGGCGGCGGGGATCGAGCGCTTCCTCGCCGGGACGCCGCCGATCCTCGGCCTTGCCGCCGTCGAGGCGGCCGTCGAGGCGGTGCTCGAGGCGGGCATCGAAGCGCTGCGGGAGAAGTCGCTCGCCCTGACCGACCTGACTGTCGCGCTGCACGACGGGCGGCTCGCGCCGCTCGGCTTCCGGCTCGCGACGCCGCGCGAGCGCGAGCGGCGCGGCGGCCACGTCGGCGTCGCGCACGAAGACGGCTGGCAGCTCTGCCGCGCGCTGATCGAGCTCGCGGGCGTCGTCCCCGACTTCCGCGCGCCGGACGTGATCCGGCTCGGCTTTCCACCGCTCTACTCGCGCTTCGTCGACGTGTGGGACGCGGTCGACCGGCTGGCCGGCCTGGCGGAGAGCGGCCGCTACCGCGACGTGGCCGCCGAGCGGCTGCGCGTCACGTGATCATCGGTGTCGACCCGGGCCGCCGCAGGAGCGGGCCCGAGCTCCAGCTCAGGAAGCGCGCGTATGCCACGGCGGCAAGCGTGATGAGGAGGAGCCCGTGCTTCGTCCGGTGCGCCATCACGCCGCCGCCGACGTGGCCTGGCGCGCGCACGCCGCAAGCCAGGGCGATCGCCACGCCCTCTGCGGATCCTCGGCCATGTCTGCGACCCAGTCGTCGGGAAAGCGTCTGCCGTCGGCGAGCGCAGCCGCTCGTTCCTCGAGCGAGAGGTCGCGCCGGACGAGTGGGATCGCGACCGCCGCCTCGTCGCGCGAGAGCAGGACGTCGAGCGCTTCAACGCCGAGCGCACGGCGCTGGCCGTCAGCCCGGTCGGCGACGCGAACGGCCTCGCGGACGTTCTCGCCGTAGCGGAGCGCGAGCACCCCGACCACAAGCCGGCGGGCGAGCTCCACCTCGTCGGCCAGCGCCCGCTGCAGTGACTCGTCCCGAACCGCCGGGGATGTGGCGGCCGCGAGCGCCCGGGCGGCGTGCGCTGCGGCATCCGCGAGCACCCGGTCGAGCACATCGGGCGGGACGACGTCCCGGCCGGCGGCCGCATCTATCGCGTCGAGCGCGATGAGGACGGCGACACGGTCGCCCTCCGCTACGGGTGGCCCAACCACGTCCAGGCCGTGCGCCGCCGCCGCTCGGATCAGCGCGGGGCGCCGGGGTGCGCCGTCCGCGAGCGCTGCCGCCAGCAGGGGAACGGCGGGGTCGCCGAGCCGCCGAAGCGCGGCGGTCGCCGCGCCGGCGGTGCGAGGCTGCGCGACCGCCTCGACGACTCGCAGGACGATGTCGCGCTTGCCCGCGTCGGCCGCCGTCACCGCGTCGAGCGCAGCCGTCCGCACGGTCGCATCGCCGTCGTCGAGCAGCGCCAAGAGCAGGCCCGCGTCAGGCACGACGCCGAGCGCCGCCGCCGCAGCGCGCCGGTCGGCCGGGTCGGCCGAGCGGGAGAGCTGGTCCGCGAGCGCGGCCGCCTCGCCCGCGGCCGCGTCGTCGCCGCCGGCAGCGAGCCGGCCGAGTGCGCGCACGCGAACCTCGGGATCTCCGTGCTCCGCCAGCCCGCGGAGCGCGTCCGTCGCCGCCGGCTCGGCCGCGCCGGGCAGCAGGTCGAGGCCAAGGCGGACGTCGCGGGCGTCGTCGGACCCGAGCAACGCGGCGAGCGCCGCGTCGTCTTCGGCGATCTCGAGCCCCCCTGCGACCAGGGAGCGCCGGCGCATCTCTTCCGCGAGCGCGCGCTTGTAGGCCCGGTACATGGCCGCGCCGGAGACGGTCCAGATCACGCTGAGGACGGCGCCGAAGACGATCACCGCGCCGATGCCGAGCCCGACGAGGTTCATGGCGAGCAGGACGACACCCGTCGCACCAATCGCGAGCGGGACGCCGATGCCCTCGACCACCGCCTGAACGGCCAGCCGGTCCCTGACCGGGATGACCTGGAACGACGCGTTGACGGACGTCCGCGTCGTGCCGTCGGTGAACACGATGTCGGATATCCGCGCCGTCGCCGCCAGCGAGAAGAGCGCGATCGAGGCCGCCCCCGGCCCGGCGACGACGACGGCCATGGCGGCGAAGAGCACGGCGACGACGGCGGGGTTCAGCACAAGGCCGAGCCGCAGCCCGAACCGCCGCATGAGCACGCCGGCGACCAGCGCGAGGAAGAGGATGTCGGCGAGATTGAGCACCGCCGTGTACCAGGACAGGAACCGCGTCAGCTCATTGCCGGTGAAGTGCGCCTGGGCGCGGTTGAAGAGCACGTAGTCGACCAGCCACGAGCCCATCGCCGAGAGCACCTGGTAGAGGAGCAGCAGGAGGACGAGCCCGGACCCGAACAACACGCGCGCGGACGGACGGGCTACTTCCGGTGCGCCCTGGACGGGCGCCGCGCGCACCTCGGGGAAGCGCCGCTCGGTGACGAGCAGCAGGCCGAGGAACACGAGCTGTGCGGCGGTGGCGGCGAGCACGAGGTGCTCGGTCGAGCCGAGCAGGCTGAGGAGAGGGATACCGAGCAGGCCGCCGAGCAGGAACCCCAGCGAGAAGCCGGTCACGATGCGCGGGAACCGGTCCTTCAGCTGGCGAACGTCGAGGAGCCGGCCCGCCTGGCCGCCGATGAACACGAAGCCCAGCTGCAGCGCGATCGGGAACAGCACGAGGAGCAGGGCCGAGATCCAGACGCCGCCCGCGGAGAGGACGACCCAGGAGACCCCGTAGAAGGCCGCGAGCACGCCCAGGCTGACCGTGGCCACGGTGGCGAGCCGCGTCTTGCGCGCCGCCCGGGCGATCAAGGCCGACGCCGCCGTACCGACGACAGCGATCGCGATGTACGTCGCGGGCAGCCACTTCGCCCCGTACGCACTCAGGAACAGGGAGTTCGCGGGGATAACGAGCAGCGCGAGCGACACGCCGAAGGCGAGCGCCTGCGCCGTCAGGAGGCCCAGGACGCCGCGCTCGGGTGCGCCGCTCACGACGACTGGTCGGCGTGCTCGGCGGTCGCGCGCAGGCGCGAGACGAGCTCGGCGATCACGCCCTGGGCGAGCTCGGGCCAGTCGACGAGCAGATCGTCGAGCACGGCCTGGTCGACGCGCAGCACGTGCGTCGGCTCAAGTGCGGTCACCGACGCGGTGCGCGGTGCCGGGAGGAGCACCGCGAGCTCACCGACCGTGGCGCACGGGCCGAGCTCGACGATCGTGCGTTCGCCACGGTGCACGCGGACGCTCCCCTCGACGATGGCGTAGAGGTGCGCCTCGACTGCTCCGTCCTCCATGAGCGTCTCTCCGGGCGCGAACCGCTCCTCCGTGGCCGCCTCCGCAACGGCCGCGAGCACGCGGCCGGGGATGTCCGCAAAGAGCTGGACACGGTGCAGTGCGGCGACACGCTCGACGACGCCGAGCGCCGGCGCCGGCGCGAGTTCGGTCACGCCCCGGCCCCGTCGACCGACCAGAGGACGACGCCCGACCGGCGCCCGCGCACCTCGACCTCGCCGACGGCGCGGAGGTCGGCCGGCGGCCGCAGGAGCGCCTCGCGCGTCGACTCCGAGAGCAGGATCGGCCCGCCCAGCGTCTTGGTCAGGCCCTCGATGCGGGAGGCCGTGTTGACGGTGTCGCCGTGCACGGTGTACTCGAGGCGCCGGAACGAGCCGACGTTGCCGGACATGAACGGCCCGCTGTTGATGCCGATGCCCATCCGCACCTCCTCGCCGAGCCCGTTCGAGCGCAGCCAGGTGTTGAAGCGGGGGAGCCGCACATCGACCATCTCGCGTGCGGTGGCGAGCGCACGGTCGGCGTGGTCGTCGACCTCGATCGGCGCGCCGAACGCGGCGAGAAACCCATCGCCGCGGTAGGCGACGAGCGTGCCGCCGTGATCGAGGATCGCGTCGCTCGTCTCGTCGAAGTAGCGGTTGAGCGCGTCGATCACGAGCTCGGGCGGGCGGTTCTCCGAGAAGGCGGTGAAGCCGCGGAGGTCGGTGAACATCACCGTTCCGACCGTGCTCACGCCGCCGAGGCGGAGGTCGCCGTCGGTCCGCTCGAGCACGTCGTCGACGACGTGCTCGGGAAGGAAGCGACTGAAGACGTCGTGCACGCGCGACCGTTCGAGCTCGTGGAGCCGCTTCTTTGTAAGCCCCGCGTTGATCCGCGCGCGCAGGAGGACCGGGTTGAATGGCTTCGGCAGGTAGTCCTCGGCGCCGATCTCGATGCAGCGCACCACATTGTCCGTCTCGTCGACCGCGGAGATCATGATCACCGGAACGTTCTCTGCGCCCGGCGTTGCCTTGAGCCGTTCGAGCACCGTGATCCCGTCGAGCTCGGGCATGACGACATCGAGCAGGACGACGTCGCTGGCCTCCTCGGAGAAGAGCGCGAGCGCCTCGGCGCCGTCGGCGGCCGCGCGCACCGTGTGCCCTTCCTGCTCGAGCAGGCGGCGCAGCAGCTTGCGGCTGATGCCGTCGTCGTCGGCGATGAGGATGCTCGCGGCCATGGTGGGTCGGGGTGATCGTCCCTCCCTGACGGCAACCCGGTCAACTGGCAACGCGTAGAAAACGCCTCCGAACCGTTCTAGGCTGAACCACCTTGACCGCCGAGGACGGAGCAGTCGACACGGGAGCGCTCGACGAGTTGCGCGCGAGCGTCGGGAACGACCCGGAGTTCTTCGCCGAGATCGTCGGCGACTTCCTCACCGAGGCGCCGGACCAGCTCGACGCGCTGCGTGCTGCGCTCGCCTCCGGCGACGCCCCCCGCGCGGCACGCGCGGCGCACACGCTGAAGGGCACCAGCCGGACCTTCGGTGCCGGCGGCCTGGCGGCGCTCTGCCAGGAGGTCGAGGCAGCCGCGGGCTCGGGGGATCTCGAGACGGGCTCCGCACGAATCGACCGGATCGACGGCGAGTGGGCCCGGGTGCAGTCCGAGCTCGCCGCCCTACGCGACGGCCCGGCGTGACGCCGGACGCTGCTCCTCCCCCGCCGGAGGTTGACGAGGCGCGCCGAGCCGAGCACGTCCAGGGCGCGCTCTACCGCATCGCCGAGCTTGCGAGCGCGGCCGAGGACCTGCAGACGTTCTACGCGGCCGTCCACGGCATCGTCGGCGAGCTGATGATCGCGACGAACTTCTTCATCGCCCTGTACGACGAGGAGCGCCAGCGGGTCAACTTTCCATACTTCGTCGACGAGTTCGACGACGGCCTCGCGGATCCGAACCGCTGGGACGACATCGGCGAGCGACTCGGAGCCGGAAGCACGTCGTACGTGCTTCGGACCGGCGAGGCGCAGCTCATCTCGCACGCGCGCATGCTGGAGCTGATCGAGCAGGGCGAGGCCGAGCTCCAGGGAACTGACACGGAAGACTCGAGCTGGCTGGGCGCGCCGCTGAAGGCCGAGGGACGCACGGTCGGCGTCCTCGTTGTCCAGTCCTACACGAAGGACGTGCAGTACACGGACGAGGACACGGCGCTCCTCGCCTATGTCGGGCAGCACGTCGGTGCCGCGCTCTCACGGGCGCGCGCGATCGAGGAGACCCGGCGGCGAAACGCCGAGCTGGCGCTGATCAACAGCGTCCAGACGGCGATCGCCGGCGAGCTCGATCCGCAGGCGATCTACGACCTGGTCGGCGAGAAGCTCGACGAGGTCTTCGACGCCCAGGCCGTCGACATCGCGGTCTTCGACCAGGACACGCAGCTCTTGCGGTTCACGTACCAGATCGAGCGCGGCGTTCGCCTTCCAGATGAGGCGATCCCCGTCATCGGCTTTCGCAAGCACGTGCTCGAGACGCTCGAGCCGCTCCTCGTCGACGAGGACATGGAAGGGGCGCTCGCTCGCTACGGCAACCCCGCGGCGATCACCGGCGAGCCGTCGCATGGCTCCGCCGTGTTCCAGCCGCTCGCCTTCGGCGGGGAGGCGATCGGGGTGATCTCGCTGCACAACCTGGACCGCGAGCACGCGTTCACCGACGCCGACAAGCAGCTCCTGGCGACGATCGCGGGCAGCCTGAGCGTCGCGCTCGAGAACGCGCGGCTGATCCACGAGCAGCGGCAACGCATGGCCGAGCTCGCGACGGTGAACAGCGTTGGGCAGGCGCTGGCCGCGCAGCTCGAGCTCGATGCGCTCATCGAGCTCGTCGGCGAGCGTGTCCGCGAGGCGTTCGAGGCGGACATCGCGTACGTGGCGCTGCACGACGCGGGCGCGGGCCGTATCGACTTCGTCTACTACAGCGAGAGCGGCGAACGACGCGTGGAGCCTCCACTTGCGTACGGCGAGGGTCTCGCGTCCCAGATCATCGAGTCGCGCCAGCCGCTCGTCCTCAACCGCTCCGAGCAATTCGAGGAGGTCGAGGAGGAGCGGCGGATGATCGGGACGCCGGCGCGGTCGTACCTCGGCGTCCCCATCGTCGCCGGCGACGAGGCGATCGGCGCGATCAGCGTCCAGAGCATCGACCAGGCGGGGCGCTTCGACGACGCCGACGCCGGGCTCCTCGCCACCATCGCCGCGAACGTCGGGATCGCGATCCAGAACGCACGCCTCTTCGAGGCCGCCCGTGACGCGGAGCGGAACTTCCGCGACCTGGTCGAGGAGCTGCCGCTCGCGGTCTACAGGGATGATCCCGTACCGGTCGCCGCCTCGCAGTACGTCAGCCCGCAGATCGAGCGGCTCTTCGGCTACCCGAGGGAGCGGTGGTCGGACGCCGAGTTCTTCGTATCGATCCTCCACCCCGAGGATCGCGACCAGACGATTGCGAGCCATGCCCTGGCGTTCGCGCGCGGCGACGACCGCTGGTCGACCGAGTACCGGCTCGTCGCCGCGGACGGCCGCACGGTCTCGGTTCGCGACGAGGCGCGGATCGTGAAGGACGAGCGCGGCAGCCCGCTGTATGTCCAGGGCTTCATGATGGACGTCACCGAGCAGTCGCTGGCCCACGCGGAGATCGGGCGGCAGAAGCAGTACTTCGAGGCGCTCGTCGAAGCCAGCCCGGTCGCCATCGTCGTCATGGACACGGCCGAGCGCGTGACCGGCTGGAACCCGGCCGCGACCGAGCTCTTCGGCTACACCGCGGACGAGGCGGCCGGGTCGTTCATCGACGACCTCGTCCTCGGCGGCGACGTCACGACCGAGGAGGGGCGGGAGGTGACGCGAGAGGCGCTCGAGCGCGGGCGCGCGATCCGGGTCACGCGCCGGCGGCGCAAGGATGGAACGCCGGTCGACGTCGAGCTCAACCTCGTCCCGCTCGCGGTCGACGGTCACCACGCCGGCTTCTATGCCCTGTACCACGACATCGGCGAGGCGCAGCGCGCCCGGGAGCACGCCGAGACGCTCCTCACCGTCACGCAGGTGATCGGCAAGACGCTGACGCTCGATGAAGCGATCGAGTCGATCCTCGACGAGCTCGCCCGCGTCGTCCCCTACGACAGCTGCTCGATCCAGGTCGTCCAGGGCGACCGCCTGGTCATCGTCGGCGGCCGGGGGCTGGAGGATCTCGACCTCATCGGCCAGTGGTTCGACCTCAGCGACCCGACCAACCTCAACAGCCAGGTCGTCAGCTCGAGGCGCACGCAGGTGTTCGGCGACGTCTCCGAGAACCCGCACTTCGCGAGCCACGAGCACGGCGCCGGGCGTATCCGCGGCTGGATCTGCGCGCCGATGATCATGGGCGACCGCGTCATCGGCGTGATCAGCGTCGACAAGTTCGACGCTGACTTCTACGACGAGGAGCTGGGCGAGCTCGCGACGGCGTTCGCGGCGCAGGCCGGGCTGGCGATCGAGAACGCCCGCCTGCTCGACACCGAGCGGGCCGCGCGGGAGCAGGCCGACACGCTGCGCGCCGCCGCCCACTCGCTCAGCAGCACGCTCGGTACGACCGAGGTCTTCGACCTGATCCTCGCCGAGCTGCGGAAGGCGGTGCCGTACGACGGCGCCAGCGTCCAGCAGTTCGAGGGCGACGAGTCGCTCGTCGTCAGCGGCCACGGCTACCCGAACCTCGACGAGATCGTCGGCACCCGCTACGCGATGCGAGGCCCGGATGACCCCGCCCGCCGGCTGTTCGAGCACCGCGAGTCGATCATCGTGGCGGACGCCCCCACCCAGTTCACGAACTTCCACGATCCCTTCGGCCCGGGACACGTCCACGGCTGGATGGCGGTTCCTCTGGTCGTCGGCGACCGCCTGATCGGGATGCTGACGGTCGACAGCTTCGAGGCCGACTTCTACACCGAGGAGCACGCCCGCACGGCGGAGGCGTTCGCCGCGTTCGCCGCGACCGCGATCGACAAGACGCGGTTCGTCAGCGAGCTGCAGCGCGCGCGCGAGGAGGCGGAGGCGGCGACGCAGGCGAAGAGCGCCTTCCTCGCGACGATGAGCCACGAGATCCGGACGCCGATGAACGCCGTCATCGGGATGACCGATCTCCTGCTCAGCACCGAGCTCACCGAGGAGCAGCGCGAGCTCGCCGACATCGTCCACTCGAGCGGCGACGCCCTGCTCCACGTGATCGACGACATCCTCGACTACTCGAAGATCGAGGCCGGGCGGCTCGACCTCGAGCACGCGCCGTTCGACATCCGCGACTGCGTGGAGAGCGCGCTCGAGATCGTCGCCCCACGCGCGTGGGAGAAGGAGATCGAGCTCGGCTGTCTCATCGACGAGCGCGTGCCCGCCGGCATCGTCGGCGATGCCGTCCGGCTCCGGCAGGTCCTGTTGAACCTGCTCTCCAACGCGGTCAAGTTCACGGAGCACGGCGAGGTCGTCGTCCGCGTGAACGCCGAGCCGGCAGGCTCTGGCATGTTCCGCCTCGAGCTGGCCGTCGAGGACACCGGCATCGGCATCCCGGCCGATCGCATGGATCGGCTGTTCGAGTCGTTCAGCCAGGTCGACGCGTCGACGACGCGACGCTACGGCGGCACGGGGCTCGGCCTGGCCATCTCGCAGCGCATCGTCGAGCTGATGGGCGGCACGATCTCGGTGGAGAGCGAGCCGGAGCGGGGCTCCACGTTCCGGATCGAACTGCCCGCGGAAGCGGCGGAGGTGCCGGCGCGGATCGCCGACGACTCCCTCCCGCAGCTGCGCGGGAAGCGGATCCTCATCGTCGACGACAACCCGCTCAACCGCGAGATCGTCACCCGCCACGCGCGCTCGTGGGGGATGAACCCGGTCGCGGTGGAGGCGCCCGCCGCGGCCCTCGAGCTGGTCGCCGGTGGCGAGCAGTTCGATGTCGCCGTCCTCGATTTCGTGATGCCCGATATGGACGGCCTGATGCTCGCGCAAGCCATCAGACAGCAGCGGGACGAGCACGAGCTGCCGCTCGTTCTGCTCACCTCGCTGGGACGGGTGCCGCAGGCGCAGTCGTTCGGCGTGTTCGCTGTCCAGCTCGCCAAGCCGATCCGGGCGTCGCAGCTGTACAACGCCCTCATCCGCGTCGTCGCGGGCGTCGAGGGCGACACGGCCACCGGCGCCACGTCGGGCGCCGAGGCGGCAACCTCCTCGCTGCGGATCCTGCTCGCCGAGGACCAGCCAGTGAACCAGAAGGTCGCGCTGCGCATCCTCGGGCGGCTCGGCTACGCCGCCGACGTGGCAGCCAACGGGCTCGAGGCGCTCGCGGCGCTGGAGCGCGAGCAGTACGACGTCGTGCTGATGGACGTCCAGATGCCGGAGCTCGACGGCCTCGACGCGTCTCGCGCGATCAAGGAGCGCTTCGCCGCCGACGCCCGCCCTCGCATCATCGCGATGACCGCCAACGCGATGCCGGAGGACCGGGAGGCCTGTATGGCGGCCGGGATGGACGACTACCTGGCCAAGCCGATCCGGCCGGAAGAGCTCGCGACGGCGCTCGGCCGCGTGAAACCTCGCCGGTGAGGAGGGCGCTCTCCGCCTACCGCGGGGTGGTCGCGATCCGCGAGGCGCGGGTGCTGATCGGCGCGAGCGCGGCGTCGCAGGTCGGCGACTGGCTCTACAACGCGGCGCTCCTCGGCTACGTCTTCGGCGCGACGCATTCGGCCGCATGGGTCGGCGCGGCGACGATCTGCCGCCTGCTTCCCTTCGTGCTGCTCGGGCCGTTCGGCGGCGCGATCGCGGATCGTCATTCGCGGCGCGCGGTGCTCGTCGCCGGGAGCCTCGTGCGTCTGGTGCTCATGCTCGTGCTGGCAGCGGTCGTGGCCGGCGACGGCCCGGTTGCGCTGGTGATCGGCATCGTCGCGCTCGCATCCGCGGCGGGCGCCGCAGAGCGTCCTGCGGCGCTCGCCCTGTTGCCGCGGCTTGTCGGAGAGGCGCGGATCGGGCCGGCCAACGCGTTGCTGCACACGGTCCAGGACCTGGCCGTGGTGATCGGCCCTGCGATCGGCGCGTTCCTCCTGGCGGTCTGGTCGGCACCGGCGGCGTTCATCGCGAACGCGGCGACGTTCGCCGTCGCCGCGCTGCTGTTCTCGAGGCTCGGCAGGCACCGGCTGACGGTGTCGTCGGCCTGGAGCCGCGGCGCGGCGGCCGGCATCGTCGAAGGGCTCCGGACGGCGCGCGTCACCCGGTACGTGCTCCCCCTGTTCGCGCTGGTGGCGATGGTCGAGCTCACCTACGGCGCGCAGACCGTTCAGCTGGTCGTCTACGCCGACCGCTCCCTGGGGCTCGGGACCGGCGGCTACGGGCTCCTGCTCGCGGCATCGGGCGTCGGCGGTCTGATCAGCGCCGTCTTCAACGGCCAGCTCGCGACGGCCCGGCGCCTCACGCTCGTCGTGGTCGGCGCCGCGGTGCTTGCCTGCGCCACGCAGCTCGTCTACCCGAGCACCGAGATCCTGATCGTCGCGCTCGTCGTCAGCGTTGCGGGCGGCGCCGGCCTCGTCTGCTGCGAGGTTGTGAGCGAGACGGTGCTCGCGCGCGTGACGCCCAGTGAGACGCTCGGCCGGGTTGCCGGGCTGTTCGACGCGAGCTCGATCGGAGCGATGGTCGCCGGTGCCGTCCTGGCATCGATCCTCGTGAACCGCACGTCGCTCGACACGAGCTTCTGGATCCTCGGCGCCGTGACCGTCCTCGTCGCGTTGTCGGCCACCGTCGGCCTGCGCGGCCTCGACCAGGCGAGTCGGAAGCGCACCGAGGCGCTCGCCTGGCGAATGGCGCTGATCGAGCACCTGCCGATCACGCAGGGCACGCCGCAGCTCGTCCTCGAGCAGCTCGCGTCGTCCTCGCAGCTGTGCCCGCTCCCGGCCGGCGTCGACGTGGTCGTGCAGGGAAGCCCGGCGCACGCCTTCTACGCGATCGAGGAAGGGCGCGTCGTCGTGCATCGAGACGGCGTCGTGCTCGCGCACCGCGAGGCCGGGGAGAGCTTCGGCGAGCGCGGGCTGCTGGACAACGCACCGCGCAACGCCACGGTGACCACGGAGGTGCCGACCACCGTGCTGCGGATCGACGGGGGCGTCCTGCTGGACACCCTGGAACGGGCGCCGATGCTCACGACCGCGCTCAACCGCAGCCCGGCAGGCCGGGGCGTCGTCGACGCGGACGAGACGGCGCCCATCGACGATCCGACGTGGGTCAAGGCATGAGCCTCGACGGGGCCACGGTGGTGGCCGTGGGCGCCGGCTACCCCGGCAAGCGGCGCATCTACGAGCGGATCGCCCAACTCGGCGCGCGCCTCGTCGTCGTGGACGAGCCGGGGCACTGGTCGAAGCAGCTCGCCGACGACGGCGTGGCCTCCGACTGGGTCGCGGCCGAGATCACGGGCGACGCCGATGGGGACGCGGCCGCGGTCGTCGACGCGTTGTCCACCGCGGGGATTCGCCCCGATGCCGTGCTGACGTTCTGGGAGGAGTTCCCGCCCGTCGTCGCCCGGGCGGCGGCCGCGCTGGGCGTGCCCGGGAACCCGGTCGAGGCTGCCGATGCGGCGCGCAGCAAGCTGCGGATGCGAGAGGCGTCCGAGCGCGCCGGCCTCCCGACGCCACGATCGCGGCGCGTCCAGTCGCTCGACGAGCTCTATGCGGCCGCGGCCGATGTCGGCTTCCCCGCCGTCGTGAAGCCGGAGTTCGGCCACAGCCAGGTCGGCTGTATCCGGGTCGACTCGTTCGAGTCGCTTCCCGACATCTACTGGCTCGTCCAGAAGCAGGTCGAGATGACGGACGTCGTCCACTTCCGAGCGCACAACGACCTCCTCCTGGAGGAGTACCTCGACGGCGTCGAGTTCGACGTCGACCTCGTGCTCGAGGAGGGCGAGTGCGTGTTCTCGAGCGTCTCGCAGCAGGCGCCAACGGCGGAGCCGTCGTTCCAGGAAACGGGACTGCACTGCCCGCCCGACTACTCGGCGAAGCAGGTCCGCCGCCTCGTCGACCTGAGCGTCGCGACCGTTCAGGCGTTCGGGTTCTCGCGCGGCGTCCTCCACGTCGAGGGCAAGTGCACGAGCAAGGGACCGCGCATCGTCGAGGTCAACGCGCGCATGGGCGGCGGGAGGATCCATCAGGTCATCGAGGCGGTATGGGACGTCGACCTGATCGAGGCGCACGTGCGCGCGTCGCTCGGCCTGCCCCATCAGCTGGCGCCGAGCCGGAAGCCGCGCTGCACGGTCGTCGACACGCTCGTCTACGCGCCGGGGACGGGCCGGCTCGACGCGCTCCCGCTCGCCGAGCTGACTGCGGAGGCCGACTTCGGGCCATTCGTCGACGTGTCGGCGGAGGTCGGACAGGCCGTCGACGGCCCGGACCGGGTCTTCTCGACGCTCCTCGTCGAGGTCTACGTCGGTGCCAGGAACCTGAAGCGCGCCCGGGCGCTGTGCGGCGAGGTGCTCCGCGACGCGCCCGCCGTGGTTCCGGTCGCAGCGGCCGTCTGACGGCCGAACCGCAGGGAGGTCGCCGGCGAATCAGGGAGGCAAACGCACCCCGGACGAAGGAGCGACTCCAATGCGTTTCATCCCGACCAAGTTCCACGCCCCGCTCGACTACATCGTGGGCGCCGTGCTGATCGCCGGCCCCTGGATCTTCCAGTACTCGGACAGCACGTCCGCGACGGTCATCTCGATCGTCCTCGGCATCGGGCTGATCGCGTACAGCCTGTTCACGAACTACGAGCTCGGCGTCTGGAAGGTCGCGCCGATGGCCGTGCACAACATCATCGACATCGTCGCGGGCGCGGTCCTCGCGCTGTCGCCCTGGCTCTTCGGCTTCGCCGACGACGGCACGCAGTTCTGGCTTCCGTTCGTCGTCATTGGCGTGGCCGCGATCTTCCTCGGCCTGACCACCAAGCAGGCCGGCGGCTACAGCTACCGCAAGGCCGATTCGCCGACTCCGGCAGCCGGCTGATCTCCCTTTTCCGGGCGGCGGGCGCGTCCGCGCCTGCCGCCCGAACCTGACGTTCTCGGACGATTCCCCTTGAAACACGCAGGTCCCACGTCGGCCCGCACGGACGGAGCGGCCGCGAGAGGATGCAGCGGTGTCCGACGCGGTCGAGCTATTCCTGCTGGCGGTCGCGT
Organism: uncultured Thermoleophilia bacterium; assembly: GCA_963755085.1. GTDB lineage: Bacteria > Actinomycetota > Thermoleophilia > Gaiellales > Gaiellaceae > JACVRM01. The sequence continues at coordinate 124,354 of CAVWIN010000007.1, read as the reverse complement.
CGGCGTTCTGGCCGACACTGATTCTCGTCGACGTGCTCGCGTTCCGGTTGGAGCGCCCGATCAGGATCCTGGTCGCGTTCCTCGCCGGCGCGCTGCTCACGACCATTGCGCTCGGGATCGTCATCGTGTTCGTCCTCCAGGGCAGCGGCCTCACCTCGGGCTCGCGCTCGACGTTCCGACCGGCGGTCTACCTCGCCGGCGGGGCGCTGGCCCTCGTCGCCGCCTGGGCGGTGAACCGGACGAGCGGCCGGCCGCACGAGCCCGGCCGGCCCTCGCCCGCGCAGCGCGCCGTCGGCGGCGGGATCGCGGTCGCGTTCGTTGCCGGCATCGTCCTGGACATCATCCCGGGCGTGCTGCCCTTCGTCGCGCTGGCGCAGATCGCCGACCTGGACGCCTCGTCGGCCGCGAAGGTCGGCGCGATCGTGGCCTTCTACCTGGTCATGTTCGCGTTCATCGAGGTGCCGATCCTCGCGTACGCCGTCGCGCCGGAGCGCACAACCGACGCGATCTCGCGCTTCAACGCCTGGCTCGACCGCAACGGCCGGCTCCTCGCCACGGTGGTATTGGCCGGCGCCGGGGTCTATCTCCTCGTTCGCGGTCTCGTGCTGGTCGCAACCTGAGCCATTACGCGTCCACCGTGGAATCGAGCGGCCACGGAACACGTGCCGGCACGTAGTCGCCCGGCCAGTCGGCGTACGCCTCGTCCGGCTGACTCGTCGCGGTCGCTGCGGACGCGCCGTACTTCGCCGCCACCTCGCTGACCGGGTAGTGGATCGTCTCGACCTCGGGTCGCGCGCCGATCATGAGGATCACGGACGGGCCGTCGCCTGCGCCGACGATCACGTGGTGGGTGTCGGCCGGGCAGTGGAAGTAGTCCCACTGCCGCAACGGCCGTTCCTCCTCCTCGACGATGAGTGTGCACTCGCCGGAGAGCACGAGGAACCCCTCCTGGACGCCCTCGGAGTGATAGAGCGCGTTCGGGTCCCCGGGCCAGAGCACGCGGACGTTGACGCCGAGGTCGGTGAACGGCGCCTCCCGCGGCTCGAGCGGGTACAGCGCGCCGCCCTTCTCCTCGTTCCGCACCGCGAGCGCGTCGGCGAGGTTGTGGATGAACCACCCGTCCGATGTGACGTAGCGGCCGTACGGGCTCTCTTCCGAGCGTGCTTCCTTGGCGGGCATGGTCCTCCTTGGCGTCGAATCGGGAACTGGCAGCGTAGGACGGTGACGAGGTGGTTTAGCTGACCGCGAACGCTCGCCGGCGGCCTCGCCCGTCAGTTACGGGAGCGGCCGCGGCGCCGGCGCCGGCGTGTCCCGGCGCGCGCGGCTCCGGTACACGATCGGCGCCCGGCCGAGGTACCCGATCGGGACGCTCCACGCGTGCACGAGGCGGGTGAACGGCCAGACGGCGAACAGCAGCCAGGCGGTCAGGGCGTGCGCCTGGAAGATGAAGGACGCGTTCGCCATCAGCGAGCCGCGCGGCTGCATCGTGAAGATCCCGCGGAACCAGGGGCTCACGGTCACCCGGTAGGCATAGTCGTCGACTGCCGTGCCCCAGACGGTGGCGAGCATGCCGAACACGATCGTCACCGCGAGCACCGGGTAGAGCACGAGGTCGCTCCGGCTGGTCGTCACCCTGACCCGTCCGATGCGGAGGCGGCGGTAGGCGAGGATCGCGAAGCCGGCGACGACCGCGCACCCCGCCGCGCCACCGGCCAGCAGGGCGATCCGGTGGTAGGCGGAGTCGCTCACGCCGGCGCTCTCGACCCACGAGCGGGGGACGAGGATGCCCAGCAGGTGGCCGCCGATCGCGGCGAGGATCCCGAAGTGGAAGAGCAGGCTGCCCCAGACCAGCAGGCGGCGCTCGAGCATCTGCGTGGAGCGGGCCGTCCACGTGTACTGGTCGCGCCGGTAGCGCCACACATGGCCGACCACGAAGACGGCCAGGCAGAGGTAGGGGACGACGACCCAGAGGAAGTAGTCGAGGCGGCTCATCGGAACGCCTCCAGGCCGACGAGCTCGCCGGGCGGGCCCTCCTCGGCGATCCTGCGGGCCGCTGCCAGCTGGTTCCTGGACGGCCTGGGCAGCGCGGCGACCACGGCGTCGAGCAGGCCGGCGTAGGGGCTCTCCCTGTCGTGCAGGCGCGAGCGGACGAGCTCGAGCGGCGCCCGCAGCTCGTTCAGCAGCGCTTCGCCGTGCTCCGCGTCGAGCGCCGCGAACTCGAGCAGCACCGGCAGGTAGTCGGGCAGCTCGCCCGCAAGCAGCGGCAGGCCGGCGTCCGCGTAGCGCCGCTTGAGGCGGACCAGCTCGAGCCCACGCTGCCGCCGGTCGCCGTGGGTGTGGTACGTGAGGTGCAGGCTCGCGCGGCGGTCGAAGTCGAACGTGCGGACATAGGCTTGCTGCGCTTCTCCCAGCGGCCGAGCCTGCTGCCAGCAGAGGAAGCGCTGGATCCCCGCGGAGCCTGCTGCGGCGCGCTCGAGCTCCGCGCCCGCGTCGAAGAGCTCCTGGTCCGGGTACTGGAGCAGCACCGAGAGCAGCTGCCAGTTGCTCACAGGAGCCTCCGTGTGAAGCTGAAGCTGGCCCCCTGCCGGACAGCCGGGTCGCCGACGACCTCCGCGTGCGCCTGGGGGATCACGTAGCGCTCGTCGAACTTGGCGATCGCGAGCAGCCGGAAGAGGCGCTCGACGTCGGCCGGCGCGAGCCCGACGGCCTCGGCGACTGCCGGGTCGGGCTCGCCGCCGAGCGTGCGCTCGCGCATGTGGCGCCGCATGGCGGCCAGGCGCTTGAGCGCGAGCCGGACGGGCTCCTCGTCTCCGGCGGTGAGCATGTTCGCGAGGTAGGCAACGGGGATCCGCAGCGTGTCGATCAGCGGGAAGACGTCGTCCGGGTCGGCGTCGGCGCCCTCGCCCTCGACGAGGCTCATCACGGGCGAAAGCGGCGGCACGTACCAGACCATCGGCAGCGTCCGGTACTCGGGATGCAGGGGGAGCGCGACCCGGTGCTCGACCGCGAGCGCGTAGACGGGCGAGCGCCGGGCGGCGTCGAGCCAGTCCTCGGCGATGCCGTCGCGTCGCGCCTGCTCCCGGGTCGCGCCGTCGTGCGGGTCGAGGAAGAGGGACAGCTGGGCGTCCAGCAGGCCGTGCTCGTCCGGCGCCGAGGCCGCCTCCTCGACGCGGTCGGCGTCGTAGAGGATGACCCCGAGGTAGCGGATGCGGCCGACACACGTCTCCGAGCAGATCGTCGGCTGCCCCGTCTCGAGCCGCGGGTAGCAGAGCGTGCACTTCTCCGCCTTGCCGCTCTGCCAGTTGAAGTAGACCTTCTTGTAGGGGCACCCGGAGACGCACATCCGCCAGCTGCGGCAGGCGTCCTGGTCGACGAGCACGATGCCGTCGTCGTCGCGCTTGTACATCGCGCCCGACGGGCACGAGGCGACGCAGGCGGGGTTGAGGCAGTGCTCGCAGATGCGCGGGAGGTAGAACATGAACGCCTGCTCGTACTCGAGCCGCACCTGCTCCTCGACGCCGTCGCGGAGGTTGGGGTCGGCGGCGGCACGCTCCGGCGCGCCGGCAAGGTCGTCCTCCCAGTTCGGTCCCCAGGCGAGCTCCAGCGGCCGACCGGTGATCTGCGACTGCGGGCGCGCCACGGGCTGGTGGCGCTGCGCCGGCGCGGTGGTCAGCGTCTCGTAGTCGTACGTCCAGGGCTCGTAGTAGTCGTCGAGGGCCGGCAGCTGCGGGTTGTAGAAGAGGTTTGCGAGCTTCCGTGCCGGCCCGCCGGCCTTCAGTCGCAGCTTGCCGCGCCGGTCGAGCTCCCAGCCGCCGCGCCACTGCTCCTGGTCCTCCCAGCGCTTGGGGTAGCCGATCCCCGGCTTCGTCTCGACGTCGTTGAACCACATGTACTCGGCGCCGCGCCGGTTCGTCCAGACGTTCTTGCAGGTGACCGAGCACGTGTGGCAGCCGATGCACTTGTCGAGGTTCATGACCATCGCCACCTGCGCCCGGACGTGCATCAGTACTCGACCTTCTCCAGCTTCCGGACGACCGCGAGCTCGTCGCGCTGTGGCCCGGTCGGGCCGTAGTAGTTGAACCCGTAGGAGAGCTGCGCGTACCCGCCGATCAGCAGCGTCGGCTTGATCGAGATCCGCGTCACCGAGTTGTCGGTGCCCCCGCGCGTCCCGGACAGCTCGGTCCTGGGCACGTTCACGTGCCGGTCCTGCGAGTGGTACATGAGGCCGACGCCCTTCGGCACCCGGTGCGAGACGACCGCCCGGCAGGCGATCACGCCGTTGCGGTTGAACACCTCGACCCAGTCGTTGTCGGCGACGCCGATCGCGGCCGCGTCCTCGACCGAGAGCCATGTGACCGGGCCGCCGCGGAAGAGCGTCAGCATGTGCAGGTTGTCCTGGAACTCGGAGTGGATCGACCACTTCGAGTGCGGTGAGAGCCAGCGGACGTGCACCTCGGCCCGGCCCGGATCGCCCGAGAACTGCTCGCCGACGTGGCGGATGACGTCGATTGGAGGCCGGTAGACGGGCAGGCCCTCGCCGAACTCGAGCAGCCACTCGTGGTCGACGTAGAACTGCTGACGGCCGGTCAGGGTGCGCCAGGGGACGCGGCGCTCGACGTTGATCGTGAACGGCGAGTAGCGGCGGTCACGCGACTCGAGCCCCGACCACTCCGGCGACGCGATCACCTTGCGCGGCTGCACCTGCGTGTCGCCGAAGGCGATCCGCACGTCGGCGGTCTCCTCGGCGAGGTCGGCGAGCGGCAGGCCGACCCGCTTCTCGAGCCCGCGGAACCCCTCCTCTGCGAGGCGGCCGTTGGTGACGCCCGAGAGCGCGAGGATCGCCTCGCACCAGTCCACGTCGCGGGCGAGGCTCACGCGGCCGTCGCGCTCGCCGTTCCGGCGCCGCAGCTCGTCGACCTCGGCCAGCGGCTTCAGGGAGATCCCCTTCGCGGCCGTGCCGAGCTCCTCGACCAGCGGCCCGAGCGACAGCCACTGCTCGAGCACCGCGCTGTAGTCCCGCTCGACGACGACGAGCTTCGGCATCGTCTTGCCGGGGATGGGCTCGCACTCGCCCCGCTTCCAGTCCAGCACCCTGCCGAACGGCTGGGCGAGCTCGTCCGGCGTGTCGTGGAGCAGCGGCGCGGCGACCACGTCGCGGCGCACGCCGAGGTGGGTGGCGGCCAGCCGCGTGAACGACTCGGCGATCCGCCGGAAGACGTCGAAGTCGCTGCGCGTCTCCCACGGCGGCGGGATCGCGGGGTTGAAGGAGTGGACGAACGGATGCAGGTCGGTCGAGGAGAGGTCGTGCTTCTCGTACCAGGTGGCGGCCGGCAGCACGACGTCGGAATAGAGCGCCGACCCGTTCATGCGGAAGTCGATGGTCGTGAACAGGTCGAGCTTCCCGGTGGGCGCCTCCTCGCGCCAGACGACCTCGTCGGGCCGGAACTCCGCGCCGGCCTCGCTGTTCCGGATCGCCGCGTCGGGGACGCCGAGCACGTGCCGCAGGAAGTACTCGTGCCCCTTGCTCGACGACCCGAGCAGGTTGGCGCGCCAGAGCGTCAGCACCCGCGGGTAGTTCTCGGGGGCGTCGGGATCCTCGGCCGCGAAGCGCAGCCGGCCCGCCTTCAGCTCGCGGACGACGTACTCGGGGACGTCGAGCCCGGCCGTCGCCGCCTCGTCGGCGAGGTCGAGCGGGTTGCGGTCGAAGCTCGGGTAGGAGGGCATCCAGCCGAGGCGCGCGGCGAGCGCGTTGCAGTCGGCGAGGTGCATGCCCTTCAGCGCGCCGGTGCCGATCGCCGAGGCGTACTCGCCGGCGCGCGTGCGCTGGTAGCGCCACTGGTCGCTCATCAGGAACCAGAAGGGCGTCGTCGCCTGCTGCCGCGGGGGCCGCGTCCAGTCGGTCGCGAACGCGAGCGTCGACCAGCCGGTGATGGGACGCACCTTCTCCTGGCCGACGTAATGGGCCCAGCCGCCGCCGTTCACGCCCTGGCAGCCGCAGAGCAGGACGAGGTTCAGCATCGCCCGGTAGATCTGGTCGGAGTGGTACCAGTGGTTGGTCCCCGCGCCCATCACGATCATCGACCGGCCGTCCGTCCGCTCCGCGTTGCGAGCGAACTCGCGCGCGACGCGGACCACGCGGGCCGGGTCGACGCCGGTGTGTGCCTCCTGCCAGGCCGGCGTGTACGGCTTCGGGTCGTCGTAGCCGGCGGGCCAGTCCCCCGGCAATGGTCCGCGGCGCACTCCCAGCTGGGCGGCGAGCAGGTCGAACACGGTCGTGACGAGGTGGCCGCCGACGCGCCTGGCCGGCACGCCGCGGCGGTGCGAGCCGCCGCTCTCCGAGTCGCCCACGTCGAAGCGGGGGAGCTCGACCTCGACCAGCTCGTGCTCGTGCCCGAGCAGCGTCAGCGCCGGCTTGATCGTCCCGAGCTCGAGGTTCCAGCGGCCCATGCCCTCCTCGCCCCACCGGAAGCCGATCGAGCCGTTGGGGACAGCAGCCTCGCCGGTCGCGGTGTCGAAGACGACGGTCTTCCACTCGGCGTTCTCGCTCCCGCTGCCGAGGTCCGACGCGCGCAGGAAGCGGCCGGCGACGTACCGGCCGTCGCGTTCGTCGAGCGTGACGAGGAAGGGCAGGTCGGTGTTCTCGCGCGCGTAGCGCTCGAAGTACGGCACCTGCCGCTCGACGTAGAGCTCCTTCAGGATCACGTGGCCCATGGCCATCGCCAGCGCGCCGTCCGATCCGGCCGCAGCGGGCAGCCAGTGGTCGGCGAACTTGGTGTGGCCGGCGAAGTCGGGTGAGACGACGACGACCTTCTGCCCGCGGTAGCGCGCCTCGGTCATGAAGTGGGCGTCGGGGGTGCGGGTCTGCGGGATGTTCGAGCCCCAGAGGATCACGTAGCCGGCGTTCCACCAGTCCGCCGATTCGGGCACGTCCGTCTGGTCGCCCCAGATCTGCGGCGACGCCGGCGGCAAATCCGCGTACCAGTCGTAGAACGAGAGGCAGATGCCGCCGATCAGCGACAGGAACCGTGTCCCCGCCGAGTACGAGACCATCGACATCGCCGGGATCGGCGAGAAGCCCGCCACCCGGTCCGGGCCGTAGCGGCGGATCGTGTGCACGTGCGCGGCCGCGATCAGGTCGGCAACCTCGTCCCACGAGGCTCGCACGAAGCCTCCCTTGCCGCGCTGGGACTTGTAGCGGCGCGCCTGCTCAGGGTCGTCGACGACCGCAGCCCAGGCCTCGACCGGGTCGCCCGTCCGGGCGAGCGCGGCGCGGTAGAGCTCGAGCAGCACGCCCCGGACGTACGGGTAGCGCACGCGCAGCGGCGAGTAGACGTACCAGCTGAACGACGCGCCGCGGGGGCAGCCGCGGGGCTCGTATTCGGGCACGTCCGGCCCGTTCGAGGGGTAGTCGGTCTGCTGTGTCTCCCAGGCGACGATCCCGTCCTTGACGTGGACCTTCCAGGAGCAGGAGCCGGTGCAGTTGACCCCGTGCGTCGACCGCACGACCCGGTCGTGCTGCCAGCGGTCGCGGTAGAAGCTCTCCCAGGCCCGGCCGCCGGGCGTGAGCTCGCTCCAGCCGGCTCGGCCGAAGAAGCGCGGTCGCCCGAGGACGCGGCCGCTCACGCGGGCGCGTGCTCGCGCGGCAGCCCGCGGAGCTCCGACGGCGGCGCGTTGCGCAGGAGCCAGACCGCAAGGGCCAGGCACACGGCGACGAAGACGAGGAGGCCGACGAAGCCGTAGGTGTACGTGCCCTCGGCGTCCTTGACGAGTCCGACGAAGACCGGCGGGAAGAAGCCGCCCAGGCCGCCCGCCGCGCCGACGATCCCGCCTGCGGCGCCCGGGTCGTTCGGGAACTCGGCCGGGACGAGCTTGAAGACCGCGCCGTTCCCGGCGCCGAGGAACGTGCCGAGCGTGAGGCAGGCGATCGTGACCGGCACGATCCGCGGCGAGGGCGCGATCACGGCCAGCATGGCGGCGTCGATCGCGATCCCGGCGAACACGAGGACGAGCACCGGATAGGCGCCGACGCGGTCTGCCAGCCAGCCGCCCACGGGACGCGCGAATGTCGCGGCGATGATGAACCCGGCCGCGCGCGCGCTCGCCTCGCTCTTCGAGTAGTCGAACCAGTCCTGCAGCACCGTCGGCAGGAGGAAGGCCATGGCCACGAAGCCGCCGAAGGTGATGAAGTAGAAGAAGGCGAGCCGGTACAGGCGCCAGCCCGACCGGAGGACGGCGCGGTAGTGGGTCGGAGGCGCGTCGCGCGGGGCGTTGCGGGCGAACGAGTAGAAGAGCCAGGCGCCGGCGAGGAGCGCGACGGCCGTGACCCAGCCGACCGCGACCCGGCTCCAGTGGTCCGCGATCGCGGGCGCCCCGAAGAAGGCGATCGCCGTGCCGATGTTCCCCATCCCGTAGATCCCGAGGGCGAAGCCTTGGCGCTCCTTCGCGTACCAGCCGGCGACGAACGGGACGCCCACCGCGAACGAGGCGCCGGCCACTCCGAGCAGGAAGCCGACGGCGATGAGGGCCGTGTAGCCGGACGCGTACCCGAAGAGCACGGCAGGGATTGCCGAGAACGCGAGCAGGGCGGCGAAGATCTTGCGGCCGCCGTAGCGGTCGGTGAGCACGCCCATCGGGATCCGCATCAGCGAGCCGAGGATGACCGGCACCGCGGTGAGGAGGAGAGCCTCGGTGTAGTTGAGCCCGAGGTCGTGCTTGAACGTCTTCGCGAACGGGGCGATCAGGCTCCAGGCGGTGAAGCAGAGCGCGAACGCCAGCGTGGCCAGTGCGAGGTTCCAGCCGGGCGACGCAAACCGCTTCACGCCTCGACCGCTCCTATGTGAGAACCGACGCGCATCGCCCTGCCTCCCGGACGACGTTCTTCCGAGCAATCTAGGAGCAACCCGGCGGGGCGCGGATCGTGGTTCTGCCGCACGGCGATTGCGGGCTCCTACCGATGGCCGTGCCCGGCCGGCGCGGCTCGCATGTTTCAGGGACCCCGCTCAGATGAATTCCGACGCCGCCTCCGGCAAGCTGCATCGCGCGCTCGCCGACGAGCACCGCATCCGCATCGTGGACGAGCTGCGGCGCGCGCCCAGGGGTCTCGACGTCCAGCAGCTGACCGAGCGCCTCGGTCTCCATCCCAACACGGTGCGCTGGCACCTCGGCGTGCTCGAGGATGCCGGCATCGTCCGCTCAGGCCCCGAGCCGCGCGGCGCGCCCGGGCGGCCGCGCATCATCTACGCGCTCAGCGACTCGACCGACGCCGGCGAGCGCGAGAGCTACCGCCTGCTGGCCACGATCCTCACCGGGGCGCTCACGCGGATCGATGCGGGGCCCGACGAGGCCGAGGCGGTCGGGCGCGAGTGGGGCGGCTACCTCGTCCGGCGTCCGCCGGGCACCACGCTGGACGACGAGCAGGCGCTCGGCGAGGTCAACGAGCTGCTCGCGCAGCAGGGCTTCAGGCCGGAGCTCGCCGAGGGGGAGATCCGCATGCACCACTGCCCGTACCGCGACCTCGCGCCGGGCATCGTGTGCGCGGTGCACCAGGGCATCATCGACGGCGCGCTCGCCCAGCTGGGGAGCGGCCTCGAAGTCGACCGCCTGGAGCCGTTCGTCGAGCCGGGCCTCTGCGTCGCGTGGCTCAGCCGGCGAGCGCCCTGAGGTCGTCGGGCGAGTCGACGTCGGCGAGCAGCCGCGGGTCGATCTCGAGCACGCGTTTGTTCACGCCCCGCAGGGAGAGGCGTCCCTGCGCGACCCGCCGCTCGAGCTCGGGCACGAGCTCCATCGAGTAGGCGCCGGGCAGCGGCCCGGTCTGCGGGACGGCGGCCGCCTCGGCGAGCGCGCGAAGCGCGCTCTCGGTCATCAGGGGGCAGTCGACCGGGAGGAAGACGCAGAGCTCGTGGGCTGCCGCCCGCAGGCCGGCCAGCACGCCGAAGATCGGCGCCCGCTCCTCCGTGCCGTCGTCGACGAGCGGGAACGGAAGCGTGAGCGCGTCGCGCGCCTTGCCGACCGCGATCCGCTCGTCGCACCAGGCGAGCGCGCCCCAGGCGCGCTCGGCGAGCGTCTCGCCGCCGATCCGGGCCAGCGCCTTCGGGGAGCCGAAGCGGCTGCTCGCGCCGCCGACCAGGAGCACGCCGGTGCAGGCGGCGCCGGCTACGTCTGCGCCTTGATGAACGCGACCAACGCCCGCACGTCCGCGGGCTTCGAGCCGAAGTCGTAGCCGCTCACCGCGGCCGACATGACCCGGGCCTGTTAGCCCTTGACGATCTGGGCATCGGGCGCGTTGATCGACTCCGCGAGGTAGCCGTCGCCGGCGCGCACGGACTGACCGCCGCCGATCCTCCGGCCGGTGCAAGGACGAGCGTTTGGCGGAGCGCCTCGTATCCCCACCCGGTGCCGTCGACGCCGACCACGACTCGCGCGAACACCGCCATCGAGGCACTGTATCCCCGAGATGGGCTTGGACATTGGTCGGGCGGCGAGGGGCATCGACCCCGACGGATGAGCGGTCGTCCGCGTCGCCAAGGCGAGGTCGCGGCGACGCGGTCGGGCCACGCGTCGGCCCCTCTCGCGGAGGGGAGCCGGCAGCGGTGACGTCGGCTGTCTCCTCGGCATCTCGGTCCAGGCTTGGCAGGCTGCTCTGGCTGTCGGTGGCTGCCGCGATGACGACGATCGCGCTGAAGATGCTCGCCTGGCAGCTGACGGATTCAGTCGGGTTTCTGTCGGATGCGCTCGAGTCGGTGGTGAACCTCGTTGCGGCGCTGGTCGCGATGGGGATGCTGCGATGGGCAAGCACGCCGCCGGACGAGCAGCACCTGTTCGGGCACGAGAAGGCGGAGTACTTCTCTGCGGGGGTGGAGGGAGGATTGATCCTGCTCGCGGCGCTTTCGATCGGCTGGACGGCCGTCATGCGGCTGATCGACCCCGTGGAGCTCACGGACATCGGGATCGGTGTCGCCCTCTCGGCCGCGGCGTCGGTCGTGAACCTCACGGTGGGGCTTGTGCTGATCCGGGCCGGCAAGGAGTCGCGCTCGATCACGGTCGAGGCGGACGGGCGGCATCTGCTTACCGACGTCTGGACGTCGGCGGGCGTGATCGCCGGCGTCCTCGTCGTCGGCGCGACCGGCTGGCTCCGGCTGGACCCGGTGGTCGCCCTGTTCGTGGCCGCGAACATCGTCGTGACCGGGGTCTCGCTGCTGCGGCGCGCAGGCGCGGGACTGATGGATCACGCGCTGTCGCCGGCGGAGCAGGATGCGCTCGAGCGGACGTTGGCGACGTACCGTCGCGACGGCGTGTCGTTCCATGCGGTGCGCACGCGGCAGGCCGGGCGACGGTCGTTCGTGTCGCTGCACGTGCTCGTGCCGGGCGACTGGAGCGTGAGCGAGGCGCACGCGCTTGCCGACGGCCTCGAGCGGGAGATCCAGTCGACGCTTCCGGGTGCCGCCGTGATCACGCACCTCGAGCCGAGCGGCGACCCCGCGTCGCTCGCCGACGCCGAGCTAGAGCGCTCGGAGCCGTGACGTGATCCAGGACGGAGTGGCCGCCGCCGGAGTAGGGGAGGCCTGGCGGGCCGAGGCAAGCGTGGTCGCGGCGGCCCTGGGCACGGACGCCCGCGGGGGGCTGAGCGCGGCGGAGGCGACCGCGAGGCTGGCGCGCTTCGGGCCGAACCGGCTCGAGCCGGCCGAGCCCGTGCCGGCGTGGCGGAAGTTCCTGGGCCAGTTCGCCGACCCGTTGATCTACCTGCTGCTCGCGGCCGTTGTCGTCTCGCTCGTCGCGTGGGCGCTCGAGGGGAGCGAGTCGGCGCCGTACGACGCGATCGTGATCGCGTCGATCGTTGTCGCCAATGCCGTGCTCGGCTACGTGCAGGAGGCGCGTGCCGGGCAGGCGGTCGCGGCGCTGCAGCGGATGTCGGCGGCGACGGCGGGGGTCGTGCGCGATGGTCGGGAGGAGCGGATCCCGGCCGCCGAGGTGGTGCCCGGCGACCTCCTGGCGCTCGCCGAGGGAGACGCGGTCGCGGCCGACGCCCGGCTGGTCGAGGCGGCGTCGCTGACCGTCGCCGAGGCGTCGCTGACCGGGGAGAGCGAGGCGGTGCTGAAGGACGTCGACTCGATCGCGGAGCCTGTCGGACTGGGCGACCGGGTAAACATGGTGTTCAGCGGCACCGCAGTCGTGCGCGGCCGCGGCCGGGCAGTCGTGACCGCGACTGCAATGGCGACCGAGATGGGCACCGTCGCCCGTCTGCTCGACCGGACGGAGGCGCAGGCTACACCGCTACAGCGGGAGGTCGACCGGATCGGCCGCATGCTGGGGATCGCGGTGATCGTGATCGCGGCGGTCGTGGTTGGCGCGATTCTGCTCACGGCCGATCTCCGGTCAGCGTCGGATCTCGTCTCGGTGCTTCTCGTCGGGGTGTCGCTGGCGGTGGCCGCGGTACCGGAGGGGCTGCCGGCGGTGCTGTCGGTGGTGCTGGCGCTCGGCGTTCAGCGGATGGCGCAGGAGCGGGCGATCGTGAAGAAGCTGTCCTCGGTCGAGACGCTTGGCTCGGCGTCGGTGATCTGCTCCGACAAGACCGGGACGCTGACGAAGAACGAGATGACGATCGAGAAGGTCGTCACCGGCTCGGGCGAGGTCGACGTCACCGGCAGCGGCTACCGGCCCGAGGGTGAGCTGCGCGTGGACGGGCACCCGCTCGAGGACGCGGTCCTACTGGACGAGGTGCGGGCGGTGCTCGCGGGCGGGAGCCTGGCAAACGACGCCGTGCTGCGTCTGGAAGACGGCGAGTGGACGATCCAGGGCGATCCCACCGAGGCCGCGTTCCTCGTCGCCGAGGCGAAGGTGGAAGGGCTCGCCGAGATGCGCCGCGCGCGGTTCGAGCGCGTCGGCGAGGTGCCGTTCAGCTCCGAGCGGAAGCTGATGAGCACGGTGCACACCGACCTCGAGGGCGAATCCGGCGTCGCCGTGGTCACAAAGGGCGCGCCCGATGTGCTGCTCGCCCGCTGTACCGAGGAGCGCCTCGGTGGCCGTGTGCGGCGGCTTACGGAGGAGCGCCGGACCGCGATCCTCACGACGGTTGACCAGCTCGCGGACCTGGCGCTGCGAACGCTGGCGGTCGCCTACCGGCCGCTGCCGGCGGACGAGCAGCCGCCGCACGACGAGTCGGTTGAGCGGGAACTCGTCTACCTCGGGCTGGTCGGGATCATCGACCCGCCGCGGCCAGAGGCGCGGGTCGCGATCGCCGACGCGGAGAACGCCGGCGTGCGCGTGCTGATGATCACCGGCGACCATCCGCACACAGCGGGGCGGATCGCCGCCGATCTCGGCATCGCGGCGGCCGGATCTCGCGTCGTGACGGGAAGCGAGCTCGAGGCGATGGACGACGATGCGCGCGCGGCCGCGGTGCGGGAGGTGTCCGTCTACGCGCGCGTCTCGCCGGAGCACAAGCTGCGGATCGTCGACGCGCTCCATGCGGACGGACGGATCGTCGCGATGACCGGCGACGGCGTCAACGACGCGCCGGCGCTGAAAGCGGCGGACATCGGCGTCGCAATGGGCGTCGCAGGCACCGATGTCGCCAAGGAGGCGGCCGACATGATCCTCGCCGACGACAACTTCACGACGATCGTCAGCGCCGTCCGCGAGGGCCGCGGGATCTTCGCCAACATCCGCAAGTTCCTACGCTTCCTGCTCTCGTCGAACATCGGCGAGGTCTTCACGATGTTCTTCGGCGTCGTCCTCGCCGGCGTGATCGGGCTCGAGGACACCGGCGAGGCGATCGCGGTGCCGCTGCTCGCGACCCAGATCCTCTGGATCAACCTGCTCACCGACGGCGCACCGGCGCTCGCGCTCGGCATGGACGCCCCTCCGGACGACGTCATGTCGCAACCGCCCCGCCGGCTCACCGACCGCGTGCTCGACGCCGAGATGTGGATCGGGATCGTCTGGGTCGGCGCCGTGATGGCGGCCGTGACGCTTCTCGCGCTCGACCTGCGCCTCCCCGGTGGGTTCGTCGGCGGCTCCGGGAACGTCATCGAGGCGCGGACGATGGCGTTCACGACCCTCGTGTTCGCCCAGCTCTTCAACTGCTTCAACGCCCGCTCCGATCGCACGAGCGCCTTCCACCGGCTGTTCACGAACCGCTGGCTGTGGGGCGCGATCGCGCTCTCCGCGACACTTCAGGTCGCCGTCGTCGAGCTGCCGTTTCTCAACGACGCCTTCGGAACGACGCCGCTCGGGGCAGAGGAATGGCTGATCTGTATCGGCCTCGCGAGCGTCGTGCTCTGGGCCGACGAGGCCAAGAAGCTGCTCGAACGCCGGCTGCGCCGGCGACGTTAAGCAGTTCGAGGCAAGCGGGGGAGCGGCCCCGATTCCGGGCGGCTCACGCCAGGCAGACGTTCGCGCGGGCAAATCGGCCGCTGCGGAAACGAATGCCCTGGACGAGCTGAAGCGGCTGCACGCGGGAACAGCCGCCTATCGCTGCGCCTTGATGAACGCGACGAGCGCGCGCACGTCCGCCGGCTTCGAGCCGAAGTCGTAGCTTGTGGTAGCCGGGCATCGCCTGCACCGATCCGACGAGGTGGCCGTGCGGGTCGTAGAGGCCGAAGCCGTGGTTGACGTCGAGCGAGCTCACGTCGAAGCGGAGGGGCGTGCCCGCCCGGACGCGGTCGGGCACGAGCGACCAGAAGAACTGGCCGCTTGTCACCTTGACGACGGTCCGGCCCGTCCCGGAGCCGCTCGAGTAGGGCAAGTAGAAGACGGTGATCGGCAGCAGGACGAGGCCGATCACGACGAGTGCGGCGAGCCAGCGCGGCCGGAGCCAGTAGCCGATGCGTTGGACGCGCTCGTACGGGACGTCCTCGCCCGCCGAGCGCGCAACGGCGAGGAAGACCAGCGCGATCAGCGCCGTGAGCACGACGAAGATGACGCCGACCGCGACCTGCGGCTCACCGTAGTGCAGGCGCATCCGTCTCCTTCCGGGCGACGGCGCATCGTATAACGATCGAGGCGCTGTGTCGCGTCAGAGCGACGGGCGCCAGACCATCAGGACGAGCACGCCCAGCGCTGCGATGCCGGACGCGATGTTGAGGGCGCGCGCGACGCCGTCGTCGAGCAGGCGGCGGAGCTCCGCCGAGGGCGGCGCGTCGTGGGGCGAGCGCTCGGCGAGCAGCCGCGCCTGCTTGGGGCCACGTCCGCCGAGGGCGCCGAGCAGCGCCGACACGGCGAGGAGGCCGAGCGCGAGGAGCAGCCAGCCGTCGCCGAGGCTGTGCTCGCTCGCGTGCAGCAGCCAGAAGCCGGTGACGAGCACGACGCCGAGCCCGATGCCGACCATCGCGACGGCGAGGGGTGCAAGCCCGAGCAGCACGGCGACGTCGCCGGTGCGGTCGCGGCGGCGCGCAGACTCGAACGCAACGAGCGCGACGAGCGAGCCGCCGAAGAAGAGGACGACGCCCAGCAGGTGGCAGATCAGCGCGAGGTCTTCCTGCGACACGTCAGCGCGCGAGCTTAGACGACTGGATCCGCGCTGCCGGCCGGCGGGTTCCGCCGCTCCCGGTTGCGGTATGTCTCACGCCGGTGAGTGAGCCCGTCCGCCCACAGATCGTCGAGTTGCGAGCGCTCCCGCTCTCCGAGCGGCGGGCAGTCGGCGGCCCGGTCTCCCGCACGCTGCTGGCCACCTACTTCGCCGTGGCCATGGCCGGCTGGCTCGCGGCGACCTGTGCCGCCATTGCCGCGGCCGGCGATCTCGCCGCCGGCCGTCCGCTCGCGCCGGCCCCGGTGCTGGCCGTCCACTTGCTCGCGCTCTGCGTCCTGCCGTTTGCAGTGAGCGGCGCGTCGTTCCACCTCTTGCCAGTCATGTTGCGGAACGACCTGCCGTCGCAGCGCGCGTTGTGGGTCGCGCTGCCCCTGCTCGCGGGCGGGCTCCTCGTCGCGTCGGGCCTCGGCCGCGATGCCGAGCAGGTCGTGTGGGTCGGCGCGGCCCTGGTCACCTGCGGTCTCGCGATCGTGCTCGCCGAGCTGCTGGCGCTCGTCGTCCGTGCTCCTCGTGGACGCACGCTCGTCGCCGGCCGCGCGGGTGTGACGCTCTCGTGCGCGCATGTCGTCGCCGCGCTCTGCCTGGGCGCGCTGATCTTCGAGCAGGATGCGCCCTTCGGGGGCGTGTCCTATGAGCGCTGGCTGCTGATCCACCTGCACGTCGCGCTCCTCGGGTGGATCGCGCTGCTGATCGTGACCGTCGGGCCGGAATCTCGCGCCCATGCTGGCGCAGGCTCCCACCGCGCCGCCGCGGACGCTCCCGGTCGAGGAGGCGGTGCTCGTCGCGGGGCTCTGGGTGCTGGTCGCAGGCATCGCGACGCGACGAACCGCGCCGTGACGCTCGCCGGCGGTGTTGCCGTGATCGTCGCGCTCGCGCGCTTCGGCTCCTTCATGGTCCGGACGGCCCGGCGGCGGCGGGCCCCGCTCGAAGCGCCGCTCGCGCATCTCCTTGTCGGGGCGGTCTGCCTCGCCCAGGCTGCCGTGCTCGGCCTGGCGGCGGCAGCCGGCATCGGCGGCATGCGTCTCGTCAGCGCCTACGTCGTCCTGCTGCTCGTCGGCTGGGCAGGCGGCGTGGTCGTCGGACACGTGGGGAAGCTGCTCTCGCTCTCGCTCTGGGTCTGGTGGCCGCCCGGCCCCCGCCCGAAGCAGTCGGGCCTCTACCGGCGCCGGCTCGGGCTCCTCGAGGCGGTCGCCTTCGCGGCCGGTGTCGAGGTACTGGCGATCGGCATCAGCCGCCGGGAGCAGGCTCGTGCCGCGCAGGCGGGCGCCTGCGTGCTGTTCGCGTCCGCGATGCTCACCGCCGCGGGAGTCGCGGCGACCTGGCGCCGTGCGGTCGCGCAGCTCGTGATGCGCGGCGCCGGCGCCTACCCCCGCACGATCCGGCGTGCCCGTCTCGCCGGCGAGCGCGCGTTCGACGTTCTCGGGGTCGGTGATGATCGCGGTCTCGCCGCCGCGCTCGAGGAACCCGATCACCGCCTCGATCTTCGGGCCCATGCTGCCCGCGGCGAAGTGCCGGCCTTCGGCGAGCCGCTCCTTCGCCTCCGGGAGCGTCAGCCGGTCGACCCAGCGCTGCTCGGGCGTCCCGAAGTCGAGCGCGACCTTCTCGACGGCGGTCGTGATCATCAGGAGCTCGGCGCCGATCACCGTCGCGAGCAGCGCGCTCGCCAGGTCCTTGTCGATGACCGCGGCGACGCCGGACAGGTTCCCCGCGGCGTCTTCGACGACGGGGATGCCGCCGCCGCCGACCGAGACGACGACGAACCCGTCGTCCATCAGCGAGCAGATCGCGGCCTCCTCGACGATCCGGAGCGGGGTGGGCGACGGGACGACCCGCCGCCACCCTCGCCCCGCGTCCTCGACGACGTCCCAGCCGTCCTCGTCGCGCCGCCGCAGCGCCGACGCCTCGTCCATGAACGAGCCGATCGGCTTCGTCGGGCTCGCGAAGGCCGGGTCGTCGGCGGCCACCTCCATCTGCGTGACGACCGCGACGGCGTGCCGGTCGAGGCCCAGCCGCTGGAAGTCGTTCTCCAGGTTCTGCACGAGCGCGTAGCCGATCGCGCCCTGGCTGTCGGCGCCGCAGACGTCGAGCGGCACCTCGTGCAGCTCGTGGGCCGCGAGCTCCGAGCGGCGCAGGATGAAGCCGACCTGCGGGCCGTTGCCGTGGCCGATGGCCACGTCCCAGCCGTCGGTGATCATCGAGGCGATGTGCCAGCAGGTCTCGCCGGCCGCGACGTACTGGTCGCGAACCGTCTGGTGCTGCTTGTCGCGGATCAGCGAGTTGCCGCCGATCGCGACGACCGCCCGCCGCCTCACGCGTACCCGCCCATCGTCAGCGCCATCAGCGCCTTGGCCGTATGCATCCGGTTCTCGGCCTCGTCCCAGACGACCGAGTGCGGGCCGTCGATGACCGCGTCGGTCACCTCGCGGCCGCGGTCGGCCGGCAGGCAGTGCATGTACAGCACGTCCGGCTTCGCCAGCGCGAGCCGCTGCTCGTCGCAGATCCAGCCCTCGAACCTCGCCGAGTCGGCCAGCGCCGCGGAGCCCTCGGCGAACGCGTCGAGCGATCCCCACGACTTCGGGTAGACGACGTCGGCGTCCGTGAAGGCCTCCTCCATCGAGTCGACGAACGTGAGCGAGCCGCCGCCCTCGGCGGCCGCCGCCTTGGCACGGCTCACCGTCTCGGGCATGAGCTCGAACCCCGGCGGGTGCGCGAGCACGACGTCCATGCCGAAGCGCGGCAGCAGCATCGCGAGCCCCTGCGGGACCGACAGCGGCTTCGCGTACGACGGCGTGTAGGCCCACGACACGGCCACGCGTAGGCCGTGGAGCTCGTGCCCACGATGCTCGCGGAGCGTCATCAGGTCGGCGAGCGTCTGCGTCGGGTGGTCGATGTCGCACTGCATGTTGATCACCGGGATGTCGGCCCAGCGCGCGATTTCGCGCATCCACGCGTTGCCCTCGCCCGGGACGAGGTCGTGGCGGATCGCGATGCCCTCGCCGTAGCGGGACAGCGTCAGCGCCGTATCCTGCGGCGTCTCCCCGTGCGAGACCTGGGTCTTGTCGGCGTCGAGGAAGACGGCGTGGCCGCCCAGCTGGGTCATCCCCGTCTCGAACGCGTTCCTGGTGCGCGTCGAACGGTCGAGGAAGAGGAGGTAGATCGTCTTGTCGGACAGGAGCCGGTGCGGCTCTCCCCGGCGGCGGGCGTCCTTCAGCTCGTCCGCGACGGCGAGCGTCTCGTCGATCTCCTCGACCGACCAGTCGAGCGTCTCGATGAAGTCGCGCCCGGTCAGCTGGGAGCGGTTGATGCCGACGGCCGTGCTCATGGTTTCCTCGCTTTCATCAGTTGCTGTTGTCCGAGCCCGAGGCCGTGGCGCTCGGGGATGGCTTCCTGGCCCTCCACCTTCGGGATCTGCGGTCGGCCGGCGGTGAGGCGCGGGCCGCGCAGGCCGGCCAGGTCGTCCGGCGTCACCGGGAGCGCGTTCAGCTCGCGGCCGGTCGCGTTGCGCAGTGCGGCCACGATCGCGGGTGCCGCGACCACGGTGGCGAGCTCGCCGATGCCCTTGGCGCCGTACGGGCCTTCCGGCTCGGGCTCCTCGACGAACTCGGTGACGATCGGCGGGACGTCGAGGATGGTCGGGACCAGGTAGTCGGTGAACGACGGGTTCCGGATGACGCCGCCGTCGAGCTGGACCTGCTCCGTGAGCGCGAAGCCGAGGCCTATCGCGGTGCCGCCCTCGACCTGGCCCTCGGCGCCGTCCGGGTTCAACACGCGGCCGGCGTCCTGCACGGCCGCGATCGCGACGACGCGCGCCAGGCCGAGCTCCTCGTCGACCTCCACGACCGCGCGCTCGGCGGCGAACGACAGCGCGACGTGGATATCGCCCTGCCCGTGCTCGTCGAAGCCGGTGGTCGGCCGGTGGTGGTACGTGTGCGTCCGCGCGAGCGGCGGCTCGGCGCCCTCGTCGAGTGCGGCACGGATCTCGCGGCAGGCGCCGAGCACGGCGCCGCCCGTCATCGTCGTCTGGCGCGACGCCGAGGTCGAGCCGGCCGAGCCGCTGTCCGTGGTCGCCGGCTCGAACGAGACGTCGCCGACGCCGAGCTCGGTGCGCACGATCTGCGCGAGCACCGTGTAGAGCCCCTGGCCGTAGTCGACCGCGGCCGTCCGCACCGTCGCCGCGCCGGGAAGGAGGGTGACGGTCGCCTCGGCGGCGTCGTCGAACCCCTCGCTGTACGCGACGTTCTTGTAGCCGACGGCGAAGCCGACGCCGTCGCCTTCCGGAAGCGGGATCGCCAGGCAGCGCTCGATCACCTCGCGCACCGGCGCGCTGCCCGTGACGACTTGCCCGGTCGGCAGCACCGACCCGGTGTGCAGCACATTGCGCAGGCGCAGGTCGACCGGGTCGATGCCGAGCTTCGCCGCGAGCGCGTCCATGGCCGACTCGTAGGCGAAGCACACCTGCGGCGCGCCGAACCCGCGCATCGCCCCGCACGGCGGGTTGTTGGTGTAGACGACTGTCCCCTCGACGTGCACGTTCGGGATCTCGTACGGCCCCGCGGCGAACGTGGACGCGTTGGCGAGCACGGCCGGCGACGAGGAGGCGTATGCGCCGCCGTCGAGCAGCAGCCGAACGTCCGCGGCGACGAGCCGGCCGTCGCGGGTCGCGCCGTAGCGGATCCAGACGCGGGACGGATGCCGGTGCACGTGGCCGTGGAACGACTCCTCGCGCCCGTAGGCGATCTTCACCGGGCGCCCGGTGGCCCGGGCGAGGAGCGCGGCGTGGAGCTGCATGTGCAGGTCCTCGCGCGAGCCGAAGGCGCCGCCGACGCCCGCGAGGGTGAGCCGCACCTTTTCCTCGGGCAGGCCGAGACACGGCGCGATCTGCTGCCGGTCGACGTGCAGCCACTGGGAGACGGCGTAGATGTCCACGCCACCGTCGCCGTCCGGGACGGCCAGGCCGCCCTCGGGGCCGAGCGCCGCCTGGTCCTGCATCGCGGTCACGTAGTAGCCCTCGACCCAGACCTCCGCGTCCGGGTGGAGATCGCCGCGCTCGATGTGGACGTGGCGCAGGACGTTGCCGAACTCGTGCACCTGCGTTGCGTCCGGCTCGAGCGCGGCCTCCATGTCCGTCACGGCGGGGAGCGGCTCGTACTCGACCCGGACCGCCGCCGCGGCTGCCCGCGCCCGCTCCGCCGTCTCCGCGGCGACGACGGCGACCGGCTCGCCGGCGTAGCGGACGACGTCCCCGGCGAGCACAGGCTGGTCGCAGAATTCGAGGCCGAACGTGGTCCGGCCGGGCAGGTCGGCGGCGGTCAGCACCGCCGCCACCCCGTCGAGCGCGCGCGCCCGGGACACGTCGACGCGCAGGATGCGCGCCGAGGGGTGCGGGCTGCGCACGGTGGCGCCCCAGAGCATCGACGGTGCGGTCAGGTCGCTGCCGTAGAGGAACGTGCCGCGCACCTTCGGCTCGCCGTCGACGCGCCGCGCGCGCTCGCCGACCCCGCCGCGGGCCGCGATCACGACAGCTCCTCCGCGGCGAGGTGGACGGCGGCGACGATCTTCGCGTAGCCGGTGCAGCGGCAGAGGTTGCCTGCGAGCGCCTCGCGGATCGCGGCATCGCCGGGGTCCGGTTCGTGCGCAAGCAGGTCCGCTGCGGCGACGAGCATCCCGGGCGTGCAGAACCCGCACTGCACGGCGCCTGCGCGCAGGAACGCCTCCTGCACAGCGTGCAGGCGGCCGTTGGCGAGCGACTCGATCGTGCGGATGTCGGCGCCGTCCGCCTGGACGGCGGGCACGAGGCACGCGCAGACGACCTCGCCGTCGAGCCAGACCGTGCACGAGCCGCACTCGCCCTGCTCGCAGGCGTTCTTGGCGCCGAGCAGGCCGAGGCCGTCGCGGAGCAGCACGAGCAGGCTCGCGGCGGGCGTGATCTCGACCTGCCGCTCGACGCCGTTGACCACGGGCCGGATCAGCATCGCCGCTCCTCGAGCGCCTGCGCGAGCAGGCGCCTGGCGAGCACCCCCACGGCGTGGCGCCGGTAGGTCGCCGAGCCGCGGACGTCGTCGATCGGCTGCGCCGCCTCGGCTGCGAGCCGGCCGAACGCCCCGACATGCGCTGCGGCGAGCGGCCGCTCGGGGTCGTCCCAGTCGATCACGTCGGCCGCGTAGGCCTCCGCGCAGGGCGCCCGGACCACGGTCGGCGCGACCGAGCCGAGCGCGAGGCGGACGCCCCGCGGCTCGAGCTGCAGGCAGGCGCCCGCGATCGCGATCACCATCGCGTTCCGCGTCCCGACCTTCGTGAACGAGCCGGGCGCCGCGACCGCGCGCCATTCGACGCCGACGATCAGCTCGTCCGGCGCGAGCGCGGTGCGCTTCGGGCCCTCGAGGAAGAAGTCCCAGGCCAGGCGCTGCTCGCGCACGCGCGAGCGCACCACGACGTCCGCGTCGTAGGCGGCGAGCACGGGGATGCTGTCGCCGGCCGGCGAGGCTGTCCCCAGGTTCCCGCCGATCGTGGCGCGGTTGCGGATCGGCGGCGAGCCGACGGAGCGCGCGGCGTCGGCCAACGGCCGGAACTCGCCGAGCTCGCGGGCGATGCGCGCGAAGGTCATCCCGGCGCCGACGAAGACGGTGCCGTCGTCGCGGCGCCAGCCGCGCAGCTCCTCGACGTGCGAGAGGTCGAGCAGCCCCGGCGGCCGCAGGCGGCCGGCGTTGAGCGCGACCATCAGGTCGGTGCCGCCGGCGACCGGCACGAGCTCGGGGTGCGCAGCGCGCGCCTCGAGCGCCTCGTCGAGCGTGCGCGGGACGACGGCGTTCACGGGACGGCCACCGCCGCGAACGCGTCGATCATCGCCGGCACGTCGTCGCCGAGCGGGTAGAGCACTGGACAGGTGCAGCCGGCGTCGACGTACTCCTGCACCTTGGCCCGGCACTCGTCCGGCGTCCCCGACGCGGTGATGAGCTGGACGACGTCGTCGGGGACGAGCGTCATCGCCTGCTCGATCTGCTCGGGCGTCGCCGGCCAGGTCAGGACGCGGCCGATCTCCTCCAGCAGCGACTCGTCGACGCCGCTCGCCTTCATGATGTGCGGCTGCTGCCCGAGGTACTGGGCGACGAGCTCGCGGGCGCGGTCGAGCGCGAGCGAGCGGTCCTCGTCGAGCGAGCAGACGACGAGCTGCGGCCGGTCGACCTCGTCGAGGGTGCGTCCCGCCCGCTCGGCGCCGGCGGCGAGATGCTCCATCGCCTCGGCGTCGTAGGCCGGGCCGACGAGGTAGTTGAGCAGCACTCCGTCGCCGATCTCGCCGGCGAGCTCCATCATGCGCATCGCCGTCGCGCCGATGTACACCGGCACGTGCTTCGGCGAGCGGTCGCCGTGCACGATGTCGATCTCGACGTCGTCCAGGTGTACGAACTCGCCGTGGTAGGTGACGCGCTCCATGGCGAGGAGCCGGCGGGTCGCCTCGACGGTCTCGCGCATGCAGGTGAGTGTGCGGCGGCGTTCGATGCCGACCTTGGCGGCGAGCGGGTCCCACCAGGCGCCGAGGCCGAGCTTGACCCGGCCGGGGGCGAGGTCGTCGAGCGTCGAGAAGGTCGCGGCGAGCAGGCCGACGTTGCGCGTCCACGTGTTGACGACGCCGCTGCCGATGGCGATCCGCTCCGTCACGGCCGCGTATGCCGCCATGGGGACGGTCGCCTCACGGACGAGCCGGCTCTCGGCCTGCCACACGGCCTCGAAGCCGGCCTCCTCGGCGAGCTGCGCGTAGCGCATGCCGTCGCGGATCGGGTGCTTGTCCTGGAGATACAGCGCGACGCGTTCCATCAGCGGGGTCCAATCGGCTCGAAGGTGTGGGCGGGGATCTCGTCGAGGCGGCGCCAGAGCCGCGCCGCCTCCGCGCGCGCCTGCGCCGCGAGCTCGTCTTGGTCGGCGAGTGCGAGGCGGCGGTCGCGGACGACCCACTCGCCGCCGACCATGACGTGGCGGACGTGGCGCGCCGAGAGCCCGAAGATCCAGTGGCCGGCGAGGCTCGCCTCGTCGAGCGGCGCCGGCGGGACGTAGTCGAGGACGGCGAGGTCGGCCGGCGCGCCTGGCTCGAGCGTGCCGAGCAGCGGCTCGTCGAAGATGCGCCCGGCGAGGCGTGCCGACGCGGCCAGGTGGGCGAGCGCCCACCCGGCGGCGGCCGCGGCATCCGCCTCGCGCAGCCGGAAGTAGGCGGTGCGCGACTCCTCGAACATGTCCGAGCCGATCCCGTCGGTGCCGAGCGCAAGGCGGCCGTTCAGGGCCTCGACCGGGGCGTGGCCGACGTGGTTGTTCATGTTCGAGCGCGCGTTGTGCGCGACCGTCGCGTGGGCCTCGCGCACGGCGGCGAGCTCGCCGCGCCCCAGGTGGACGCCGTGCGCCAGGAGCGTGCGCTCGTCGAGCGCGCCGGCGGCGACGAGGCGGTCGACCGCGCTCGCGTCCGCCGCGTCCTCAGCTGCGTGGACGTGCATCCCGGCCCCGGACCCGTGTGCCAGCTCCGCGCACGCGGCGAGCGTGTCGTCGGAGAGCGTGAAGGAGGCGTGCGCGCCGACGAGGCCGCGGACGAGCGGCGGCTCCTCGCGCGCGACCCGCTCGAGGAAGCGGCGGTTCTCCGCGAGCCCGGCCCCCGCGCGCTCGGCGCCGTCGCGATCGCTCGTCTCGTAGCAGAGGACCGCGCGGACGCCCAGCGGGCCGAGTGCGCCGGCGATCACGTCGAGCGAGCCGTCGATCGCGTTCGGCGAGGCGTGGTGGTCGACGAGCGTGGTCGTTCCGGACAGGAGCGCTTCCAGGCCACCGACGAGCGCGGAGGCGCGGATGGACTCCTCGTCGAGCGCGCGGTCGAGCCGCCACCAGATGCGCTGGAGGATCTCGACGAAGTCGCGCGGCGGGGCGAGCGCGTACGGCATCCCGCGCGCGAGCGCCGAGTAGAGGTGGGTATGCGCGCAGACGTTGCCGGGCACGGCGAGCAGGCCCTCGGCGTCCAGCCGCGTTCCCGTTCCGGGTGCGGCGACGCGCCCTCCGTCGACCCAGATGTCCCCGACGATGCGGACGGGGTCGAGCGAGGTCACGATCATGCGTGCGCCTTCACGAGCTTCGGCACGGCGGCCCGGGCGGCCGGTGTGTCCTTCATCGGCAGGCGTGTCCGGTGGACGCCGTCGAAGGCCTCGAGCGCGCCGCGGACTGCGGCGGCCGTTGGCACGAGCGGCGCCTCGCCGACGCCCTTGGCGCCGTACGGGCCCTCCGGCTGGGGCTCCTCGACGAGGATGACCTCGATCTCCGGGATGCCGGTCGGCGGGATCAGGTGCAGGGACTTGAGCGTGGTCGTCACGGGCACGCCGTCCTCGAGGACGAACTCCTCGGAGAGCGCCTGCCCGAGGCCCATGTGCACGCCGCCCTCGATCTGCCCCTCGGCGAGCGTCGGGTTGATCGCGCGGCCGACGTCGTGGGCGGCGACGACCTTCGCCAGACGGCCCTCGTCGTCGAGGATCGCGACCTGCGTCGCCCACCCGTACGCGAGGTGCGTGACGGGCTCGGCGTCCTCGTTCGGGCGTGTCCAGTCGACCGTGAACTCGCCGCGGAACTCGCGGCCGGCGAGGTCCTCGAGGCGGTGCCCGTTCAGCCCGGCCTTCAGCTTCCTGGCGGCGTCGATGACGGCGTTGCCGCCGAGCACCGTCGAGCGCGACGCGGTCGTCTGCCCGGTGTCGAGCTCGCGCGCGGTGTCGACCGCGACGGTGATGCGCTCCGGGTCGAGGCCGAGCTCCTCGCAGGCGATCTGGCGAAGCACGGTATGGACGCCCTGGCCCATCTCCGTCCACGAGTGGAGCAGCGTGAGCGTGCCGTCGGCCTCGGGCCGCAGGATCACGCGGCCCGCCTCCGGGACGCCGTTGCCGATGCCTGTGTTCTTGACGCCGCAGGCGATGCCTGCGTAGCGCGCGCCGCGGTAGGCGTCCCGGACAGCGAGCAGCGTCTGCTTGAGGCCGATGCCCGCCCCGAGCCGCTGGCCGGTGCCGAAGCGGTCGCCGGCCTCGAGCGCGTTGCGCCAGCGCATCTCCCAGCCGTCGATGCCGGCCTCGGCGGCGAGCAGGTCGACCACGCCCTCGAGCGCGAAGTTCGCCTGGTTGACGCCGAAGCCGCGCATGGCCCCGCACGGCGGGTTGTTCGTGTAGACGGCCACGGCCTCGACGTCCACGTTTCCGACGCGATACGCGCCGCATGCGTGGCCAGCCGCTCGCTCGAGCACCTTGTCGCCGACGCTCGCGTAGGCGCCGGTGTCGCCGATGATCCGCGCGCGCACGGCGGTCAGGTGGCCCTTGGCGTCGCAGCCGGCCGTGTACTGGAGGCCCATCGCGTGCCGCTTCGCGTGGAAGCGCATGCTCTCGGCGCGCGAGAGCACCAGGCGCACCGGGCGATCGGTGCGTACCGCGAGGAGCGCCGCGTGCGCCTGGACGTCGAGGTCCTCCTTCGCGCCGAAGGCGCCGCCCGTGGAGACCTGCGTGACCCGGATCCGCTCCTCGGCGACGCCGAGGAAGCTCGCGATCTGGCGGCGGTCCTCCCAGACGCCCTGGCCCTGCGAGAACACGTGCAGGCCGCCGCCCTGCGGGACGGCCAGCGCCGCCTCGGGCTCCAGGAACGCGTGCTCGATGAACTGCGTCCGGTACGCGCGCGTGACGACGTGCGCCGAGGCGGCGAGCGCCCTGTCGACGTCGCCGCGGGCGACCCGCGAGACGGACAGGACGTTCCCGCCCTCGTGGAGGCGCGGCGCGCCGTCGGCGAGCGCCTCCCCGGGGTCGCGGACCGGCTTCAGCGGCTCGTACTCGACCTCGACGAGCGCCGCGGCCTCGCGCGCCGCCCGGCGCGTCTCGGCGGCGACCGCGGCGAGGACGTCGCCCACGTAGGCGGTCGTCTCGCCCTCGGCGACCAGCTGGCGCCAGTCCCGGGTCAGCGTCCCCTGCCGGCGCTCGCCCGGGACATCCGCCGCCGTCACGACGGCGACGACGCCCGGGTACGCCTCCGCCGCCGACGTGTCGATCCGGAGCACGCGCGCGCGCGGGTGGTCGGAGAAGCGGAGCGCACCGTGCAGCAGCCCCGGCGCGTCGAGGTCGCCGACGAAGGGCTTGTCGCCGAGCGCGAGCGCGGCGCCCTCGTAGCGGGCGCTGCGCGTGCCGACCCGGCCGCTCGGGTCCGGCCCTGGCACCGGCTCGCCGCGCCGGGCGGCTGCGACGAGCAGGATCGCGTCGGCGATCTTCACGTAGCCGGTGCAGCGGCAGAGGTTGCCGAGCAGCGCGTGGAGCACCTCCTCGCGCGACGGCTCGTGGTGCTTTGCCAGGAACGCTTCGCCCTTCATGACGATGCCGGGCGAGCAGAACCCGCATTGCGACGCGCCGGCGGCGACGAAGCAGTCAGCCCACAGCCGGCGCGTCTCCTCGGGCAGGCCCTCCTGGGTGACGACGGTCTTGCCGGCGGCGCGCGACGCCTTCTGCGCGCAGGAGACGACGGCGTGGCCGTCGACGATCACGGTGCAGGCGCCGCACGACCCCTCCGGCGAGCAGCCGTCCTTGACCGAGTGCAGGGCGAAGCGCTCGCGGAGGAGCTCGAGCAGGCTCTCGTCCGCGCGCGGCTCGGCCGAGACGGGCTCGCCGTTGAGGGTGAGGTCCATGCCTACTCCGCGGCTCCCAGGACGAGGGCGAGGAGCGACATGCGCAGGACGACGCCGTTGAACGCCTCCTGCCAGTAGCGGGCGTGCCGCGTCTCGTCGACGTCGCTCGGCAGCTCGTCCATCCGCGGCAGGCTGTGCAGGATGATCGAGCTCGGCTTCGCCTTTGCCCGGAGCAGCTCGCGGGTGACCTGGAAGGTGCGGGGCGTGGTCGCGACCGAGCCCGTGTCGCGCTCGACGCGCGACTGCTCGTAGTCGGCCTGGACGACCGGCTCCATGTAGATCACGTCGCAGTCGGCGATGACCTCGTCGGTCGACTCCGCCTCCTCGTACATCACGTTGCGCGCGTCGAGCTGGAGCTTGAAGTCCTCGGTCAGCGACATCTCGGGCGGCCCGACGACGTATGCCTTGGCGTCGAACTGCGAGAGCGCGTAGAGGATCGAGTGCATCGTCCGCATGCGCATGTCGCCGACGAGCAGGTAGGTCAGCCCGTCGAGCGTCCCGAGCTCCTTCTTGATCGTGTACAGGTCGGTCAGCACCTGGGTCGGGTGTTCGCCCCAGCCGTCGCCGCAGTTGATGACGGGGACGGAGGCCCAGTGGGCGGCCTCGGCCGGCGCGCCCTGCTCGAAGTGCCGCATGGCGATGACGTCGCCGTAGAACTCGAGCATGTGCACGGTGTCCTTCATGGACTCCTGGTAGAAGTCGCCGGCCCGCGTGTTCTTCACGTCGGCGAAGCCGAGCACGTGCCCGCCCAGCCGGTGCATGGCCGCCTCGGTCGCCATCCGGGTGCGCGTCGACGGCTGGTAGAAGGCCGTCAGCAGCGTCTTGTGTTGCAGCAGGTCGGTGTTGCGCCGGCTCCGGGCGATCGGCGCCAGGTCGTCGCAGATCTCGAAGACGCGTTCGAAGTCAGACCGCTCGAAGTCCTTGAGCGACAGGATGTCGCGTCCGATGAAGCTCCGCATCTCGGTTTCCTCCTGTGTCGTATGGGCGTGACCGGTCGACGCCGGTGAACAGCACCGCGACGTGCTCGTCGTCGCGGGCGGCTCCCGCGTCGCGTAGTGCGATCAGCCCGGCGAGGCCTGCCGACCCGGTCGGGTCGACGGCGATGCCGGTCGTCTCGCGCGCGAGCGCGTTCGCGAACTGGAGCAGTGGCTCGCCGGCGACCAACGGCGTCCCACGGGTCTCGAGCATGCCCTCGACGACGGCGAGCCAGTCGTAGGTCTCGTCGTCGAGGATCCCGTGGGCGACGCTGTGCGGCTCCTGCTCCCAGGGCCGCATGAACTCGGCCCGGTGGCGCGCTGCGTACGCGAGCGCGCTGACGCCGCCGTGCGCGACGACGGCGTCATATGCCCGCTTGAGCGGCCACGCCGACCGGGTCTGGACGGTGTCGACGCGCGGCACGAGGGCCGCACCGAGGGCGTAGGCCTCGCCAAACGCGTGGATGCACGCGCTGGCGAGCGCGCCGCCGCCGACCTGGACGACGAGGCGGTCGACGGGGATGCCGGTGGAGGCGATCTCCCACGCCAGCGTCTCGCCGCCCTCGACGGCGAGGCCGTTCAGGTTGCCCTGGCACGTGAAGGGAAGCGCGCCGTCGTCGATCGCCTCGAGCAGCCGGTGCACGGTCGGGTCGCCGGTCGTGCCGGCCGGGCGTGGGCAGACGGTGACGAGCGCGCCGAGCGCCTCCAGCCGCTCGAGCACGGGCGGCTCGGCGTCGACCGGGACGAAGACCCGGAGCCGGCGCCCGCCGGCAGCGGCGACGACGGCGGCCGCGAGCGCGGCGTTGCCGCAGCTCGCAATGGCGAGGTCTGGGCGGTGCGCGGGATCGGCGAGCCCGATGCCCTCGAGCACCTCGAGGTACACGAGGACGCCGAAGAGGTGGCGGGCCTTGTGCGAGCCGGAGACGTTCCCGGTCTCGTCCTTGACCCAGACGCCGCCGGTGGGCGCGAACCCGAGCTCGTCGCTGAGCGGCCCGCTGCGCGCGAACGGCGTGGCGGCGAAGCCGTGCCCGTCGACGGCCGCGACGCGCGTGTCGAGCTCGGCGACCAGGGCGCAGAACGCAGCGTCGTCCATGCCGCCCGCCGCCGCGAGGTGCCAGGCGTGGAGCAGCGTCCGGTAGCGCAGGAACGGATTGGGCTCGCCGGCGTCCCCGGGGAAGCCGAGCCCGGCGAGGTCGAGCTCGCGGCGCAGCACGTGGTCGCCGCCGTCGCCCGCGTTCGGGCAGGCGAGGGCGAGCGGCCCGGCCTCGGCGCCGCACCCGGCGCAGACGAGCCGGCTCTTCACAGGGTCTCCAGCACGGCTGTGCGGGCGTTGAGCTCGTCGATGAGCTCGTCCCATGCCGGTGCCTGGGCGCGCATCGCCGCCCAGAACGCCGGGTCGCGGCGCGCCTCGAAGTCGCCGAGCGAGACGCCCTGCTGCTCGACCCAGGTGAAGTAGCCCAGGTTGAAGATGCGCGTGCGCTCCTCGCGGGTCAGCTCGCGGAGGTTGTCGGTCGCGGCGCCGAGCACGTGCTCGCCGAACACCTCCGCGGCGGCGACGTCGTCGAACCCCTGCGCGAACGAGGTGCCGAGGACGAGCTCGCGCTCACTGCCGTACATGGCGGCGCAGTCCGTCGCGACGGTGATCACCGCATCGTCGGGCCCGAGGCCGAGGTGCTTCGCGGTCTTGATCGCGCCGAGGACGTTGCAGATGCTCGAGAGACCGAGCGACGGCAGCTGCTCGAGGACCGCGGCGGGCACGCCGTGCCGGCGGGCGAGGTACGAGCGGCCGGCCTCCGTGCCGAACAGCACGCCGAGCCGGTCGGTCGCGCGGTCGGAGACGGCGAGCGCGATGTCGGTGTTCAGGACGTTGTGGATCAGCGGCACGTGCTTGTCGCCGATCCCCTGGATGTTGTGCTCGCCGAAGCCGTTCAGGAGCAGCGTCGGGCACTCGAGCGCCTCGCACGCGACGATCAGCGCGCCGAAGTCGCGCTTCAGGCGGTCGCCGGCGCCGATCGTCCCGGCCGAGCCGGTCGCGGACACGAACGCGCGCAGCTCCAGCGACGGCCGCCGCGCCTGGAGCGCCTCGACCACGCGCCCGAGCGCGCTGCCGGTGGCGAGCTCGTGGACGACGTAGTTCCCGAACTCCGCAAACTGGTTGAGGATGACGTTGCCGGGCTCGGCGGCGAGCTCGTGGCAGCGGTCGTAGATCTCCTTGACGTTGCTCTCCGTGCCGGGCGTGCGAACGATGTCGGCGGGGTCGGCGACCCAGTCCTCGAGCCAGTCGAAGCGCTCGCGGCTCATTCCCTCCGGCAGGACGGCGACGCCCCTGCAGCCGAGCAGGCGTGAGATGGCGACGCCGCCCCGGCAGTAGTTGCCGGTCGACGGCCAGACGGCGCGGTCACGGCTCGGGTCGAACTCGCCGGCGGCGAGCCGCGGCGCCAGGCAGCCGTACGCGGCGAGCACCTTGTGGGCGCCGATCAACGGGAAGCGGTCGCCGAGCACGACGACGATCGGAGCCTCGACCCCCGTCAGCTCCCGTGGGAGGACGACGTGCTCGGGGACGTCGACGAGGGTCGTGCGGTCGCGGCCGTTGAACCAGTGGACGCGAAAGAGGTTGAGCGGGTGAGCCTCGTCCGGGCGCACGCTTGCGAGCCGCGCGCGGATCGCTCGCGGAATCAGCGTCGGATCGGCGAGGTCGGCGAACCGCGGCAGCGCGACGCCCGCGTCGCGGAGGCGTGCCGCCGTGCGCTCGAGAACCTCCTCGTCCACGGCGACCCGTGGTGAGTCGCTGCGCTGCGCCAGCATCGATCGATCGCCTCCCGGGTCGCTGCACCGACCGTACGAGGCGGAGGGCACGCGGGCCTCGTGGCATCAACGCAACGGCACTCGGTGGATTCCCCCCATCCTCGGGAGAGAGCCCCGAGGGCCTCTCCCCGGGGGACGCGGGTCAGACGGTCAGAGGCATGCGATCGAGCACGGGGAGGATCTCCTCCTCCACGAGCTTGAACTCGCGCTCGACCCGCTCGCCGACGATCGCGGGCGTCACGATGAACGTCGCGAACTCGCGCTCGGCGCCGAGCTGGAGCAGGTGCACCTCCTTGCGCTCCATGATCTCCATCAGTTTCAGCGGCTCCGCGTAGACGAGCGTGAAGCCCGTCAGCTCACCGCCGTGCGGCGTGAGGACGACCGTCTGGAAGTCCTCGATCTCGCCCTTCGCCTTCAACTCGTCGAGGATCGTGATCCACTCGTGGTAGCCGTCGAGCGCCGCCTTCTCGCGCCCCGGGTACACGCCTCCCCAGCCGACGAAGAGTGCCGTCTCCTTCATGGTGTTCACCCCCTTCGAGACGACACCTCGACGGTAGCGCGGCGGGCCCTTCCGGGACATCCGGAGGTTCCCGCGAAATCGGCAAGCGGCGCCGAAAGCGGTCGCTACCGCGTCTTGGTGAAACGATGCACGGCCCGGAGCAGCTCCTCCGCCTTCGCCTCCGCCTCGCCCGCGTCCCCGGATGCGAGCGCGCCGGCGACGCAATGCCGCACGTGCTCGTCGAGGATCTGGAAGCCGAGACTCTCCAGCGCGGTAGTGACGGCGCCGATCTGCGTGAGGATGTCGATGCAGTAGCGGTCCGCCTCGACCATGCGCTCGATCCCGCGAACCTGCCCCTCGATTCGGTGGAGGCGGGTGATCAGCGCGTCTTTCTGGTCGTGGTACCCGTGATGGTGGGTGTGCTCGTCGGTGGCGAGCGTCATGGCGTGGCTCCTTCCCGTGCGCTGCGGAACCGGCGGAGCCGCAGGCTGTTGGTGACGACGAAGATGCTGGAGGCGGCCATCGCGGCCGCGGCGATGATCGGGTCGAGCAGGCCGGCGACGGCCAGCGGGATCGCAGCGACGTTGTAGGCAAAGGCCCAGAAGAGGTTGCCCTTGATCGTGCGGAGCGTCCGGCGTGCGAGGCGGATGGCGTCGCCTGCGGCGCGCAGGTCGCCGGACACCAGGGTGAGGTCGCTCGCCTCGATGGCGACGTCGGTGCCGGTGCCGATGGCAAGCCCGAGGTCCGCCTGTGCGAGCGCCGGAGCGTCGTTGACGCCGTCTCCTACCATTGCCACCACGCCCCCGGCCTGCTGGAGGCGCTCGATCTCGGCAGCCTTCTCCGACGGCAGCACCCCGGCACGCACGCGTCCGATGCCGACCTGCGCCGCGATCGTGCGGGCGGCGCGCTCGTTGTCGCCGGTGAGCAACACCGGCTCCAGGCCGAGCTCCTTGAGCTCGGCGATCGCACGCTCGGACGACGGCTTGAGCGCGTCGGCGAGCGCGAGCAGGCCGTGCAGCTTCCCGTCCCAGGCCACGGCGACCACCGTCCGGCCCTCCCTTTCCGCGCGGTCGGTCCACGAACGTGCCTCGTCGGGGAGGGAGATCGCCCACTCCGCGAGGAAGCTCGGCCGGCCGACGAGCACTGCGTGGCCGTCAACGAGCGCCTCAACGCCCAGCCCGGCGTGACTGCGGAACTCCTCCACCGGCGCCGGTCCCGGCGCTGCGGCAGCGATCGCCTGGGCGAGCGGGTGCTCAGAGGCGGATTCGGCGGCGGCGGCGAGCCGCAGCAGCTCGTCGCGGGTGGCGGCCACCGGGAGCGTGTCCACGAGACGCATGCGGCCCTCGGTGATCGTGCCCGTCTTGTCGAGGACGATCGTCGAGATCCGGCGTGTCTGCTCGAGCACCTCGGGGCCCTTGATCAGGATCCCGAGCTGCGCGCCGCGGCCCGTGCCGACCATGAGTGCGGTCGGCGTTGCGAGCCCCATGGCGCAGGGGCAGGCGATGATCAGAACGGCTACCGCAGCGGTGAACGCGGCCGAGGCGCCCGCGCCGGCGAGCAGCCAGCCGGCGAGCGTCGCGAACGAGATGATGATGACGACCGGGACAAAGACGGCCGAGACGCGATCGGCGAGCCGCTGGACTGACGCCTTTCCGGCCTGCGCCTGCTCGACGAGGCGGGCGATCTGTGCCAGTGCGGTGTCGGCGCCGACCTTGGTCGCGCACACGACGAGACGACCGGAGGTGTTGATCGTCGCGCCGGCCACCTCGGTGCCCGGCCCGACTTCGACGGGCACCGGCTCGCCGGTCAGCATCGACTGGTCGAGCGCCGAGAAGCCCTCCTCGATGACGCCGTCCGTCGCGATCTTCTCGCCCGGCCGGACGACGAACCGATCGCCGACCGCGAGCTGCTCGATGGGAACCAGCACCTCGGATCCGTCGCGCAGCACGCGCGCCTCCTTGGCGCCGAGCTCCAGGAGCGCGCGGATGGCTGCACCCGAGCGCCGCTTCGCACGCGCCTCGAAGTAGCGGCCCAGCAGGATCAGCGCCGTGATCACGGCGGAGACCTCGAAGTACATCTCGGCGTCGAGACCGGTGAGCAGCACGACGGTCGACCACGTCCAGGCGGCAAGAGTCCCGATCGAGACGAGCGTGTCCATCGTCGCCGCGCCGTGGCGCGCGTTCAGCAGGGCTGCGCGGTGGAACTGCGCGCCCGACCAGAACACGACCGGCGTGGCGAGGACGAGCGAGAGCCATTCCCAGCCCCGGAACTGGAGCGGGGGCACCATCGCGAGCAGCACGAGCGGCGCCGAGAGCACGAGGGCGACGAGAAGCCGCGTCGGCGGCGCCTCGTGGTCGTGGTCGTGCGCGGCGCGCGCCGCGTGGGCGTGGTAGCCGATGCGCTCGACCGCCTCGAGCAGCCGCTCGGGCTCGACCCGCTGCGCGTCATAGCGAACGGCGGCCGTCTCGGTCGCGAAGTTGACCGTCGCGTCGACGCCGTCGAGCTTGTTGAGTACGCGCTCGATCCGCGCGGCGCACGAGGCGCACGTCATGCCCTCGAGCGCCAGCGTCGTCTGCTCGGGCCGGGCAGTGGCTCGCTCGGCGACTGCAGCCATCGCTAGGCGGCGACGCTGTAGCCGGCCTCGTCGATGGCAGCGATGATCGCCTGCTCGTCGAGTGGCTCACCCGTGACCGTGACGGTCTTCGCGTTGAGATCGACGTCCACCGACTCAACCCCGGGAACGGTCCGAACTTCGCCCGTGATGGCCGACGCGCAGTGCCCGCAGGAGACGTCGGGAACGGTGTACATGATCGTCTGGCTCATGATGGTCTCCCTCGATTGGATACCCCTACAGGGTATCAGTCTCAGCCCATCTTCGGCAGCTGCCTGAGCAGCGTCGTCACGTCGATCCACATCTTCGGGTAGTCCTTGATGAAGCGGACGTGCCCGGTCTTGTCGACCAGCACGAACGTGTGGTCGGCGGTGTCCATGTGCATGCCGACCCCGGCCGGGATGCCTCCCATCACGCCGAAGCTCTTGACGATCTTGCGGTCGGTGTCGGCGATCAGCGGGGTCGCGATCCTGTAGTCCTGGCCTGCCTGTGCGAGCGTCGACGCGTCGTCGTTCGTCACCGAGACGAGCGTCATGTGCCGACCCTGCAGGTGCTGGAAGTGCTGCTGCAGCGCCTGGATCTGCACGAGGCACGCCTGGCACATCACGCCTTCGTTGAGGTAGTACAGGATGTTCTTGCCGGCAAACCGCCTGGAGTCGATCTGCTCGCCGGTGAGGACGTCGCGCCCGATGACCCGGGGCGCAACGGCCCCGAGCTTGATCGGGCCGGCGGCGTTCGCGTTCGAGCCCCTGCCGATGAGGGAGACGGCCGCCACGAGGGCCACGGCGACGGCCAGGCCGACGATCCAGTAGAGGTTGTTCGAGGCGCGCCAACCTTGCTTCGAGCTGGGAGGCGCCTGCTTCTGGTGGCGGGCGGCGCGGGCGGGCCGCCGCGACTGCTTGCTCATGAGACCTGCTCCTTGTGTCGAGGCTTCACGACGAGGAGGACGAGCAGCGCTGCGAAGACGACGAGCGCGGGCCACATGACCCAGTTCGGCACCTGGCCGGCGTGCGTCGCCACGTGGTGATTCAGCTGTCGGCTGATCCAGCGCTGCATGCTGTTACCGGATTGCGACTCGCCGGCGAGCGCGAGCCCGATGAAGAACAGCCCCGAGGCGCCGAACACGACCGCGCCGACGAGCCTCGAGAGGCTGATGCGCTTGCGGTAGCCGGCGACCGCGAGCGTGAGCCTGGGATCGCGCACCTTCTTCTTCGCGCCGCTAAAGAGGAGCGCGAGCAGGACGAGCGGCGTCACGATCCCCATCAGGTAGGCGCCGCCCAACGCGAACCCGCCGAGCCAGGACTGGTTGAGCGCCGAGAGCGCGACGGCGCCGGCGAGCACCGGTGCGCAGCACGCTGTCGCCGCGCCGGAGAAGACGCCGAGGATGAAGACGCTGCCGGCCGTCCCCGTCAGCTCCGGCTGGGGGATGGGGATCGGCATCATCGAGCCGCGCCAGAGCGTGATCGCGGTGAACAGCATCATCAGCCCGCCGATCACGAACAGCTGCGGGTGGAAGCGGCTCGTCCACTGCCCGATCGCCCCGGCGCCGAGCGTGATCGGCCAGACGACCGCGGCGACGCCGGCGACGTAGATCGCCGTCAGGCGGGCGGTGCGGAAGCGGTTCCCGCCCCCGATCGCCGCCAGGTAGGTCGGCAGCATCACGCCCGAGCAGCACGGTGCGAAGAAGGCGATCATCCCGGCGGCGAATGCCGCGGCGGCCGAGCCGCCCATCATCGTCGTGGACGGTGCGCCGTGAACGTCCATCAGACGCCCAGGTCCTTCCGCAGGCGCTTCGCCGAGAAGCGGCCGTACGCGATGACGCGCTCGCCGTCGGTCAGGACGGGCAGAAACGAGAGCGGGATCCCGCGCTCTGCGAGTCGCGCCGCGTCGTCCGAGTCGGCCGTGATCTCGTGGTGCTCGACTCCGAGGTCGTCGAGGACGTCTCGACCGTGCTCGCAGAAGTGGCAGTCGTCCGTCGTGACGTAGACGAGTGGGCTCACTGGTGCGCGGGCGGCGTCGGCGGCTTCTGCGAGTGCTGCAGCGCGAGCCGGACGGCCGCGTACACGACGCCGCCCAGGACGGCGATCCAGAGCAGCATCATCGGGATCATCCAGAGCCAGTCCCAGCCGTACCCGCCGTTCATGTGGTCGTACATCGAGGCCTCCTTTCCTGCTATCCAGACCAGGGATACGCCCGCGAGCGGCGGGTGACGGCAGGCTTTGTCCGCATACCCCATAGGGGTTTACGCTGATTGGCTCTGAGGTTCTGTCAGTCAGTCCGTGGCTCCGTCGAAAGTCCCTCGCGACCGTGCGGGGCGGCACCGCCGTTCAGGCAGAGCGGCGTTGATCAGAGGCAGCCTCGTTAACCGCCGGCGAACGCCACATCGCCGAGCTCGCCGGCCGGGGTCTCAGCGACCGGCCGTGAGAGGCCTTCAGTCCCCCGGCGGGCGGAGGACGTATCCGTGCTCGGCTGTTGCGATCGGGACGAGCTGCCGGTCGTTGTGCTCGAGCCAGCTCCCCAGGGCCCGCTCGAACTCGTAGGTCAGGCGTCCGTCGGCGAACCCGATCTCGATGTCGCAGTGGTCGTTCGCGTTCGCGACCGACGCGGTGAGCCCGCGGTCGGACAGGAAGTCCGTTAGGGCGGCGGCGTCCACCGCGCAGGCAAGCTCTACGTGGATCGTGTCGTTCATCGTGTCGCCTCCTCGACGGCGGGTTTCGTGCGGATGTACTCGTCGATCCCGGTGGCCGCCCGGCGCCCCGCCCCCATGGCGAGAATCACGGTCGCCGCGCCGGACGTGATGTCGCCGCCGGCGAACAGGCCCTCGCGGCTCGTGGCGCCCGTCTCCGGGTCGGCGACGATGCAGCCGTGCGCGTCGACGGCAAGGCCCGTCGTCGCCTCGGGAACGAGCGGGTTCGGACGCGTCCCGAGCGCGATCACGACCAGGTCAGCGTCGATCGTGTGCTCCGAGCCGGGAACCGGGACGGGCCGCCGCCGCCCCGACTCGTCGCGCTCGCCGAGCTCGGTGCGGATGCACTCGACGGCGCGCACCCAGCCGTGCTCGTCGCCGAGGAAGCGCTGCGGCAGGGTCAGCCAGTCGAAGATGGCGCCCTCCTCGATCGCGCGCGCGTAGTCCTCCGCGCGGGCCCCTTTCTCGGCCTCGCTGCGCCGGTAGACGATGTGCGCCTCCTCGGCGCCGAGCCGGATCGAGCAGCGGACGGCGTCCATGGCCGTGTCGCCGGCGCCGATCACGGCCGCGTGGCCGGGGCGCCGCACCGGCGTGTCGTACTCGGGGAAGGCGTGCGCGTGCATCAGGTTCACGCGCGTGAGGAACTCGTTGGCCGAGTAGACGCCCTTCAGGTTCTCGCCCGGGACATTCAGGAAGACGGGGCAGCCGGCGCCGGTCCCGACGAAGATCGCGTCGAAGCCGAGCTCGCTCGAGAGCTGCTCGATCGTGACCGTCTTGCCGACGATCACGTCGCGCGCGAACTCGACGCCCATCGCCTTCAGGTTCTCGACGTCCTCGTCGACGATCGCCTTGGGCAGGCGGTACTCGGGAATGCCGTACCGGAGCACACCGCCGAAGGCGTGCAGCGCCTCCATGACGGTGACGTGGTAGCCGAGCTGCGCCAGGTCGCTCGCCGCGGTCAGCCCGGCCGGCCCCGAGCCGACGATCGCAATCTTCTCCGGTCGGTGCTCGGCCGGTGTGATCGCGGTCGCCCCGCCGTGGCTTCGCTCCCAGTCGGCGACGAACCGCTCCAGACGGCCGATCGCGACGGGCTCCTGCCGGTCGCGCAGCACGCAGTGCGCCTCGCACTGGTGCTCGACCGGGCAGACGCGCCCACAGATCGCCGGCAGCAGGTTCTTGCGCCGGATCACGCGCGCCGCCTCGTCGAAGCGGCCGAGCGCCACCTCGCGCACGAACTCGCGAATCGGCACGTTGACCGGGCATCCGAGCTCGCACAGCGGCTCCTGGCACTGGAGGCATCGCCGCGCCTCCCAGACGGCGCGCTCGACGGTGTAGCCGAGCGCGACCTCGTCCCAGCTCGATCGCCGCTCCTGTGGGTCGGCGCACGGCATCTCGATCTTCTTCGGGTAGACGATGGGCATCGTTACGCCTCCGCCAGCTCGCAGGCGCTGCGCTCGTCGGCCGCGTACATCTGCTTGCGGTCCTCGGCCTCGTCGAAGTCGATCGCGTCCGCGGGGAAGAACGGGCCGTCGACGCAGGCGAACTTCGCTGCGCCGCCGACGGTGACGCGGCAGCCGCCGCACATGCCCGTCCCGTCGACCATCAGCGGGTCGAGCGAGACCTGCGCGGGCAGCTGCCACCGCCCGGCCGTCCCGGCGACGGCCCGCATCATCGGCATGGGCCCGACGGCAAAGCACGACGTGTAGCCCTCGCCGGCGGCGAGGAGCTCGTCGAGCCGCCCGGTCACGAAGCCGTGGTAGCCGAGCGACCCGTCGTCCGTGCAGACGTGGTACGCATCGCAGACGGGCTCGAGGAGCTCGCGAAGGATGAGCAGCTCGCGTGTGCGCGCGCCGACGATTGCCGACACGCGCACTCCCCTCGAGGCGAGCTCCCGCGCGAGCGGGAAGATGGCTCCCGCGCCGAACCCGCCGCCGATCAGGACGGCATGGCCGGCAGCAGGCAGCTCGACGGGCCGGCCGAGCGGGCCGGCCACGTCGAGCACCTCCTCTCCCTCCTGGAGCGCGCAGATGAGCGCGCTGGTCTTGCCCACGACCTGGACGACGAGGGTGATCGTCCCGGCGTCGCGGTCGAAGTCCGTGAGGCTGATCGGGACGCGCTCGCCGCGCTCGCTGACCCGCACGATCACGAACTGGCCGGGGGCTGCGTTGTGGGCGACGAGCGGCGCGTGGATGCGGAGCAGCGTCGTCACGTCGGTCAGCTGCCGCTTCTCGACGACGGTGGCGGTGGTGTCCAGGAGGGCGTCCATCACAGGAGTGGGTGCTCGTTCATCGCTTTGAGCCGCTGCCAGCGGCGTTCCACCTCGACTTCGATCCGCTCGAGCAGGTCGGCGTTCTCCGGCCGGACGAGGTGCTTCGTCTTCCCCATGCGGCGCAGCCAGTCCGCGACGGCGACGCGCCGGCCGAGCGCGTCGGGGTCGTACGTGATGGTCGTCAGGCCGCGCTCGATCTCGTACAGGGGGAAGAAGCACGAGTCGACCGCCGCCTGCACGATCTCCACGCCCGCGCGGTCCTCGGTCCGCCAGTTGAGCGGACAGGAGATGAGCACCTTGCCGTACGCCATCCCTTCGTGGTTGGCGTACCACTGCGCTTTGGCCGCCTTCGCGACCAGGTCGACGGGGTACCCCTCGACGCCCGTGAAGACGTACGGGATGTTCGTCGCGGCCATGATCTGCGGCATGTCCTTGTGATGGAAGGCCTTGCCGGTCTCCGCCGGGCCGACGTGGCTCGTCGATGTCATGTGGCCCATCGGCGTCGAGTAGCTCAGCTGCGCGCCGGTGTTCATGTAGCCCTCGTTGTCGTACTCGACGACGATGAAGCCGTGGTTCCGGATCGCGGCGCCGATGGCCGCGCCCGTCCCGATGTCCATGCCGCCGTCGCCGGTGACCATCACGAAGGTGATGTCGTCGCCGGCGGGCAGCTCGCCGCGCCGGATGCGCTCGTGGAACATCTCGACCAGGCCGGCGAGCGTCGCTGCGCCGTTCTGGAACAGGTTGTGGACGTAGGTGATCCGGTGCGACGTGAACGGGTAGCCGGTGCTCACGACCATTGCGCAGCCGGTCTGGTAGAGGACCACAACGTCGCCCTGGAGCCCGTTGAAGAACGTGTTCAGCGCGGGGAACACGCCGCAGCCCGGGCACGCGCTGTGGCCGGGCGCGACCGCCTTCGGCCGCGCCGCAAGCTGCCAGGCGGGCGGCGTCTCGACCTGCAGCCGCCCGTCGGCCCCCGGCTCGACGGTGATCAGGCCGTCGCTGCTCGCCTCCTCCGGCGTGATCGGGGGCAGCCGCTTTCGCGCCGGCGGGTGCACCTCCGCGACGACGCCGTAGTAGTCGAACGGCGTCTCGACCCGGCCGGCGTCGGCGGCGTCGAGCGCGAGCCGGAAGAGCGCATCGGCATCCTCGGAGTAGAAGTCGCGGCCGCCGAGGCCGTAGACGCGGTCGAGGCACAGGGTCGTGTTGCCCGGGTCGTCCTTCAGCGCCGACTTGACCTCGTGCCCGAGGCTGCCGCCGTGGGCCCCGTAGGAGTCGGCCCGCTCGCCGATGACGAGCGCGCGCACGCCGCGAAGCGCCTCGCGCAGCTCGGCCGCCGGGAACGGCCGGATGACGTTCGGGCTGACGACGCCCGCTCGGATCCCCTCGTCGCGCAGCCGGTCGGCCGCGTCCTTCGCGGTCTCGGCGGCGGAGTTGAGCAGGAAGAGTGCGACCTCGGCGTCGTCCATCCGGTACCGGTTGAGCACGTCGTAGCGCCGTCCACTCAGCTCCGCGTAGGCCGCGAGCTCGGCCGGGATGACCTGGTGCGCGGCCTCCATCGCGAGGGTCAGCTGGTACTTGTTGTTGATCAGGTCGGGGTCGTTCATGTACGGCCCGATCGTCACCGGGTTGCGCGGGTCGAGCGCGGTCACGCGCTCCGGGACGGGGCCGAGGTAGTCGCGGATGACCTCCGGGTCGGCGAAGTACTCGACGCGCCGCTTCTGGTGGCTCGTGAAAAAGCCGTCGAAGGCGACCATCGCCGGCAGCTGCACCTTGGGGTGCTCGGCGACACGCAGCGCGACGACGTTGAGGTCGTAGACGGCCTGCGGGTCGCGCGCGAGGAAGATCAGCCAGCCGGTGTTGAGCGCGAAATAGATGTCGGAGTGGTCGCCGCGGATGTCGAGCGGGGCGCTCACCGCCCGGGTCGCGATGTCGAGCAGCATCGGGAAGCGGGTCCCCGACTGGACGGGGAGCTGCTCGAGCGAGTAGAGGAGCCCCTGCGAGCTGGTCGCGTTGAAGACCCGCCCACCCCCGGTGGAGGCGCCGTAGCAGATGCCCGCCGCGCCGTGCTCGCCGTCGGCCGGGATCATGACGATCTGGTGCTCGCCCTCGGCGCGCATGGCGTCGAGGTTCTCGGCGATCTCGGTCGAGGGCGTGATCGGGTAGTAGCCCATCACGTGGAAGTCGATGTGCTTCGCCGAGATGGCGGCCATCTCGTTGCCACTCCGGAAGTCGGTGACCTGCTCGGCCGCCGTCGGTGCGAGCACCGCCGCCATCAGGCCGTCGCCTCCAGCAACGGGTAGAGCGGGACGCGATGGGCGGCGGCCCAGCCCGGCTCCTCGCGGATCTCGGTGAGCGCGCCGGTGGGGCAGACCTCGGTGCACTTGCGGCAGCCCTTGCAGTAGCGGTAGTCGATGCCGCGCAGGCGCACCTCGTCCTCACCCAGGCGCTCCCACACGAAGCAGAGGTCCGGGCAGACGACGTCGCAGAGCCCGCAGTGGACGCACTTCTCGAGGTTGAGCGCCGGGATGAAGCCCTCGCGCGAGGTGCTGAGGTCGCGCACGACGCTGCTGCCCGGGTCGAGGATCGTGCCGCCGATGGGCGCTTCGAGGTACCCGAACGCCGGCGTGACGCGGTCGGGCGCGCGCACCGCCCCGTCCCCGGTGAACGTGCGCTGCTGCAGCTCGTCGAAGCCGCGATCGAACGCGTGCAGGTTGGCCTCGACGAGCTGCGGGTAGCGGCGGCCGAGCTTGTCCGCCAGCGTCCGGCGGATCACCGCGGTGTCGACGAACGAGCAGACGCGCGCAACGGCGCCGAGCATCACGCTGTTGACGCGCGTCGACTCCTCGACCGCGATGCGCAGCCCGTCGACGACCGCAACCGTCGCCCCTCCGACGGCGAGGCGCCCGTGCGTCTCGTCGATGCCGGCGGACGTGTTCGCGATGACCGTCCCGCCCGCGACGAGGCCCGCGGTGACGCTCGGCGAGTCGATGAGCGCCTCGTGGAACACGACGATCACCTGCGGCCGTTCGATCGGGTCGCTGCGACGGACGTCCGCGGCGCTCGGGCAGAAGCGCACGAACGAGCGCACCGGCGACCCTTTCTTCTCGGAGCCATACGACGAGAAGTGCGAGCCGTTCAGGCCGCAGCCGAGGACGCCGGCTTCGGCGAGGATCTGGCCGGCCAGGTGCGCACCGAGCCCGCCGATCGACTCGAACCGGATCCCGAAGAAGCCGTCCTCGGCCGCGCCGGGGATCTCGTTGGCGTCCTCGGTCACGAGCCCGCCACGTAAGGAGGGAACTCGCTGCCGTTCGTGGCCGCGGCCACGAACGGTGAAAGGTGCTCGGCCCGGGCCGCGAGCGCGGCGGCGGCCTCGCGGACGACGTGCGCCGTGACCGGCTCCTCCTCGGCCGCCAGGGTCGCGAGGCAACAGCAGATCTCGGCGCCGGCCTCGACGATGGCCCGCGCCCGCCATGGGGTCAGGTGGATCAGCGCCTGGGGCGAGGAGGCGGTCGGCGGGCCGCTCTCGCAGACGAGCTCGCCGCGCGCACCGAAGACCTCGGTGACGAGGTCGTCGAGCTCCGCGCACTCGACCGGGTCGAACCTGTCCCGCAGTCGGCGGGCGCGATGGAAGCGCTCGACCGGAGCGAGCCGTGCGAGCCCCGGCCGTGCGAGCTCGAACCGTTTGAGCACGCGGTTGAGCCGAGCCTCGGCGCCGAGCGCGGCGAACGCGATCGCCCGGCGGCAGGCATCGACACGGCGTAGCTCCGCGGTCTCGTCGTGCTCGCACTCGAACTGGTCGGGATCGAAGACGTCGACGCCGGACTCGACGAGCTTCGCACGGCTCATGGCAGGCAGCTCGCAGGCGTCGAAGAGGCTGTCGAGCGCGTGGACCAGCCAGACGTCGGCGAGGTCGGCTGCGCCCGGCAGGCCGGGCAGGAGCACCTCGAGGTGCTCGAAACGTGTGGCACGTACGGACATGAGTGACCTCCGCGCCGATGGAATTCCGTACTTCGGGACTAACCCGCCCGCGGTCGCGACGCATCGGCGATTCCGCGGGGGCCGTTGCTCGGAAGTACGCACAAGGCTCGCGGCGGGGGAGCGGCCCTGCGGCTAAAGGCTCGTTTCCGCCTCGATCCTGCCGGTCTTGGCGGCTTCGGCGAACGCCTCGAAGTCGCGCTCGTTCTGATCGGCGTAGGCCGCGGCAAACCGCGCGATCGCCCGGTCGAATGCGTCGCCTTTGCCGAGATAGGTGGCGATCGCGATCCGGTCTCCCCAGCGCGCGTGGGCGCGAGCGAGCGTGGCGCCGCACAGCTCCGCGTAGACCGTCGCGCCCTGGACGCGAAAGGTCTCCGGCTCGACGCTGCCCTTCCAGTCGTGCAGCTGCCTGGTGTAGTAATCGCGCTGCCGCCCATCCAGGCCGGTGACCTGCCACCAGCCCAGGAAGATGTCGGTCGCCGCCTGCATCAGGTGCTGGCCGACGACTACGCGCTGGCCGGAGTTCGAGTAGGTGCTGTCCCGCAGGAACCGCTCGAGGACGGATGGTTGCGCCTCCTTCGACTGCAGGATCAAGGGGTCGCTCTCGTCGCGGCCGACGAAGAGGTGGATCCAGGCATGCGTGCCGACGCTCCCGACGCCGACCACCTTGCGTGCGGTGTCGACGAGGCGGTACTCCTCGAGCGGATGGTGCTCGCGCGCCAGCGACTCGCGGTACGTGCTGACCAGGAAGCCGATCCACGCATCGAGCTCGTCGCGCGCGATCCCCGGGGGAGCAAGATCGTGAAGCGGCACGATCAGCGGTGGATCCGCCACGAACCGCCACTCGCCGTCCGCGATCGCGGCTCGTTTCGAGAAGGCACGAAGGTGGTCGCGCGTCCGTGCCCTGGCGATGTCCTCCACCGCCTCCCTCGCCTCGGCCTTTCCCAGGCGCTTCTGCTGCACCGCGGCGTCGATCCCGGCCAGGATCTCGTCGCCGTCGATGTGGTCGTACCAGACGTCGAGCGCCCGCATCTTCGCGGC
The DNA here is from genome assembly GCA_963755085.1 of uncultured Thermoleophilia bacterium. Lineage (GTDB taxonomy): Bacteria > Actinomycetota > Thermoleophilia > Gaiellales > Gaiellaceae > JACVRM01. The sequence continues at coordinate 80,303 of CAVWIN010000007.1, read as the reverse complement.
GTGGCGCATGATCGTGCGATAGGCCGCGACCGCCGCGATGACGACATCGCGGCGGTCCGAGGCGCTGAAGCCCAGCTCGCGCCCGCAGACCTCGAAGCTGGCCGCGAGCCGCTTGACGTCCCACTCCCAGGGGCCAGGGAGGGTCTCGTCGAAGTCGTTGATGTCGAACAGCATCTTCCGCTCGGGTGACGCGAAGACTCCGAAGTTCGAGAGGTGGGCGTCGCCGCAGAGCTGAACGGTGATGCCCGCGCGCGGGGTCGGCGCGAGATCGGCCGCCATGATCAGCGCCGCGCCCCGGAAGAAGGTGAACGGCGACACGAGCATCCGGCCGTGGCGCACGGGGACGAGCTCCTCCACCCGATCCGCGCTCTGCTCCTCGAGCAGCGCAACCGGGTCGGGTCGATCGGGCGCCGGCTTCCACTCGCCGTGGCTCGACCTCGGCGCACCGACCCGGGCAGCCTTCCCGCGCTCGATCCGCTCCGCGGTCGTGAGCGGTTGGCCACCGGGGCCTCTCGGCCGTTCCATCGGCGTCGGCGATGGCATGAGATGCGACAAGGTACTGGGTTCCGCGCGACTCGCCCCAGGAGCTTCCGCGCCCGGTCGGCGTGCCCAAGCGCGGTCTTCAGATCGACTCGCGGAGCGCGTCGGCCGCAGCCTGCAACCGTTCACTGACCTCGGCCAGCTCTCGCGCTGCCAGGTCGATCCGCTCCTGCTGAACCTCGGCACGCTCCTGCTGGCTGTTGGCACGTTCCTTGAGCTGACGCTCGAGATCGTCGACGTGTCGGGTGAGATCCGCGAGCTGGGCTGCGACGATCGCGATGTCGTCTCTAGCCGTCATCTGAACGATGAGATCACAGGCTGTTTCGGGGGCAAAAAAGGGCGGCCGTGCCGTCCGGACGGCCGCCCCTTCCGGTGTCTCGGGCCGGCGCTTACTTAGGCTGCGCGCCGATCTGCTTGAGGAGCGTCATCAAGTCGAAGTACTGGCGGCTCTCCTTGATCTTCGCGCCCTCGAAGGTGTAGACGATGGCGGCGGGCGTCTCCTGGCGCTTGCCCGACGCCGGGATCGTTCCTTCTGCCGTTACGAGCGGGCCGGTGTGCGTGCCCTTCCACGTCACTTCCAGTACCGCGGTGTTGCCGCTCCCGATGGCGCTCGTCACTGTGCCGGCGGCATCGGGCATCGCGGTCTTCCAGCCCTTGAAGAGCTCGATGATGTTCGCGGGGCCTTCGACCTTGCGCTGGGTGGCGAGCTCGTTGTAGCGGGCATCGGCGGTAAGCATGGCCTGAAGCCCATCCCAGTTGCCGGTGTTGAAGAAATCGACCTGTTCGCGCGCGAGCCTGATCATCGCCTCCGCGGTCAACGCTTCGGTGGCTACTGCGGTCACGTGTTGCTCCTCTCTTCGATGGTGGGCGCGAGCGGACAGCACCGCGGAGGCGTACGCCTCCGATCGGCTGCCTCAGCTCGGCTGGGCTATGGACGCAACGAGGAAGAAGAGCTGGCGACTCGACGGCAAGAACTCAGACCGTCAGCGCGACTGGCTCGGTGTCTCCAACGAACGATCCTACCTGTCTCGGAACGTGGGCGACGGTTGGCGCCGCCCGAGACGTTAATCGTTCGAATTGTCACAAAGATGCTATGGTTGCTGCTGCGCGTAGACCTAGCGCGGAAGCCGCGGAGGCTTCGCTTCCTCTCCTCGACTGCCACACCAGGCCTTGGTGCCCGGGAGACCCCGGCGCGCGGGGTCCTTCAACGATCGTCAAGAGGAGAGTGCTGTGAGCGAGCCGACTGCAACGCTGCATGAGTATTCGCACGACAAGCCCGTCGAGGCCGAGAAGGTCACCGGGGCGAGCGAGAGTCGGACCCCCGGGCTGACCACGTTGCCCGACAAGCGGCCGTCCCGACGCTTCTTCGGTCTCCTGCCGGGCCGGCGGACGTGACGGTCGAAAACGCGCGGCGGCACGGCCACGCCGACCCGCGTTTCGTTGCTCGCCCACGCCTCCGCCTCATCATGGGCGGCGACGCACCATCGATCGACGGGGTCGAGCTGGTGGTTCGGGAGTCACGCGGGCTGACGCTGACCGAGGCGCACGACGACGCCAGCGCATGGGAGAACGAGGGTGGGCGGTATGTGACGGCCGGCGTGGAGGTCGGGAAGACGCCGTCGGCGCTGGATTGGCTCGCATTCCGCGAGTGGTTCTTCCCGGATCGTCGCCTTCACGACTTCGAAGCCGTGAAGGCCTACGCGGCCTATCGAGCCACGGGCCTCGTTCGGCCGGTTTCGGCCGCAATTCCGTAGCAGTCGCGCTGCTCCTCTGGCTGATGCATCTAGGGTCGCCAGGTGGGGCCTGACGACCTCGACGAGCTGCTCGATCTTCTGCGGATCCCGAGCGTCAGCACGGACCCGGCCCACGCGACCGACCTGGAGCTCGCTCTCGAGTGGGTTGTCTCATTCGTCCGGCGTTCGGGCGGCGAAGCCGGGATCGTCGACGGGACCAGCGGACGCCTGGCAGTCGGCGAGATCCCGGCGTCACGCGAGGCCCACCGCGCGCCCACCGTCCTCGTCTACGGCCACGTGGACGTCCAGCCGCCCGACCCGATCGAGCTCTGGGAGACGCCGCCGTTCGAGCCGACGGTCCGAGACGGCTGGCTGCACTGTCGCGGCGTGGCGGACGACAAGGCGCAGCTCTGGATCCTCCTCGACGCCGCGCGCCGGCTCGCCGCCGAGGGCGCGCTCCCCGTGAATGTCCGCGTCGTCTCCGACGCCGAGGAGGAGGTGGGCGGGCGCAGCGCGGCCGATTGGGTGGCCGCCGACTCGCGCGGCGCCGACGCATGCGTGGTGTTCGACACCGCGATGCTCACCGCCGACATTCCGGCCTTCTATCTGGGAACGCGCGGCACGGCCTACTTCCACGTGACGGTGGAGACCGGACGCCGGGACGTCCACTCCGGCGTCTTCGGCGGTGCGGGCCTCAACGCGATGCACGTCCTGGTGGAGATGCTCGCCGCCGTCACTCCCCGTGACGGGGCACTGCCGGAGCCGCTGCGCGAGGGGACGATCCCGCCCGGGGACGCGGAGCTCGCAGTCGTGGCGCCTCCTTCCGAAGGGCGAGGAGATTCTGGCCGATCAGGGTGTGCTTCCGGCCGATCCCGGCGCGGCGGCGGAGTTCTACCCGCGTACATGGGCCGAGCCCTCGCTCGACGTGCACGGCCTCGAGGGCGGTTCCCCCCAGCTGATGAAGACGATCGTGCCCGCGCGGGCCGAGGCGAACCTCTCGATGCGGCTCGCGCCCGGCCAGTCCGTTGCGCGGATCGCCGCCAACCTCGAGCAGCTCCTCCGCGCCGCCGCTCCGCCGGCTGCCAGGGTCGGCATCGACCTCTGGGCGGCCTGCGAAGCATCCTCCACACGGGCGGACACGCCGGCGATCACCCTCGCGCGGGCAGCGTTCGAGCACGCGATCGGAGTGGCGCCCGTCCTCGTCCGTACGGGCGGCTCGCTGCCGATCGCGCCGGCGCTCGAAGCGCGCGGCATCCCGGCGCTCATCACGGGCTTCGATGTCCCGGACGGCAACATCCACGCGCCCAACGAGCGCTTCCGGGTGGCGCATCTCGACCTCGGCCGGCGCGCGGCGCGAGAGCTCTTCGTCCGCTACGACGGGCTCGCGTAGCGCTCGAACACGTCGAGCGGGAGCGCCAGCGAGACCAGCGCGTTCGGGAGGTCGACGGCCTGTGCGATGCGCAGGTCGGCTGCCACGCTGCACAGGGCGTACGCAGCCTCGCGCCTCACACCGTGGACCGTCTCCAGGAAGTCGATCATCTCGAGCAGCGCACGCCGTGCCGCGAGCCCGATGTCGAGCAGCTCGTTCTGGTTCCCGTCCGTCACCGGGATGCCGGTGGTGACGATGGCCTCCCGCGCGGGCCGCGCAGGCGCCTCGACCGCTGGAAACCGCGGTCGCCAGGACGGCTGGTGGACGACGTCGACCCTGATCGTCACTTGCGCCCCGATCTCGATCGCGCTGCCGCACACCTCGCCGTCGCCCTGCGCGTAGTGGCAGTCGCCGAGGGACAGCAACGCCCCCGGGACATGCACCGGCAGGAACAGTCGGGCACCCCGGACGAACTGGCGCAGGTCGAGGTTGCCTCCGATCTCGCGTGGCGGGAGCAGGCCGAGCCCGTCCGACCGCGCCGTGCCGGGACCGGCGGCGGCGAGAAGTCGGAGAGGTCGAGGCCCACGCGGGCAGCCAGCTCGTCCTCGCGCCGGTGAATGTCGGCGAGCAATGCCTCGGAGGGCGCGACGCCGATCGTCCCGGGAAACGGGTCGGCCGGGACCGCGAAGCCGGGTAGCTCGTCGGAGCGTGCGTAGCGCACCGTCGAGACGCCACGTGACCAGATACGGATCCGGGAAGAGGTCGGCGAGGAAGCCGAAGCCCGGGAACACGGCCGTAAACCCGAAGTCCGCGGGCGCCATGTCGACGAGCTCGACGACGAGCACGTCGCCCGGCTCCGCCGTCTCGACGAAGACCGGGCCCGCGAGCAGGTCGTTCGAGAGATCGACCGTGAGCAGGTCGTCGGACGTGCTCTCGAAGCCGATCTGGTCGCCGGTCCCGAGCGGGGCGTCGAGCGTCAGCGTCTCCCCGGGTTTCACCCGCGCGATCGGCTCGACCGAAGGGTGCCAGCGATTGTGTCCGCCCACGCAGCGCCTTCTATCAGCCGCGCTTATCGAGCGCGCGGGACCGATCGTTGAACTTCTGGATCCAACGTTGTAGGTTGCCGCCTTCCGCCGTCCCGATAGGAGGACATATGCGCGCCCGGCACCCCCGTGGTAGTCGCCGAATTGCGGCGATCATTCTGGCCATCTGCTGTGCGGCGCTCGCCACCGGCGCGTCCGCGCGGACCCGCGCGACCACCGGCGACGTCCAGCATCTGACGTGGGGCCTGGGCGCCTCGATTCGAGGGCTCGAGTACACCCACTCGGCCGACTCCGGTACGGCGACCGTCGTCTCGCTCGGCTGCGAGACGCTCGTCAAGTACGACCGCTTCGGCAAGCTCGTGCCGGGGCTCGCCGTTTCGTCCGGGGCGCCGAACATCCTCACGCGCACGTATCGGATCCGGCCCAGACGTGAAGTTCTGGGACGGGACGACGCTGACTCCGGCGGACGTCGTCTACTCGCTCCAGCGCGCCGCCAGCTCCAAGGCGGGCTCGCAGATCGCGGCGTTCTACACGTCGGTCAAGTCGATCACGGCGAAGGGCGACCGGGTCACCGTCAAGCTGACGCACCCCGACCCCTACTTCCGCTACGCCCCGGCGGTCACCTACATCCTCGAGAAGAAGTACTGGCAGGCGCACCTGAAGGACATCGGCACGTCGCAGGCGCTGCCCGTGTGCACCGGTCCCTTCCGCTTCACGAGCTTCAAGGGCGACGAGGACATCGAGCTGACGGCCTTCGACGGCTACTGGGGCGGGCGCCCGAAGGTCCGTTCCATCTCGCTCAAGGTCATCATCAACGACGCGACCCGGCTCCTCGCCATGCGCCAGGGGGAGCTCGACGGCTCCTTCCGGATCTCCCAGGACGCGATCGACCAGTGGAAGAAGCTCTCGGGCGTGGGCATCCAGCTCGCACCGGAGCTGCGGACCGCGTACCTGTCGCTCGACACGGCGATCGAGCCCTTGAACGACGTGCACGTGCGCCGCGCGATCGCGTACTCGTTCGACCGGGCGGGCCTCGTGAAGGCGGTGCTCCACGGCTACGGCCAGACCGCCCCGAGCATGCCGCCGCCGGAGCAGTGGGGCGGCCTGATCAGCGTGCCCCAGGCCAGGGCCTTCAACAACTCGCTGCCGCAGTACTCGTACAACCTGGCGAAGGCGAAGGCGGAGCTCGCGAAGTCGAAGTACGCGGACGGCTTCAACGCGACGCTGCCGTACCCGGACGCCGAGGCGACGCTCGGCAAGGCTGCCCTCCAGCTGAGTCAGAGCCTGAAGAAGCTGGGCATCAACCTGACCGTCAAGGAGCAGCCGGTCGACCAGTGGTTCGCCACGATCTACGCCCACCCGAGCCCGCTCGGCCCGCAGATCATCAGCTGGGGCGTGGACTACCCCGATGCTGCCGACGCCCTGCACTTCATCTACGACAGCAAGGGCGCGGTGAAGAACAACTTCAACACGGCGAACTACAAGTCGCCGCAGATGGACCAGCTGCTCGCGAAGCAGCAGAACGCGAGGACGCCTGCGGCCCGTGCCGCCGCGATCAAGGCGGCGCTCCGCCTCGCCGCCACCGACGTGCCGTACGTCCCGATCTGGTACCAGGACATCGCGATGGCCATCAGCACCAAGCTGCGCTACCAGGGCTTCGGGACGTGGTACCTGTACACGCCGTGGGCGCTCCAGATCTCGGCCAAGTAGGGCGCGGCCGGTTTCGCGACTCCACTCCCCGGGCCTAGCCGCCCGGGGAGCGGAGCCGCGGTAGCCAGGTGAGCACGAGGAACCTCGCGCTCTTCATCGCCCGGCGCCTCGCCGCGCTCGTGGTGCTGCTCGTCCTCATCTCGTTCGTCGTCTTCAGCCTCCTCTACCTCGCCCCGGGGAGCCCGGAGCAGCTGCTCCTGGGCGCGAGGCCGTCGACGCCCGCAGACGATCGCGGCGATCCGAGCGCAGTACCACCTCAACGACTCGTTCTTCGTGCAGTACCTGGACTGGGCGCGCGGCGCCATCCGGTTCGACTTCGGCCGCTCGATCCGCACGAACGAGCCGGTCGTCGACGTGCTCCGGGAGCGCTTCGTCCTCACGCTTCAGCTCGGGTTCTTCGCCTTCCTGCTCACGATCCTCGTCGGCGTCCCGCTCGGCATCTGCGGCCGCGCTGAAACGGCAGCGTTCGGCCGACCGCGGCGATCGTCGGCGGTCAGCGTCCTCGGGGTCAGCGCGCCCGCCTTCGCGACCGGGATCCTGCTCCTCTACGTCTTCGCCGTCGAGTTCGGCTGGTTCCCGGTCTTCGGTCAGGGCAGCGGCGTCGGTCGACCGCGTCCGGCACCTGACGCTGCCGGCGATCGCGCTGGCTCTGACGGGAATCGGGCTCATCGTGAAGCTCACGCGCGCGGCGGTGATCAACTCGCTCGAACAGGACTACGTCACGTTCGCGCGCGCGCGCGGGATCGGCCGGCAGCGGGTCCTCTCCGCCTACGCGCTGCGCAACGCGCTCCTGCCGATCGTGACGGCCGGCGGCCTGCTCCTCGCGTACATGCTGGCCGGCACGGTGCTCGTCGAGGTGACGTTCGCGCTGCCGGGTCTCGGCTCGCTGCTCGTCGACTCGGTCCAGAACCTCGACATCCCCGTCGTCCAGGCCCTCGCGATGCTGATCGCGACGATCGTCGTCCTCGATCAACCTGATCGCCGACCTCGTCTACGTGCTCGTCGACCCGCGCGTCACCTTCGACAGGGCGAGCGCATGAGCGACCTCGTCGCCGAGATCGAGCCGTCCGTCCGGCCACGGTCGCGGCGGCGGCGCTGTCCGTGCCCGTCGTGCTGGCCGCGATCATCCTCGTCGTCGCCATCGCCTGCGCGATCGCTCGGATCGTGGATCGCGCCGCACGACCCGAACGAGCAGGACCTGCTTCGGGAGCCTCCAGGGCCCGAGCCGCGCCCACCTGCTCGGCACGGACGATCTCGGCCGCGACATCTTCTCGCGCACGATCGTCGGGGCACGGACGGCGATCATCGGCCCGGCGCTCATCGCCGCCGGCGCGATGCTGATCGGCAACTTCTTCGGCCTGCTGGCCGGCTATCGCGGCGGCACCGCCGACTCGGCGATCTCGCGCATCGTCGACTTCGTCTACGCGCTGCCGGCGCTGCTCGTCGCGATCGTCGTCGTCGGCGTCCTCGGCGGCGGCTACTTCCTCGCGGTCGGCCTGCTGGTCGTGCTCTTCGCGCCGGTCGACACCCGGATCGTCCGCGCGGCGACGCTCGCGCAACGCAACCGTCCGTACGTCGAGGCGGCCCGACTGCTCGGGCTCTCCGACCGCGCGGATCATGTACCGCCACATCTGGCCGAACGTGCTGCCGGTCGCCCTGGCGAACGCCTTCCTGACGTTCGCGTTCGCGATCGTGGCGCTCGCCTCGCTCTCGTTCCTCGGGCTCGGCGTCGGGCCGGGCACCGCCGACTGGGGCCGCATGCTCTCGGACAGCCGCAATCTGCTGCTCGACATCCCGGAGGCCGCGCTGGCCCCCGGGATCGCGATCGTCCTGGTCGCCGTGAGCGTCAACATCGTCGGGCGACTGGCTCTCGGAACGACTCGCCGACCGCGGGCCGTGCCCGGTGAGCGCCGCGCCCCCTTCCCTCTCGGTCGAGGGCCTGCAGGATCGAGGCGCGGCTCGGCCGCAGGGCACCCGCACCATCGTCCGCAGCCTGGACCTCGACGTGGCGCCGGGCGAGACCGTCGGGATCGTCGGCGAATCCGGCAGCGGGAAGTCGCTGACCGCCCGTGCGCTGATCGGGCTGCTGCCGCCCGGCGTGCACGCGCAGGGAGCGGTCCGCGTCAACGGCCAGGACGTCCTCGGCATGTCGGAGCGCGCGCTCCGGCGCGTGCGCGGCCGTGAGATCTCGCTGCTCCTCCAGGACCCGTTCACGATGCTGAACCCGCTCATGCGCGTCGGCCCCCAGATCGTGGAGACCGCGCGGGAGCGCAACCGGCAGCGGAGGCGATCCGGCGGCTCGCCGAGGTCGGCATCCGGGAGCCGGCGGTCGTCGACCGGTACCCGTTCCAGCTCTCCGGCGGGATGCAGCAGCGGGTCGCGCTCGCCGCCGCCCTCGCCAGCGACCCGAACATCCTGATCGCCGACGAGCCGTCGACGGCGCTCGACGTGACGACCCAGCGGGAGATCCTCGCGCTCCTCGCGCCGGGTGCAGGAGGCGCGCGGGATGGGGCTCGTCCTGATCACGCACGACCTGCGGGTCGCGTTCTCGATCTGCCGCCGGATCTACGTGCTCTACGCCGGGTCGGTGCTCGAGCTCGGCCCGGCGGCCGAGCTCGAGGCCGAGCCGCTGCACCCGTACTCGCTCGGGCTCCTGCTGTCCGAGCCGGCGGTCGACCGCCGGTTTGCCGAGCTGCCCGTCGTCGAGGGCTCGGTGCCCTCGCCGGACGACGTCGCCGGCCAGTGCCCCTTCGTCACGCGCTGCAGCTGGGCAGCCCCGCAGTGCGCGACCGGCGCGCCCCCACTGCGCGAGGTCGCTCCGGGTCGCTTGTCGGCCTGCGTTCGCCTCGAGGAGATCCGAGACGAGCTCGTCGCGAGCCGGCGCTCGTGGGACGAGCGCGCCATCGTGGAGCACGCAGCCGCGGAGCCTGTCGGGGATGCGCTCGTGGCGGTCCGGGGTGTGCAGAAGCGGTTCGCCAAGCGCCGCGGCCAGGGCGAGGTCACGGCCCTCAAGGAGGTCTCGATCGCGGTCGGAGACGGGGAGAGCGTGGGCCTCGTGGGCGAGTCGGGGTCGGGCAAGACGACGCTCGCCCGCTGCATCGTCGGCCTGGAGACGCCGACCGGCGGCGAGATCGTGATCGACGGGATCGACGCCTCCGACTACGCGCGCCTCAAGGTCGGGCAGCGGCGGCAGCTGCGCCGGCGCGTGCAGATGGTCTTCCAGGATCCCTACTCGTCGCTGAACCCCGTGATGACGGTCGGCGCGACGTTACGCGAGGCCCTGTCTGTCGGGCCCGCTCCGCAGACGAGCGAGGTCGACCTGCTGGCTCGGGTCGGTCTCCCCGCCCACTACGCGGGCCGGAAGCCGGTCGCGCTCTCGGGCGGCGAGCGCCAGCGCGTCGCGGTCGCACGGGCGCTCGCGCTCCAGCCGCGGCTGCTCGTCTGCGACGAGCCGGTCTCGGCGCTCGACGTGTCCGTCCAGGCCCAGATCCTCAATCTCTTCTCGTCGCTCCGCGCCGAGCTCGGCCTCGGGTACCTCTTCATCACCCACGATCTCGCCGTGGTCCGGCAGGTGGTCGACCGGGTCTACGTCCTCTACAACGGCGAGGTCGTCGAGTCAGGCCCGGTCGCGCGCGTCCTGGACGCGCCCACCCATCCGTACACGGCGCGGCTCGTCGCCTCCGTTCCGAGAACGGAGGCGGGGTGGCTCGAGGGGTCGGACCCCTAGGTTGGCTGGGGCGTCCGGGGGTTCTGGAACGCGTACATGAGCTCGGCGTAGCGCCGGCCCTCCGAGCCGCCGATCGTGCACTCGTCCATGACCTCGCGGTGCTGCCGGTCGATCTCGAACGGCGACGAGAAGAAGGCCTCGTTTGCCGAGTCCATGTCGTCGACCTCGATGAAGACCGCGAGCAGCTCGCCATGCTCGGTCGGGAGGATGTACGCGACCTCCTGCCGCACTCCTTCGTTGTCGAGGGTCTGGAAGGCCTCGTCCTTCCGGTGCTCGAGCTCCGCGTACCACTCGCGGAGGCGTTCGGTCTTGCCCGGGACGATCCAGGCCGTCGACAGGACGTAGGGCATCAGTCGGCTCCTCTCTCTGGTCGGAGGCGCCAGCCTACTTTGGCCGGCCGATCGGTCTCCGCGTCAGGCGCCGTCGTCGCGGTGGAGGCCGTGCCGCGCGAGCGCGAGGTGCATCAGCGTCGCGTGAGTGCCTTCCTCGGTGGGGTCGTCGTCCCCGGGGAAGAGCTGGACGTACGAGCCGTCCGGCTGCATCTCCCAGGCGTTGCGCCGGTCGGCCAGCGTGACCTGGAGGATCTCCCAGAGCCGGGCGCGCAGGCTGCGTGTCCGGATCGGAGCGGCAGCTTCCACACGGTTCGAGAGGTTCCGGTGCATCCAGTCGCCGGACCCGATCAGGAACTCGCCGTCGAGCGGATCCTCGGATCCCGCTGCGAAGTGGAAGATCCGCGAATGCTCGAGGAACCGGCCGACGACCGAGCGGATACGCAGGTTGTCGGTCACGCCTGGGACCCCGGGCGCGAGGGTGCAGAGACCGCGAACGGCGAGATCGATCGGGACACCTGCCTGCGATGCGCGCGACAGGAGCTCGCACATCTCCGGATCCTCGAGCTGGTTCATCTTGCACACGATCCGCGCCGGCCGGCCCGACTCGCAGTTGGAGATCTCGTTCTCGACGAGCCGGACGAACGTCGAGCGCATGGCGAGGGGAGCGACGACCAGCGTGGAGAACGACGGCGTCCGCGAGCGGCCCGTCAGGTAGTGGAAGAGCGTGACCACGTCCCGCGTGACCGTGCGATCGGCCGTGAGCAGCCCCACGTCCTCGTAGATCCTGGCCGTGCGGGTGTGGTAGTTGCCAGTCGCAATGTGCGCGTACGAGCGCATGCCGCCCGGCTCCTGGCGGACCACCAGCGCTGTCTTGCTGTGCGTCTTGAGCCCCTTGACGCCGAAGACGACGTGGGCGCCGACCTTCTCGAGCTCCCGCGACCAGTGCAGGTTCCGGGCCTCGTCGAAGCGCGCGCTCAGCTCGATCACGCACGCCACCTGCTTCCCCGCCTCGGCGGCGCGGATCAGCGATTGCACGAACGGCGTGTCGTCGCCGACCCGGTAGACGGTCATCTTGATGGACACCGTCAGCGGGTCGTCGGCCGCGTCGCGGATGAACCGCTCGACGCTCGCGTCGAAGCTGTCGTACGGGTGATGGAGGAGGACGTCTGCGGCTCGGATCGCGGCGAAAATGTCGCCGTCGGCCGTCTCGAGCCCGGTCGGCGGCAGCGGCGTCCAGCGCGGGAAGCGCAGGCCGTCGATCTTGAGATCCGCGATCTCGAACAGCGTCGTGAAGTCGAGCAGCCCGCGCAGCTCGTAGACGTCCTCGTGGCCGAGCCCGAAGCGCTCCATCAGCTCGGCGACGATCGCGGGATCGGCGTCCGGCTGAACCTCGAGGCGGACGACCGGCTCGAAGCGGCGTAGCTGAAGCTCGCGCTCGACGAGGGCGCGCTTGCTCAGGCCGTCGCTGTCGTCATCGTCGACCTCGACCTCCGCGTCGCGGCACACCCTGACGAGGCTCGCGCTCTCGATCACCATCCCCGGGAACAGCTTGTGCGCGTTCGCTGCGACGAGCTCGTCGAGCTGGACGAAGACCCGTTCCGGGGACGTGACACCGGTGCGGACGCGCAGCCATAGCGGAAGCTCCCTCGGCACCTTGACCCGGACGAGCACGGATTCGCCGGACGCCGGGTCGGTGAGCCGGAAGGCCCACGAGGTGGAGAGGTTCGAGATGTACGGGAACGGATGCGCGGCGTCCAGGCCGAGCGGCGTCAGCACGGGCGAGACCTCGGTGTCGAAGACCGCCGACGCCTCGTCGCGCTGCTCCTCCGAGAGGTCGCTCCAGGACGCCAGGTGGACGCCCTGCTCGGCGAGCCCGGGCCGCAGGACGTCGAGGTAGCAGGCCGCCTGCTGCTCGAGCATCTCCAGGATCACCTCGCGGACGCGGAGCACCTTCTCGCGCCGCTCCTGGGCGGCCGGGCTCGCGTCGTCCATGGACGGACGGATCAGGGCGATGCGCTTCTGGAAGAACTCGTCGAGGTTCGACGAGAAGATGGCCAGAAATCGCGCGCGCTCGAGCAGCGGTGTCCGCTCGTCCAGCGCCTCCTGGAGGACACGGCGGTTGAACGCCAGCCAGCTCAGGTCGCGGTCGATCGAGGCCCGGCGCAGGTCGCGGTCGCGCGGGGCCCACGGTGTGTCGGTCTGGACGACGTCCGTCATGGTCGGCCGTGGCGCACGGTTCGAGACTGCATCCTCACGGTGCGATGAGCGTACTCGCGCGCGCCAGGTCCGGACAGCGTCGTTGAGCATTGGGAACGTCTCGCGCTGATCAGCGCGGGCTATGACCGTTTCGGTAGGCCCGGAACACCGCCCTTGGCTGACAGCCGCTACTCCACTCCGCCGTTCCGCCGCCGCACGATGTTCGATCGCCCGTGCGCCGTCGCCCGCCGCGCGGGCCAACACGCTGCTGTCGAGGCCGCCGGGCACTTTCGTGAGAATTCCTTCTGATGCTCGAGCCGCCGCGCGTGCTCATCCTCACCGCCAGCGTGGGCGAGGGTCACGATCACCCGACCAGGATGCTCGCAGCGCAGATCCGGGGCGAGCGCCCAGACGTCGAGGTGGTGAGCGAGGACTGCCTGGCCGTCATGGGCCGGCCGGTCGCGATCCTCAGCGAGGGCGCCCCGCGGATCATCTTCTTCCACTTCGGCTGGATCTGGGACCGCGCGTTCAGGCTGTTTGCCCGGGTGGGCCCGGTCCGGGGCGTGGTGCAGCAGGCGTTGACCCGCGCCGGCGGGAACGGTCTGCTCCGCCTCGTGCAGGAGCGGGCACCCGACGTCGTCGTCTCCACGTATCCGCTGAGCACGGAGGTGCTCGGCCGGCTGCGCCGCGCCGGCCGGCTGGCGGTCCCGCTCTGCGCCGCCGTGACCGACCTTGCCGCGCTCGATTACTGGGTTAGTCCCGGCGCGGACCTGCACCTCATCACGCACCCGGAGTCCCTGGGCGAGGTTCGCCGGATCCTCGGGCCGAACGCGCCGGTGCACGCCGTGCATGGCTTCAGCGACCCCGCCTTTCTTACGCCGCGCGACCCGCGCGACGCTCGCGCCGCGCTCCGTCTGCCGCCGGCCGGGAAGGTCGTCCTCGCCTCCGGCGGCGGGTGGGGAGTAGGGCGGCTGGCGACGGCGATCGACACCGCTCTTGCGGTGCCGCACGTCGATCTGGTTGTCGGTCTGTGCGGCCGCAACGACGCATTGCGCGAGAGCCTGGACCGTCGCTTCTCCGCCGGCGGCCGTGTCCGGCTCGAGGGCTTCACGGAGGAGATGCCGGACTGGCTGGCCGCCGCCGACGTGCTCGTGCATTCGACCGCGGGGCTGACGGTTCTCGAGGCGGTCATCCGCGGCTGCCCCGTCATCTCGTTCGGCTGGGGGCGGGGCCACATCCGCCCGAACAACGAAACGTTTCGGCGATTCGGGCTGGCGGAGGTGGCCGAGACGCCCGCGGATCTCCGGTCCGCGCTCGAGCGGGCGCTAGCCGGCCGGCGCCCCCCCGATCTCGACTACGCCCGGCGCCCGTCCGCCGCCTCGCTCGTCCTCGCCCAGGTCGGCGATGACCCGCGACGCGGTCAGCGCGACGGCCGAGACCGTCACGAGCGCGAGTGACACGAGATGACGCCGCCGTGGAGTGGCGTCGATCCCCAGCGCTCGCCTCCGACGAGCGGCGCGAGCACGACCGGGATCGCGACCTGCATCGCAACGACGGCCGGGCCGACGCGGGCGGCCGGGTAACGCTGGAGCGCATATGTCTCGCTGAGGAGGCCCGCACCAACCGCGAGACCCGACGCCAGACCGAACGCGAGCGCAGCCGTCCAGGCCGCCGCCGAGACCTCGTCCACGAACACTTTGGCGCCGAACGCGGCCCACGCGTCGCCGGCGCCCGCGGCGACGACCAGCAGCAGCGGTGCCACGGGCCGGCGCCGCCCGGCCTGCAGGACGTACGGCGCCGCGACGAAGGCACCGAGCAGGCCGAGGGCGACGGGAGCGCGATCGCGATCGCGCCGAGCCACAGCGGGCGGCGAACGAGCCGCGCGAGCAGCGAGACCCGGACGTGCTCGCTGACGGGTACCCGGCGCGCCTCGAGCGCCTGGAGGGCTTACGAGGTCTCGTAGAAGGGCGCCGCTCCGGCTGCGGCCAGCGCGCCGAGCGCAACCTCGGTCGTCATCGCACCTGGAAAGATCCGCCCATGCGTCCGCTCTCCCTCGCTGCTGCCGCCGCCGCAGGAGCGGGAGCGGCGTGGAGCCTGCCGGCGCCCGCACCCGTGTTCTCGCCGCTGGCGCGGGCGCTACGCATCCCGACGCGGCTCGCCCGGCCGCGCGGCATCGCCCTCACCTTCGACGACGGCCCGCACCCGGAGGGAACGCCGGCCATCGTCGAGGAGCTCGCGCGTGCTGACGCCACGGCTACCTTCTTCCTCATCGGCGAGCAGGTGGAGCGGTTCCCCGAGCTCGCCGCCGACATTGTCGCGGCCGGCCACGAGGTTGCGCTCCATGGGTACCGTCACCGCCTCTTGTTGCGCCGCACGACCGCGGCGCTCGCCCGCGATCTCGAGCGCGGCGCGGTCGTGATCGAGGCGGCCACCGGCGTTGCGCCCCGCTGGTACCGGCCGCCGTATGGCGTCTTCAGCCTGGGCGCGCTCGACGTGGTGCACCGCCGCGGCTGGCGGCCGATCCTCTGGTCGCGGTGGGGTGCGGACTGGCGCCGGCGGGCAACCGCGCACTCGATCGCGCGGCGCGCGGCGGCGCGTCTCGAGCCGGGCGACGTCGTGCTGCTGCACGACGCCGACCACTACTCGTCGGCGGGATCCTGGCGGGCGACGGCCGCGGCGCTGCCTGCGATCACGGCGTCGGTCGCCGCGCTGGGCGAGCCGTTCGTACCGCTCACCCACTCGACGTAGCGGCGGACCCCGGCGTCGAACCGCGTCTCTGCGCGCCAGCCCAGATCGCGCGCGGCGCGCCGCGCCGACGCCCGGCTCGGCTTGAGATCGGCGCGACGCTCCTCGACGAAGACGATGGGGACCTCGGCGACGAGCTCCCGGACGTGCTCGGCGATCTCCCGGATGCTGACCGGCTCCTCGTCGACGAGGTTGTACACGCCGGGCGGCGCAGAGTCGGAGAGCGCCGCGACGACGCCGCCCGCGAGATCCTCGACGTAGACGAACTGGCGCGACTGGCGCCCGTCGCCCGATACGAGCAGCGGTTCCCCGGCGCGTGCGCGGGCGACGAAGCTCGCGACGACCGCCGCCGTGCGGGACCGCGGGCCGTACGGGATCCCGAAGCGCAGCGTCGTCTGCTCGAGGCCGTAGAGCTCCGAGTACGAGCGGCAGTACATCTCGCCGGCGAGCTTGGTCGCCGTGTAGAAGTGGCTGGGCAGGACGAGCGGGGTGTCCTCGTCATACAGGTGGCCGTTCCCGTTCAGGCCGCCGTAGACCCACACCGTGCTCGCATAGACGAAGCGTCTCGCGCCGCTCGAGTGCGCCGCCTCCAGGGCGGCCCGGGTGCCCTGGACGTTCACGAGGTCGGCCCGGCCGGGATCAGCGGCGACGGCGTTGACGTCGGCGATCGCGGCGAGATGGACGACCGCGTCGCAGCCGTGCATCGCGTCGCCGAGAGCCTCGGCGTCGAGCAGGTCGCCGACGACGGACTCGACGTCGCCGTTGGCGTACGGCGATCGAACCAGGTCGAAGATGCGCGGCGCGTGGCCCTCCGCCCGGAGAGCGTCGACGACGTGCGAGCCGATGAACCCGGCTCCACCGGTGACGAGAACGCGCATCCGCGGATCCTCTCAGGCGGGGCGGCGGTAGTAGAGGGGAACGCACCAGTGATTCTGCGCTACCCAGTCGGTGTTGGGCAAATCGACGTTGCTGCCGGTGATGCGGTGGCAGGGCTCGTCGTAGACCTTTCCGGTCGACCGCTCGACGGGCTCGAAGACGATGTACTTGTAGAGGCCCGAGACCATGCCGTCGGGAAGTTCGACACGGGCCGGGTGCTTCGCGTCCAGGTGCTCGCTCGCGACGGTGTTCTTCCAGGCGGCGATCTCGTCAAGCCGCTCAACCTGCGTCAGGCCGATTGCGCTGGTGAACTCGTTCATGCGGAAGTTCATGCCGGTGATGCGGTAGTCGGGCTTGCCGTAGTCGCGAAACGCGCGCGCGAACTCGACGACGTCGGGCCGTCCCGAGACGAGCATGCCGCCCTCGCCGGTCGAGATCGTCTTCGTCGGCGCGAACGACCACACGCCCGCGTCGCCCCACGTCCCCGGCCGGCGGCCGTGCCAGCCGGCGCCGTGTGCGTGGGCGCAGTCCTCGATCAGGAAGATCCCCTCGGCCCGGCAGAGCTCAGCGATCCGGTCGATGTCGAACGCGATGTGCCCGCCGATGTGCACGACGACCGCCGCGCGCGGCTTGTGCTGACGCACCTTGGCCTCGAAGTCCGTGAAGGACATGCAGAGATCTTCGCGGTTGCAATCGACGTACTCGACCGACGCGCCCGCCATGCGGATGGCGAGCGGATCGGCCATGAAGGTGTTCGACGGACAGAGCACGACCTGACCCGCCACCTCGGCGGATGCGAGCGCGGCGAGCGCTGCGCCCGTCCAGCTGGACGTCGCGACGGCGGGGAGGCCGTTCCATTCCGACCAGGCGTGCTCGAACGCCTCCGTGACCGGGCCCTGCGACCACACCTGGCGGTCGATGATCCCGTCCCAGAGCGCATGCAGCCGCGCGCGGTCGCGCGGCTCGAACCCGATCGCGAAAGCGTCGAACTGGACAGGGGGACCTGCTGTCAGCAAAGGACGTTGCAGCAAAGCTACTGCGCCCGGCCTGACGCAAATCTGAGAGAGACGTGTCGCGTCGTTGGGGCGTATAGTCGCGCTATGCGCTGAGCGGCGGCGTTGGCACTTCTCGGAGTAGCCATGTTCGCGACGGCAGCGGCCGCGAACACGCCACTTCCGTCAAAGCCCCAGGGTTCGGGCACGGAACCGCGCCATAGCCCGCTCAGGCCGTTGTCACGACAGGCGCCTTAGCGTCGACAGCCTGGAGTCCATCCACCTCCCGTACGACGCTCGTGTCGACCGCCGCCAGCGCCAGCGGCGGCGCCGGCGGATCCGCCGCATCGTCCTGGTCGCGGTCGTCCTGCTGCTGTTGCCGGTCGTCTACTCGTACGTCACGACGATGATGCAGCCGTCGAGCCTGCCGCTCTGGCCGCGTACCGTCGAATGGATCCGCGCAAACCACGGAAACTGGCTCGTCGACGAGGTCGAGCACTACTACTACAGCTGGAAAGCCCCGTCGAAAGGAGGCCCCCAGCTGAAGAGCCTGCCGTCCGTGGGGCTGCCGGCGGCGCGGAAGGCCAGGCTCCGGCGCATAGAGGCGCGGAGCCACAGGGCTCAGGCTCACCAGCGCCCGGCCGTATGGCCCCTGCGCGTACCGTCGCCGTTCGCCCACCGGCTGCCGCGTGAAGGGGTGTGGCAGCGCACCGGACCGCTCGTTGCCGGGCGCCCGCCGGTGCTCGTGACCACGTTCCGGACCGAGGTCGCCTACCCGCGGATCGTCGCGTACGCGGCGTGGTTCGACCACTCGCGCGCCTCGGTCGCCTGGTACCCAGGCCGGTACGAACCGCCGCACGCTCCCGTGCGGGGCCCGATGGAGATCCCGACCGGCCAGCGCTGGCGCGTGCTGGCCAGCTTCAACGGCGGCTTCATCCACGTGGACGGCAACAACGGCTCATCGATCGCCGGCCGCCAGTACGAACCGCTGCAGCGGGGCCTCGCCACCTTGATCGCCTACCGCGACGGCCGCGTCGACGTGAAGTCGTGGACAGGCGGCCCCGTCGCTGGGCGGAAGGTTGCCTTCGCGCGGCAGAGCCTGCCGCTGATCCTCGACAAAGGCCGGCTGAATCCGGCTCTGGACGACAGCAACAAATGGGGCTATACCCTCGGCAACGCAGTGCGCGTCTGGCGCACGGGTGCCGGGATCGACCGGCGCGGCAACCTGATCTACGCCGCCGCCGACTCGCAGACGGTCGTGACACTCGCAAAGCTCCTGCGCCAGGCCGGGGCAGTTCGTGCGATGCAGCTCGACATCAATCCCGAGTGGCCGACCCTGATGATCTACACGCACCGCGGCAGCCTCATGCCGACCAGGGTGGTGCCGAACTACCAGCAGCCGGAGACCCGGTACCTCGTTCCCGACGACCGCGATTTCTTCGCCGTCTACAGGCGCCTGCCGGGCCCCGTCACCGTCCCCTTCAAGTGACGCGCCGCGGCGCGGTCGCGCTGCTCCTCGTAGTCGGTGCGTTCCTCGGAGGCGCCGCATCGAGCAGCGTGGCCACACCGCCGTCCGTGCGCCTCCGAGCGCTGCGGCTCGTCGACACGTCGCGGCGCGCTCACTTCCGCAACGGAAGGTCAGGCCCCCGTGTACTGGTCACGCAGGTGCGGTGGCCGGCGACCGGGGGAGGGCCGTTCCCGCTCGTCGTCTTCGCCCACGGCTTCGCGCTCGCCCCCGGCGCGTACATGCGTCTCCTCGACACGTGGGTGCGCTCCGGCTACGTGGTTGCCGCCCCCGCGTTTCCGGTCGAGCGCGCCGGCGCGCCGGGAGGACCCGACCGGGGCGACCTCGGGAACGAACCCGCCGACCTGCGGTTCGTGATCTCGCGGCTCACGGACCCCACGAGCCCGCTCCACGCCCTGATCGATCCCACGCGGATCGCCGTCGCCGGACATTCCGACGGCGCCGTGGCCGCGCTGTCGGCCGCCTACGACCCCCGCTTCCGCGACCGGCGGATCGATGCGGCGATGATCATGTCCGGGGCGGTGCTGCCGGGGTTCAGGAGGGCCGCCCCCGGCTCGCCGCCGCTGCTCGCCGTGCAGGGAACGAACGACGCCCTCAACCCGCCGGGCACGACGAGCTACTACTTCGGGCTCATGCGACGGCCCAAGTTTCTGCTCTGGCTGGAAGGCGCCCCGCACCGCGAGCCGTACACGGACGAGGACCGCTGGTTCGGCGTCGTGGGGGACGCGACCACTGCGTTCCTCGACCACGCCCTGCGCGGAGCGCCGCTGCGGCCGCTGATCGCTGCCGGGACACGAGTCGGCGTGGCCCGGATCGCGTCGTATCCCTAGCGCTCAGCGGGCCGGCCCCGAGGTCGAACAGCCCTTGGGGGTGCGGTTCGTGGATCTACTTCATACAGGCGTCGAGCTCGCGGTCCACGGCCACCGCGCGCGACGATGAGAGGGGAAGCTCATTCGATCCGATGTAGAGGCCGATCGCGCCCGTCTTGGTGTCGTTGCAGACGATGCCGACGGCACGGGCGACGTACGCGTCCGTGGCGTTGCGGCCCGTCGCGGTTGGGGTCCATGTGGTTGTAGCCGTTGTCCCACGCGATGCTGTTGCCGTCGGGCGACCAGACCGCGTGCAGCGCGCCCTGAGCGATCTCGTACGACTGCGTCGCGGGCAGCGGCCCTGCGCATTGCGCACTCGGAACGCGGGGAACTACGCCCTGCGGCGGCGGCCTCGTGCCCTCGGTGGCCCGGGCGCGGCCGCCTACGCTGGAAGTGGCATGTTCTCGGTTCTCGTCGTCGACGACGACCCGCCGATCAGGCGGATGCTCGAGCGGACCTTTGCCGCGGAGGCCTACGAGGTCGAGACGGCCGCGGACGGCGGCCAGGCGCTCGCTGCGATCGAGCACACGGTGCCCGATCTGGTCGTGCTCGACGTCGCCATGCCCGGCCTCGACGGTCTCGCGGTATGCCGACGAGTCCGGCGGGCCGGCCTGGCCGTTCCGATCCTGCTCCTGACCGCGCGCGACGCCGTCCCCGACCGCGTGGCCGGGCTCGATGCCGGAGCCGACGACTACCTCGTGAAGCCGTTCGCGTCGGAGGAGCTGCTCGCGCGCGCACGGGCGCTGCTGCGGCGGGGCAACGAGCCGCCGGAGCTCCTGACCTTCGGCGATCTCGTTCTCGACCTGCGTACTCGGATTGCGCGCCGGGGTGAGCGGGAGATCCACCTGAGCGAGCGCGAAGTCGAGCTGCTCGAGCTGCTGCTGCGGAATGTGCGGCAGGTCGTCAGCCGAACCGTCGCGCTCGAGCGAGTGTGGGGGAGCGACTGGGCCGCGACCCCGAACGCCGTCGACCGCTGCGTCTCGAACCTCCGCCGGAAACTCGGGGCACCGCGGGTGATCGAGACCGTGCGCGGCGTCGGGTTCATGCTCGGCCGATGACGCTCCGCACGCGCTCGATCCTCGCGTCGCTGCTCGCGATCCTGGCCGCGATCATCATCGTCGGCGTCGGCGTAGACGTGCTCGTCGGTCGCCACCTACACGGCTCAGTCGACGCGTCACTGCGCGGGCGCGCCGTTGCGATCGCTCAGCTGAGCGCGACGGCGCCGGCGCTCCTCGTCGAACCGGGGGCGCTCGACGCGCCCGCCGGCGGGACACAGGTGCTGACGCAGGTGCTCGACCGTCGCGGGCGCATCGTCGCGCGCTCGCTCGCGCTCAGCGGCCGCGTGCTTCCTGTCTCGGGAGCGGCGCGAGGTGTGATCGCCGATGGACACGGCCGGTACCTCGACGCGCGCCTCGGGGGCGACCGCCTGCGTGTATACGTCGCGCCGCTCGCGGATTCCGGCGGCATCGCGGCCGGCGGTGCGGTCGCGGTTGCGGCCTCGACGCACGACCTCGCGCAGACGCTCGGCAGCGTGCACGTGTTCGTCCTCGTCGCCGGGCTCGTCGCGGCCGCGGTCGCGGCAGCCGCGCTCGCGCTGCTCATGCGGAGGGCGCTCGCGCCGCTGACCAGGCTGACGACCGCCGCCGCCGAGATCGAGCGCACCAGCGACCCGCGGCGGCGGTTGCCCGAGCCGCACACGCAGGACGAGGTGGGCCGGCTCGCCGCGACGCTCAACGAAATGCTCTCGGCGCTCGACCGCGCGCGTGAGCGCGAACGCCGGTTCCTCGCCGACGCGTCGCACGAGCTTCGAACGCCGCTAACCGCACTCGGCGGCAACATCGACTTCCTTGCGCGCCATGGCGCGAGCGAGGAGCTCGTCGCCGACCTGCAGGAGGACACAAGGCGCCTGGCACGGCTCGCCGACGACCTGCTCGCGCTGTCGCGTGAGGAGGCCGCGTCAGCGCCGGAGGAGACGGTCCGGCTGGACGAGTTGGCCTGCGCCGCCGAGGCCGCCGACGTCGACGTCGACGCCGAGCCGGTGAGCGTGCGCGGAGACCGGGCGGCGCTCGAGCGGGCGCTCGGGAACCTGGTCGAGAACGCCCGCCGTCACGGCCGTGGGAGGATCACGGTGGAGACGGCGGCGCGAGACGGTGTGGCGCTGCTCAGCGTCGCCGACGAGGGCCCGGGGCTCTCGGCCGAGGAGGCGCAGGTCGCGTTCGGACGCTTCTGGCGGGGGCACAGCCGCAGCTCGGGATCGGGCCTCGGACTCGCGATCGTCGCGGCCACGGCCGAACGGCACGGTGGCCGCGCGTGCGCCGACGGCTCGCGGTTCACGATCGAGCTGCCTGCCGTCGCAGCCGTCAGAGAAGTCTCAGAGTCGAGGGGTACAACGGGCACAGAAGCACTCGAGAAAGGATCGTCTTGAGCTACGTGCGCCGACTCTCAACCAGAAGCCTCATCTTCGTCATCGCTGCAGTGTGTGTGTTCGTCGTCGGCGGGGCGGCGATCGGCGTCGCCGCGGGCGGCGGAGGTCCGACCCCGCCGCCGAAGCCGCTCGACCAGGCGGTCTCGGATGCGCTCTCGGCCGCCCATCCCGAAGGCATCACCGCGCGTGTGCAGTTCACGAACAACCTGTTCCCGTCCGGCGCGCTCGCCGGCCAGGCCGGATCCGCGCTTATGTCGGGCGCCGCCGGGCGGCTCTGGCTCACGAGCGACGGCCGCGGCCGGATCGAGCTGCAGTCGGACGCCGGCGACGCTCAGATCGTCTGGAACCCGCAGTCGGTTTCCGTCTACGACGCGTCGTCGAACACGGTCTACCGCGCGGACCTTCCGCAGTCGTCGAGCACGCCGACGAGCGACAACGGGGCGCCGCCCACGCTCGCCGAGATCGACAACGTGCTCGCAAAGCTCGGCCTCCACTGGACCCTCTCAGACGCGCAGCCAACCGACGTTGCCGGCCAGCCGGCGTACAGCGTCTCGGCCTCTCCGAAGCACGACGGCGGGCTGCTCGGCTCGCTCGAGGTCGCCTGGGACGCCGTGCACGGAAACCCGCTGCGGATCGGTATCTCCGCCCAGGGAAGCTCGTCTCCGGCCCTCGAGCTCGCTGTCACGGACATCTCATACGGGTCGGTGTCCATGAGTGATCTCAACGTCGCGCCTCCGGCGGACGCGAAGGTCGTCGACCTCGGCACCGGGACAAAGCACGACGGCTCCACCCAGCCGGCCGTGACCGGACTGCAGGCCGTTCATGCGGCCGCGCCGTTCACGGTCGTCGCGCCAGACGCCCTCGTCGGGCTGCCGCGCCACGACGTGCGCCTGATCGGTGGCGACACCGCCGTCGCTCTCTACGGCCAGGGGCTTGGTGGCGTCGTTCTCGTCGAGCGCGCGGCCGGCTCGTCCTCGTCGAGCTCGTCGCTCTCGGCTCTGCCGACGGTGTCGCTCGACGGGCTGACCGCCCACGAGCTCGCCACCCAGCTGGGCACCGTGCTCGAGTGGCAGTCGGGCGGCACGAGCTTCGTGCTCGCCGGTTCGCTCCCGCCGGCGGCTGCCGAGGCTGCCGCCCGAGCGGTGAAGTGAAGCGGCCGGCGCTGACACGCCGCAGCTCGGATCGCATGAGGGGCCGCCCCGCGGGGCGGCCCCTCCTGGTCTTCCTAGTGCTCAAGCGGTCAGCGTTCGAGTCGGCCTGATCCAGCCGCTCCTGCAGCAGTCCTCAGCGGCCCCGGTTTGACCAGCTTTTGACCAGGGCAAGCTCAACGGCGTGCGCGCGGGTGGCTCGCGGTCTGTTGAGGGATCCCCGAGAAGGAATCCGAACCACCGGCCGCTCCGTAGGGTTTTAGTCAGCGACGAAAGGAGCGTCATGCTGCGCAAGCTGCTTGCTGCGGCCGCGACCGCCTCCGTCCTGCTACTGGGGCTAGTAGGGATGGCCTTTGCGGCCAACCCTGGGACGCAAGGGCCGCCCAGCCAGTCATGTGGAAGCGCAACCGCTTCGAACACCCCCGGCGGCGGCAATTCCACCAACAGCCCCGGTTCCCCCTTCCAAGGTGGCGTCGCGGATTCCCGTTACAACGTCGCGAAATCACAGTACGACGTGGCCTGCTTCCAGGTCTCTCAACCCGGGCATCCGTGACCTAGCCGGTTCTTCTCCGTACGACTGGGCAGCTCCCTACGCTCCCAGTCGTACGGAGCCGCGGCGGAACCCGAGACGCCTCCGGGAACGAGACGACGTAGCGCAGCGGCGTCCCCACTCCTTCAGGCGCGTTGAGGTGCACTCAGGTCGGTACCAAATCCGGTACCAAGTTCGCGGCTCGCACTCGGGCGGGCCTATCAGGCGGGCGCGCTACCGGGGCGTTGGAATCCCGAGTTGTCTGCAGATCGCACGAACGAGGCCTGGCCCGATGTCGTGTGCCGCGGGACGGCCGTCGCTCGCACTCCGTCGGCGCTGCGCCACTACGTATGCTTGCCGCGTTCGGCGACTTTGCGGGCTCCGTGAGCGGCCAGGTGCCGCTCGACGTCACGGAGCTTCACTCAAAAAGCGACAGCGTCAGATCGAGTTGCTCGCTTCGACCGGCGGCCACGCTCGCATCGCCGTCGTCGGGAGCGAGCATCAGACGCAGCGCGTCGATGACGTTCTGGCGCGCTTCCTCGCGTGTCCTGCCTTGACTCATCGCACCCGGGACTTCGGCGACCCGCGCGACGATCCAGCCGTCCTCGTCAGGTTCGTCGTAGGCGATCGTCATCCGGAGGTTGTCGTTCACGTCCACACGATAACCCGAGGCCTTCGGCGTAGCGACCTCGCGAGAGAGCGCTCGGAAACAGGCGCCTCCTCCTCTCCCGGTGCCAGGCAAGTGACCCTATTACCAGCGCGTGGTGGATGTGCCGTGCTACGAGGAATGTTCACCACTTCGTCATGCACGCGGTCGTCGAGCCGGTGGGAGACCCGCACCGAGAGCAGGCGCTTTCCTGGTGACGGAGCGGCCCCGGAGTCGAACCGAGCCAGCCTGGGGCTGCCAGACCTCAACGGTTTTGAAGACGATTGCGCGACTCCGGCGGTTGCAGGGCTTTTGTGCGCAAACCACGGCGCGCGCGCCGGTCCGCGCGCCAGTAACCCGTACTCCCGGCTGTCGTCAAATGTGTGACGAGGAGCGGAGCGCGGTCCGTTGAGAGGCCTCGAGCGCGGTCGCCGTCGGGCCTGAGCGCGAAAATGCTCCAGCGCGCGATTGCGCGAGCAACGGTAGACAACCCACGAGGGAGGCGAACGTCGCCCTGTCGACGATCAGGCGGAAAGCGACAGCTCATCCGCCCTTCGAACTGAAGCTGCCGCGGCCGCAGTTTCATTGCGCCGCGATCTTGCCGGCGCGAGCCGCCTCGCCCACGGAGAACGACGTCGGCCCCAACCCCGCCTAGCCGCCTCGCGGCCACCTTCGTTCTCGCGCTCGCGCTCGTGTCGCTGAACATGCGGACCGTCTTCGCGAGCCTTCCACCGCTGCTCGACGAGGTCCGGGCCGACCTGGGGTTGTCGGCGGCGGTCGCCGGCTTGCTGACGGCGGTGCCGCTGCTCTGCTTCGGGTTATTCGCACCATTCGTCCCCATGCTGGTGCGCACGGTTGCGATCCAGCGGGTCGTCGCCGTCTGCGCGGCCCTGACAGCGCTCGGGGCCGCGGTGCGCGGCCTGGGCGGGACGGCCGCGCTGTTTGCGGGAACGCTCGTGGCAGGTGCGGCGGTCGCATTCGCGCAGGCCGTCATTCCGATCCTCGTCCGCGCCGGCTTCACCGGTCAGGCGGGCCTCCTGACCGGCGTCTTCTCCGGCGCACTGACCCTGGGCTCGGCTGCGGCTGCCGCGACGGCCGTGCCTCTTGCCGAACTCCTCGGTGGCTGGGAGCGCGCGCTGGCCGCGTACTCGATCCCCGCCGCGTGCGGGTTGCTGGTTTGGTCCGTCTGGGCGCGCGGCGCCACGCGCGTCCATCGCGGGCCGCCGCTTGGTGCGTGGTCGGACGGCCGTGCGTGGTCGGTCGCCTTCTACTTCGGGCTCCAGACGATGGCCTTCTACGCCTGCCTGACATGGCTCCCGTCGATCCTGCAGAGTCACGGCTACAGCGAGGCCGCGGCCGGGGGGCTCCAGGCACTTGGGAACGCGGTGCAATTCGTGCCGGCGCTCGCGGTCCCGATCGTGGCCGGACGGCGCCCGAGCCAGGCGTCCCTGCTGGTCGTCCTCGTCGCCGCGGCGACGATCGGGTTCATCGGATTGCTCGTGGTGCCCGCTGCAGCCGCACTTTGGGTCGTCATCCTCGGTCTGGCGCAGGGTGGCGCGCTCGGCCTGGCGCTCGTCCTTCCGATCCTGCGCGCACGGGGAGCGAACGCCGTCGCCGGGCTGATTGCTCTGACGCTCAGCGTTGGCTACCTGGTCGCCGCCGCGGGGCCACCGCTCGTCGGCCTCGCACATGACGCGGTTGGCGGCTGGAGCGTCGTGCTCGTCTGTCTCATAGCGATCACGCTGGCCGAGCTTCCGCCCGGCCTCTTGGCGACCCGCGCATGGACCATTGGTGCGCGGGAGCGCTAGCGCGAGCACCGAGGTCGTTTCGTTCCAAATCACGCGCGCGTTGCCCACCCCGGCGCGCAGCGACGCGCCGGGTCCAGGCGCGCCGCTCCCGCGACGCCACCCCTGGAGGGCCAAGGAGTCGCGCCGCAACCTGTAGTCGTCTAGATCGAGACCCGCTCCGATCGCGAAGCGAGGTACGCCGCGATTCCCGCCTTACGCTCGTCGGCGTTGTAGTAGGCGACCTCGACGAGTTCGAGTGGGTACCCGTCCGGATCCGCGAAGTACACCCAGCGCCATCCGGCGAGAACGCCCTCGTCCACGACGTTCACGGGACTGAAAAACGTGATGCCCTTCGATTCGAGCTCCGCCTTCGTCGCCTCGATGTCATCCACGAGGAGCGCCACGTGAGAGGCGCCGAGATTGTTCGATCGAAGCGGTCCATCCGTCTCGCTCGGTGGGCTCTTGTACTCGAGGAGTTCGAGCGTCGTGTCGCCTAGCAGCAGGCTCACCTGGCGGAGAGCGCCACCCGGGACGCCTACGGCCGGACCCAGCTCGGGGCCCTCGAACCACGGACTCGGCTCATTCGAGAATTCCAGGCCGAGAACGTCATGGTAGAAGCGGATCGAGGCGTCGAGATCCTTCACGGTGATTCCGACGTGATGCAGGCCTTTCATGGTTCCTCCCTCTCCGTCGAGCTCCGGGCCGTCTCGCGGCCTCAGACGAGTATCTGTCCGCCGTCGACCATGTACATCTGTCCGGTCATGTAATCCGACTCGGGCGAGGCGAGATAGACGAGAAACGGCGCGATCTCGTCGGGCGATGCGGGGCGTCCAACCAGCGTCGTCGTTGCGAATTCGCGCATTGGATCGGCGTCGTCTGGCTGCCCGTGAATGGCACGAATGTCCTCGTTGAGCCCTACCCACATCGGCGTGTCGACGACGCCGGGTGCGAACGCGTTGACCGTGATCCTGTGTTCGGCGAGGCCGCGCGCCGTCGCCTGCGTGACGGCGAGCGTGCCGAACTTCGCGACGCAATAGGGGACGAAGTCCCAGAAGCCCTGCCGCGCCGCAATCGAGCCGGTGTTGATGATCTTGCCGCCTGAGCCCTGAGAGATCATCTGCCTGGCGGCCTCCTGCGTGCAGACGATCACGCTCCATGTGTTGACGCGGACGATCTGCTCGAAGTTCTCTTGGTCGACTTCCATGAAGCCCCGCGGACGGTTCATCCCCGCGTTGTTGAAGATCACGTTCAGCTCGCCGAACGTGTCCACGGCGGTACGGATCATCGCCTGAACCTGTGACCGGTCGGTGACGTCGACCTCCGCGGCGACGGCCGAGCCTCCACCTTCGGCGATCTCCTCCGCGAGGAGCCGCGCCCGCCCGCCGTCCAGGTCTGCAACGACGACTCGGCCGCCCTCCGTGGCGATCGCACGACAAGCGGCCGCGCCGATCCCGCCAGCCCCGCCGGTGACGATGACGACACGACCCGCAACCCGGCCGCTCATACTCGCGCGGGCGTGTCGGCGGCGGGCCGCCCGTTGCCGCCGGGCTGCAGGGCGGTGTGTGGTGCGTCGAAGTCGGCGCCGCGCACGTATTGGCGGCCGGCGACGAGTAGCTCGTCGGCGGGGAAGCGTGTGATCACCTGTGGGCCGGTCGGCGTGACGATGACCTCCTCCTCGATGCGGGCCGCGTTGCGCCCGTCGGAGGCGGCGCAGTACGTCTCGAGCGCGAAGACCATCCCGACCTCGAGCTCGACCGGGTCGTCGAACGAGTGCAGGCGCGAGATCATCGGCGCCTCGTAGAGGCCGACGCCGAGCCCGTGCCCGAACTGCAGCCCGAACGCGGCGTGCTCGTCGCGCATCCCGATCTCCTGCGCCGTCGGCCACACCTCGGCGATCTTGTCAGTCGTGACGCCGGGGCGCACCCGGTCGATCGCGTTGTCGAGCCACTCGCGGCACTGCCTGTAGGCGTCCAGCTGCGCCGGTGTCGCGTAGCCGACGCTGAACGTGCGGTAGTAGCACGTCCGGTAGCCCATGAACGAGTGGATGATGTCGAAGAAGGCCGTGTCGCCGGGGCGCAGGAGCCGGTCGGCGAACGTGTGCGGGTGCGGGTTGCAGCGGTCGCCCGAGATCGCGTTGATCGCCTCGACGTGCTCGGAGCCGAGGTCGAAGAGCACCTGCATCGCCGCCGCGACGACCTCGTTCTCGCGCACCCCCGGGCGCAGCAGCCGGTAGATCTCCTCGTAGGTCGCATCGACGATCCCGGCCGCATGGTCGAGCAGCGCCAACTCCTCGTCGCTTTTGAGCTTGCGCGCCTCGAGCATCACCGGCTGCGAGTCGGTGATCTCAAGGCCCTTACGCTGCAGCGCCAGCAGCGTGGTCATGTCCGGCACATCCATGCCGACGGGCTCGCCATCCAGGCCGCGCTCGTGCAGCTCCTCCCAGATCATCCCGGCAAGCCGATCAGGGATGCCGGTCTGATCCGGCATCGCGCCGCGCATCGGCGGCACCCAGGCACGCCAGCTCGACTCGGGCAGCCACGGGCAATACAGCTGATGATGCCGCGCCGCCGAGCCGAAATCCCACAGGATCGGCGGCTCATCGCGCAACACCAACGCGAAGCGGATGTTCTTGTCGCGCTCCCAGGTACCGATCGCCGTGCTGGTCACGTAACGGAGGTTGTTCGGGTCAAACAGCAGCAGACAGCCGAGATCCGAGTTGCGCAACGACGCCTGCGCACGCTCCAGCCGATGCGCGCGCAGCCTGGCGAAATCGATCCGCTGCTCCCAATCGACAGCCATGGTCGCCCCGCGCGACGCGATGCTCATCGGGTACGTCCTACATCCTCAAGGCTCCCCTGCGCCACTCGAGAGCCTTCTTGTTCATTGCAGACGAACACGAATGCTGTGGCCGCCGAGGTTGCCATCGGGCGATCCTAAGCGACGTGGAGACGCGGCGTCCAGGGCCAGGGCTGCCTGGCTGCTCATAGACGCTTAACACTGATCGCTACTTGTGAACGGCCTGAGTTCGTGTTTAGGATCGCGCCGCGTGGCGAACGACACAGGGAAAGCCACCCGGACGGTGTCCGAGGACGCCGTCCCGCGCGGGTCGATCCGGCTGCTCTCCCGGGGCCTTGTGACCGTGCTCGTAGCCACGGGTCTCCTGCTCCTCGCGTGCGAGCTCTTTGCGCCGTCGAGCCTCAGCAGAGGATCGCTGCTGACGACGCTGCCGTTCGCGTCGGCACTCGCGGTTGCCTCGCTTGGCCAGACCCTTGTGGTGATGCAGGGCGGCATCGACCTCTCGGTAGCGGGGGGACTCTCGCTGTACGTCGTCATCCTCACGAAGTACCCCGCCGGTGTGAACTCGAAGCTCCTGAGTGCCATAGCGATCGCGTTCGTCGTGGCGATCGGCGTGGGGCTGCTGAACGGCTTCCTCATCGGACGTATGCGACTCAATCCGATCGTCGCGACGCTGGGAACGAACGCGTTGCTCTTCGGGGCGGTGCTGTGGTACACGGCGGGCATACCGACCACGACGACTGCGCGCCTCGCTTCGTTCGGGGGCGGTTTGTGGCTCGGGATTCCGCGCCCTGTCTACGTCGCGGCGGCGGTCACAGCTCTCGCGACCGCCGTGGTCAAGCTCACACCGCCGGGACGGCGCTTCGAAGGTGTGGGGGCAAACCCGGTCACCGCCTTCATCGCCGGAATCCGCGTCAGCCGGCACCGGGTCAGCGCGTACGTCTGGGCCCAGGTGCTCTACTGCGCCGCCGCCGTCCTCCATGCCGGCATCGTCAATCAGCCGACGGCATACGAAGGCAACAACTACCTCCTGCCGACGGTCGCCGCGGTCGTCTTGGGCGGCACGTCGCTCCTGGGCGGCCGAGGGAACCTCGTGGCGACGGCGATCGCAGCGCTCTTCCTGTCCCAGCTCGACGCGTTCGTGCTGTCCCTCGGCGTCGGGTACGCGACACGTCAGCTTGTCCAGGCCGGTGCCCTCGCGGTCGGCGTTGCGCTCTACACGATCGACTGGGGTGGACTCGCGAGGCGAACGCTCGGGCGTCGCCCGGCCACTCTCGCTCCCACCTAGGCAATACGTCAGTCCAGGCCCGGACCCCCCAACACGAAAGGAAGGACACGAACGATGACCCACAGGAGACGGAGCACAGTGCTCATCCTGGCGCTCATCACCGGCGTCGTCGCCCTCACCGTCGCGGCGTCGTCGTCCGCAAGGACGGCGGCCGTCCCGTCATGGTGCGGTCCGAAGAAGATCACCCTTGGCCTCACAGACGGGTTCGGGGGCAACAGCTGGCGGCTCGTCACGACGGCGTCGGCGAGGGACGAGGCGAAGAAGTGCCCGAGCGTCACGTCGCTGACGTACGCCGACGGGCAGGGCAACACACAGAAGGCGATTTCCGACATCCAGGGCATGGTCGCGAAGGGCATCAATGCGCTCGTCGTGTTCCCGGATGCTGGGAAGGCCATCCTGCCGGCGCTTCGGAGCTCCTACAAGGCGGGAGTCGTGACGGTGCCGTACCGCGTCACGCCAGGCGGTAAGGCGGGTGTGGACTACAACGTGTTCGTCGACACGCCGTTCGCGCAGGCCGGCCAGAACTGGGGCCGGTGGATCAAGCGGGTGCTGCCGCAGGGCGGAAACGTCCTGATGCTGAGCGGCCCGAAGGGCAACAGCCAGGGCGTCGACGAGAACAAGGGTCTACACCAGATTCTCGACCCGACGCACAAGTACAAGTTCATCGGTGCACAGCCATTCGAAGTCACGAACTGGGATCCAGCGCTCACGCAGAAGGTCCTCTCGGCCGACATCGCCAAGTACTCCAAGATCGACGTGATCGTGTCCGACTTCGGTCCGTCGCTCGTCGGGGCGCTGCCGGAATTCAACAAGAGCGGCCGCAAGATCCCGGCATTGGCCACATCCGACGGCAATGTGCTCGGCTGCTTCTGGCAGAAGAACCATGCAAAGAACCCGACCTTCAAGCTGTACACGGTCTCGACGCAGAACGACCACGCGCGTCTCGCGATCGACTGGGCGGTTGCGCTCGCCACCGGCGGAAAGAAGCCGGCAAGCACGCACTTCCCGTCCCTCGTCTTCGAGGATTCGACCACCGGCAAGCCGCATCCGGTGGAGTGCAAGGCGAACCTCCCCGGCGACATCTACCTCTCCGCGGAGCTCTCCGCCGCGACGCAGGCGAAGCTGGTGAAGAAGTAGAAGCACCGGCCGGTCGGGGCGCGGGGGGCTTCTTGCCCGCCGCGCCCCGACCGTCGTGACGAAGCCTCCGACCATGCTCAACGAGTCCGACGTCAGCACCCTCGCTGCCGAAAGCCCGGGTCCCGGGCCCTCGACGCTGGCGATGCTCGGCATCACCAAGCACTTCGAGGGGGTCGCCGCGCTCACAGACGTCTCGTTCGACACGCGTCCCGGTGAAGTGCATGCGTTGCTCGGCGAGAACGGCGCCGGCAAATCGACGCTGATGAATGTCGCATCCGGAGCCATTGCCGCGGACGCGGGGACGATCCTCTTCGACGGCGAGGTCGTCCAGACCATGAATCCCGTCGTTGCTCAGGAGCTCGGCATCGCGATGGTTCATCAGCATCCCGCGCTCCTCCCGGACATGACCGTCGCGGAGAATCTTCAGCTCGCGGTGGGCGCCGACAATCTCCGGCTGCGCCATCGCGATCCGAGGCAGGCGATGCGATCGCTGCTCGACGACGTGCATTTCTCGGGGCATCTCGAGGATCGCGTCGCGGCGCTGAGCGTCGCCCAGCGGCATCTCCTCGAGCTGGCGAAAGCATTCGCAGTGGCGCCGCGCCTTCTCATTCTCGACGAGCCGACGGCGCCGCTTTCTCAGGACTCGGTGGACCTCCTCTTCGCCTTCGTCCGAGAGCTTGCAGCCGGCGGGACGGCCGTGGTCTACATCACGCATCGGCTCGCGGAGGTGCGGCAGATCGCCGACCGCGTGACGGTTCTGCGCGACGGAACGCTGCGCGGGACATCCGCGGTCAAGGAGATCTCCGACGAAGCCCTCCTCGCGATGATCGTCGGCCGGACGCTCGATGCGTCCTTCCCGCCGAAACACGCCCCTGACGCGGACGCCGACGGCGCCGCGCTGTTGCGAGTCGACGCGTTGACCGGGCACGGGTTCCGCGACATCTCCCTCACCGCGCGTGAGGGAGAGATCATCGGTATCGCGGGGGTGGTCGGCAACGGCCAGACCGCCTTCCTGCGGGCGCTTGCGGGACGCGACAATTCGACTGGTTCGGTGCAGATCGGCGCCAAGCGCCTCTCGCGGCGGCGTCGCCTCGCAAGTGCGGCCTACATGCCGGCCGATCGCCTGGGCGAGGGCCTGATGCTCGATCTCAACGTTCGCGAAAACACCTCGATCACTGCCCTGAACCGACTGACAGTCGGCCCCGTCGTGAGCCGGAGGCGGGAGGTCGCCGCAGTCGAACGAGAGCTGTCCGAGCTGGCCGTCAAGGCGCCGTCCCTGGAGGCGGTGGTCTCGGCGCTATCCGGCGGCAACCAGCAGAAGGTCGTGATGGCGCGGGCGATGCTCTCGAGCCCTTCGATCCTCGTCGCGGACGAGCCGACGCAGGGTGTCGACGTCGGCGCGCGTGCCGAGATCTACCGGATCCTTCGCGAGATCGCCTCGCGTGGCGTGCCCGTCGTCGTCGCGTCGAGTGACGCGAAGGAGCTCGAGGGGCTGTGTGACCGGGTGATCGTGATGTCACGCGGCGAGGCGGTAGCGACACTCGAAGGCGACGCGGTCACCGAGGAACGCATCGTCCATGCCGCCGTCACGGCGACGACGCATCGGGCCGACCACGGCGGCCGGCGAGCGAGTCGGCTGCTGCGGCTTGCGCGCTTCATCGAAGGCGACTACGCGCCGGTGCTCGTCCTGGCTGTCGTGATGCTCACGCTCGCCGCATACGTCTGGCACCGAAACGACCGGTACTTCTCCGATTTCAACATCAATTCCGTGATGTTCGCGTGCGCGGCACTGGGCTTCATCTCCCTCGGGCAGACGTTTCCCCTTCTCCTCGGCGGCATCGACCTGTCGCTCGGGCCGCTCGCCGGCTTCCTCGTCGTCCTGGGATCGTTCTTTCTCCTCGACGGCAAGTCCGGCGCCGTCTGGGTGCTCGGCTTCGTGCTCATGTTCCTGGCCGCCCTGGGTGTCGGTCTCGTGAACGGCACGCTGATCCGCTTCGCAAAGTTCACACCCGTGGCTGCGACACTGGTGACGTACATCGCCCTCGGAGGCCTTGCCTTCACGCTCCGCGACGCGCCGGACGGCTACATCGCCTCCTCGCTGACGGACGCCATCTCGAAGAAGGTGGGGCCCGTTCCACTCGCCTTCGTCGCTTTCGTGGTATGCGCCCTTGCCCTGGAGCTCATGCTTCGGAAGAGCCGTTTCGGCATGCAGTTGCGCGCGGTCGGATCGAACGAGGAATCTGCGCGGCGAATCGGCGTGCCCGTGAACCGTATTGCGCTCCTCGGCTATGTCGGCGCGGCGCTGCTGACGCTTCTCGGGGCAGTGGTGCTGCTTGCGCAGCTGGGCGTCGGCGACCCGGGCCAGGGCACCGGCTATACATTGACCTCGATCACAGCAGTCGTGCTCGGCGGCACCAGCCTCCTCGGAGGACGCGGCACATTCATCGGGACGCTCATGGGCGCCGGCCTGAGCGTTCAAGTCCTCAACGCAACCGTCTTCCTGAGCCTCGATCAGACCTGGCAGTACATCTTCCAGGGCCTCCTGATCCTGGCGGCAGCCGTCATCTACACGCAGGTTCGTCGAGCCACGAGGTCGTCACTCGCGGTCTAGGCGTCCGTCGACCGAACGAATGAAGCCGAAGCCCGACCCCACGCTTATTTCCGACTCGCCGTCAGCGCTCGGACCGAGGCTGCGGTCGATCAGGCTGGAACAGGGCATCGGGCTCCGGGAGCTCGCCAGGCGACTCGACCTTTCGCCAAGCTCGATCTCGCAGATCGAGACAGGGAAGATCCGGCCGTCAGTTCGCACGCTCTACGCCCTCGCGTCGGAGTACCGGGTTCCCGTCGACAAGATCCTCTTCGACGACGCGGGGGCCAGCGAAGGCCGCGCAGCTCCGCCCGGCGCGCCGCGGAAGGCTCCCGAGCCGGCACTCGCCGTGCAGCGCGCGGCCGACCGGCCGGCGATCGCACTCCAATCCGGCGTGCGGTGGGAACGGCTCATGTTCTGGGCGGATGAGGATGTGGAGTTCCTCGAAGCGACATACGAGGCAGGCGGCGCCTCCAGTCCAGACGACTCCTTCGTGCGCCACAACGGCCATGAGTTCGGAGTCGTACTGAGTGGCACTCTCAAAGTTGTCGTCGGGTTCGAGGAGTTCGTGCTCAACGCCGGAGACTCGATCACGTTTCCCTCGTCGACGCCTCACCGCTTGCGCAACGACGGCAACGTCACCGTGCATGCGGTCTGGGTCGTCCGTGGACGGCGCGGCGCGGACGGACCGGCCGAGACCATCGATGTTCCTGACGAGAGGCGAGCCGGCGGCACGGCGGCTCGGCAGGACGACGAGAACGTCGCCACGCTCCGCCGCAAGCGTAAGAAATGAGCAGCGGGAACGGCACACCCCGGCGGCAGGCACTCGTCGTCGGCGCCACCGGGATCAGCGGCGGAAACGTCACGCGACGCCTGCTTGCCGAAGGCTGGCAGGTCAACGGGCTCTGTCGCAGGCCCGACGGGCTCGACGAGCGCGTTCGTCCGCTCGTCGCCGACCTCGAGGATCGCGACGCCGTGGCGGACGCGATCCAAGGCACCGCCCCGACACACGTCTTCTACACGACGTGGTCACGCCGTTCGACCGAGGCGGAGAACTGTGACGTCAACGGTCGGATGCTCCAGCACCTCCTGGACGCGACGGGGGCCGAGGGCTCCGTCCAGCACGTCGCGCTCGTGACAGGTCTCAAGCACTATCTCGGGCCCTTCGAGGCCTACGCCAAGGTGCAGCCGGACACACCGTTCTCCGAGGGGCAGGCGCGTCTTCCCTACGAGAACTTCTACTACGTGCAGGAGGACATCCTGTTCGATGCGGCCGCGCGCGATGGCTTCACCTGGAGTGTCCACCGGCCGCACACGCTGATCGGCTGGGCGCTCGGGAACGCGATGAACATGGGCGTCACGCTCGCGGTGTACGGCGCGATCTGCCGGGAGACCAGTCGTCCGTTCCAGTACCCGGGCTCGCAGGAGCAGTGGGAGGCAGTCACGGATGTGACCGACGCCGAGCTGCTCGCCGAGCACCTCGTCTGGGCTGCAACCACACCGGGCGCAGCGAACCAGGCGCTCAACATCGTCAACGGGGACGTCTTCCGCTGGCGACGGCTCTGGCCGCGGCTCGCCGCTGCGCTCGGCGTCGAGGCTGCCCCTTATAACGGCGAGCCAGCACCGCTCGAAAAGCAAATGGGGGAAGCTGCTGAGATCTGGCCCGAGATCGTCCGGCGCCATGGTCTCCGCGAGCTGGATGTCAACGCGCTCGCCTCGTGGTGGCATACCGATGCCGACCTTGGTCGGACGATCGAGACGTTCACCGACATGTCGCGCAGCCGGCAGCTCGGGTTCATGTCCGTGCGCGACACGGAATCCTCGTTCCTCCGTCTCTTCGACCGTCTTCGGGCGGAGCGAGTGGTCCCGTGAGAGCACTCCGTTTCCATGCCGCCCGAGACCTGCGGATCGAGGACGTCGCCGAGCCCGAGGGGCCGGATGCGGGCGACGTCGTCGTCCGGGTCGCGACCTGCGGCATCTGCGGGACGGATCTTCACGAGTTCGTCGCGGGGCCGATCGTCACGCCGGTCGAGCCGCATCCGCTGACGGGCGCGCAGAACCCTCAGATCCTCGGGCACGAGTTCGCGGGTGAGGTTGTCGCGGTCGGCACCGGCGTGACCAGGGTGAAGGAGGGCGACCGCGTCGCGATCATGCCGCTCGCGTACTGCGGCGAGTGCGCCTACTGCCGCCGCGGCCTCCAGCAACTTTGCGCGATCATGGGCTGCGTGGGGCTGTCCCACGCCTGGGGCGGCATGGCGGAGCTCGCGACGGTGGCCGAGTACCAGGTCGTCCGGCTCCCGGATTCGGTCGATTACCGGCAGGGAGCGCTCATCGAGCCGACGGCCGTTGCCGCGTACGGTGTGGAGCGCGGCGGCGTCGCCCCCGGCGACAGCGTGCTCGTCACCGGCGCCGGGCCGATCGGCGCACTCGCCGCGCTGTGCGCGCGGTCGGCGGGTGCCTCCGCGGTCTACATCTCCGAGCCGAGCCCGGCGCGGCGCGCGCGCGCCGAGGCGCTCGACGTCGCTTCGGTCGTCGATCCCACCGCGATCGACCTGCCCGCGTTCCTCCGCGAAGAGACCGGCGGTCTGGGTGTCGACGTCGCGATCGAATGCTCGGGGCATCCAAACGGCTTCAACTCCGCGGTGCAGTCGCTCCGCCGCCGGGGCACGCTCGCACAGACCGGCCTGTTCGTCGGCGAGGCGTCGGTCGAGCCGATGCTCTGGTCACTGAACGACCTGACCATCGTCGGGACGTGGTGCTACTGGGTCTACGACTTCGACCGCATCGCGGCGCAGATCGGTGCCGGCTCGCTCCCCGTCGAGCGAGTGGTCACGAGCAGCGTCTCCCTCGAGGCCGCCCCGGACGCCTTCGCTCGACTCGCGTCCGGCGCCGCGGACGAGATCAAGATCCTCGTCGACCAGTAGGAGGCCACGACGATGAAGGCATTGGTGTTCGAAGAACCGCGCCGAGCCTCGGTGCTCGAGCTGGACGTCCCCGCGATCGGCTCCGACGAGGTGCTCGTGCGCTCACGCAACGTCGGGATCTGTCACTCGGACTTCGAGCTGTACGAGGGGCGCTATATCATCCCGGTCGCGTACCCGATCATCCCCGGGCACGAGTGGTCCGGCGAGGTGTCGGAAGTCGGAGGCGTCGTCACGACGCTGAAACCGGGCGACCGCGTGGTCGGCGAATGTGTCGTGAACAACGGCGACGACCATTTTGGCTTCTCCATCAGCGGAGCCAACGCGGAGTACTTTGTCGCCAAGGCGTCGTGGCTCCATCGCATCCCGGACGAGCTTTCGTTCAGCCAGGGAGCGTTCGTCGAGCCGTTCTCGGTCGCGTACAACGCGACGGTCGCTGCGGGGGGCATCGATGCGAGTGACTCTGTCGCCGTGATCGGCGGCGGGCCGATCGGCCTTCTGTGCACGCTCGCGGCCGCCACCATGGGCGGAGACGTCACGCTGATCGAGCCGCAGCCGCATCGCCGCGCGCTCGGCCTCGAGATCGGAGCGAGGCAGGCGATCGACCCGTCAGCAGGCGACCTGTCCGAGCAGGCTGCAGACGCGACGCACGGCCGAGGCTTCGACGTCGTGATCGAGGCGGCCGGCGTCCCGGGCGCCATGGCGGCCGCGTTCCCGCTCGCGGCGCTCGGCGCGCGGGTCGTCTTCGTCGGTATCGACGTCGGCGGCACTGCTCCGGTCGAGATCGGTCTCGTCCAATCCAAGGCCCTTCACGTCCGCGGGATCATCGGCTCCGCCGGCATGTGGCCGCGGACGATCCGTTTCATGGCCGTGAGCGGCGTCGACCCAGCGCCCTTGCTGACGGCGACGTTCCCGCTCGCCGATGGGACAGCGGCGCTCGACGCCGCCCGAGACACGAGCCGGAACGTCAAGGTTCAGATCGAATGCTGAGCCGTTGAGGGCGGCTGTCTTCCACGGACCGCACGACGTCCGAATCGAGAACGTGCCCGACCCTGACGCGCCGGGCAGCGGCGAGGTCGTCCTCGAGGTCCTGCGCGCCGCAATCTGCGGAACGGACTCCTCCGAATGGGATCACGGGCCGATCCTCTGCGTGCCGGGCGTCGTGCTCGGACACGAGTTTGTCGGACGGGTCGTCGCCGCGGGAGAGGACGTCACGAACGTCCGCGCAGGCGACCGGGTCGTCTCGGGCGCCGGCATCTCGTGTGGCCGCTGCCCGTGGTGCCTGCGCGGGCGTACGAACCTCTGCGCCGAATATCGGACGCTCGGTCTCCAGGTCGACGGCGGCCTTGCCGATTTCGTTATCTCGCCCGCTTCGATCTGCCGTCTCGTGCCAGGCGGCTGCGACGACGACGCGGCCGCCATGGCGCAGCCGCTCGCGGTCGCGCTCCACGCGCTGTCGCGCGTCGCGCTGGCGCCCGGCGAATCCGTGGCGATCATCGGAGCAGGCGGCATCGGCTCGTTCATCGTCGCCGGGGCCGCACGCCGTGCACGCGACGGTCGTGTCGTGGCGCTCGACGTCGACCCGGAGCGGCTCTCGAAGGCGGCTGCGCTCGGCGCGCACGAGACGGTCGACGCGAGCGAGCACGAGCTTGCGGAGTTGCTGCTCCAGCTCAGCGATGGCAACGGCTTCGACGTCGTCATCGAGGCGAGCGGCGCGCCCTTCGCGCCCGCGTCGGCCGTCGCCGGTACCCGGCGCGGCGGGCGCACGCTGCTCGTCGGCTTGCACGGCGCACCTCGGGAGCTCGACCTGACGCGGACGATTCTCCGTGAGGTCGACATCTTCACGACGGTCGCGCACGTCTGTGACACGGACATCCCGGCCGCGCTGGAGCTGCTCGCCGACACTGACATCGCGACCGTTACGGCTGGGCCGCGGATCTCGCTGGAGGCGCTGGTGGACGAGGGCCTGCGCCCGCTCGCCGAGCGGCGGGCGCAGGGGAAGATCCTCGTGGCGCTCTAGCCGGGCGTCCCGGAGGGCTGGTCGTCCTCGTACCGGATATAGCCGGCTTCCTCGAGGCTGGCCGCACCGGCGTAGCCCCAGATCATGAAGACGGGCTCCTCTCCGGTGTTCTCGAAGCCGTGGTAGTCGTTCGTCGGGACGAAGACGACCTCGCCGGGGCCGAGCTCGACATCGGCATCGCCGACCCGTGCGATCCCGTGGCCCGAGACCAGGTACTCGAACTCCTCGGCGTTCGGGTGGCGGTGGATGTCGTGCTTTGCACCCCGCGGGAAGACGGTGATGCCGAAGACGGAGTGGG
The DNA here is from genome assembly GCA_963755085.1 of uncultured Thermoleophilia bacterium. Lineage (GTDB taxonomy): Bacteria > Actinomycetota > Thermoleophilia > Gaiellales > Gaiellaceae > JACVRM01. The sequence goes on along the minus strand of CAVWIN010000007.1, from coordinate 41,064 downwards.
CGGCGCCGACAGTGTCGCGGGTCAGGAGCCAGCGGACGTCCATGTCGACCCAGCCGTCGTCCGATCGGAGCGCGGCGTCGGTCGGCGTCGAGTCGAAGCTGCGCTTCATCGGGTGGTCGCTGACGCGGCGAATGGTCTCGGTCACGATGCCTTACCTCCGGTCGATGGGCGTTCACCATAACTGAACGACAAGTCGGAAGAAACGGCGTTCTGACGGCAAAAACCGCTTCGCGAGGCGGGAACGAGAGTCCGGCTCCTGTTCCGTGGCAGTTGACACGGGCCGAGTCCGCCTTTAGAAAACGCCAGTGCACGCCGAAGATCTCGGTTCGGCCGAGTCAACCGCCGGGGGCGAGTCCGAGCTCCGTCTGCTCGAGGCGACGCTGCGTATCCGCGCATTCGAGATGGCTGCGAACCGCCGTCAGGAGTTCATTCTTCTTTCGGACGTGCTGGGCGCCTCGATGCTCGTCATCGGTCTCAACCATCGAGCGTCCGACGGCGGAACGGAATCCACGGTGTTCGGGCCGTTCTTCGTCGAAGGCGCGCCCCGTTATGACAACGCCGACGATCTCGCGCAGGGGGCATCCGGAACGCCCTGCGTTGTCTCGGGACGCATCCTTTCGACGGCGGGGACGCCGATTCCGGGGGCTCGGATCGACGTCTGGCAGGCGGACGAGGCGGGGCTCTACGACGTCCAGTACGGCGCGAAGGGCGAGGCACGGGCGACTTCGACTTCGTCCTGGCGTCAGAACGCGACTAGGCGTGGCGCGTCTCCCTGCCCGGCGGGCCTAGTACGACGTCGACGATGTGCTCCGCGATTGCGAGCGACGATGTGGCTCCCGGTGAGGGTGCGTTGCGGACGGCGACGATCGGGCCGAGCTCGTGGATCCGGAAGTCGTCGACGAGCGAACCGTCGCGGTCGAGCGCCTGTGCGCGGACTCCAGCGCGCGCCGGCACGAGATCGGCCGCTGTGAGCTCCGGCACGTAGCGGCGGGCCTCGGCGGCGAACGCGCGCTTGAAGAGCGAACCGCGCACCTCGCGGGCGCCCATCCGCCAGTGCGAACGCGCCAGGGCGCGGAAGCCGCGCCAACCGAGCGTCTCGGCCACATCACGTGGGCGGACCGTCCGCCGCCGGTAGCCCTCGCGCGCCAGAGCAAGCACGGCGTTCGGGCCCACGTCGACGCCTCCGTCCACCCTGCGCGTGAAGTGAACGCCCAGGAACGGGTACGAGGGATCCGGCACGGGGTAGAGCAGGCCGCGCACGAGGCCGGTCCGTTCCGCGGCGAGGCGGTAATACTCGCCGCGGAAGGGCACGATTGCGGGGCCCTGGTCGTCGCCGGCAAGGCGCGCGACGCGGTCCGACTGCAGGCCGGCGCAGATGACAAGGTGGTCGAACTCGAACACGTCGCCGTTCACCTCGACCCGGGCACGGCCGCCGGTCCTCTTGATCCCCGTCACCTCGGCGCCGAGGTGAATGTCGCCGCCGTCCGCACGCACGTCCTCTGCCAACGCGTCGGCGACGGCGCGGTAGTCGGTGATCCCGGTGGTGGGCGAATGCAGTCCCGCGACCCCAGCCGCGTGCGGCTCGAGCTCACGCAGCTCCTCCCCTTCGACCCAGCGGACGCCGGGTACCCCGTTCGCCTCGGCTCGCCGGCGCAGCTCCCGGAGCGGCTCGACCTCGCTGGCGTCGATGGCGACGACAAGCTTGCCGCATTCCTCGAGCGGAACTCCACGCTCGGCGCAGTACGCACGCAGAAGCTCCCCGCCGCGCCTACAGAGGCGGGCCTTCAGCGAACCCGGTGCGTAGTAGATCCCTGCGTGCACGACGCCGCTGTTGCGACCGGTCTGGTGGAGCGCGATCGCGTGCTCTTTCTCCAGCACCGCCACCGAGGCATCAGGCTGCACCTCCGCGATCCGCCGGGCGACCGCTAGGCCGATGATTCCCGCGCCGACGATCCCAAACTGAGCCACGCCGGCCGGTATAGCTGAGGAGGGTGTTCCTCGTGCGCTGTGCCTGAGTCGATAGGGCGGTTTCACGAGGTTGGAGCACTCTCAGCGCCATTGCGGCCCGGCGACGCGACAAGCTCTGCGCAAGTCCTGATCCTGCTTGAACTAGTCGTGTTCGGCGCTACGGAGCGGCCCCGGAGTCGAACCGAGCCAGCCTGGGGCTGCCAGACCTCACCGGTTTGAAGACTTCTGACCAACCTACCGATTTGCAGGGCTTTTACCGCCGAACGAGCCGGTGCGCGCCAGTGCGCGCGCCGGTCCCGCGTGGTCGGTCGAGCTCGACCTAGACGGCGGCCTGCGCGTCGATCGGAAGCTGGTAGAGCGGCCTTCTGCCATCGTTCGGCGCGCGCCCGACGACGCGGCCGTTGCGTTGCTCGACGTCGCCGAGCGCGACCTGCACGAGCGGCAACCGGAACTGGCGTGGCGCGGCTTCGACGCGGTCCGCGCGCGGCTCAGCTGAGCGCGGCACGAGCGCGGACGATCGCGTCCGCGGTCACGGCCATGTCGTCCGCGGTCGTCGACCAGTTGGAGACCGAGACGCGGAGCAGCCGCTCGCCTCGCCAGGTCGTGCCGCCGAGCCAGGCCGTTCCCTCGTCTTGGATCCGCTGTTCGATCCGCTGCGTGAGGTCGCCGTCGCCGATACGAATCAGCACCTGGTTCAGGACGACTTCGTTCGCGATCTCGATGCCGTCCACGGCGGCGAGGCGAGCTGCGAGGTCTCGTGCGTGGGCGCAGCAGCGGTCGACCAGCTGCGCGACGCCCGAGCGGCCGAGCGCGCGGATCGCGGCCCACGTTGCAAAGCCGCGTGCGCGGCGCGACGACTCGAGCACGAAGTCGCCGCCGCCGTACTCGCGGCCCGCCTGCTGGCCGGTGAGATACGCCGCCGTGTAAGCGAGTGCCGTCGCGTGGACGTCGGGGTGCGCGCAGAACGCGTAGCCCGAGTCGTACGGGACGTTGAGCCATTTGTGACCGTCGCAGGCCCAGGAGTCGGCGAGCTCGATGCCATCGACGAGCGCCGTTGTCCGCGGGCTCGCTGCCGCCCACAGGCCGAACGCGCCGTCGACGTGCAGCCACGCTTCGCTCGCCTTGGCCGCGCCGCTGATCGTCAGCAAGTCGTCGCACGCGCCGGTGTTCACGTTGCCGACCTGCGCGCAGACGATCGTCGGGCCTGGCTCGAGCACCGTGATCGCCTCGACGAAAGCCGCTGCGTCCATCGCGCCGTTGGCGTCTGCGGGGATCTCGTAGATCGCCCCCTCGCCGAGGCCGAGCAGGCGAAGCGAGCGGTCGATCGTCCCGTGGCGCTCGGCGCTCGCGAGCACGCGCACCGGCGGCGCTCCATGCAGGCCGTCGCGGCCGACGTCCCAGCCGTGCTGGTGCAGCACCCACCAGCGCCCGGCCGCGAGCCCGACCGTGTTGGCGCCTTGGCCGCCCGTCGCGAACCCGACCGACGCCGACGCGGGGATCCGCAGGAGCTCCTTCAACCATGCGCCTGCCACGTCCTCAAACGCGAGCGCAGCGGGCGAGAGCGCCGCGTTGAACCCGTTCTGGTCCCAGCCGGCCGTCAGCACGTCGGCAACAAGTGCGGCGTCGAGCGAGCCGCCGATCACGAAGCCGAAGTAGCGCGGTCCGGCCGTCGCCATCAGGCCCGGCTCGGCGCCAGCCACGAGCTCGTCCACGATGTCTCCAAGCTCCGCCGGGCCGTCGGGCAGCGGCGCGCGCAGAGCATCCGCGACGCTGCGCCGATCGCGGTCGGGCGTGACGCGCGCATCCCCGACACCCGCGCGATAGTCGGCAACGAGGTCGGCGGCGTGGTGCAGCACGGCGTGTAGGTCGTCCATCGGCCGATCCTACGGACCAGCCGGCGCTGCCCGGCGACGTCCTACTCCGCAGACGGCGTGCGAGCAACCACACCGACGATCGCGCTGATCCTCGTGCTTGCCCTCTGCGGTTGCGCAGGCCCTAGCTATCGAGCCCTCTCAGGAGGGCTGCCACTCTGCTAGGGCACGTCGCGCCGGCGTGTGTTTGGTCAGCCGGCCGCTCCGCCGAGGGCCGCGCCGAGCCCGGGGATGATCAGCCCCCCGAGCGTCTTCAGACACGCCCGAGCTCGTGCAGACGGTGGGGAAGAAGATGACTTCCTGCTCGTCTCTCCTGCCTTCATCGAGTGACGCGAGAGAGTTTCGTCATCTCGAGGGAGACGGAAGCTCGCAGATTCTGCCGTAACAGCTGGTATGGATTGTGTTCGCGGGTGGGGCGCTCGCGCGGCTGTCCTTTTCCCGATCGGTGCCGTGCTCATGCTGTCGTTCCCGGCCGCCGGGCCCGGCGCGGGGCTGTTCATCGTCAACACAACGAGCGACACGCACTGCGTGGGCTTCGGGTCCCAGGGCGCACCGGGATGTACGGCGGCGACCGACTCGGGAGGTCATATCTCGCTCCGCTCGGCCCTGGAGGAGGCATCGACGGCGGGCGGGACAACGACGATCAGCCTGCCAGCCGGCACGTACAACCTGAGCCTGGGTGACCTTGTCGCCGGCACGCAGGCCAACACGAACATCACGATCCAGGGGGCCGCGGCGGCCAGCACGATCATCCATCAGACGACCGCGGGACGGAGGGTTGTCAGGGTGAATTACAACGTGAACGCCAGCGTCGTGTTCAACCTGAGCGGCGTGACGGTGTCGGGCGGGAGCGAGAACGAGAACGACCCGGACGGCGCCGGCGGCAACGGCGGCGCCATCCTCGCCGGCGGAAGCGCGAGCGCGCCCGGCAACGCGCTGACGCTCGGCAACGTCGTCTTCTCCGGGAACTTCTGCAGTCCGGTCAGCAACGCGGGCTGTGGCGGCGGGGCGATCAGCATGACCGGCGGCGGAAGCCTCACCGTTGTGAACAGCACCTTCACCGGGAACGATGCCTCGAAGAACTCGGGCTTCGGCGGCGGCGGGGCGATCCACTTCGACAACGGCGGGAACGGCGGCAACGTCTCGATCACGAACTCGACGTTCACGAACAACACTGCGCACGGCAACGCAACGAACGGCGGCCAGGGCGGCGCGATCCGGCTGGCCGGCGCCGCCGCCTCCACGTATACGCTCACGCGCGACACGTTCGCGGGCAACACGGGCGCCGGCACGGATGCAGCGGGCGCCCGCGGCGGTGCGATCTACCTGAGCCTGGGCTCGCTCACCGCGACCTTCAACCGCATCGTCGGGAATACGGCGGGCAGCGGGAGCGGTCTCTACGTCGCGAACAGCGCCGGCGCGATCGGGACCGCGACGGACGACTGGTGGGGCTGCAACGGGGGCCCCGGCGCCGCGCCCTGCGACACCGCGGTGCTCGGCACGCCGGGTCAGGGCGGCTCGATGACGGCCGGACCCTGGATCGTCCTCAGGAACACTGCCAACCCGAACCCGATCCAGGTCAACCAGACCACGACTCTGACCGCCGACTTCCTGCGCGACTCGAACGGCAGCGCCCTGACCGCGTCGCAGATCACAGCCCTGCTCGGCCTTCCGGTCACATGGGGGAACGCGGTGAGGGGGTCGCTGTCGAATACGCAGACCACGATCCACGCGAACGGGATGGCGACCGCGACCTTCACGGCGAGCGCGGCCGGCGCCGGCGGCGCGGACGCGACGGTCGACGCCGGCGTCGCAACTGGCAGTGTCACGATCAACAGGGCGGACACGGCACCGACGCTCCTGTCGGAGACGCCGGATCCGACCGTCACGGGCCAGTCGTACACCGTCGCCTTCACGCTCACCTCCAGCGCCGGAAGCACGCCGACCGCGCCGAGTGGGACCAGCACGCTCACGGTCAGTGAAGGAACCGACAGCTGCACCGGCACGCTTGCCACCGGGCACTGCGACCTCACCTCCACGACTGCAGGCCGGAAGACGCTGACAGCCACGTACAACGGCGACTCGAACTTCAACACGAGCACCTCGGCCGCCGGCTCGCACACGGTGAACAAGGCCGACACGACAACGACGATCACCTCCGAAAGCCCAGACCCGTCGACGGTCGGGCAGCCCGTGACGGTGAGCTACGTCGTCACCGTCAACAGTCCGGGCGGGGGAACGCCCACCGGATACGTGACCGTCACCGACGGCACTGTCTCCTGCACGGGCAGCGTCGCTGCCGGACACTGCGACATCACCTTCACCTCGGACGGCCCCAAGTCGCTCACGGCCGCATACCAGGGCGATGCGAACTCCAACGCCAGCCCTGCCTCGGCCGCCGCGACACACCAGGTGAACCCCAAGGCGACCCCCGCGGACACGACGACGGCGATCGCCGCGGACTCCCCGGACCCCTCGGACGTCGGCCAGGCCGTGACCGTCCTCTACTCCGTGACCGTCAGCAGTCCCGGCGCGGGTACGCCGACAGGCAACGTGACCGTGAGCGACGGCGTCGACAGTTGCAGCGGCACGGTCGCAAGCGGCGCGTGCAACATCACGCTGACGACCCCCGGACAGCGGACGCTGACGGCCACCTATCTCGGCGACTCGAACTTCAACGGCAGCACGTCGCCCGACGAGCCGCACACGGTCAACCGCATCGCCACCACGACGGCGATTACCTCCGATGCGCCCGACCCGTCGGTTGTCGGCCAGCTCGTGCAGGTGCAGTACACGGTGGCGCCGATCGTCGGCAATGGGACGCCGACGGGCAGCGTGATCGTCAGCGACGGCACGGTCTCGTGCACCGGCACCGTGGGCGCGGGTCAGTGTTCACTTCCCTTCTCGAGCGCCGGCGCGAGGTCGCTGACCGCCACCTACGCGGGCGACTCGATCTTCCAGGGCAGCACGTCAGGCGCGGACTCGCATCAGGTGAACCCGGCGGACACGACCGCCGCGATCACCGCGGACACTCCCGATCCTTCCGTCGTCGGGCAGCCGGTCGCGGTGCACTACAGCGTCACGGTGAACGGGCAGGGCGCCGGTACGCCGACCGGCAACGTCACGGTGAGCGACGGCACGATCACGTGCACCGGTACCGTCGCGGCGGGGCAGTGCTCGCTCGCGTTCACGAGCGCCGGCGCGAAGTGGCTGACCGCCGTCTACGTCGGCGATTCGAACTTCAACGCCCGCACCTCGGCGGCCGAGCCACACACGGTGAACGCCGACGGCACGACCACGAAGATCACCTCCGAAAGCCCCGACCCGTCGGCGATCGCGCAAGTGGTGACCGTGCAGTACCACGTCGCGCCCGTCTCGCCGGGCGCGGGCACCCCGACGGGCAAGGTCACGGTGACCGACGGCACGGTGTCGTGCAGCGGCACGGTGGCGGCCGGCCAGTGCTCGCTGTCGTTCACCACCCCCGGGTCGAAGTCGCTCACCGCCACCTACGCCGGCGACGCGAACTTCACGGGCAGCGCGTCCGTCGCCGAGCCGCACACAGTCAACGCGATCGCGACGACGACCGCGATCCCGTCCGACAACCCCGACCCGTCGGTCGTAGGGCAGGCGGTGGTAGTGCAATACAGCGTTACCTCGGGGGAGGGCACGCCAACGGGCAACGTGACCGTGAGCGACGGGACGAGCTCATGCACGGGCACCGTCGCTGCGGGCCGGTGCTCGCTCACCTTCACGAGCGCGGGCACGAAGTCGCTCACCGCGACCTACTCCGGTGACGGCACGTTCACCGACAGCACGTCTTCCGCCGAGGGACATGCGGTCAACCCGGCCACCACGACGACCACGATCACCGCCGACAGCCCCGATCCGTCCACCCAGGGCGTCGTGCTGACTGTCAAGTACACGGTCTCGGTGGCGGCGCCCGGGGTGGGTACGCCGACCGGCAACGTGACCGTGAGCGACGGCCTCGACAGCTGCAGCGGCACCGTTGCGGCCGGTCAGTGCGCCTTGACGCCGACGACCGTCGGCAGCCGGACGTTGACCGTGACCTACGGCGGCGACGCCAACTTCACGGGCAGCACGTCTGCCGGGGAGCCGCACACGGTCAGCCCGCCGAACGCGCTGCCGACCGCGACGGTCACGAGCGGCCAGTGCGCTTCGACCAGCCTCGAGAGCGGCGCGATCAACCTGACGTTGTCCGACGCCGACGGCGACCAGGTGACGCTTGTGCTCACCTCCAACAGCAACCCGGCGCTGATTCCGAACGCCAGCTTCGGGGGAAGCGGTTACGACCGCACGCTGACGGTCAGCACCGCGGCCGGGAAGAGCGGTACCGCGAGGCTGACGCTCAACCTCAGCGACGGCAAGGCGACGGTCCCGCTCGTCGTAACCGTGATCGTCGGCGCGCCGAGGCACGAGGCGCTGAACGGCACTGCCGGCACGGACATGATGTTCGGCGACGGCGGCGCGGACACGCTCAACGGCGGCGACGGCAACGATCTGCTCTGTGCCGGCCCTGGCAACGACATCCTGAGCGGCGGCGCCGGCAAGGACGTCCTCGACGGCGGAAGCGGCAGCGACATCCTGAGCGGCGGCGACGGCAACGACATCCTCCGCGGCGGAAACGGCAACGACACGCTCACCGGAGGCGCCGGCGCCGACTTCTTCAGCGGCGGCTCCGGCACGGACGTCGCTACCGACTTCAACCCCGCCCAGGGCGACGCCCAGGACGGCACCGTCCGCACGCTGCCGCCCAGGATGCGGGCCCCGGGTTGTCGACGCGCGTGCGCGGCGTTCTCCTCCTACAGGTGAGGGCCGCTATCCGACGCTGACGGCCGGGAGGCTCGATCCCGCGCGGGTGAGGTCGCGCCGGCCGAATTGCATAGGTGCCGGCGACCGCTGTTGGCTGGCGATCGCGCAGAAGATCGGTGCCGAGCGGCCGACGCCGAGCCCGCTTCGGCTGTCGAGCCAGCGTTCGAGCAGGGCTTGCGCAGCGGCCGTGCTAGCCCTCTGAGTTCGTCCAGAGCAAGGTGTCGCCGCGCCAGTCGCCGGTGTAGCTGACGAAGCGAGCGGCGCTGTGGAAGAGGTAGCCGCACAGTTGTCCCTCGTGTTGGCTGCCGGCTGGAGCGGGGTCGCCGATAACGACGCCGCCCTCGACGCTTCCGATCGTGAAGCCGCGTCTGAGTAGGTCTGCACGGTTCCGCTCGTTGCCGCGGGCGTTCCATGCGGCAAAGCAGTCGTGGGAACGAACGACGCTGCTGGACGTCGTACCCGACCCGCAGCCGGCCAGGACGAAGAGTGCTGCGCCGACCGACAACGCTGCCCCCAGCTTCGTCATTGGGATCATTCCTTTCACAGCAAGTACGCCGCCGAGCGGCGTGCGGTCACACCGACCGCCGCCAGGGAAGCGTCGTCCAGGTCGCACGCACCGACTCGCCCCGGCGGGGGATGGCGACGCTAGTGGTACGAATTCGAACGCATGAAAGGAAACAAGATGACGCGTCGCATGCTTCGCGATCTCGAAGTGTCCGCGATCGGGCTGGGCTGCATGGGGATGTCGGCGTTCTACGGCTCCACGGATGAGGTGGAGGCCGTCGCGACGATCCGGCGCGCGCTCGAGCTCGGGATCGATTTTCTCGACACGGCACAGCTCTATGGCCCGCTCACGAACGAGGAGCTGGTCGGCCGGGCGGTCAAGGGGCATCGCGAGGAGTACGTGATCGCGACCAAGTTCAATCGGCGGACGGACAATGCGGTGCCCGGCGACATGTCGACGCTGGGGCCTCAGGATGGCTCGGCCGCTCATGTCCGCAGCTCGATCGAGGGGTCGCTCACGCGGCTCGGAACCGATTACGTCGACCTCTACTACCAGCACCGCGTGGATCCGAACGTGCCGATCGAAGAGACAGTCGGTGCGATGGCCGAGCTGGTGGACGAGGGCAAGGTGCGCCACGTCGGGCTGAGCGAGGCGGCCCCGCAGACCATCCGGCGGGCGAACGCGGTGCACCCGATCACGGCCGTGCAGACCGAGTACTCGCTCTGGACGCGCGACCCCGAAGCAGAAGTGCTGCCGACGTGCCGCGAGCTCGGGATCGGCTTCGTTCCCTACTCACCGCTCGGACGGGGATTCCTCGCCGGGCGTTTCAGCTCACCTGATGAGCTCGACGAGGGCGACTTCCGCCGCCGCGGCCCGCGCTTCACCGGCTCGAACCTCGAGGCCAACTCTCGCCTCGCGGACAAGGTCAAGGAGATCGCGGCCGAAAAGGACGTCACTCCTGCGCAGCTCGCTATCGCGTGGGTGCTGGCCCAGGGAGACGACCTCGTCCCGATTCCCGGCACGAAGCGCCGCTCTTACCTCGAGCAAAATGCGGCTGCGGTCGACATCGAGCTGACCGATGCCGACCTGGCGCAAATCGACGCCGAGCTACCGGAGGTGCGCGGGGAGCGCTATGACGAAGCCGGAATGGCCGCCGTGAATCGATAGTCCGCGCGCCGGGTGCGGTCGTCGCTGAATGGGTTAGTGGATCCGGGAGCCGATGACCGCCGATCCGAGAACTACTCCGACCGCCTATTCAGCCTCCTCGCCGAGTCGGCAATGACCCGCCGTGCGGCGAGACGGTGACGGTTCGGATGGTGGGCGGTGGCGCACTCTATTCTGGCTGGCGCACGGCGGCGCCGCCGATTCAGGCGGCCGCACGCTCGGGCGCGTGGCCCTCGCGCTCCCGGTGTGCCTCCGCCCGCTGCTGCGGTCGAGCGAGACGATCGAGGCGGTAAGGGATTCGACACACGTACGCCAGGACGGTGACGACGGCGGCCGCGATGACCGCATTGAGGGCGACGACGAGGGTCAGAGACATGATCGGCTCCTTGTTCGGTGAGTAGGCGTTGTTCACCGATCAGGGAATCGCGGCCGTCTGTGAGCCCCCTGAGAACGACCTGAGAGGTCGATAGGGACCCGGCCGGAGGAGCGCACGAAGGGGGCCCGGGATCCGATTACCTCGCCGCAGTTGACCGGGCGTTGCCAGAGGTTCATGATCGCGCCTGCGCATGGGACGAAGGCTTGTTGCCGTCGCTGTTGGTCTCGCGGTCGTCGTCGCGTTGCTCGTCTGGTACGTGGCGGGGTACCTGACGACGTCGCCGCCCTCGGTCTCGATCTCGACGAAGGGTGCCCGGACGGCGAACCTGACGCTGCAGACAGTCGCCGGCCTCGGACCGAGCTACTCGGAGCCGACCTGGGTCTCGTACCTCGTGAAGAACGAGCAGGGCGCCTGGCAGCACAGCACGATCTGGACCCTGCCCGCGCACGCGCTCGTGCACGTGACCGTGTACCAGTTCGACGGCGCCTCGGGACTCCGGAACCCGTTCCTGGGCCGGCCGGAGGGCGTCGTCGGAAACGTCATGCAGGTGGATGGCAAGACCGTCGATGTACTCGATCCCACGCTCGCGTCGCACACGTTCACCATCCCGTCGATGCATCTCCTCGTGCCGCTCGAGGGCGTCGCCGACGATGCGAAAAATCAGTGTGACGCGGCGCCCTGCCCCCTCGCCAAGGCGCATCGGACGATCACGTTCTCGTTCCGGACCGGGAGCCCCGGCCGGTATCGCTGGCAGTGCTTCGTGCCGTGCGCCGCGGGGTTCATCTACGGCTTCGGCGGACCGATGCAGACGATCGGCTACATGGACGGCTTCCTCCACGTCGTCTGAGCGATGGCAAACGGCCCCAACCACGCGCGCCGGATCGCCGTCCTGACGGTCGTCGCCAGCCTAATCATCACCCCGCTCGTCATCTTCGTGCTCGGCCCGCACCTTCCGCCCGGGAAGGGCTCGGCGCAGGCGGCCGGACAGGTCACCGACAACACGGTCCTGGCCGCAGTGATGACACCGATCATCTGCTTCATCGTCGTCTACTTCGCGTATGCCCTGATCGTCTTCCGCCGTCGTGGCCGCGGGATCGAGGAAGGCGCGGCGATCCGGGGGAATGCGCGCGTGCAGAACGCCTGGATCATCAGCACGTCCGCGGTCGTGCTCTTCCTCGCCGGCTACGGGACCTGGTCTCTGCTCGACAGCGGCTCGGGCGGCGGGCAGGGGCCGAATCCGATCGCCACCCCCGCCGGTCCGAAGCTCCCCGTGCAGGTGATCGCCCAGCAGTGGGAGTTCACGTACCGCTACCCCACCTTCGGCGGACTCGAGTCGTCACAGCTCTATCTGCCCGCCGATCGCCTGATCGAGTTCCACGTGACGTCCCTCGACGCCGTGCACTCGTTCTGGGCGTATCAGCTCGGAGTGAAGGCCGACGCGAACCTGAACACAGACAACGTCGTCTTCGTCAACACGCGGTCACCGAGGAGCTTCGACATCCGCTGCGCTGAGCTCTGCGGCCTGTGGCACGGATACATGTTCGACACGGGGCATGTCGTCAGCACGGCCGCGTTCGCCTCCTGGGTCAAGTCTCAGCGGAAGGTCTTCCAGTCCGTCGCGCGCTACATGCCGCCGTACAGCACGACCTATGCCCCGGACCCGCAAAGGAGGGCCGGATGAACGCCTCCGCCGTTGCCGCGCGGCCGCCGCTCCTCAGGCGTCTCCTCGGCTTCAACCTCCTGAGCGCCGTGGTGCTCGGAGCTGTCGGCTACTACGTCGGCTGGTGGCTCGGCCACCAGATCAGCGGCCCCAGCCTCGATTACACGGCTGACACGGGCCAGAACGACATCGCGCTCTTTTTCGCGTACATCCTTGCCGTCGCAGGATTCCTCGGCGGCCTGGGCTTCTTCAACTACCCGCTCTCTCGCATGGTCGGCCGCCCCTCATCGGTGCACGAGCTGGAGGAGCACGGCGGCGCCAGGGCCGGGGCAGCCGGAAGCTGGACGCGCTACATCGGCCTCTCGACTGACCACAAGGTCGTCGGCCTCCAGTACCTGATCGGGATCGGCTTCTTCATCGCCTTCGGCGGCGTCAACGCGATGCTGATCCGCTTCGAGCTGCTTCGCCCGCAGCCGAACGTGATCCCCGCCGGCCAGTACCTGACCCTCGTCGGCCTGCACGGCACGATGATGATGGGGATGATGACGAGCGGGATCCTGGGCCCGTTCGGAAGCTACTTCCTCCCGCTGATGGTCGGCGCCCGCCGTCTCGCCTTCCCGCGCATCGAGGCGTTCACCTTCTGGCTGCTGATGGCCGCCGGCCTGCTGCTCACGTCCACCGTCTTCTACGGCGGTTTCCCGACCGGCTGGACCGGTTACGCGCCGCTCAACGACCAGGCGAACATGGGCATGGACTCCTACATCATGTTCTTCGCGCTCGTCGGCATCTCGATGACGCTGCTGGCGTTCAACATGCTTGCCACCGTCTTCACGATGCGCGCGCCCGGTCTGAGCTTCAGCCGGTTGCCGATCTTCGTCTGGGGCATCGTCTCGACTTCGGTGTTGAACGTGCTCGCCGCCCCGGTCCTGATCACGACCTTGACGCTCGTCGCGCTCGATCGGACGGCGCAGACGGGCTTCTTCCTCTCGAGCCAGGGCGGCAGTCAGTACCTGTACGAAAACCTGTTCTGGGTCTTCGGGCACCCGGAGGTGTACATCCTCGCGCTCCCAGGGTTCGGCATCGTGCTGGAGCTGCTCCCGGTCTTTGCCCGCAAGCCGCTGTGGGGATACCGGCTGGCCGTCGCCGGAATGCTCGGAGTCACGCTCCTCAGCTTCACCGTCTGGCAGCACCACCTGTTCGTCAGCGGCATGAACGCAAGCCTGCGGCCCTTCTACATGTTCTCGACCGAGCTGATCTCGATTCCGACGGGCTTCATCTTCGTCTGCGCGATGGGCACCCTCTGGCGAGGGAAGATCCGCTACGACGTCCCGATGCTCTTCTGCCTCGCCTGGGTCTTCAACTTCTTCATCGGCGGGCTCTCGGGCGTCTTCCTCTCCGACGTGCCGAGCGACGTCACGACCCACGGCAGCTTCTTCTCGATGGCCCACTTCCACTACACGATCATGGGCGGGCTGATCTTCACGTTCTTCGCCGCCATCTACTACTGGCTTCCGAAGATGACCGGCGTCCAGCTCAACCAGACGCTCGGGAAGATCCACTTCTGGGTCATGTTCATCGCCTTCAACTCCACCTTCTTCCCCCTCTTCGCGGTCGGCCTCCTGGGGCAGCCACGTCGAGTCGTCACGTACCCGGGCAACCTGCAGTTCCTGAACGACTGGGTGTCGGTCTCGGCGTTCGTCCTCGGCGCCTCGATGCTCGTCTTCCTGGCCAACCTCATCTGGTCGCTCGTGTTCGCGCGCATCCCGGCCGAGTCGAACCCCTGGCATTCGAAGTCGTTGGAGTGGCAGGTGCCGACGCCGGTGCCGTCCTATGACTTCGAGCACATCCCGGTGATCGACGCGGATCCGTATCCGTACGGTGAGCCAGTGCCCACACCGACCCCCGTGCTCGTTCCGGGAGGGAGGTAGACGGTGTCGGACGCAGCGCAGCTGGTTGTCGAGATCGAGCCCGAGCCCGTCGAGGTGAAGGAGCGGAACAACTGGACCGGGACGAGGCTGCTGGTCTCGTCGACGGTGTTCCTCTTCGTGCCCTTCCTCTTCGCGTACCTCTACCTTGCGTCACTCAATACGTCCGGCCTCTGGCGGCCGAACGACCTGAAGGCACCGGTCGGCTGGGGGATCGCGATCATGCTGGCGGCCGTCGTCAGCGCGGGGATCGTGGCGTGGGCCCGGTCGGAGCTCGCGCGCGGCCGGGACAGCACGTCGCGGTGGCTTTCCCTCGCGGCACTGCTCGTCGGCCTCGCCGCAGTTGTCCTGCAGGTGATCGAGTACACGCAGATCGATTTCGGGCCGACGGACGGTGGGTTCGCGAGCGTCTTCGTCGGCTGGACGGGGCTCTTCGCGCTCACCGTGCTGCTCACGATGATCTGGCTCGAGATGATCGTGGCGTCTGCGTTCCGCAACGGAAGCCACGCCCCGGGTTCGAGCGCTGCCGACCTGGACGACCTCGGCTTCTACCTCACGTTTCTCGCCGGCGTGGGCGCCGTCACCTTCGCCTTCCTCTACCTCTTCTGACGAGGTCGCAGGTGTTCGTCCTCGAGCCGCCCGTCGTGTGCGTCGTGGTCGGAGCGCTGCTCTACGCGCTGGGCGGCCGCGGCGGCCCCGTCGGCGGACGGGAGCGCGCCGAGCGACACTGGCGGACACCGCTCTTCGCCGGCGGCCTGGCGACCGTCGTGCTCGCCGTCTCCCCGCCGGTCGATCGGCTGGCCGACTCGCTCTTCTCGATGCACATGCTGCAGCACGTCCTGCTCATCGAAGTTGCCGCTCCGCTGATCGTGCTCAGCCGGCCGTGGAATCGCCTGTGGCGTCCCTTCCCGCTCTCGTACCGGCGCGCGGCCGCCGGCGGCATCGCGCGTGGCGCGTGGGCTGCGCCCGTTCGCGTCATCGGACGCTGGCTCGTCGTGCCGGCCGTCGCGTTCGTCTTGATGAACGGGGTCTTCCTGCTCTGGCACGTGCCGGCGCTGTACGACGCGGCGCTCTCCTCCCCGGCCGTGCACGACCTCGAGCACCTCACGTTCTTCCTCACGGCCTTGCTGTTCTGGGCCCACGTGCTCGGCGACGGGCCGTTCCGCGCACGGCTCGCGCTCCCGGGGCGGGCCGTCTATGCGATCGGGGCGATGCTCGTCGGCTGGGTCCTCGCGGTTGTGATCGCGATGGCTCCATCGCCGCTGTACGCGCACTACGCGGATCTCGCCCGACGACCGTTGGGCCTCTCCGCCCTCGCCGACCAGCAGCTCGCGGCAGGAATCATGTGGGTGCCGGCATCGGTGCCGTGGATCGTGGTCGCGCTCGCCTGCGTCTACGGCTGGCTCGGCCCGGAAGGCCGACGGCGAGGGTGGATGCGCCAGCTCGTCGGAGAGCACTAGACGTCAACGAGGAGGTGAGAGGACGATGACGACTGTGGCTTCGGACTTCACGACAGGGGCCGTTCTCACGTGGGCCCTGCCGCTCCTGGTCGTAGGCGCGGTGCTCCTGTGGTGGGGGATCGTGCTCACGATTCGTGCCTTCAAGACGCGATAGCGGTATGGACGCGGCCGAGCGACCCTCGACAGGCGCGAGGCTCCGACGCGTTGCCGTCTCGCTCGGCGCCGCCGCGCTCGTCGGCGTCGCGGCCGGCGTCGCCGCGCACCTGCTCCTGTCCGATAGCGCCCGGCCGGCGGCGCTCGGCCTGCCCGAGTTCCATGGACAGGCGACCTGGGCCACGGGGAAGCGCCCCGCGCCGCCGTTCGTGCTGCGCGACGTGTTCGGCGGCACGAGGTCGCTCGCGTCGACACGAGGACGGGTGACGCTGATCACGTTCCTCGACTCCCGCTGCCGCTCGCTGTGCCCGATCGTTGGAAAGACGATCGGGGACATCCAGCGCAAGCTTCCCGGAGACCTGCGGCCGACGGTGCTCGTCGTCAGTGTCGACCCCGCCGGCGACCGGCCCGCAAGTGTTCGCCACGCGGCGCAGCGCTGGCATCTGGAGCCGGGGTGGCACTGGCTGACGGGAACGCGCCGCCGGCTCGCGGCCGTCTGGCGCTCCTACGGGATCGACGTCCAGCCGCGGACGAACGACATCATGCACGGCGCGGCTCTCTACGTCGTCGACGCGCGCGGCTACGAGCGCGTCGGCTACCTCCCTCCCTTGCTACCGAATTTCGTCGCCCACGACATTCGCAAGGTCGAGGCAGAGGCGACCTCGTAGGCGGCAGCTAGAAGCCGACCCGCGTCGAGATGGACGGACGCTTGACGCCTCCGACCACGAGCACGTCCCACATCCGCGCCTGCTCGTGCCCGGCGACGAGACACGCGATCCGGAAGCTTCCGGATCGTGACGCCTCGAACGTGAAACGTGCCGTGTCGCCGGATCGCAAGCCGAGGGTCGGTGACGGCGTCGCAGAGCCGCGGAAGGCGGGAGTGGTGGTGAGCGGTCCGCGCACGATCGCACAGGAGTGGCGCACGGATGCGGCGTTGCGGCACGTGACGGAGACTCGCCAGTGGAGCGGTATGCGGACGAGCAGCTGTCCCCGGCCGTAGCCGTCGAAGTTGAAGCCGTTGTTGGCGCCGTTGTAGCCGGCGACGAGCAAAAGAGACGCCGTCTTCCGAGCAGCGTTCCAGGAGAGCCAGCTCTTGACCGGCCGTGAGTGGGCGGAGAGCGGCGACGCGGGCGTGAGTGCGAACGCACCTGCGAGCAGGACGAGAGCTCCGCGACGCACGGCTATCACCACAACAGACTGCCCGACGGAGATCAGACGTCGTTCCGGCGCCCCATCGAACTTGCGCCGGTCGTCGGAAGTTACGACGAGGCTCGCGATGTGGTTCAAGAGGCGTTCGCGCGCGCACTTCGCCGGCGAGCGGGGTTCTGTGGCGACGGGTCGTTGCAGTCGTGGGTCTGGACTGGAAACGGAGCGGCCCCGGAGTCGAACCGAGCCAGCCTGGGGCTGCCAGACCTCACCGGTTTTGAAGACTTCTGCCCGACTTACCGATTTGCAGGGCTTTTACCTGCTGGTCGGCCGGTGCGCGCCGGTGCGTGCGCCGGTCCGAAGAGGAGCCAGTCCAGAGCCGGCGCGGCGAAGACCGCGTAACTCAGCCTTGTTGAAAGGCTGGCCGTTCTCCTGCCGGGCTGCGGGCGTCCGTGTCGGGACTGCCAGCCGCGGGGATGGTGATCGTGACGGACAGGCCGCCCTCGTCGCGGGGGCGGGCGGTGGCGGTGCCGCCGTGGATCGCGGCGATGGAGGCGACGATGGTCAAGCCGAGTCCGAAGCCGTCGTGGGAGGCGCGGTCGTTGAGCCGCTGAAATGGCTGGAAGATGCGGTCGGCGTCGGCCGGGCTCATGAGCGGGCCGGTATTCGCGACCGTCAGCTCGCTGCTGCCCGCGATCGTGTGGGTACTGATCCAGATCTCGCCGCCGCGGGCGTTGTAGCGGACAGCGTTGTCGATCAGGTTCGCGACGAGATGCTGGGCCAGCACCGGATCGCCCGAGATGACGGCAGGCTCAACCGTGGCGTGCACGTGCCGGTCGCGCAGGTCGGCGGTGTCGAGGACGTCTTCGGCGACCGTGGCCAGGTCGACCTGCTCGCGTATGGTGAGCCCGCGCTCGTTGCGCGCGAGGATGAGCAGGGCGCCGATGAGGTGCTCGGCGTGATCGACCGCGGCACGGATATCGGCTGCCATCCCGCGCAGGTCGTCGGCCGTGCTATCGGGGTTGTCGAGCACGACATCGACCGTGGCGCGCATAACGGCGAGCGGGGTGCGCAGTTCGTGTGACGCGTTGGCGATGAACCGCTGCTGGCCTTCGAAGGCGGCCTGGAGCTGATCGAGCATCTCGTCGAAGGTGTCGGCCAGCTGGTGGAGCTCGTCGTTAGGACCGCGCAGCGCGACCCGCGCCGACAGGTCGTGTTGCGATGCGGCGCGGGCAGCCGCGGTGATCCGGTGCACCGGCCGTAGCGCTCGCCCGGCGGCAACCCAGCCGAGGATCGCAGCGAGGGCAACGACCACCACGAGCGTGATCAGCGAGTAGCGCAGCAGGTGCGACAGGGTGACGTCACGTTGGTGTTGCGCACCCTGAAGCAGGAAGTACGCGGTGCACTTCGCAAGGATGCGTTCGTGGGGATGGGCGCTCAGTTGCTCGGAGCGGCACCGCGCCAAGAAGCTGGCGGGAGCGTGCTGGCTCTGCCCCTGCGGTTCCAGCCGCGCCACGAGGAAGTAGCTGACCGCGACGACGATCGCTCCGCACACGGCGAACAGGCCGGTATAGAGCAGGGTCAGCCGGGCCCGGACGCTCAGCCGCGGGCGGCGTTTCACATCCGGTAGCCCTTGCCGACCACGGTTTCGATCAGCGGCGGGTCGCCGAGCTTGCGCCGCAGCCGGGTCATCGTCACCGAGACGATGTTGCTGAACGGGTCGACGTCCGCGTCCCACACCTGCTCGAGCAGCTCTTCCGCGCTGACGAGGGCGCCGTCGGCGGCCAGCAGCGTCTCCAGGATCCCGAACTCCTTGCGGGTCAGCGACAGCGCGCGGAACCCGCGACCGGCGCGGTGCCGCGCGCGGTCGACCGTGAGGTCGCCCCGGCGCAGGACCGGCGGAGCGGAAGACACGCGGCGTGCCAGTGCGCGCACGCGGGCGACGAGCTCGGCGAACACGAACGGCTTGCCCAGGTAGTCGTCCGCGCCAAGCTCCAGCCCGTCGACCCGGTCCTGGACCTCCCCGGCGGCGGTGAGCATGAGGATCCGCGGCCCAGAACCGGCCACCTCCCGGCACACCCGGTCGCCGTGCACGACGGGGAGGTCGCGGTCGAGCACGATCACGTCAAAGGCCGTCTTCGCGCCGGCCTCCAATGCCGCCGCGCCATCGTGCACGACGTCCACTGCCATCCCGGCCTGACGCAGCCCCTGAGCGATGCGGCCGGCAAGCGTCGCATGGTCCTCTACAACCAACACGCGCACGCCACCAGTATGCGCGGGTCGAGATGACATCCGCCCGACAGCGCGCGTAGCGCTGATGTCACCGGCCCAGGCGTAGAACAACAAGCACCGATGGCTGCCAGCGCTAGCCACGACGAGGTCGTGCGCCCGAGCCGCGCCGTTCGGGCGATGCCGTGTCCGCGACGCGGCATCCGCCTCATGTGGGTCGAGGCGGCCCTCGCCGTCGCCGCGTTCGCGACCCTGTGCGTCGTTGTTCTGTCCGTCGCGCCGCAGATCGCAGAGCCCGATGACGGCGCCTACCACCATTCGATCGTGGCGATCACGATGGGAGATTTCCTGACGTTGTCGAGCGCGCAGTTGAATGCGCTGGGGGCAAAGATGGGCGACCACGCGGTCGGTCAGGTCCCGAACCAATGGGTCGAGCTGCCCGACGGCCGGTACATCAGCGAGAAGAACCCCGGCTATCCGTTCCTCGCCGCGCCGTTCGAGGCGCTCGGCATCATCCGGGCGGCGCAGCTGTTCTACGGGGCACTCGCCTGCATTGGGCTGTTTATCGGCGCCCGACGCTGGCTCGGGCGCTTCGGCGGCCTCGCCGCGGTGGGCCTGTACTGCTCCTCCGGAGCGGCGCTGGCGTTCGCTTGGCGCGATTACATGCCCACGTTCACCGATGCCTCGCTGATCGCGGCCGGCTCCGGCGCGCTGCTGTGGGCGATGCTGGCAACCGAGGCCAGTTTGCGGCGACGCACCTGGGCCGGTCTCGCGGGCTTCGCGGCGCTCGAGATCGCGGCCTTCGTCCGCTACACCGACATCGTGATCCTCGGCTGCGCCGTCGTAGCCGTGCTCGTCGCGTGGCGGCTGCGGGCCGCGAGGCTGCCCTTCCGCACGTTGTGCTGGTGGCTTGCCTCGGTGGCCGTCTTTGCCGCCGGCGTCGCCATATTCGATGACCTCGTCTACGGTGGCCCGCTGACAAGCGGGTACCAGCCCGGCGAGGTCACGTTCGCCGTCGGCGCGATCGGGCCGAATCTGCGGCTCATGCCCGCGCACCTAATGCAGGCGATGCCGGTGCTGGTGCTCGGCCTGGTGGCGCTCGTGTGGATCATCGTGCGGTGGCTGGTGCTGCGCCGGGGCGGCGGCCAGGACGGGGCAGTGGCTCGTCGCGATCTCTGGGTGGGCCTCGCCCTCGCCGCGTCGTGGTTCGCGATCTGGGGCCTGTACTCCGCGTACACCTGGACGAACGACCCGACCTCCGTCACCGTGCAGGTCGTCCGGTTCTACCTCCCGGCGATGGGCGCGATCTCCCTGCTCGGTGCCTGGCTGGTGACCAGAATTCCGGGCCGCAGCTGGCTCGTCGGCCTGACCTCAACCGCTGTTATCACCGTGCTGTTCGTCCTGGGCGTATGGGCATTCCGCGCCATGTACGCAGCGTTCGGCGTTCCACTCAGCGGCTAGCGCCCCGACGCTGGCTACCGGCGGCCACTCCCGCCCCTGAATGCGGGCAGATGAGCGGAGCGGCCCCGGAGTCGAACCGAGTGCAGACGCTCGCCGAGCGTCGAGCTCGCGACTGCCTCCGCGGCGAGAACCGTTACGCGCTCGCCGGTTGACGAGTCCGAGCGGTGCTACGCAGCGAAGCCTGCGGACGTCCGTTAGGTGGCGCCGACGAGAACGGCGAGCCGCTCGGCGCCCACGGGGGGTTCCGGGTCCCAGCCGGTGAGTACGACGCGCCGTGCCCTCCCGACACACCTCCAGGCTTTTCCCTGGCAGAGTGGTGTCGGTGCCCAACCAACAAGGGAGAGAGTGATGGCAGTTCTTGTCCGGCACAGGGTTTCCGGTATGACCCCTGAGCAGTACGACCAGTCCGCGCCTCCGCTGATCGAGAAGTTGAAGACGCAGCCGGGTTTCCTCTACCACGTCGCTTTCGTGGACGAGGGCGGCCGCTTCACGGTCTCCGAGATTTGGGAGAGCAAGGAGCAACACGACCGCTGGTTCAGCGAGAACGTCGAGGGAGTCATCCCCGGCATCGAGCAGCAAGTCATCACGGTTCACGCCGTCGTCACGCCCTAAGGCTGGGCAAGGCCGCGAGCGAGAGGTTGGCTCTCGACGCGCTCCGCACCGGCTACTCCTCGTGCTGGTCGCGCTCGGCGGCAGATGTCGGGCGCGGGGGTGCCTACGGGCGTGCTGCCGCTGCGATCACGACTTCGGAGCTGATGGCGAAGGTCGTGACGACCGTGTGGTGGCGGATCGTCCACCGGCTGGGGTCGAGGCGGTCGGTGAGCCGGAGCGGCCGGCAGCCTCCGACCAGTTCCGGACAGCGAGACCAGACGCGTTGCCAGAGGTGGGTGACGATCAGGGCGGGCATGGTGGCGCCGTGGGTGAGGCTGACGAGGCAGAGCAGTCCGTCCGGTGTGAGGAGGCGGGCGGCCTCGCGGAGGACGAGGTCGATGTCCTGGTTGGGTAGGAGGTCGAGAACGTAGGTGGAGAGGAAGCGGTCGAATGCGCCGGCCGGGAACGGCAGCTGGAGGGAGCCGTCGCTGAGTCGAAGCTCGACCCGCTCCGCGTATCCGCGCAGCCGGGCGAGCGCGAGCTGGTGCATGCGCGGGCTGACATCGATCCCGACGTAGCGGCCGCCGCCGGAGAGATCGCGACCGAGGAGACGCGCCGCGAGTGCGCCGGTGCCGTGACCGAGCTCGAAGACCGTGTGCGCGTGCTCGAAGTCGGCGCGCGCCAGGAGGTCGGCCACTGCCCCGTGTTCGTAGATCGCCTGCGCGTCCTGGAAGCGACCGATGCGGTCGTAGACGCGCTGCGCCTGGGCCGCGGTCAGGTAGCGGCCGCGAGTATCCCCGCCGCCTACGGACGACCTGCGCATCGCCTTCGACTGCGAGCGACGGCAAGCATGTTCCCATTCTCGCTCCTCATCGCCCACACGGCCGGCGGAAAGAATGGCGTTGCCGGGCCGGAACCTCGGCGCGCAGAGGGCGACGTAGGCGAAGCGAGACGAGCACGAGCACGTCGATCCGCGGGCTGACGGCACCGGCGAGCGCTTGCCACGGCGCGAAAACGGCTCAGCTACGCGCGATCCCTTGCTGGCGGTCGCCGCCAGCTGCGATCGCTGAACGGGAACTTGTCCGCTCGCGACAGCGCGCTCTTCTCGAAGTAGGCGGTGTGGTGGTAGGGGGAGCGCGCGGTGCGGTTAGGTGCCCGCGCCGCCCGCGGGTCGCAACTCGTGCGCGACGTCGTACGTCTCGACCGAGATGACCGACCCACCGACCGAGCCCGCCGCCGCGCGACGGAGCCTTCCGGCCTCGTGCGCGCTGTTCTCGACCGTCGCGAGGTTGTCCCACAGGGTGACGGTCATCGTCCTGGCGTCTTGGTGGTCGACGAGGACGTAGCCGCCGACAAAACCGTCGAGGTGCTCAATCTCGCTTGCCGCCTCCCCGAAGGCCTCAGCGGCATCATGAGTCCGGTCGGGAGGGATCTCGTAGCGTGCGACGCGTGCCTGCACCGTCCAGAACAGTAATCAATTCCGTCGGTGTTCGCCTCTCCGCGCCCCCTAGACGCCGACGCTTACTCGCTCACAAGTACGCACACGTACTCCCCCAACGGGGGGACGGGGTCGGCGCATACACGGCGCACTGGCGGCGGGTGAGGTAGGGGTCGGCAAGGATCTCGTCCAGGGGCCCGCGCCGATGCTCCTCGATGATGTACGAGCCCAGGCGGGCCTCCCGGAACGGCCGCGGGCCGATGAAGTAGTACGGGCCCCGCGCCACGCGTCCGAAAGGCCCACCCGTGCTGCCCGATCTACGCCGTCGGAGGAGGAACACCAGTTGGCTCACTTGACGGTGAAGGTGCCCTTCATGCCCGCAGCGGCATGGCCGGGGACGGTGCAGAGATAGGCGTACTTCTTGTGCTTCTTGAGGGTCACCTTGAGCGTTGCCGACTTGCCCGGCTTGATCAGCGGAGTCTTCTTGCCGGCGATCTTGAAGTCATGCATCACCGCCCCCTTGTTGGCGACCTTGAAGACGACGACGCCGGCGGGCGCCGACTTCCTGGAGAGCTTGAAGCTGAACTCCTTTGCGACGACGGTGACCGTCGTCCGCTTCTTCGTGGCCGTCGCGGGCTCGCGGCAATGGACGCCGTCACGAGCAATGCGAAGACGACGACGCCCGCGGCAGCGAGCAGGGGTTTGGTGGCCCGGCTTTTCACTCCTCTACCTCCTCACGCCCCTACTTGACGATGAAGTTGCTGTGCGCGTCGATGTAGTTCGGCCCGGTCTGGTCGTCCGACATCACGGCCCGCAGCTTCGTTCCGGACGGGACGGGGGCGGTGACGGTCTTGACGGCGATCGAGTCGGTCCGGCCGATGCCGGCGAGCGTGGCCACGTCGAGCGGCTGCCAGCCGCTGCCCGGCACGAAGCTGGTCAGCTGGACGGTGCTGCCCGCGAGCGACTTGTCAGAGAGGACGACGATCAGGAACTTGTCCGCGCCGACCTTCTGGAAGGTGATCCGTGGGCGGACGGCGACGACGACCTGCCCGCTCTGGACGGCGCCGTACTGGACCTGGTACCGGGTCTGGATGCGCGGCTGCACGCGCAGCGACCAGGCTCCGTTCGTCGTGGTCGTGACGTCGATGCGAGACAGCGGCTCCCCGGCTGGGCGTGTGTAGACGGTGACGGTCTCGCCCGCCTTCTTGGCGGAGGTTGTGCCAGACAGCGTCACCGAGTCGCCGAAGATGGCGATGTTGCGGCTCGCGGAAATCGTGACGGAGCGCTGCACGGCCGGCGCGACGGTGATCGTGCCGGCGAACGCCTTGTCCTTCGTGGTCGGGTCGCTGTACGCGAACGTGCCAGTCGTCGGGAACGGGCACGACGACGTCTGCTGCGGCTTCAGCGCGAGGTTGCAGGCCGTCTTGTCGACGACGACGGAGTGCTCCACCGTGTCGGAGTTCTTCCAGCTAACGGCGCTGCCCGCCTCGACGGTGACGTCCTTGGGGTTGAAGCCGGTCTTGCTGATGTCGATGCCAGCCGTCTCGGCAATCGCCGCCGACGTGGCCAGAAGCGCGCCCAGCGTGGCCAGCAGCGTGATGATCCTCTTCATGTTTCGCGACCTCCTCGTGGTCTCGGATTTCGATGGAGTTACCCGGGAGGCCGGACCCTGCCACCAGCTACATCGGAATACGAACAAACTCCTTACAGAGGTGTAACGCCTGCGAACGAGCGCGCAGCGTCACTTCGCGGGTCAGTCAACCCAACGCGGGCGCGTGCCCTTTGAGTAGTTCTTCAGGCTTGTCGCGGTAAGCTCTCAAGCAGGTGTGCCGGGAAGTCTGGTCGGCGCCAGACGATGGCGCCTTCGACCGGCACAGCTCCTCCAATCACGCGTGAGGTCGCGACTCCCTCTCGGCGACGTACTCCCGTTCGCGCGCTTCTCTTCTTCGCGTTCGCCTTCGCGGTCATGGCAGACCCGGTTTCCTCCGTCGCGTATGCGATCGAGGCCCCGCTCAGAGCGCTCAACGGGCATTTAGAGCTGCTCTTCCCCACGATGTGCCTGGTCATCGCGGTCGACGTGCTCATCGCGGTCAACTACTGGCACCTGATTGCGAGGTTTCCGCAGGGCGGCGGCGGCGCGGAAGCCGCGGCGCGGGCGTTCGGCACCTCGTGGGTGTTCGTTCCGATTGGTGCCCTAATCGTCGACTTCGTGCTCACCATCGCCATCTCGATCGCAGCCGCAGGCAGCGCCCTGATCGCCTACGTTCCGAGCGTCGCAGTCGCGCGCATGCCGATCGCGCTGGGTCTCCTCGTCTTCGTGGCGGGCGTGACGTGGTTCGGGCATCGCGGCCGGCTCATCTTCGCCGTGATGACCGTCCTTTTCATCCTCGCCTCAGCGTTGGTTCTGGCCTTCGGCTGGATCTCCCCGCATGCGAGTCAAGGCTCTGCGCCGATCACAGGATCGGCCAGTCCGGCGGTCGTTGCCGTCCTCCTGGCGTTTCCCGTGGCAATGGCGCTCGCGACGGGCATGGAGGCCGCGGCGACGGCAATTGCCCAGCTCGGGCAGCTCGACGATCGTGGAAGGCGCTGGTTCGGACAGGCAACGGTGGCACTGACGATCGTGATCGTGGGTGGGCTCACCCTCGGCCTGACCGCGCTCGCTGTCCACCTGAACGTCGGGATTCCACGCGCCGACTCGACACAGATCGCCGATCTGGCGAAGGTGGCGGCCGGAGGCGGAGCGCTATTCGCGTTCTTCCAGCTCACGAGCTCGTTGCTGCTGCTAGCCGCCGCGAGCTCCTCGTTCCAGGCGGGCCCAGGCCTGCTAAAGGCACTGGCACGCCGCGAGGATGGTCGTGGCGTGGGCGTGTTCCCACGCTTCCTCGGTCGCGTCAACAAGCAGTACACGCCCTACTTCGCGGTTCTCGTCTACCTGGCGATATCTGCTCTCGTCATCCTCGCCGCCGGCGGGCAGGAGCAAGAACTCGTCCTCGTCTACGCCGTCGCGGTGTTCGTCAGCTTCTTCGCCGGACTGGCCGCGATGGCCCGCTTCGCCCTGCGCGAAGGGCGGAACCTGCTGTTCGGCTTGAACACGGCGGGCTGCGTCGTCGTGGCGTTCACGATCGCGGTCGACGTCGCCCGCGGCTGGCCGCTGCTCGCGCTAGCAGGCACGGCACTCATAGCCGCAGTGCTCTACGTCCTCTGGGTGCGCTCCGGACGCCCGAGTGGTGTCGAGGAGGTCGAGCGCCATGCCGAGGCCGACGAATGAGGCAACGATCCGCCTCGCCCGCAGCCATGCCTGCCAACCCGGACGGCACGCGCTCCGAGCTCGTCTGCGCGTACGGTGCGCGTACGCGCTTGATTCCGCTCGTTGCAGCTCGTTACCGGGGACTCCCGTACGCGCGTCTGATTTGCAGGCACTTTCAGCTCATTGCAACTCGCTGCAGCTTGTTGCCTCGGACAAGAGGTCCCCGGTTCGACTCCGGTGGCTCGAGAAAGCGACGGCTCGGCGTCGTGGGATTAGCAATCCCATGCGAGTAAGCGACCGCGTGGCGAGCGATTCCCGTTCCCTTCGTTCACTCGAACGCCGACCGGCTCCATTGGACTGGCGCGCAACTGGCGCGCACCTCCGCAGTTGCAGCGGTTTTACGAGTCTCAACGGTTGTCGAAACCGTTGCAGACGTAGGCCGGTCGGGCACCGGGCCCATACCACTCCGATCGCTTGGCTAACGGGTTGCGGGATTAGGAGATAAGGGCGGAGAAACGCCGCCACCCGTGGACATGCTGCGGTTGTGTTGCTCAATCGCCACCTGTGGCCAACTTGCCGACGACGCCTGTGATCGCTCCGCCAACGGGCTCGTACCGCTGGGCCTCGGCGCTCCATCGCGCGAACAGAGGTTGTCCCGAGGGCTTCGTCCGCGGCGGCGGCGATGGAGGGTCGCCCAGTGAGCAGGTCACACGCGCGGGAAGCGGTAGACGCGAGCGTTGTGCGGCCGGTACGGGCTCGGGTCGGTGAAGGCTCCGTCCTCGACGGTGACCGTGCGCGCCGGGTTGCTCGGGCCGTGCGCGAGGACTGTTCCCTCCGAAAGAGCGGAGGGCAAGCCCTGGAACCGGATGCGGCCGGTCGCCCTCGGGCTGCGCCGGACGACGATCAGGTAAAGGGAGTCGGCGGTCCGACGAACGCTCAGTGCGATGTCCTTCGCGCTCGCCGTGACCCTGAAGGGCGCGTCGGATGCGAGCAACGCCGCGACCTGCTGCGGGCCGCTGAGCTCCTCCACGAGCGGGCGCTGCACCTTCCGCCAGTACGTCCAGTTCCAGCCGCGGACACGGTCCTGCCGCGTCATCACCTCCCGCAGGTGACCGCCGAAGAAGAACAGCCCACGCGCGCCGGCGACAATCGCGTCGTAGGCCATGAAACGCGCCTGCGTCAGCGTCGGGAAGACGACCGGACGCGGCGGTAGGACGCCGCTCCAGGCGATCTGCAGCGTCGTCCAGATCGCCTTCTGCCGGGTCGCGGCCGCCACGATCCGCGTCACGTCGCCGACGACGCTGATGTCGGTGTTCGACCGCCCCGCGTGCCGGCCCGGCGGCACCGAGACCGGATAGATGTCGACGCCGTGGATGTCGCAGGCCGCGGCGTACGCGCGCAGCGCCGCCGCCGTCAGCACCCGGTCCCTCGCCCCCGGTGCCGCTGCCGGGTTGCGCGGCGCTTCGATGATCGCGAGCGGGTGATCCGGATCGAGCGACCGTAGGTGCTCGAGCACCGCGACGAGGCCCGCCACCGGGATGCGGCCGTGCGCCGGCTCGTCGGCTCCCTTCCAGACGCCGAGACCGGCGTGCCCCTTCACGGTCCGGACGATCTCGTCGAGCAGCCGCGTCCGGCCGAGGTTGTCATCGACACCGGCGAGCGCCAGCCACACCTGGAGGCGGTGGTCGCGCGCGACGTCGAGCTTGTGCCTCACCTCGAGCAACTGCTCGGCCGCCGCCGCGGCCGTCCAGGCCTCGTAGTGGCGCACGAAGTTGACGCCTGCGCCGGCGATCTCCGCCCAGGCCGGCGCGCCGTTCGGCGCGGTGGCGTCCACCGGTGGGGGATCCGAGAGGCCGAGCGGGAAGAGGGGCCTGCCGCCGGCGAGCAGGTTGCCGGTGGCGCGATCGATCCGCGTCGTCGCCATCCCAACGCGTTACCCGCATCGAGCCGGGCCGAGACCGCCGATACGGCGAAGACATTCCACGCGGTCGGGCCCTTCAGCCCGTAATGCGCGCCAGTAGCGGGGCGTTTCAGGAGGTCTGCAGCACTCTCAACGCCTTGGCGGCGCATTGACGTGCCGAGCGCTTCGCAAGCCGGATTCCACTTGAACTAGCCGTTTTGGCGCAGCGGAGCGGCCCCGGAGTCGAACCGAGCCAGCCTGGGGCTGCCAGACCTCACCGGTTTTGAAGACCGGCTGGGCCACCGGGCCCATGCCACTCCGGCAGCGACGCTAGCAGGGTGTCGGGATATACGGGATCGGCGGAACCCGGACAGGGTGGGGCGGTGGGTAAGGCGGCGATAGAGCACCGCCGGGGATCTGAACCGGCGGGTTGTTCCTCTCGAGCGACTTGACACAATCGAAGGCCGCTGCGAGCCTCACGCCAGGGTGGCTCACGCCTGAGCTTCACGGCGGCACCGTCACCTTCCTGTTCACGGACATCGAAGGCTCGACGCGGCTGCTCAAACAGCTTGGCGGCGACTATTCCGAGCTGCTCGCAGAGCATCAGCGCATCCTGCGCGCCGCCTTGAACCAAAAGACTCGTATGCCATCACACGTGTGGACCCTTTCGGGCCTTCTGTGCACCGATCCTGAGACGTCACCGGTGCTGACAGCTATGGGGTTGGTGGTGTGATCGCGGGGCTCCATTACTCGCCCCCCAACCCATTGCCGCTCGACTGGAGGCTCGCGCCGCTCGAATGGAGACTCTGGGACAGGCCGTCGACGTAGGGACGCCCGTCGCCCAGCAAGTCGCGTTTGCAAATCGAGGTCGAGGCAGATTTCTAGTTACCGCTGGCTGACACAGCACGCCTGGTGTCGCCGCCAAGGGTGGACACCGGAGCCCAGCCGTTCCTCCCGTGACACCGGATCGTCCGTCGGCGGAGCGCGCCAGCCGACAACCTAGAACCTGCCGTGGAGCTCTCGCAGTTCGTCCGATGCGCAGGAAGCCGCCAGGGTCAGGTCTTGCGATCCCACACTGCGGGAACTACGTGCCGCGCGCGCTCCAGCTGTAGACGAGAACGCCGCCGTTGCGGACCTCGTCGGTTGCGCCTCGGAGCGTGGGCTGCCCGGCGATGCAGTTGCGCCACGCCAGACCGGCGCGCCAGAGAGTAGGCGCGCGCATGGCGCGCTCGACCTTGGCGCGGACGTGGGCCCCGGCGAAGACGAAGACGACCTCCTGCTCGTGAAGGAAGACCTGATGGCTGCGCAGCCCAAGCGCGGCGGGATCGAACGGAGGACCGGCGCTGATGAGCTCCTGTACGCGCCTTCGACAGCCAGCCTTGAGCGGAACGATCACCGAGATCTGCTCGTCGACGTGGTCGTCGCCGGAAAGGAGCTCGCCCACGACATGTGAGATTTCGGACAGCAGGCCATGGCCGAGCGGCGCCACCTCGACCGGCTCGTCGTGACGGCGCTCGAGGACGACAACGGAGTGGCCGTTCAGGCGCTCCGCCGGCGCCCGCGCCACATGGACTCCGACGATGTCGCTGAGCGGAATACCGACCGTCGAATAGTCGTCGCGCGAACCGCCCTCGAGCAGCAATCGCTCGGAGGTGACGACCAGCGCGCCCGCCGTCGCCGCACCGCCGCTCACGCGAAAGAGAACGGGGTAGCGAGCCGACGGCCGTTCCGGTTCAGTGGCCACCTGCTCACGGTCGCGACACCCGGGAGGAACGGCATCCGTGTGAACCCGGAGCGCACCACGGCAAGCCGCGCCGCTGCAGCCGCTCGCCCAAGGCGCCCATCGGGAACCGAGCGGGGCGCCTCTCGGCGCCCCGCTGACGTGCCTGCCGGAACCTCGCTAGGGCTGCGTGGTGTTGTTCTACGCGTTCGCTTTCGCGGTCTGCGAGACGCACTTGCCGAGTGCGTTGGCCTTGTTGCGGTTCTTGCCGTACTTGTTCTTGAACGCGGCCGGGTCGCTCGCGCGGTCGGCCTTACACTGCTTGACCGCGTCGAGGACGTTGGCGTCGGCGGTGTCGTTGGCCGCCTTCGCCTTCGACGAGACGCACTTGCCGAGCGCGTCCTTCCCAACCTTGCCGGTGCCGTAGAACTGGTCGAAGGTCTTGCCGCCGTGGTTGGCGGCAAACGTGGTGTCGGTCTGCTCGGCGCGGCAGGCCGAGACGGCGTTCGACTGCGACTTCGCGCGCTGGGTCGCCTTCTTCGCCACGCACTTCCCGAACGCGTTCGACTTGTCGGCGTTCGTGCCGTACAGCGCCTTGAACGCGTCGTTACCCATCGCCGTCTGCTCGGTCTTGCAGGCCTGCGCCGGGCTGGCGCCGTTCCCCGAGCCGGGATCGGCTGCCAGGGCCGCAAAAGGCGCCGCGAGAGCGACAACCGCGAGCGCAAACAGCATCCGTTTCATGTGAGGTCTCCTTGGTCGCGAACTGAACTCGTCGCAACCAGTATTTGGCCGGGTCGAGACGCGGTCATCCCCCGGGCGAAGAAGAAGACTTACAACCGCTTTACGGGATCCTCCCAAATGAGCCAGGGATCGATCGCCACACCCTGCGCGAGATGCTGCGCTCGGCAACGCAACCGGGTGCCGACGCGCACTCGGCGTTCCTGCCAGCAAACGACCGTGCCAGACTTACCGTCTCGCGCGTCTAGCGTCACCTCGGCTACCCGGTGCGAACACGAATGACCGCCTTCGAAGCCGCCGTTCACCCACGGCCGAGCGTCCGGGTTCCGCCGATCCCTATATCCCGCTAGCAGGGTGTCGGGTGAGGAGGGAGGGGGCGGGGAAACGCCGCGAAAGGTGGACAATCGGCTGGCTGGCTGGCTGGGACGGCGGCCCGATCGTAGACCGACCTTCTGCAATCCACTGGCTCTCGCGACGGCTTGGACAAGCCTGCGATGGAGGCGGCGGGAATCGAACCGCGCAAGTCCCTTGGCGCAGGCGCTCTGTGGTGCCCGTGAGGCGGTTCGCTCCGGTCGGCGAAACTTCCGCTGTGCAGACCGAAATACGCTACGCGCGCAGCGGAGAGGTCAACATCGCCTACGAGATCACCGGCGATGGCCCCTTCGACCTGGTGCTGGTGGCAGGCTTCATCTCCCACCTGGAAGTCGACTGGCAGGAGCCGCGGCACGCACGCTTCCTCGAGCAGCTCGGTTCGTTCTCACGGCTGATCCGGTTCGACAAGCGCGGCACTGGGCTGTCCGACCGGCCCTCGGAGCTCGGTGGGATCGAGACGCGTATGGACGACGTACGTGCGGTGATGGACGCGGCCGGCTGCGAGCGCGCCGCGCTGTTTGCATTCTGGGAGGGCGGTCCCCTGGCCTCGGTCTTCGCAGCGACCCACCCCGAGCGTATCTCCGCGCTGGTGCTGTTCGGAACGTTCGCGCGTCGTATCCGCTCCGAGGACTACCCCTGGCACGTGGCGCGGGATGACTTGGTGGCCGCCGTCGAGCACATAGTCGACGTATGGGGGACAGACGAAACAACAGCGCTCGAATCGTTCTCACCGGGCGCCGACGCTTCGCTGCGGCGCTGGTGGACCGCGCGCGACCGTGCGGGCGCAAGCCCTGGTTCGATCCGCAATCTGATCATGAGCAACATCGATATCGACGTTCGGCCCGTCTTGCCGGCGATCCAGGCCCCGGCGCTCGTTCTGCAACCTGAGATTTCCGCCGATGAGGGCGCCTACATCGCTGCCCGGATCCCGGGGGCTCGCCTCGTCACCACCCCTGGCGCCCAGTACCTGCCCTGGCTTGTCCCGGAGGCGATCGACCAGGTGGAGCAGTTTCTCACCGGGGTGCCGCCGACGCCGCTGGCGGATCGGGTGCTCGCAACGATCCTCTTCACCGACCTCGTTGGGTCGACAGACCGTGCGCGCGAGCTCGGCGATCGCGCCTGGGGGGAGCTGCTCGAGCAGCATCACGCGCTCGTACGGCACGAGCTGGAGCGCTTCCGCGGCGAGGAGATCGATACGGCCGGCGACGGGTTCCTGGCCCTCTTCGACGGGCCGGGGCGCGCGATCCGCTGCGCCCTCGAAATCTGCGCCGCACTGCGCGAACTTGGCCTCGGCGTGCGAGCAGGTGTGCACACCGGCGAGGTCGAGCGTCCACGCGGCGGCAAGCCGCGCGGCATCGCCGTCCATCTCGGCGCTCGCGTCGCCGGCCGCGCTGCCCGCGGCGAGGTACTCGTGACCGCCACCACGCATGACCTCGTCGCCGGCTCCGGCATCGAATTCCACGATCGCGGCAAGCATCAGCTCAAAGGAATCGACCAGCCGTGGCACCTGTTCACGGCCGTTCGCTAAGGGCTCGTCTCAGAATGACGGTTGCAGCCTCCTGCAGCACACGAGGCAACAGGCGAGGGCGAGGCTTCGTGGATCTCGTGGGCGGCGGTCGTAGCGGACGAGCAGTCGCTTGTAGTTGTGGAGCCAGGCGAAGGTGCGCTCGACGACCCAGCGGACCGCGCGAGGACGGTCGTGACCCGAACCGCCCGCTCAAGCGAAGACTGTTTGTCTTACGAGCAGCCGGAGCAGACCCAGAGCGTGGACAATGCACTCCGTGCCGTCGGACCGTCTACGGCGCGTACTGGGTGGGTGCGCAGTGGCAGGACCCGTCCTTTTCACGGGGGCGTGGTTAGTCGCGTGGAGCGTCCAAGACGTCTACAGCCCTCTGCGCGAGGACATCAGCGCGCTCGCCGCAATCGACGCCCAGCACGCGTGGATCATGATCGCCGGCATCGTCGCACTGGGTCTCGGCCTCCTGGCGCTCGGCTTAGGTCTCCTCGGGGTGATTCACGACGGCCGCAGCGCGACGGTCGGGCCCATTCTGCTCGTCCTGGCCGGCCTTAGCTTCGCGGTGGCCGGTTTTGCACGCAACGACTGCAGCTCGGAGCTGCGAGCGTGCAAGGACCGGGTGAACTCGGGGAATGTTTCGTGGCACCACATGGTGCACGACGTCCTTGGCGTCGCGGTATTCCTGTTCCTGGTGATCGCACCACTCGTACTTGCCCGTGCCTTCCGGACGGACAGCCGCTGGAGCAACCTTCGGCGCTATTCGCTTGCGACTGGCGGGCTGACGCTCGCGCTGCTGCTCCTATTCGCTGCCGAGCCGTTCGATGGTTGGAATGGACTGGTCCAGCGCGTCTTGGTCGCGGTACCACTGGTCTGGGTTGCCGTGCTCGGCGTGCGCCTCGTACAGATCGCGGCCGCCGCTGACCCATCCCCACGTCGGCTTGACGGGTGAAGTTCAAGGAGAAGAGCCTGATGACGGTCACGGCGTAAGGACAGGTTCGTTCCCGCGCGCGGGGAGGTCGGCCGGAACGTGAACAGGTGTCCGTCCGCGGCGCCGTTGAGCTTCAGCGTCGCGAGGTCGACGAGATCTGTCGTCGCGGGGGTCTTCCACCACCACGACGTCCACCGCGCGCGTGTGTACGTGGTGCCGGCGACGCGCACCTTCGTGCGACACGATCCTGCGAGGACATGACGGGCCGTCATCACGACGCCGTTCCCGACGAGCAACCCCGTGCCACATCGCGATCGGGTGGCCCCCGCAGGTGTACGTCGTGATGTAGGCGATCCCCGTGGAGAGCTCCTGGAACTCCCCGGGTGTGAGCTGCGTGCTCTCCGTCCCGCGCTTGCAGGCCTGGCGGACGCGGAGGCAGCGACCGCGGCGAAGAGCGCCGCGGCCTGTACGAGCCGTTGAGGTTCCGCTTCGGCACAGCCTTCGCACCGTTGATGTTCGGCGCTCGAGCGTCATCGTCTTTTCGGACGATTGACAGAGCCGGGCTCGGCGACTACTCGGCGCGCGCCGAACGGCGCAGCGTCCGTTCGTCACCCACGCGGCGGGTGATCCCGTCCGCGTCCATGCGCTCGAGCAGGAGCTGGGCCGGCCGGCGCGAGATCCCGAGCGCGTCCCGGAACCACGCGAGCCGGATCGCGCCGTGCTCCTCGAACTCCGCGACCGCAGCCGCCCGCGCGGCGGCGTAGGCAGCGGCCGACACCGCTGAGCCGTCGCCGAGGCGGATTAGCTCGCCCTCGCGCTCGAGGAAGGCCGCCAGCTCGCGGTCCTCGACCCGCAGGCCGGCCGGGCCGGCGGCCGCCAGCTCGGCGGCCAGCGCCTCCGCCTCACCTGCGCGCTCGCCGAGCGCCGGGGCCGCGCCCCGCGCATACGCCTTGCCCTCGCGCTGCTCGACCCCCAGGCGCTCCAGCACCGCCGCGGCCCACGGCGCTCCGGCGAACAGCTCGCCTGTCGGGACGCCGGGATCGAGCGGCGTCGACGCGGCCCGCGCGGCAAGACGTTCCGAGACCGCCGCACGCCGCGTCTCGAGCCACTCGGCCGTGAAGAACCAGTCGCCGGCGCGGTCGAGCGCTGCCAGACCCTCGTCCAGCTCGGGGCCGAAGAGGAGCCCGCGCGCCGCCAGATCCCCTCGCCGCAGCGGCTCGGCCGCTGCCGCCCGCGCGATCGCGCCCGGGTCGCCCGCGGCGAGCAGCCCCGTCCGCTGCGCGTCCGTGCGACGCGGCGGCGCGGGGTCGAGCACCCGCCCGCCGCCGACCGTGTGGCCGGCGCGCAGGATCACGTGGTCACCGCGCGCCGCGACCACCGGCCGTTCGAGACGCAGCTGCGCGAACCGGTCGCCCACCCGCACCACGCGAGCGGGCACCTCGGCCGTGCCGTGGTGCGCCTGCACGTGCGCCCCGTCCTCGAGCGGCTCCAGCTCGTCGAGCTCGACGTCCAGCCGGTACGAGACCGGGTACGCGCCTGGCGCGACGAGAACGTCGCCGCGCCGCACCTGGCGCCGGTCGACGCCCGGGAGGGCGACCGCGACGCGGCCGCCGGCCTCCGCCCGGTCGACGGCGCGGTCGTGAACCTCGACGCTGCGCACGCGGACGTCCAAACCGGATGGCTCGACACGCAGCGCGTCCCCGACGCCGACCGTCCCCGACCAGAGCGTCCCGGTCACGACTGTTCCGATTCCGGGCAGCGAGAACGAGCGGTCGACCGGCAGGCGCGGCGGGGCGTCACTCGCAGCGCGCTCCGCGGCCACGCCGGCGAGCGCCGCGCGCAGCTCGTCGAGTCCGGCGCCGGTGCGGGCGCTCACTGCCACGACCGGCGCCGCGGGCACGAGCTCGCGCGCCTCGGCGAGCGCCTGCTCGAGCCGCTCCGGCGAGACGGCATCCGCCTTCGTCACGGCGACGACACCGTGGTCGACTCCGAGCAGCCGCAGGATCGCCAGGTGCTCGTAGGTCTGCGCCCGCGGCCCCTCGCCCGCGTCGATCACGAGCAGGAAGACGTCGATGCCGGTCGCGCCGGCGACCATCGTGCGCACGAAGCGCTCGTGGCCCGGGACATCGACGAGGGAGACGAGCCGGCCATCCACCTCGAGCGGCGCGTAGCCGAGCTCGATCGAGATGCCGCGCCGCTGCTCCT
This sequence comes from uncultured Thermoleophilia bacterium, assembly GCA_963755085.1. Lineage (GTDB taxonomy): Bacteria > Actinomycetota > Thermoleophilia > Gaiellales > Gaiellaceae > JACVRM01. The sequence goes on along the minus strand of CAVWIN010000007.1, from coordinate 5,661 downwards.
CCGGCAGCCGGTCGGTGTCCTTGCCCGTGAGCGCGCGGACGAGCCAGGTCTTGCCGTGGTCGACGTGCCCGGCGGTGCCGACCGTCAGCACGGCCGGCAGACGATCAGGTGCTCGGTGAACTCGGGCGCCCAGCCGGTCGAGCCGAGCAGCTCACGCCACGCGGGCTCGTCGCGCTCGCGGCCGCCATACAGGGCGAGCACGAGCAGGTCGAGCCACTCGCCGCCCGGCTGGACGCGCTCCACCAGCAGGAGGACGCCGTCCGGCGACGCGGCGGTGCGCACGATGCGCAGGATCGCCGCCGCGCGCTCGTCGTCCCAGTCGTGCAGGACGGTGCAGAGCACGTGGACGTCACCGGCGGGCACCGCCTCGAAGAAGCTCCCGCCGACGAAGGTGCACCGCTCGCCGAGGTCGCCCACGACCGTCTCGGGCAGGTCGAAGAGGATGCCGTGCAGGCCCGGCCGGCGCTCGAGCAGGCTGAGCAAGAGCGAGCCGTTGCCGCCGCCGACGTCGACCACCGTCTCGTTGCCGCGCCAGGTGTATGAATCGAGCCGTTCGACCCGCCGCCCGGTGCCCTCGACCATCGCGCGGTCGAAGGCGGCGCGCTCCTCCGGCCGCTCGGCAAGCCACGTCCAGAAGTCGGTGCCGAACGCGCGCGGGAACGCCGGCTCGCCTGACGCGTCCAGCTCGCCCGCCGCGAGGTGCCAGGCACCGCCGTGGAAGTGCGCCAGTTCCGCCCAGCCGGATTCGAGCAGGAGTCGCGACGCGTCGGTGTGGCGAAACGTTCCGGGCGGTCCCTCGGCGAAGACGCCCGCGGTCGCCAGCGCCCGCAGCACGCGGCCGAGCGGGTCGGCGACCGGCTGCGGCCCGTCCGCGAGCGCCGCAGGGACGCCGAGATCGACGGCCACGGCGAGCGCCCGCGTGGCGAGCGCACCGTTGAGCAGAGGCCAGAGCTGCGCCTCGGGCGAGCTCATCCGCGGGCGGCGATGACCGCGGCCGCGAGTTCGTCGACCTCGCCGTCGGCCACGGTGCGGCAGTCGAGTACGCAGCGGTCCTCGCGCACGATCGCGACGACCGCCGGGTCGCCGGCCCGCAACGGCGCCGCGAGCGACTCCTCGACGGCGACGGCGAAGCTCGGCAGCTCGGCCAGCGGCAGCGCGCCGCCGCCGGCGCGGGCAATCGTCTCCTCGAGCGTGCCCCCGACGAGCACGGCGAGGCGCTCGGCCCGTGCGCGCACCACGTCGGCCGGCTCCTCCAGCATGCGCAGCGTCGGCACCTCGCGCCGCGCACGGTCGGGATCCAGGTACAGCGCCAGCGTCGCCTCGAGCGCCGCCAGCGTCAGCTTGTCCGCCCGCATCGCACGCTGGAGCGGGTGGCGGCGCAGGCGCTCGACGAGCTCCGCGCGGCCGACGACGATGCCGGCCTGCGGGCCGCCGAGCAGCTTGTCGCCCGAGAAGCAGACGAGGTCGGCGCCGTCCGCCACGCTCGCCGCGGCCGTCGGCTCGTCGCCCGCCAGTAGCGAGCCGGAGCCGAGGTCGTCGACGAGCGGCAACCCGAGCCGGGCGGCGAGCCGGGCCAGGTCGCGCAGCCGCGGCCGCTCCGTGAACCCGATCACGCGGAAGTTCGACTGATGGACGCGCAGGATGGCGCCGGTCGCCTCGCCGGCCGCGCGCTCGTAGTCGGCCACGCGCGTCCGGTTGGTGGTGCCGACCTCGACGAGCCGCGCGCCCGAGCGCGCCAGTACCTCCGGGATGCGGAAGCCGTCGCCGATCTCGATCAGCTCGCCGCGCGACACGAGCACCTCGCGGCCTTCGGCGAGGGCGGCGAGCGCGAGCAGCACGGCCGCCGCGTTGTTGTTGACGACGAGCGCCGCCTCGGCGCCGGTCAGGCGCCGCAGGAGCGCCGCGCAGTGGTCCTGCCGCGAGCCGCGCGCGCCGTCGGCGAGGTCGTACTCGAGGTTCGAGTAGCCGCGCGCAACCTCCTGGACGCGGGCCAGTGCCGCCTCCGCGAGCGGCGCGCGCCCGAGGTTCGTGTGCAGGACGACGCCGCTCGCGTTGATCACGCGCCGCAGCCGCGGGCGCGTCGCGGCAGCGAGCTCGGCCAGCGTGCGCTCGACGAGGTCGCCGGGCTCGGCGCCGGCGCGGATCTCTTCGCGCGCGCGCGCGAGCGCGGCCCGCGCCGCCGTCACCGCGGCCTCGCGCGGAAGCCCGGCCAGCCGCTCCTCGCGCAGCAGTTCGTCGACGGACGGCAGGTCGCGCAGCCTCACGACGCGCCGGCCTTCTGCCGCCGGTAGCAGTCGAGCACGACCCGCACGGCCTCGTGCGGGTTGTCCGTCACGAAGAGGAGCTCCTGGTCGCCGGGCGAGATGAGCCCCCTGGAGAGGACGGTGTCGTCGATGAAGTCCAGCAGGCCGCGCCAATACGAGCTGTCGAAGAGCACGATGGGGAAGTCGAAGACCTTGTCGGTCTGCTCGAGCGTGAGCGCCTCGAAGAGCTCGTCGAGCGTGCCGAACCCGCCGGGAAAGAGGACGAAGCCCTCGGATGCCTTCACGAGCATCACCTTCCGCGTGTAGAAGTGGTCGAACGTCTGCCCGACGTGCACGTAGGGGTTCATGCCCTGCTCGTGCGGCAGTTGGATGTTGAACCCGACCGACACGCCGCCGGCCTCGTCGGCGCCGCGGTTGGCGGCCTCCATCACGCCCGGCCCGCCTCCGGTCACGACGGCGAAGCCCTCGGCGGCGAAGAGGCGGCCCACGGTGCGGGCGGCCGCGTAGGACGGGTCTTCCTCGTGGATCCGGGCCGAGCCGAAGATGGTCACACCGGGCCGGCCGATGGCCTCGACGGCTACGAACCCGGCGCGCAGCTCGTCGGCGATCTTGAGCGCGTGCGCCTCGGCGTTCCCCTCCTCGCGCTCGAGGAGCTCGCGGTCAGCCTGCTCGCTCACCTCAGAGCCGATGCTGCGGCACGTGGCTCACCCACATGCCGAGAACGAGCACGACGGCCGTCCCGACGTAGAGCGCGAGCACGAGCGGCGCGCGCGGGTCGCCCTTGAGACGCATGAACTGGTACGAGCGCCACATGGCGCCCCCGTCGAAGATGCCGATCGGGATCAGGTTGAAGAGGTTGAGCAGGAAGCCGACGTAGGCGAGCGCCGAGAGGAGGTTCGAGCCGGTCTGCACGGCGGCCGCGTAGCAGACCGCGGCGGCCAGGCCGCCCGCGATCGGGCCGGCGATGGCGCGCTTCGCGTAGAGCCACGGGTCGGGCGGCGCGTCCTTCGTCATCACGTACGCGCCGATGAACGGGATGAAGACCGGCAGGCTGGGCCGGAGGCCCTGGAGGCGCGCCTCGACAAAGTGGCCCATCTCGTGGACGAGGATGAGGAGCACGAACCCGATCGCGAAGCGCCAGCCCCAGATCAGGGCGTAGCCGCCGACCGCGAGGAAGATGCCGAAGAACTTCAGGCCGAACAGGCCGAACTTGGCGAGGACCCCGAGCCCGACGAGCACGGGCGCGAAGATCTTGCGCAGCAGGTCGCGCAGCCCGCTCGACGGCTGGATCGGCTCGTAGTCGCGAACGGCGTCCTCGTCGGGCGGGCGCTCGGGGAACAGCGGCTCAGGCTCCTCGACGCCCACGGGCGAGCGTGGCTCGCGCGGGTCGTCGTTGAACCCGCTCATGATCGCATGGTAGCCAGCGCCCTCCGGCGCGCCCGCCCCCGGTCAGGGGGTCACGGGGCGCCCGTCGGCGGTGATCCGCGGCTGGGAGAAGATGCAGTCGATGTGGATCGAGGCCTCGTTGTCGCCGCCGTAATGGCCCGTGTTGCGGCCCATCGCGACGTGCGCGGTCCCGCCGGCCTTCTCGTCCAGGAGCACGTGGCCGCGTGGAGTGAGGGTGTGATTGAGGCCGATGCCAAGCTCGGCGACGACGTCGGCGCCGGTGCCGGCCTCCTCGACGATCGTGCGCAGCATGTCCGCCGCTCTGCCGCCCTCGATCGAGGTGATGCGGCCGCGCTCGAAGCGGATCACGACCGGCGCGTCGACGAGGCCGTCGACCGTGTACGGCACCGTCAGGTCGGCGACGAGGACGCCGTCGGCGCCGTCGCGGTGCGGCGCGACATAGATCTCGCCGCCCGGGAAGTTGGCCATCGTCCCCGGCTGCAGCGGGTGGACGTCGTCGCGCCACGGGCGGCCGCCCACGCGCAGCGTGAGGTCGGTGCCGGCGGGCGAGGTCAGGTGGATGCGGTCGGCGCCCGAGACCTCGGCGAGGAGCCGCTCGGCCGCCTCGACCAGGTCGGGGGCAGGCTCGGACAGCTCGCCGGCGAGCAGCTCGGCGTCGACGAAGCCCATGAAGATCTCGCGTCCGCCGTGGGCCGTCATGCGCTGCATCAGCTCGAAGCGGGCGCCCGCCTCAGCGGCCAGCGCGGTCTGGTGGACGAAGTAGCAGAGTGACGCGTGGTCGGCTGCGTCGAGGACGGCCGGCGGTGCGTGCTCCATCGGCCGGTCGCCGCTCCACACCTCGAGCCGCGGTCGCCCGCCGGCGTCGGCGACTGTGGCTACCAGCTGCGAGCCCTGCTCGAGCAGTGGCTCGTCGACGACGACGAGCACGCCCTCGCCGGGCTGCAGCGCGGCCGCGGTGACGAGGTTCACGCACCAGCCGGGGTGCCCCATGCGCTCGACGGCGGGCTTCACGGCGCCGAACCGTACCGGCGCGGCCGCCCGCCGTCCCCGGTCGAGGGGGCAGCGGCGCCAAGCGCTGACCGACGTCCCTTCTAGGGTTCGCGTCGATCTCAAACGAGGGAGGAACAGATGAACGGAGCAGGACCGCGCGTCGGTCGCCGGTTGTCGCCGGGCCTGGTGCTCGGAGTGTTGGCGCTTGTCGCCGCGCTCGCGGGTACGGCCTTCGCGGCGACACCGAACGCCAAGCAGGTCACCAATGGCGAGGCCGCCCGCGCGCAGGCGGCAGCTCCTACTGTCCTGCGCGGACCGCGCGGTCCGCGCGGCTTCCGCGGATTGCGCGGGCTCCGCGGATTGCGTGGGCTCCGCGGCGCGGCAGGCCCGCAGGGGGCCGCGGGAGCTACCGGGGCGGCAGGGCCGGCAGGCCCCGCAGGCCCCGCAGGCCCCGCAGGCGCCGCTGGGCCTGCAGGCCCGGCAGGTAGTGCGGTCGGGTATGCGGCGATTACGGCGACTGGCTCACTCGACGCCGCTCACTCGAGCGCGAACATCACGACGGCGATGGTGACGAATGCATCGACGTCGGCCTCGTGCTTCCACGGGCTTCCGTTCACGGTGCACAACGCCGTCGCGACAGCCCAGTACGACGGCGGCGTGGGCACGAACGACGAGATGGTTCAGCTAGCGATCGCCGGCGCGGGCTTCGTCACTGATTGTGGCGGTGTCGCGGGCACGACGGTCGAGGTTGCCGGATATAGCGGCGGGAACTACGCCCGCGTGCCGTTCTTCATCTGGTTCAACTAGGTAGCCGAGCACCCATTCGAACGGCCCGCTCAGAGCGGGCCGTTCGAACACGGGGCGGCGCTCGCGAGGTTGTGTGACTGCGGGATTCCAGAACCTGCCATGACTCGGGGCGACACGAGTCTCGGCGTTCAGGCGCTGCGCGCTTGACGAGGTGTGGCACCGGGCCTGCTCTCGCAGCAGGCCCGGTGCCGGT
>CAVWIN010000006.1:0-103580 GCA_963755085.1 uncultured Thermoleophilia bacterium | reverse complement strand
GCTCATGGCGGGCGTCCTCGTGTCGTCGATCGCCAGCGGCCAGCTGATCACGAAGACGGGGCGCTACAAGCCGTTCCCGGTCGTCGGCACGTTCATCACCGCCGTGGGGATGGCGCTGCTGTCGCAGCTCGACTCGGGCACCTCGCAGGCGTACATCACCGGCGCAATGCTGGTGGTCGGGCTCGGGCTCGGGATGACGATGCAGGTGCTCGTGCTCGCGTCGCAGAACGCGGTCGAGTACCGCCTGCTCGGCGTCGCCACCTCCGGCTCGACACTCTCGCGCCAGATCGGCGGCGCGATCGGCGTCGCCGTCTTCGGGACGATCTTCGTCAACCGCCTCAACACCGAGCTCGCGTCACGGCTCGCGGGCGCGCACGGGCTGCCGAGCTCGGCGAATCCCGCGTCGATCAAGCACCTGCCCCCCGTGGTGCACGCGAGCTACCTGGATGCGTTCGCGGCGGCGCTGGCGCCGGTGTTCGTCGTTGCGGCCGTCCTCATGTTCGTCGCGTTCGGGCTGACGTGGCTGCTGCGCGAGATTCCGCTGCGGAAGACGGCGGAGACCCAGGGCGTGGGGGAGGCGTTTGCGGCGCCGAGCGACGGCGACTCGTTCAAGGAGCTGGAGCGGCAGCTGACGACGCTCGCCCGCCGCGACGAGCGCTGGAACGTGTACGAGCGCGTCGCCGCCGATGCGCACGTCGACCTGGAGCCGCCGGAGGCGTGGCTGCTCGCGCGGCTCTCCGAGCGCCGCTGGCCGGTCGAGGAGCACGACCTGGCAGACGACCTCGGTGTGGAGCCCGAACGTCTGCACGCGACGCTCGCGATGCTTGCGGACGAGGGCCTCGTCACGGGCGACGGCGGCCGGCCCGTCGAGCTGACCACGGCTGGCCGTGACACGCACGACCGGCTCGTCGCCGCGGGACGATCCCGCCTCGCCGGGCTCCTCGAGGGCTGGGACCCCGAGCAGAACCCCGACGTGCGCCGGCTGCTCGACGAGGTGGCGGAGTCGTTCGCCGCCCAGATGCCGAGCCGTTAGCGCGCGTCCTCGTCGAGCGGCCCGACGCGCTCCTCGATCTCGTCCGCCTGCTCGTGCCGCGCCTGCGCCGCGACGCGCTGCCGCTCCGAGACCTCGCTCGCCTCCTCGGCGCCGGCGGCCGCCTGCTGCCGCTCCTGGCGCGCCCGCGCCAGCTCGGCCTCGGCCGCCCGCTCGCGCGCCTGCGCCGCCTGAACCTCCTGCTCGGCGGCCTGGTCGCGCTCGGCGGCCTCCAGCTCCTGGCGCTGCGCGGCCTCGCGGTGCTGCCGCCCTTGCTGGAGCTCCTGCGTCCGTCGGCGCGACCGCGCCACCAGGAAGGCGACGACGGCGGCGACGACGACGATCGCGATAACGATCACGACCCACACCATGGGGACCTCCTCGTCCGGTTCACCGGCAGTTGCCCGCGCTGGCGGGGCGTGAAACTCAGGCGTAGAGGCGGTCGCGGTGCTCGTCGACGAGGCGCTGCCGCACGCGCCGGTGGAAGCGCGCGAGCTCGGCGTCGATAGCGGCGCTCGAGGAGAGGGCTACCCTTGCTCCATGGAGGTTGCGCCGAGCCGCCGCCGTCTCGCCGTCGTGCTGTCGCTCGGCCTGCTGACGGCCCTGGCGGTCGGCATGATCGTCGCGCGTCGCGTCTACACCGGTGAGCCGACCTACGCGAACCTCGTCTGGAACCTGACGCTCGCCTGGATCCCGCTGCTCCTGGCGCTCTTCGTCTACGACGCCGCGCGCCGCGGACGCCCGCGTTGGGTCGTCCTGGCGGGCGGCGCGGCGTGGCTCCTGTTTTTCCCGAACGCGCCCTATCTCATCACCGATTTCCAGCTGCTCCGTGACTGGCAGGCGGCGCCGGTCTGGTACGACGTCGCGCTCCTGTCGACCGCAGCCTGGACGGGGATGACGCTCGGGTTCGCCTCGCTCTACCTGATGCACGTCGTCGCGCGGCGCGTCGTGTCGCCGCTGCTCGTCTGGCTCGGCGTCGGTGGCGTGCTGGCGCTCACGTCGTTCGGCATCTACCTCGGGCGTTTCGAGCGCTGGAACTCCTGGGACGTCGTCTCGCGGCCCGGGCCGCTGCTGTCGAGCATCTCCGAGCGGGTCACGCACCCTGATCCCCGCACGGCCGGGGTCACGCTGGTGTTCACCGCGTTCCTGGCGCTCGCCTACTGCGTCTTCTACAGCGTGATCCGGCTCGGCGGCGCGGTCGGCGAACAGCCGCCCGCCTGACCATGCAGATCACGCGACCGGCGTAGCGGGCGCCTCGAGCAGCTCGAGCCGCAGCGCCAGCGCGACCGCGTGGGTGCGCGAGCGCGCGCCGAGCTTGCGCAGCGCACGTGTGTCTCGATCGTCTCCGCGCTCAGGCCCAGCTGCGCCGCCGCATCGGCGCTGGTCACCCCCTCCGCGAGGAGCGCGAGCACCTCGCGCTCCCGCGGCATCAGCGGCCCGGCGTCGGCGTTCCGCCGGGTCGCGTAACGACATGCCGACGAGCTCGGACTGCTCGTAGCGCAGCAGCTCGCAGAGCGCGTTGTTCACGCGGAGCCACCGGCCCCCCGGGCACGGCGGCGAGCGCGATGCCGATCGGCGCGGACTCGAACGCGAGCCGGAAGCGCTCCTCACTCTCGCGGAGCGCCGTCTCGACCCGCTTGTGCACCAGTGGATGGCCGCCGGGCCGGTGGCCTAACGCTCATGGGGCGGGGCCCGCCGCACGGAACCCCGCCCCGGACGCCGCGCGCGTGGACGCGCGCGGCTCGCGCCCCGAAGGCGCGTGACCCTCCCCTAGAGAACGATCCTGGAGGCAGTCTCCGGCGGGCAGCCGGACTGGATCAGCCTCCGCACCTGGCTCAGATCGACCCGGGATGCCGCCAGCGTGCTCGAGAGCTCCGTGTTGAAGCCGAGGCGGACGAACTGCTCGAACCGCCAGGACCGCACGACCGTCTCGAGATCCTCCCGTTCCCGGTCACCATCGATTAGCACTGCTGCCTCCCCTGTCTCCCCGCGAATGCGTCTCCCGGGCGCAATCCGCTCGCTCAGCATGCGACGGCGGCCCGGGCGCGTGAATCCCTCATCTGAGGGATCGAGTGGGTGAGTCGCCCCGACCTCCGAACGGGTGAGGCGGGTGAGGCTTCCTGAGCGCGTCAGGCGCAGTGGCGTGGCCGTGCGCGCCCGCTGCGGCTCGACGACGCCTAGCGCCTCGACGAGCGCGAAGAACGCGCGCGCGTACGGCGAGTCGGCCGTGCGCTCGCGGAGGTCGTGCCAGTCGATCTGCTCGCGCAGCGTGCGGGCGACCCGAGATGGCGAATCGTTCCGGGGCGCGTGCTCGCCTTCCGCGGTGACTACCAGCGGGCGGAGCACCTTGTGCGCGAGGCCCTCGAGCTCGCCGAGGGGACCGATTTTCTGTACGTGCAGGCGGATGCCTACGACGGTCTCGGCGAGGTGCTGCTGCTCGCCGGCCGCACCGAGGAAGCGGCCGCGGCCGTCGAACGCTCGGCCGCAATCCACGAGGCGAAGGGCAACGTGGTCTCCGCCGCGCGCCTGCGGCAGGGCGGGAAACCCGTGGGCATCGCGTAGGTCCTAGGTGCCGACGACCTGGACGACCCAGCGCCGGTCGCGCTCGCGGTCGAGCTCCAGGAAGAGCACGCGCTGCCAGGTGCCGAGCGCGAGCTCGCCGCCCACGACGGGCACCGACTCGCCCGCCGGCCCGAGCAGCATCGCCATGCAGTGCGAGTGACCGTTGCCCGTTTCCATGTCCTCCGGGCAGAGGTTCTCGGTGCGCCGGTCCCAGTCGTCGTGCGCGTAGTAGGTGTCGTTCGGGACGAGTCCCTGCAGCATGCGGGCGAAGTCCTCGAGGAAGCCCGTCTCCCATTCGTTCACGCGCACGCAGCAGGTCGTGTGCGGCGAGTAGACGCAGGCGATCCCGTCACGGATGCCGCTCTCGGCGACCGCCTCGTTCACCTCGTCCGTGATGTCGGTGACGGTCAGGCCACCTGCTGTCCGCAGATGTGTCTCGCGCTGGAAGACCTTCATGCCAGAGCGTTCCGTATCTCCCGCACCCCGTGCACGCGGGTTCGAGTCTATCGACGACGCCTGAAACCGATGTGACAGCAACCGTCTGTACGCTCGTCGCACCGGGCCCGTAGCTCAGCGGTGAGAGCAGCCGGCTCATAACCGGTTGGTCCCTGGTTCGAATCCAGGCGGGCCCATTGAACCGCGCCGTCCTTCACCCGCGGGTCGCCCAGCGAGAGTGAGCCTCCCGACGGGGGTGACGGCTAAACAGGCCCCGAAAACGTGCCGATAGAGACGAGGCCGGGCGGAACCGGTGGGGGAGAATCGAGCCGACTGGGGCTCGTCGGCTCCCCGGCCCGCCCGGCGCTTGACGTTGTACCGCCCGCCTCGGCGGTCCGCCTTCGTGCAGATTCCCCACGACGAGGGATGCGCCGTCTCACCCTCCAGGGGGATGCCGTGGGTGAGGCGGCCGACCAGGACTCGTGAACCAACACTCTGGCGGAACGAAAGGGGTTTCACATGTCTGCGGTCTGCTGCGGCGGAAGCTTCGGAAGTTCGGTGAGCCGGCGCTCCGCGAGAGCCTCAGCTCCTGGGTTTCTCCTCTCGGCGCCGGGCCCAAGGGCCCGGCGCCTCTCGTCTCCCGGGTAAGATCGAGTGCATGGCCGACCTCGGCACCATGCGCGTCAAGACGGGCCTCGCGGAGATGCTCAAGGGCGGGGTCATCATGGACGTCACCGACGCCGACCAGGCGCGGATCGCCGAGAACGCCGGCGCGGTCGCGGTCATGGCGCTCGAGCGCGTGCCGGCCGACATCCGCCGCGACGGCGGCGTGGCGCGGATGGCCGACCCGACGAAGATCGAGGAGATCAAGGAGGCCGTCACCATCCCGGTCATGGCCAAGTGCCGAATCGGCCACTTCGCCGAGGCGCAGATCCTCCAGGCGCTCGAGATCGACTACATCGACGAGAGCGAGGTGCTCACGCCGGCCGACCTCGAGCACCACGTCGACAAGTGGAAGTTCACCGTCCCGTTCGTCTGCGGCTGCACCAGCCTCGGTGAGGCGCTGCGCCGGATCGGGGAGGGCGCGGCGATGATCCGCACCAAGGGCGAGGCCGGCACCGGCGACATCGTCAACGCGGTCACGCACATGCGCTCGGTCTTCGGAACCATTCGCCGCCTCGGCGCGGTGCGAGACGAGGAGCTGTACGCGGAGGCGAAGGAGTTGCGCGCGCCGTACGAGCTCGTCAAGTGGGTGGCCGAGAACGGGCGTCTGCCGGTCGTGACGTTCACCGCCGGCGGCATCGCGACGCCCGCCGACGCGGCCCTCTGCATGCAGCTCGGCGCCGACGGCGTCTTCGTCGGCTCGGGGATCTTCAAGTCGGGCGACCCGGACCTGCGCGCCAAGGCGATCGTCGAGGCGACGACGCACTTCGAGGATCCGGAGATCCTCGCACGCGTGTCGCAGGGGCTCGGCGAGCCGATGGTCGGGATCTCGACCGCGGCGCTCGACCCGGCCGAGCTGCTCGAGACCCGCGGCTGGTAACCCAGTACTACACGGCCACCTCCCTCGACGGCTTCATCGCGGGGCCGGGCGAGTCGCTCGAGTGGCTGTTCACGCGCGAGCAGGACCGGGGCGGGCCGCTCAGCTACACCGATTTCTACGCGGAGGTTGGCGCCGTGGCGATGGGGGCGACGACCTACGCGTGGATCGTCGAGCACGGCGAGTCCTGGCCCTACGAGCTGCCCTCCTGGGTCTTCACGCACCGGCAGCTGGAGTCGGCCTCGGAGCACGTCCGGTTCGCGAGCGGTGACGTCGCGCCGGCGCACGCCGAGATGCTGGCGGCTGCGGGCGGCCGGAACCGCTGGATCGTCGGGGGCGGCGACCTCGCTGGGCAGTTCGCCGCGGCGGGCCTGCTCGACGAGGTGATCGTCTACATCGCTCCGGTCACGCTTGGCGCCGGCGCTCCGCTGCTGCCGCGCCACGTCGAGCTGCGGCTCGAAGAGCTCGAGCGCAACGTGGACTTCGCCTGCGCGCGCTACGCGGTGGTCAAGTGACCGAACCGCTCGTCGAGCGGGTGCTCGATCTCGCAGAGGAGAACCTGCTCATCCGTGACCGCAGCGCCGAGCTGGAGGCTGCGATTGCCGACGTGGAGCGCGCGGCCGCCGAACGCGGCGACCGCTCGCTGGAGGCGTTCGCGCTCTCGCGCCGCGGCCTCGCGCTGCACGGCGAGTTCCTGCGCGACCGCTCGCGCGGCGAGCCGCCCGCGGAGATGGAGCTCTTCGATCAGGCACTTGCCATCCGGCGGGAGATCGGCGACGAGCCCGGCGTTGCCGAGTCGCTCTTCCATGTCGGGCTGGTCCATCAGGTCGTCCGCGGCGACCACAGCACCGCACGGCCGCTCTTCGAGGAGTCGTACGCGCGGGCGGCCGACGACGTCACGGCGTCGTACGCGCTCCGCCATATCGCCTTCTGCGACGACGAGGCCGGCGACGCGGCGTCGGCCGAGCGCCGCCACGAGGAGGCGCTCGAGCTGCGGCGCCCCGCGGGCTGGCAGGCAGGCATCGCAGCGCAGCTCGCCGCCGTGGCCGAGCTCCGCGCGCGGCGCGGCGACCGGGAGGGCGCCGCGGAGCGCGCACGCGAGGCGCGCGCCATCCTCGTCGGGCTCGGCGCCGAGCGTGCGCTGGCGCTGTTCGGGCCCGAGCTCGACGAGCTGGAGCGCGCCTAAACTGATCGCATGCGAATCGGCGTCCTCGCCCTGCAGGGAAACGTGCGCGAGCACCTTGCCGTCCTCCGCCGGCTCGGCGCCGACGCGGTCGAGGTGCGGAAGCCCGAGCAGCTCGAGGGCCTCGACGGTCTCGTCATCCCGGGCGGCGAATCGACGACGTTCATGCGGCTCATGCGCCTCTACGGGCTGGAGGACGCGGTACGCGAGTTCACGCGCCCGGTCTTCGGCACCTGCGCGGGGATGATCGTGCTCGACCGCTCGCATCTCGGGCTCGTCGACATCGACGTCGACCGCAACGCCTACGGGCGACAGGTCGCGAGCTTCGAAGCCGACCTCACGCTCGAGGGCGATCCCGAGCCGTTGCGCGGGGTCTTCATCCGCGCCCCGCGCGTCCGCGACGCCGGGCCGGACGTCGAGGTCCTCGCCGAGCTCGCAGGCGAGCCGGTCCTGGTCCGTGAGGGCCGCTTCATCGTCGCGTCGTTCCACCCGGAGCTGACCGACGACACGAGAATCCACAAGCTGTTCCTGCAACTGGTCGCAGAGGAGGCGCATGTCCGGGCATAGCAAGTGGTCGTCGATCAAGCACAAGAAGGGCGCGGCGGACGCGAAACGCGGCAAGCTCTTCTCCAAGCTCTCGCGCGCGATCATCGTCGCGGCACGGGAGGGAGGCGGCGACCCGGCCGGCAACCTCGCGCTCCAGAACGCGATCGAGAAGGCGCGTTCCTATTCGATGCCGAAGGACAACATCGACCGCGCGATCGCCAAGGGCGCCGGCACCGACGCCGACGCGGACGCCTACGAGACGGTCCTCTACGAGGGCTACGGGCCGAGCGGCGTAGCCGTGCTCGTCGAGGCGCTGACGGACAACCGCAACCGCACGGCCGCCGACGTCCGGCACCTGTTCGCGAAGAACGACGGCAACCTCGGCGCGACCGGTGCGGTCGCCTGGTTGTTCGAGCGCACCGGGCTCGTGCTCGTCGACGCGAGCGGCGTCGACGAGGACGAGCTGATGCTCGCGGCCGCCGAGGGCGGGGCGGAGGACATCGAGCGCGACGAGTCGCAGTTCCGCATCACCGCGGCGCCGGAGGATCTCGCGGGCGTCCGGGCGGCGGTCGAGGCGGCCGGGTTCACGGTCGACTCGGCCGAGGTGACGATGCTCCCGAAGACGACGGTCGAGGTCGACGACGAGTCGGCGGCGAAGAAGATCGTGCGGCTGATGGACGCGCTCGAGGAGAACGACGATGTCCAGGACGTCTACGCGAACTTCGACATTCCCGAGCGCGTGCTCGAGACGGTCGCCGGCTAGCGCCGGATCTCGGCGCTCGCCAGGCTCGTCGTGCCGTTCACCACGATGGTGCGCAGGCGCCCGGCGGCGGCGCCGACACGGTAGGTCCCGTCAGCCTTCGTGTGGGTGACGCTCACCTTGCGCCACCCGGTGCCGTTCCAGCGCTGCTCGACGACCGGCACGCCGACGAGCGGGTTGAAGAACGGGTCGACGACCCGGCCATAGAGCTGCCCGCGCCGGGGATCGAGCCGGACGGAGATCGTCTTCGGCGCGAGGTTGCCCTGCACGCGCACGAGCGAGAGCGCCTGCAGGATCTGCCCGCGGTTCCACGTCGACGCGAGGATCCCGTTGACGAGATTCGTGTCCGTCGCCGGCGTCGGCGTCGTGTAGTGGACGACCGCCTGAGCACCGATGCTGAGCGGCACGGCAAGCGACGCCTCGAACCGCGCCTTCGCGTCGCCGCCCGACTGCGTGATCACGGCATAGGCGGGCAGCGTCCCGACGAGATGCCCGCTTACGTAGAGCGGGATCGAGATGCTGTACTTCTGGTCGAGCGGCCAGCCGTTCGTGTTCGCGGCGGCCGCCGTGGTGGCCGGATCGGTGGTGCGGTCGCGGAACGTCACCGCCCAGCCCATCGTGGCGGTGCCCGTCTGCGCCGCGGGCCCGGCCCACAGGCCGGGGGACTGGGCGACATAAGCGCCGGGTGACTCGATCGTGAGCGCGACGTCGGGCGCGAAGCCCGCCGTGGCCGGCTGGCCGGCGGCGGCGACCTGGAACGTCTGGACGTCTCCGGCCCACGCAGAAGCCGCAGCGGCGAGCGCCGCCGCCCCTCCGAGCGCCGCGAACATGACCCTGCGCACGCGCTGAGGGTATCGGCGGGCCCTGAAGGAGTCGTCCGCCGCGCGGCCTACTGTCTCTCCGTGAAGGTTCTCGGCATCGACCCCGGGACGGCTGCTTGCGGGTACGGACTCGTCCAGCTCGACGGAAACCGGTTGCGCGCGCTCGAGCACGGCACGTGGAGGACACGCGCCGGCGACCACCCCGCGACCCGGCTCAAGACGATCTTCGACGGGGTCGTCGAGCTCATCGAGGAGCACGAGCCGGCGGCCGTCGCGATGGAGGAGTCCTTCGTCGGCGTCGACGCCCGCACCGCACTCTCCGTCGGGCAGGCGCGCGGCGCCGTGCTGGTCGCCTCGGCCGCGCACGACGTCCCCTGCACCGAGTATGCGCCGGCGCGCGTGAAGCAGGCGGTCTGCGGCTACGGGCGCGCCGAGAAGGCGCAGGTGCAGCGCATGGTGCAGTCGATCCTGAAGATGGAGAAGCGGCCGACGCCCGACCATGCGTCGGACGCCCTCGCGGTGGCGATCTGCCACGCGCTGGCGCCGCCGCTCCTCAAGGCGGTGGCCGGGTGATCGCGCGGCTGCGCGGCCGGCTCGCCGGGGAATCCGCGGACGGAGTGGTCGTCGATGTCAACGGCGTCGGCTACCTCGTGCAGGCGACTGCGCGGGCGCGGCGGCGGGCGCGCGAGGGCGACGAGGTCACGCTCGAGACGCACCTGCACGTGCGCGAGGACGTCATGCAGCTCTACGGCTTCGCCGACGCCGACGAGCGCGAGCTCTTCCAGGCGCTGCTCAGCGTGACCGGGATCGGGCCGAAGGTCGCGCTCGCGATCATCTCGGGCTCGACCACCGCGGAGCTCCGGCGCGCGATCGTGCTGGAGGACACCGCGCGGTTCGAGGCCATTCCCGGCATCGGCAAGAAGACGGCCCAGCGGGTCGTGCTCGAGCTGCGCGAGAAGGTCAGCGCCGAGGCGATCCCCTCGCCGGCCGTGGCGCCCGCGGACACGCTGGTCGCGCGCGACGCGCTCGTCGAGCTCGGCTACTCGCTCGTGGAGGCCGAGCGGGCGCTCGCCGAGGTCGATCCCGACCTCCCGGCCGAAGAGCGCGTTCGGCTGGCGCTCAAGGCGGCATGACGGAAACGGAGCAGTTCCTGGCTCCGGCCCTGAAGCCGGACGACGACGAGGTCGAGCGCTCGCTGCGCCCGCGCCGGCTCGAGGACTTCGTCGGGCAGGAGCGGGTCAAGGAGCAGCTGCGCATTGCGCTTGACGCGGCGATCTCGCGCGGCGAGGCGCTCGACCACGTGCTGCTCGTCGGGCCGCCCGGGCTGGGCAAGACGAGCCTGTCGTTCATCATCCACGAGGAGCTCGGCGTCGGCATCCGCACGATCGCCGGCCCCGCGCTCGAGCGGAAGGGCGATATGGCCGCGATCCTGACCGCGCTCGAGTCGCGCGATGTCCTTTTCGTCGACGAGATCCACCGCCTCAACCGCGCCGTCGAGGAAGTGCTGTACCCGGCGCTCGAGGACTTCCGGCTTGACATCATCGTGGGCCAGGGGCCGGCGGCGCGGACGCTGACGCTCGACGTGCCGCCCTTCACGCTCGTCGGCGCGACGACGCGCACCGGGCTCCTGACGACGCCGCTCCGCGACCGCTTCGGCATGACGTTCCGGCTCGGGTACTACGAGCCGGAGGAACTGGCAACGATCGTGCGCCGCTCGGCGCGCATCCTGGGCGTGGAGATGGTGGACGAGGCGGCGGACGAGATCGCGCGGCGGTCCCGTGGGACGCCGCGGATCGCGAACCGCATCCTGCGCCGCGTGCGCGACGTCGCCGAGGTTCGCCACCAGGGCGCGATCACCGCCGCCATCGCCGACGAGGCGCTGGAGCTGCACGAGGTCGACGACCAGGGGCTGGAACGCACCGACCGCGAGCTGCTGCAGGCGATCGCGCACAAGTTCGAGGGCGGCCCCGTCGGGCTGTCGACGCTCGCGGTCGCGCTCGGGGAGGAGCCGGACACGATCGAGGACGTCTACGAGCCGTACCTGCTCCAGCTCGGCTTCATCCAGCGCACGCCGCGCGGGCGCGTGATCACGGCGCTCGGGCGGGCGCACGTGGGCGCAACCGCCGAGCCCGACCGCAGCCTCTTCTAGGGCTGTCCCCGGCTGTCCCCAATGGTGGTGCCAGGCTCTGTATGCGCCCGGCAGAGTGCCTGGCACAGGAAGCGTGGTCATACTGAACTCGTGAAGCAGATCTGGACAGGCAAGGTTGCCGAGGTCGCCGTCCGGTACAGCGAGCATGCGCCCATCGCGACCGGCTGCTGCAACGCGTGCCGGGCGTGCGCAACCACAAACGCCCTCGGCCTGCTGGCCGCCGGCGCGGGGACGGTCGCCGTCGCCGCCAGACGTCTTCTCAGGCGCTAGGGCCGGTACTGCACCTCGTGCCATGACGGCACGAGTGCGAGGTCGAGCAGCGCCCGGTCGCCATTCGGGTTGCGGTACCCGAACTCAGCCTGGTCGTCGTCCCACGCGACCTCGAGCAGCCCCTCCTTGACGCGGTGGTCGAGCCACGCGCCGCGGAAGACGAGCTTGCGCAGCCAGTAGACCAGCGACTCGCTCCCGACCAGCCCGACGCGGTCCCAGTTGCGCACCAGGTAGGTGCCGAGCCGGCTCTGGGGCTCCTCGATACGGCCGTCCGCGGCCAGCTCGACCAGGTCGGCGGTCTCGTCGTCGTCCAGGTCGTTGTCCGGGATCAGGCCCAACCGCACGGCCGCCGCGACGACGCGCTCCTCGAAATCGAGCGCGTTGAACGCGAACTCGTAGCCGAGGAACTCGACGACGTAGTCCTCCCCCGAGGAGTAGTTCGGCTGCGTCACGCGCCGGAGGATAGCCCGGGGATCGGCGGCAGCCCCGTGACGCTTCCGGCACGGATTCGTCACGGTCCGATGCGGCGCAAACCCGGTTCGCGGGCCGAGTGCCGTCCGGCTCCCGCCGTACGGTCAGGTGTCCGATGTCGTGGACGATCCGCCCCTGCAATCCGGACAGCGCGCGCCGCCTCGCAGGCGAGCTCGGCGTCACGGAGACGACCGCGCGCGTCCTCGTCCGGCGCGGGTTCGCGGACGCCGCGAGCGCCCGCGCCTTCCTCGATGGCGCGGCGCCGGCGCACGACCCGTTCCTGCTCGGCGACATGCAGGGCGCCTGCGCGGCGATCCGCGCGGCCATCGACGCGGGCAAGCGCATCTGCGTGCACGGCGACTACGACGCCGACGGCATCTGCGCGACCGCGCTCGCCGTCACGATCCTGCGCGAGCTCGGCGCCGACGTCGACTGGCACCTGCCGAACCGCTTCGACGAGGGCTACGGGCTGTCCATGCGGACGATCGACAGGTTCGCGAAGGAGGGGTGCGGGCTCGTCCTCACCGTCGACTGCGGGATCACGGCCGTCGACGAGGTCGCCGCCGCCCGCGCGCGCGGGCTCGAGGTCGTCGTCACCGACCATCACCGGCCCGGCGACACGCTGCCCGACTGCCCGATCGTCGCGACGCGCCCGTCCGACTACCCCTTCCCGGAGCTGTGCGGCACCGGCGTCGTGCTCAAGCTCGGCCAGGCGCTGCTCGGCGCCGACCATCCGGCGCTCGAGGAGCATCTCGACCTGGTCGCGATCGCGACCGTCGCCGACGTCGTCCCGCTCGTGGGCGAGAACCGTGCCCTCGCGCGCGCGGGCATGCACGCGCTCGCGCGCACGCAGAAGCCGGGGCTGAAGGCGCTCATGCGCGTTGGCCGCGTCGACCCGGCGACGCTCGACGAGGGCGGCATCGCGTTCCGCCTGGCGCCGCGGATCAACGCCGCCGGCCGGCTCTGTGAGGCGGAGATCGCGCTCGAGCTCCTGCTCGCGCCCGACGACGAGACGGCAAAGCCGCTCGCCGAGCGACTCGAGGAGCTGAACCGCGAGCGGCAGATGATCGAGGACCGGATCCTGCGCGAGGCGGTCGCCCAGGTCGAGGCATGGCCCGAGGCCCGCCGGCGCGCCCGCGGGTACGTCGTCGCCGGCGAGGACTGGCACGAAGGCGTCGTCGGCATCGTCGCGTCGCGGCTCGTCGAGCGCTTCCGCCGCCCGGTCGTGCTCATCGCCGGCACCGACGGGCTCTGGAAGGGCTCCGGCCGGTCGATCTCCGCCTTCGACCTGCACGGCGCGCTCGCCGCGTGCGCCGGCCACCTCGAGCGCTGGGGCGGGCACCGCGCCGCCGCCGGCCTCTCGATCACACGCGAGGCGGTGCCCGCGTTCGCGGCCGCCTTCGCCGAGCACGCCGACGCAGCGCTCACGCCCGCGGATCTCGAGCCGGTCACCGTCGTGGACGCCGTCGTGCGCGGCAGAGAGCTCACGACGGAGCTCTGCACCGAGCTCCGCCGGCTGCAGCCGTTCGGGCTCGGCAACCCGGCTGTCACGCTGCTGGCGCCCGGCTGCGAGATCCAGGAGCCGGCCACGGTCGGCGACGGCAAGCACCTGCGCTTCCGCGTCCGCCACGAAGGCGTCCCGGCCGGCGGGGCCATCGCCTTCGGCTTCGGCGCGCGGGCCGACTCGCTGCGGCGGCCGCTGCCGTTCGACGTCGTCTTCCGCCTCGAGGAGAACCACTGGAACGGCACGGTCGCGCCGCAGCTCGTCGTCCGCGACGTCTGGGAGACCGACCCGCGCTACGAGCAGCTGCGCGCGGAGCTGGCCGGCCAGTGGCGGGCCGGGGAGGACGCCTGGACGGAGCAGGCGCGCGAGGTCTTCGACGAGCTCGGCCTCGAGCCGGGCGGGACGGCGTCGCGGAACCTGCTCGAGTCCGAGCGGTTCCGGGAGCTGCTGGCGGCCGCCGAGCCGGCGGCGCTGGCAGAAGCGGCCTAGGCCTGACGGCCTTCGACGGAACGCAGTCAGTCCGTCGCGGCGCGCTGCCTGCACCGATGCCGCGTCCTCAGTCGCCCCGATAGCGGGCTATCGGGGCTCCCTGCGTCCTTGCCTCGGCACGGGCATCACACCACGCCGGACGAGCGGGGTCCCGTCGCAGGCCCTACGCGTTGCGCAGCGAGATCCGCCGCGCCCGCCCCCGCGGAGCCGGCCGGGTGGCGTTCCGCTCGAGCTGGATCAGCATCCGCGCGAGCTGCGCGGCCTTGCGATGACGTCGTCTGAGGAGCACCCGCCCCGGTTCGGGATCCGGGGCGGCAGTCCTGCCGCCGGGAAGGTGAGCCAAATCCCGCCCAGTACAATTCATTGATGGCCGTCGTCGAGGCCGCTGGCCGGCATCAGAATCTTCTCGACGAGCTGCTGGCCGACGTCACCGCCTACAAGGCGGGCGCCGACACCGAGCTCGTCGCATCGGCGTTCGCCTTCGCCGCGGAGCACCACGAGGGGCAGCAGCGGCGCTCCGGCGAGGACTTCATCAACCACCCGTTCGGCGTCGCGAAGATCTGTGCCGAGCTGCACCTCGACGAGCAGACGATCGCGGCGGCGCTGCTCCACGACGTCGTCGAGGACACCGACGTCGAGATCGAGGAGATCCGGGCCGAGTTCGGCGACGACATCGCGCTGATCGTCGAGGGCGTCACCAAGCTGACCCGGGTCCAGTTCGCCAGCCGTGAGCAGGCCGAGGCCGAGAACTACCGCAAGCTGATCCTGGCGATGGCGCAGGACATGCGCGTCATCCTGATCAAGCTCGCCGACCGGCTGCACAACCTGCGCACCATCGAGTACCTCGGCCGCCAGAAGCAGCTCCAGAAGTCGCGCGAGGCGCTCGAGATCTATGCGCCGCTCGCGCACCGCCTCGGCATCCACACGCTGAAGTGGGAGCTCGAGGACCTCGCCTTTCAGACGCTGCACCCGCGCAAGTACGACGAGATCAAGGCAATGGTCAGCGAGCGGCGCGCCGACCGCGACGAGCACGTCAAGGAGGCCGCGCTGCTGCTCCAGGCCGAGCTCGACAAGGTCGACATCCCCGCCGAGATCTCGGGCCGCCCGAAGCACTTCTACTCCATCTACGAGAAGATGGCGAAGCGCGGGAAGGAGTTCAACGAGATCTACGACCTGACCGCGATGCGCGTCATCGTCGAGCGCTCGGACGAGGAGGGCACGCGCGACTGCTACGGCGCGCTGGGGCTGATCCACTCGCTCTGGAAGCCCATGCCGAACCGCTTCAAGGACTACATCGCGATGCCGAAGCTGAACGGCTACCGCGCGCTGCACACGACCGTCATCGGTCCGCACGGCCGCCCGCTCGAGATCCAGATTCGCACGCTCGAGATGCACCGGACGGCCGAGTTCGGGATCGCGGCGCACTGGCTGTACAAGGCGGGCGACCCGCGCCAGAAGGCGCTCGACGAGTGGACGCGCTGGGTGCGCCAGCTGATCGACTGGGAGCAGGACGAGCCCGACCCGCAGGAGTTCATGAAGACGGTCGCCAAGGACCTCTTCGACGAGGAGGTCTTCGTCTTCACGCCCAAGTACGAGGTCAAGCGCCTGCCCGCCGGCGCGACGCCGATCGACTTCGCCTACGCGGTGCACACGGACGTCGGCCACCGCACCGTCGGCGCGAAGGTCAACGGCCGAATCGTCCCGCTCAGCTACCAGCTGCACTCCGGCGACCGCGTCGAGGTGCTCACCTCGAAGTCCGGCCGCGGCCCGTCTCGCGACTGGATCTCGCTGGCGGCGTCGTCACGTGCACGGAACAAGATCCGCCAGTGGTTCTCGCGCGAGACGCGTGAGGACAGCGAGGCGCGCGGCCGTGAATCGCTCGAGCAGGCGCTGCGCAAGCAGAACCTGCCCTACCGCAAGCTGGCCGGCTCCGCCGTGCTTGCGCAGGTCATCCGTGAGAGCGGCTTCAAGAAGGCGGAGGACTTCTACCTCGCGCTCGGCTCCGGGAAGCTGCAGCCGTCGCAGATCGTCAACAAGCTGCTCCAGCAGCTGAAGACGCAGGAGGTCGTCGAGGAGGAGCCGGTGCCGCTGAAGGCGCCGAAGGCGAAGCGCGCGGTCGGCTCGAACAACCTCGGCATCCGCGTCGAGGGCTCCGGCGACGTCCTCGTCCGGCTCGCCAAGTGCTGCACGCCTGTACCCGGCGACACCATCGTCGGCTACATCTCGCTCGGCAAGGGCATCACCATCCACCGCGGCGACTGTCCCAACGTCAAGGCGCTCAAGCGCAATCCGGAGCGGTTCACGCCGGTCGAGTGGGACGGGGCTGCGACGCAGAGCTTCCGCGTCCAGATCGCCGTCGACGCGTGGGACCGTCCGCGCCTGCTCGAGGACGTCGCGCGAACGTTCGCCGAGTACGGGGCGAACATCGTCGAGTACGGGGGCCACGTCGAGGACCAGCTCGCGAAGAACTGGTACACGGCCGAGATCGGCGACGTTCGCTCGCTGCGCAGCCTGCTGAACGCACTGCGCCACCTCGAGGCCGTCTTCGACGCGAACCGCGTCACTCCATCCTCGTAAGGGGTACCTCGAACGAGGGATCTTCGGGGCCGAAAACGGCTTGATCTACCTGTGCCGCCCCATTTGGGGGATGCATCCCCCGAACGGGCTCATACCTCGAATGAGGGATAGGCAGATCCGGGCCGAGCCCCTACAAGGAGAGGAGGGGGAGGGGCAAGGCTGCGGCGCCCACCTGTCACGGGGACGACGGGTGGGCCCGCGCCGCCTTTTGCTACGGATCCCAGGTCTCGCCGCCGGTATCCCAGCCGACGAGTACGTAGGGGCCGACCAGCTCCGCCACTCGTGCGGCGAGCCCGGGGTCATCGTCCGAAAGGGCCAGCTCCCCCACTGATTGCCCGTCGAACTCCACCGGCACCGTGACGGCGGGCTCGCCGGCGCCGGCACTCGGCCCGGGCACCAGGTGCCCGTCCTCGACGAAGCGGATCGCGGCGTACGCGACGCCGTGGTCGTGCAGCGCCGCCAGCACTCCGCGCAGGATGTCGTCGGCGTCGCCGCCGCGTTCCACGACCGCGGCCGCGGCCGCGTAGGGGTCGGTCATTCCTCGAGATCCTCGCCCTCGAAGGCGCGGATCGTCTCGCGGTACGCCTTCGGGACCGGCGCCGCGCGGCGCTCGTCGAGGTCGACCAGCACGAGCGTCTGGCGTGCAGTGACCATGAGGGCGTCGTCCTCCATGCGGTACGCGGCGCCCTCGAAGGTGGCGCTCGTGCGGCCGAGCCGGCTGACGCGGATGAACACCTCGAGCAGGTCGTCGAACCGGGCCGGCGCGAAGTACTCGAGCGCCGAAGCGCGCATCACGAACTCGTGCTCGCCGTCGCCGCGCAGCCGGCCGAGGTGGCGGAGGTACTCGACGCGCGCCGTATCGAAGTAGGGCAGGTAACGGCCGTAGTAGACGATCCCCTGGGCGTCGGTGTCGGAGAACCCGACACGGGTCCGCGCCGAGTACTTGAACGGGGGCATGCGGGTCGAGACGCGGCCGAGCTCGAGCGAGGTCACGGCTCTCGATCCTACGGATGCACAATGGCGGGGTGAGCTCGCAGACGATCGAGTCGCCGGACCGGGTCCGCACCGAGGAGCCGGAGCAATGGGAGTCCCCCGTCGAGGACCGCCCGTGGGTGGTCATCGTCTGGAACGACCCCGTCAACCTGATGACCTACGTGACCTTCGTCTTTCAGAAGCTGTTCGGCTACGCAAAGCCGAAGGCCGAGAAGCTCATGTGGCAGGTGCACTCGGAGGGCAAGGCGGCCGTCACGACCGGTACGCAGGAGAAGGCCGAGGCGGACGTCGCCCGCCTGCACGCGCACGGGCTCTGGGCGACGATGCAGCAGGACTAGGCGTGCTCTTCCGCCGGCCTTTCAAGCCGCTGGACGGGGGCGGCTACCGCGTGAAGCTCGGCGCGCCCGAGCGTGCGGCGGTGCGCGATCTCTGCGCCGAGCTGCGCGCGCTCGTAGTCGCCAACGACGCTGCGGCCGCGCGGCTTTTCCCGCCGGCGTATCGCGACGACAAGGAGGCGAGCGCCGCGTTCGACGAGCTCGTCCGCAGCGACCTGGAGGCGCAGCGGCTCGCCGCCTTCGACACCGTCGAGGCCACGCTCGACGCCGACCGCCTCGACGAGGAGCAGGCGGCCGCCTGGTGCGGCGCGCTGAACGACGCGCGGCTCGTCCTGGGCGAGCGGCTCGGGGTCAGCGAGGAGCTGTACGAGAACGGCATCCCGCGCGACGATCCGCGGGCGCGGGAGCTCGCGTTCTACGCGTGGCTGACGTGGCTCCAGGGGGAGCTCGTCGAGGCGCTCTCGTCGCGCCTGTAGCCATTTTGGCTCAGGCCAAAATGGCTAGGCATTCTCGCTTGCGAGAATGGCCAGCACCTCGTCGCGCTTGCGCTCCATCAGCTCCTCGGAGCGTGCCTCGAGGTTGAGGCGGAGCAGCGGCTCGGTGTTCGACGGGCGGACGTTCATGTGCCAGTCGGCGGCGTCGACGGAGATGCCGTCGAGGTGCGAGACGGTGCCCTCCGGGCCGAAGCGCTCCTTGAGCTCCTGCAGCTTCACGGCCACGTCCTTCACCGGCGTGTTCAGCTCGCCGGTCAGGAAGTAGCGCTCGCGGTACGGGCGGAGCAGCTCCGAGAGCTTCTGCTCGCGCTTCGAGAGCAGGTCGACCATGAGCAGGAACGGCACCGTGCCGGAGTCGGCCTGCGAGAAGTCGCGGAAGTAGTAGTGGGCGGAGACCTCGCCGCCGAAGACGGCGCCGTCGCGGCGCATCCGCTCCTTGAAGAACGCGTGCCCGACCCGGTTCAGCAGCGGGACTCCGCCGGCGCGCTCGATCGTTTCCGGCACCGCCCAGCTCGCACGCACGTCGTAGATGACCTTGCCGCCCGGCTCCTTCGCGAGGATCGACTCGGCGAACAGGGCGGTGACGAAGTCGCCCGGCACGAACTCGCCGCTGTCGTCGACGAAGAAGCAGCGGTCGGCGTCGCCGTCGTAGGCGACGCCCAGGTCGGCGTGCTCCTCGAGCGTCGTGCCCACGATGAACTCGCGGTTCTCGGGCAGGAGCGGGTTCGGCTCGTGGTTCGGGAACGTCCCATCGGGCTCGAAGAAGTAGCGCGCTGCGTCGAGCGGGAGGCGCTCGAGGATCGGCGGGAGCATCGCCCCGGCCATCCCGTTGGCGGCGTCGATCACGACGCGCAGCGGCCGGATCGACGGCACGTCGACGAACGAGAGCACCCGGTCGACGAAGGCCGGATACACGTCCGCCTGCGTGACGGCGCCGCGCGTCTTAACAGGGACAGTCCCTGTTAAGGCGCGGTCGCGCATGTCGTAGAGGCCCGAGTCTCCGCCGACCGGTAGCGCGCCGCGGCGGACGATCTTCATGCCTGTGTACTCCTTCGGGTTGTGCGACGCGGTAACCATGATTCCGCCGTCGAGGCGCAGATGGTCGACCGCGAAGTACGTCATCTCCGTGCCGACCATGCCGATGTCGACGACATCGCAGCCCGCCTCGGCAGCGCCCTCGATCACCGCCGTCGCCATGGACGGGGACATCGTCCGCATGTCCCGGCCGACCGCGATTCGCTCCGGCTCGAACTGCTCCACGTACGCGCGCGCGATCGCCTGGGCGCCCTCCTCGTCGAGCTCCGCCGGATAGAGCCCGCGGACGTCGTAGGCCTTGAACACCTTGGGGTCGAGCACGCCCGGATGCTAGAGGCAGTGCGAATTCCGCGACGAAACCGTCCGCCATTGCCGGAAAGAGCGGATTTTCCCCTGCAAAACCGGGAATCGCAGCCCTGCTGAATCCGTTTCTACACTTGTGAGCGTGGAACGCAAGCTCGCCACGGTGATGTTCGTGGACCTGGTCGGGTCCACGGCGCTGGTTTCGCGCGCCGACCCCGAGGTCGTGCGCCGCCGCATCGCGCAGTACTTCGAGCACGTCTCGCAATGCGTGACGCAGCACGGCGGGATCGTCGAGAAGTTCGCCGGCGACGCCGTCATGGCCGCCTTCGGCATCCCGGCGGCCCACGAGGACGACGCCGAGCGTTCCGTGCGCGCCGCCTTCGGCGTGCTCGACGCGGTGCGCGAGCTCGAGCTCGAGGCCCGCGTCGGCATCGAGTCCGGCGAGGTCGTCACCGACGAGGCGGACTCCACGTTCGCGACGGGCGAGGCCGTCAACATCGCCGCGCGCCTCCAGCAGGCGGCGGAGCCCAATCAGATCCTGATCGGCCCCGGGGTGCAGCGGCTGGCCTTCGGCCGGCTCGAGCTGGAGGACGTCGGCCCGATCGAGGTGCGCGGCCGCGACGAGCCCGTCTGGGCGTGGGCCGTCACCGGTGTCAGCGACCACGGCGTCCGCGACGGGCGGCTCGAGGCCCCGTTCATCGGCCGTGACGCCGAGCTCGACCTGCTCGAGAACACCTACGCACGCACGGTCCGCGACCGGCGCGCCCAGCTCTTCACGGTCTTCGGCGACCCCGGCATGGGCAAGACGCGCCTCGTCGAGGAGTTCGCCG
This sequence comes from uncultured Thermoleophilia bacterium, assembly GCA_963755085.1. Classification (GTDB taxonomy): domain Bacteria; phylum Actinomycetota; class Thermoleophilia; order Gaiellales; family Gaiellaceae; genus JACVRM01. The sequence goes on along the minus strand of CAVWIN010000006.1, from coordinate 83,253 downwards.
CAATGCTCGAGAGCGCGACCGTCCTCCGGGGCCGCGCGCTGCCCTACGGCGAGGGCGTCACGTACTGGCCACTTGCGGAGATGGTCAAGGCCGCCGCCGGCATCGCCGACGACGACCCGCTTGACGTCGCGCTCGAGAAGCTCCGCGACTGCTGCCCGGCCGAAGCCGTCGCCGACCTCCTCGGCCTGGCGTCGGGCGTGCTCGAGGCGGTCACGGGCGAGCGTAGCCAGCAGGAGATCGCGTGGGCCGCGCGCGAGTGGGCCGAGCGGATGGCCCAGCCGCAGCCGCTCGTGCTGATCTTCGAGGACATCCACTGGGCCGAGGAGCCGCTGCTCGAGCTGATCGAGCACCTGGCCACCTGGGTCAAGGACGCGCCGCTCCTGCTCGTCACGCTGGCGCGCCCGGAGCTGCTCGACATGCGCCCCGACTGGGGCGGCGGCCGCGTGCGGGCCACCTCGATCCAGCTCGAGCCGCTCAGCAACAAGGACAGCGAGGACCTCGTCTCGGCACTCGTCGAGGCGGGCGGCGACGGCGAGCTCTCCTTCGACCTGCAGCGCGCGGCGCTCGAGAAGACCGAGGGCAACCCGCTCTTCGTCGAGGAGATGGTGCGGATGCTCGTCGAGGAAGGCGGCAACGGCCGCGCCCGGCGCATCCCCGACACGCTGCAGGCGCTGATCGCCGCCCGCATCGACCGGCTGCAGCCGGACGCGAAGCGCGTGCTCCAGCGCGCGTCGATCGTCGGCCGCGTCTTCTGGGACGGCGCCGTCCAGCACCTGTCACCGGAGCTCGACGAGGTCGACGCGGTCATGGAGGACCTCATGCTGCGCGATTTCATCGCGCGCGAGACGCGGTCGTCGCTCAAGGACGAGACCGCGTACCGGTTCAAGCACGTGCTGATCCGCGAGGTTGCGTACGCCGGGCTCGCGAAGGCGTCCCGCGCGGCCTACCACGACCGCTTCGCCGCGTGGCTGAGCGAGCGCGCCGGCGAGGAGCTGCTCGAGATCCGCGCGTACCACCTCGACCAGGCCGTCGCCCTGCTCACGGAGCTCGACGGCGAGGCGCCTGCCGAGCTGACGCATGAGGCCGCCGCAGCGCTGACACGCGCCGGCAAGCGCGCGCTGGCGCAGGAGGCGAACCGCGCCGCCCGCCGGCAGCTGCAGCGCGCCGCCGAGCTGGAGCCGACGCTCGAGCGCCGCTACCAGGCAGCGCGTGCCGCCTGGCGGCTGGGCGACATCCCGACCGTGTGGGTGGAGATGCGCGCTGTCCGCGAGGCGGCCCGAGAGGTGGGCGACACCGCGACAGAGGCGCGCGCCTGCACCGCGCTCGCGGAGGTCGTCATCTACCGCGACGGCGACGTCGACGAGGGCCGGGCGCTCGCGCTCCGTGCGCTCGAGCTGGTCGACGGACAGGACGACGAGGCCCGCTACGACACGCTGGAGATCCTGGCGCTCCTCGGTTGGTGGACGGGCAACCTGGGCGCTGTCGAGGAATACAGCACCGAGATGCTCGCGCTCGGCGAGCGCCTGGACCGCAAGGACATGGCCGCGCTCGCGCTGACGAGCCTGATCGGGGTCGCGCGCTCACGACTCGAGGACGAGCGCGCCGAGGAGCTCCTCCCGCGGGCGATGGAGCTGGCCGAGGCGAGCGAGAGCCTGCACGCGCGCACCGAGGCGTTCCGGTCGCAGGGCGACCTCGCCGACTGGCGCGGCGACCTCGACGCCGCCGCGGAGGCCTACGAGCGCGCCCGCGAGCTCGCGTCGGAGGCGGGCGCCACCGCGTCGCTCGCCGGCATCCTTCGCCACCTCGCCTCCGTGAGGGAGCGGAACGGGGAGACGGCCCGTGCTGAGAAGCTGCTGCGCGACGCGATCCGCATGCTCCGGCAGACGGACCGCCGCGGCACGCTTGTCGAGGCGCTGCGCGCGCTGGCCGAGCTGCTGCTGCGCGAGGGGAAGATCGACGAGGCCGAGCGGTTCGCCCTGGAGGCCCGCGAGGTGCTCACGCCGCGCGACATCACCTCGCGGATCACGACGTCCACGGCGCTCGCGCTCGTCCGCGAAGCGCAGGGCCGGAACGACGAGGCCGAGGCGCTCTTCCGTGACGCGATCGAGATGCTCGGCGAGACCGAGTGGCGGAGCATGCAGCGCAAGCCGCTGCGGGCGTTCGCACGCTTCCTCACGGAGCTCGGCCGCGCCGATGAGGCCCGGCCGTACGAGGAGCGGGTCGCGGAGTTGGACGTCCTGGCGCACGGCTCGGCAGAGACCGAGTGCAGCGCGCCGCCTGTCGCCGGGCTTACGTAGCCGCAGCGCCGAGCAGCGCCGCCTTGACCGCCTGGTGCGACTCTTCGCCGGGCGACTCGCTGATCACGGTGGCCGGCCGCTCGAACCGGCTCAGGGCCTCGCCGAGCGGCTCCGCGCGCAGCGTGCCCTCGCCGTACGGCAGGTGCTTCGTCTCGTTGCGGTTCGCGTAGGCGATGTCCGAGAAGTGGATGTGGAACGGCGCTCCTTCCGCCAGCAGCTCGTCGGCGCGCTCGAGCACCGAGGCGAAGGCGTCCACGTCCGTGAAGGCGCCGTCGCTCGTGGCGTGCATGTGCGCGAAGTCGATCACCGGTCGGATCCAGCCGGTGCGCTCCGAGATCACGAAGACGTCGTCGGCGGTGCCGAGCTCGCGGACGCGGCCCATCACCTCCACGCCGAACGGCACCAGGCGGCCCTTCTTCTCGAGCCGCGCGTGCAGGTCGCCGAGCTGCGAGACGACGTCGTCGAGCGCCTGCTCGCGCTCTCGCCCGAGCAGGAAGCCCGGGTGGAAGACGACCACCTCCGCGCGGGCCGCGACGGCGATGCCGGCGGTGTGGTCGAGCATCCCGAGCGCCATGTTGAATTTCTTGCCGCGCTCGACGTGCCCGAGGAACGCCGGCAGCGGCGCGTGGACGGAGAGCGCGATCCCGGCCTCCCGGGCGAGCTCGCCGAAGCGCCCCGCCCAGTCGTAATCCATCCAGAAGCCGCCCTCGAAGTCGATCTCGCAGGCCGTGTAGCCGCGGTCGAGCAGGATCGCGATCGCCTCGTCGGGGCTGTCGTGCGACGGCACCCGCGCCGGTCCGAATCTGATTTCGCCCACGCGGCCACGCTAGCGCGGGCGCGACCCGTCCGGTCGGACAGTTGAACGCCTATTGACAGTTAAGAGACGGGTCGCCTATTAAGCACGTGTTAAGAGAGCGGGTCTCGCCGAGGCGAATACAACCTTCCAGCCGTACACCGGCGCGGGCGGGAAGACGATCCCGGCCGGATCGTGGGCGGCGATCGACCCGAACACCGGGCAGGTCGCCTGGCAGACCGCTGATCCGGGCAACTACCTCGCGCTCGGGCCGACATCGGTCGCCAACGGCGTCGTGTACGCCGGCTCGATGGCGGGCGGCATGTACGCCCTCGACGCCCAGAGCGGGAAGATCCTCTGGAGCTTCCAGGGCCAGGGCTCCTCGAACGCGGGCGCCGCAATGGTCGACGGCAGCCGTGTACTGGGGGAACGGCTACGCCCATCTGAACATCCCGGGCTTTCCGCCGCTTGGCACAGCGTCGAACACCTTCTACGCGTTCTCGGTCAACGGGAACTGACCCGTAGCCGGATCGGAAGGAGGGAGGGCGCCGCGGCTCTCCCTCCGACCGGTGCCGGGATGCTGTCCGACGGGGTTCCTACCCTGCGATTCATGCCACAGCGCCCGAGCAGAATCGATCTCCTCGAGCTCGACATCGACCTCCGCCTGACCGACCTCTGGCGGGAGGCATGCGAGGTCACGGAGTGGAACGTCGAGGTCGTCGGCGCGTTCCTGCGCGCCGCCTACGGTAAGGGCTACTGCGATGCGCTCACCGAGGATCAGCCGGGCTCGCTCTGCGAGGAGCACGGGTACCGGATCCCCGGGCGCCGCCCGGCCCCTGCCGAGCGCTGACCGCTTAATCAGATCTCCCGATCCACAGGGCTAGACTGCCGCCTGTGCCTCGCACGAAGAGCCCGGCGCGTCTGATCATCGCCCTGTCGGTCGCGGGCGTGCTCGCGATCTTCCTGGTCTACGTCGCCATCGCCGGCGGCACGCCGCAGGTGAAGCCGAGCAACGTCGCCCAGCACAAGGGCAGCGTCGTCCTCGTCGGCACCGTGGTCTCCGGCACGATCGCGCCGCTCGCGAACGACGGCAAGCGGTTTCTGCTGCGCGACCGCGACGGAACCGCGCGCTTCCCGGTGGTCTACCGCGACGCCCCGCCCGACCAGTTCAAGGGCGGCCGCGAGATCTCCCTGCAGGGGACGGTGCAGGGCGGTGTCTTCGTGGGCCAGCCGGGCAGCATGATGACCAAGTGCCCGTCGAAGTACCAGGCAGCGAAGAAAGCGGCGTAGTTGGCTGAGCTCGGGCGCGGCGCGCTCGTCATCGCCCTCGGGCTGGAGCTCTGGGCGGTTGGCGCAGGGGGATACGCGGCCTTCCGTGGCCGGCGCAGGCTCGCAGCCTCGGCGCAGAACGCGCTCTACGCCGCCCTCGGCGCGATCGTCGTTGCCGCCGTGGTGCTCGAGGCCGCGCTCCTGCGCCGCGACTTCTCCTTCAGCTACGTCGCTGAGCACACCAGCCGCAAGCTCACGAACGGCTACGCGGCGGCCTCGTTCTGGAGCGGCCAGGAGGGCTCGCTCCTGCTCTGGCTGCTGATCCTCAGCATCTTCTCGGCGGGTGTGCTGTTCCTCACCCGCCGGCCCGCGCGCACGCTGCTGCCCTGGGTGGTGCCGATCCTCGGGGTCGTCGGCACGTTCTTCGCCTTCCTGCTCGTCTTCGTCACGAGCCCGTTCAACACGCAGCCGCCGCCCGCGGACGGCGCGGGGCTCAACCCGAGCCTCCAGAACCCCTACATGCTCGCCCACCCGCCGCTGCTCTACCTCGGCTACGTCGGGCTGACGATCCCGTTCGCGTTCGCGATGGGCGCGCTGCTCGCGCGCCGCACGGATGAGCTCTGGATCGTCGCGACGCGCCGCTGGACGCTGCTCGCCTGGACGTTCCTCGGCGTCGGCCAGCTGGTCGGCTCGCACTGGGCCTACGTCGAGATCGGCTGGGGCGGCTACTACGCCTGGGACCCGGTCGAGAACGCGGCGCTGATGCCGTGGCTCGCCGCGACGGCGTTCCTGCACTCGGTGATGATCCAGGAGAAGCGCGGGATGCTGAAGGTCTGGAACGTCCTGCTTGTGATCGGCGCGTTCCTGCTCTCGCTGTTCGGCACGTTCCTGACGCGCTCGGGCGTCCTGAACTCGGTGCACTCGTTCTCGTTCAGCTCGGTCGGCCCGTGGATCCTCGGCTTCATCGCGTTCGTGACCGCCGCGTCGCTCGTGATCGTGTTCTCGCGCCTCGACATGCTGCGCTCGCGCACCCGGCTCGAGTCGATCGTCTCGCGCGAGGCCACGTTCCTCTACAACAACCTGCTGCTCGTGGCGCTCTGCCTGACCATCCTCTGGGGCGTCATCTTCCCGATCGTCTCCGAGGCCGTCCGCGGCGAGACGGTCACGGTCGGCTCGCCCTACTTCAACTTCTTCCTGCGCGTCTTCGGGCTGCCGCTGCTCCTGCTGATGGGCATCGGCCCGCTCGTCGCGTGGCGCCGTGCGTCGCTGCGCTCGCTCGGGCGGACGTTCGCCTGGCCGGCCGTCGCCGCGCTCGCGACCGGCGTCGTGCTGCTCTTCCTGGGCGCCGGCTCCTCGATCCCGGGCCTGATCGGCTACACGTTCGCGGCCTTCGTGCTTGCTTCGATCGCGCTCGAGTTCGCGCGCGGGACGAGCGCGCGGCACGCGACGGCGCGCGAGAGCTGGCCGCGCGCGTTCACCTCGCTGATCGGGCGCAACCGCCGGCGCTACGGCGGCTACATCGTGCACGCGGCCATCGTGCTGCTCGCGGTCGGCATCGTCGGGTCGAGCGCGTACGACTCGAAACGCACCGCGACCCTGCGGCCGGGCCAGTCCATGGGCGTGGGGAAGTACACCCTGACCGCCGGGCGGCCACGCTACACGACGGTGCCGAACATCGTCGAGGGGCGGACGCCCATCCTCGTGCGACGCGGGGGCAACGTGCTCGGCACGCTCAATCCCGGCCAGAACTACTACAAGGCCGAGGACCAGACGTCGCGCGAGGTCGCGATCCGCAGCGACTACCTCACCGGCGAGGACCTGTTCCTGAATGCGGTCATCAACAAGGACGGCTCGGTGCACCTGGAGGCGTCCGTGAAGCCGCTCGTCAACCTGATCTGGCTCTCCGGCCTGGTCTTCATCTTCGGATCGGTCGTCGCGATGTGGCCCGACGCCCGCGAACAGCGCCGGCTCGCCACCCGCTACGCCGAGCAGCCGGCCTACGCACAGGCGTGAGCGTCGCGCTCCTGCTCGCGGCCGGGCTCGCGATCGCGGCGATCGTGGCTGTCGCGCTGCCGTTCATCCGCGAGCCGGAGGTGCCGGAGGAGCTCGACCGTCTGGCAGGCCTCGATCCGGCCGAGCGGCGCCGGCTCCAGCTGCTGGAGGAGCGCGACCGGGCGCTGGCGGCGCTCTCCGAGCTGGAGCTCGACCACCGCACCGGCAAGGTCTCCGACGAGGACTACGCCGGCCAGGTCGGCCCGCTGCGCGCGCGCGCGGCGGCGGCGCTCCGGGCGATCGATTCGCCCGCCGCCGCGCCGGCCCCGCCGGAGCTCGCCGAGCCGGACGACGCCTTTTTGCAGGCAGTTCGTGTCGGCCCGGGGATGATTTCGGCCGAATGAGCCGCTAGACTCGCCCCTCCGAAAGAACCGGTGCCACACCGCGCAGGGCCGGCGCCCTCACGCGCGAACCCCCCTCCTATGGCCCGTCGACTGCCTCTCCTCCTGTTGCTGCTGCTGCCGTTCGTGCTGGCGCCGCAGGCTGCCGGCGACGACGTGTCGCGCAAGGCGGCGGTCGACTCGCAGCTCGCCCAGCTGCGCGCGAAGATGGCGGCCGCGTCGGCCAGGGAGGACGCGCTCTCGTCGCATATCTCGAGCGTCACGGGCGACATCCGCGCGCTCGAGCGCCGCTCCGGGGACGTTGCCGCTGCAGCTGAGATCGCTGCAGGCCGACCTCGAGCTGCACCGCGCGCGGCTCGTCCGGCTCACGCAGCTCCTCGAGCTCCAGACCGCCCGCCTCAACTTCCTCAGGAGCCAGTACACGAAGGCGATGGCCCGGCTCGATCACCGCGTGGTGCAGCTCTACAAGGAGAGCCAGCCGAGCACGCTCGACGTGCTGGTCTCCTCGGCCAGTTTCACCGACGCGCTCGACCAGATCGACTACATGAGCTCGGTCGGCAACGAGGACGCGAACGTGTCCGCGTCGGTGCGCGCGGCGCGCGACGACATGAAGACGCTGCGCGAGCAGACCCGGCAGACGCACGGGCAGGTCGCCGCCGCGACGCGGGTCATCGCCGTGCGGACGGCGCAGGAGCTGGAGCTCCAGAACACGCTGCTGGCGCGGAAAAGCGGGCTGGCCGCGGCGCGGCAGTCGCAGCTGGACGCACTCACGACCGTGCGGAACCAGCACCGTGACGCCGTCGCCGAGGCGGCCGGGCTCGCGCAGGTATCGGACCAGCTCGCCGCGCAGATCCGCGCCGCTCAGGCGGCGGCCGCCGCGGCGGCGACGCCGGCCATCTCACCGACCCAGTCCATCTACCACGCGACCAGTTCCGCGTCCGGGTTCATCTGGCCGGTGAGCGGCCCGGTGGTCAGCCCATTCGGCATGCGCTGGGGCCGGATGCACGAGGGCATCGACATCGGCGTCGGCTACGGCACGCCCATCCACGCGGCCGCAGCCGGCACGGTGATCACGGCCGGCTGGGAGGACGGCTACGGCAACCTGACCGTGATCGACCACGGCGGCGGGATCGCGACCGCCTACGGGCACCAGTCAGGATTCGCCGTCGGCTACGGCGCCCACGTCGAGCAGGGCCAGGTGATCGGCTACGTCGGCTGCACCGGCCATTGCTTCGGCCCGCACCTCCACTTCGAGGTGCGCGTCAACGGCACCGCCGTGGATCCGCTCGGGTACCTCTAGTCGACGAAGATCTTGCGCGCGCCGGGCTCGGTGAACTGCTCGCCGTACTCGATGCCGCGCCGGAATCGGGGCTTGCTGTAGGGGAGCACCACGTCGACGGGATCCGCGTCGGCGTGCTCGATCGTGACGAGGATCGCACCGGTCTTCCGGGTCTCGCCGGGCGGGACGACTCGGACGTCGACGGCGACCGCGCACGCGCGGATCGCCTTTTCGGCGGCCTTCTGCCGCAGTGCGGCGTACAGCATGTCCAGGATCTCGGTCGCGCGCGCGAACATGCCGCCCGTGTGGCCGCCCGCGAACGCGAGCTCGCCGTCACGGTCGATCCACGAGGCCGTCGGGTAGAACCGGCCGTTCTCCTCGAGCAGCTTGCGGGCCACGGCCAGCTCCTCGCAGAGGAGCAGGTCGATCTCCTCCTGCGCGCTCACGCCCCTAGACGTTGGCGACGTGCAGGTCGGGCAGGTTGCGGTACCCCTCGTCCATGTCGAAGCCGTAGCCGACGAAGAACTCGTCCGGCGCGGTGAAGCCGACGTAGCGGACGGGCAGGTCCTCGACGATGCGGCGGTACGGACGGTCGAGCAGCGTGACCGCGTTCAGCGACTTCGGGCCGCGCAGCGACAGCGTCTTGCAGAGGTAGTTGAGTGTGAGGCCGGTGTCGATCACGTCCTCGACGATCAGGACGTGGCGGCCTGCGATCGGGGCGTCCAGGTCCTTCAGGAGCTTGATCGAGCCGCCGTTGCCGCCGTCGTAGCCGGCCAGCTCCACGAAGTCGAGGTGGTGGAGGATCGGCATCGCGCGCGAAAGGTCCGCGCAGAAGATGAGGCTCGCCTTCAGGGGCGCGACGAGCAGGGGCTCCCGGCCCTCGTAGTCGGTCGCGAGCTGGGCGCCGAGCTCGGCGACGCGCGCGGCGATCTGGTCGGCGCCGAGGTAGAGCTCGCCGACGCGTGGGTCGGCCGTCGCGGGCGCCACTACATCGCGAGCTCGAGCCCGTATCGCTGCGCCAGCCGTTCGATGTCGCGCTTGTAGAAGAGCTTCGCGCGCACGTCCGGGTAGAGCTCGCGCAGCCGGCGGAGCTTCCGGTTCTTCCGGGTGACGAGCGACTGCTTCATCGTCGTCAGCTCGAGGTAGAGGCCCTGCTCGGGCAGGAAGAAATCCGGGGTGAACGCCTCGACCACCCGGCCGTCCGCGTCGCGCTCGAGCACGAACGTGTGTGGCTCGTACTCCCACTGCACCCCGTAGTAGTCGAGGATCTTGGCGCACTCGCGTTCCACGTCGTTCTGGAAGCGGGGTGCGGGTATTTGCGAATTTGCCTGGAAAATGGGCATTTCCACACGCGACGGAAGCGTAGCAGCGGGTTCGGATGCCTTATAGGAGGTCTTGACGAGGTGGCCGATATGACGATGTCCACCTCGTCAATGCCTCCTAAGATGCCCGCCACGATGGCCGGTAACCCGTTCCGCATCGCGCACATCTCCGACGTCCACTGCGGCGGGGCCCATTTCGTGCCCAGCCTGATGGACCGCGCCATCGCCGAGATCAACGAGATGGAGCCCGACATCGTCATCTGCTCGGGCGACCTGACGACCTTCGGCTTCAAGCAGGAGTACTTCGAGGCGAAGCGCTACCTCGACAAGATCGAGTGCAAGGAGTTCGTCGTCATCCCGGGCAACCACGACTCGCGCAACGTCGGCTACGTGCACTTCGAGGAGCTCTTCGGCGACCGCAACTCGGTGCTGCGCGTCGGCGCCATCACCGTCGTCGCGGTCGACTCGACGCAGCCCGACCTCGACGAGGGCCAGATCGGCCGCGGCCGCTATCCGTGGATCGAGGAGCAGTTCTCGGGCCCGGCGGATCTGCGCATCTTCGTGATGCACCACCACCTGCTGCCGATCCCGGGCACCGGGCGCGAGCGCAACATCGTCTTCGACGCCGGCGACGCGATCGAGTGCCTGCAGCGCTCGAAGGTCGACCTCGTGCTGGCCGGGCACAAGCACGTCCCCTACGCGTGGCGGCTCGAGGATCTGTTCGTCGTCAACACCGGCACGGTTTCGACCACGCGCCTCCGCGGCAACACGCGGCCCTGTTACAACGTCGTCGAGATCACGGGCACGCACGTGGACGTGTGGCGCAAGTACCCGTTCCACGGGTCGGAGCGGATCATCCAGTTCTCGACCGAGACGCGGGCGTACGAGAAGTACACCGACCGGATCGAGGACGAGGTCACCACCCGCTCCTGATGCAAACGCGCGCGGTTGCCGTCATCGACGGCGAGCATTACGCGCCCGTCGTGCGCGCGGCGCTCGCCGAGCTGCCCTACGAGGTCATCGGCGCCTGGCTGGCCGGCGGCGGCGAGAAGCTGCTCGGCGGCGAGGACTACGGCGTCCCGCTGGCGGCGACGCTCGAGGAGGCGCTGGCCTGGGAGCCGGAGGTCGTCTTCGACCTCTCGGACGAGCCCGTGCTCGGGCCGCGCGAGCGGCTGGCGCTCGCGAGCCGGGTGCTCGCCGCCGGGGTCGTCTATCAGGGGCCGGATTTCCGCTTCGACCCGCCTGGCTTCGCCCCGGTCGGCGTGCCGTCGCTCGCGATCGCGGGCACCGGGAAGCGCGTCGGCAAGACGGCCGTGACCGGGCACGTGGCGCGCCTGCTGGCGCAGGACCGGCGCGTCGTCGTGGTCGCGATGGGGCGGGGCGGGCCGCCCGAGCCGGAAGTGATCGAGGAGCGCCCCGACCTGGAGTCGCTCCTCGCGCGCACGCGCGCCGGCCTGCACGGGGCCTCCGACCACCTCGAGACGGCCGCGCTCACCGGCGTGCCGACCGTCGGCTGCCGCCGGGCCGGAGGCGGGCTGGCCGGCGCCGTCGGCAGCTCGAACGTCGCAGAGGGCGTCGAGGCGGCGCTGGCGCTCGACCCGGAGCTGCTGGTCTTCGACGGCAGCGGCGCGGCGCTCCCGCCGGTGGCGGCGGACGCGCGCGTGCTCGTCGTGCCGGCCCACCAGCCGCCCGAGCTCGCCACCGGCTACCTGAACGCGTACCGGATCCTGCTCTCCGACCTCGTCGTGGTCACGCACGGCGAGGACCGGGCGGCCGCGCACCTTGTCGCGGAGGCCGTCCGCGCCGTCAAGGACGTGCCTGTGATCGGCACCGTGCAGCGCCCGCGCCCGCTCCAACCGATGGCCGGGCGCCGCGTCGCGTTCTTCACGACGGCGCCGCAAGAGGTGCATCCGCTGCTCGCCGATCACCTGCTGCACGAGCACGGCGCCGCGCACGTGGCCGTCTCCGGCAACCTCGCGCACCGCGGAGCGCTCCGGCACGACGTCGAGAGCCTCGACGCCGACGTCTTCCTCGTCGAGCTCAAGGCCGCCGCCGTGGACGTCGTCGCCGAGGCCGCGTTCGCCCGCGGGATCCCGGTGGTCCTGGCCGACGCGGACGTGCGGGCGCTGCCCGGCGAGCCCGAGCTCGACGCCGCCCTGCGCGCGCTCGTGCCGGCCCGTGAGGGCGTGCGGTGACCGAGCCGCGCCGGCTCGAGCCGCTGCCGCTCGGCGCGCACGGCGGCCCCCGCTACTCGAAGGGGCTGATGGCGCGTGCGCTGATGGCGACCGGGCTGGCGCCAGAACCGGCCTACGCGCTGGCGCGGCGCCTGGAGCGGGAGGCGGCGGCCCGGAACGGCGAGGGCATCACGCTCGACCGCGTCGAGGAGGTCGCCACCGAGCTGCTGGGCGACACCGGCCGCGACGCGGCCCAGCGGCTGCGCCGCTACGGACGGCTGCAGGAGCTCGACGCGCCGATCGTGCTGCTCCTGGGCGGCGCGACCGGCACCGGGAAGTCGACGATCGCGACCGAGGCGGCGTACCGGCTCGGGATCACGCGCGTCACGTCCACCGACTTCATCCGCCAGACGATGCGGGCGTTCTTCTCGCGCGACTTCATGCCGTCGGTGCATTACTCGAGCTTCGAGGCGCGCGTCGGCGAGGTGGACGTGCCGGAGCAGAGGCTCCAGGGCTTCCTCGACCAGACGCGCAACGTGCTCGTCGGCGTGCAGGCGGCGCTCGACCGCGCGCTGCACGAGGGCTGGTCGATCGTGATCGAGGGCGTCCACCTCGTGCCGGGCATGATCCCGCCGATCGACGGGCCGGTCGTCGTCCAGTGCGTGGTCGCGATCGGCGACGAGGACAAGCACCTCGACCACTTCCAGATCCGCGACACGGCCACGGGCGGGCTGCGGCCGCTCGACAAGTACGTCGAGCACTTCGCCGACATCCGTGCGCTCCAGGACTACATCGTCGAGCGCGCGCGGCGAAACGAGGTGCCCGTGGTCGACCGGCCGACCGTCGAGTCGGCGGTCGGCGAGGTCATCGGCCTTGTCCTGGACGCGGCCGAGCGAGTAGAACCTTCCTCGTGACCCAGACTGCGCCGGAGACGGTCGAGGCGGAGAAGGGGCAGCGGCCGGCCTGCATCTGCGAGACGTACGCGCGGGCGACGGAGCGCGCCGCGCTGGCGGGTGCCCGCTGGCTGGGCCGCGCCGACCACCAGGCGGCCGCCGCGAGCGCCGCGCGGGCGATGCACGAGGCGCTCGCGCAGCAGCCGATCGACGGGTACGTCGTGATCGGCGCAGAGGAGGGCGACGAGCTCCAGGCGGGCCAGAAGCTCGGCGCCGGCGGCGAGCAGGTCGACCTCGCGGTCGACCCGATCGAGGGCAGCGGCATCGTCGCGCGCGGCGCGAGCGGTGCCATGTCGATGCTCGCCATCGCGTCGCGGGGGTCGCTGCAGACGCTGCCGGACATGTACATGCGCAAGATGGCGGTCGGCCCTCGCGCGCGCGGCCGGATCGACCTGCGCTCGCCGGTCGGCGACAACGTCCGCGGCATCGCCGATGCGTTCGGCCGGCGCCCGGAGGACATCACCACGATCGTGCTCGACCGCCCGCGCCACCACGACCTGATCGAGGAGATCCGGCAGGCAGGCGCCCGCATCAAGCTCATCCAGGACGGTGACGTGACGGCGTCGATCTCGGCCGCCGTCCGCGGCACGAACGACCACCTGGCCATCGGCATCGGCGGCACGCGCCAGGCGGTGCTCGCAGCCGCGGCGCTGCGCTGCCTGGGCGGCGAACTGCAGGCGCAGCTGTGGCCGACGTCGCGCGGCGAGATCGACTCCGCCCGCGAGCAGGGCATCGAGGACATCAACCGCGTGTTCGCCAGCGACGACCTCGTGACCGGCGACGTGATCTTCGTCGCGACTGGCGTGTCGAACGGCGACCTGCTGCGCGGCGTCCGCTACCTCGCCGACAGCGCGCTGACGACCTCGCTGGTCATGTGCACGCGGTGCAACTGGGTGCGGTTCGTCGACGGCATCCACTTCTTCGCGCACGAGCGGCGCGAGGAAGTCCGCCTGCCCGGTTTCTAGGCGCGGCAGTGCTGTACGACGACGGCAGGATCGCGCTGGACAGTTCGGGCCTCGTCATCCGGCGGTACTACCCGTGGGGCCCAAGCACATCCCGTACGGCTCGATCCGGTCCTTCTCGCGGCTGCCCCTCGGCATCCGGCGGTGGCGGCTCTGGGGCTCCGGCGACTTCCGCCACTGGTGGAACCTCGATCCCGGTAGGCGGCGCAAGCAGGTCGCGCTCGACATCGATACGGGGCACCGCATCCACGGCGATCACGCCCGACGACCCGCAGGCCGTCGAGCAGATCCTCCGGGAGCACGTGCGTTAGCCGAGGGTCACGTGAATCCGACGCTCAGGCTTGTCCCAGGCTTGTCCTCGGGCCTGGGAATCCCGCCTGTTCGGGGACCTCTCCGGCCGGGCGCCGACCAAGTTGAGCGTAGACGAGAGAGATGTTTGTAACAGCGGTTTCCTAAACCGCGTGCGCTGGTTCGATTCCGGCCGGGGGCATCATCAGTCGGAGACATCCCGTCTGCCCGATGGGCGTACGAAGCACGAGCGCGTGGCGCCTCTCGCACGCCGCGACGGCCGGCGGCGCCCGATGGGCTGCAGTCCCTGGCTGGTCTCGGGGCTGCCGATGTCGGTCGCCGCGCACTGCAGGAGCCGCTCGTGCAGCTCAGCGGCCGGTATGCCTGTGGCGGGTCGTGTCCCCTATGCTGGCGCGGCGACGGTGTCCTCGAGATCGGCCATGTCGCGGACGATAACGGCCGCTGCAAAGTGCGAGGACTCCCGCCCCTCGACAGCCCGAACCGGGCCGCCTACGATTCGTGTGCGGGTTGTGGCAGCTACCCGCAGATGCCGGTTTGGGCTCAGGCCCCGCGATCCTCCTCGACAACGGGCGGAACGGCTTCAAGCCAACGGTGAGGCAATGACGGGTTTGCATACTATCGCGGCAAGGTGGGAGACGTGACGGCCCTGAACGCCCAGAGCGTGACCCGCATCGGGTTCCCGCAGTCCTAATGGAGGCCTTTTGGTTCGACAGTGGCGACGCCCGCGTCTTCGGGATGCTCCACCTTCCCCCGGCGGGCAAGGACGTCGGCACCGCGGTCGTGATCTGTCCACCACTCGGCTATCAAGGGGTGTGCTCCTACCGGGCGCTTCGAGCACTTGCGCAGGCGCTCGCAGAGTCCGGGCGGCCCACGCTCCGCTTCGACTGGCCCTCGACAGGCGACAGCACGGGCAGCGACCGCGATTCGGCGCTCGTTGCCAGATGGGTCGGGGCAGTCGCGGCCGCAGCTGAAGAGGTCCGCGGGCGAACAGAAGCGCGACAGGTGGCGCTCGTCGGTGTCACGATTGGGGCAACGTTGGCTGCCGTAGCAGCCACAGAAGGGGCCGACGTCTCCGAGCTCGTGCTCTGGGCACCGGCCGTATCGGGGACGGCGTATCTGCAGGAGATGCGCGCGTTTCAGCGTCTCGTCGCTCGACGGTATCCCAAGACGGCGCACCCGCCTCCGGTGCTGCCGGCCGGTGACGAGGAAGCGAATGGATTCTTGATGTCGGCGGAGACGGTTCATGACCTCGGCGCCGTGAACTTGACCGAGCTTCGCTGGGGGGCGCATCACCTACGGCGCGTGCTCGTCACCGGCAACGAGCCGGATGCCCCGGACAGGGAGCTACTCGACGCGCTGAGCTCTCACGGCCTCGAGGTAGACGTGGCGCGGCTACCAGGCGTCGATGGGATGCTTGAGAGTCCGGGCACGAGCAAGGTGCCGGCTGAGGCATTCGCGTCGATCCAGTCATGGCTTTCCGGCGGTCAGCCAGCGGTTCGCTCGCGAGCTGCGGCCGGCCGCGGCCGGAGCCTCATCGTTGATGGTTGGACGGAGACCGTCGTGCAGTTGGAGAGCCACGGAACGACTGTCGTCGGCACTCTGACCCGCGCGACGACGCGAAACGCAGGCGACGCTTGGGTTGTGTTCCCAAGCTCCGGCGCGGGGCGTCGGATTGGCCCGAACCGGCTCTGGACACGCTTTGCGCGCGCTTGGGCCGCGCGCGGAGTGTCGTCGGTTCGTCTCGACATCAGAGGCGTCGGCGACAGTGGGGGGCCCGACGCCTCGGACGAGCATTTCGAGCGACTCTATTCTCCCGAGGCGCTCAATGACGTCGCTGTAGGAATCGAGCACATCCGCGACAACTTTGGTGCACGTCGATTCGCGGTGGTGGGCCTTTGCTCTGGGGGCGTCTCCGGCTTTCACGTCGCCGTCGAGCGGGACGATGTGGTGGGCGCCGTCCTGATAAATCCACCGTTTCTGATCTGGGACAGATACGCAAGCGCCTCAGCCTATTGGGCTGACATGGTCAGCCAACTCACACAACCGAGGCAGTGGCGCCGACTCGTGACGGGACAAATGCGCACTAGAGATGCAGTTGGCGCTCTACGATCGGGATGGCGTGCTCTGGGAGCCGCGGGCGGCCGCAACGGTGACATGGCTGAGCGCCGACCAGCAGACGAGTCCTGGCCAGACCACGGGGATGCCGTCGTAAGCGCGCTGAAGCGTATTGGGGGAAATGGAAAAGCTCTCGCATTCATCTTCAGCCCCGGAGACGTGGGACTGACATACCTCGAAAGGCAGCTGGGTGAGGTCGCGGGACGGCTCACAAACGAGTTCGGCGCGAGCCTCGATATCGTCGAAGGCGCCAATCACACATTCCGTCCTCTATGGACACAGGATAGGCTGCAGACTCTCGTCGAAGGCGCTCTGGAAAACGCTGGCGTCTTTGAGTTCGAGTCGGCTATGAAATACGGCTGACCTTGAGCGAAGCCGGGCGACCTAGATCGTCGAACACGCGCCGGGGCATGCTGCCTTCCCCTTCCGAATTGAGATGCCAGGCCCTGCGCACCACCACAAGCGGCCGGTAGTCTTAGCCCACTCGCCGCCCACGGATTCCGCGTCAGAGTATGTGGCGGTGCGCACCGGTTTTGTACTGAGGTCATGCCGGCAGAGGGGTCGCCTTGACGCCCTCAAAAGACGAAGCGCGTCCCAGGTCACATTAACTCGAAAAGGTGCGTTGCACCTGCGAAGCGTAAGCCCGTCCGCGCCACGAAACCGAGCAGAGCTGATCGGCGTGCGATGGCGTCGGAATAGTCGCGCCTGAACTCGGCGCTATTCGCTCGGTTCACTCCATTGATCGACACCGTCACCGACGGGCTCAAGATCCGAGCTGTGTGCCACCAGCCGCCCGGTACGAAGAGCGTTTCGCCCTGATGAAGTTGAAAGCGCACGCCCTGGGCCTGGTCGAACAGCGGGAACTCCGCGAGGTCAGGATGCAGCACGTCGCCGACCCGAGACTCGTTGGCCCTGCCGTCCTTTGGCGCGTACATGAACTCGGTCTGCTCGGGGCTGAAGGCGATGTATTCCTTGTCGCCATACAGCTGCATCAGGAAGGCATGGGTGTGAAGGCCGTCGTAGTGGAGAACGTGGAACTGCGCGCCTCGGCCCCCGATATATACCTCAATGGCGGCCAGCTTTTCCCCTCGCGGGAAGAGACGGCTCTCGAGCCAGTTGGGCTTCGTGCAGGCCGGCATGGGCGAAACTTCGGCGAGGAGGTCCGGTGGCCATTCGGCCAGGGCCTGATTGCGCAAGTAAGGCGCGGGGTTGTCTTCGGTCGATGTCTCAACGCGGTCGACCAGCTCGCCCAGGGCCATCGCCTCGCCGTCGACCACGACCTCGAGATCGCCGTATTCGCTCTTGAAGAACTGGGGACTCCATCTTCCCATGGCGCGCCAGTGGGAGATCGCGTCGGTCAGAATGACCGGCCGAGGCGGGCGCATGTACTCCAGCTGAAATTGTGCAGCGCTGAGGCCCGTGCGGCGGTCGATCCGATCAACTAGCTGCATGCTTCCTCCATTCCTGTTTGCGGCCTGCAAGCTGGGCTCGCGAGCCGTCGTCGATGATTCCCTGCGGGGCATCGCACTATGAGCGGGCCATCCCCGACCGAAAGACGTATGCCGCGTTCGCGCCGTCTCGACAGTGGGCTCGCATCGTCATGGTCGGGTCTCAACCTCCTCGCGCCCACTCCCGCTGGCGCGTTCCGTGACGGCGGCCGTACCGGCGAGGAGATCCACGATCTCGGCCAGACCTGCGATCGTGGGCTCCGCCAGGAGATGTCTCACCGCCGCGTTGACGTGGAAAGCCGAGCGGATCGCCGTGACAATCTGAGCGGCTTTCAGCGAGTGGCCGCCAAGGTCGAAGAAATCGTCATGGACGCTGGGAGACGCGACCCCCAGCGCGTCCGTCCAGATCTCGGCGAGCGTCTCCTCCGTGGGCGTGCGTGGTGCGACGTACGGCGTCCCTGAGGTCAACGCTTCGGGATCGGGTTCCGGCAGCGCTTTGCGGTCGAGTTTGCCGTTGGGGGTGAGTGGGAGCGTGGGGAGGAGCACGATGTGGGCGGGCACCATGTACTCGGGCAGCTGCGTCTTGAGCTGCGCTTTCAGCTCCTCGAGGAGCCCTTCCCCCTGGCCGACGAGGTAGGCGACGAGCCGCTTGTCGCCCGGCGCGTCCTCGCGCACGAGCACGGCGCAGTCGCTGACGCCTGCATGCTCTGCAAGCACGGCTTCGATCTCGCCGAGCTCGATCCGGAACCCGCGTAGCTTGACCTGGTCGTCGATTCTGCCCAGGTACTCGAGGTCGCCATTCTCGAGGCGACGCGCCAGGTCGCCTGTGCGGTAGAGCTTCGCCCCGGCGTCCGCGGCGAAGGTATCGGGCACGAAGCGCTCGGACGTCAGCTCGGGGCGCTCGAGGTAGCCTCGGGAGACGCCGGCGCCGCCCACGTACATCTCCGCGGGCACTCCGATCGGCGCCAGCGCGCCCTGCGCGTCCAGCAGCACGACCCGCAGATCGGGGATGGGAGTGCCGATCACGCTGCCCGCGCCTCCCTCGAGATCGTGCAGCGTGATCGGCCTGTAGGTCACGTGCACCGTCGTCTCGGTGATCCCGTACATGTTCACGAGCTTCGGTTGCTGCTCGCCGTGGCGCTCGAACCACGGTCGCAGGCTCTGCAGCTCGAGCGCCTCGCCGCCGAAGATCACGTAGCGCAGATTCGTCTGCACCGGCGCACCGGCGTTCACGTCGGCCTGCAGCAGCTGCCGAAACGCCGACGGTGTCTGGTTGAGCACACTCACCCCCTCGCGCAGGAGCAGCTCGCGGAAGTCGTCGGGCGAGCGGCTCACCCAGTAAGGAACAACCACCAGCCGGCCGCCGTACAAAAGCGCGCCCCACATCTCCCAGACCGAGAAGTCGAAGGCGTACGAGTGAAACAGCGTCCACACATCGTCTTCGCCGAACTCGAACCAGCCCTCGGTCGCGTCGAACAGGCGCGTCACGTTGTAATGGCTGATCAGGACGCCCTTGGGCTTGCCCGTCGAACCCGAGGTGTAGATCACATACGCGAGGTCGTCGGGCGTGACCTCGCCGGGGGGCCCCTGCTCGGCTTCGCCACGCTCCTCGTCGAGCAGCAGCAGCTGCGTCGCGCTGTCCCCGAAATCCGACGCGAACGCACTCTCGGTCACCACCACGCGCACGTGCGAGTCGGCCAGCATGAACTCGACGCGCTCCTTCGGGTAGGCAGGATCAAGCGGCAAATAGGCGCCGCCCGCCTTCAGGATCCCCAAAATCCCCACAACGAGGTCGAGCGAGCGCTCCATCCGCAACGCCACGAGAACCCCACGCTCCACCCCCAACGAGCGCAGCCTCAAAGCGACACCGTTCGCCCGCCGCTCCAACTCGCCATAACTCAGCGACACGCCATCACACACCACCGCCACCCGCCCAGGACACATGCGCGCCCGCTCCTCAAAACGCTCATGCAAACAGCGATCGGCAGCAAAACCCGACACAGCCAACGACGAAAGCAAAGCCGCCCGCTCCCCATCCGAAAGAAGCGGCAGGGTCTCGAGGGCATCGCTCGGTCGGGCCACGATTCCCCGCAGCAGGGTTTCGTAATGCGACAGCCAGCGGCGCAGCATCGGCCCGTCGAAGAGATCCGTGTTGTAATCGCATTCGACCACCAAGTCCGAGCCGCTGTCGACGATGTTCAACTGCAGCTCGAAGTTGGAATACGCCCTCGGCGTGCGAACCGAGGTAATGGTCAAGTCGCCGAACTGGAACGGCGCGCCGAGCTTGTCGATGCTGAAGGTGATCGAGACCAGTGGCGTGCGACTGTTGTCGCGAGCGACGTTCAACCGACGGACGAGGGTGCCGAAGGTCGTGCTCGAATGCTCCTGGGCCTCGGCGAGGTCGTCGCGCACCGTCGTCAGGTGCTCAACGAACGGGCGCCCGGGCTCGAGCCTGGCTCGCAACGGAACGGTGCTCACGCAGTGCGCGACGAGGCGCGGGTTGTCGAGCTTCGGCTGCGCGGCGAGGGCGATGCCGATGACGAAGTCCGACTGTCCGGAGATGCGGTAGGTCAGCACCTCGAACGCACCGAGAAGCATCGCGAAGAGTGTTGCCCGCGACGTCGCCGCGGTGCTCTTGAGCGCCGCGTACAGCCCTTCGTCGATACGCACGTACTCGCGACCGGAGCGGTACGACTTCACCGCGGGCCGGTCGATGACCGGGAGATCCAGGATCGGGACCCCGTCAACATATTGTGCGAGCCAGTAGTCCTCGTCGGCCGCCGCCCCGCCCGTACCGCCGGGGCTCGTCTCATCCGCGACGTACTGACGATAGGACGCGACCGCGTCGAGCTGCGCCCGGATTCCGACGCAATCGGCTGAATAGAGCCGACCCAGGTCCGAGAAAAGGACGGACGACGACCAGCCGTCGCAGACGATGTGGTGCGCCGTGAGGACGAACACGTGGCGCTCGGCCGACTCACGAACTACGAACGCGCGAACGAGCGGGCCCTCGGCGAGGTCGAAGGGTGTGTCGCACTCCCCCTGTACCACTGCCTCGAGCTCACGCTGTTGCACCTCCCGATCCAGCGCCGACAGGTCGAGGACCGGCAGCTCGAATGCGAACGGCGGCAGAATCGTTTGACCACTCCCGTCCGCCGCGATGACGGCGCGCAAGCCGTCGTGCAGGGCAACGACCTGCTCGAGCGCCGCGCGCAACGACTCGACGCGCAGCGGGCCATCGAGCGTGAACACGAAGCACTGGTTGTAGGAGCAGTTCGCGTCATCGCTCATTATCGCGGCGGTCCACATCTCGGCCTGCGGCTCCGTGAGCGGGAGTCGCACCTCGCGAGCCGCCACGGGCTCGAAGGGGTCGAAATCGACGGGTGTCAGCGAGTGCTCAGCCACCCGCTGCCGCCTCTTCGACGATCAAGTACTTCCCTGCGCGATCTGGATCGGGCACGAACCACGCCTCGCGGCCGTTGACGTCATGGCCGCGCCGCGCTCCTGGAACGGGCGGCTCGCCACCGCCGGGCAGGAGGTCCGCGCCTTGGAGCTCGGCGATCGTGTCTCGGAACGCCTCGAAGACGAGGTCGAGATCGGCGTCCGTGTGCGCGGTGGTGAGGAACCAGCAACGCCCGTCCCATACGTGCACGCCGCGATCGCGCATCATCGCGTAGAACAAGCCGGCGTGGGGAACGTCGCTCGGGAAGCTGATGTAGAGCCATGAACTGAAGTGCGCGATGCGCACCGGCGCGCCAACGCTACGTGCGTGTGCTTCGAGTCGAGAGGCGAAGGAGGTCGTTCGCAGGTTGAGGTCTCGCTGCAGATCGGGTCCGCTCTCCTCGAGGTGGGCGATCACTGCTCGTGCCGCCGCCAAGGCGAGGGGGTGCCGGACGAATGTGCCGGCGAAGAAGGTGACGCCGACTTCGGGAACGGACTCGTCGCCGTACTGCCATGCTCCTCCGTCGAGGGCATCCATGTACTCGCTTCGGCCTGCCACGAGGCCGATGGGTAGGCCGCCGCCGACGACCTTGCCGTAGGTAGCGATGTCAGCTCGGATGCCGAAGATCTCTTGCGCTCCCCCGGGGTGCGAGCGGAATCCGGTGACGACCTCGTCGAAGACGAGCGCCGCGCCACAGTCACGGGTCAGACGCCGCACCTCATGAAGGAACTCGCGTGGCTGCAGTTCCGGGCGGCGGCTCTGTACGGGCTCCACGAGCACCGCGGCGAGGTCACTGCCGTGGGCTTCGAGAAACACGAGCGCCTCTGGGCTTGCGTAGTCGAGGACGACGACGTTGTCGAACATGCCAAGAGGGATGCCCGGGGCGATGGGCATCGACCGTTGGCCTGCCGCGCGCACGAGGACCTCGTCGAAGATGCCGTGGTAGGCGTCCCCGAACACCGCGATCCGGTCTCGACCGCTTACCGTTCGGGCGAGGCGGATGGCCGCGGTGACGGCCTCCGAGCCCGTGTTGCAGAACGCGACTCGCTCCATTCCGACCATGGCAGCCACGCGAGCTGCGACGTCTCCGGCGAGAGTGGACTGCGGGCCGGTCTCGATTCCCTGAGCGAGCTGGGCCTCGAGGGCACGACGAATGAAGTCGGGGTTGTGCCCGAACATGATCGTCCCGAAGCCGTTGGTGAGATCGACGTACTCGTTCCCGTCGAGGTCCCAGAGCCGGGAGCCTGCGGAACGCACCGTGACGATGGGGTACACGATCTCCTTCCACGCCAGCCGAAAGCCGGACACGGAGCGGGGATCGGCGAGATGCGCGCGGTTCTCCGCCGTGAAGCCCTTGGAACCGGCGGTGCGCCGCGTGTAGCGATCGACGAAGGAATCCAGGGCGTGCTCCTGCTGCGCCGTCAGCCCGCCCGCTGGGCCCTTCGACGGCGGGCGGTACGGGCCGAACGCGTCCACCGGGGGTGCCTCCGCCCTTTGTACCTCGTTGTCGGACTCGCCCGGAGCACCAGGGATGGCGGGCTGTGGTACCGACGCAGTCGACGCGACGTCGCCCCCGCCACCACGGAGCATCTCCAGCTGCTGGCGCATGATCTCCAGTTGCTCGACGATCAGGCGCTCCACCGACCCGGAGGGCGTCGCTGCCACCTGCCGCTCCCCGGGTACCGGCACGGTCGAAGCGGGTGCCACCGGTGCCGGCGCCGGCCCTGCGTCGGCAGGAAGGGCGCCATCGAGGTGGGTGGCCAAGGCGTCGATCGTCGACAGATTGTCGAGCAGGTCTCGGAAGGAGACCTTGACGTCGAAGGTCTTCTGGAGCAGTAGGGCAGCCTGGGTCAGGAGGAGCGAATCGAGGCCGAGCTCGAGAAACGTCGCGTCGGGGTCGAGCGTCGCGCCGTCCATGCCCGACAGGTCGGCGAACAGGTCGCGGATGCGCTCGCCGAGAAGCTCACGTCGCCCGAGCGAAGGCGACCCGGGCGAAGCTGCGGCAATCACCACCGGTTGATTGTCGCCAGGGGCGCTCGAGCTGCCGGCCGACAGCCGTGCGTGCGGTCGTGGCTCCACCCAGTAGCGCTCGCGTTCGAACGGATAGCTCGGGAGCGGGACACGACGCCCTCCCCGGGCGCTCGAACCCAGGATGTCTGCCGGAAGCGTGACACCGGCGGCCCAGAGCCCACCCGCGGGGAGAAGCAACGTGGACTGGCCTTCAGCCGTTGCGAGCGTCACGACGCCCACCGGCCGATCGGGGACGGACCGTTTGGCGAGACCCGTGAGCTGCTGTCCCGGCCCGACCTCGAGTGTGACGCGCGTTGGATCCTCGAGCAGCCGCGTGACTCCCTTTGCGAACAGGACGGGTCGCCGCACCTGCTGTACCCAGTAGGCGCTGTCCTGCGCTTGCTCCTGTGTGATCCAGTCCCCCGTGAGGCTGGAGATCCACGGGAGCACCGGCGCTGATCGAGGGATCGTGTCCACGACGTCCGCGAAGTCCTCGAGGATCGGGTCCATCATCGCCGAGTGAAATGCATGCGATGTCGCCAAGCGGCGGGCCGCCAGACCGTGTTCCGCGAGGTGCGCCTCGAAGTCCTCGATCGCTGACGTTTCTCCCGAGACCACCGTCGAGCTCGGCGCATTCTCGGCGGCGATCTCGAGCCCATCGGGCAGCATGGCGAGCACGGTGTCGCCACTCGCTCGGACAGCCAGCATCGCCCCCTCGGGCATTGTCTGCATGAGTCGCGCTCGTTCGGCGACGAGCTTGAGAGCATCGTCACGCGTGAAAACTCCCCCGAGACACGCGGCCACGTATTCACCTACCGAGTGGCCGATCATGCCGTCGGGCTCGATCCCGAGGCGGCGCCAGGCTTGTGCCAGCGCGTACTCGATCACGAACAGCGCAGGCTGGGTGACTTCGGTCTGTGCGAGCCTTTTCTCTGCAAGCTCTTCGGCTCCCGGCTCCGGATAGAGGACGTCGCGCAGCTCGAGGTCGAGCTGCGGCCGCAGGATGGCCGAGCATTCGTCGACATCGGAACGGAACAGGGGATCACCCTCGTAAAGCCCCCGGCCCATGTGCACCGACTGGGCTCCCTGTCCAGGGAACAGAAACGCAACGGTTGCATCTTCGAGACTGCTCGATGCCGTGAGCGCGCGCTCGCGATCGAGAGTGCCGAGCAGGGCGATTGCTTCGTCAGTGCCCCGCGCGACCAGCGCCCGTCGATACGGGAAACGCCGTCGGCCACTGTGGAGCGTGAACGCCACGTCGGCGAGCCGCGTTGCAGGGTGCTTCAGCAAATGGTCTCGGAGCCTCGACGTGGCAGAGTCGAGGGCAGAGGCGGATCGTGCGGACAGCAGGATCAGTTCGTCCGAATCGTGCGCCGGCTCTGCTGTGACGACCGGAGCTTCCTCCAGGACGACATGCGCATTGGTTCCTCCGACGCCGAACGAGCTGACGCCTGCACGGCGCGGCACCCCTTCGGGGGACTGCCACGGGCGCAGCGAACTGACGACTTCGAACGGCGAGTCCTGGAGCTCCAGCTTCGGGTTTGGCGCCGTGAAGTGAAGGCTGGGTGGAAGCGTCTTGTGGTGCAGCGCGAGTGCAGTCTTGATGAGGCCGGCCACGCCGGCGGCTGCGTCGAGATGCCCGATGTTGCTCTTGACCGATCCAATCGCGCAATACCCGCGGCCTGATGCTCCACCTGCACGAAACGCCTGTGTCAAGC
Organism: uncultured Thermoleophilia bacterium; assembly: GCA_963755085.1. Lineage (GTDB taxonomy): Bacteria > Actinomycetota > Thermoleophilia > Gaiellales > Gaiellaceae > JACVRM01. The sequence continues at coordinate 58,769 of CAVWIN010000006.1, read as the reverse complement.
CGGCGATCTCGACGGGATCGCCGAGCGGTGTCGCGGTGCCGTGAGCCTCTACGTAGGAAATGGTCTGCGGATCGATCTCGGCAAGTGCGTGAGCCATGGCAATGACTTCGGCATGCCCGTCGACGCTCGGCGCCGTGAAGCTCACTTTCGAGGCGCCGTCGTTGTTCAAACCGACGCCCTTGATCACCGCGTAGATCGTGTCCCCATCCTGCACTGCGTCGCCAAGGCGCCTGAGGGTCACGATGCCCACGCCATTGCTGAAGACGGTTCCTGCAGCCCGCTCGTCGAACGTCCGGCAGTGACCGTCCGGTGAAGAGATGCCACCCTCCTGATAGAGGTAACCGCGATTCTGCGGCAGCGTCACGGAGACGCCGCCCGCAAGTGCCATGTCGCACTGGTAGGTCAGGAGGCTTTGCACTGCAGCGCCTACCGCGACGAGGGACGTCGAGCACGCCGTCTGGACGTTGAGGGCCGGTCCGCGTAGGTCGAGCTTGTAGGAGAGGCGCGTCGCGAGGTAGTCCTTCTCGTTACCCATCATCGTCGTCAACCAGCCAACGATGTCGGTGACGTCCTCGCGTGTGATCAGGTTCTTGAGAAAGTAGTAGTTGTTGCTCATCCCCGCAAAGACGCCGATTGGGCCCGCGAAACTTCGCGGGTCGTACCCCGACGACTCGAGCGCCTCCCATGCTGTCTCCATGAAGATGCGCTGCTGCGGGTCCAGGATCTCGGCCTCACTCGGGTTGATGCCGAAGAACGCTGCGTCGAACATCTCCACGTCCGCGAGGGTCCCGCGTGCTCGGACGTAGTTGGGCTGTCGGCGAGCCGCTTCCTCCTCGGAATCGCCCGGATCGAGCTCCGCGTCCGAGAAGAACGAGACGGTTTCGCGGCCCTCGACGAGGTTCTCCCAGAACTCCGCCACGTCTCGCGCGCCCGGAAAGCGGCCTGCGAGGCCGATGATCGCGACGCTCTCGTTCGTGTCGTAGGCACCCGAGTCGGACATCGATTACCGCTTCCCCTGGCGACTACGCTGCCTGGCCAGTGCTTTGCGCTGCAGTCCGGCCCGGTCGCGAGCGGCATCCAGCCCGGCATTCGATGGACCGTCATTGTTGAGATGACGCGCCAGTGACCGAACCGTGGGGTACTGGAACAGCGCGACGATCGGCACGTCGCCTTCCAGCCTTGCGAGGAGCCGTGCGTGTGCCTGGAGCAGAAGCATCGATTGGCCGCCGAGGTCGAAGAAGTTCTCGTCCATTCCCACCTGGTCGACCTCGAACAGGTCCTGCCAGATCTCGGCGATGGCGCGCTCGATGTCGTTGCCCGGCGCCACGTATACAGCTGGTCTTCGGTGCTCCGTCCCCGCGACCGCGGCTGCGGCAGCACCCCTCGTCGATTCCGGGAGTAGGGCCAGAATCTCCGACAGTGATGTTTCCGCTTGCCGCGCAAGCCCTCTGAGAACCGTCTCCAAGCCCTCGATGACCATCGAGAGCGACGCAGGCCCGAACAACCCTGCGTGACCCAGCACCTTCAGGCCGATCTCCGTACCCGGCGTGACAGTGAGCGTCAAGGGATAGTTCGTCTCCTCCGGCGCAGCCAAGACATCGATGTCGACCGAACCCCAGCGCAGGTCAGCCTCTCCCCCGTGGTAGTTCTGGAACACGACCAGGCTGTCGAAGAGGCGTAGTCTCCACGGGACCCCAGCCCAGTGCTGGATGTCGGAGAGTGATGCGTGCTGATGCTGCGCGATGTGCAGGTTGCTCCCGTGCAGCTCGCGCAACCACTCCGCCGTGCTTCGGTTCACGTCGAGCCGAACGCGTACCGGAAGGTTGTTGACACACGGCCCCACGAGCGTCTCGACGCCCGGAAGCTCGGCGGGGCGACCGGAGAACGCAGCCCCGAAGACGATCTCGTCTCGCTCGCTCATATGGCTCAGCAGGACGGCCCATGCCCCCTGAATCAAGACGTTGACCGTCACTCTCAGATCGCGGGCGCGCTGCTGGAGCGCCGCGGTGGTCGACGAGTCCATCCGGAGGGACGCCTCGACGTGATTCTCGACCACATCCCCGGTCGGTGTCGTCTCGTACGGCAGTGGCGTGGGCGAGTCGAGACCGGCCACGTAGTTCGTCCAGAACTCGCGAGAATCGGGCGCCGAGCTGGAAAGCCACTCGATGTAGGCGCCGTACCGAGATGCTGTGGGGAGCCGGGGGGCGTTCTCCTGGAGCTGCGCTTCGTAGGCCTCACCGATGGCACGGAAGATGACCGGCCAGGACCAGCCGTCGACACAGAGATGATGTGTGCTCCAAACGAGCCGATGCTCGTCGTCGGCCAGACGGATGAGCGTCACCCGATTCAGTGGCGCGACTCTGACGTCGAAGCCGCGCTCCCGATCGGAGCGGAGAAGGAAATTCAAGGCGTCCTTCTGGTGTTCTGCGCCGCGGCCGGTCCAGTCCAATTCGTCCCATGGAAGCGCGGGTCGCCGCTCGACGATCTGGAGCGGTTCGGCCATTCCCTCGGTCACGAATGCGGTTCGCAGCATCGAGTGTCGCGCCGCGGTCGATTCCCACGCCTCTCGAAGCACAGCTGCATTCAACGGACCCCTGAGGCCGAACACCCACTGCTCGAAACCGAGGCGTGCACCGTCTGCCTCCACGGCGAGGAACAGTCGTTGCATCGGTGACAGTGGGTAGATGTCCTCGATCTCGGTGTGCAGCGAGGCGACTCGATCGAGCGTCTCCTGGTCGAGGCGGGCCGATGGAAAGTCCGACGGCGTGTAGCCAGATGTGTCCGACGTCGAGCAGTGCTGCACCACCCGTCGCAGCGCGTTCACGAAGCTCACTGCGACGCGTTCGACGACAGCGGGCCGTTCGCGCTCTGCGCCAAAGATCCACCGTGCCTCGAATCGGCCGTCTCGCACGAGCGCCACGATCTCGAGTCGATGGGTTCGCTCGTTCGCCGGTCCATGCCAGGCGCCCGTCGGTTCGTCGGCGAACGAGAACAGCTCGGAGCCGGCGACGACCTGATCGAACTGGCCGAGATAGTTGAAGAGGATGTCCGCCGGGGGAGTCTTGGACAACTGCTGACGGACGCCGGGATCCGGTGCCGCGTACCGGAGGACGCCGTAGCTCAGGCCACGGTCCGGAAGCGCGCGTCGCTCCTCCTTGACAAGCTTCAGTGCCGAGCCTTCGTCCTCTGCACCCGTGAGGTCGAGGACCGCGGGATAGAGGGTGGTAAACCAGCCCACGGTTCGGGACAGATCAACAGGCCCGATCCACTCCTCTCGGCCATGCCCTTCCACGTCGACCCGATGGGCATCGCGGCCGGTCCATTCGCGGAGCGCCAACGCCAGGGCGGTGAGGAGGACGTCGTTGATCTGCGTCCTGTATCTGGCCGGGACTCGATGGAGCAGGGCGTCGGTCTCGCTTTCGTCAAGGGAGACGATGACCTCGCGCGCGAACTCTTCGCGGTTCTCGGCGGCTTGCGGCATGTCGGTCGGCAATCTCCCGTCCACGGAGTCGATTTCCAGCCACCGCGCGAGGGATGCCCTCAGATCCGCGTTCGCCGCGTAGTCCGCCAGAGTCTGGGACCACCGCCGGAAGTCGGCCGAACGCGGAATCGCTGGAGGCGAAGCGTCCGCCTGAAGCGCGACGTATGCGGCCTCGAGGTCGTCGAGAAGGATCCTCCACGACACGCCGTCGACAGCGAGGTGATGGACGACCAGCAGGAGCCGGCCCGGGTCGTCTTCCCGATCGAAGTGAACTGCGGCGAGGAGTGGCCCACGCTGGATGTCCAGCTGGGCCTGCGCTGTCCTGGCGATCCGCTCGATGTGCGCCGCATGATCTTGCGGCGCCACCTGTGCTAGGTCGATCCGTGTAACCGATGGCGCGGTCGAGGTCGCGTCGAAGCTCACGGTCCAGTCCGGCGACGTGCGCGTGACCCTTAGGCCGAGCGCGTCGTGTCGTGCCGCCACATGGCCGAGAGCCCGCTCCAGCGTTTCGACGTCGATTCCGGCAGGGACCTCGAACAGAAACGCCTGATTCCAATGGTCCGCGTCGGCGAATCGCTGTTCCAGGAACCAGCGATGGATCGGCGTCGGTACGAGTGGACCAGGAAGCGCCTCCGACTCCGCATGGGTCGCGGTTTCAGCGGATCGGACGAGTGGGGCGAGCTGCGCGATCGTCGGCCCATTTGCCAAGTCTTGCGGAGTGAAGTGCACGCCGGCCTGGCGGCTCCTCGCGATGATCTGAATCGTGAGAATGGAATCGCCGCCGAGCTCGAAGAAATCGTCGTCGACGCCCACGCGACGCGCTCCCAGCACCGCCGCCCAGATCTCGGCGAGCGTCTCCTCCGTGGGCGTGCGTGGTGCGACGTACGGCGTCCCTGAGGTCAACGCTTCGGGATCGGGTTCCGGCAGCGCTTTGCGGTCGAGTTTGCCGTTGGGGGTGAGTGGGAGCGTGGGGAGGAGCACGATGTGGGCGGGCACCATGTACTCGGGCAGCTGCGTCTTGAGCTGCGCTTTCAGCTCCTCGAGGAGCCCTTCCCCCTGGCCGACGAGGTAGGCGACGAGCCGCTTGTCGCCCGGCGCGTCCTCGCGCACGAGCACGGCGCAGTCGCTGACGCCTGCATGCTCTGCAAGCACGGCTTCGATCTCGCCGAGCTCGATCCGGAACCCGCGTAGCTTGACCTGGTCGTCGATTCTGCCCAGGTACTCGAGGTCGCCATTCTCGAGGCGACGCGCCAGGTCGCCTGTGCGGTAGAGCTTCGCCCCGGCGTCCGCGGCGAAGGTATCGGGCACGAAGCGCTCGGACGTCAGCTCGGGGCGCTCGAGGTAGCCTCGGGAGACGCCGGCGCCGCCCACGTACATCTCCGCGGGCACTCCGATCGGCGCCAGCGCGCCCTGCGCGTCCAGCAGCACGACCCGCAGATCGGGGATGGGAGTGCCGATCACGCTGCCCGCGCCTCCCTCGAGATCGTGCAGCGTGATCGGCCTGTAGGTCACGTGCACCGTCGTCTCGGTGATCCCGTACATGTTCACGAGCTTCGGTTGCTGCTCGCCGTGGCGCTCGAACCACGGTCGCAGGCTCTGCAGCTCGAGCGCCTCGCCGCCGAAGATCACGTAGCGCAGATTCGTCTGCACCGGCGCACCGGCGTTCACGTCGGCCTGCAGCAGCTGCCGAAACGCCGACGGTGTCTGGTTGAGCACACTCACCCCCTCGCGCAGGAGCAGCTCGCGGAAGTCGTCGGGCGAGCGGCTCACCCAGTAAGGAACAACCACCAGCCGGCCGCCGTACAAAAGCGCGCCCCACATCTCCCAGACCGAGAAGTCGAAGGCGTACGAGTGAAACAGCGTCCACACATCGTCTTCGCCGAACTCGAACCAGCCCTCGGTCGCGTCGAACAGGCGCGTCACGTTGTAATGGCTGATCAGGACGCCCTTGGGCTTGCCCGTCGAACCCGAGGTGTAGATCACATACGCGAGGTCGTCGGGCGTGACCTCGCCGGGGGGCCCCTGCTCGGCTTCGCCACGCTCCTCGTCGAGCAGCAGCAGCTGCGTCGCGCTGTCCCCGAAATCCGACGCGAACGCACTCTCGGTCACCACCACGCGCACGTGCGAGTCGGCCAGCATGAACTCGACGCGCTCCTTCGGGTAGGCAGGATCAAGCGGCAAATAGGCGCCGCCCGCCTTCAGGATCCCCAAAATCCCCACAACGAGGTCGAGCGAGCGCTCCATCCGCAACGCCACGAGAACCCCACGCTCCACCCCCAACGAGCGCAGCCTCAAAGCGACACCGTTCGCCCGCCGCTCCAACTCGCCATAACTCAGCGACACGCCATCACACACCACCGCCACCCGCCCAGGACACATGCGCGCCCGCTCCTCAAAACGCTCATGCAAACAGCGATCGGCAGCAAAACCCGACACAGCCAACGACGAAAGCAAAGCCGCCCGCTCCCCATCCGAAAGAAGCGGCAGTTCGCCGACTCTCCGCCCGGAGTAACCCGGCAGTGCCGTGAGCACCTTCACGAGGTGACCCAACATTCTCACGGCGGGTGCGTCGGCAACGCGCCGGCGGTCGTTCTCCAGGCGTATGAGCATCTGGTCATCGCCGTAGGCGACGAGGGTCAGTGGATAGTTGGTCTGACCGTGATATGAGAACCCTAGGCGAGGACCATGGCCGTCGAACGCGCGCAGCGTGGCGTCGATCGTGCGGTTCTCGTACACGACGATCGTGTCGAAGAGCGGACGTCCGCGTGGGACCTCGCTCCAGCCTTGGACCTTGGCAAGCGGAGTGTGCTCATGCTCGCGCAGGCCGATCTGGATCGACCGGACTTCCTTCAGGAGGTCGTCGATGAACCCATCCGGATCCACCTGCACCCGAACCGGAAGCGTGTTGATGAACAACCCGACCATCTCGTCAGCATCGGGAAAGGCCGAGTGACGACACGCGCGGGTTGCACCGAAGACCACATCGCTCTCCCCGCTATGGCGATGTAGCACGATCGCCCAAGCCGCTTGCAACAGCGTGTTGAGCGTCACGCTCCGTGAAGCGGCGAACTCGCGCAGCGTGGTCGTCGTCTCACGAGAGAGCCGCTGCTCCGAAATGCCCTGAATCGGTACCGGTCGCGCCTCGTCGCCCGCTGGATGGTCGATGACGAGGGGAGTGGGCGCGGTGAAGCTGGCGAGAAACGTGCGCCAGTAGTCCTCGGCGGAGGTGAGATCGAGTTCACGGAGGAACTCGATGTACTCGCGGTACGGACGCGGCCCCGGCAAATCGAGCGCCTCCCCCGCCTCCGCCGCGTCCTGGAACGCGAACACCTCGCGCAGCACAAGGGGAAACGAGCGTCCGTCGAGCAAGGCGTGGTGGAAGGTCCAAACGACCCGATGCTCGTTCTCGCTCCAGTCGACGATCGTCAGTCGCATCGCGGGTGCACGGCTCAGGTCGATCCCTCGGGCACGGTCCAGAGCGAGGGCCTCTTCGAACCGGCATGACGTATCCGGCCGCTCGTCGCGGGTGAGGTCGAGTCGTTCGACCGGAATCTCCACGGCCTCGACGACTTCCTGGACGGGGCGGCCGTCCGCGTCGTGCCGGAAGCGCGTACGCAGGATCGGATGTCGGGATACGACCTGCTGAAATGCCGCTATCAGCGGTTGCTCGTCGAAGGCACCAGTGATCGTCCAGACGATCTGCTCGAGGTCGATGCCGGTTTCCCCGCCGAGCAGGTCGTGGAAGAGCATTCCCTCCTGGGTCGGCGAGAGCTCATAGGAATCGACGATCCGAGTCTCGCCGGTCGAATCTTGCGATCGGTGGTTGTCGTGCGCCAATCGTCCCCCCAGTCACCACCCCCCTCTTGCGCTCGGGGAATGGGACACCCCCATCCCTACCGTTCCAAGAGTCAAAACCCGATGTTTGCCCGCACAAGGCACATCTTAGGACGCGCCCCATTGAACGCAACCTGAGCCACGAACTGCGCCCCCTGGAGGGTCAAATCAGGCTCGCCGGTGATGGCCCCGAGGCACGAAGACCGAGGTGTCGTCAGGAGCTCGACAGTTCGAGCCATCGCATCGGGACGCTAGCGGGCGCCCCTACGGCACCGGCAGCCGCGTATCCCAGGGGCGACCGAAGGTCTCGCACGGTCAGCTCGACTTCGTCTCCTCGTCTGCCTGCGAATCGCTTCAATGCCGACTCCGAGGCTGGCGCGATGTCGACGTCGAAGCTGTCGAGCGCGCGCCCCAACCCTTCGCCGAGCGCCTTGATCACTGCCTCCTTGCGCGTCCAGCAGTAGAAAAATGCCGTTCGTTGCTCGGCCGGAGGTAGCGATCGAAGCGCCTCTCTCTCGGCCACCGAGAAGTGCGTTTCGGCGATGGCGTGCGCATCCGGCAAGTCGCGAACGTGCTCGATGTCGACGCCGACCGATCGGTCCCGTGCTACAGCGAGAAGGCCCGACTCTCCCGAGTGGGAGAGGTTGAACGTCATCCCGAGGTCACCGGAAAGACGCGGCTTGCCGTGTGCGTTGTACTCGTACCGAACGGCTGCAGGCTCGGCGCCGAGGCACTTGGCGAGGAACAGGCGCAGCGCGGCGTGGGCAAGCACGAAGTGACGTCGATCGGTCGCACGAGCGAAGCGCTTCGATCTGTGCAGCTCCCCTTCGTCGAGGAGAGATTCGTCCAGTGCGGATGGCTCGCCCACGAGGGACACGAATGCGTAGACGACGTCACGGGGCCCGACGCGGATGGCTTCGAGGGCACTCAGCTCCGCGGTGGACCAGCTGATCAGCGACAACCCGCCTGGACATCGGGAACTCGGTCTCGTCTCAGAACCCCCTCCGCCGCGGAGAGTGTCGACCCGATCTCCGCTGGACGGGTGTCGTGCGAGGGAGGAGGGTCCAGTTCCTGGTGATATCGCAGGAGAAGCTGCGGATCTGTGAGGATGTGGCCGGTCAAGATTGCCACCAGCCGCCTCGTGCGGTCCGACGACCCAGTGTCGACGAGCCTACCACGCACGCCGTCCGTTGGGACTCTTCGTAGTCTATATTGACAACGAAGCCTGCGAATGCGTGGCCGACACGTGCGCTGCTTCTACGCTGCTTCTGCGCGGTCCACACGACGTTTCCTAAACCGCGTGCACTGGTTCGATTCCGGTCGGGGGCACTCTTCTAACCCGACTACGAGTCCTCCTAAGACGCACTCGGAGTCTAGCCCTGATGGCCGAGGCGCCCACAACCAGTGAGTGCGGGTGCCTCGGCAGGCCGGCCCTCAGGCCCGAGCGCGCAAGGCTGCGAGCAACTCCTGATGGCGGCGTTCCTCGTCAGAGATTTCCTCGGCTTCAACGCCTCCACGCTGGCGGCGCTTCGTGATCATGTCGACCGGCTTCACGATGAAGAAGAAGACTGCGGCCGCGATCGCGATGAACGAGATCAGATCGGTGATGAACGTTCCGTACGTGAACACCGACTTGTGGATCGTGAAGGTGAGGTCGCTGAAGTTCGGCTTGCCCACGATCGCCGCGATGATTGGCATCACCAGATTCGCCACAAACGAGTTCACCAGCGCAGCGAACGCGAGACCCATGACGAACGCCACCGCCAGCGTTATCAGGTTCCCTCGCAAGAGAAAATCCCGAAACTCCCTCAGAGTGCCGCTCACGATTTCCTCCGTTCCTCGCTCACACGCGAACCATCCAATGTCCGCCGACCCTAGTCGATCGGAGATGCACCTATCCCTGCTCCGCGTCTAAGAGATTCGCCTGCGCGACCGGCGACGTCGAGCGCGGGCTGGGCGACGCGGTCTGATGATCGTCCGGCGCTGGTCGCCCCGCCGCGGCTTGACGAGACGAGCCGCACCTATCCGTGACAGGCCGGCCCGGCTCCTCAGCGAACGCTGTCCGCTTAACGGCGGGGCGAACGAAGACGAGTGTGCCCGCGGGTGCGTCCACCCGCTCGCCGTCGAGTTCGAACGTCGCGCGCCCTCGCTGGACGAGGTACAGCTCCTCCTGCAAGTCATGCTCCTGTGACTCGTCGTGCTCGTTGATGAGCCGATCGCCCGCCTGATGCGCTGTAAACGCATTGACGCCGAAGGACGTGATACCGAAGTGGAACCGGACGGGCCGCCAAGGACAGCGGCCGTCGCTGATCTCGTCGATCTCGTCAATCTGGGCCACCGCGTAACCGCTCATTCGGCCGTCCTCCATCGGGTTGTGCGAATCAGCAAGCGACCAACCTAACGAGCGCCCCGGCAAGGATCGACCACCTCGCCGCGACGAGACCGTAGATGCTCGCTTGGGCAAGCGTGCTCTCGCCTGACATCGCTCGGAGGGCCTGCCGCGCTGAGTAGGGTGGCGTGTTAGGACAGAACGGCGCTGGTCAGGAGAGGACGCTCGCCCAGGTGACGATTGGGTTCCCGGCTCCGCCTGAGCCAACGTTCTACGATCGGTTCCCTGGCCGAATTCGTCCCGCCCGACTTCAACGTCCCGCTCGGTCTCGAGACTTCCGAGTTCGTCCTCGAGCCGCTCGGACCTGAGCACAACGAGCTGGACTACGACGCCTGGACGTCGTCGATGGAGCACATCGCGGCGACGCCCGGGTATCCCGACGGCTCCTGGCCCCGAGAGATGACGCGGGACGAGAACCGCGCAGACCTGCAGCGCCACGCCGACGACTTCCGCACCCGGAAGGGGTTCACGTACACGGTGCTCGATCCCGGAAGCCGCGACGTGATCGGGTGCGTCTACATCTACCCGCTGCCCAACATACTACGACGCCTGCGCGCTCTCCTGGGTGCGGGAGAGCCACGCGCACCTCGACACCCCGCTCTGGCGCGCTGTGAGTGAGTGGCTCGAATCCGACTGGCCATTCGCCAGCGTCGAGTACGCGCCGCGCCCCTAGGCGCGTCCCAAGCAGCCGTGCAACTCAACTCGGTCGTGGGAGATTCCCGAACTCGTAATGAAGGGGTCCGCGGTTCGAAGCCGCGCGTCGGCACTTTGGATTTGCAGCGACGAAGATCTCGGATGAGGTTCAGTAGCGCCGCGCGGCGAGCCGGTGGGTGGACTACTGCTAGCCCACCGGCCTGCCGCATGGCTCCGCCGGCTCGTCTAGCAAGCGGGGTCTGCCGGGATCAGCAACGGGCCCGTTTCGGGTGCCTCGAAGAACGTGGCGATGAACACCGTCGGCTCGGTGCCGGGGTTGTAGGCGCTGTGGACGTGACCGTGCCCGGAATCGACGAACGCCTGTCCTGGCGAGTACGTCGTCTCGTCGCAGGTGCCCGCCGCGACGTAGGTGAGCGAGCCGGAGATGATGTTCACAATCACCGGACCATAGTGCGTGTGCCAGGGGAACCGGGCGCCCGGCTGCACCGTGTACCTGACGTCGACCGTGCGGGACGGGTCGTCGACCTGGACCACCGTCGTGCCCCCGTGGTGCGTTTTGAGCTTGAGCTTCATGTCGATCAGGTCGGGGAAGACCGAGCGAGCGGTGAGCGGCTCCGCCGCGATCGGCGGCGGCGGATCCACCGCGGCCGACGGGACGACGTTGACCGCGGCGGCGGCCGCCAGGATCAAGAGCGCGGTGCCGACGATGAGCATGGCCCGCTTGCTCCCCCTGCTTCCTCTGATCATCGATCTACTCCTCTCTGGATGGGATGGACGAGCGTCGGCGCGAGTGCACGCCTTACGACGGTCATTGCTTCTCCTTTCCGGTGGCTCCGTCGCGCTCGAGCCCGAGCCGTGCCTTCCGGACGACGTCGAGCGCGAGCTCGACCGTGAACTCGATTCCGTGCGCCTCCGAGGCATGCCGTCGGATCTCCTCGACGGCGGCCTCCTCGTCGCGCGCACGTACCTCATAGCCGCAGTCGCAGCGGAGCGCCTTGTCACAGAACATGTCGCGGCCCGATACTTCGGACGCGTGGCTAGAAGGTTGCTAGGGCAGGGCTAGCAGCGGCGCTAGCGCGGTCGGAAGGAGGGTTGTTGAACATTCGGATCTCCCTAACGGAGCGTCTTGCCGTCGAGGCGGATGGCACCAGGCTGGGCGAAGAGCGCTTTCCCGGCCGCCAGGGGCGCACCCTGTTCGCCTACCTCGCGGCGCAGGAAGGCCGTCCCGTTCCGCGCGACGAGCTTGCGGAACTCCTCTGGGGTGACGAGCTTCCCGCGACCTGGGAGAAGGCGCTCAGAGTACTGACGACCAAGCTGCGCGCGCTGCTCGTCGAGTGCGGCATCGACGGCTCGGCCGCGCTCACGAGCGCGTTCGGATGCTACAAACTCACGCTGCCCTCGGGCACGTGGATCGACGTCGATGCCGCGGCGGTCGCGGTCGACCGCGCCGAGGCCGCGTTTGCCGCGGGCGGCGTCGCCGAGGCCCGCGCGCAAGGCCTGCTGGCGACCGCGCTCGCTCGGCGGAGCTTCCTTCCGGGTGAGGACGGCGCGTGGGTCGAGGAACGTCGTCGGGACCTCCGCGAGCTTCTCGTGCGCGCGCTCGAATGTCTGTGCGATGCGTCGGTCGCGAGCGGAGAGCCTGCGGAAGCGGCCCGGTACGCGGGCGAGGTGACGCAGCTCGAGCCGTTTCGCGAGAGCGGTTATCGCCGCCTCATGGAGGCGCACGTGGCTGCGGGCAACCCGGCCGAAGCGCTTCGCGTGTACGAACGCTGCCGGCGCTTTCTCGCGGACGAGCTCGGCGCGTACCCGTCTGCGGAGACGGAAGCGGTCTATCTGGAGATCATCCGAAGCTCGCCGAAGAGCTCGATCGCCGATGCGGTCGGCGGCGATTCGACAGCGATGCCGCCCGCTTCGGGCGCTCCGCGGCGACGTGTGCGCCGCGGGGTCGCGATCGCCGCGGCGGTTGCATCGCTCGCCGCCGCCGCCGCAGCAGCCGTGTTCGTGTTCCCGCGCGGCGGCGAGGCGGCTCCCGTGCCGCTTCCGAACAGCCTCGTCCGGCTCGACCCGAAGACCCTCGAGCCGACGAAGGTGATTCGCATCGGACCGAGAGCGGACTTCGTCGTCGCCGCCGGTGGCTACATCTGGATCACGCACGGCGTCCTCCGCTATTCGGAGTCCGAGGGATTGCGCGATGCCGGCGACCGCAGGGTCACGCGGGTGGATCCGGCGACCGGTGAGGCTCAGGTCGTCGGCGGCGGGCTCGCGCCTTGCGGGCTGGGTGCCGATCCGTCCGGCGATGTCTGGGTGGCGAACTGCTACGCATCGGGGCCCGGTGCGAACGTCGTGCGCGTCGACGCGCGAACGCTCGAGTTCGAGGAGACCTGGCCCGTCCGATCCGGCAGCGGCATCGTGAGGGGCCTGGCGTATGGCGGCGGCTCGTTGTGGGTGGGCGATGCCGACGACGCCGCTCACACGGTGACCGAGGTCGACCCGCGGACCGGTCGGCAGCGCACCGTCCGTTTCGACGTTCAGCCGAAGTGGCTGACTTGGTCGGAAGGCTACGGCGACCTCTGGATGGGCGACTTCCTCGGCGGAGGTGTCTCGCGAATGCACGCGGAGACCGGAGCCGTGAAGACGTACGACCTCGTTGCCGAGAATCCGGGCTACCTCCTCGTACAGGGCGATTCCGTCTGGGTCGGAAATTGGAGCAGTCCCTACGTCGTGCGCCTCCCCGCGTTCGGATCAGGGCGCTCGCGTCGGATCCCGTTGCCGGTGACCGCCGAGGCCGCGGGCGTGACGACTCTTGCGGCCGGTGCGGGCGGCATCTGGGCGACTGTGCCCGACGACCACGCCTTGTGGCGGATCGACCCGAAGAGCGGTCATGCGACTCGAATCGGGCTGCGGTACTACCCATGGGGTGTCGCCCTGAGCGACGACGGCATCTGGGTCAGTCTGCGTGCGAACGATGCCTGATCGAACTGAGGTAGACGTAGCGGCACCGTGGCACCAATGGCAACGTTCAGCGTTCGTTCGCGTTCGCTGAACCGCTCGCTCGCGACGCGGTTTGCCTCAACGGTGCGTCACGAGCGAACGCGGGCGAACCAGTGCGAACGTCCTCCGCCTGCTCGCGGGACCGTCCCGTGCTCCTCGCCGTACGACGGCGAACTCGCAGTCGAGAGCCAGGCCCATCGCGCTGAGTAGCGTGGAGCGTTAGGACAGAACGGCGCTGGTCAGGCGAGAGGACGCTCGCCCAGCCGTGAGTTCAGTCAACCCGGAGAGCGGCTTGAGCCGCGGCGGCGTGGTTGACCACGTTCGATACCAGCGTTATGTTCGCGGCGCTAAGCACGGCGGCCAGCCAGGAGGACGATGATGAGGCGCTTGGTGGCTCTGCTGCTCGGGGGTGCGATCCTCGCGGCAACTGCTGCAGTTGCGGCAATGGGTGCATTAGGTGCTGGCCACGCTTCGGCGCCCCGGATCACTTCTTCGCTCGACGGCAGGAGTTCGCTTCCGTTTCGGATCGGTTGGACCGCCACACCGAGCGGGGGCAGCGTCTCGTCGGTCGATTTTCTGATCGATGGAAGGCTGATCTGGACGGAGCAGTCGGCGCCGTACGTGTTCGGCGGCGACGATAACGGTGCGAATCGGGGCTACCTGATCACTACCTGGCTGACATCTGGGTCGCATCGTTTCACCGCTCGCGCGACGATGGCGAACGGAAAGACCGTTTCGGACACGGTGACAGCGAAGGTCGCAGAGCCACCGCTGCCGCCCGTCGCTCTTCGCGGCTTTTGGACGCGCATTGTCACGGCGAAAGATCTGAAGAAGGGAGACGCCAACGGGCCACCGGCCGGACGCTGGACGCTCGTTTTTGACCGAGTTGGAGCATGGCATCTCGACCCGATGGGGTCAGGTCTCGCGAACGAGTACGCGGTTCAGGGCGACGTCATTCACGTCTACGCCCCGATTCCGATGGCCCCTCTCTCGAAGAACGGAAGCGGCGGCGTCTCTAAGTATGGCCACCACAACATCGGCGGCACCGACTGCACCGCGGCCGGCCCCTTCGGCAGCTACCACTGGTCTGTCTCAGCAGGCACATTGGTTTTGAAGGCAATCCGGGAAGGATGCGGGAACCGTCGAGCTATCTGGGAAGGAACCTGGACGAAGCGGTAGAGGCGCTCAGCGCAACCGGGCGCGACTAATGGAAACGGGGAACGCCCGGCTCCCGCAGCATGCCGGTTCGACCGCGCACAACTCTGGCGTCATTCCGGAACGCTGGCCCAGCCGAGTGGCTGGTTCCGAGGCCGATCGTGAGACGATTGCCTGGTATGCCGTATGCGGAAGTCGGTGGCGTAAGGCTGAGCTACGAGCGGGCCGGTCGTGGCGCGCCGGAGCTGGTCTTCATTCCCGGCTGGTGCTGCGACCACACGGCCTTCCAGCCTCAGTTCGACCACTTCGCCCGCACGCAGGGCGTCACGTCCCTCGACCTACGCGGGTGCGGCGAGAGCGACGCCCCCGAGGACGGTTATTCGATTCCGCAGCTCGCAGATGACGTGGCGGCGGTCTGCGGCGCAGCCGGGATCGAGCGGCCCGTGCTTGTCGGCCACAGCCTCGGAGGCATGATCGCCGTCGAGCTTGCCGCGCGATACCCGTCGTTTGCGAGCGCGCTCGTCCTCGTCGACCCGGGGCCAATCGACCCGCTACCAGAGACTTCTGAGTTCTTTCGCGGATTCGCGAACCAGCTTGCCGGGCCGGACGGCGAGGTGGTTCGCCGCGAATACGTCCACGACATGGGCGCACGCGACGAAGAGCTAGCGCGCTGGATCGTCGATCACATGTGCGCTGTCTCGCAGGCGGCCGCCGCTGCGGTAATCCGTGGTGTGAGCGAGTGGAACGGCCAAGAACCTTTCGCTCGTTGCCAACTGCCGGTCTTGCTCATCCGAGCAGAACTCAGAGAAGACCCTGACGCGCTCCGGCTGCGCCAGATCAAACCCGATCTCGAGCTAGGAGTCACAGTCGGTGCAGGGCACTTCAACCAGCTCGAAGTGCCGCAGCAGGTGAACGCGATGATCGAACGCTTCCTCGAACAGACCGCCTGACGCGCTCCTCGTCGGGTGACATTCCCGAACTCAATGTCATCCTCGGCGGGTGCTGTCCGTTGTGGGACAGAGACTCGGGTCGGCGGCGGCTGACTCGATTCCGGAACGTCGCCCGTGGGCTGACTTGCCAGTGTTGTGTCGCCGCCGCCTTCCCGAGACCGTCGAGCGTGACCTGATAGGAGCTTGGCAGCTTGCCTCGATTGAGGCCTGTCCGCTCGCCGGTCGCCCCCAACGGTAGGAGGCACCGCAATGATCGTGATCGGGGTGGATGTGCACAAGCACTCCCTCTCTGCTGTGGCTGTCGACGAGGTGGGTCGTCAGGTCGACGCACTGGAGACGAGCGACGCCGGCGAGCTTGTCTGCTGGTCGAAGCGGGTTGGCCGGCGGCGGCTGTGGGCGCTGGAGGACTGCCGCCACGTGACCCGCGGACTGGAGCGGACGCTGCAGCAGCATCGGCAGCGGCTGGTCCGGGTGCCGCCACGGTTGACCGCACCCGAGCGGCGGCGTGGCCGGGTGCGGGGCAAGTCGGACCTGATCGACGCGCTCGCCATCGCCAGAGCCGCACTCCGCGAGCCCGTACTCGACTCGCCACGACCAGAAGAGGCGCGGCTACGGGAGCTGAAGCTTCTGGTCGACCACCGCGACGACCTCGTCGACGAGCGTCGTCGAGCTCAACAGCGGCTGCGCTGGCACCTGCACGAGCTCGACCCGACGCTCCGTGTCCCGCTCGGCGCGCTCGACAGGGCGGTCTGGCTGGAGCGGCTCGGCCGCCAGCTCGCTCGCCGCGAGCAGACGACGCAGGTGCGGATCGCGCGCCAGCTGCTCGGCCGCTGCCGCAGCCTCACCCGCACGATCAGTGAGCTCGACCGAGAGCTGCACCAGCAGACCGCGGCGTTCGCGCCCAGGTTGCTCGAGCTACCCGGCTGCGGCGGCCTCACCGCCGCCAAGCTGCTCTGCGAGATCGGCCCGATCGCCCGCTTCCGCTCCGACGCGCAACTCGCCCGCCACGCCGGCGTCGCACCCCTCGACGCCAGCTCAGGCAAACACCAACGCCACCGCCTCGACCGCGGCGGCAACCGCCAACTCAACTGCGCCCTGCACCGAATCGCCGTCACCCAAGGCCGCGTCCACCCGCCCGCACGCGCCTACCTCGAGCGCAAACAGAGCGAAGGCAAGAGCCGACGCGAAGCCCTCCGCTGCCTCAAACGGCAACTCGCCCGCACCGTCTACACCACCCTCAAAGCCGAGCCCCTATTGACATAGGAGCAACACTCGCGCACGCAGGCTTGATAACCCCCAGAAGGCTGTAGTAGCGAGGGGGCGGCGGCGCGGCCGCCCCCTCATCGTCGAGCCCTTCGATCAGCTGAGCACTCTTCTCATTGGTCGTTCTGGTCTTCGCCCTGGCTGTCTTCGGTGCCGAGGGGCTGCCAGCCGGGGACGAACTGGAGGCCGCCGGGGTGGACTGCCTGCCGGTCGCTTCCGTCCCTGGCGTCGAGGGTGTAGATGGTGCGGGTAGGGAAGTCGAGGGTGGCGATGCGGGTTCCGTCGGGTGACCAGGCGGTGCCGTAGTCGGTCGCATCGTGGGTGATCTGGTGTTGGTGGGAGCCATTGGCGTTCATCACCCAGATGTCGCCCCAACTGTTGCCCATGTCGGCGATTCCGTGTGTGTCGGCGAGGTAGGCGATCTTGCTGCCGTTGGGGCTCCAGTCGGGTACCTGGTCCTTGGGCAGCGAGTCGAAGGTGAGCTGTCTCTGGTTCGAGCCGTCGGCGTTCATCAGCCAGACCTGCGAGGTGCCGGTGCGGTTGCTGGTGAAGACGATCTTGTGGCCGTTCGGCGAGAAGGCGGGATAGACGTTGTTGCCGACGCCGCTCGTCAGCCTGGTGAGGTCACTGCCGTCGCTGTTGACGACGTAGATGTCGCGGGCGAAGGTCGACGGCCCGGCGCAGAAGACGAGCTTGCTCCCGTCTGGCGAGAAGTCGGGGAAGATCGCGGTGGCGCTCATGTGCGTGACCTGCTGTTTGTCCGTGCCGTCCTGATTCATCGTCCAGACCTGGACGGGGCCGCCGCCCTGGCCCGAGCAGTAGGCGATCCGCTTGCCGTCGGCCGAGTAGGCGGCGCAGGCGTCGAAGCCCGGGTCGGTGGTCAGCCGCTGCAAGTCTTGCCCGTTGGGCTGGACCGAGTAGACGTCGGTGTTGCTGTTGATGTTGATGCCGAAGGCGAGCCGTCCATTGGTCTCGCCCCGGTAGGTGGCACGGGCAGAACCGACCACGGTGGCCATGACGACGAGTGCAAACACGGCGGCAACGGCCGTTGTGACAACGGTCTTGTTCATGTCGTTTCCTCCTCGTGGTGTGGGTGCGGCAGATGGCTCGCATCCCGACGTCCCGTCAGCCGCCAGGCGACCTTCACGTGCGGTTCGTCGGTGTGGATCGTGAAGCGGCCGTCCTTGAGCTCACCGGTCACGCGCGCAGTGCCCGGCGGCTCGAGGTCTTGCAGCTCGTACTCGACGGGTAGCTCCAGCGGGCAAGCCTCGGCCGGCAGGCTGACGGTCGCGTAGCCGCGCGCGTCTGTCCACACCTCACCGTGGTAGGCGTTCGTCTCCGCTGTCGATGCGTCGAGTGGGCGGGCCATCGCAGCGACGATGTCCGAGCGTGGTAAGAGCGCGGCCATAACCGGACAAAACATTGGCCGACTTCCGGCCCGCGAGCGCTTTCAATCCGGCTCGGGAAGCGGTAAAACGCGCCTGTGGAGTTTCGGATTCTCGGGTCGCTTGAGGGGGCTCGAGTAGCCGCGCTCAGGGGTCATTCCCGAACGCTGGCCGAGGGCTCAGTCCTCGGGCGTGAGCAGTTTCCAGTGCCCCTCGGAGACGACTTCGACGGTGTCGTCGAGCACTTTGATGGCGGTCTCGTCATCGATCGCGTACGCCGGACCCGACAAGCCGGCGGCCCATTGTTGTGCACCGGCCATCGTGTTCTTGGGTAGATCCTCGTTATCCAGGTGCGGGAAGATCGAGAAGTCGACGAGTCCGAGCGTGCTGTCGCCGCCGGTGGGCGGCTTCCAGCCGACGAACTCCTCCCCGATCCTCGGGGTCATGACCATGCTCCCGGCGCTCAGTCCCACCCAGACCGTCTCGTCCAGCGATGGCAAGAGGTCCGCCAGTCCGGACTCCCGCATCCAGTGGCACAGATACAAGGCATCGCCACCTGAGCCCAGCAGGACATCGGTCTCCTGCACCAGGG
Source organism: uncultured Thermoleophilia bacterium (assembly GCA_963755085.1). Classification (GTDB taxonomy): domain Bacteria; phylum Actinomycetota; class Thermoleophilia; order Gaiellales; family Gaiellaceae; genus JACVRM01. The sequence continues at coordinate 40,075 of CAVWIN010000006.1, read as the reverse complement.
AAACCCAACGTTCTTCGTCGATGCTGGGCAGCGCGGTCAGCTCCAGCACTCCCAACGACCCCCACCCCAACTCGCACATCGGGCAGCGGGGCTCTCGTCCGCTGATGAACTCCCATGCCTTCACGCCGGGCCCGACCCATGGGTGCCCGTACATCGCGGTGGGAATGCAGAGGGCGCTGGCCTCGCTGATCGGCTTGCCCAGGAGGTCGACCAGTGCGCTCTCGATGCTTGGGTTCTTGATGCCGGCGGACGTGAGAAGAAGCTTCATGCGGCCTCCTGGCTGCGTTGCTGCAGGGCGAGAACTTCTGGGCGGTGCCGGATCCGCACGGCAGTAGAGACTGGCAGGCCAGCGAAAACTCATCGGTTCCGGCCAGATCCAGCGTCACTTCTTCAGGGGACAATTCCCGATCACTGGCGCAGGCGAGCGTTGCTTCTTTCGGGTCCTTGCCGCGCAGCCGCGTTGTCGCTGTCTCTACGGGACTGTGACTCGGCGGGCGCGTTTAGCCGCTGCGGGTCGTCACGATCAGCCCGCGCTGGTTGAGGAATCCCGCGGTCTGGGTGTAGGTGTAACCGACTGCGATGCAAGTTTTCGCCGAGGGGCAGGAGACCGAGGAGAGGCTCCCGTTGTAGTTCTTGCCGACGCCGTTGGGCGGCGGCGCCTCTGTGCCTTTGATCCAGCGGCCGTTCCGTTCGGTGACGAGCAACGGTCTGAGCCTTTTCGCCGGGTTGTAGGTGCCGACGGCAACGCAGTTCCCGGCCGAGCGGCACGCCATCGAGTCGAGGCTAATCCCCAGGGCCGCGTGGGGTCCCCAAGGGAACACGAGCTCGCTCCGGCTCCACCCGCCCGCTCGCTCGCGGAGCAGGAGGCCGTGATAGTTCCGGTGGTGGTCCAGGTACCAGCCGACCGCGCTGCATTTGCCGGCTGCGGGGCATGCGATCGAGCCCATCGGCGAGAGGGGGGCATTGCCCTGCTGCGGGTTCGGCCCTGCGTTCGCGGGCAGCGGGGTCTGCTTCGCCGGCCCCCAGTGGCCGGCGTGCTCGGACAGGATCATGCCGAACTGGTGCGACCGCCGATCGCCGTAGCCGCCGACCGCCGTGCAGTCGCCGTTCGGGGCGCAGGACACCGGCTCGAGGTTGATCACGGGATAGAGGTAGGAGCCTTCTCTGGTAGAGGCATTGGCAGGAAGCCGGGCCTCGACGCCTTGCGCCCACACCCCATGCGTCTCCGTAAGGAGCCAGCCCTGGGGGCTCCCGTGCGTATCGCCGTAGAGCCCGACGGCTGCGCAGTTACCAGGCGCCCAGCACGAAAGGCCTTCGATCGTAGGCGTCTGGCCGCTTGTAGTCACACTGCCGTTCGGAGGCAGGCCGGCCGTGCTGGGCGGCCCCCACTTGGCGTTGCGCTCGTCGAGCAGCAGTCCTTGATCGTTGCCGCTGGAGTCGACGTACGTACCGGCGGCCGTGCAGTTGCCGATCGATGGGCACGAGACGAGATCGAGGCGGCCTCCCTTCGCTCCGGCGGGCAACGGTGGGACTGTCTCCTGCCATCCGCGCGTCCGCTGCGTGAAGACGAGCGGCTCCAGCTGAGGGCCGGAGGCCGCGTAGCCCACTGCAACGCAGTGGCCGGCGGCCGGGCAGGAGACGGCGGACACGCCCTCGCTCATGTTTCCCTGCCGGAGGATCCCCGGCAGCGGCGGCTCGCTCACGCTCCACGTGCCGTCCTTCTCGACGAAGAGCAGACCGCGCGAGACGGTGTTCGTCAACAGATAGCCGGTCGCAGCGCAGTTCCTGAGCGCGACGCAGGCCACATCGGTCAATCCGAAGTTGTAGCGACCCTTCGCGTTCGAGGGCCGCGGAGCCTTGATGGCCGTGACGCCCGGCGATGGATCCTCCCGCGAGCCCTGCGCCGCGGAGCCGAACCCTGCGAGGATGAGAAGGGCAACAGACACGAGGACGACTCTCATCGCGACGGATAGTACGGAGAGCGCCTAACGACTCGCCGACGACCGAGCACTGTCGTTCCGGGACAGCGTCAGGGGGTCATTCCTGAACTCAATGTTGTTCTCGTCGGGCGGCAGCGTCCGGTTGGTGGCGCAGATTCGGGCGGCGGCGGCTGACTCGATTCCGAACGTTGCTCGAGGGCTGGCCATCCAGCGTTGTGTCGCCGCCGTCGACCGAGACCGCCGTGCGTGACCTAATAGGAGCATGGCTTTGCCTCGATTGAGGTCTGTCCGCTCGCCGGTTGCCCCCAGCGGCAATTGGAGGCGAGCTCGATGATCGTGGTCGGAGTGGGCGTCCACTAGCGGACGGTCACCGCTGTGGCAGTGGACGAGGCGGGGTGGGTGCTCGACGAGCGCACCGTTGGTGTCGGCAGTGACGAGCTGGTCGGCTGGGCTTCGGCGCTCGGTGCGGCGCGGTTGTGGGCGCTCGGGGATTGCCGGCTGCTCACGCCTTGGCTGGAGCGGCAACTGCTCGCTCTGGGTGAGGAGCTGGTGCGGGTCTCGCCTAAGCTGACGGTGCCGGAGCGACGCGCCGGCAGGACACGCGGGACGTCGGACGCGGTCGACGCGCTTGCGGTGGCGCGGGCGGCGCTGCGCGAGCCGGACCTGCCGCGGCCGCAGCCGGGTGAGCAGGTGCATCGCGAGATCAAGCTGCTGGTCGATCATCGCGACGATCTCGTCGACGAGCGGCGGCGGACGCAACAACGGTTGCGCTGGCACCTGCACGAGCTCGATCCGACGCTGGTGGTGCCGTTGCGGAGACTCGACCGGGCGAGTCTCCTCGACCGCGTCAGCCGGTGGCTCGCGCGGCACGAGCAGGAAGTCCAGGTGCGGATCGCACGTGAGCTCGTCGCGCGCTGCCGGTCGCTGACGCGCTCGATTGACGAGCTCAATCAGGAACTCGAGGAGCGGACAGCTGCCGTCGCGCCGGCGGGGAGCGTCCGGGGTTCTGTGTATGCATGATCCGTAAAGGAGGGTCATGCCCCCGAAGGAGATCCCGGACGAGCTGATCGATCAGTTGCTTGCCGGGCATGAGGGCCCTGAGGCGATTACAGGGCCGGATGGGTTGTTGAAGCATCTGACCAAGCGCGTGGTCGAGCGTGCGGTATCGGCGGAGTTGAGCGGTCACCTCGGCTACGAGCTCGGCGAGCCGCCGCCTGAGGGCGAGCCGAATCGCCGCAATGGCTGGACGTCGAAGACGTTGATCACTGATCACGGGCCCGTGCCGGTCGAGCTGCCGCGCGACCGTGAGGGCAGCTTCGAGCCGCACATCGTGCCCAAGCACCAGCGCCGCTTCGCGGGCTTCGACGACAAGATCATCTCGATGTACGCGCGCGGGATGTCGACGCGAGAGATCTCGAAGCACCTGGAAGAGATCTACGGCGTCGAGGTCGGCCGCGACACCGTCAGCCGCGTCACCGACGCAGTGCTCGACGACGTCAAGGAGTGGCAGGCCAGGCCGCTGGAGAAGCTCTACCTGGTCGTCTGGCTCGACGCGATCGTGCTCAAGATCCGCGATCAGGGCTCGGTGCGCAACAAGCACGCCTACCTCGCGATCGGGGTCGGGATCGACGGGATCAAGGAGACGCTCGGGATCTGGCTCGAGCCCAGCGAGGGGGCCAAGTTCTGGTTGCGCGTGATCAGCGAGCTCAAGTCGCGCGGCGTCGAGGACATCCTCGTCTTCTCCGTCGACGGGTTGAAGGGCTTCCCGCAGGCGATCGAGGCCGTCTACCCGCAGGCGATCGTGCAGACCTGCATCGTGCACATGATCCGCAACTCGCTGCGCTTCACCAGCTACAAGGATCGCAAGCAGCTCGTCAAGGACCTGCGCATGATCTACACCGCGGCGACCGAGGAAGCCGCCCAGACCGGCCTGGAGACCTTCGCCGGCATCTGGGACAGCCGCTACCCGCAGATCAGCCAGTCATGGCGCGACGCCTGGGAGCAGGTGATCCCGTACTTCGCCTTCCCGCCGGCGCTACGCCGCGCCGTCTACACGACCAATCAGATCGAAAGCCTCAACGCGGTCGTGCGCAAAGCCGTCCGCGTCCGCGGTCACTTCCCCGACGACGAATCCGCCCGCAAGCTCGTCTACCTCGCGATCAGAAACCACGAGCGCAACTGGAAACGCCCCATGGCCGGCTGGTACGAATGCCTCGCCGCCTTCCACGCCCACTTCCAAGACCGACTAACACGGCAGAGCTAACCGCGTACACAGAGTTTCGGACGCTCCCCGCCGGCGCTACTCGAAGTCCCCGGTTGCGGCAGCATCACCGCGGCGAAACTGCTGGCCGAGATCGGCCCAATCAGCCGATTCAAGAGCGACGCACAGCTCGCACGCCACAGCGGCGTCGCGCCGCTCGAAGCAAGCTCGGGCAAGAGCCAGCGGCACCGGCTCGACCGCGGTGGCAGCCGGCAACTGAACGCCTCGCTCTACCGGATCGCGATCACGCAGTCGCGCTACCACCCCGCTGCACGGGCATACCTCGAACGCAAACAGACCCAAGGCAAGACGCGCCGCGAAGCGATCCGCTGCCTCAAACGACTGCTCGCCCGCGCCGTCTTCAACGCCCTGAAAGCGAGTCCGGCCTTGACATAGGAGCAACACTGGCCCACCGCGTGCCTTTGTCTCTAGCGCGGACCGGGCGTTCTGTTGCGCAGCGTTCGTCGCCGTTTTGCAGGCTCTGGGGGCGCCGCGACGTTGCCGCGGCCTAGCCGCGGCCCGCGGAGTCGCTCGTCGCAGTTCTGCAATTTGCCAAGCGAAGCAATTCGTCGACCACCTGGTGGAGAGGCTGGGTGGCGTCTACATCTATGGCTCCGGATGGTTTCTCGTCGCTCCGATTTAGCGTGAGCATGAGTTCGACTCCCTCTTGGCCAAGCGGCCAGTCGTCATGGGTGCGCTCTTCGAGGCGGCGACGCATGCTGTCATCGTCGATGCGGAGGTTGAATATCTCGGTGAAATAGGACAGAAAGCGGTCGCGATTGCGGCTGCTTCCACAGACAAATAACACTTCTGGTTCCGGGCTTTCGAGTTCGCTGACAGCCTTTTGCCGGTCCCACATGAAGGTGTCGTGACGAATGGGCCCACCTGGGAGACCGGTGTCAGGGTCGGCATGGTAGGCCCAGGCACGGTCGGTACTAATAGCCTTGTAGCCACGACGGATCAGCTCCTTGTAGACCGAGGATTTACCGGCACCAGATAAGCCCTCCACCAAATAGTTCCGTTTAGCCATGGCGATGGTCCAAGATCTCGCCGCACCAGTTGACCGCGCCGTGGGCAGCGTACGATTGGCTCCACGCGGCCAGCGACGCATCCGGCACCGGACAACTCCGCTAGTCAGCCCACCAGTCGCGCTGACCGTCGACGTCTTCGCGCGGATCCTCGCCGAGGTTGGGCGCGCCGATGACGAGGATCTCGAGGCCCTCTGGCCCGGCCTCGTAGCCTCGCCATGTGCCGGGCGGGACCCGCACCGCGTCCCATTCCTTGAGCTCGACGATCTCGTCGTCGACTCTCATCCGCCCGCTCCCGCGCAGCACCACGTACACCTCCTCTTGCTTCATGTGCGTGTGGCCATAGGGAAACCGATAGAAGGGCGGGACGCGTTGGTAGCTCAGGGCGGATTTCTCGAGCTCGAGCGCCTTGGTCGCCGCGCGGAACTCCAGGTCCGGCGCGCCGTCGAACCTAGGGCCGATGTCCTCCAGATCCTCCTTGATATTGCGGAGCGTGAACGGCACGGCGTAATCCTATGGCGTTATTCCGGAACGCTGGCCCAAGTCACGCTCCTATCGCTGCGGAGGGTCGCACTGTGGACGGCCGATGACGGCTCGAACGCTTACTGGCTCGTCCACGCGTCCGGACGGTGCGAGTGTCGTGATCGCTGAGGAGACTTCTCGCGCGAAATCCTGTCTCTGAGCGGGTGGAATCTGGTCGGCCGACGTCGCGGAGAGGATGTGCCCGGTGACGAAGTCGACGTCGATCGTCTCGACGTACGTTCGTTCCCACCGCTCGATCTCCGTGTAGTCGAGGGCTTTCATCGTCTCTTCGGCGGCGATCAGCGCGTCGGCGGTGAAGTCGGCATCGCTGAGCGTCCCGAGGCGGTTCTCCAGGACGCGGCGCAGTGCCTTTGCCCAAGGATCAGGGTGGAGCCACATCGGCGTTCCGTTGTAGGCGACCGCGACACCGCCGCCTGCGGCCATCCGCTGCAACTCGCTGAGCGTTGCGGCCGGCTCCATGAAGTGGAAGGCCGTGCCGATCGTGACCAGGTCGAAACGGCCGAGACCCGGCTCGAGTGCCTGAAGTTCAGCCGAGCTGCCCCTGATCCACCCGACGTTCTGGAAGCCCTGTTTGCGGGCGGCGACCTCGGCCTCGCGGAGCATGGCAAGGACATTCGCTAAACGCTGGCCCAGCCGAGCGGCCTGCTACTCGATCTGAGTCGCGGACGACCGCGGGTTCAGCTACCGCCCGGCGGGGAAGGAAACGACCCCGTGGAACCGCATCTCGACGTGATCACCCTGGCCGTGGCCGACCTCGAACGCTCGCTCGCGTTCTACCGCGGTCTCGGTCTCGAGTCGAAAGGCGTCGTCGGGACGAAGTGGGCGGACGAGAAGACCGGCGCGAACGGCGCCATCGCGATGTTCAAACTCGAGCGCGGGCTGCTCCTCAACCTGTACCCGCGTGCCGATCTCGCCAGGGACGCCGCGATTCCGGTCGCGCCGCCACAAAGCGGCGAGTTCAGCCTCGCGCAACTCGTTCGTAGCCGCGACGAGGTCGACGAGTACTGGAGAACGCGGCGGCCGCGGGCGCCACGGTCACGCCAGCCCACGACCGACCGTGGGGGATCTACTCCGGCTACTTCCACGATCCTGATGGCCACCTGTGGGAGATCATCTGGAACCCGGAGGGGGTTCCGAAACCGCGCGGGTGAAGCCCCACGAACGCTTGAACCGTCACGCTCCGAATGCGAATCCCCAGCCGAGGGCAGGCGGGGTCATGCATCGAGTCGGAGCACGACCTCGTCCGTTTCCTCGTTGCGCCCATGAGCGAACCCGCGCCCCTCGCCCACGACGCGAAAACCGCACTTCGTCAACACACGAATCGACGCAGCGTTGTCGCTCGCAGCGCCAGCGTAAAGCGGACGGGTTGCCTCCAGCTGCAAGAACTCCTGTAGGGCACGCGTGGCAATGCCGCGGCCCCAATCTTCACGGCCGATCCAATAGGTGACCTCGCGGTGACCCTCCAGGTCGAAGCTCGCAATGTGACCCACAACTCGACCGTCGATCTCGATCACCCTGTTCGTCGTAGACGCGTCGCTCCTCAGCCGCGCCCACCGTCGCTCGAAGGTCGTTCGATCATTCTGATCCGGCGAAGTGAACGCGGCCATCCGTATCGCGTCGCGATTCGTCCAGTGCTCGAACAGCACGCCGAGATCACGATCTTCGATCTCGCGAAGGACAAGCTGTCCCGAGCCCTCCCGCACGGCCGTTAACGCTAACTGCCGCGCAACTCAGGTGATAGTCCAGCAACACCCGCCCAGGCAACGGCGTTCTGCTCACGATGATGAGCGCGACTTCGCTCAGGGGCGCGACCAGCTGAGCGTGCTGCCGATGCGCCGGTAGCCGAGCTTTTCGTTGATCCTGAGCATCGGTCCGTTCGTCTCGTCGTTCTCAGTGGAGACGAGCTCGACTCCTCGTCCGGCAGCGTTCACCAGGGTCGCGCGCTTCACCAGCAGGGCGAGGCCGCGGCCGCGATAGTCACGCAGCGTCCCGGTCATGTCGGTGACTGCCCGCCCGCCCGGGGCGATGCGCAGGTGCGAGAAGGCGACCGGTCTGCCGTCGATCACGGCCGCAACACTTGCGTCGAGATCGGTGTCCGGATGATGCCAGTAGTCCTCGAGCCATTGCGCGAACGAGACGTCGTCCATCGCAACCTCACCCGGGACGTCGCGCATTGCCTCGGCGTCGAGCTCGTGCACCTTTCGTGGGTCGAGCGCGGCGAGCGGGCGCAGATCGACGCCGGGCGGGGCGCTCGGGGGCTCGATCGTGCGCGGGTCGACACCGGAGATCCGCGTCGTGTTGGTGTGCCGGAAGCCATGTGCGGTGGCGAAGGCCCGCGACACGTCGTCGGGAGTGGTGAACGACAGCACTGTCGCGACGCCGACGCCGGCTAGGTGGGCTTCGCAGCCCTCGAGGAGGGCAGTCCCGAGGCCGGCCTTACGGGAATCCGGCGCGACACTGACCTGCAGAAAGCCCGGCCGCTCGGAACTCTGGTACTCGATTGCCGCCGTGGCCCAGCCGACGAGCCTGCCCTGGTGTTCGGCGGCCCAATAGCGGCGGTGCGCGTCCGGCGGCTCGGCGGCCGCCGTGTGCCGGAGCCCACGCTCAGATCCGACGCGGTTCGGCCAAACGTGGTTCAGCAGCTCGGTCGCCGACCCGAAGTCCTCGTTCCTGCCTTCCCGCACCATGATCGGAGGATAGGCGGCTCTCGAAGCCCGGACGCCGCGCGAGCTCGCCGACGACCCAGGAGCGAGGACCGGACATCGATCCTGGCCATCGCCTTCTTAAACCACCCGGCGATCACGCCCGACGACCCGCAGGCCGTCGAGCGGACCCTCCGGGAGCACGTCGGCTAGACCTGCGCGAGCTCGCGGATCTGGCCGAGGCGGATGTTGTTGCCCGACGGGTCGCGGAACGCCGTGTCGATGCCGTAGGGCCGCTCCTCGGGCTCCTCGACGAACTCGACGCCGCGGGACTTCAGCGCGTCGTAGTCGGCGTACACGTCCTCGGTGGTCAGGAACACGGTGCCGGCGAAGCCCTTCGCCATCAGCGTCCGGACCTGGGCGGCCGTCTCCGCGTCCATGACCGGCGGGCCGGGGATGGCCATCAGCACGATCGCGATGTCCGGCTGGTTCGGCGGGCCGACGGTGAGCCAGCGGAAGTTGCCCATCTCCGGGAGCGTCACGTCGTGGCGCAGCTCCATGCCCAGCTTCCGGGTGTAGAAGTCGAGCGCCTCGTCCTGGTCGTTCACCCACAGCTGAACGGTCGAGAGCTTGATCATTTTCGTTGCCTCCGTTTCTCGGGGTCGGCGGCGATGCTAGGCGCGCGCGGCGGAGGCGTCTTCTCGAAATGTGCGGCGTTGCGGGCGGCCGTAGAAGCGCAGCACGCAGGTCGGTACCTGCGCATACTCGGTTGCAGGTGGGAAGGTCGCCCGGTAGGCGGTCGGCGACATCCCGAACGTGCGCGTGAAGCTCGTCGTGAACGAGCCGACGCTGCGCAGGCCGACCGCGAAGCAGATCTCTGCGACCCGTTGGTCGGTGCCGCGGAGCAGCGCCGCCGCGCGCTCGAGCCGCCGGGTCAGCAGGTACGCGTGCGGCGACTCACCAAACGCCTTCCGGAACTCCCGGCTGAAGTGGAAGCGGGAAAGCCCGGCGGCGCGGGCGAGGTCGTCGACGCCGATCGGCTCGAAGTAGCGCGCGTCGGCGAGATCTCGGGCGCGGAGCAGGTGGCGGGCCGGGGGCGCGTACGCCATGCCCCGAGTATGCCGACGTACACTGGCCGCATGATCACGAAGGACGACGTCATCGAGGCCGTCCGGGTCGTCGAGGACCCCGAGCTCGGCATGGACATCGTCGAGCTCGGCCTGCTCTACGACGTGGAGGTCGACGGCGCGAACGTGAAGGTCATGCACACGCTGACCTCGATGGGCTGCCCGGTCGGGCCGATGATCCAGGAAGGGATCGCGGACGCGGCCGGCTCGGTGCCGGGCGTCGAGCATGTGGACGTCGAGCTCGTGTGGGACCCGCCGTGGTCGCCCGAGCGGATGTCGGACGACGCCAAGTTCATTCTCGGCTTCGGCTAGTCCGGGATCGACAGCACGATCTTCCCGAACTGCTCGCCGCGCTCCATTCGCTCGTGCGCCTCGCGCGCGTCGGCGAGCGGGAAGACCGAGTCGACGACGGGCTTCGCGCGCCCGCTCGCGACCAGGTCGTAGGCGCCCTCGAAGTCGGCGCGCGTCCCCATCGTCGAGCCGAGCACCGACAGCTGCTTCCACCAGATGCGGTGCAGCGCCGCCGGCGGGTTCGGGCCGGTCGTCGCGCCGCAGACGACGACCCGTCCGGCCGGCGCCGCGCACTGCAGCGACTGCTGCCAGGTCGCCTCGCCGACGTGTTCCACGACGACGTCCACGCCGCCGCCGGTTGCCTCCTTCACGGCATCGGGAACGCTCTCCGTCGCATGGTTGACGACGACATCCGCGCCGAGCTCGCTCGCCCGCGCGAGCTTCTCGGGCGACGAGGACGTCGCGACGACGCGCGCGCCGAGCGCCTTCCCGAGCACGAGCGCCGTGCTGCCGATGCCGCTGCCGACGCCCCAGGCGAGGATCCACTCGCCCTCGGCCAGGTGCGCGCGCGTGACCAGCATCCGGTAGACGGTCTCGTAGACGAGCGGGAACGCGGCCGCCTCCTCGAAGGAGAGGTCGCCGCGGATGGGGTAGACGTTCGCGGCCGGGACGGCGATCAGCTCGGCGTGCGTCCCGTCGGTGTGCTCGCCGATGACCGTGATCCGCCGGCCGTGCTCGACGCCCGGGTTGATCACGACGCGGTCGCCCGGCGCGAAGCCGTTCACCCCGGAGCCGAGCGCCTCGACCGTGCCCGCGCCGTCGGCGCCGAGGATCCGCGGCTTCGGAACGGAGGGCAGGCCGCGCCGCACCCAGAGGTCGAGGCGGTTCAGCGACGCCGCCCGCAGGCGGATCAGCACCTCGCCCTCGCCCGGCTCCGGGTCGGGCGCGTCCTCGTAGCGCAGCACTTCGGGGCCGCCGTCTTCGTGGATCCGAATCGCCTTCACAAGGAGCGGATGCTAGGCGGTGGTGTGATCGTCACGCTTTCGCCACGGTCCCGGCACCCACCCGCGCGTTCGCCCTCGCTACCGTGAAACCGGAGGGAGGCCCGCGGCCGGCCCCTAGGGTCAAGGACATGTCTGGCGAGGACACGGTGATCAGCGTGAGCGAGCTGGCCCGCCTCGGCGACGAGCTCGGGCTGGACGTCGTCGGCGCCGCGCCCGCCGAGCCGTACGAGGAGACCGAGCGCCACATCGGCGAGCGCAAGGCGCGCGGGCTCTTCGCCGACATGCGCTTCACCATGGCCCGGCCAGACGTGTCCTGCCATCCCGAGACGCTGCTGCCGGACGCGCGCACGGTCGTCTCGGCGGCGCTCTGCTACTACGCGCCCGGCCCCGAGCCGGGACCGGGGGAGGGGCGCCTTCCGCGCTACACGTGGTTCGACGCGTACGCCGAGCTGCGCACGAAGCTGGACGAGCTCGGCAGGAGCCTCGGCGGGTCGTACCGCGTCCTCGTCGACGCCAACCAGCACGTCGACCGCGAGGGCGCCGTCCGCGCGGGCGTCGGCTTCTACGGCAAGAACACGATGGTGATCACCAAGCGGTACGGCTCCTGGGTCGTGCTCGGCACGCTGATCACCGACGTCGCCGTGGAGCAGACGCCGCGGCTCGACCTGGACTGCGGCAGCTGCACGCTCTGCATCGAGGCATGCCCCACCGGCGCGCTCGACGAGCCGGGCACGCTCGACGCCGCGAAGTGCCTCTCGTACTGGACGCAGTCGGCGCAGCCCATCCCAGACGACTACCGCGGGCACCTGGGCGCCCAGGTCTACGGCTGCGACATCTGCCAGGACGTCTGCCCGTGGAACCGGGGCATCGAGAAGCGCCGCGCCGGAGCGCCGCTGCCGCACGGTGCCGAGCCCACGGTGTCGCTCGTGGAGTGGCTCGAGGCCGACCCGGGCGAGCTCCGCCGCCGCTACGACCGGCTGTTCGTGCCGCGCAACGACGGACGCCTGCTGCAGCGCAACGCCGCGATCGCGCTCGAGAACGCGGCCGGCTAGACCGGCGCGCCCGCGCGCAAAGCGCTTGCGAGCGACACCGCCCGCGCCGCCATCTGACTGCGCAGGTCCTCGGGCTCCAGCACGACCGCCTCGCCGCGGCCGGACAGGATCTCGCCGACCAGCCACTCCGGCGACCCGACCGGCGTCTCCGACACCGCGGCGCCGTCGGTCAGCGGATGCGCGCCGCGCTCCACCTTCCAGCGGGCGATCACCGGCGAGTACCAGACCCGCGCACGCCGGGCGTCGCGCATGCGCGACGGCTCGAAGCCCTCGCGCGGCGCAAACGTCCGCTTCTGCAGCTTGGCGTTGCGCATGCGGTCGAGCCGGAACGACCGCTCGCCGTCGCTCGTGCGATCCCACGTGTGGACGTACCAGAAGGGCAGCCGGCGCTCGATCGCGTACGGCTCCACCACACGCTTGGACGGGTGCTCCTCGCCCTCCTTCAGGTACTCGAGCTCGACGAGGCGCCGCTCGCGGATCCCGTGCGTCAGCGTCGTGACGAGCGACTCCTCGGCGGGGCGCACGGACGGCTCCGGCGTCTGCGACAGCTCGAAGGCGCCGAACGTCTCCTCGAGCTTGCGGCGCACGCGCTCGAGCGGCGTGTTCGCGTCGGCCGCGATCATCGGCCCGACGAACTCGAGCGCCAGCCGGATCGCGCGCGCCTCGAGCGGCGTCAGCCGCGGCGGCGAGCGGAACGCGTCGCCGAAGAGCTCCTTCTCCACGTGCACCGTGTCGCCGCTCAGCTGCGCGTAGACCGCGTAGCAGCCGCCGCCGAAGTTGACGAGGTTGAGCAGCGAGAGATGCTCCTCGAGCGACTCCTCTGGAATACGGAAGCGCTCGACGAGCTCGCTGGCCGGGATCTCGGCCGTCTTCTCCTCGCCGCAGCGGTCGAGCAGATACGCGAGCAGAGCCTGGAGGACCCCGAAGCGCTCGGGCGCCACCGGGCCCGCCGGCCGGTCGATCAGCTCGCCCGGCTTCGCCCGGCGCTCGCGCGCGATCTTGGGTGGATCGCCCTCGTGGCGGGAGCGCACCCGCTCGAGCGACTCCTGCACCTCGTCGACGAGCGCCTCCGGCTCGAGCGGCACCGCGCGCCCGTCCTGGCGCAGCACCCATGACGCGAGCAGGGGCAGGCTCGAGTATTCGGTGACGAAGACGCCGCCGTCGACCTTGCCGCGGTCGCCGAACGCCCGCTCCACCCACCAGGCGGTGTCGGGCGCGACCGCGATCCGCGCGTCGCCGACGGTCTCGCCGATCTGCCACGGCGGGCGCTGGCGGTACTCCTCGACCTCGAACTCGGCCGGAAGCCGGAAGTCGCGCTCGCGCCGCGTCGCTAGGCGGATGTCGCCGCGGATACGCGAGACCCGGAACGTCCGGATTGCCTCGCGCTCCACATCGTGGCCGACGAGGTACCAGACGCCGTTGTCGTTCAGCAGCGCGTATGGGTTGATCAGCCGCTCGGCCTGCTTGTCACGCGAGATCGACCAGTACTCGAAGCGCACGGTGCGCTGCTTCGAGATCGCCGACTCCAGCTTGGCCAGCCGCCCGGGCATCTCCACCGAGTAGTCGGGGTCGAAGACCTCGACGCGCACCTCGTTCTCGGTCGCCGGCTCGGGGAAGCCGGGCCGCCCGAGCGCCAGGTTCTGCAGCGCAAGGCGCAGCGGCTCCGCGTACGCGAACTGGCCCTCGAGCAGGTACAGGCACGTCTGCAGCGCCGCGAGCTCGTCATCCGAGAGCTCGAGCGGCGGCAGGAAGTAGCGCTCCGAGCGCAGGCTGTAGAGCTCCTCGCCCGTGAACTCGTCGCGCTGCGAGTCGAGCGGCACCCCCAGCTGGATCAGCTCGGCGCGGTCGGAGTAGAAGCGGCGCGCGAACGCTTCGTCTGACATCTCCGAGTAGCCCTCGACGTTCTGCTTGACGTCGCGCGCGGTCAGCGGCCGGCGCTCGGCCATGAGGAAGGCGACGAGCGAGAGCTGGCGGATGAGCTTGTCGGTGTCGTGGGACACGCGGGACCTATTCAAGCGGATTTCGCCCGATGTGCTTGCAATCCGACTGCTGGTCCGTTATTCACACCCCTTCAGCTCCCCGTCGGCGTCACCGGGAGGGCATGGATTGCCACGACGGGCAACATTTAGCGTGAGTTTGTAACAGCGAGGGGAAACGGTTAGACTGTCGGCCTCCCCAGCAGGCCGATCACGAGATTCCGCATGACAACTACGTTTGCGCCCATGGAAGACCGCCGTCGAGCGGGACGAGACGGATGAGCGGATCCAGCATATCCAGGCATGTATGTATCAGTACTCGCGAGCCATGTATCGCTCGCTTCGAGAGCTGATCGACCCGTATGTCTCGTACGAAGTCCGGCTCGAGTACCGGCGCGCGCTGCTCTGGGAATGCGAGCAGACGTTGTCTCGGCTGGCAAAGGACCCACAGTACTTCTCGAAGCCGGATCGCGCCCTTTTCCAGGACATTCGTCGCTACTTCCCGATCACGGCGCAGGCCGAAGTTGCCTGGATCGTGCAGGAAGGGATCAACGCGGCGGTCGCGTTCGTGGAGGAGCAGATCGAGGCCGGCGCGTTCGACGGCGGCGTTCCGCGCTGCCGGGCGACGACCCGCAAGGGCAAGCCGTGCCAGCGCACCCCACTGCCGGAGCGCGACTTCTGCCCGTCGCACCAGCACCTCGAGACGGCCCAGGCCGCCTAGCTCCTAGCTGACGATCTGGCGGGTGTAGGCCTTGCCGAACCCGAGCCGCTGGGCGTGCTGCTGGGCGCTCGCGGCGTCGTCGGCGGACTCGTAGACGCCGGTGAAAACGACCAGGTAGCCGGGGTGGAGGCTCGAGTAGCGCGACGAGTCGAGGATGCCGACGTCGGTCAGCCCGGCGTTCATCGCGTGCTGGGCGAGCCCGTTGGCCGCCGCGGACGCGGTCGCTGAGGGGTACGAGGAGAGCACGACCGTGTAGGCCGTCCGCCCGAACGGCCACGTGACCAGCGTCGTCTGCTTCTTCGGCGGTTTGTGGGTCCGGTTCTCGTTCCGCTGCTGCTGCGCCGGCGTCGGCGTCGACGTCACCTGGTGCGTCGGCGTGACCGGCACCGGCTTCGCGCCCGTCGCGACATAGAGCTCGGTGCGCGTCGGGCTCGTGCCCGTGGACGCGACGGCGACGGCTGCACCGGCCGCCGCCACGACGAGCAGCACGAGCGCGGCCCAGATCCAGTCGCCCGGGTACCAGCGCAGCCGTGCGCGCCAGGCGCCGGCGAGCGCCGGCATGACGCCGTGCGGCCGTGGCAGCCGCGCGCCGCACTCGAGGCAGTACTCCTGCCCCGGCGCCACGCCGGCGTCGCAGTGCGGGCAGTGGTCGGCCTCGGGCGCTACCGCTCCCACGGGTCGCCCTCCTGCGCCTCGCGCCAGAACTCCTCGCCATGCGCGGTCTGCTCGTAGCTCGCCGAGACGTGCTCGGAGCGCGCCGTGTCGTCGGCCACCGTGCCGCAGTTGCCGCAGAAGCGCGCGTCCGCGGGCAGCGGGGCGCTGCACCGCGCGCAGCTGACGACGGCCTCACCGGCGCCGCGTCCGCAGTTGGCGCAGAAATGCGCGCCCCAGACGAGCGGCGCGCCGCACTCGCAGTACATGCCGCCGCGCCGGCGGCGAGCGGCCGACGCGCGGTCGAGCGCCTCGTCGAGCAGGCGAATGCGGTCCTCGAGCACGAGCAGCTCGCGGCACTGCTCGAAGAGCAGGTCCTGACGGAAGCGGTTGCGGCGGACCATCTCCAGCGCGAGCCCGCCGAGATCGCGGATGCGCTCCTCGCGCACGCGGCTCAACGCACGCCTTTCGCGCCGGAGCTGGCCCGGCGTGGCGGCGCGTGGCGGGGCCTCCGGGACGGGCGGCACCGGCCGGTCGCGCCCGAAAAGCGAGCGTCCCGCCATGGCGCGGCAAGCCTAGCTGCCGAAAACGTCAGAGCTGGAGGACGACCACGCGCTCCTCGGTGAGCTCGCGGACGGCGTACGCGGGGCCTTCCCGCGTGTTGCCGGAGTCCTTGACGCCGCCGTAGGGCATCTGGTCGGCCCGGAACGTGGGCGCCTCGTTGACGATCACGCCGCCGAACTCGAGCTCGCGGGCGGCGCGCATCGCCGTCTTCACGTTGGCGGTGAAGATGCCGGCCTGGAGGCCGTAGCGCGTCCCGTTCGCGCGCTCGATCGCCTCCTCGAGCGAGTCGTACGGCGCGACCGTCATCACGGGGCCGAACACCTCCTCGCACGAGACCTTTGCATCTGCCGGCGCGTTTGCGATCACGGTCGGACGGATCAGCCCGTCCTGGAGCTCGCCGCCGCTGAGAATCTCCGCGCCGGCGCTGCGTGCCTCGTCGATCCACTCGAGGATGCGGTCGCGGGCGTCCTCGTCGATCACCGGACCGACGTCGGTGTCGTCATCGGCCGGGTCGCCGACGGCGAGCGCGTCGACGCGCGGGACGAGCTCGCTCACGAAGCGGTCGTAGGCAGCGCGCGCGACGTAGACGCGCTGCACGGAGATGCAGCTCTGGCCGGCGAACGAGAATGCGTTCGCCGCGACGGCCGCCGCGGCGGCGTCGACATCGGCGTCTGCCTCGACGATCACGGGCGTCGCGTTGCCGAGCTCGAGCAGCACCTTCTTGCGGGGCGCGCGCTCGCGCAGCTTCCAGCCAACGGGGCCGGAGCCGGTGAAGGTCAGGACGCCGACGCGGTCGTCGGCGACGAGCACGTCGCCGATCTCCGCCGAGGGCCCGACGAGCACGTTCAGCCAGCCGGCCGGGAGGCCCGCCTCCTCCTCGAGCTCCGCCAGCAGCAGCGCCGAGAGCGGGGTCGCGCTCGCCGGCTTCAGCACGACGGCGCAGCCGGCGGCGAGCGCCGGCGCGATCTTGTGAGCGACGAGGTTGAGCGGGAAGTTGAACGGCGAGATGGCGCCGACGACGCCGAGTGGCTGCCGCAGCGTGAACGCGAACTTGCCCTCGCCCGCCTGCGTGGCGTCCATCGGCACGACGTCGCCGGCCAGCTTGCGCGCCTCGACGGCGGCCATCGTGTAGGTGGACATCGCCCGCGCGGCCTCGACACGCGCGGCCTTCATCGGCTTGCCGGCCTCGTTGGAGATCGTGCGGGCGGCCTCCTCGTGGCGCCGGCCGAGATAGCCGGCGACGCGGACGAGGATCTCCGCACGCTTGTGCGCCGGGAGCGGGCTCTCCATCGCGCGAGCGGCGGCGTCGACGGCGCGCTGCGCCTCGGCCGCGCCGGCCTTCGTGACCCGGCCGACGACGTCGCCCGAGTACGGCGAGCGCACCTCGACCCACTCGCCCGTCTCGACCCACTCGCCGTCGATGAACGCGCGGCGCTCGACAGCGGTGGCGGCCATGCGAGAGAGTCTACGTCGGTGCACCTGGACGACGTTCGCGCGATCCGATACGGCGACGTGCTCTTCGAGGGCGAACGCTGGCCGAACTCCATCCACGTGATCGAGCACCCCGAGGGGCGGATCCTCGTCGACACCGGGATGATCGACTCGACGCCCGAGCTGGACGCCGAATGGGGCGTCCGCTTCGACGCCGCACCTCATCCCGCGCGACGTGCTCTGCGTGATCAACACGCACCTGCACTTCGACCACTGCGGCGGCAACCGGCTCTTCCCGGGCGTGCCGATCCACGTGCAGCGCGCCGAGCTGGAGGCTGCGAAGGCGCCCGACTACCTCGAGGAGTGGGTGCAGTTCGAGGGCGCGACCTACGTCGAGCACGACGGGGAGGCAGAGATCCTGCCCGGCGTTCGGCTCGTTCCGACGCCCGGACACTCGCCGGGACATCAGTCGGTGCTGGTCGACACGGACGACGGGCTCGTGATCGTCGCTGGCGACGTCGGCTACACCTGGGGGCAGTTCGACCGCAGCGTGTCGGGCCAGGCGCTGCTGGCGCTCGAGCCGCGGCGCATCTGGATCGCGCACGTCGCCGAGCCGCGCGACCTGTGACGACCATGCACCCGGATGTCCGTTATGCGCGCAGCGGCGGAGCGGCGATCGCATACCAGGTCGTTGGGGGAGGCGAAACCGACCTCGTGTACGTGCCCGATTACGTCTCGAACCTCGTCTACGGCTGGGCGTCGCCGTACTGGCGCCGCTTCTACGACGCGCTGACGGATTCCTTTCGCCTGATCCTGTTCGACAAGCGCGGCACGGGCCTGTCCGACCTCGGCGGCCACTATCCGGCGCTCGAGACGCGGATGGAGGACTTGCACGCCGTCCTCGATGCCGCGGGATCGGAGCGCGCGGTGCTCCTGGGCTCGCACGACGGCTGCTCGCTCGCCGCAATGCACGCGGCGACGTACCCCGAGCGGACGCGGGCGATCGCGCTGTTCCATCCCTCGGCACACGCGGAAGGGATGGCCGCGCGGTCGGAGGACGACGAGCGAGACCTGGCGGAGCTGCGCGAACGTTGGGGAAGCCAGGACTATTGCGACGCGCTCCTCGAGCACACCTGTCCGACGCTGCTCGCGCGGGACGAGGACCGGCTCTGGTTCGCCAACTGGCTGCGTGTCGGGGCGACGCCGGCGGTCGCGTACGCGCTGAACCGCGCCTGGGCCGAGACCGACCTGCGCGACCTCCTGCCGGCAGTCCACGTGCCGACGCTCGTCCTCT
This sequence comes from uncultured Thermoleophilia bacterium, assembly GCA_963755085.1. GTDB lineage: Bacteria > Actinomycetota > Thermoleophilia > Gaiellales > Gaiellaceae > JACVRM01. Next base: position 21,551 of record CAVWIN010000006.1, on the reverse strand, counting down.
ACCGGCCGGTGATGGAGGAGGCGGCTCGCGCCGTCGGGCGGCTCATCCCAGGTGCCACGGCGCTCCGCGTCTCCGGCGAGGACTACTGGGGTGTTTTCCTCTCGGCCGAGATTCCCGAAGAGGTCGCAGCGCTTCGTCCGGGGTGACATGTCGCCGGTCGTGCCCGACACGGTGCTGTCGACGCTGCTCTTCACGGACATCGTCCGCTCCACGGAACGCGCGGCCGAGCTCGGCGACGCCGCCTGGCGCGAGCTCCTCGACCGCCACCACGGCCTCGTCCGGCGTGAGCTCGTCCGCTTTCGCGGCGAGGAGAAGGACACCGCGGGGGACGGGTTCTTCGCGACGTTCGACGGACCGGCGCGGGCGATCCGCTGTGCGCAGGCTGTCGTCGCCGCCGTCAGCGCGCTTGGGCTCGACGTGCGCGCAGGCGTCCACACGGGCGAATGCGAGCTCCACGACGCCAAGGTCGCAGGAATCGCCGTCTCGATCGGCGCGCGTGTCGCCGCGCTCGCCGCCCCGGGCGAGGTGCTCGTCTCGCGGACGGTGAAGGACCTCGTCGCCGGCTCCGGCATCGAGTTCGCCGACCGCGGCCTGCACGAGCTCAAGGGCGTGCCGGGGCGAATGGGGGCTCTACGCGTCGGCTGCGTAGACTCGACGCGTGGGCGACGCGCTGATCATCGATGCCCTTCGCTCGCCGATCGGGCGGCGGAACGGCGCGCTCTCCGGCACGCGCGGCGACGAGCTCGCGGCCCGCATGCTGAACGCGCTCGTCGAGCGGAACGGCGCTCGACCCGGCCGAGGTCGAGGACGTCCAGATGGGCTGCGTCACGCAGATCGGCGAGCAGGGCTGGAACATCGGCCGGATGGTGCCGCTCATCGCCGGCTGGCCGGACACGGTCTGCGGCACGTCGGTCGACCGCCAGTGCGGCTCCTCGATGCAGACGAACTTCAACGCGGCGACGGCGATCCGCGCCGGCGAGCTCGACGTCGTCGTCTCGGCGGGCGTCGAGATGATGTCGCGCGTCCCCATGGGCTCGAACGGCGGCGACCTCTCGCCCGAGCTGACCGCCCGGCACGACATCGTCATGCAGGGCATCTCGGCCGAGGTGATCGCCCGCGACTGGGGGCTCGGCCGCGAGGCGCTCGACGCCTACTCGCTGGAGTCGCACCGGCGCGCGGTCGCGGCGACCGACGAGGGGCGCTTCGACAACGAGATCGTCCCGATCGAGCTCGACGCAGGCGGCGGCGCTGCGGAGCCGGAGCCGGCGCCCGGCGGCGGCGCTGCCGTTGCGGCCCCCGTGCGCGCCCTCGTGCACGACGAGACCCCGCGCCGGGACACCTCGGCCGAGAAGCTGGCCTCACTGGCGCCGGCGTTCATCCCGGACGGCGTCGTGACGGCCGGGAACTCGAGCCAGATCTGCGACGGCGCCGCCGCGGTGCTGCTCGCGAGCGAGGCCGCGGCGACGCGGCTCGGCCTGGAGCCGCGCGGGCGCTTCGTCTCCTTCGGCCTCGCCGGCGTCGACCCGCACCGGATGCTGCACGGCAACCCGCAGGCGTGCGCGAAGGCGCTCGGCCGCGCCGGCCTGACCTGGGACGACATCGCGGTGATCGAGGTCAACGAGGCGTTTGCGTCGGTGGTGCTCCAGTTCGCGCACGACGCCGGGCTCGAGGACCGCTGGGCGGACATCAACCCGAACGGCGGCGGCATCTCGCTCGGCCACCCGCTCGGCGCCACCGGCGCGCGCATGACGGCGACGCTGCTGAACGAGCTCGACCGCCGCGGCGAGCGCTACGGCATCGCGGCGATGTGCGTCGGCTTCGGCATGGCGATCGCCGGCGTCGTCGAGCGCTTCTGACGACTGGCTCCTCGTCCGCGGGCGCGGCTCGCACCCGCTCCCACGAGAGGTCGACCGCGACGCGATCCATGCGCACGGCTCGTCGAAGCGGCCGAGCGTGCAGCCGGGCGAGCCCGCGATCCTCTACGCGGCGGTGTGGCAGGCGGTGTACGGCGTCGTCGAGATCACCGGCGAGCCGGAGCACGCTCCGAAGGGTGAGCGCCTGGCGTGGCGGTTCCCGATCCGGCCGGTGGTCGTGCTCGACGATCTCGACGGCGCGCCTCCCGTCGAGGCGGCCGGGATCTTCCCGCAGAGCATCTGGCGTCACTCACATATTCGCGTAAGCCGGGAGCAGTTCGAGCAGGCGGCCGGCCTGATCGCGAAGGCGGTCGTCGAGCGCGGCTGGGACCAGATCCCCGACCGGTTCGCCGAGTGGCAGGCGCAGATCGACGACACCGAGCGCGACGCGCGCGTCGACGACCTGCTCGGCCGCGTCGCGCCCGGCGCCGACATCCTCGAGCTCGGCTGCGGCGCCGGTGGCCCGACGACGCAGCGGCTCGCCGCGCACGGCCGCCTGACCGGCGTCGACATCTCCGCCGAGCAGCTCCGGCGCGCGCGCGACCGGGTGCCCACCGCGACGTTCATCCACGGCGACGCGGCGACCGTCGAGCTCCCCGATGGCGGCGTTCGACGCCGTCGTCTCGCTCTACGCGCTCAACAACCTTCCGCGCGAGGAGCTCCTGACCGCTCTTCGGCCGCATCCGCGGCTGGCTGCGCCCGGGCGGGCTGTTCCTGGCGTCCCTGGCTGCCTCCGATCTGCCGGCCTGGCAGGGCGACTGGCTCGGCGCCGAGATGTTCTTCAGTGGCTGGGACGCCGACACGACGCTGCGGCTCGCCGATGAAGCCGGCCTGGAGATCGTCGACCAGCGGGTCGAGGCGATGCAGGAGCCGGAGGGCGAAGTGCGGTGGCTGTGGCTGCTCGCTAGCCGCCGATGAGCGCCGGACGGCGACCGCGCGTCAGGTCGACGACGGCGCCCGCCACGGCGAGCAGCAGCAGCGCGAGGGCGGCGAGGATGACGAATGAGCGGGGCATGTGCTCAGGACGCGCTGGGGGCGCCCCTCCTTCCGTTAGGGCAGGATCGGGTCGTGGAGATTCGCTCGGTCGGCGTCGTCGGTTTGGGCACCATGGGCGCCGGCATCGCCCAGGTCGCGCTCGAGGCCGGCTTCGAGGTCGGCGGCCGCGAGGTCACGGCCGAGCTGGGCGAGCGGGCGCGCGGGCGCATCGAGCACTTCCTGACGCGCAAGGTCGAGAAGCGCCAGCTGGAGGCGACGGCCCGCGACGAGATGGTCGCCCGCCTGCGCGTCACGACAGAGCTTTCCGATCTCGCCGGCTGCGACCTCGTGATCGAGGCGGTGCTGGAGGAGCCCGAGCTGAAGCGCGAGGTCTTCGGCGCGCTGAACGGGATCCTCGGGCGCGAGGCGATCCTGGCGACGAACACGTCGGCGCTGCCCGTCACCGAGATCGCGGCCGCCAGCGGCCGGCCGGAGCGGGTCGTGGGGCTGCACTTCTTCAACCCGGCGCCGCTGATGCCGCTCGTCGAGGTGGTGCGCACGGAGCTCACGGACGACGACGTCTACGAGACCGCGTTCGACTTCGCGAGCCGCCTCGGCAAGACGCCGATCCGCTGCCACGACACGCCGGGCTTCGTCGTCAACCGGGTGCTGATCCCGCTCCTGAACGACTGCATCCGCGTCCTCGACGAGGCGCGCGTCACGCCCGAGGACCTCGATGCCGGCATGAAGGGCGGCGCGGGTTGGCCGATGGGGCCCTGCGCGCTCGTCGACCTCGTCGGGATCGACATCCACGTGCACGCGTCGGAGGCGCTCTACGAGGCACTCCGCGAGCCGCGCATGGCGCCGCCGGCGCGGCTCGTCCGCATGCAGCAGGCGGGCCTGCTCGGCCGCAAGAGCGGCCGCGGCTTCTACCGCTACGACGACTGACGCTCGAACAGCCGGCGGAGCACGTCGGCGTCGTGCCCGCCGGTGATCACGAGCACCTCGTCGCCGGCGGCGAGCTCGGTCGAACCGCCCGCACGCACCGGCTCGCCGTCGCGGACGAGCATCACGATCCACGCTCGCTCGGAGAGCGGCAGCTCCTCGATCCGCTCGCCGGCCGCCCGGGCGCCGGGCGCAACCGTGAAGCGGCGCACGCCGGACGGCTCCCTGGGCAGCCGCATGGAGATATGCCAGGGCTCGAGGTCGGAGATGCGCATCGGCACGCGCAGCCACCGAGCCATCGACGGCACGAGTGATCCCTGCACGATCACCGAGAAGGCGACGACCACGAAGACGATCTCGTAGATCTGCTGCGCGTGGTCGACGCCCTGCAGCAGGGCGAGCGCCGCGAGCAGGATCGGCACCGCTCCCTTCAGGCCGCTCCACATGATGAAAAGCCGCTCGCCCCAGCGCAGGCGGACGGGGAGGAGCAGCGGCCCGGCGACGAGCGGCCGCGCGACCAGCGCGAGCACGACGCCGAGCGCGAGCGCTCTGAGCCAGTCCGACCCGGAGAACACGTCGCCCAGGTCGATGGTCAGCCCGAGCGCGACGAACACCGTGATCTCCGCCAGGCTGGCGAGCGCGCGATGAAAACCCTCGATCTCGGCCTTGTACGGCGCGCGCGCGTCGCCGACGAGGATGCCGGTGACGAACACGGCGAGGAAGCCGGAGCCGTGCGCCACGGTGGCCGCCCCGTAGATGGCGAGGCTCACGGCGAGGGTGCGCAGCGGGTACAGCCCCTCGTGCGGCAGCGATGTGCGCATGAACGGCAGCAGCACCCGCGCGCCGAGGTAGCCGGCGAGCAGGCCGACGGCCATCTCGAGCGCGAAGTCGCCGACCACATTCGCGGAGACGTGGCCGCCATGTGAGGCGATGTCGAGCATCCCGATCATCAGGGCGATCGCGACGGGGTCGTTGGCGCCCGACTCGCCCTCGAGGATCGTCCCGGTCCGCCCGCGGATCTCGCGGCGGCCCAGCACCGCGAACATGACTGCGGGGTCGGTGGGAGCCAGGGCCGCGGCGACGATCCCGGCGGTCGTCCAGCTGAAGTCGAAGAGCGCGTGCGCGGCGACGGCGATGATCAGCGCGGTCGCGAACGTCCCGACCACGCCCAGCACGCCGATCGGCACCACCGACGCGCGGAAGCGCCGCCAGCCGACGTGCATGCCGCCGTCGAACAGGATCAGGATCAGCGCGACCACGCCGACCCGCTCGACCGTCTTGATCGAGAGCTCGTTGCCGAGACGTGGGAACACGTCCGAGGCCACGGCGGCGGCGAGCAGGAAGATCGCCGGCGCGGGCACCGGGACGTACGAGGTCAGCTTGCTCGCCAGGACGGCGAGCACAAACGCCCCGCCGACGATGAGCACGATCGTCCCGAAGGCGGTGATCTCGTGCACGTACGCGATCTTAAGAAGGCTATGGAGGTCTCGGCCGTTAACGGCTTTCTTACGTCTTACTCATCGTGTTCACACGGCAGACCCCGATACTTCGGACAGTGGGAACCCGCGCCCTCCTTCTCGGCGTGGTCGTCGCCGCACTTGCGGCGTCGACCGCGGCTGCCTCGTCGCCGCTCGGAATGCGCGGCCAGCGCGACGGCACCTTCGCCGTGGTGGACGGCCGCGGGACGTTCCAGCTACAGAACGTGCAGGGCGGGCTGGTCGGTCGTGTCGACCGCGGCAAGGTGACCTTCACCAACCCCTACTCGAACACCGGCACGACGATCGTGCGCGGGTATCAGTCGATCAAGATCAAGACGCCCACGACGACCGTCTACTGCTGCAAGAACATTCGATTTCGCACAAGCGGCAAGTTCACCGTCCAGATCGACCAGGGCGTCGGCGTGGAGCTGAGCGTCGTGGGCCGCGGGAAGGCGATGCTGCTCGGCGCCGGCTACACCGAGCTCGGCCTGTCCGACGGCACCTACCAGCTGAACGACTCGCCTCAGGTGCCGGTTCCCGACGTCCGCACGTGGGTCACGATCAAGGGCCCGCAGCCGCCGCCTCCGCCGAAGCGCCGCATGCCGTCTCGGCCCTGACCACCCGCTCTGGCATGCTGGACGACGGAATGCCCCCTACCGGAACCGTCCAGACGATCCTCGTCGTCGAGGATGAGGAGTCAATCGCCTCGTTCGTGGCGCTCTACCTGCGCAACGCGGGCTACGGCGTCGAGACCGCGGCGACTGGCGCTGACGCGCTCGTGAAGCTGGAGGCCGCCAAGCCCTCGCTCGTCGTGCTCGACCTGATGCTCCCCGACGCCGACGGCATCGACGTCTGCCGGCGGATGCGCAAGGGCTCCGATGTGCCGATCCTCATGCTGACGGCGCGCGACGAGGACGTGGACAAGATCATCGGCCTCGAGGTCGGCGCAGACGACTACATGACGAAGCCGTTCAACCCGCGCGAGCTCGTCGCGCGCGTTAAGTCCATCCTGCGCCGCGCCAACGCCGACCGCCGTCCGGCCGAGCCGCGCACGCTCGAGTACGGCCAGCTCCACATCGACGCCGGGCGTCGCGAGGTCGTGGTCGGCGAGGAGGAGATCCAGCTCGCGCCCAAGGAGTTCGACCTGCTCTGGGAGCTGCTCGACCACAAGGGGATCGTCCTTACGCGCGACCAGCTGCTCGAGCGCGTGTGGGGCTACACCTTCGCGGGCGACACGCGAACCGTCGACGTCCACGTCCGCCAGCTGCGCCGGAAGCTCGGCGACGCGTCGCCGATCGTCACCGTGTGGGGCGTCGGCTACAAGGTCGCTCATGCCAGGGGCGCGGTGAGCGCTTAGGGGCGGCGGCGCCGTGTTCCGCTCGCTCCGCTTCCGCCTTCCTGCCTTCTTCCTCATCGGCATCGTCCTGTCGGGCGTGATCGCCGCCGCGATTGCCTTCGGGCTCTTCCAGAGCTACGTCCAGGACCGCACGCGGAGCGAGCTGAAGCGGAACGCCGGCGGCCTCGCAACGCTGTACGAGAAGCAGGCGATCGCCTCGCTCGATCAAAACCGGCGGCCGGTGCCGCTCTCCGCGCGCGACCTCGAGACGGCGAGTGGCAACCTCATCTACTACGTCGGCGGGAACTCCTTCCTGCGCGGCCAGCCCGGGTTGCGCCACCTCCCCGACAGCTACTTCCCGAACTGGCGGCTCGGCAAGTCGAACAGCTTCGAGTTCGTGCCGCCGCACCTGGGCGAGACCTACTTCGCGTACGCGACTCCGTTCAGGCTGGACGGCCAGGTGTGGGGCGCGCTCGTCGTCGCCACGCCGAAGGACACGCTCCGCTCCGGATGGATCACGCTGATGCAGCGCCTGGGGCTCGCCTTCTTGATCGGAGCGCTTGTCTCTGGAGGCCTGGGCTGGTGGCTGTCCCGGCGGATCACGAGGCCGGTACTCGCGCTCGCCGACGCGGCCGACGAGGTGGCGAAGGGCAACTATGACGTCCAGCTCCCGCCGCCGGGCGACGACGAGATCGGTGAGCTGTCCATCCGCTTCTCCGAGATGGCGAGACGCCTGAGCGAGGTCGAGGAGCTGGAGCGCAACTTCCTCATGACGGTCTCGCACGAGCTGCGCACGCCGCTGACCGCAATCCGCGGCCACGTCGAGGCGCTGCGTGAGGGGATCGTCGAGGATCCGGAGCTGCGCGCGCGCTCGCTGGAGGTGATCGCGATCGAGGCCTCGCGCCTCGAGCGGCTCGTGGGCGACGTGCTCGACCTGGCAAAGCTCGACGCGCGCCGGTTCACCGTGCTGCACGAGGAGGTGGACATGGCGCAGCTGATCGAGCAGGCGTACGAGGCGTTCGGCGAGGAGGCGCGCCGACGCGGGATCGAGTACACGTCGGACGTCGCGGCGCGGCCGGTGATCGTCTCGGACGGCGACCGGCTGCTGCAGATCGTCTCGAACCTGCTCTCGAACGCGTTCCGCTGGACGCCCGACGGTGGCAGCGTCGAGGTCGATCTCGCGCAGACGGACGGCCAGGTGTCGGTCGCCGTCGTGGACACGGGGCCGGGGATCTCTCCGGCCGATCGCGAGCGGATCTTCCGCCCGTTCGTGTCCGGTGGTGGTGGCGGGACCGGCCTCGGACTGGCGATCGCCCGCGAGCTGGCGACGGCGCTCGGCGGGCGGATCCGCGTGGACAGCACACCGGGGGAGGGCAGCCGCTTCGAGCTGCTGCTGCCCGCGGGGGTCACCGCCGCCGAGCCCGAGCTCGTCGGCTAGCCGTTCGCGCGGCGCTCTTCGATGCGGTAGACGATCGCGCCGTTGGCGTGCTCAAAGCCTTGCTCGATCCGCTCCAGGCGGCCGTCGACGCCCTTCCAGCCGGACGAGACGAGGTCGACGAGGAGGGAGAGGTCATCGAGGCGGGCGCGCCGCTCGGCGAGGAGCTGGCCTTCGATCCGCTCCAGCCGGCGGATCGTCTGCCCCGCGAGCCCGCGAACTTCCGCCATCTGGCGGGCGACGGGGAGCGCCTCGGCACGGACGCCGTCGCGGACGGCGTTGCCGACGCGCTCCGGGAGCGACGACTCGAGGTTCGCGGCGAGCTCGGCGAGCTGCTCGACCTGGGCGCGTGCGCGCTCCAGGGCGGCGTCCACGTCGGCTGCCTGCGTGCGCTCCTGCGCGGCCTCCGCGAGGCGTTCCTGGACCCTGTTCAGAGCCTGGTCGTCCATGGCGGGCAACGCTAGCGTGGGCATCGGATGAGATCGGAGGAGCTCGAGTACGGGCTGCCGGCCGAGCTGATCGCGCAGCATCCGACGGCGCGCCGGGACGCGTCGCGGCTGCTCGTGTACGAGCGTGGGACCGGCGCGGTGCGGCACCGGACCTTCGCCGAGCTGCCCGAGGAGCTCGGGCCGAACGAGCTCGTTGTCGTCAACGACACGCGGGTCGTGCGGGCGCGGATCACGGGCCGGCGTGCGAGCGGCGGCGCGGCCGAGGTGCTGCTCCTCGAGCCATTGCGCGAACCGGGGGAGTGGGAGGCGCTGGCACGCCCCTCGCGGCGACTGCGGCCGGGCGACCGGATCGGGAGCGCGGAGCTCGTCGAGCCGCTCGGCGCCGGGCGCTGGCGCGTTCGCCTCGACGGCGAGCCGGCCGGTGACGTGCCGCTGCCGCCGTACATCACGGAGCCGCTCGGTGACCCGGAGCGCTACCAGACCGTCTACGCGCGTGAAGAAGGGTCCGCGGCCGCGCCGACCGCCGGGCTGCACTTCACGCCAGAGCTGCTCGAGCAGCTGCCCGTCGAGCGCGTCACGCTGCACGTAGGCCTGGACACGTTCCGGCCGCTCGCCGCCGAGACGCTCGAGGAGCACGAGCTGCACAGCGAGCGCTACGCCGTCGAGCCGGCGGGGTGGAAGCGGATCCGCGGCGCGGAGCGGGTGCTCGCCGTCGGGACGACGACGACCCGCGTGCTCGAGTCGCTGGCGCGCGGCGCGCCGCTCGCCGGCCGCACCGACCTGTTCATCACGCCGGGCTTCGAGTTCCGGCGGGTCGACTCGCTGCTGACGAACTTCCACCTGCCCCGGTCGACCCTGCTCGCGCTGGTCATGGCTTTCGCCGGCGTCGAGCAGACGCGCGAGCTGTACCGGCTCGCAATCGCTGAGAGATACCGGTTCTACTCGTTCGGCGATGCCATGCTTCTCCGCTGAAAATCCGGCTCGCTCCGCTCGCCATGACGATTTTCAGCGGATAGAAGTCACACGCGACTTCGCGCGGCGTGACTGCGGCCGGGCAAGCCGGCCTCCGTCGATGGGGTGGCGGGTAGCTTGACTCGGTGAGTGTTTTTGAAGTGACCGCCACCGACAGTGCGGCCAGAGCCGGCGTCCTGCGCACGGCGCACGGCGACGTGCCGACGCCCGCCTTCATGCCGGTCGGCACCAAGGCGACCGTCAAGACGCTCGACCCGGACGACCTGCGCGCGATCGGCGCGCCGATCGTCCTTTCCAACACGTACCACCTCGTCTTCCGCCCGGGAACCGACGTGATCGCCGAGCTCGGCGGCCTGCACCGGTTCATGGGCTGGGACGGCCCGATCCTCACCGACTCGGGCGGCTTCCAGGTCTTCTCGCTCCGGCACACGATCCTCGGGGCGGACGACGAGGGCGTCACCTTCCGCTCCGTCTACGACGGCGACGCTGCGCGCTTCACGCCCGAGAGCGTCGCGGCTGCCGAGGCCGCGCTCGGCTCGGACATCGCCATGTGCCTCGACGTCTGCCCGCCGGCCGGCGCGCCGCGCGAGGAGCTGGAGGAGGCCGTCCGCCGGACGACCGTCTGGGCCACCCGCCAGCGCGAGGCGCCGCGAGCCGACGGCCAGCTCGTCTTCGGCATCAGCCAGGGCGGCGTCGACCCCGAGCTGCGCGAGCGCTCGATCGCCGAGATCACCACGCTCGGCTTCGACGGCTACGCGCTCGGCGGGCTCTCCGTCGGCGAGGAGCGCGCGCGCACCTGGGACGCAGTCTCGCACGCCGCGCCGCTGCTCCCGGTGGCACAGCCGCGCTACTTCATGGGCATCGGCGACCCCGAGGGCATCCTCGAGGTGATCGAGCGCGGCATCGACATGTTCGACTGCGTCCTCCCGACAAGGCTCGGCCGCACCGGCACCGCGCTCACCCCGACGGGCCGCCTGAATCTGAAGAACGCGGCCTTTGCGCGCGACCCGCGGCCACTTCTTACCGAATGTTCATGCCCCACGTGCCAACGTTTCTCGAGGGCGTACGTCCGACATCTTGTGAACCAAAATGAAGTTCTCGGCCTGCGCCTCCTGACCCTCCACAACGTCCACTTCCTGCTCGACCTGACCGCCGGCGCACGCGCCGCGATCGAGCGCGGGGAGCTAGCATCCTTCAAGGCCGAGACCCTCGGCCGTCTCAACTCGTCGGAGGAAGCGGCTTGACCCCAATCCTGTTTCTCGTCCTGCTGGTCGGGCTGGCGTATTTTCTGCTCATCGCCCCCCAGCGGCGCCGCCAGCAGGCGCAGCGCCAGGCTCGCGAGACCGTCAACCCGGGCGACGTGATCCTGACTGCGGGCGGCATCTACGCCACCGTGCGCGAGGTCCGTGAGTCCGACCTGGACGTCGAGATCTCGCCGGGCACCATCGTGCGCCTGGACAAGCGCGCCATCGCCGTCGTCGTCGAACCCGTGGAAGCCGAGGCGGAGCCGGAGGAGGCGGCCGTCCCGGACGAGGAACCGTCCGAACCGGCACGGACGTAGGTGCCGCCCCCTTTCATTCCGGACGTTCCCGGCTACGCTGAGGCAGGGTCTTTCTAGGTGTCAAACCGTCGCACGCAGCTGTTTCTGGTCATCGCCACGCTGGTCGCGCTGGCGGGCGTCGCGCTGCTCGCGACCCCCGGCTCGCCCGTGCACCGGTCGCCCACGCTCGGGCTCGACCTGCAGGGCGGGATCGAGGTCGTGCTCCAGGCGCAGCCGCCGCCCGGCCACACGCTGACGTCCGCGGACCTCGACCGCTCCGAGACGATCATCCGGAACCGCATCGACAAGCTCGGCGTCTCCGAGCCGGAGGTGCGGAAGCAGGGCAACAACCAGATCGCCGTGCAGCTCGCGGGCGTCTTCAACCAGCAGCGCGCGGTCGGCATCATCGGCTCGACCGCCGCGCTCGAGCTCTACAAGCTCGAGGACGACCTGGTCAACCCGTCGGTCAACCCGCTGACGCGGCAGCCGGTCCCCCACACGTCGATGTACGACCTGCTCGCGCCGGTCACGTCACAGGCGGGCTCGAAGGGCTCGGCCTACTACCTGTTCGGCCCGAACAAGAAGCTCGTCGCCGGTCCGGCGTTCACGAAGAAGGGCCTGCTCAGCAGCAAGGCGGCCAAGTGCCTCACCGGCAAGAAGACGATCGGCTGCAAGAAGATCCTCGCCGCCGGCGGCAAGGCGACCAAGAACGCGAAGGCGGGCACCGACGGTCTGCCCAAGGGCTGGACCATCTTCGGCCGCCCCGCGAACACGACGGTCATCACCTGCGACGTCAGCGGCCGCGTCTGCCCGGGACTGCAGACGAACCCGCTCCCGGGCGTCACCTACTACTACCTCTTCAAGCACCACGTTGGCCCGAACGTCAAGAACCCGGTGCCCGAGATGGGCGGCGGCGACCTGAAGCTGGACGGCACGCAGGCCGACCTCGCGCCGGACACGGGCGAGCCGGAAGTCCTCATGGCCTTCACGGGCAAGGGCGGGGGCAAGTTCCACGAGATCACCCGTGAGATCGCACGCGAGGGGCGAATCCGCGCCGCGCAGCTACCGGCCGGCACCAACCAGCAGGCCGCGTTCGGGCACTTCGCGATCGTCCTCGACAACCAGATCAAGTCGTTCCCGTACATCGACTTCAACAGCACACCGGACGGGATCTCGGGCTCGGGCGGCGCGCGCATCACCGGCATCGGCTCGATCGGCGAGGCGAAGGACCTCGCGCTCGTGCTTCAGACGGGCGCGCTGCCGGTCAAGTTCCGCATCGTCGACCAGACGACCGTCTCGGCGACGCTCGGCAAGGACTCCCTCCACCAGGCCGTGCGCGCCGCGATCGTCGGGCTGCTGGTCGTCGCCCTCTTCCTGATCCTCGTCTACCGCATCCTGGGCGTCGTCGCGGTGCTCGGCCTCGGCATCTACGCGGCGCTCCTCTACGCGGTCCTGCTGCTCTTCAACGTGACGCTCACGCTGCCGGGCTTCGCGGGGCTGATCCTCACGATCGGCGTCGCAGCAGACGCGAACATCGTCATCTTCGAACGCATCAAAGAGGAGTCGCGCGCGGGCAAATCCGTGCGCGCGGCCGTCGCGGCCGGCTACCAGAAGGGCTTCAGCACGATCGTCGACGCGAACGTCGTCACGGCGATCACCGCTCTCGTGCTGTTCGCGGTCGCCACCGCGGGGGTCAAGGGCTTCGCCCTGGTGCTCCTCATCGGTACGGCGATCTCGATGCTGACCGCCGTCGCCGTCACGCGCGCGTTCCTCGGCCTGCTCGCCGGCTTCCGCTGGTTCGACAGCCCGAAGTTCATGGGCGCCTCCGGCCAGGCGCACGCGAAGTGGCTCCAGATCGACTACATGGGCAAGAAGAGGCTGTGGTTCGCGATCTCCGGCACCGTGGTCGCGATCTGCATTCTCTCGCTTGGCATCAAGGGCCTGAACCTGGGCATCGACTTCAAGGGCGGCACGCAGGTCGCCATCGGGAAGCTCAACCAGCCGGCCACGACGAGCGACTTCCAGAAGATCACGGCCTCGGTCGGCCAGCCGGCGGCCGTCATCCAGGGACGCGGCCCGTCGACGAACGGCCAGTACCGGTCGTTCCAGATGCAGATGAAGTCGCTCGACCCCGCGAAGCTGACGAAGCTCCGCGCGGAGATCACCGACAAGTACGGCGACAACATCTCGTACGGGGTGAAGAGCGTCTCGGCGAGCTTCGGCTCGCAGATCGCGCGCTCGGCGATCCTCGCGATCTTCGTCTCGTTCCTGCTGATCGTCATCTACATCACGCTGCGCTTCCAGTGGACGTTCGCGGTTCCCGTGCTCGCGGGCATCGCCCACGACGTGCTCATCTGCCTCGGGATCTACTCGCTCACCGGCCGGGAGGTGACGACGTCGACGGTCGCGGCGGTGCTCACCGTCCTCGGGTACTCGATGTACGACACGATCATCGTGTTCGACCGCATCCGGGAGAACATCCCACTGATGAAGCGCGCGCCGTTCGCGCAGATCGCGGACGTGTCGATCTGGGAGACGATCCGCCGCTCGATGGCGACGACGCTGATCACGGTGCTGCCGATCATCTCGCTGCTGCTCTTCGGCGGCGCCACGCTGAAGGACTTCGCGTTCGCGCTGCTCATCGGCGTCGTCTCGGGTGCCTACTCGACGATCTTCATCTGCTCGCCGATCCTGACCATCCTCAAGGAACGCGAGCCGGAGTACGCACGGCGTAAGCAGGCCGCTCCGGCCGTCGTCAGCGGGGTCGAGGCCGCCGAGGTGCTCGCCGCCGCCGAGGAGGCCGCAGCCGAGGCGCCGGCGCCGGAGTTCGCGCCGACGATCATGGGCGGCGGAGAGAACTCCCGCCGCGAGCGGCGCCGCCAGCGGCGCCGGACGCGCCCCCACGGCCGCGCCAGGTAGGCGGCGGTGGACGATCGCGGCGCCATCCGGGAGCTCGTTCAGCAGCTCGGGCTGGCAGCCGTCGGGGCCGTCTCGCTGACCGCCGACCGCGCCGACCGCCTCGCCGACGACCTCGCAGGGCGCGGTGGGATGCGCCGCGACGAAATCCGTTCCGTCATCGAGGACTCGATGGGGCGCTGGCGCTCCGAGGCCGGCCGGGTCGGCGATCGCGCCGGAGCGCTGCTCGCCGATGTCCTGGCCGACCTCGGGCTCGTGACGAAGGATCAGTACGAGGAGCTGGAGCTCCGCGTCGCGCAGCTCGAGCACCGGCTGCGGCTCCTGGAGCCGCCTCTCCCGGGCCCGAACGGCTCGCCTCCGCGCGGCTAGCCGACGCCGGGCGACGGGGCGTACTCGCCCAGGAACTTCGGCCCGATGATCTGCTGGGCCACGGCCTCCTGGCCGAGGTAGCACTCCCACTCGCGGCCGTCGGAGCGGAGCGAGCGACAGCCGCCGTTCACGTGCTTCGTCGCGTCGACGGTCGGCTCGACGGTGCCCTTCCAGTCGGAGACCTCCGGCGCGGGCGCCCGCTCGAGCACGCAGTGGAACTCGACGTTGTCCTTGACGACGGTGCAGCTCGGCTGCGTTCCGGCGAGCGCGAGCGTGCCCGCGGGCATGCTCTGCGCCACCTGGTCGGGGCCGGTCAGCGTGCCGACCGCGATCGCCGCGCCCGGCACCACGACGGCGAGCACGGCGAGCACGACGGCGAGCCGGCGGCCCGTGACCCGGCGACGCGGCGCGAGGTTGGCCTCGGCGGAGTGCTCGAGCGCGTCGCCGAGTCGGTTCAGTGTGGTCTCTTCGGTCATCGTTCCTCCCTGGTCAGTCGGTCTCTGAGCGCGGCGAGGCCGCGGTGGACGCGGACGCGGGCCGCACCGGGCGTCGTCTGCAGCGCGGCGGCGACGTCGGCGTAGGCCAGGTCGTCGACGAAGCGCAGCTCGAGCGCCTGCTGCTGGTCGTCCGGGAGCCCGGCGAGCGCCTCGTCGAGCCACGCCTCCGTCGGCTCCGCGGTCGCGGGCTCACGGTCGAGCCGTTCCATCACGCCGAGCCGCGTGCAGGCGGCCCGCTCGATGCGGCCGCGGCGCACCGAGGCGCTGAGCACGTGGCGGGCGATCGCATAGAGCCACGGGCCGGCGGAGCCGCCCGCCTCGTCGCGGAAGCGCTTCCGCGATTCCCAGGCCTCTGCGAACGTCTCGGCGGTCAGGTCGTGCGCCGCGTCGACGTCTCGGGTGCGGCCGCGGTGGAAGGCGAACACGCGCGCCGCGTAGCGGTCGTACAGCTCGCGGAAGGCGTGCGCGTCCGTCCGCGCGCGGCGGAGCAGCTCGGCGTCCGTGGTCATGTCAGGGAGATGGCGCGAAGGGCCGGGAACGTTACGGGCCAGGGGGTTTGGCGGAACGTCGCTCGACACAGACGACGTTTCGCCAAGCCCCCCTGAGCGCCTGTCACACTTTTCCAATGGCGACGGCGCCGCCACGCAACCTCGGCCGCCTGTCGGAGATCGCGCAGGTGGCGGCCCGCCACGGGTTCGGCTACCTCTTCGATAACCGGCGGCTGCGCCGCCGCGAGCCGGTCGAGGGCACGCCCTCGCAGCGCGGCGCGCACCTGCGGGCGATGCTCGACGAGCTCGGGCCGACCTTCGTGAAATTCGGGCAGTTGCTTTCGACGCGGCCCGACCTGCTCCCGCCGGACATCATCACCGAGCTGCGCGCGCTCCAGGATGACGTCACGCCGTTCTCCTATGCGGAGGCCGAGCTCGTCATCCAGGCGGAGCTCGGGCTGCCGATCGAGCGCCTCTTCCTGGAGTTCGAGGAGACGCCGATGGCCGCCGCGTCGATCGGCCAGGTGCACCGCGCCGTGCTCCCGAACGGGCGCCGCGTCGCGGTGAAGGTGCAGCGCCCGAACGCGCCGCGGCAGATCGAGTCCGACATCGCGCTGCTCTACCAGGCGTCGAAGCTGGCCAAGGACCGCATCCGGCGGCTCGACTTCATCGACTCGCGCGCGATCGTCGACGAGTTCGCGCGCTCGATCCGCCAGGAGCTGGACTACCGGGGCGAGGCGCGCAACGCAGAGCAATTCCGGAAGGACTTCGCCGGCCATCCGCGCGTGCGCATTCCGCGCGTCTACTGGAGCTACACCCGCGCGCGGGTGCTGACGCTCGAGTACATCGACGGCGTCCAGCTGGGCGACGTCGAGTTCTCGACGACGCCGGAGATCGAGCGCCGCCGGCTCGCCGAGATCATGACCGAGACCTGGATGACCATGGTCTTCAAGAACGGGTTCTTCCACGGCGATCCGCACCCGGCGAACATCCTCGTCCTCGAGGGCCGCCAGGCGATCGGCCTCGTCGACTTCGGCCTCGCCGGGAAGCTCACCGATGCGGACATGAGCAACCTGACCCGGCTGTTCATCGACGCCGCGAACGAGAACGTCGACGCGCTGCCGAAGCGGCTCGCGGAGCTCGGCGTGCGCTACCCGCGCGAGCGCGAGGCGGAGCTGCAGGCGGCGCTGCGCGAGCTGTTCTACCGCTACTACGGCGCGCCGCTTTCGCAGATCGACTCGCTCCAGGTGATCCGCGAGGGGTTCGACCTGATCTACTCGATGAACCTCGAGCTGCCGGCGCGGTGGCTGCTCCTGGACAAGGCGATCGCGACGCTCGCGTCGGTCGGCGTCGAGCTCTACCCGGAGTTCAACGTGTTCGAGGTCGCGAAGCCGTACGCCCGCGACCTGATGCTGCGGCGGTACAGCCCCGGGCGGATGGCCGTCCGCGCTCGGCGCGAGACGACCGATCTCGTGCGGATCGCGCGCGAGCTGCCGTACCAGCTGAACGACGTGCTCGAGCAGGCGCGCGACGGCCAGATCGAGGTCGGCTTCGTGCACAAGGGCGTCGACGAGTTCCTGCAGGGGATGGACGTCGCGTTCAACCGGCTCGTGGTCGCGCTGGTCGTAAGCGCAGGTTTGATCGCGTCGAGTCTGATCGGGATCTTCGCGACCCGCGGGCCGCTGATCCTCGGCATCAACTCGGTGTCGGTGATCGGCTTCACGCTGTCCACGATCCTGGCCGTCTGGCTGCTCGTCGGCGTCATCCGGCACGGCCGCTTGTAGCCGCGCCGGCGCGGCCGGGTGTGGGCGCGCCTGTCGAATGTCTGGCACGAACTCGCGCGAAAGGACATCTGGCGTGGCGGCGGAGGCCGCTCTACCGTCGGTCGCATGAACGCGCTGCTGGTGGCCGAGCCCGAGGAGGCGACTCGGGAGCTCCTGGGCTACCACCTCGAGCGCGACGGGTTCGAGGTGCTGCATGCGACGGCGGGCGCCGAGGCGCTCGACCTGGCCGAGCGGGCGCACCCGGATCTTGTACTGCTCGGGAGCACGCTCGAGGACGAGCCGGGTGTCGAGGTGTGCACGCGCCTGCGCGCGGGCGAGCCCGGCCGCTCGTGGAACCGCGACGTGCCGGTGATCATGATCGGCGAGCGCGACCCGGTCGACTGCGTGCGCGCGTTCGCGCGCGGGGTGGACGACTACGTCGCGCGGCCCCTGGTGTACGACGAGCTGCTGAGCCGGATCCGCGCCGTGCTGCGGCGCGTGAGCCCGGCGGAGCGCGACCGGCTGCAGGCCGGCGAGCTGGTGGTCGACCGGCGCACGCGGGACGTGCGCGTTGGCGGGCGGCGGGTTGCGCTGGCGGCGAAGGAGTACGAGCTGCTGCTGAAGCTTGCGTCTGAGCCTGCTCGCGTCTTTACGAAAGAACAGCTCTTGAGAGAGGTCTGGGGCTTTCGGTCGCTCGGGCGAACGAGGACGCTCGACTCACACGCCTCCCGGCTGCGGCGCAAGCTCGCCGCGGTCAGCGCCCGGCCGTGGGTGGTCAACCAGTGGGGCGTGGGGTACCGCCTCGTCGAGCCGGATTAGCCGAAGCGAGCCGTTCCTACCGACTACAAGTCGGGGTATGCCATGGGGCGGTGGTGCCTACAGGACCGCCGGCCACCACAACTTGGCCGAGAGGCGCGCATCACTCGCGGCACGCGAGAAGGCGGGCACCCACGCACATGGATTCAGGGATCTCCCCGCGTGGGTCAAGATGGCGGTGTCGCGCTCACGGGCTCGACGGCGCCCCCCGCGGGCGGACGGATCCGATCCCCGGGGCGTGCTTTGCCCGGTGGCCCTCAGCTTCTCAGGCGTTTCTGCCGATAGAGGTGCAGGTGGAATCTGCGGAGAGCGTCTGGCGACCGCTGGGCGAGCTGCTGGTCGACAAGGGCCTCGTCACCGAGGTCGAGCTTGCGGCGGCGCTTGCGGAGCAATCCGCGAGCGGCCGTCTACTGGGCGCCATCCTCGTAGAGCGCGGCTTCGTCTCGGGCCCAGCGCTGGCGAGTGCACTCGCGGAGCAATGCGGGGTCGAGCTCGCGACACAGGGAGGTTTCGGCACCGGCCTCTGGGCGGAGATCGACCGGCGCCACCGGGCCGGCCGCGGGCGGCCCGAGTCGGATGACGACAACGTTGTTGAGTTCCATCCGATCAGACCGCCGGTCCTGGAGGCGATACCCGACCCCGATCCCGAGCTCGAGCGGCTGGAGGGCGAGAACGGGCGTCTGCAGGAGGAGCTGGAGCGTGTGCGCGGCGAGTTCGCGAGCGTCGTCGAGGCGTCTCAACCCGAGCTTGAGCGGCTGGAGGGCGAGAACGGGCGTCTGCAGGAGGAGCTGGAGCGTGTGCGCGGCGAGTTCGCGAGCGTCGTCGAGGCGTCTCAACCCGAGCTTGAGCGGCTGGAGGGCGAGAACGGGCGTCTGCAGGAGGAGCTGGAGCGTGTGCGCGGCGAGTTCGCGAGCGTCGTCGAGGCGTCTCAACCCGAGCTTGAGCGGCTGGAGGGCGAGAACGGGCGTCTGCAGGAGGAGCTGGAGCGTGTGCGCGGCGAGTTCGCGAGCGTCGTCGAGGCGTCTCAACCCGAGCTTGAGCGGCTGGAGGGCGAGAACGGGCGTCTGCAGGAGGAGCTGGAGCGTGTGCGCGGCGAGTTCGCGAGCGTCGTCGAGGCGTCTCAACCCGAGCTTGAGCGGCTGGAGGGCGAGAACGGGCGTCTGCAGGAGGAGCTGGAGCGTGTGCGCGGCGAGTTCGCGAACGTCGTCGAGGCGTCTCAACCCGAGCCGGAGCCCAGGCCCGAACCGGCCTCGGCGCACCTGCTCTTCATTCCGACGCCGGCGCGCTACCTGCTCGCCGAGCGGGACGGGCCGCCGCCCGAGCCCGGTGCCGAGGTCGGCGTGTCGGAGGCTGAGGGCCGCTTCGTCGTCGCCAGGGTCGGGCGGGCGCCGTTCCCGGCAGAGCCGAGGCCCTGCGCGTTCCTCCTCGGCTCGCCTGAGCAGGCGCGCCCTCCGGACTGCTGACCTTCAGGGCGTTAGACGCGTACGAACAGTTCGAAATTCGGGCGCGGGTTGGGCTCATGTAGCCGCAGCAGCCCGCCCGAACGGATCTCGCCCCGCGTCTCGCGCCACCAGATCAGCTCGTATGCGTGCAGCCCGACCCAGACGGCGGCGACGAGGGCGAGCGCGGCGAGCGCCGGCACGGCGGTCGCGACCGGGATCAGCAGGAGGCACGCCATCCCGGCTACGAGGCGGCCGCCTCTCCACCGGAGCGTCCGGCCGATCCGCGCCCGCATCGCCCAGAAGGCCAGGAGCATGAGCGCAGGCCCGACGCAGGGCGCGACGGCGGGGACGGTGTCGAGCTCGTCGCCCACGTGCGCCAGGGTCTTCTTCATCGCGAACGCGAACAGCACGATGCCCGCCACGATCGGCAGATGGAGGTACGTGTACAGGTCGCGCGCCAGCGCGTTCCGCTGCGTTCCGCTGCGCTCTGCGAGCACCCGCTGCGCTGCCCGCGGGAAGTAGTCGAAATAGCCAAGCCAGAACGCCGCCGCCACGCCGAGGCCCAGCACGGCGGCCACGATCACGGCCGCGCTCAGGGCGGTGACCCGTGCGCCGATCCCGATCGCGACGAGCGACTCGCCGATGGCGATGATCACGATCAGGCCGTGCCGCTCCACGAAGTGTCCGGTGGTCGGCGTCGACCGGCCGCGGGTCACGGGGCGCACGTGGCTGATCTGGCCGCCCGAGACGGGTGCCGCTCGTCGCCCGCAACATCACGGACGACCGTGCGCGGCTGATCTTCCTGACCGTGATGACGACGGCGTTGCGCCGCAGCGAGCTGCAACGGCTCAGGTGGGGCGACGTCGACCTGATCGACAACGTGCTGCGTGTCGCGTCGCGAAGACCGAGCAGGGGTGCGGGCGGTCGCTCTCCCGGCGGGGCTCGCCGAGGCGTTGTGGCAGTACCGGCGGCAATCCGCCTACCAGGGTGACGGCGACTACGTGTTCGCCCACCCGTCAAAGGGCGTTCGACCGACGCACGCGGGACGTGCGGGTGGGTGGGCGGCGGGTTGCGCTGGCGGCGAAGGAGTACGAGCTGCTGCTGAAGCTCGCGTCGGAGCCGGCGCGCGTGTTCACGAAGGAGCAGCTGTTGCGCGAGGTGTGGGGCTTTTCGGTCGCTCGGCCGCACTAGAACGCTGGATTCGCACGCTTCGCGGCTCCGACGGAAACTCGCGGCAGTGAGCGCCCGCCCGTGGGTTGTCAACCAGTGGGGCGTGGGCTATCGGCTCGTCGAGCCGGACTGAGCAGTCCCCATCAGCGCCGGAGGCACAAGGCCCGGTTCGGCGTTGAGCCGCGGGCCTCACAGAACTGCATCGCTCCGTTCAGGCGGTGCGTCTGGCGGTCGAAGCTGACACGAATGACGCGACCGCCGGGTAGAGCGCCGCTCGGCGAACTACAGAGCCGGCACGCCACGACCCGCTTGAACTCCCAGACGACGGCGATCTTCTGCGGGTACCGGAGGTAGTGAGTGCGAAACGGGTGTGTGCCGCCGAAGACACGGTTGAGCGTTTGCTTCTCCGTGACTCTGAGCCAATGTGGGGCCATAAAGCTGCCCGCTCCTGCGGTGGTCGGAGCTGTCGAAAATGCGCCGAGCGCCGAGATCACCTCAAGCAGCGCCAGCCGTCGAAGCATCGCGACCAATGTACGCCGCAGCCCTCAGGTTCGTCACGCGCGGCCCGCGTCAGGGGCGGCGCTCGAGCAGCACCACCATCGACGCGTACTGCCCGACGCAGTCGACCGGCGCCAGCCGGTTCGGAATCGTCCCCCATAGCGCGAGCAGCAGCGTGAGGTTCGAGTAGCGGTAGCCGTCGGCGCTCATGACCCGCTTGGCGCTCCACGTGAGGCGCGCGATCGCGCTCCGCTTCTGGCGGCATTTCGGCCGCAGCCGGTTCAGCAGCGAGTCATAGCGCGCGACATGCGCGGCGTTGTTGTCGTCCTGGGCCAGCATCGCCGCGTCCCAGGACGCTGCGGATGCAGGCGGCGCGAGCGCGAGCGTGGCGACTGCCGCGATCGCCGCAAGGGTCTTCGTCATGGTCGTCTCCGGATCGGTGTGGGGCGCGCCGACCGTCGACGCGACACATCCCTGTGTCGGCCAGGCGGACGATTCCTTGAATCCCCAGTGTCAGGCCGGGGCAGCCGATCGGCTCGCGGTGGCGAC